>NZ_LIQF01000008.1 GCF_001418205.1 Marinomonas fungiae | reverse complement strand
GCTCGACTTGCATGTGTTAAGCCTGCCGCCAGCGTTCAATCTGAGCCATGATCAAACTCTTCAGTTTAAAAAGTTTGCTCAAACTCGTGAATCACGTCTGACTTTTACTATATTCTTCAACCCGAAGATTAAAGAACGTAAAGCGAATTGACATGGTCACTTGTTTAAGACTTCAAAGTTTTTGAGAAGTCTCCAGCAAGCGCCCACACAAATTATCTGATTATCTATTTTAAAGAGCGTCTGACGCGGTGTGCTTCGTTGTTGTGAAGCGTTGTCCGTGTCAGTGGGTGCGTATAATACGCATCAGAATTTTCAGCGCAAGCACTTTTTGAAATAATTTCAAAAAAAGCTGTGAATCTTTAGGGCAGACTTACAAGCTTGAATGTGCCCCCTCTTGAATCACTAAAAACAAAAGGCCCGCGTCTTGTAAAGACGCGGGCCTTTAAGCATTCTGTCTAAAACTCTTACAGACCGTAAGACATTAGACGATTGTAACGACGTTCTAGTAGCTCATCAGTTGTCAGCGACTCTAGTCGATCCAGTGCAGCCAATACATTTTCTTTGTAACGCTCAGCCATTAACGCATGGCTAGTATGTGCGCCACCAAGAGGCTCTTCAAGAATGGTATCTACAAACCCAAGCTCTTGTAGACGATCAGCCGTGATCCCCATTGCTTTCGCCGCATCGGATGCACGATCTGCACTCTTCCAAAGGATTGACGCACAACCTTCAGGTGAGATTACCGAGTAAGTGCCGTATTGCAGCATCATTAGCTCATCACAAACACCAATCGCTAACGCACCACCAGAACCACCTTCACCGATGACTGTTGAGATGATTGGTGTTTTTAAACGAGACATCACAGCAAGGTTGTAAGCAATCGCTTCACTCTGACCACGCTCTTCTGCACCGATACCTGGGTAGGCCCCAGGTGTGTCGATGAGCGTCACGATTGGCATATTGAATCGCTCAGCGGTTTCCATCAAGCGAAGCGCTTTACGGTAGCCTTCAGGGCGCGGCATGCCGAAGTTACGCATCACTTTTTCTTTTACTTCACGACCTTTTTGGTGACCAATCACCATCACAGGGCGGCCATCAAGACGCGCTACACCACCAACAATAGCACGGTCATCTGCATAATGACGGTCACCGTGCATTTCTTCAAAGTCTGTGAAAACATGTTTAATGTAATCCAGTGTGTAAGGACGCTTAGGGTGACGCGCCAACTGAGAAACTTCCCACGCACCTAGGTTGCTGAATAGGTTTTGCGTCAGAGTAATCTTTTTATCTTCTAGTCGGCTGATCTCTTCACTGATGTTCAGATCATTGTCATTGCCAACAAGTCGTAACTCTTCAATTTTTTGTTCGAGCTCAGCAATTGGCTGCTCAAAAGGTAAGTAATCTAGATTCATTTTTTACACGCTGCTATTAAGTTGCCTGATATTCTACAGAAAGTTCTAGCTTCGAACATCCTATCGCGCCGTTCCATTGACGATACGCGAGTGAAAGAATGATAAAATGGCGCTAAGTATACACTAACTGCACCTTTTGTTTACCGTAATGTTTTTCAAGTTCGTGAATTAATTCGTCATCGGGGCGAATTTTCCATTGCGGCCCCAACTTCACATCCCCTGTAGCCTGATTTGTTTCAAAGCCAATCACCACATCACAGCCATCGCCTCGGTATGGAGCAATATAGCTTGCCAATGCATCAATATTTTGTGGTGTAATATCTTGTTCAAGCCAATCGATTCTCAGAGCTTCAACATAACGAATACGGGCAGTTGCCATATCCAAGACATTACGGGCAGATACCTTTTGACCACCACGAAACTCGTCAATACTGATTTCACCTTCGATGACAACAACTTGGTCTTTTACTAAATATTGCTTAACACTTTCAAAGGTATCAGGGAACACAGCCACTTCAATACGTGCCGAGCGGTCATCTAGAGTAATAAAAGCAATATTGCCACCGCGTTTACTCTTGGTAATACGCATCTCAACAATCAGGCCTGCCATGACCTGCGTCTCACGTTTCGGCTGCAGATCAACTATGCGTTGACGGGCAAAACGACGAATTTCTTTCTCATAATCATCAATTGGATGGCCGGTTACATATAGTCCCAAAGTATCCTTTTCACCATCTAAGCGCTTGCGACCATGCCACTCAGGGACAACACCGATTTCGTCATAGGCATTTTCAGTCGATTCTTCGACTGCGATACCAAACAAGTCCATCATCCCCGCATCTTGGTTTTTAGCATTTTGATCCGCACGTTTTAGCGCTTCGTCAATACTCGCAAACAGCGTTGCACGGTTTGGTCCGATCGCATCGAAAGCACCAGAACGCACTAAGGCTTCCATGACACGCTTATTCATTTTACGCCCAACACGTTCACAAAAGTCAAAGATATGCTTAAACTCGCCTTCTTTACGAGCCTCCACAATGGCTTCGATAGGACCTTCCCCTACACCCTTAATCGCACCAAGACCGTAAACTATGTCGCCTTTGCGGTTTACTGCAAACTTGTAAACCGATTCGTTCACGTTTGGTAGATCTACCGTCAAGTTCATAGCCCGGCATTCTTCCACGAAGATAACGATCTTATCCGTGTTCTGCATATCAGCAGATAATACCGCAGCCATAAACGGCGCCGGATAATGATGCTTCAGCCATGCGGTTTGATAAGAAACCAATGCATAAGCTGCAGAGTGAGATTTGTTAAAGCCGTAACCTGCGAATTTCTCCATCAAGTCGAAGATGTTACCCGCAAGATCTTTATCAATGTTGTTCTTCGCAGCACCCTCCATGAAAATCAAGCGCTGCTCAGCCATTACCTCAGGCTTTTTCTTACCCATGGCACGACGCAACAAGTCGGCGCCACCTAGGGAAAATTTCGCCAACACCTGAGCGATCTGCATTACTTGCTCTTGGTACAAGATAATACCGTAGGTTGGCTCCAATACGGGGATCAGATCTTCGTGCTGATAGTCAGGATGCGGGAAGGCAAGCTCGGCACGGCCATGCTTACGGTTGATAAAGTCATCCACCATGCCTGAGCCAAGCGGGCCAGGACGGTACAGTGCTACCAAGGCGATAATATCTTCAAAACGCGATGGCAATAGCTTCTTGATCAACTCTTTCATACCACGGGATTCCAGCTGGAATACTGCGGTGGTTTCGGCACGCTGTAATAGGTCGTAAGTAGCTTTGTCTTCTAGATCGATCAGAGCGATGTCAAGCGGCTCTTTCCCTTCCCTAGCATGAATGTCGTTAATCGTTTTTAAGGCCCAGTCAACCACGGTTAGAGTTTTCAGACCTAAGAAGTCAAACTTAACCAGACCTGCTTCTTCAACGTCGTTCTTATCGTATTGAGTAACTAAGCCTGTACCATCTTCTTCACAATACAGCGGTGCAAAGTCAGTCAGTTTAGTCGGGGCAATCACTACACCACCGGCGTGTTTACCAAAGTTACGCACCGTCCCCTCTAGAGAGAACGCCATATCCATAACTTCCGCAGCCGCCTCATCACCTTCGATAAACTCAACCAGCGCTGGTTCAACTTCCAGCGCTTTTTTAAGCGTCATACCGATTTCAAACGGAATCAATTTAGAGAGCTTATCCCCTAGACTATAGGATTTACCCTGAACTCGAGCCACGTCTCGCACTACCGCTTTCGCAGCCATCTGACCAAAGGTAATGATCTGCGATACCGCATTACGCCCATAGCGACGGGCCACGTAATCAATCACTCGGTCGCGATTTTCCATACAGAAGTCGATATCGAAGTCGGGCATGGAAACACGCTCTGGGTTCAAGAAACGTTCGAACAGCAAGTCGTATTCTAGTGGATCAAGATCGGTAATTTTCAGGGCATAAGCGACCAAAGAACCGGCACCGGAACCCCGTCCAGGGCCAACCGGAATATCGTTATCCTTGGACCATTGAATAAAGTCCATTACGATCAGGAAGTAACCTGGGAACCCCATCTGGTTGATAATATCGAGCTCAAAGTTAAGACGGTCGATGTATTCTTGTCGACGAGACTCAATACGATCGCCATATTTTTTCACCAAGAGCTCAAAACGCTCTTCTAGACCTTTATGAGATAACTCACGGAAGTAATCTTCCATGGTCATGCCTTCTGGTACCGGGAAGTCTGGTAGGAAGTATTTGCCTAACAAGACATCGACGTTACAACGCTTTGCAATCTCCACCGTGTTTTCAATCGCTTCCGGTAAATCCGAAAACAACTCTTCCATTTCTTCAGCAGATTTAAAGTACTGCTCTTCGGTGTACTTGTGCTGGCGACGCGGGTCTTCTAAGGTTACACCATCGTAGATACACACACGTGCTTCATGGGCTTCAAAATCTTCACGCTTAATAAAGCGTACATCGTTAGTCGCCACAACGGGACAATCTAATTCTGCCGCCAGCGGTACGATTGCGTGAATATAGTCTTCTTCTCCAGCCCGAAGAGTACGCACTACCTCCGCGTAATAACGATCAGGAAAAGTATCCATCCAGCGCTGAAGATAATGACGCGCCTCACTCTCAAGACCTTTGGCGAGTAACACACCAACATCACCATTCACTCCACCCGATAGCGCAATCACATCTTCATTATGCTCAGCCACCCATTCACGCTTGATGATAGGCCGCCCCTCCACTTGACCTAACTGATAGCCTTTAGAAATCACTTCAATGATGTTCTTATAACCGGTATTCGACATCGCTAACAACGTCATACGAGTACGTTGCTCAATCAGCCCCTCTGCCTCTAAAACGATGTCTGCACCACAGATCGGCTTAATACCTTTGTCCATAGCACCTTTGTAGAAGCGCACAAAACCACACAGGTTATTCTCATCAGACATTGCCACGGCTGGCATCTGCATTTTATCGGCTTGAGCAATGAGGCCTTTGACCTTTACCAAGCCATCAACCAGGGAAAACTCGGTGTGCACTCTAAGGTGAATAAAGGATGACATGAGATTAACCTTCTAAGATTCGTTTAACCGGTCCAAAACTACGTCGATGAATATCACATACACCGTGCTCTTGAATCGCTGCTAAATGTACAGCGGTTGGGTAACCTTTATGTTTTGCGAAACCGTATTCGGGGTACTGAGCATCCAACGCGACAATTTCGCGATCGCGGGTTACTTTGGCTAAGATCGACGCGGCGGCTATCGCTGCATGGCGTGCATCGCCTTTCACTACCGCTTCCGCAGGACATGGAAGCTCTTTGGGGATGCGATTACCATCAATCAAAGCATGCTCCGCCGGAACTGATAAAGTCTCAATGGCACGTTTCATCGCCAACATGCTAGCGTGCAAAATATTTAGTTCGTCAATTTCATCAACTGAAGCGCGAGCCACACTAAACGCTAACGCTTTTGTTTGGATCTCGTCAAATAAAGCTTCACGCTTCTTTTCAGACAATTTCTTTGAGTCGTTTAATCCAACGATGGGGTTTTCAGGATCCAAGATCACAGCCGCCGCGACAACATCTCCAGCTAATGGACCACGACCTGCTTCATCAGCTCCCGCCACCAACAAACCATCATATAATTGGCTGATAAAGGGCTCTAACTCAGCCATTGCGAATCTCCTTGGCAATCGCTCGTGCGGCTTCCTCACCGGCATTTTTACGCAACATTTTATGCAGCTCTAAAAATGTTTTTTGCATGTC
Source organism: Marinomonas fungiae (assembly GCF_001418205.1). Lineage (GTDB taxonomy): Bacteria > Pseudomonadota > Gammaproteobacteria > Pseudomonadales > Marinomonadaceae > Marinomonas > Marinomonas fungiae. Next base: position 184,877 of record NZ_LIQF01000008.1, on the reverse strand, counting down.
TGCATCTTGCGCATAGTCGTGCCACTCTCCCACCAAAGCATTGGCCAGCTTGACCGGAGTTGCTTCATCTTGCAGCAGTTCAGGCACTAAGCGCTTGTGAGCCAAAAGATTAGGCAAAGACACATAGGGCACTTTAATCATTCGCTTCATAATCGCGTAAGTTAGTTTGGTAAAGCGATATGCCACAACCATTGGGCGTTTTACCAACATGGCCTCTAAGGCCGCAGTCCCAGAAGCCAACAATATCGCTTCGCCAGCAGTCATTACCGTACGCGACTGGCCATCCACCACCGTCGCCTGAACCCCCGTATCACGCAAAATCGCTTCAATTTGTACTCGGCGCTCTTGATTGGCAGCAGGAATAAGAAACTTAGCACCATTGACTTGTTGCTGAATCACTTTCATCGTTTCAGCAAAAATAGGCATCAATCGGCTCACCTCACCACCACGTGAACCAGGCAAAATAGCAAACCAATTATCTTCTACAGAGACACCTAAACGCTCGCGAGCCAGCTGCTTACTACTTTCCAACGGCACTTCATCGGCTAAGGTATGCCCTACACATACAGCTGGCACTTGATGCTGTTGATAGATATCCAATTCAAAGGGAAACAAAGTCAGCATCAAATCGACCGATTGCTTTATTTTGAAGATTCGTTTCTGACGCCAAGCCCAAACAGAGGGACTAACATAATGGATAGTCTTAAGCCCTTTCTGACGTAGCTTACGCGCTAAAGGCAAATTAAAATCAGGAGAGTCGATACCGATAAAAGCAGTGACATCACGCTCTAAGCAATGATTCATAATACTCTTACGAATGCCCAACAATTCGCGCAAACGACCAAGCACTTCAACCAACCCCATGACAGACAAGCGCTCCATAGGAAATAAACTATGGAAGCCTTTCTCGATCATTAATGGTCCACCAATGCCTTCAAAAATGGCGTCTGGAAAACGCTGCTGCAAATGCTCAATTAAATTCGCTCCTAGGATATCGCCAGAAGCTTCACCTGCCACCATCACAAATCGTTTTTGCATAGAATACATTTCACCTTCATAAAAAAACCCCGACGAAATCGGGGTTTCTTTTGAGCCAGCCATCACCTATCGGACAATGCCGCGATTAGACTGACGAATAGAGATCACAAAATCGGCCACTTCTTGAATACGATAAATATCACTTGCTTCAATCTCACTCAATGCATGTTCAAGAGGCATACCTTTGATGTACACCATCTTGTAAGCAGAGCGAAGTGCTTTAATGACATCCGCAGGCATGCCCCGTCGACGCATACCTTCAAAGTTCATACCATGCGCCTTGGCTGGGTCACCCGACACCATCACATAGCGCGGTACATCCTTAGTTACCATAGAGCCCATGCCACACATGCTGAAGGAGTTGACTTGGCAAAATTGGTGGATGCCAGTGTAACCACCTAAAATCACAGAGTCGCCTACTTTGACGTGACCGGCTAAAGCCGCGTAGTTTGCTAGGATGTTATTGTTACCAACCACACAATCGTGGCCTACGTGAGTGCTCGCCATGAACAAATTGCCATGACCAATTTGTGTAACACCTTGGTCCTGAACAGTTCCACGGTGAAGAGTTGCGTTCTCTCGAATCACATTTCTGTCGCCAATAACCAAACGTGTCGGCTCACCCTTGTATTTCTTATCTTGGTTTGCTTCACCAACGGAAGCAAACTGATAAATCTCATTATGTTGGCCAATGGTGGTATGACCATTCACCACAACGTGAGACTTCAACACCGTACCGGCGCCAATCTGCACGTCGGGGCCGACAATGCAAAATGGGCCGATTTCAACATCACTGTCTAGTTCAGCTTTTGGATCAACTATCGCAGTTGGATGTATCAACACTTATAGCTTCCTGTCAGCACATAGGATTGTAGAAGAACAAACAAGTTCACCTTCAACAGATGCCTTCACCTCAAATTTCCAAATTCCGCGACGCTCAGTTAAGATTTTCGCTTCAAGCTGAAGGCGATCACCTGGCACAACAGGACGCTTAAAACGAGTATTATCAGCACCTACGAAGTAGTAGATTGAACCATCTTGAGGCGTTTTATCCATTGTTTTAAAGCCTAGGATACCGGCTGCTTGAGCCATCGCTTCGATAATCAAAACACCAGGCATTACTGGATGATCTGGGAAGTGACCGTTAAAAAACGGTTCATTTACCGTCACGTTTTTGTACGCTACAACTGATTCCCCAGGTGTCAATTCCACTACACGATCCACCAACAAGAACGGGTAACGGTGGGGTAAGTAACGGCGAATTTCATTCACATCCATCATTTATGCATTAACCTTTTGTTAAAAGCGTATTAACTTGTTTTTCCAATTTTGAAATTTGCACAGCCATGTTCTCAATACGACGTAAACGAGCGGCAGATTTACGCCACTTTTGGGTTGAGTCCAAAGCGGTTCCAGAAGAGTAAGATCCAGGGGTATCTATCGAGCGAGTCACTAAACTCATCGCCGTAATATGAACATTATCCACTAAGGTAATGTGCCCCGCTAAGCCCGCCCCTCCGGCAATAGTGCAGTTTTTACCAATGACAGCACTGCCTGCAATGCCTACACAACCTGCAATCGCGCTATTATCGCCGATTACGACGTTGTGAGCAATTTGTACGAGGTTATCAATTTTGACACCATTACCGATCTTGGTATTTTCGATGGCACCACAGTCCACCGTTGTGTTCGCACCGATTTCAACATCATCGCCAATCGTAACACTGCCAAGCTGATGAATTTTCACCCATGCACCTTCGTGAGGCGCAAAACCAAACCCATCACCACCAATTACTGCGCCACTGTGAATAATACAGCGTGCACCAACAACAACACGGTCATAAAAAGTTACATTAGCAGCAAGTCGAGTGTTTTCTCCGATTTTAACACCTTCCCCTATAACGCTACCGGCACCAATATAACAACCAGCCGCCAAGTTGGAATAGGCGCCCACAGTAACATTAGGGCCGACCACGACACCCTCGGCGACAACAGCCGTTTCATGAATGACCGCAGAAGGGTGAATCGAGTCCTGCCATCCCTGCTCTTGAGCAAGAAACAGTTGCGTGGCTTGGGCAAATGCTAAATAAGGGTTACGGACAAGAATGGCATTACGAACTTGATCAGCATCTGCTTGGTTGCGCAATAATACTGCGCCAGCCTCAGAGTCAGCCAACCGATCAGCAAATTTAGGATTAGACAGAAAGGTAAGCTGATCAGCATCAGCATGATCCAATGTTCCCAATGACGTAACAACGTATTCAGGATCACCAAATAACTCGCCGCCTACGTGGGCGGCGATATCTGAAAGGGTATAACCCATCCACTACTTCTCTTTGTTTAATTTTTCGATCAGCTCTGCTGTGATATCAACAGATTCGTTCGTGTAGATGGCAGCCTGACGAGAGATAACTGCATCCAGCTTACGCTCATCAATAAGCTCTTTCAAAGCCGCTTCACCCTTAGGCGTTAGGTCCTGAATTAATTGCTGCTCCATCTGCTGCGCCTGCTGCTGCATTGCAGCAACCATTTGGCGCAATTGAGCTTGCTTTTTGTTCACATCGCCACGACGCTTAGCTAACTCATCTGCAGATAACGTCAACTCATCCCGCTTAAGGCTCTCTACCATATCCTTCAGCGTACGGTTCTCTTGCTCTAAGCGCGCTTTCATTTGTTCAACTTGCTGACGTGGCGCTTGTGCTGCTTTTTGCCCTGCATTACTTTGTAAAAGTGCAGCACGGAAATCCAATACTGCTATTTCAGAGGCCATAACGTTAACGCTTAGCAAGGCCGCAACAGTCATCCCCAAAAACTTCTTCATTTTGAATCCTTACCCTGTTAGAAGGTTGTGCCTAGCTGAAATTGGAATACATCTGTCTCATCACCTTCTTTATCGTTTAACGTCTTAGCAATGTTAAATGACAGTGGTGCAATCGGCGTAATCCAAGTCCAGTTGAAACCAACACTGTAACGAATTTCACCGACATCGAAACCTTCCTGACAGCTCGTACTACCTGTGAAACAGTAGTCTGTATATACGTTACCCGCATCCAAGAAAATCGATGTACGCACAGAACTGTGATCCTCAACCATTGGCATTGGGAAAATAATCTCCGCCGTGGCCGTCAACAGCATATTACCACCGATCGAATCCGTAGGCGTATTATCGCTATAGGTGTTTCGAGGACCGAGCGACGAAGCACTAAAACCACGAACAGAGTAAACGCCACCAGCGTAATAGTTTTCAAAGAAAGGCAAGCGATCGGTATCTCCGTAACCGAAACCATAGCCCGCACGCCCTTTCAAATGGAAGAGCCACAAGTTATTTTCGCTTAGATTCCAATAAGCTTGAGAAAGTGCACCAATCTTGGCATAAGTTTGGTCACCCAAAGGTGTCGCAACGTCCAACGTAATTCGATGGCTGACACCACCTGTTGGCAGCAAACCACCCACTATATCGTTATCACTCCAAGCAATGTTGGCAATTACGTCATCAAAGGAATCGCCGTAGGTATCTAAGTAAGCCTGCGTTTCCAAAGAAGGGTTGGCACCAAGATCAACACCAGTATTCTTAACCGTCACACCAAAGCTTAAACGCTGCGTGTCGGTAATTGGGTAGCCGAAGTTTACTGAGGCACCAATACGGTCTAGGTCGTAATCTTCCACATCGTCTTCATCGTGATCACTTACTTGATAGAACAAGCTGTAGCCACGACTGACGCCATCCACAGTGAAATAGGGGTTGTCATAGGACAATGTAAAGTCTTGCGTCTGATTACTGCGGCTCATATTGAAACCAAGCTTATTACCAGTCCCCAAGAAGTTACGCTTAGAAATACCAAAGCCGAGCACTGTACCCTCTGCTTGAGAATACCCGATACTAGCCTGAATACTGCCAGAAGGCTGCTCTTCTACCACGACATCCAAATCAACTTGATCAACCGTACCAGGTACAGGACGAGTTTTCAGATCAACGGTTGAGAAGAACCCTAAACGCTCAATAGCACGCTTAGACGCTTGAATTTTACTATGGGTCGCCAAAGCACCTTCAAACTGAGTCATTTCACGACGCAATACTTCGTCTTTAGTTTCCGAGTTACCGCTAAAATTGATGCGGCGAACATACACCTTGGGACCAGGTGCAATATGGTATGTTAAATCAACCTTGTTGCCTGGTAGCTTGTTCGGGATGATGTTGACATTGGTAAATAAATAACCACTATCCCCTAGCTCACCCGATAAGGCTTCCATAATATCGGTCGTTTGCTTACGCGAGAAGACATCACCCGTTTTCTGATTGATGTGCTTCCAAATACGGTCTTCACTGATTGGCAAAGAACCACTTAGCGAAACATCATTGATGGAGTAGGATTCACCTTCAACAATGTTTACAACGACGTAAACTTCACGCTTATCAGCAGACACACTGACTTGGTTTGAAATCAGCTCAAAATCCAAATAGCCTCGGTCTAAATAAAAGCTACGAAGTGTTTCCAAATCGCCCTGAATCTTTTGCTTAGAATACTCATCAGCAGAGCTGAATGGGTTAAAGTAACCCGTTTCTGCTGATTGGAATTTATCCGTTAACTCTTCGTCAGCGAAGTGTTTATTGCCCACAATATTAATATGGACGATCTTAGCGGTAACGCCTTCTTCAATATTAATATTAAGAGCCACACGGTTTCGAGGCAGTTGCTCTACCGACATTTCTACCTGAGCGCTGTAACGCCCCAAAGCGTAATACTGGCGCTGCAACTCTTGCTGAATCTGATTCAGGGTTTCAGGCTTGTACAACTCCCCCTCTTCCAAACCAGATAAGCGCAAACCTCGCTGCAAATCTTCAGTCGAGATCATATCATTACCATCGATCTTAATCTGACCAATGGTTGGACGCTCAACTACTTTGAAAATAACAACATTGTCTTCTTCAAAGACTTCAATATCACTAAAATAGCCTGTTGCAAAAAGGTTACTAACCGCTTCATGCACTCTTGAGGAATCATACCCCTGACCTTGCTGAAAGCCGATGGTCTCGAATGCACGTGTGGGTGACATCTGCAATAGGCCGTCTACACGAACATCTGCAACTGTCTTCGCATAACTTTGAGCACTACAAATTGCTAATACTGATGCTACAAAGACTCTCACATATACCTCTCTACAAGCGGGCAATATCATTAAATAAAGCAACGGCCATCATCGCAAACAGCAATGATGCTCCAATACGATAAGCAAACCCTTGAATACGTTCAGAAACAGGCTTACGTCGTACGGCTTCTATCCCAAAAAACAGCAAATGCCCACCATCAAGCATGGGGATCGGCAATAAATTTAACACACCAAGGCTCACACTAAGGTAAGCCACAAATTTCAAAAAGGATTGCAAACCAGAGTCAGCGGATGCACTCGCTACTTTGGCAATCGTAATAGGACCTGACAAGTTATCAAGAGAGATCAGCCCCTGTAGCATTTTACCAATGGAAGAAACAGTCAAGGTCGTCATTTGCCAAGTCTGTTGCACACCATAAACTGCCGAGCCCCAAAAGCCAAATTCACGGGTGCGAAGATCTTCCGAGGATAACTCTGGCGGTGCTACTGCTAGACCTGCAAATCCTGTCGCCACGCCATCTAACTCTCGAGAAGCTGGCGTCAGCAACAACGTTTGCTGCTGTCCATTGCGCTCCACTAAGACGTTGAGCTGTGCGGCTGGACTCTTTTGAACCCAAACAACAAAGCTTTGCCAATCTACTACCTTCTCTCCATTGATAGCCAAAACCGTATCACCAGCTTTGAAACCTGCTGTTTGCGCCGCACCACCGTCGACGACATCGGCAATGGTTGGAACCACCCTTGGACGCCAAGGCTCAGCACCAAAACGCGAGATTAAATTGCTTGGTTCCTCCCCCGCCAACCAACGATTAAGGGTGAAGTCACCCTCTTCTTCAATGGTGCTATCCGCCGGTAAGTAACGAACACTATAGCGCCCCGTCTGACCAATCAAGTCCGCTAACGCTAAATTTACATCTTCCCAAGAGTGTGTACGCACACCATTAACTTGAGTGATCTCTGCACCCACCTCAATTTGAGTTTGGGCTAGAGGCGAATTATCTGTGATTGAAGCCAGTTTTGGAGCCAGCGCTTGAAGCCCCATTCCTGCTACCGCAGCGTACACGACAATCGCCAAAATAAAGTTGGCAATGGGGCCTGCAGCGACGATCGCAATACGCTGCCACACATTTTTATTGTTAAAGGCCTGACTTTTTAACGCCTCAGGCACATTACCTTCACGGCCATCGAGCATACGTACGTAGCCCCCTAGCGGAATCATCGCTAAGGTGAACTCGGTGCCAGATTTAGCCGTGTATGTATAAATTGGCTTACCAAAGCCTACTGAAAAACGCAGCACCTTCACACCACATAAGCGCGCAACATAATAATGCCCAAACTCATGGAAAGTGATCAGCACTCCCAGCGCAATGATGATAGATAAAGCATTTTCAAACATGTTATGCAAACTCCGAAGCAATCAATTGTTGCGCCAATGCTCGCGCCTCTTGGTCCGCCGCAAACACTGCCTCCAAGTCATTGACAGCTTTAATCTCAGAGTGTTCAAGCACTCTTTGATTTAAACGAGCAATATCCAAAAATGCAATTTGCTCTTTTAAAAATGCCGTAACGGCCACTTCATTGGCCGCATTTAAACAGGCCATCGCAGTCCCGCCGAGGTACCACGCCTCGCTGGCAAGTTTCAGATTTGGAAAACGCTCCAAATCAGGTGCTTCAAAATTTAATTGAGAAACCTTAAAAAAGTCTAAAGGCTCTACGTTGGTTTCAATACGCGCCGGCCATGTCATACCATACGCAATCGGAATTTTCATATCCGGATTCCCCATTTGCGCAATAACAGAGCCATCTTTATAAGCAACCATTGAGTGAATGATACTTTCAGGATGCACCACCACTTGAACATCAGCAGGTGTCACATCAAATAGCCAGCAAGCCTCAATTAATTCTAAGCCTTTGTTCATTAAGCTTGCCGAATCTACCGATATTTTTTGCCCCATTGACCAGTTTGGATGAGCACAGGCTTGGGCTGGCGTGACCGTCAGCATTTGATCATAGGAGAAAGTTCGGAAAGGCCCGCCCGATGCTGTCAGTAAAATATTTGCCACATCTCGTTTGGTCGCACCGAATTCATTTTGCGGTAAGCATTGAAAGATCGCATTATGCTCACTGTCGATAGGCATCAAGGTCACATTGTGCTTTGCCACCTCATCCATAAATAATCGACCAGCGGTAACCAGACTTTCTTTATTGGCTAACAGTACGCGCTTACCCGCTCGAATAGCCGCTAACGTGGGGCGCAACCCCGCAAACCCCATAATAGCTGCCATAACCTGATCGCAATCGTCACTAGCAATACTCTCCATGGCCTCGCTACCCCATTCAAACTGGGTATCAAGATCAGCACATAAAGCGGCTAACTCATCACGCGCTTGAGCACAGCCCATGACCGCTCGCTTCGGTTTGAACTGACGGCAAATTTCCGCCATACGTGCCACACTGGCATTCGCTGCGACACTGATCAACTCAAATTGCTCTGGGTACTGGGCAATAACATCTAGTGTGCTGCGGCCGATTGAGCCAGTTGCCCCAAGAAGACAAATCTTTTGCATCATACCCAACCTACAAAGCTCAGTAACAATACATAAATTGGTGCTGCAGACGTCAAGCTGTCTACTCTATCCATCACACCACCATGACCGGGAATCAGTTGACTAGAGTCTTTCAGCGATTCGTGACGTTTAAAAAGGCTTTCCGTTAAATCGCCCAATACAGATGTCATCACCGTCACCAACGCAGTTAATGACAATAGCGGCCAAGAGATCACACCAGTGGGATCAAAAAAAGCAAATAGCGCCACACCAACTTGGGTAACAATCAACCCGCCGATCACACCTTCCCAGGACTTACCTGGAGAGACTTTTGGTGCAAGTTTACGTCTACCAAAAGCTTTACCGGAAAAATAAGCACCAGAATCAGCCCCCCAAATCAACCCCATAAGTAACAATACCCACACCACAAATTCATTCGAATCGCGCAGCACGACTAATGCAGACCAAGTGGTTACTAAAACCAACAAACCAAATAAAATACGACTAAAGCGAGACTGCCAACCTTTTTCAGTAGGGTAATTAATCACCCAAAATAAGGCGATTAACCATAAAACGGGAGCAACCCAAAGAATGGCACGCTGTAGATCAAAAATGGCAATGCCATAACATAAAGTGCCGACTAATCCGGCGAAAGCAATACGCCCCTGCTGGCGAGTAATCCCCGATAAACGAGCCCACTCCCAACCGGCCAAGAGCACCACCCCCCCCATGGCAAATTGAAACCCTGATGCTTCTAAAACAAACACCGCATAGATAAACAACAGCGCCATCACGATTGCGCTAAGAACTCTTGGTAAAAGCATAATAACTATCGCCCACCGTATCGTCGTTGACGTTGTTGATAAGTCATCAGTGCTTCCTCAAAGTGTGCGCCATCAAAATCCGGCCAAAGCACTGGCATAAAAATAAACTCAGCGTAAGCAAGCTGCCACAATAAGAAGTTACTCACACGCTCTTCTCCAGAAGTGCGTATTATCAAGTCCAACTCTGGCAATCCAGCCAAGCAAACATGCTGACCAAGGGCTTCTTCCGTGATATCGCTTGGCAATATTTCCCCTGCCGCGACTTGCTGAGCAAGTGTTTGCGCAGCTTGAGCAATATCCCAACGACCACCGTAGTTAGCAGCAATGGCTAATACCATACCTTGATTGTCTGCCGTGGCCTGCTCAGCCAGCGCAATTTGCTCTTGCAACCCTGCACTGAAGCCTGTTTTATCACCCACGACAAGCAACTTAATAGCATGCTCATTCAGACGTTTTGCTTCTTTTTTTAAAGAACGCATAAACAGCCCCATCAAGCCGTCAACCTCCGCTTGAGGGCGCTTCCAGTTCTCACTTGAGAAAGCAAACAAAGTTAGCACTTTGACACCGCAGCGCGCGGCCGACTCCACCGTTTTACGAACAGCTGCCGCACCAGCCCGATGACCTGCGATACTTGGTAAATGCTTTTTCTTCGCCCAGCGATTATTGCCATCCATAATAATGGCCACGTGAGCAGGGACAGATTGGCTCTCAACAGCCAACGTTTGGTTCGACATAGAATTACCTAGTCAGAAAAAAGGCAGGCGCCGCATGGCACCTGCCTTTTTACTTAGATTGCCATTAGATCTTTTTCTTTCGCAGCCAAATGCTCTTCGATTTGAGCGATGTATTTGTCTGTTAATTTTTGAACTTGATCTTGGCCTCGACGTTCTTCGTCTTCAGAAATCTCTTTTTCTTTCACTAGGTCTTTTAAGCTATTGTTCGCATCACGACGAATATTACGGATTGCAATACGGCCGTTTTCCGCTTCAGACTTAGCTTGTTTGTAGTAATTACCACGTGTTTCTTCTGTCAATGCTGGCAGAGGAATACGGATAAGGTTACCTGTCGTAGAAGGGTTCAAGCCTAGATCAGACTTCATGATAGCCTTTTCAATCACAGACACCATGTTACCTTCCCATGGAGTGACACCCAATGTACGAGCGTCTTCAACGGTAACGTTTGCTACTTGGTTAAGAGGAGTTTCGCTACCGTAGTAGTTCACTTTGATAGGATCTAAAAGGCTTGGGTGCGCGCGACCTGTACGAATCTTTTTAAACGCGTTATCTACGGCAACAACCGCCTTGCCCATGCGCTCTTCCGCATCTTTTAAAATCTCGTTAATCATTATTTCCTCACTTAATAACGGTACCTTCGTCGCCACCGGTCATGATATTAATCAGAGCCCCTGGCTTATTCATGTTAAATACTCGAACTGGCATTTGATGGTCACGAGTTAGACAGATAGCCGTTAAATCCATGACGCCTAACTGTTTTTCCAAAACTTCATCGAAAGTTAATGTATCATATTTCACTGCATTTGGATCCTTCATCGGATCAGCAGAATACACACCATCTACTTTTGTCGCTTTCAGCACAACATCTGCATCGATCTCAATACCACGTAAACACGCAGCAGAGTCCGTTGTAAAGAACGGATTACCTGTACCAGCAGAGAAAATAACCACATCACCATCTTTTAGGTGACGCATCGCTCGACGACGATCGTACGGCTCGACGATGCCAGTCATTGTGATCGCAGACATAACACGTGTCGAAATGTTTGCACGCTCAAGGGCATCACGCATCGCGAGTGCGTTCATAACCGTTGCCAACATACCCATATGATCACCCGTCACACGGTCCATACCCGCCTGACTCAAGGCTTGACCACGGAATAAGTTACCACCACCGATAACAATCCCGACTTCCACACCGATACCACGCAATTGACCGATCTCAAGCGCAATACGGCTCAACACTTTTGGATCGATACCAAAGGTTTCATCGCCTTGCAGCGCTTCGCCGCTTAATTTCAACAAAATTCGTTTGTATTTTGAGTTTTTTTCTTTAGGCATTTAGAACCTCCGGTCATGGTGAGAAGTGATGTATTGAGATGGATCGCACCTCAATAGGCTATTCATAAAAAGGGGCAGTCTAGCTGCCCCTTATTATACTCAAAAACTTAATAAGCAATTAGCCTTTAAGTTGAGCAGCAACCTCAGCAGCGAAGTCTACTTCCGCAACTTCGATACCTTCACCTACTTCGATACGAACGAAAGAAGTTACAGTAGCACCAGCATCTTTTGCTAGTTGGCCAACTTTAACTTCTGGGTTCTTAACGAATGGCTGGTCATTTAGGCTGTTTTCAGCCAAGAATTTCTTAATACGACCACCAATCATCTTGTCAACGATTTCAGCTGGCTTACCAGCCATATCTGGTTGAGCGCGGATGATTTCTTCTTCTTTAGTAAGAACTTCAGCAGGCATATCTTCACCACGAACAACACGTGGGTTAACAGCTGTTACGTGCATAGCAATATCTTTCGCTAGCTCATCACTGCCGCCATCTAGCTGAACTAGAGTCGCGATTTGACCGTTGCTATGTAGGTAACCAGCAACTAGACCACCTTCAATGATCACTGCACGACGTGGTGTAATGTTTTCACCGATTTTCTGCACTAGAGCTTCGCGAGCTTCTAGCATTTCACCAGTGATCACTACAGACATGTCAGTTTCTTTAGTAGCAAAAACTACGTCAGCAACTTTGTTCGCGAATGCTAGGAAACCTTCGTCGCGCGAAGCGAAGTCAGTTTCAGAGTTGATTTCAACCAATACACCGTAAGAGTTATCATCAGCAACTTTCATGATGATAGTACCTTCGGCAGCAGTACGACCAGCTTTCTTAGCTGCTTTCATACCACTTGATTTACGTAGCTCTTCGATTGCTACTTCAATGTCGCCACCAGCAGCAGTTAGAGCTTTTTTACACTCCATCATGCCTAGACCAGTGCGTTCACGTAGTTCTTTTACCATTGCTGCAGATACTGCGGCCATGTCAATTCCCCTTGTACGATAACAAAATTTAAAAAAAGGAGAGAGCACACTCTCCCCTTTTATAAACAGACCCGTGAGAGCCGTAAATTACGCTTCAGAAGCTTCGTTTACTTCAACAAACTCGTCAGCGCTACCAGCAGCTGCCGCACGACCTTCTAGAGATGCGTCAGCAAATGCAGAAACGTACAACTGAACTGCGCGGATTGCGTCGTCGTTTGCAGGAATTACGTAATCAACACCATCTGGATCACTGTTAGTATCAACGATACCAATAACAGGGATACCTAGCTTATTAGCTTCTTTGATTGCGATACGCTCGTGATCAACGTCGATTACGAAAAGAACGTCAGGAAGACCACCCATATCCTTGATACCGCCTAGAGAGCGCTCTAGTTTCTCAAGTTCACGAGTACGCATTAGCGCTTCTTTCTTAGTTAGCTTTTCGAAAGTACCGTCAGCTTGTTGACCTTCTAGATCACGTAGACGCTTGATAGACGTACGGATTGTTTTGTAGTTAGTCAACATACCACCTAACCAACGGTGGTTAACGTATGGCATACCAGCGCGTGAAGCTTGTTCAGCAACTGATTTAGATGCAGCACGTTTAGTACCTACGAACAAAACTTTGTTTTTGTTCTCAGCCATTTTCTTAACTAGCTCTAGAGCTTCGTTCATAGCTGGCACAGTGTGCTCAAGGTTGATGATATGAATCTTGTTACGAGCGCCGAAAATGAATGGCTTCATTTTTGGGTTCCAGTAACGAGTTTGGTGACCGAAGTGTGAACCAACCTGTAGTAGGTCGCGCATAGAAACTGTAGGCATTTTACTATCCTTCAAATTTTGGGTTACGTTAACTTGTTAGCCCTAGCCGCTCAGCCTTTTGAAATTTAAAGCAATTTCAGGCACCCCAGAGCGTCTATTTTTAACTAGGCAACAAGGTCGTTAGATTGTTTAGTGTACAGCTTAATTTTGTCATCAAAAATAAGCCGGCGTTTTATACCACAAATGACACACTTACAAAAGCAGTTATTCCCTTTACAAGCGCCCAATCTTCAAGTTTTTTTCTTATCTCGGGACGATTAATATCAATAAGTCATGTAGAATATTTGAATTCTCAGACTAGTGAAGTTTTAAGACAGTTTTATTATGAGCAACGAAATTCTGCAAAAAGTAAAAGAACTAACTAAGGATGGCCGTGCGGAGGTCCCAAGCTGGACTCCACGCCCTAGCGCAACGCGTTTTACTGATGTTGGCGATATTGAAGGCATGCGTGTTGCAGGCAAATTAGCCGGTGAAGTACTGACTATGCTTGAGCCATATGTGGTTCCTGGTGTCACCACAGATGAACTAGACATCATCGTGCACAACTACATTGTTAACGAGCAAGGCGCCATCCCTGCCCCACTTAACTATCACGGCTTTCCGAAATCGTGCTGCACCTCTGTAAATGACGTCATCTGTCACGGCATCCCAAATGACAAAGCGCTCAAGAAAGGCGATGTCGTTAATATTGATATTACTATCATTAAAGATGGCTACTATGGCGATACAAGCAAGATGTTCTGTGTTGGCCAAGTTCCTGCGCACGTAGAACGTCTGTGTGCCATCACTCAAGAAAGCCTATACCTTGCCATCAAAATGGTAAAACCAGGTGTTCGCCTAGGTGATATCGGTGCCGCGATTGCTGATTTTGCACATAAAAACCACTACTCAGTGGTCGAGGAGTACTGTGGCCATGGCATTGGCACAACCTTCCATGGCGAGCCACAAGTGGCCCACTACGGACGCCCTGGCACTGGTGTGATTTTAGAAGAAGGCATGACTTTTACAATTGAGCCCATGATCAATGCGGGTAAAAAACAGGTCAAGCATACAGGTCCCGACAACTGGATTGCGAAAACCAAAGATGGCCGCCTATCGGCACAGTATGAGCACACATTATTAGTGACTGCTGACGGCGTTGAGATTTTAACTTTGCGTCCAGACGATACCATTACTCTCTAATTTGTTGCCCTGCCGTACAACCAAAGAGGCCTTATATGGATTTCCCTGCATTTCCTGATGCTCCACCTTTGTTTAGCCAAGCGGAAAAGGTTGAATTGGCATCACCTAGCACTGGTGCCAAACGTTTCCGCGAGATGTTGAGCGAAAAAACAAGGGCGTATAATGACTTATTCCATGATTTGTACCCGATTGAAAAGCTCGTAAAAGGTCTCTCTGGATTGTATGACGAAGTCATGCATGCCGCTTGGATTCGCGCTGGTCTACATGAAGAAAATGATACCGCGATGGTTGCCGTCGGCGGCTATGGACGCAGTGAGTTACACCCAAAGTCAGACATTGATCTGCTAATTCTATTAAAAGATGGCTGCGAGCCAAATGCCGAAAAAATCGAAGCGTTTATTACCTTTTTATGGGACCTAAAGCTCGATGTTGGCCATGCGGTACGCACCATTAGTGACTGCGCCGCGTTAGCCGAAGTTGACATCACCGTTATTACCAACCTCATTGAGTCTCGCACTCTGTACGGCAACTCAGATTTGCTCGCTAACCTCAAGCTAAAAATTGATGTTAGCCATATGTGGGATGGTCATACGTTTTACCGTGCAAAACTATTAGAGCAGCAACAACGTCACGCAAAGTATCAAAATACGGCTTACAACCTAGAGCCCAACTTGAAAGAGTGCCCTGGTGGTCTGCGCGACATGCAAGTCATCGACTGGGTGGCTAAACGCCACCTCCACACCCACCGTCTCAGCGCTTTAATCGAGAAACAGTTTTTATCTGAAGACGAGTACATGCAAATCAAAGGTGCCGTTTCACACCTTTGGCGTATTCGCTGGGCCCTACACACCATTGTCGGTCGTAAAGAAGATCGCTTACTGTTTGACCATCAACGCACTCTGGCTAAAGAGTTTGGCTTCGATGACGAAGACCTGAAACGCAATGTTGAGCGTTTTATGCAAGGCTACTATCAAAGCGTAGCGGCAATCCAGCAGCTAAATGATCTATTACTGCAGCACTTTGAAGAATCCTTCCTCCATATTGACGAAAATCCAGACATTGAAGTCATCAACGAGCGCTTTCAGATCAACAATGGCCAGCTTGAGATTCGCCATCCAGAGGTTTTCTCAGAGTCCCCTTCAGCAATGCTCGAAATCTACAAGATCATGGGGGATCGCAGTGAGTTCAAAGGCATTCGTGCTAATACCATGCGCGCCCTGCGCGACAACTTAGAGCTGGTCGATGAGACCTACCGAAATAATCCAGTCAACACCAATTTATTTCTCGATATCATCGCTAGCCGTTATCGGATGACGACCATTTTGCGTTCAATGAAGCACATTGGTTTACTCGGTCGTTATTTGCCAGAGTTTGGCGCCATCATTGGTCAGATGCAGCACGATCTATTCCATATTTACACTGTCGATGCGCACACACTTCAGCTGGTTGAAAACCTGCGTCGCTTCCTATTGCCAGAAAGTCGTTCGCTGTTTCCTATTTCGTCTCAAGCTATTCGCCACATCGCTAAAGTTGAGCTAATTTACATTGCCGGTCTCTATCACGACATAGCCAAAGGTCGAGGCGGAGATCACTCAGAGCTTGGTTGTGTTGATGCTCGACTATTCTGTGAACGCCACGGTCTCAATAAACACGAAACGGATTTAATCGAATGGCTGGTGCGCCACCATTTATTAATGTCTGTTACCGCGCAACGCAAAGACATCTCTGACCCTGAAGTGATTTGGGAATTTGCCAGCATTGTCAGAGACCAAGAGCACTTAGATTACTTGTTCCTACTGACTGTTGCTGACATCAATGCTACCAACCCAAGCATGTGGAATAGCTGGCGCGCTTCGTTAATGCGCCAGCTGTACCTTGAGACCAAGCGCGCACTTCGCCGCGGTTTGGACTTCCCTATTGATGCAGACATGCAAAGCGATGAACACAAACAGCGCGCTCTCGAGATTCTAATTGAACGCAATGCTGACATTATTGAAGCGGAAAACATTTGGTCAGAAATCGAAGACGAATACTTTATTCGCTCCAGCGGAGAAGAAATTGCTTGGAACACTGAAGCCATTCTAAATCATCGCCCAAGCACCAAGCCCTTGGTTGCCATCAGTCCTCTTGGTGGACGTAACTTTTCAGGCGCAAGTAAAGTCTTTATTTATACACCCATCGCAAGCCATCTGTTTGCAGTAACCGCTGCACTGTTTGAACAAATGGGTTTAACCATTCTGGATGCCAAGATCAATAACACTTCCAACCACTATAGTTTGGATACCTTTGTAGTAATGGAGAGCGGCGAAAATTGCGACACCACGCTGCACTTAGATCGCGAGCGCATTGAATTGGTGAAAAAGACCCTTATAGAGCAGCTAGATTCCCCTTCTTTGTATGAGAGTGTCGTAAAGCGATTCACGCCGCGACACCTTAAGATTTTTAACGCGCCATCAACCGTTCACTTCGTCAGCCAGCCAGAAGAAGTTTGGTCTGCACTGGAAGTCACCGCTCCAGACCGCCCTGGTTTGCTAGCATTAATTGGCCAGTTTTTTATGGAGCACAATATCATGCTTCATAAAGCAAAAATCGCTACACTAGGCGAACGTGTAGAAGACACCTTCTACATCACTGAGGCAAATGGCGACCTCATTACTGACAGTGACCGAATGGAACATATCTGCGACGCTCTAAAACACAGTATTGATCGCTTTTCACAAGCTATGGAATAAATAACCACATGAACCCTCTGATTCATTCCTTACACCCTTACCCATTCCAAAAGTTGGCTGATCTTTTGGCGTCAGTGACACCAAATGCGGATTTACCACTTATAAAACTGACCATCGGCGAACCGCAACACGATGCTCCAAGCATCGTTCTGGAAACACTAAAAAACGCTTTGGATGGCGTGTCAAAATACCCTTTGACGAAAGGGGAAAGTAGCCTACGTGAAGCCATTTCCGACTGGGCTGTAAAGCGCTTTAACCTCAAATCACTGAGCGCAGAGACACAGATTTTGCCTGTGACTGGCACCCGCGAAGCATTATTTGCCATCACCCAGGCATTGGTCGGCGAAAAGTCGAACCCACTTGTCGTAAGCCCAAATCCGTTCTACCAGATCTATGAAGGCGCCGGTATTCTGGCTGGTGCTGAGTTGCATTACCTACCGTGTGATGCCAACAACCAATACAAAATTGATTACCAAGCCGTACCTGAAGAGGTATGGAAGCGCTGTGAAATGCTGTTTGTCTGTTCGCCAAACAATCCGGCTGGCTCCGTCACCACACTAGACGAATATCGTTTTTTGTTAGAGAAAGCCAAGCAGTATGACTTCGCCATCATTGCCGATGAGTGCTACTCCGAGATTTACTTTGAAGAGAAGCCACTAGGCCTCTTGGACGCGTGTGTGCAACTAGGCAATGACGACTACGATCACTGTTTGATTTTCCAATCCCTGTCAAAGCGCTCCAACCTACCTGGTCTGCGCTCAGGTTTTGTTGCTGGTGATGCTAAACTGCTAACCCCATTTTTGCAGTACCGTACTTATCATGGCTGTGCTATGCCGTTGCACCATCAACTAGCATCAATCACCGCTTGGAACGATGAAGAGCACGTCGCCAATAACCGCGAAATCTACGGTCGTAAGTTTGATCAAGTGCTAGAAATCCTATCCCCAGTGATGACAGTTGAAAAACCAGAGGCTGGTTTCTACCTATGGCCGAAACTGCCAATGAACGATGAAGAATTCTGTATCAAGCTGTACCAAGAAGAATCGGTTTTAGTTCTTCCTGGCAGCTACCTAGGTCGTGAAGTAAACGACCATAATCCTGGACAAAACCATGTGCGCATGGCGCTTGTCGCAGAAGAATCTGAATGTGTTGAGGCCGCTCAACGCATTGCCCGTTTTATGAAAAAACACCAAAACCTTTAACATTAAATTTTCAGGAGCACTTACTCTAATGAGCGACTCTACTTTTGCAATTGGCCTAGGCATTGGCACAAAAAACGCTGAAGGTACTTGGTTAGAAGTTTTCTACCCTTCACCAATCGTTTCTCCAGAAAAAAGCATCATTGATGCGGTAATGGAAAGCACGAACTACGAAGGCGGCAACGCAACACTTGTGTTGGACGAAAGCGATCTAAACCGCCTACACCTTGCGCTACTAAAAGCAGGCCACATTGAACTAGGTGAGCGTGCATCACGTCTTAAAGCGTCTTCTCAGCCAGTGGTACTGTGCGTACTAGAAAGCGACGAAGCGCCAGCAAACCCAGCAGAAGTGTACTTGAAACTGCAATTGATCTCGCACCGTCAAGTGAAGCCACATGGCACCAAACTAGACGGCATGTTTGGTCTACTAGTCAATACGGCTTGGACGAGCGAAGGCCCAATCGATGTTCGTGAACTGGCTGACCGTCAGCTAGACGCACGCATGCAAGGCCGCACTATCGAAGTCTTCAGCGTGGATAAGTTCCCTAAAATGGTGAACTTCGTGGTACCAACCGGCGTACGTATCGGTGATGCAGCGCGTATCCGTCTAGGTGCCCACCTAGCGGAAGGAACCACTGTAATGCACGAAGGTTTCGTCAACTTCAACGCTGGTACCCTAGGTACGAGCATGGTGGAAGGTCGTATCTCTGCCGGTGTGGTAGTGGGTAACGCATCAGACCTAGGCGGTGGCTGTTCGACTATGGGTACACTTTCTGGTGGTGGTAACATCGTTATTGCTGTCGGCGAAGAGTGTCTAATCGGTGCCAACGCTGGTATCGGTATCGGTCTTGGTGATCGTTGTACGGTAGAGTCTGGTCTATACATCACAGCAGGCTCTAAAGTAGCCGTATTGGACGAAAACAACGACGTGGTTTCTGTTGTGAAAGCGCGCGATTTGTCTGGCCAGTCAGACCTTCTATTCCGTCGCAACTCTGAAACCGGTGCGATTGAATGTAAGACCAACAAAACGGCGATCGCTCTGAACGAAGCGCTGCACGCGCACAACTAACCAGTAGCTATGACAATGCCGAATCCCCTTTGGGGCTTCGGCATTTTTTCGACTACAAGATAGCTCGACTAGAAAATAGGAAAACACGGTGACAACTATTTACGGCATCAAGAACTGCGACACCATGAAAAAGGCGTTTCGCTGGCTAGAAGAAAACAACGTAGAATATGCCTTCCATGATTACCGCAAAGACGGCCTAGAGCGAGACCTATTGGCAAGTTGGATAGAACAATTAGGCTGGGAAGCAGTTGTCAACAAACGCGGCACAACATGGCGTAAGCTTGAACCCGAGATCCAAGCCGCCATGAACAATGAAACCGCCGTTGAAGTATTGCTAGAGCAGCCTGCAATGATTAAGCGCCCATTGTTGGATCACCAGCAATCCCTTACACTTGGCTTCAAACCAGAACAGTACCAAGCTATTTTTCAGCAGTAATCATCAAACTACTCAGCAATAACTGGAACATAATACATCTTATCAGCACTATTAGGCTCATCTGATCGATGGACAACATGCACTTTAGGAGCGCTATTAGCAGGGCGATCTGGCGTAATAACAGGAACATAGTAAGCTTCTTGTATTTGCGACTTCGAGCCACCTAGTATCGTACATCCAGAGAGTAAAATAGCCGCTATGCTAAGTAAGCCTAATTTCATTATGTCACCTATTAAAGAGAAGTCTGCTCGACAAAAGTTAAGGTAACCAAACACAACGCAAAGGTAAAGAATGACGCAACTTACGCCCACTCTAGCACTGGCTCTAGACCTTATTTCCCGCCCATCTGTCACGCCTGAGGACGAAGGTTGCCAAGACCTGATGATCGAACGCTTGGAAAAAATAGGGTTTGAGATCGAACGCATGCCATTTGGACATGTTAAAAACTTCTATGCCAAACGCGGTAACAAAGGTCCTAATCTATGCTTTGCTGGACACACTGATGTCGTCCCAGCAGGCCCTGAGAGCGAGTGGAAAGTACCGCCATTTGAGCCTGAAATCATTGATGGTGTCTTGTTTGGCCGAGGCGCAGCTGACATGAAGGGCAGTTTAGCGGCAATGGTAACCGCGGTAGAAAATTTTGTTGCAGAACATCCTGATCACAATGGGCAAATCTCATTTCTGATCACCAGCGATGAAGAAGGGCCATTTGTCGATGGCACGACTCGTGTAGTCGACACACTGATGGAGCGCAATGAAAAAATCGACTGGTGTATCGTTGGCGAGCCTTCCAGCACCAAGACTCTAGGCGATATCATTAAAAATGGTCGCCGTGGTTCATTCAGTGGTGACCTAACTGTATATGGCAAACAAGGCCACGTGGCCTACCCGCATTTGGCCATCAACCCGATTCACTTAGCTGCGCCTGCTCTAGCAGAACTGGCCAGCACCCATTGGGATAACGGCAACGAGTTCTTCCCACCAACCAGCTTCCAAGTTTCAAACCTTAACTCAGGTACTGGCGCAACCAACGTGGTACCAGGCAAGCTGCATGCACAGTTTAACTTCCGCTTCTCTTCTGAGTTAACATTTGATGACCTGAAGGAAAAAGTACTGCACATTTTGGATAAGCATGAGCTGCAATACGATATCGAGTGGACCTACAACGGCTTACCTTTCCTAACAAAACCGGGTGAGCTCGTAGATGCGATTGTTGATGCAGTGCAAACCACAGTCAATATCACACCTGAGCTATCGACATCTGGCGGCACATCAGATGGCAGATTCATTGCTAAGATGGGTACACAAGTAGTGGAATTAGGCCCAATCAATGCCACGATTCACCAAATTAACGAATGCATTGATGCCGAAAGTTTGAATCAACTTTCCCTAATTTATCAGCGCATTTTGACTAACTTGATGGCAAAATAGGCGCGCTGTGAGTAAACCACTTTCTTTGCTTCATAAACTGGCATTAAAACTGGGCCAAAATCCAAGGCTGGCCTTGATGAAGCTGATTCAAGGCGGACTTCTGTTTGCCTTTGGTGTACTCATGATTTTTGTTGCAAACAACTTAGTCATTGACTCTATTCAGCGTGAAATCATTGCTCTCATCGGGCTCGTTATTGCAGCCCTTGGCGTGATTTGGTCGCTGATTGGCTATTTATCCATGAGCGTATTGCGTATCTACCACATGTTAAATAAGAAGGATTAATCCGATGCAGCCCGATATCGAAATCTATCTCTTGTCGTGTCCGACGGAGCGTATCATTAGTTGGCTGGAGCAAGACTTCTCTGTTCTAGATATGCGTAAACCTAGCGACATCGCCACCAAACTGCATTTAGATTGGAACGGACGTGACATCCCCGTCACCATTCTTGAACAAGCGGCAGGAAAACGCTTCACTTCCATTTGGTTTGACGCTGAGCAAACCCCTTGGGACAGCGACAGGGAATGCGCCAAGCGCGCGTTCGAAGCGTTACAGTGCGAAGTTCGTTGTAATTATCAAGGGTGGCAAGAAGACGGGCAGGAAGACCCCGATCTTTGGTGGCGTATCAACGCTGACGGCGAAGGCCCCTATATCTGGCGCTAACACTAATGCTAACTCTTTGCTAAACATCGAGATGTAAGAGAAATACTATGCAAATTACTATGCTGAAAGGCAAACTTCACATGGCATCAGTCACTCAAGCCGAGCTTTGGTATGACGGTTCATGTGCGATCGACAGCGACCTAGTGAAGCTTGCTGGCCTGCGTGAATTCGAAAAAATCGACATTTACAATGTCGACAACGGTGAGCGCTTCCATACCTATGTTATCCTTGCAGAGGCTGGCTCTGGCACCATCTCAATGAACGGCGCGGCTGCTCGTAAAGTTCAAGTCGGTGACCGCGTGATCATCGCTGCGTACGCGCAAATGGATGAAGCCGAAGCCAATAACTTCGAACCAAAGCTGGTCTACTGCAACAAAGACAACACGGTTGAGCGCACGGCAAACACCATCCCAGTTCAAATCGACTGATACTTGACGTTCGAAATTGGATAGAAAAAGGTCGCCTAGGCGACCTTTTTTTGTGGGCTTACGCAGCACGCAAAAGCGAGCTCTAAGCTTATTTCGTTGCTGCTAGGGCTGCATCGTAGTTAGGCTCTTCCGCTGTTTCAGACACTTGCTCAGTGTAAACAACTTCGCCTTGCTCATTGATAACAACTACAGAACGAGACAATAGGCCTGTAAGTGGACCTGTTACAAACTCAACACCGTAGTCTTTGCCAAAGTTTGCACGGAAACTTGAACCAGTGACTACGTTTTCAAGACCTTCGGCACCGCAGAAACGCGCCAAAGCAAATGGCAAATCCGCTGAGACGCAAAGCACTACTGTATTTTCTAGGCTAGACAACGCCTCGTTAAACTTACGAACTGACGCTGCACACACACCCGTATCAACCGATGGAAAAATATTAAGTACTAGCTTTTTGCCTGAGTAATCTGACAAAGAGGTTGTCGATAGATCCGTTTTTACCAATTCAAAATTAGGCGCGTGTACACCAACTCGTGGTAGCTCACCAACGGTCTCTATAGGATTACCTTGCAAAGTTACTGTAGCCATAATGTCCTCTCAATATAATATGGGGGCTTAATTTGATTCCGCCCCCGTTGTTTTAACCTTTGACAATAGAGACGTTTTCCGCCTGCTTACCCTTCTCGCCTTCCGTTACCGTAAAACGAACTTTTTGACCTTCAATTAAGAAGCGGCGGCCACGTCCACGAATGGCACGGTAATGTACGAACACATCATCACCGTTCTCCATAGTTAGGAAACCAAAACCTTTAGAAGAATTAAACCACTTAACCGTGCCAACTTCACGATCATCATTTTCTTCCTCGATTTCTGCATCATCTGAATCGGCAGAAGATGACTCAATAGAAGCACTATCTGAGCGCGATAATACAGCACCAAGATAAACCGTTACCAAAGTAACAACAAAGTAGACTAGGTAGTGCTCACCAATTTCAACTTGCACTAAAGGAGCAATAATTAGAGGCGTCACCAAAGCAAAAATAAGACTAACTAAAAATGCACGTACTGATAAAAACATTGGAGTTCCTTGAATATGTTTAAAGATTTTCTTGTTATTTGTTCCCAATATACACGCCTATTAGTTTAGTAGTGTGTGCCTCAAAACTTCCAACCGTTAGATCAATGTTCAAAAAGAAAAAGTCCAACCATTGAAAATAGTAGCGCTAACCACTATTAAAGAACTGAATAGAACGTACATAATGTCAGCAAAAATCGCGCCAGCTAAACATCATAAGTAGTGTAGTCGCTGTTTAATTGATACGCGAAATTAAGTACTTAGCACTCTTGAAGACTACCATATAGCAGCCATCTATGAATACCTCAGACCTATTAAACCGTATCGACGAACTGGAGATCCGTAGCCAGTTTCAAGAAGAAACCATCGATGCGCTAAACAGCGCATTAACTTATCAACAACAAGATATCTTGTTACTTAAAGAACAAATCAAGTTGCTCGCAAAACGATTGAAAGATCAAGACCAAAACTCAGATTCAGGCATCAACAGTGCTATTGAAAAACCGCCACATTACTAAATAGACGGCTCTGCGCCATGATCTAAAGAACGCTTAACATACACATCAAAGCGCCCCGATTTACCATCAAGTCGATAACTCGGCTCTTGGTTATCTAAATATGGGGCGCCTTTTGGACGTTTTACTACCACACGATAACGAGCTAAGCCCATAGCTTGCGGCAATAATGCGTCCGCATCCTCATCATGCCCCACCAAATCACGGAAAAACGCCATTTCCTTTTTCACTGCAGCAGAGGACTTATCATTGTGCGGAAACATAGGGTCTAAGTACACTACGTCAACACACTCTTCATCGCTAATATCAAAAATGGTACCTTTAGCAAGCGTCATGTGCGCCATAATATCTTCGATATCTGCTACCATACGCGCCCGCTCAAGACCGTCAAATAATAATTCGCGGACAAAGCCAACACGCTCAAATAAAGTAACATCACAGCCCAAACTTGCCAGCACAAAGCTATCACGCCCAAGACCTGCCGTAGCATCGTAAACACTTAAATCAGCGCGTTTATTTAAGCCGCAGGCCTTAGCTATATCCTGCCCTTTTCCGCCACCAAATTTACGTCGATGATCCGCTGCACCACTTGCCAGCTCAACACAGACGGGTTTAGGCGCCCCCTTCCCCGTCTTCGCAATCACTAAAGCATCATCTTGATGCATTAAAAGATAATCGTACTGAGTGGCAAACTTTAGTTCTGTTGTTAAGCGAAATTTCGGCAGCGCTAAACGCTCAGCCAACTCAACTACATGAGTGTCAGAGTTGCGGTAAGCCACCGCAAGAGAATTAGGCGTAAACATCGATACCTATTAATTGATGACGAGGGTTATTTGGGGATAAAGATTCTGTAGACTGATAAGCTTCTATGGCTTGCTGTGCCAAAGCACTTAAACCATCAACTTTAAAAAAGCGCGCAGATTGAGCACTGGAAGCTTGTTCAAAACTTTGCACAGTGCTGGGTAAAGGTATGCTAGAGCCTTGCTGTCGATCTTGATTGGTAACCGCAGGCACCTTTGAGCGGCTGCTGTAATCAGATCCACCTTGCGGAATAACTGGAAAACTACCACCAATCTTCATTCGTTAACTCACCTTCACCAACCATAGCAAAAGCGCGCCCAGCGCCAATCTGTATATCATAAACGGTAAAAAGCCAATTTGACTCAACCATTTTAAAAATAGATGAATACAAAGATAAGCACTTAATGCCGAAAGCACAACGCCCCAAATGATCGAATGCCAATCTACCACCAATAAATGTTGGCCTGAAAGCAGCTCAAGTGACTTTAGGCTTCCTGCAGCCACTATGATCGGGATTGATAAAAGAAATGAAAAACGGGCTGCAGCATCACGACTAAATCCCATAAAGCGAGCAGCGGTCATGGTCACGCCTGAACGAGATGTCCCTGGGATTAAGGCAAGTGCCTGAGCAACACCAATCACTAATACGCTGGGCAGCCTTAATTGTTGGATATCTTTAGCATGAGCAAAAAAGCGATCAGACACCCAAAGCAAGACCCCAAAACCAATAGTGCTATAAGCAATCACTTCGATTGAGCGAAAGTTTGCCTCTATAAAATGATTGAAGCACAACCCCACTAGCACAGCAGGTATCGTAGCTAATATCACCCACCAGCCCAGACGGCTGTTTGATGTCGCCCGAGCACCAAGCAGAGAGGCACTCCAATCTTTTAAAATGAAGTAGACATCACGCCAGAAGTAGCTAACAACGGCAATCAAGGTCCCTACATGAACAGCCACATCGAAAGCCAAGCCCTGATCCGGCCAACTTACTATTTGTGAAGGCAGGATCAAATGAGCCGAGCTTGAGATGGGCAAAAATTCAGTTAGACCTTGGATCAGCGCCAAAAAAACGATGTGATACCACAACATTAATTATCGCTTACCTATTCGGGCAGGCTGCTTTTCCCAAGTGATTTCATCACGCAGATACACTGGCAACGCCTGATCCGCACTCACCACATTGTTCAGGGAAAACTCATACGCGGCTAACTGAGCAATACACGCTGCACGAGGAGCAATCTCTGACAGCACCTGTATCGCTGGCGCTGGCAAGACGTCATTAAGGCGCTCTTGATAGATCCAACCAGACCCAACGCCTTGATAAGCCTGCTCTATTTGAGTGAGGTTATCCGGGACAATCACACGCTCCGCATAGGTTTCCGTTGCAACCCAAAACTCGTCTTGTTTCGCAATATGATAACCACCGACGTAGATTTCTCCCATACGGGCGTCCAGTGCAGCGAGCCAATCATCATGGTAAGTCGCTTGATGCGCTTCAAGAGCCATCGCTGCCAAAGTTGAAATAGGCACAACAGGCAAATCAGCACCGTAGGCCAAACCTTGTACCACACCTGCGCTGATGCGCAATCCAGTAAAAGACCCCGGACCACGACCAAAAGCGATGGCATCCAACTGCGCTAGCGTTAAGCCAGCTTGGGACAAAATCTGATCCACCATCGGTAAGATCAGATCGTTATGCTGACGTGGTGCAATGCGGAAATCTTCCAGCACCACACCGTCTTGAATCAACGCCACCGAACAAGCTGGCGTTGAAGTATCCAAAGCAAGAATAGCGGTCATTGCGACATTAAGCCTTAAGCGCTGCTAGCAAGCCTTGTTTGATTTCATTTAGATCGCCAACACCGTTCACTTTCACGAACTTAGGTGCAGTCGCTGCGTCTTCTTGTTGCCAAGCTTGGTAGTAACCAATCAGTGGTGCTGTCTGATCGTGGTAAATCGCTAGACGTTTACGGACTGTCTCTTCAGTATCGTCGGCACGTTGAATTAGCTCTTCGCCAGTTTCATCGTCTTTGCCTTCGACTTTAGGTGGGTTGTAGATCACATGGTAAGTACGGCCTGAAGCTTCGTGCACACGACGACCGCTCATACGTTTTACGATTTCTTCGTCAGCTACATCGATTTCTACAACGTAATCAATTGCAACACCCGCGTCTTTCAATGCATCCGCTTGTGGCAACGTGCGTGGGAAACCATCGAATAATGCGCCGTTTGCACAATCTGCTTCTTGAAGACGCTCTTTTACCAGACCAATAATGATGTCATCAGAAACCAGTTGTCCTGCATCCATCACAGCTTTTGCTTTTAAGCCAAGCTCTGTGCCCGCTTTAACCGCTGCACGAAGCATGTCGCCAGTTGAAATTTGTGGAATACCAAACTCTTCCGTAATGAATTGAGCTTGAGTGCCCTTACCTGCGCCTGGCGCTCCTAACAAAATAACTCGCATAATTTATCTCCAATAGTCTGCGTAAAAACGGCAATACGAGTGAAGCACGCCCGTAGAAATAGATTAAAACGTGCACAACACAGAGCGAATTTTTATCGCTTCACCCGCTAATTATAATTTTTGAGGCCGCTAGAATACCGAAGCCTGCCCAAACTTTGCAAACAAACTTGTTGTTTTGTTACATTTGAGCAGGCTATGTCAGGTATATCTGGCGTTCGTTCCTTGTTTAGCCTGTATTTTGCATCCCGCTAGCAATACCCGCCATAGTAATCATCAAAGCCTTATTAACCGCTGCATTTTCACCGTCTAGACGACTGCGATGCAGCAACTCAGCTTGCAAGTAGTGTAATGGGTCGATGTAAGGATTACGCACATCGATAGACTGACGAATAGTCTTATTGTCTTCGATCAGGCGTTCCTGTTGCTTAATTTCTTTTACGAGCTCGCGCACTTGGTCCAGTTTGCGACGCAGTAAGTGACCCAAACCCTTAAGTTCAGCTGGCACCAGACGCTTTTCATAGTATTCTGCAATTTCTGGCTCAGCCTTCGCTAACACCATGTCTAGCATGTCTAGATAAGCACTAAAGAATGGCCAGTTTTTATGCATCTCACGCAATTTCTCAAGGTTGCCTGAGTCAATACTTTGCTGAAGCGCACTTTCTGACCCCAACCAAGCCGGCAACATCATACGAATCTGCATCCAAGCAAAAATCCATGGAATAGCGCGTAAGCTCTCTACCCCACCGTCTGATCGGCGACGTGCTGGGCGTGACCCCAGTGGCAGCTTCGCCAACTCTTGCTCAGGCGTAATGGTACGGAAGTAAGGTACAAAGTCCTCGTGACCTCGAACGATAGAGCGATATTGGTTCATACCCTCTTCGGCCATTTCATCCATCAACGCACGCCAATCAGCTTGCGGGCCTTCAGCCGGAATCAATGACGACTCCAATACTGCTGAGCAATAAAGCTCAAGAGAGCGTACCGCGATGTCAGGGATACCAAACTTAAAGCGGATCATTTCACCCTGCTCCGTAACACGGATAGAGCCTTGTACGGAACCAGGCGGTTGCGACAAGATTGCGACGTGCGCAGGGCCGCCACCGCGACCGACGGTGCCCCCACGCCCATGGAACAAAGTCAGGTGCACGCCGTATTTATCACATAATTTAGTTAAGGCTTCTTGGGCACGATATTGCCCCCAAGTGGCTGCAATTTGACCTGCATCTTTGGCCGAGTCTGAGTAGCCGATCATCACTTCTTGGTGCCCGTTAATGTAGGACTTGTACCAAGGCAATGAGAACAGTTGTTCAATGGTCGGCTTGGCATTATCTAAGTCTGCCAAGGTTTCAAACAAGGGCACGATGCGCATGTTGAAGTTTACGCCAGACTCTTTTAGCAATAGAGCCACTGCCAGTACATCCGATGGCGAACTTGCCATAGAGATAACATAGGAACCAAACGAGTTTTGATAGCCATTTGCAATCGTTTTAAAGGTACTCAAAACCTCAGCAACCATTGGCTCTGGTTGCCATTGATTCGGAATCAAAGGACGTTTTGAATTCAATTCCGCTAGCAAAAACGCTTGGCGAGATGCTTCATCCCATTCTGCGTAATCACCTAGACCATAAAAACGGGTGATCGCTGACAGAGCTTCAATGTGTTTCGAAGAATCTTGACGTACGTCTAGACGCACCAAAGTCATTCCAAAAGTTGCCACGCGGCGAATCAAATCCAACACCGAACCGTTGG
Organism: Marinomonas fungiae; assembly: GCF_001418205.1. Taxonomy (GTDB): domain Bacteria; phylum Pseudomonadota; class Gammaproteobacteria; order Pseudomonadales; family Marinomonadaceae; genus Marinomonas; species Marinomonas fungiae. The sequence goes on along the minus strand of NZ_LIQF01000008.1, from coordinate 155,740 downwards.
CAATCACTTTCATGCCACAGTCTAAAAGCGACTGGTAACACAACGTCAAATCGTCCATTAACTCTTTGCTGTCGAGCATGATGCCTGCATCACTAACAGCTTGGCCATCTAACTTTGCTTTGGCCCAAGTTTTGGTTTTCTCAATGTTACGTTCAAGGTTGCGGATCACTTCGCGGTAAGGCTGAGGGCTATCACCAACACGCTCACGCAGTGCTTCGTTACATTGGGTCATGGAGAATTCTGAGCGCAGCTCAACCAAATCTTTCAGGTACAGATCCGCAGCCATCCAACGGGCTAAAATAACGACCTCTTCCGTCACTTTATGAGTCACGTTCGGGTTACCGTCACGGTCGCCGCCCATCCACGTAGCAAACCGAATTGGCGCTAAATCGAGCGGTAAACGCTCTTCGCCAGTGTATTGTTTGAATTGTTTATCAAGCTGGCGGAAGAACTGAGGTACGGCTTGCCATAGTGACTGTTCAATCACGGCAAAGCCCCATTTCGCTTCGTCAACTGGCGTTGGGCGCTCGGCACGGATTTCGTCAGTGTGCCATGCTTGGGTAATGATCTCGTTCAAGCGACGCACATGCTTTTGATGTTCAAGCGGCAGAATATTGTCTTTGTCTAACGCCTCTAGCTCATTGGAAATATTGTCGTATTTACGAATCAATGAACGACGTACCACTTCTGTTGGGTGTGCCGTCAGCACTAAGTCAATCGCTTGATTACGCAGTGCATCAACCATTTGCTCAGTGGTGAAGTTTTGTTCTTTTAGGCGCCCTAATAGATCACCAATAGGGTTTTTATAAATACCCTTACTTTCGTTTGAACGACGACGGTGTACACGATGGTACTGTTCAGCGATGTTAGAAAGGTTTAGGAACTGGTTAAACGCGCGAGCAACCGACACTATATCTTGATCATCCAACGCTTCTAACGCTTCAATCAAGGCACTTGAGTCGCCGCTCTGACGACCTTCTTTTGATAAACGGCGGATGTTTTCAACCGTTTCAAGGAAGCGTTCGCCCAAATGATTGCTCATGGTTTCCCCCAAGCAATCCCCTAACAACCGTACGTTTTCTCGTAACGAGGCTTGACGATCGGTCACAATACGTCTCCTTAGTTCTCTATATAAGCCCGCTATGCGAGTCTGACTTTATAAGCCGTTGGCTTTAGCTTGTTCCCACAACTGATCTAATTCATCCAACGAGCAATCAGTTAGGGGCTTTTGCTGCTCAGTTAAGGCGTTTTCAATGTACGCAAAGCGCCTTCGAAATTTCACATTGGTTTGCATCAATGCCTGTTCCGGCGAAATCGACAAATGCCTGGCTAAATTCGCCACCGCAAACAAAATATCTCCTAACTCAGCCTCTGCCTCGGTATGAGATAACTGCTCAATGGCTTCTTCTAATTCGTCTAATTCTTCCCGAATTTTGGCGAAAACAGGCTTCACATCCAGCCAATCAAAACCGACTTTGCCAGCTTGCTTTTGCAGTTTTACTGCTTGGCTTAGTACCGACATACTACTTGGCACTGCGTCCAAGAGGCCTGCTTCTAGCTTTCCTTTAGCTTGTTTTTCCTGCGTTTTAATTTGTTGCCACTGTTCGCCAATTTCTTGTTCCGAAAGTGGATTAGGACTGGCATAGCTGTCAAAACTTCCATCAGGAAACACATGCGGATGTCGACGCAACATTTTTTCTACAATGGTGTGCACGACATCAGAGAAGTTAAACACATTTTCTTCGCTGGCCATTTGCGCATGGAACACCACCTGAAAAAGCAAATCACCAAGTTCATCTTTCAAATCACTACGGTCACCACGAACAATCGCATCCATCACTTCATAAGCTTCTTCGATAGTATAAGGAGCGATCGTGGAGAAGTTTTGCTTCTGATCCCAAGGACAACCATATTGCTTATCCCGCAACATGGTCATCAACGCCAATAGGTCATTTAGACTGTATTTCAACTGTCGCGCTCCCGGAATACATCCAGAACGTTTGGCAATTGATTAATACGATGCAACAAACGCGATAATGCACTGATCTCACTGACTTCTATCGTAAAACGAATCGCAGCGGTGTGGTCTTCTCTAGCCGACAGCGTGTTCATCGATAGCAAGTTAACCTTTTCGTTGGCTAACAATGAGGTAATATCATTGAGCAGCCCGGTTCGGTCATAAGCCTGCACACGAACATTCACCGGATAGAGATTATCAACTTCCTCACCCCAGCTTACCTGTACCATACGTTCAGGCTCTTCTAATTGCAGTTGCGCCGCATTGATGCAGTCTTGACGGTGAATTGATACGCCACGACCCTGGGTGATGTAACCGACGATATCATCACCCGGAATAGGTGAGCAGCACTTTGCCATTTGCGTCAATAACTTGCCCACGCCCTGAATATGAATGTCATTATCAGACGTTTTATGTCGGCTTTTCTTCAGACGAATGGGGCGCGGCGCTGGCTCGCCATCCAGCCCGTGAATATCGTCAATGACACGTAATACTCTCGATAACTGAATATCACCAGCCCCAAGTGAGACATACACATCTTCACCACTGCTAAAATTAAAGCGCTCAGCGATGGCATCGTAGTCCAGTTTGTTCTCTTCTATCCCTAGGCGTTTCAATTGTTTATCAAGTACATTGCGACCCGCTTCAAGGTTTTTCTCACGGTCTTCGCGTCTAAACCAGCTTTGAATTTTCGCACGGGCACGGTTGGTATTGACGTAGCCCAGAGTTGGATGCAACCAATCACGGCTGGGACCACCATCTTTGGTGGTTAGAATTTCCACTTTGTCACCAGTTTTAAGGTGCGTCACCAAGGAGATAATTCGCCCATTGACTTTAGCACCACGACAACGGTGACCGATTTCTGTGTGGACACGGTAAGCAAAGTCGACAGGCGTTGCATTGATAGGTAAATCGACGACGTGGCCATCTGGCGTAAATACGTAGATACGATCCTGCTCAATATCGTTCATGACTTGCTCGCTCAGAGACTCCAAGTCACCTTGAACTTCATGAAAATCCAAAATCGTACGTAGCCACTGCAGCTTCTCTTCATAACTTGAGCTATTAGAGCTTAGGTCTGTGCCCTTGTACTTCCAATGTGCGCAAACACCTAGTTCTGCGTCCTCGTGCATTTTATGAGTACGAATTTGGATTTCCAATGCACGCCCTTGTGGACCAACAACGGCAGTATGCAACGACTGATAGCCATTTGATTTTGGGTTACTAATGTAGTCGTCAAACTCTTGCGGGATCGGTTTCCATAGATTATGCACAATGCCTAGGACGCCATAGCACTGCATCGGCTCATCCACTAGAATCCGCACTGCGCGCACATCGTAAACTTCATCAAATGGAATATTTTTACGGCGCATTTTGCGCCAAATACTGTAAATGTGTTTCGCTCGACCATTCACATCCGCATGAATGTTGATGGCCTCCATACGCTCTTTGAGTACAGTGATCACATCCTCAATAAATTGCTGGCGATCGAGACGCTTTTCATCCAACAGTTTGGCAATGCGCTTGTATTCCCCAGGATATAGATAGCGGAACGATAAGTCCTCAAGCTCCCACTTGATATGACCAATCCCCAAACGATGTGCTAAAGGGGCATACACGCTTTGTACTTCCAAAGCGACCGACTCTTTGCGTGCATCACTTTGATGCTTGGCTTCCTTGATAGCACAGGCACGCTCAGCCAGTTTGATCAAGACAACTCGCACATCGTCAATGATCGACACCAGCATTTTGCGCAGTGACTCCAGCTGATTTTCATGGCTACCAAGAACCTCAGCCGTCGTGTCTTTAGAGAGGTTCTTTGACACCTCTCCCATTCGAATAACACCCTCAATTAAAGAGGCCACTTTGCGACCAAACATGTCACTTACTTTTGACAATACCAGTTGGTCTTCACGCACCACACGATACAAAGCGGCTGCGATGAGAGAATCTTGGTCTGCACGAAAACCGGCTAAGATTTCGACCATTTCCAGTCCGGCACGAAAGGTACTGGCCTGCGGCCCCCAATAAGAGGATCTCCCGGATGCGGCTTCCGCCTGCCTCGCTAATTCGCAAGCCATTCTGAGGGGCACACGACTTGCGTCATCTACTTTGTCCGCAAATTGCGCCATCCAAGAATCGATGTCGACACTACCGTCTGCTAAAACCGGATGATCCTTTCTTACCGTAACCATATAACTACCCTTCTGGTAACAACTTATTTCTGCAATAACATCATTGTTTCAACGTGCGAAGTGTGCGGAAACATATCCATCATGCACACTTTAACCACCCGAAATCCATTTTCAACTAAGAACTCGGCATCCCTCGCCAAGGTGGATGCATTGCAAGAAACATACAAAATTTGTTGCGGTTTCAAGCGCACCAACGTTGGTAAAAATTCAAATGCACCAGACCTAGGAGGGTCTAGCAATGCCTTGGTAATTTTAGCCTTCTTTAATTGATTCGGCGGCGGCTGAGTTAAGTCTGCCGCCAAAAACTCCAAATTATCCAATTGAGCCTGTGCAGCGTTACTTTGCCCCATTTCCACCATGGACTCAATTGCTTCGACAGCTAACACTCGTCCTGCTTGTTTCGCCAACGGCAAAGAGAAGTTGCCAGCACCGCAAAACAAATCCAACACCACATCTTCTTTGCTAAGAGATAGCCAAGCCATCGCCTGATCAACCATTAGTCGATTGATTTCAGCATTTACTTGGATAAAGTCTTGTGGGTGAAAGTTCACTGTAAAATTATCTATGGTGTAGTGCCGTGGAGCGTCGATTGCAACCTTTTTCTGCTCAGGAGCCTGCCATAGCAAGGTTACGTGCTGCGCATCTGCCCATTGATTAAGCATCTGTTTATCCAATTCGATCAGCTCACGAGACTGGCGCAACACGACACATACGCCTTGATCATCGAATAACAATTCGATGTGTCCAAGCTTAGCGACCAAATTAGAACCTAATAGTTGTGCACGTAAGCTCTGATAAACGCTTTGTAGCATTGGCTCTAATACCTGGCACTGCTCGATGTCGATAATGGTATTAGACGCTTTCGCACGAAAACCAATTTGCGCTTGGTTATTTTTTACAAATACCGAAATGCGAGCACGACGGCGATAACCAAAATCCTTTCCCTCTAATCGACTCATTTCATCGGGCAGTGCTAACCTACGGAATTGCCCAGCAAGCCAATCAACTTTCAAATCACGCTGTGCTGCCACACTCATATGCTGTAGCTGACAACCGCCACATTGCTCGAAATGAGGGCAAGGCGGAGCCACTCGAACAGGACTGTCCTGTAAGCGCTTTAGCGTGATGGCTTGGTTAAATTGGCGCCCCTCCTTAATGACGCGAGCTTCCACCTTCTCTCCAGCGAGCGCGCCGTCAACGAAAGTCACTTTACCGTTTTCTCGAGCGACTCCATGCCCTTCATGGGTGGTGTTCTCGATGGTAAAAGTACGGATAGGAGAGGAAATAGGCTTATCCTGAGAAGGTCGAGTTCGACGATTTGATCGGTGTTTCAAGGCAACGTCTCTGACAAATAAATAATTGCAGATGATACCTTATTCGAACTCGACGACCTAGGGTAAGCCTCGGATTTTACTCAGCGTTAAACACACCGGTAGATAGGTAACGATCACCGCGGTCACAAATGATCACCACAATGGTGGCGTTATTTACTTGCCCTGACAGCTCTAATGCGGCACTGACAGCTCCACCAGATGACACGCCACAAAAAATTCCTTCTTCTTTCGCTAAGCGGCGCATGATCACTTCGGCATCTTCTTGATCCACATCCATCACGCGGTCAACACGCTTTTCATCAAAAATGGTTGGCAGATATTCTTTTGGCCAACGACGAATCCCCGGAATACTACTCCCTTCAGATGGTTGCAGACCGATAATTTGAATCTCCGCATTCTGCTCTTTCAAGTAACGTGAGATCCCCATAATAGTGCCAGTCGTGCCCATAGAGCTAACAAAGTGAGTCACTTGTCCCTGAGTTTGTTGCCAAATCTCTGGTCCAGTAGAGACATAATGCGCGCTAGGATTGTCTTGATTACCAAATTGGTTCAACACCTTACCCTTGCCTTCGGCTTGCATCTCAAGCGCCAGGTCACGAGCACGCTCCATGCCTTCTTCTTTGCTTACCAAATGCAGGATAGCGCCGTACGCCGTCATAGCTGACTTGCGCTCTTGGCTCATGTTATCCGGCATAATCAGATGCATTTCGTAGCCTTTAATCGCCGCCGCCATGGCCAAAGCAATCCCCGTGTTACCACTGGTCGCTTCGATAAGGCTATCGCCTGGCTGAATATCACCACGCAACTCGGCCTGAGCGATCATATTTAGTGCAGGACGATCTTTCACCGAGCCTGCTGGGTTTTGCCCTTCAAGCTTCAATAAGATGGTATTGCTAGGGTTAGGATTCAGCCGTTGTAGCTTAACTACCGGCGTATTACCTATAATAGATTCAATAGTAGGATATTCGATCATAAACTCAGACACTTGAGATATTATATAAATTAATGGTTTACGCTTTTTTACCAGAAGGTATTAGAATGCACATCCATCACAGATTAAAATACGAACTTGTTATAAATTTAGGTCCATAATGTTGCACTAGGAGTGACAGACTATGCAAAAACCTCTTTTGATCAGTGCTTTGCTTGCAACCCTTACACTATCTGGTTGCGATATGTTTGGGGGACCTTCAGCGGATATCCCCGATGCTGAACTCCGTCAAAAATGGCGTGAATGTAAAACGATTAGCAACCCTTCACGTACCAAGGTGCTTGCTTGTGAAAACTACGAACGAGAGTGCGATCGCCGTAAGAGCAAAGGTAACATAGCTTGTTACTAAACTTCTTGTAGAGAAATAGGAAATGAAAAATGCTCCCATCCAGTAGCTCAGCTCTACAATTAAAACTATGGAAAGCCATTTTTCTTCCTGTTTTCGGCATTTTGCTTAGCGCTTCCGTCATAATTTACCTCGTAGAGGTTTTTGATGGCAAAGCACAATTTGAGTACATTAATCGCTATCAAGCGGAGCAAGCCGCCAACGCCAGCGAGTACGCCCTGCTTTTTAACGATCGCAATCTAATCAATAGCAACATTCAAAGTTTATTGCGACAGCAGGATATCGTGGGTGCCAGCTATTTCAATAGCCAAGGAAACTTAATTGATGGCGTGGGGCAAACCAATGAACCTCAAGCCCCACTACCTAGCAAACCACACAGTTACTATCTCGATGAAGCAGATCAATACATCACGATAGCACCTATCTACTACGCTAATATCAGTCGAACTAGCTTATCAGACACCCCTTTTTTAGAGCCTAACGGTACTATTCTGGAAGATGCTATTGGCCTTTCAAAGGCCCCACAACAAGAGCTACTTGGCTGGATACAGGTCAACTCGAGCACTCAACGTGTACAATTGGAGAACATATCCATCGCTCTGACTGTAATGGGATACTTTATCTTTGCTGCGCTGTTTTGTGCTTTTATCTGTTGGCGCTACGCCTTACGAACGGCATCGCCATGGACAAATATTACTCACAGCCTAGCACTGATTATTAGTGGCGATTACGACAAGGCCCGCTCCATTAAGCTCCCTAATTACCTGCAAAAAACGCAAGAAGCATTGGACTACATTTCAGAACGACTTAAAAACTATCGCACGGAGCTAGAAAACGAGATCAATCAAATTACTAAAGAAACAAGGGAAAACGCCATTCTGTTGGAGGAAAAAAGCGCACAACTACACATTGCTAATAAAGAAGCAATGGAGTCCAACCGATTAAAAACTCAGTTTCTCGCTAATATTTCCCATGAAGTACGCACTCCGCTAAATGCCATTTTGGGGTACAGTAACCTATTACAGAAAGATATACTGAGCCCACAGCAACAAGTGTATGTCGATACTATCGCACAATCGACCAATGACCTGCTAACCACTATTGGCAACATTCTCGACTTCTCAAAAATTGAAGCCGGCAAAATGGTCGTACTAGACTGCGAAGACTTTAATATAAAAGACACCATTGATGATGTCCTGCACTCTTTGGCCTCAACCCCTTTCAGTGAAACCAAAGACATAGATCTTATTCCAAATTTCCATAGCAACATGCCCGACTGGGTAAAAGGCGATAAAACACGATTGCGACAGATTCTGAACAACTTAGTCGGAAATGCCATTAAATTCACTTCAACTGGTTCCATACGAATCTTCGCAAGTTGCACACAAATATCGCCTAATGATCTGGATATTTATGTAGAAGTGGTCGACACCGGATGCGGCATCCCAAACGAGAAACTTAGTCAACTGTTTAAACCCTTTTCCCAAGTGGACTCAAGCCACACACGCAGTTATGCCGGCACAGGACTAGGGCTGGTGATTACTAAAAAATTGATTGAACAAATGGGAGGCAATATTGGCGTCAACAGCGAATTGGGAAGGGGCTCAAATTTCTACTTCAATATTCGCCTACAAAGCTCTAGCAAAACCAGTGAAGCGCTACCGTCCCTTAATAAACACATCATTATCTATGAACCTAGTTGTAACTATCGTGAATACCTAAGCAATTGCTTATCACAATTGTCTGCAACCTTTGACTTTACCAGCTCAGTCGAACAATTTATGTCATCTCTACTTAACACAGAGAGAGACTATCACGCAGCACTAATTTGCACCGGCCTTCAGCAAACCGACGCGGAAGAAGCCGCCGAGCTGACTTATTACTTATCAAAACGCTATCAACTGCCTTCAATCGTACTGGCCAAGCCATCCAGCCATCTGGCTTTGCATGCCCAACAGTATCAACTCGCATCACACTTGGTGCAGAAACCTATCTCGCTAAAGCGGCTTTACAGCGCACTACACAACCAAACTCAATCTAGCACGCCTGTATTAGAGCCATTGCCGAGCATTACAGAAGACAACAAGGTTTGGCAGCATTTAGCGGGGCTACATTTGCTGGCCGTGGATGACACCGCAATCAACTTACAGCTGTTAGGCCACTGGTTAGAACCTCATCATATCAACCTAAGCTTGGCACATTCTGGTCAGCAAGCAATTGATATGGCCAACCAACAGCATTTCGATTTGATTCTAATGGACATTCAAATGCCACAAATGGATGGCATGGAAGCAACGAAGCATCTGCGTCAAATCCATGGTTATCAAGATACCCCTATTATCGCTCTGACCGCCCACGCTTTAGCTCAAGAACAACAATCTATCTTAGCCAGTGGGATGAACGCTTACCTCACAAAACCGATCAATGAAGAGACACTCTTAAGTACATTAAGTGAATGGTGCACCACCAACAAAAACCTCACCAGCCAGGTGGAAGAAGAGTTATCCGAGGTATTTGACCTAAACAAAGCCCTTTCGATGGCAGGTAACCGAGCTCAAGCGGCACGAGACTTGTTTGAAATGCTGATGCAATCTCTCACCGAGGACCGGCGTTTACTGATTCATCACTTTGAAAGCCGTGACCTTGATAAGCTGATCGCAACCGTACATCGTATACACGGTGCCAGCAAATACTCTGGCACCATCGAACTGACGAAGCATGCTAATTTCTTGGAGACCCATCTAAAGGAGCTGGGATTTGAGGAAGTAGAAGAAGTATTTGCCGACTTTCTAGCAAGCCTAGAACGTTTAGAAAATGCTCAAACGCTTATTCCGTGGCCTCAAGGGTCACAAATGCCAACGCAAACTGCATCTCATCCGACAAACTAAGATGCCATTTGACTGGGCGCTCAAGCATGATCTGAATACTTTCATCGACTTCTAGGATTGGTTTGCCTGATGGCAAATTGACGACAGTAAAGTGCTGAAAGCTGACCCCGGAGCCAATCCCTGTGCCTAAGGCTTTGACAGCAGCTTCCTTGGCGGCAAAACGTTTCGCTAAAAAAGACGCCGCTCGCTGCGGATTCAACTGGGCAAATTGCTCGCGCTCTGGCTCCGTCAAAATACGCTTAACAAAACGTTCACCCAAACGCTCAATTGAAGCGGCAATGCGCTCAATTTCCACAATATCAGTACCAACACCTAAAATCATAAAGCACTCTTATAGTTTGTCAGATAATTTGAACAATGGTACATGCCATAAGCGCTCGCCTTCATAGGGTTTAGCTGGCAATAACGAGCGTGATTTTAAAGGCTTAGCCCCCAAAGCTTGATCAAGCCAAGCCCGATGCAGCTCTTTTGCCAGCGCCAAAACATGCCGATTATTCCAATTCCCCTCGGCATAAGCTAAAGCCGCCGCACCATCGAGATAGACAATCGGTTTGACCTTGGGCTGCTCACCATAATAAGGGCGCAAACCAAATTTTTGATGCAACTGATATAGCTGCTCAGGCTGTAGTGCATCGCCGCGACTGGTTGCCCCCATATTCACCTGAATCCCTAACTCTTCAAACAAGCCGAGCTCAAAGCGGCGCAGCAAAGGAGCCACCGGTACATCACCACCCAGATGACTGATTAGCCAACGATACAAAATAAACAATGGCTCAAACGGCAAGCCAATAGGCAAAAGCCGCTCAATCAACTCATGCACATAAAAAGCACTGTAAAGCGCTACCCCTTGAAGCAACACTGGCGCTTCCAAAGCCTCCGCCGAGCGGATGCTCTTAAGCTCTGAACGGCCTGAAAGCTCAAACTCCAGCAATAAAAAAGACCCGGGGGATACCCGAGCCTCTTTGGATTTCTTACGCCAAATACCGCGCACCAAACCCGCTTCTTGGGTCAACAAGTCCACTAAGACCTTGTCATCCTGAAATGGGCGAGTGTGAATTACGTATCCTTGGACGCGCACAGATTAATCGTCTTGATAACCTAAACTTGCCAACGCTCGCTCATCATCAGACCAGCCGGAGCGCACTTTCACCCATAGATTCAGCATCACTTTCTGCTGAAACAGGTTTTCCATATCGATACGTGCTTCTTTACCTATCAGCTTGATCTTGGAGCCCTTATCACCAATGATGATGCGCTTCTGACCATCACGCTCCACCAAGATCAAAGCGCTAATATGAATAGTAGCGCCTTCATAGACGAATTCCTCGATCTGCACCGCCACCTCGTAAGGCACTTCTTGCCCCAATTGACGGGTAATCTTTTCACGCACAATTTCAGCCGCAAGGAAACGCGAACTACGGTTAGTAATTTGATCCTCAGGGTAGTACTGAACCCCTTCTGGAATATAGCTTTCCACAAGGTTTTCAAGACGATCAAGATTCTTATTGCGCAATGCCGAAATCGGAACAATTTGCGCGAAGTCCATTTTCTCTGAAAGATCCATCATACGAGGCAATAGCTCGTCTTTCTCTTCCAGTTTATCTACTTTATTGACCACCAAGACCACTGGACAATCCGCATGACGAACTTTCGCCAACACGTTATCGTCTTCATCAGTCCAGCGCTCCGCATCAATCACGAACAGAACCACATCCACATCTTTCAATGCTTGGTTCGCGGTACGGTTCATATAGCGGTTGATCGCTTTGTCCTGCCCCTTGTGAAGCCCAGGCGTGTCTACATAGATGGTTTGGATGTGCCCTTTGGTCTGCACCCCCAAAATCTGGTCACGAGTGGTTTGCGGTTTACGCGACGTAATCGACAGCTTTTGGCCTAGAATATGATTCATTAGGGTGGATTTGCCCACATTTGGGCGACCTACAATCGCCACAAAACCACAGTGCGTAATCTCTTGATACTCTTCTTCGTGATGCATTTAATTCTTTTCCAGCTCTTTAAGCGCTTTGGCTGCAGCATTCTGCTCAGCGATTCGTCGACTACTGCCTTTACCTTCAATTGGCGTATCGAACAACTCAATTTGGCAGTGGACAAAAAACGTTTGTGCATGCGGTTCACCAACAATATCCACTACTTCGTATTGAGGAAGTGAATGCTTGCGCGCTTGTAGGAACTCTTGCAAACGTGTTTTAGCGTCTTTGGTAACCACTTTTAGTGATGTTGCATCAAGACGCTCTTTGTACCACTCCAAAATGTGCTGACGACATACATCCATACCGGCATCTAGGTAAATAGCGCCGATAATGCCTTCCACTGCGTCGGCTAGAATTGAATCGCGACGGAAACCGCCACTCTTTAATTCGCCCGCACCCAGCTTCAAAAAGTCCCCTAATTGGAACTCACGAGCTAACTCGGCCAAGGTGTCCCCTTTCACTAGGGACGCACGCAGTCGGCTTAACTCGCCTTCTTTGGCTTTTGGGAAACGATGGAATAGGTCCTCTGCGATCACATAATTTAAGATCGAGTCACCTAAAAATTCCAATCGTTCGTTGTTTTTCCCACCATAACTACGGTGAGTCAACGCCAACTCAAGAAGCCCAAGGTCGGCAAAAAAGTAACCTATGCGCCGACACAGTTTTTCATAAAGAGAGCTCAAAATTTCTCCAAAAAATATTATTCAATTAAACCGTTATTCTTAAAACTTGGGAGACTGAAAAACTCATCCCAGTGCAACCAAACATAAAAGGCACGACCTTTTAAGTTTTCCTCAGGCACAAAGCCCCAAACACGGCTGTCTGCACTGTTATCTCGGTTATCCCCCATCACAAAGTAATGCCCTTCTGGCACGACCCAATCCCCTTCGAGTGGATTGCGGCGGTAGCTCTTGTAAACCTGATGCGAAACACCGTCTAAGTTTTCCTTAAAGACAGCCACTGGTTCACGACTTGGATTCTTCGATACTGGTAATTCCGCCAGCAACTCTTCATCCATCAGCTTGCCATTTACCATTAAACGCTTATTGTGGTAGCTCACGACATCGCCAGGCAAACCAATCATGCGCTTAATATAGTTCAAGCTTGGGTTTTCTGGGTATTTGAACACCACCACATCACCTCGCTTAGGCTCAGTAGTCTCAATCAAAGTGGTATTCAATACTGGCAGACGTAAACCGTAGTCCATTTTATTAACCAGAATAAAGTCACCAATTTCTAATGTTGGCAACATGGATCCTGATGGGATCTGGAACGGTTCAGCGACAAACGAACGCAGACCAAAGATTACCGTAATGATGACAAAGTAAGATTTGACTTCCAGCAACCATTTAGGCGTATCCGCTAACCTTAGCTTTGCATTATTATCCAATTGTGATGCCGCTTCAGGCGCCATCTGCTGAAGGATTTGTTTGCGTTTTGGGGCGAACACAAGGCGATCATATAACCACGCTGCAAAAGTCACCACAAAAGCCACAGCCAAGATCAACTCGAAATCAAAATCCATACTACCTCTCCAAGTAAAAGAGCCGCACTGCATGCGGCTCTCATATTTCCGTCTTAGCTGTCTACTTTCAGAACCGCTAAGAACGCGCTTTGCGGTACCTCAACGTTACCGACCTGCTTCATACGTTTCTTACCTTCTTTCTGCTTCTGTAGCAGTTTCTTCTTACGGCTCACGTCACCACCGTAACACTTCGCAGTTACGTTTTTACGCAGTGCTTTTACCGTTGTACGAGCGATGACTTTGGCACCCACCGCACCTTGAATCGCTACATCGAACATCTGGCGAGGAATCAGATCTTTCATCTTTTCACACAATGCACGACCTTTGGTCTGTACGTTGTCACGGTGCATGATCAATGCTAAAGCATCAACTCGCTCACCGTTAATCAAGATGTCTAAACGCACCAATGGCGCCTCTTCAAAGTGATGGAACGAGTAATCCAACGACGCAAAACCACGGCTACAAGATTTCAGACGGTCGAAGAAGTCGAGCACCACTTCATTCATCGGCAAGTGGTAACGCAGCTGAACTTGGCTACCCACGTATTGCATATCTTTTTGGATACCACGCTTTTCCACACACAGTGAAATCACGTTACCAAGATAGTCCTGCGGTACAAGGATGTTAGCTTCCACAATCGGTTCGCGCATATTACGAATCGAACCTGGATCTGGCATCTTCGACGGGCTGTCTACATTGATCACTTCACCATTGTTTAGTTCCACTTCATACACTACCGTCGGTGCTGTGGTGATCAGATCAAGATCGTATTCGCGCTCTAGACGCTCTTGGATAATCTCCATATGCAGCATACCTAGGAAGCCACAACGGAAACCAAAACCCAACGCATCAGAAGTCTCAGGCTCGAAGAATAACGACGCATCGTTTAGCGTTAGCTTGTCTAACGCTTCACGGAAGTCTTCGTAGTCATCCGAACTTACTGGGAACAAACCTGCGTAAACTTGCGGCTTAACCTTCTGGAAACCCGCAAGTTGTGGCACATCAGGTGTAGCAACATGAGTGATGGTATCCCCCACTGGCGCACCGTGAATGTCTTTAATGCCCGCGACCACGTAACCCACTTCACCGGCTTTCAGAACACCCGTTTCTTTACGTTTTGGGGTAAAGATACCGACACTGTCGACTGGATGAGTTTGCTTGTTAGATTTGATGTAAATCTTGTCTTTCTTACGCAGCGTACCCTGCTTGATACGTACCAAAGACACCACGCCCAAATAGTTATCGAACCAAGAGTCAATAATCAGAGCTTGCAGCGGTGCCTCAGTGTCTCCCTCTGGCGGCGGAATAGTAGCTACTAAGCGCTCAAGCACGTCATCTACACCCAAACCAGTCTTGGCAGAACAGGTGACTGCATCGGTCGCATCAATACCGATGATTTCTTCGATTTCAGCCGATACTCGAATAGGCTCAGCTTGAGGCAAGTCGATTTTATTCAAAACCGGCATTACTTCTAGACCTTGCTCAATCGCGGTGTAACAGTTGGCAACGGATTGCGCTTCCACACCTTGTGCAGCATCAACCACTAACAAAGCCCCTTCACAGGCAGCTAGTGAACGTGATACTTCGTATGAGAAATCAACGTGTCCAGGGGTATCGATAAAGTTAAGTTGGTAAGTGTTGCCGTCTTGAGCATGGTAATCAAGCGTTACACTTTGTGCTTTGATGGTAATACCACGCTCACGCTCAATGTCCATTGAATCCAACACTTGGTTGGCCATTTCACGCTCGGATAGACCTTCACATTTCTGAATAAAACGGTCAGCCAAAGTAGACTTACCATGGTCGATGTGCGCGATGATACTGAAATTTCGGATGTGCTTTAGATTGTTCGACACTTTAAACTCACACTAAAAAGCGATTTATAAGAGCAACTGTTGATAAGTCCACTACATGCTAGACACAGCCAAAGAATTTGGCGGGGGCGCCAAATTTGTAATAAATGACTTATAAACAGGTTCTCAAGGTAAAATATGGCGCGCATTCTAACGAAATTCAGTCATAGACTCCATTTATTTCAGTGTTTTCACGCCATATCCCTGTTATTTACATTAGGGTAGAACAATGCCGCGTTGTTTTAGTACGCGCTCTACCGTATCAACCGTGGCTTGCGTATGTGCATCAATCTCCAGATTCACCCAATCGCCTGTCTGTAATAGACCAAACGTGGTTAAACGTAATGTTTCAGGAATCAATGACACCTCAATCCAATCATCGCCAATGGCACTAATCGTTAAGCTGGCGCCGTTCAATCCAACATACCCTTTATCAAATAAGTAACGGCGAGCATCTACTTCAGGATTATTTAGATCTACCGCAAAGCGGATGTGGAAGCTTTCATCGATACGCTCAACTTTAGCAACCGTGACAGTGGTCATGATGTGTCCTGACATTACGTGTCCCCCCACTTCATCACCCATGCGCGCAGCACGCTCGAAGTTCACCTGCGTTCCTGGCTGCAACGTGCCAATATTGGTTAAGTTCAAGGTGGTATCGATCACATCAAAGGTCAGCACATCACCTTCAATCTTAGCAACGGTTAAACAAACACCATTGATTGCCACGCTGGCTCCCAGTTGTTGCTGCAACATTATGCCCTGAGGAAACTTCACTTCAAGGATAAGGTTGCGGCCATTCTCTTGACAGGAAACCACTTCCGCCATACCTTGGACAATACCAGTAAACATAACTCGATCCTCTGTTTGATCATTTTGACTCCATCAACTCATTTTGGAGCATGGATTTTTATGTGACTGAAGAATTAATATACTAAACCGACTCAAAGCAGATAAAACAAGGCTTTGAGAGAGTTATCACATAGTCTCTACATGGGTTATCCACAAGCTTCGGGGATAAGCCTGCACTCTTTTGTGACATTAGGTAGATAGATCCTATGCGCCTTCACACCTTATTCTCAAAGTTTATCTTTATCGCGTTGCTTGTCATAGCCCATGCGTCGGCTATCGCATCTTCTTACCAACCTTTCATGTGGAAAGTGCAAAACCAAGGCGCAACTGTCTATCTAGTGGGCTCGATCCATGCCCTGACTCCCGACTTCTATCCGTTACCCGAAGCGTACCAAGAAGCCTTTGCCAGCGCAGATCGTTTAGCAGTGGAATTAGACCCTGAAAACCTCGACCCCTATCAGTCCTCGCGCTTAGTACAATCAAAAATGTGGTTACCAAAGGGGATCACTCTCGATCAATATTTAACTCAACCCCAACAGCAAAAGCTTAAAGACTTTGCTGAGGAAAATGGCTCCGATTACCAACGCCTGCTTCATATTCGCCCCTGGATGCTCGTCGAGCAGCTCACGCAAGCCCAATTGAAAGACTCCGAGTATCAAGCAGATTACGGCATTGATCTTCACTTTCTCAAACAAGCCAAAGAAAAAGGCTTACCCATTTTGGAGATTGAAAGCTTAACACAACAAATCAGCGCCATCGCCGATGCTCCATTTCGGGCTCAGCTCGCCATGCTAACAACCAGCCTAGAGCAGATGGAAGACAAAGATTATATGGCCCAAATGACGGAGTACTGGCGTCAAGCGGACCCTGATGGGCTTTATCAATTTGTCTATCAAGATGTGCTCGACACACCACAACTAAAGCCGATGATGGAAGCTTTGCTAGACCATCGCAACCAACGCATGGCCGATGTCATCAGCATTTATTTGGGACAGTCACCAAACTCCTCAAGCACCACATTCGTGGTGATTGGCGCGTTACACTTAAGCGGTCCTAAAAGTGTCGTGTATGAACTGGAACAAAAAGGCTACCGTGTACAGCCACTTTTCACTTCCCTAAATAACGAAAAAAGCCCTAACAAGTAGGGCTTTCAACAAAAGTTCTTAACTCTGCGAGCAACTAGGCGTCAACTTTTGGTAATGCATCAATCATCTCTTGCGTCACCAAAACAATACCATCCTCATTACGATAGAAGCGTTCAGCATCCGCAACCGGGTCCTCACCAATGATGGTATTTGGTGGGATATTCGTATCAGAATCCACCACAACATTGGTTAATTGGCAGTAACGACCGATATCGCAGCGTGGCAAAATAACAGACTTTTTCACATAAGAGTAAGAGTTTACTCGCACGTTATTAAACAGAATCGACTGTTCCACTGTCGATCCCGAGACGATGCAGCCAGCTGAGACAACAGAATTCAAAGCCGTACCAATACGCTCTTCATAATTGTAATTAAACTTAGCAGCCGGGCGCTGGTAATGCGTCGTACGAATTGGCCAAGATTCATCATACAAATCCAACTCGGGCACTAACTTGGTCAAATCCATATTGGATTCCCAATAGGCTGTTAGCGTCCCCACATCACGCCAATATGGCTTATCTGGATAGCTTTCATTAGGAATACAGCTGTTTGCAAAATGATGCGCTTTGATCTTAGAACGCCCAACAAACAATGGGATCAAATCTTTACCGAAATCGTGACTGGACTCGCAATCTTTTGCATCGTTCATCAAGTTATCACGTAAGAATTGCGTGCTAAAAATATAGATCCCCATACTTGCCAACGAGACATTTGGATTGCCTGGCATCGTAGGTGGGTTAGAAGGTTTCTCTTCAAAGGCAATAATATTGTCGTTCTCATCGACGTGCATAATGCCAAATTGATCTGCTTCTTTTACTGGCACCTCAATACAGGCAACCGTGACATCGGCATTATTCTCAATGTGCTCTTGCAACATAACGCTGTAATCTTGACGATAAACATGGTCACCCGCCAAAATTAAGATGTATTCACTATTCAGCTCGTCAATCATTTTGAAGTTTTGGTAGACCGCATCTGCAGTGCCACGATACCAATCTTCACCGGTTTGTTGCTGTGCAGGCCACAGCTCAATAAACTCGTTGAAATCGGAACGCAAAAAGTTCCAGCCACGTTGTACATGTTGATTTAGGGTGTGAGAGCGGTATTGGGTGAGTACTGCAATTTTTCTCATCCCTGAATTGATACAGTTTGACAAAGGAAAGTCGATAATCTTGTACTTACCAGCAATAGGCACAGCTGGTTTGGATCGATGATCTGTCAGGTGTTTCAGTCTAGACCCTCTTCCCCCCGCCAAAATAAGCGAGAGAGTCTTCATACGTGCAGCATTTAAATCCATATATCACCCTTAATTTTTTATCTAAGTCCCAGACTACATTAGGCTTTTATTAGGTATACTCTGGTCATATTACTAAATCAATACGAAAACAAAATTATGAAAGTCCTGTTTGCAGCATCTGAAATTCATCCTCTAATTAAAACCGGCGGTCTTGCAGATGTTGCAGGCGCGCTACCTATTGCACTACGTAAAAAAGACGTTGACGTTAAACTTATCATGCCCGCCTACCGAGGTATCCTCGAAAAGTTGGCCCCGGTCAAAAGTTCAATAAATTTAGGCAACCCTTTTGGTTGCGGCGATTTGATTCTGCTAGAAACACACTTCCCAGAATCTCAGACGCCTATTTATTTAGTGCAATGCCAAAGTCTATTTGAACGAGAAGCAGGCCCTTATCTCGATCAGCAAGGCCATGATTTTAGTGACAACGATGTGCGCTTTGCGGCTTTCTCTTGGGTATGCGCCATGATTACCCAACATGGCAGATTAATTGGCTGGCAACCAGATATTTTACATTTAAATGATTGGCAGACAGGGCTTGCCGCGGCATACCTCGCGGCATGGCGTTTAAATCACCCACCTGTTGTCACAACGGTTCACAACCTGCGCTACAACGGTAGCTTCCCGTTAGAGCGATTTGATGAAGTCCGTCTACCCCATGATCTGCTGTCCATTCATGGGGTGGAGTTTTATGGTCGTTATTCTGCTTTAAAGGCAGGCTTGGTCTATGCCGACGCCATCACTACCGTGAGCCCTACTTATGCTAGGGAAATCTTAACAGCAGAATATGGTGATGGCTTGGATGGCACACTGCGCTCAGCAAGCTATAAGCTGTCAGGCATTCTAAATGGAGTGGATTACAATGAATGGTCGCCTAGTATTGACCCCTATATTCATAGTCAATATGACCTGCACAGCATTGATTTGAAGCTACAAAACAAGCTCGCTCTACAACGAGAAAACAATTTACCAGAGAACGCTCAAGCCCTCGTGTTTGGCGTCGTCAGCCGTTTAACAGAACAAAAAGGACTGGATTTGATTCCAGCGGCCATTGAGCCCGCACTGCAACGCGGCGCCATGTTAATACTGCTTGGCTCAGGGGATAAGTCTTTAGAAAATCAGTACCTTGCACTACAAGAGCGCTATCCAGAGCAGGTGGCAATTCGCATCGGTTACGATGAAGCCTACTCCCACCGCTTACAAGCTGGTGTCGATGCCCTACTCATTCCGTCACGTTTCGAGCCTTGCGGATTAACGCAGCTCTACGCGCTGAAATACGGCACCTTACCAATTGTTCGTCATACTGGTGGCTTGGCGGACACTGTTTTCGAGGAGGGGCATCAGGCTAATGGTTTTGTCTTTTATCATGCTAGCGTTGAGGATTTACAAGCGGCGTTGGAGCGCTCTATGGAGGCTTTCAGTAATGCTACCACTTGGCGAACTCTACAAATTCAAGCCATGACCCAAGATCATAGCTGGGAGCGTGCCACTGAGCAGTGGCTTCAACTGTACCATTCGCTGCTTAATCATTAAGTTGCATGAACAAAAATGCCGAAGCCGTTTACTTCGGCATTTTTGTTCAAAGACGCTTTAAGGGGATGGAAAGGTGTTACTGCGCCACTCTTCTAATGCGTTAATTAAAACCACTTGCGGCTCTCCTTCAGCGACTAAGTCTCGTAATGCGTCTGCAATCTTGCCTTTAATTTCAGGTGAGTTACAAGGCGACATTTTTGAAATAGTTAGAAAGAGACCTTCACCACTAATAGCAGGCTCAACGTAACGCACCCCTTCAAGTCCTAATTTTTGGACATAAGCGACACCAGGATTACGCTCATACAGCACATAGTCAGCACGCCCAGCCCCAAGCATAGATAGTGCCTGCTCCAAGCTAGCAACGGTCAAAACATTTAAATGCTGCTTTGCAAAGGTATCAAACTCTTGTCCAAAACTGTTATTGATGACCGTAACGCCCCAACGCCCAACCAAATCATTCCAGCCTTGATACTCAAAGGGAGCAGCATTTGATTGCCAAACAACACTCTTCGTAAACATCATCGCGGGCGAAAAGTATTCCATATAGTCAGCACGCTCTGAGGTATAAAACGCTCCCGCCATCAGATCAACTCGGCCACTGCGCACTTCTTGCTGCGAGCGAGACCAAGGACCTACATAAACCGTCTCAATCGGGATATTAATTCTTTCACTAATCTCACCCATTAAATTAGCTAACGCACCATGCAGCTCGTTACCTTGCTCAGCGTGCCACAGAAATGGCGGATATTCTGGGTTGCCCGTTGCAACAATGGAGGAACAGGTACGCTGTTCTTGATCTGCGTAGGCATTGGTTAAGGGGCTAGAAAGTACACTTACCAGCACCAACGGAGTCGTCATTGCCTTAATTGCGCCTATCATTCTAGAATTTATTTTTTTTATCATCAGCACCTGACCACTTCGCAAGACCATAAGAAGCAAAAACTTTACAAAAAATACAACAACTTACACATTTTTCAAAGGAAATTATATCTGTTATAAGAATACAAATCTGTGCTTAACTCACGGATTCAATCTCACTAAAATGGCCAGATACAAGAGGTCGATGACCTAGGCTGCGTGCCTTCAATAAAAGGTAATTCGATTTTATCTCGGCAACGATCTGCAGCTATTTCAAAATCATCTAGCGTCACTTGATAATAGCCCGCTCCCTCAGGCAGCGTTTTAGGTAAAGAGCGTTGCGGTAACGCTTTCGCAAAATCAATCCACACCCATTGTGCTCCAGAGCTGCCAGTGATATTCATTGGCGAATTATCGTCCTGTCCGAGCCAAATCGTACTTAAAAAATCATCCGTGATTCCGACAAACCAACTGTCCCGTTGATCATTCGTTGTGCCTGTCTTCGCAGCAAAACGTAACCAAGGTAGCTGCGCTTGGGCCGCTTGAGCAGTCCCGATTTCCGGTGACTTAGTCATACCAGCTAAGGTGACAGACAAGGCCTGCTTCGTAAAAGGTACATCGGTGCTTTGATCGAACCGTTTAAGCACTTTACCATTTTGATCCATAACCGAAAGCACTACCCCTAATTCCGCACTATCACCGGTCGAAGCCAAAGGCTGATACAAACGAGCCACTTCAAATGGCGATAACTCTAATGATCCAAGCGCAACGGACGGATACATAGTAAATGAACGCTTCACCCCCAAATCGCGCAAAGTCTGCGCCACACGATCAAAACCAAGAGAGCTGGCTAAATCAATGGTCGCTAAATTGTAGGACTTAGCAAGAGCTTCATACATATGAACCTCGCCATGGGCCGTCCGACTGTAATTTTGCGGTTCCCAAACCGAGTTGCCTACTTTAAAGCGCCTTGGTTCATCTTTAAGTTTATCCCACCAGGTGTATCGTCCTGATGCAATCGCGGTCAAATAAATAGGCGGTTTAGCCAGTGATCCTATCGGGCGAACCGCTCCTAATGCTCGATTAAAACCACTGTATAATTTATCTGAAGATCCAACCACTGCTCGCACCTGACCTGAGTGCCGATCCGTCACAACCATCGCCCCTTGAAGTCCTTTTAGTCCGCTGCGCTGCTTGACTAAAAGGGCTACGCGGTCGTGCATAGCATCCAGGGCAGCTTTTTGCGCTCGGATGTCCAACGCGGTATAGATTTTAAGGTTTTTTGTTGCCAAAGCAGCCTGATCGAAGTCACGCTCAAGTTGCATAGACACAAGATCTAAATAATCCCCAAAAGCAGAGCGGCGCTTACCCTCGGTAGCAATGCGCAACGGCTGTTTTTTCAATGCAGCGACTTGAGGTTGAGTCAATCGACCTTGCTCAAATAACAAATCCAACACGACATTTCGACGCTGTTTAGCACGCTCAGGATTGCGTCTTGGATTGTATAAAGATGGCCCTTTGACCATGCCCACCAGCAAAGCCTGCTCATCTAGGTTTAACTCATTCAATGGTCGGCCGTAAAAATACTCACTTGCGGCAGCAAAGCCATGCAATGCGCTGTCGCCTTCTTGAGCAAGATAGACTTCATTAACATATGCCGTAATGATTTGCTCTTTGCTGTAGCGATACTCCAACAAAAGCGCCATAAAAACTTCTGTCACTTTTCGGCTATAAGTTCGCTCAGAGGTTAAGAACATATTCTTAACCAACTGTTGCGTCAGCGTGGAGCCTCCTTGACGGCGACTCCCAGAACTTAAATTAACGAATGCCGCACGAGCAATACCGGTTAATGAAATGCCAAAATGCTCGAAGAAGTCACGGTCTTCGGTTGCCGTTAGAATATTAATCAAGCTTTTCGGGATTTGTTCATAGACTAAGATGTCACGGTTCTCCGTATTACCGCCATACAAATAACCTATTTTTTGCGGCTCTAGCACCGCAGTACGGTAGCGCTTACCAGACACATCCTGAATTTGTAGTAATCCATTATCAAATGAGAACACCCGTCGAGACGCCGGATGGTAGCCAGTATGATCGGTATAATCACGAAGGTGTGCGCTGACTTTAGTTTGACTGCGCGCAGCCCACCCCTCTTTCTGACTGTTTTTACCAAAGCGGTAGCCATAATCAGACAGCACAGCTTCCAAATCTTGTTTACGCCAAGGAGCACCATCCTGCAACACCAATGGAGCACTGAATACTTCAGACGGAACTTGCCACTTTTTCCCTTCAAAGCGAGCGACAACCTGCTTATCCAACCACCAAATCCAAACAGAAAATGGAATACTCGCTAACAGGGCCAGTAAAATGAGCCATTTTAATAGCTTACGAAACAAAGAAGAACGCTTAGGCGATCGCTTCTGAGATCCAGAGCGACGATTGGTGGAAGTTTTTTTCTTGGCGGAGGTGGTTTTTTTAGTCATGGGGCGCAGTATAAAGGCCCAACTTAAGGACGGCAATCAAGGGATAAAACAATAGGCGTATCTTTGCTAAGTCGATACACTTTACGCTCACAAATACGCAAAGGATGAAATTTCTGTGCTGCAGTTAACCCGCGATGAAGTCGAGAAAATTCAGACATTATCTAACGAACAAAACCTTACTTTAACACTCAATGGAACTCATATTTTAGCGTTAAAATTCAATGGTCAGTATCATATCTATGAGAATCATTGCCCTCATCTGAATAAACGGCTGGCGAATGACAGTATCCATTGCTTTGATGAGACATTCACACTGATCGAATGTCAATTTCACAGTGCTCAATTTCACCCAACCTCTGGAGCCTGTGTGTCTGGGCCATGTCTAGGACAATCGTTAAAACGATACCAATTGACTGAGCAGGAGGGGCAATTTTATCTGCTTGCGACATAAGTACGAGTAAAGACTTTCACCACAAGCTTGATCTGTTAGTCTAACGTAAGATCTTAACTCCTTTCATATGAGCATTTATGGCTAAACTTGAGCGAGACATTCAGCACGCCTTAATCGGCATCATTTCTGGTTTAAAGCATGCCATGCGACTTGCAATGCAGGAACACAAAATACCTCTTTCACCCCTGTATTTTTTAATCATGAAGCTTATTCATGAGACTCCGCATTGCACGCCCATGCTGATCGCCGATCGATCAGGCCGAGATAAAGGGCAAATCACTCGCTTACTTAAAGAATTAGATCAGCATGAGCTACTCATTCGACAACAAAACCCCGCAGATAAACGCAGCTTTTTCATTGAACTCTCAGACAAAGGTTTACACTGCTTTGAATTACTAGAAGAGCTGGATATGCAGGCTCTAGAAGCCATGACACATGGCTTATCAGAGCAACAGTTAGAAGACTTTTTAGCAACAGCCACCCAAATGAGCCAAAACCTAGAACGTTTCGAACGCGCTAATTAAAAATCTCAGCCTTAAGCTGCGCTAGGTACTCTCGCATAAATGCTGTACGACGAGCAGCCTCAAGTTGCCCACTATCTGTTTGAAAGGTGTTTTCCAAGCACAATAATTTTTGAAAAAAATGGTCTAGCGTATAGAGCAAATCATTCGGCTCGCGTTCTTCACAGAAGGGATCAAAAGAATCATACAGAGCACGATCTAATCGACCACCCACCATCATGCAACGCGCAATTCCAATGGCACCAAGAGCGTCAAGACGGTCGGCATCCTGAACCACCTTTGCTTCTAAAGTACGAGGTGTGACTTGAGCACTAAAGCTGTGGGTTACAATGGCATGCTGAATAGCACTAATTTCTGTCCCATTTAAACCAAGGCTTTTTAAGAACGCTTCAGCCTTGGTTGCCGAATCAAACGAAGCCTGAGCTCGTTTCGGATCATCTTTCGGATAATTCACCAGATCGTGCAACCACGCCGCCGCCACGACGATCACTTGATTGGCTTGTTCCGTTGCTGCTAGCCCTTTCGCTAATGCTACAACCCGCTCAATATGGGCCAAATCATGAGCACTATCCGCTGTCATGGATTCCAGCACAAATTCTTTACAGCGTTGCTCTAATTGTTTTAATTCGCGCATTCTTTTCTCTCATCTGAGTCTTGGGTCCATTCATCGTACCACTCCAATACTCGATGTGCAGGCATTGGACGAGATATAAAGTAACCCTGCCCTAATTCACAACCAAGCTCTAGTAGTCGTTTAGCGTGCTCGTGAGTTTCCACACCCTCAGCAATGACCTCTAAGGAAAACGCATCCGCAAATCCCACCACACCTTTAATGATAGCCAAGTTGTTTTGGTCATCCAGCATATCGCGAACAAAACCATGATCAATTTTGAGCATATCGACAGACAACTCTTTAAGATGACTTAACGTGGAATAACCCGTACCAAAATCATCTAAAGAAACCTTAATGCCCATATCCTTACAGGCATCAATCACTCCTGAGACGATGGCTAAATCCTCTATCGCACTGGTTTCTAAAATCTCTAACTCTAGAGAATGTACCACCTCTGGAGAAAAGCCGAGGATAATCTCTTGTAGCTCAGACATAAAGTTCGGCTGTTGCAGCTGATATCCCGCCAGATTCACACTAATGGCTTGCAAGCTTCCTTGTTTTTGCCATGCTTCAATTTGCTCTAGCGCGGTTTTTATTACCCAATGACCGACCTCTAATTCCAGCGGCTGGTTCGTCATCGCAGGTAGAAACGCCGCAGGCGCCAATACCCCACGTGTTGGATGAAGCCAGCGAATCAATGCTTCGTAGCCAATTACCTCGCGCGTACGCATATTAACTTTAGGTTGATAATACAAACTGAACTGCTGGCTAGCATAAGCATGCTGCAACTCCTCATAGAAGCGATGCTGCTCTATCAGGCTGTCTTCTTGGCTAAGGTCAAAGGATTTGAGACGGTTACGACCACTAATCTTGGCTTGATACATGGCCTGATCTGCTTGGCGAATCAGCTGGTCAGCCTCAATGACTCGGTTTTGAGGATAGTAAGTCACACCTATGCTAGCACTAATATGCAAGGTCGCCCCTGACACACGGAATGGCTCCGCCAGCGCTACCAACAAACGCTCTAATTTCTGTTCTACCTCAATCATGTTTTCAATAATCGGCAGCAACAGCACAAACTCATCGCCTCCAAAACGCGCAACGGTACTTCCTTGTCCTAAAGTATCACGCATACGCTGTGCCACATCGACCAACAACAAATCACCTGTATCATGCCCAAAAGTATCGTTCACTTCTTTAAAACCATCTAAATCAAGGAACGCCAATGCAAACTTACTACCGTATTGAGCCGAGTAGCTGATTTGAATGGCCAGTGAATTAGTTAGGTTGGTACGGTTGGGTAACCCGGTCAAAGCATCAAAATAGGCGATGTGCTCCAATTGCTCTTCGTTACGTTTCTGGCGAGTGATATCTGAAAACAAAGAAATATAATGACTGACTCTGCCTTCCGTATCTTTGACTGCAACAACTGTAAGATTTAGAGCATAAATACTTTCGTCCTTACGCTTATTCCAGATCTCACCTTCCCAGAATCCTGCCCCCACAATTTGACGCCACATTTCTCGGTAAAACTCTTTACTCTGACGACCTGAGTTCAAAATGCGCGGATTTTGCCCAATGATTTCATAGCGACTGTAACCCGTTATACGTGAAAAGGCTGAGTTCACATCCAGAATGTCTCCTGCGGGGTTGGTAATAGCAATACCTTCACGAGCATTAGCAAAAACGCTGGCCCATAATTCCAACTGCTCTTCATTCAAGTGCCGATCACTAACATCAGAATGAGCGCCAACCAGTAAGGTCACTTCACCTTCATCATTACGTAATGCCTGTAAACGATCTTCAATCCAAATCCAATCATTATCCCGCAACAGTCGATAGGTCATAATCAAGGTACCGACAAAACCATCAACGCGCCACTGCCTAAAGTTTGCTAGCACTCGGGTTATATCGTCGTCATGAATCGATTTCTGCCACCAATTACGAGTCTTTTTAATTTCATCTGCCGCTTTATGATACAAGTTAAAACAGTTGCTACTGATAAATTTGAGATTAAAATGCTCTGAATCGAGCGAGTAAATCACCGTTGGACTGCTGCTGAGCAAAGCATCTAGCTGTTGATTGCTGCGAGCCAGCATTACCTGCGCTTGCTTTTCTTTTCTCACTAAACGCGCCAGATGTTGGTTTTGTCGATAGGTATTCCATGACAAGAAAATCAACGACACGGCAATAATATTTGCCAAGATGAAATACACCGCATAGCTTTTTAGAAAATCAATCCAGCCAAGTGTGCGAGCCTCATAGGGCGCTATTGATAACTCTTTGAGGGTATTTTCTACGGGCAAATAGTCCAAAGCAGGCATAAAACCGTAGATGCCGTAATTTAGAGCCTCCTCGCCTGTCAACGATACCCCCAATAGAGTAGCGGCAATTTCCCTAGCAATCTCCGAATCCACTTGCGCTTGAGCAACAAGTGCCCATTCTGGATAAATACGTGTTGAGATCAGAAATGGGTACCCTGCTAAATACTGTTGGTTAAGGATACGCACATTTTCAAGGCTTATTTTCCCCTCTCGAGCCATACGCTCAAGCACACCGGTGCGCACAAACCCTGTCTCTTGCTCCCCCTCCAAGACAGAGCGCACCACTTGTTCAGCATCATCGTACTGCACAAGTGCCGCTTCTGATGGAATATGAAGTCCTAGGCTCTTCAACTCATAGATTTGTGCGAGGTAGTTTTCAAGAAATTCTGGCGCTGATGCGGCCACTGGATACTGATAGAGATTATCAAGTCGAATATGTTGGTTTTGTTTACGGGTGAAGATCACTCCACCCATCAGGCTTGTGGTTTGCCCATCGTTACTGCGGCGTAAGGACAACAGCGCGCCACTAAGGCTGCCAGAGCTGCGCAACCTTAGATAATGAACAGGATCGAGGAGCATTAAGTCGTATTGATCATGATCCACTTGCTCTTCAAGGGAGTCCGATCCCACAACCTTTAGATTCAACTGATAATTCGGAAGCTTTTCTGCCAGCTCATTCACTAGATTGTGATAACGCAATACAGTTGTCACATCAGGGCTATAAGACAAGACCAAAAAGTTCAACGAACGTTGTTCTTGAGCAGACGCAGCCAGCGCAATACAGCTGAGCAGTAACCATGCAATCCACTTAATCATGTCAAACAACCTAGTGAATCCGGCATAAATAGGCAGGCTGAATCATCGAATAAAACTCAGCTTCTGTTAAGGTAATTCCATGCATATTACGATCCTGTTTGATTGCATCAAAAACTGCGTACGTAGGCCACTCAATTCACGTTTCTTAAAGTAGATACCAAAAATAGCATACGTTAAGTCCCCACACAGCTTTCTCATACGTTAGATCCCAACACATTGGGATATGGCGTTATGCGCGGACACTCCAGTCTCAATCAAAACCTTATACAGTACAATATTACTCACTGCATTTCCTTCTAGTGCAATACGCCCACCCTTGATATGCATCAATATATTTAAAGGCATCCAATTCATCACCAAACCTGAGCCGCTGCCTCAGGTCACACACCGCCTAAACGATATTGATTTGTAAAGGAAAGTTGAAAGCCTTCCAAGATAGTATGTATAGGATTCACCGACATAGTAGTCATAACCTGTTATTATCATCAGCCTTGTTAACGTCACCTTTATTAACTTTATTTATAGGAAAATAGTGATGCGATTGAGCACTATAAAAATAGGATTTTTAGCACTTTTATTAACCCCTAGTTTGGCACTAGCTCATCCAGGCCACGAACATACCTCAAGCTTTTTATCCGGTTTAACACACCCTCTTACTGGCCTTGACCACCTTCTCGCAATGTTTGCCATTGGCCTTTGGGCCGCAAGCCTTGGTGGCCGCGCACTGTTCGTTGTGCCAGCAATGTTTGTAGTGACTATGATTTTAGGAGCCGTGGCTGCCACGTATGGCATTTCAGTGCCTTTTGTTGAATCGGGGATTCTATTATCAGTGATGCTTCTAGGCGTCTTACTTCTGATTGGCAAACATCTCCCAACCGCTCTCGCTGCCAGTCTCGCTGGTGCCTTTGCCCTCTTTCACGGCGTGGCACATGGTATGGAAATGCCACTGTCAGGCAGTGGACTTGAATACGGTCTTGGTTTCAGTCTAGCCACCATCGCTCTTCATCTAGTGGGCGTAGGTGCGGGCCAGCTTCTGCGTTCCTTACAGCTAACGATCATTGGTCGTATCAGTGGCGCAGCTATCGGCCTTGCCGGCCTCGTTTTAACGCTAGCGTAACTAAGCAACTATAAGCTAATCTTATCTTTTAAGACATAGATCAAATTGTGCAGGAATTCCTGCACAACTTGATCTATTTAGTGTTTATGATGATGGATAACTCAGCATTTTTTTATGCTTTATATTTTTTCGGACAACCATAGATAATTGGCGGCCTCGCGATCAGCCTCTAAGACTAGGAGTTTGCTTAGAATGCTCAGAAATAGGATTAAAGACCGTCGAGCGTTACTCATTGCTACGAGTATTTTTGTCGCCATCTTTTCCATCTGTCTGTATTTTATACATCTATCTAATACCAACTTCAGTCAAAACCAGCGCCTTTTACTAAGCGGCATTGCCCGCTCCCAAGCCGCTGAAATAGAACGCAGCTTATCCCTCTCCTTTACCTCGACACAGATATTGGCGCATCAAATTGCTTTGGACCAAGATAAGGTTGCTTATTTTAATAGCTATGCGAGTAATATCATGCAGTCCATACCAGGCATCGATAGCATACAGCTGGCGCCCAATGGCATTATTGAATACATCTACCCGCTTGCAGGCAACGAAGCTGCTTTAGGATTAGATGTACTAAACCATCCCTCCTATCGAGAAGCTGCTCAGCTAGCCATCAAAGAAAAACGCATGATCGCTGTGGGGCCAGTTAAATTGGTACAAGGGGGTATAGCAGTCATTAGCCGAACCCCCATTTTTAAAGAAACGTCTGGCCCTGGTGCCAACGAATTTTGGGGCTTTGCCTCTGCATTAATCTATCTCACACCTCTATTAGAAAGCAGCGGCATTCATAAATTGGAATCGGAAGGGTATGCCATTTCATTAGAGCGCCGGCACAATGATTCCAATGAAGTCTTTGAATTCTATCGCTCTGAACGCGCACTAGATTCCAGCGCACTGGTTCAGGCAGAAATTACGCTACCATCAGGTTCTTGGACACTTTCCCTTTCCCATGACATAAGCAATAACCTCGAGACTCGCACCATCAACATGATGGCGATTTCTTTGCTGCTCGCCTCTATCTGCGCCTGGAGCCTTTACAACATTTTGATACGACCTCTTGAATTGCAGAAAGAGGTCGATAAGAAAACTCTAGAACTGAAAGAGCTAGCCTTCAAAGATCCATTAACAGGCCTACCAAATCGTCGTTTTTTAAACGATCGGATGACTGACATCATCCAGCATATTACCAAGCACCATTCATTTGGCGCCTTCATTTATTTCGACCTTGATAATTTTAAATCCATCAACGACACCATTGGACATGACGTCGGCGATAAGGTCCTAATAAAAATAGCAGAACGCTTATCAATGCAGACCTCTGACAATGATGTCGTGGTGCGTTTAGGCGGAGATGAATTTGTTATCGTATTAACCGAAGCCGGTAGTGTTGAAGAGGTTCGTTCTAAAGCTCAAAACATCTTAAATTGCACGCAGAAAATCATTAGCATTGATTATCGTGAATTTAAGCAAAGTACTTCGTTAGGCATTACTCTTATCCCAAATCATGGCTCCCAACTCTTAACACTAATGCAGTGTGCCGATGTGGCCTTATATGAAGCCAAACGCCGTGGTAAAAATCAGTTTGTCATCTTCGATGAGAGTATGCGTCAAAACACCATCAATATGCATAATGAGGAGCTGGCTTTAGCAAAAGCCATCGAAGAAGAGCAGCTTATCCTACATTTTCAACCGCAATTCGATTTAGAATTAAATAAAATCATTGGAGCAGAGGCCTTGGTTCGTTGGGAACATCCTGAAAAAGGCCTAGTCTATCCAGACAACTTTATTCCACTAGCTGAGCAATCAGGGCAAATTTTAGAACTTGGCAATTACGTAATTCGTAAAAGCTTTGAGTATCTTGCACATCGTGAACAACTGGGGCTTTACCCGATTCTGTTACACATCAACCTGTCATCATTGCAGTTGAACGATCCAAACCTAGTGCCGTATGTCAAACAGATGATTCAGCAGTTCAAAATACCCGGTCATTACATCGGTTTTGAGATCACTGAAACCACCCTATTAACAGACATCGCTCATGCCAAGAAAACTCTGGAGCAATTAAAAATGCTGGGGATTTGCGTTGCCATCGATGACTTCGGCACAGGCTTTTCTTCTTTAGGCCAACTGAAAAACCTACCAGTGGATCTACTAAAGATTGATCGAAGCTTTGTTCGAGACTTGGAGACCGATAAAGATGATCGCATGATGGTTGAAGCGATCATAGCCATGGCGCATAAGCTCGACATCATGGTCATCGCCGAAGGCGTAGAAACCATAGAGCAGCTTAATATGCTGCGATCCTTCAATTGTGACCTTGGCCAAGGCTACTACATTAGTCGCCCCATTGCAGAAGATAAGTTTGATGATTTTCCAGAGACCATTATCGTCGAGTCTTTCACAGCGAGTTCCGTCTAGCTATAAAAAAACCCAGCCTTGGCTGGGTTTTTACTTGCTATTGAGCAAACACGATTCTTAAGATGCTAGACAGATCGCACGACCGTGGTTGTGAGATTCAACGAGCTCTTTGTGCAGGCTACGGATAGCCACTTCGTAGTCTTCTTCATCCACTACGAACTGCATATCAACTTGGCGCATAGATTGGTGCATTGCAATGACATTGATGTTTTGCTCAGAGATTGCCTTCACCGCGCTCGCCAGCATACCAGTTGTTTTCATATCCGAACCGATGGCCGATACGATTGCCACTTTACGCTGAGTGATTTCTGCTTCAGGGAACTCTTCACCTAGCATACGAATCACACGCTTTAGTGTTTTTAGGTTAGCGGCTAAATAGTGCGTAATACTGTTGGCATTGATATCTTTGGCGATGATGTGTGCCCCCAGCTGGTTCAACACATTCAAAATGCCCATATCGAAGCTATCAATTTCACCTGCCATTTCTTGGTCGAATAGCTCAACCGCATAGACACCGCGGCTACCTGCAATGATCTCTACACAAGGAGCATCAGAAACGTAGTCACCTGTAATTAACGTACCACTGTGATCTGGCTCGAAAGTATTCTTCACACGCAAAGCAATCTTGCTTTGACGCAAGCCTTTTGCTGCTTTCGGGTGGATCGCTTCCATACCCAAGTTGGCTAACTGATCCGCTACGTCATAGTTGGTACGACCGATTGGCACGGCTTTGTCTTCGCCCACTAGACGAGGGTCCGCACTGCTTAGGTGGAACTCTTTGTGAATGATGGCTTCACGCGCTTGCGTCAATACCGCAATACGGCTGAAGGTCATTTCCGAGTAACCACGGTCAAACGTGGTCATCAGACCCGTTTCACTGTGGGCATAGCCCGTTGCAATCGGCAACTGAGTGGCTAGATCTACATCTTTAAATGACTCAACGATGCGTTCGTCCAAAGACATATGTACGCTTGCGTTCCAACCGGTAAGGTCGACAAATACAGCATTAACACCATCGCGCTTCAGCAAGTGCGCCATGTTGAATGCACTGTGGGCTTCACCAAGACTTGCCAACATTTCGCGAACTGTAGACAGATGCTCATCGATAGAAAAATGGCCATGAGAACAAAGGCGGCTTAAATCTTCTAATGCTTCTTGAGCCTGGTCTAAGCGAGCCACCAAAAAGTCATCAGCTTCGGTTAGAAGCTCACTCTCACCAAACAAATCACGGTTGATACCCAACATGGTTTCACGAACGTCGGCAAAGGCATCACGCCAGCCACTTTGATTGCGGTCTTTTGCGAAGTGCGCATAAATACCAGCATCACCCGTTTTCTTATGTTCCAGCAGCTTGTCGGTAATACCGCCATATGCCGATACCACGAAAATACGTTGATACAGGTCTTCTGTGCCTGCTGGTTTAAAAATAATGTTATCGCGGACCGAGCGGTAGTCGCTCATGGACGTTCCGCCGATCTTATCAACTGTATGTTGTCCCATTTTATTTCCGAATTTCTGTAGGGCTAAGGGAACCTCAACCTATATTGTGAGCGCCGGTGCGTAGTGTGTCATAAGGGCGCTTAAATATTAAGCATGAATTACACAAATCTT
The DNA here is from genome assembly GCF_001418205.1 of Marinomonas fungiae. Taxonomy (GTDB): domain Bacteria; phylum Pseudomonadota; class Gammaproteobacteria; order Pseudomonadales; family Marinomonadaceae; genus Marinomonas; species Marinomonas fungiae. The sequence goes on along the minus strand of NZ_LIQF01000008.1, from coordinate 122,567 downwards.
AATGAATAATGCCTCTTTTGGTCGCTTTTAGAGCACTCAAACAGGCATCGAGGTTCTCTTAGATTAGTAGAGATATTGTTTAGTCCAGTAACTCATAAGCCCCCTCAGCGTTATGAACTTCTTGACCCGTGACAGGAGGATTAAACACACACGCTAACTTCAGCTCACTGAAGGCACGTAACGTATGACGATCATGCTCGTTGAGGTTGTACAAAGTACCAGGTTTGATCGGGTAAACTTTGCCATCTTCACGGCTCTCAATTTCGCCTTCCCCCTCCATACAGAAAACCGATTCAAAATGGTTTTGGTAATGAAATTGGCATTCCTGACCAGCAAAAATCGTTGTGATATGGAACGAGTACCCCATATTGTCGCCTTTTAGCAACATACGTACGCTTTGCCATTTACCATCAGGGGAAACTACCTTGCGCTCTGTTTGCTCACATTCATTTAAATCACGCACGATCATAACGAGACTCCTTTTGCTTAAACTTGACTAAAAATAAATTGAAGGCGGAGCACCGAAGTGCTCCTCGAATTAGAAATGTCTAGACAGCAATGTCGTAGTTTTCATCGAAGTAGCTTCTTTCTTCAGGCATTTCATCGGTTTTTGCGCAGACCTCGCGAATAGCTCGTTCCACAATATCAATACCTTGTTTAAGCTCTTCATCGCTAATGATCAGTGGACATAAAAACTTCACCACCTGATCGTCAGCTCCGGATGTCTCTATAATCAAATTCTGTTTGAAACAAGCTTTGGTGATTTTGCTCGCCAGCTCCCCGCTAACACAATTGATGCCGCGCATCATACCGCGACCACGAACGGTGAAGTTGCCCTCTCCCACTTCCGCAACAATTGTATTGAGACGATCTTCTATGTATTGGCCTTTACGACGAACTTCTTTAGCGAAGCTGTCGTCTTTCCAAAAGGTGTCTAAAGCGTGCTTCGCTGTAACAAAGGCAAGGTTGTTACCACGAAAAGTGCCGTTATGTTCGCCTGGCTTCCATTGATCCAACTCAGGCTTGAACAGCACAATCGCAAATGGCAGACCATAGCCGCTGATGGACTTAGACAAGGTGACTATATCTGGTTTAATACCCGCTGGCTCAAAGCTAAAGAAGGTTCCGGTTCGGCCACAGCCTGCTTGAATATCATCGACGATTAACAGCACATCGTGTTTGCGACATACTGCTTCAAGATTTTTCAACCAATCTAGCGATGCTGCGTTAATCCCCCCCTCTCCTTGAACGGTCTCCACCAACACGGCAGCAGGGTGGTCAATGCCGCTAGACGAGTCGGACAACACCTTATCCAGATACTCTGTTGTTTCGATGCCATCGCCTAAGTAGCCATCAAATGGCACACGACTGATTCCCCCCAGAGACGTTCCTGCTACACCTCGATGATGAGCATTACCCGTTGCAGCCAACGCTCCTAAGCTACAGCCGTGAAAACCATTGGTAAATGTGATGATATTTTCTCGCCCGGTAACATTACGCGCCAGTTTCATAGCGGCTTCTATGGCATTGGTGCCGGTCGGACCAGTGAACTGCATCACATACTCTAAGTCACGAGGCTCTAAGATGTTGTGTTTAAAAGACTCAAGAAACTCACCTTTTGCTTTAGTATGCAGATCCAGACCATGGGTAATACCGTCATCCATAATGTATTCGACTAAAGCTTTCTTTAACACAGGATGGTTATGGCCGTAGTTGAGCGTACCGGCTCCTGCCAGAAAATCGAGGTACTTATTACCTTCTTCATCAAATAAGTAGCAGCCTTGCGCTTTGTTGAATATACGTGGAAACGAGCGTGCGTAAGATTGTACTTCCGATTCAATTTCCTCAAAAATTTTCATGCTTTATCCTCTATAGATTTGAAATTATTTATAACTCGTTATCGATGGCCTCAGAGCAATGGGTTACTCTGAGACTGAATTAAATGGGCCAATTCGTACTAGATATTCGGTTTTATGACGCCCTTTGAAATGTTGCTGCTCATCGAATAGAACCGTTTTTTCGATGGGGGCCTGTAACTCTCGCGCCATGCTCGTAAACAGTCCCCATGACGCTTCATTATCCGGCGTAATGGAGGTTTCTAAGTATCGCACCTGATTAAACTCGGCTCGTTTTAGCACAGATCGCAGCATACGCTTTGCCAAGCCACAACCACGCGCTTCTTCGCCAACAGCCACTTGCCAGACAAACCACACTTGGCAGTCACTTGGTTTTAAATACCCTGAAACAAAGCCGACTAATTGATCGCCCTGCGTAGCCGCTACCCCAGTGTCGGAAAAGTGATCACACTGCAGCAAGTTGCAGTAGGATGAATTCGTATCAAGAGGCGGACATCGCTTCACTAACTCAAATAGATCCATTCCGTCTTTCGGGACAGGCTTACGCAACTCAATCAAATTATCATCCATCTAGAAATTACACCTCTAATAAAAAACAATATTAAATCGGCTTAAATATTAGCTAAATACCGAATAAAGACGATAAAAATAGTTACATGTCTAATCTTTTATATCAACCCCAATATCACTTTTTACCTAATCCATGCATTTATCGATGCGATGACTTCTTTATAAAATTCAATGATTTATGTTGTTTTTTTGACCAGTTCGACAGATTTAACTTGAAAAGTGTGAACAAAGTTTGCAAAATCGCCCGCCAAATTAGAGCAATTTGCCAATGCCTATATGGCGTTAGCAGGCATCGGATCATCAGTGGGAAGGTTCGTGTGCCATATTGCCCTAACAAGCAGTTCTTCCATTAACAGTAAGCAAGAGAGCCGATTAAGCAGTACGGACTATCACTTATCAGTGATCTCTCAAGCGTGACCTTACAAAGGCGCACGCTCGTTGTTTAAAAAAAAGAGAATCTTATGCAAGAGAAAAAATCCATCCACGGCTCTTGGGCGAGTCGCTGGATCTTTATCTTAGCCGCAACAGGATCTGCTGTTGGCCTTGGTAACATTTGGAAGTTTCCATACATTACCGGTGAAAATGGCGGTGGTGCTTTTGTTCTGGTCTACCTCATCTGTATCGCTCTGGTTGGCATTCCAATCATGATTGCTGAAGTATTTATCGGCCGTCGAGCACGTCAAAGCCCCATTAATGCATTGATGGATCTAGCTGAGGAGTCTGGCAGCAGCAAACGCTGGGGCGCTATCGGCTTTATGGGAATGTTGTCTGGTGTACTAATCTTCTCATTCTATTCTGTGGTTGCCGGTTGGGTGCTGCAGTACATCTATTCAACGGCAACAGGCGCACTTAATGGTGTCAGCTCTGAACAAGCAGGCAACCTATTCAATGAACTGTTAGCCGATCCAACTACGCTACTAATGTGGCACACCATCTTTACCATTATGGTAGTCGTCGTCGTCATCGGCGGTGTGAACGCAGGTCTTGAACGTGCAACACGCATCATGATGCCAGCGCTGTTCATCTTGCTATTTGTTCTATTTGGCTATGGTATGAGCACAGATGGCTTTGCGGCGGGTTGGAGCTTTATGTTCGACTTCGACTTCGGCAAGCTAACTTGGGATGCCGTTCTGGTTGCAGTAGGTCACTCTTTCTTCACCCTTTCTTTGGGTATGGGTAGTATCATGGCCTACGGTTCGTACATGCCAAAACGTGCCTCAATTGGCTCAACAGTATTGGCGATCGGCTTCCTAGACACCTTAGTGGCGCTGGTTGCTGGTCTTGCGATCTTCCCAATCATCTTTTCTAACGGTATGGATCCAGCAGCAGGCCCTGGCTTGATGTTCATCTCCTTGCCAGTAGCCTTTGGTCAGATGGCAGGCGGCCAATTCTTCGGTACATTGTTCTTCATTCTGATCGGTGTAGCGGCTTGGACATCCGCGATTTCGCTACTAGAGCCAACCGTTGCTTACTTAGTTGAGCGTGTTGGCATGAAGCGTTCCTCTGCCACTATCGCTTTAGGTGTCGTGGTTTGGGCGATGGGTATCCTATGCCTAGGTTCATTCAACTTCATGTCTGATGTGAGCCTATTCGGTAAGAACGTGTTTGACTTCCTTGACTACATTACTGCCAACATCATGCTACCACTTGGCGGTATCTTGGTTGCTGTGTTTGCTGGTTGGGTCGTAAAACAGAAATTCTCAACCGATGAGATTAACTTAAAATCTGAAGCGCTGTTTAAGCTTTGGCTATTTGTGGTGAAATTCATCGCACCAGTAGCGGTTGGCGTTGTATTTGTCCTAAACCTTTAAGACAAGCAGCAGCCCACTCTCAAGTCACAAAAGCCCTGCATTACGCAGGGCTTTTTCTTTTACATTAAGAGCGTAAAGCAAAGCTTTCTAAAGATTGCTGAACACTCTTTGGCAAAGCTAACTCTTTATTGGATTGAATACGTTGCCACACTTTTTCATGGAAGTAATAAGCAACGGTATTAATAGCAGGCTCAATCATTGCCACCAAGCCGCCTACCAAAAAACTACCAGTAATGACGTAAGCAACACCAAACGCCACACAAAAATGCATCACAGCAAAGGTCATTGTTTTAGTCATTGGCTTCACCTCGTTCCATTCATATTCGATAAAACTAAGACTAAGCCAAAAACAAAAATACTAAAAATTAATTAAAAAAATAGATTCAATTAGTTTTATCAACTAAGAAAAATAATCCATCAAATCAGAATAGAGTTCGATATGTTTGCCTAGGGTCATACTCTTCCCCGCCAACCAAAAGCCAGAGCCAATCACCATCAGAGGCAAGCCAGACTGCTCAAATACATTCAACCACCTCTCTGCCTCCCCTTGGGTAATACTTTCTGCAACCAGTATGACTTGTTGCGGGGCAAAATGCTGTGCCACTTGAATAACATCCTGAGCCGTGCGCACACCTTCTAACACCTTAAAACTATGTTCTGCCTCACTTAACGTCCAAGCCAATAAGCGAGCCATCAAGGAGCTATGGTCGGCACTAAAAATAAGACTCTGATCTTGAGCAAAGCGAGTATGACGATAGCTAGACTTGATAGATAAGATAAGCTCAGTCAATGAGCTTTGCAGACACAGCCGCGACACTACAGCATCTGGCTGATTTCCCAACGTCACCAGCGCGGGTAACAAGCCTTTCTGCAACAATACCTGTATAGGATATTGCCTACTGGCATCTTGAAATAACTGTTCCCATTTCGCCTGATCTAATGTCGTAACAGCGTGAATAAACATAGCTTGCCAATCCGGCCATTGAGCATCATTTATGACCATCTGGCTTGGCTCCTGATTGGAATCTAACAAGACTTTAACCTTGCCAACTGATACGCCTTGATTCACCCAGTACAGAATCTTGTTAACCCGCCCAATATCTTCCCGACAATACAACCGGTGCCCTTTTTCAGTCCGAAAGGGCTTAAGCAAACCATAGCGCCTCTCCCAAGCGCGTAGCGTCACCGAATTCACTCCAGTTAATTCAGACAAAATACGGATAGGAAAGTAATCCAGCTCGGGGGTTACAGGCGTAATAGTCATCAATTCAGGTCCAAAACTTGTACAAATACATAATATGTACAAAAATAAACTTTTACAAAATTAATTATTGTATAACTTTATAGCAAACACCTGCACAGAGAATGAAACCATGAAAACCGACATCCCCCATACACAAATAGCCATCATTGGCGCCGGTTTAGCTGGTGCTACGTTTAGTTATTTCGCACAACAGCAGCACATTCCATGCCTTGTCATTGAAAAGTCTCGTGGAACAGGGGGTCGAGCAGGTAGCAAACGCCTAGAGCAAGGAAGTGTTGACTTAGGTGCCAGCATCATTAGTTTTGGAGATGAGGAATTAGCGCATTTAAGAGAAACGCTGCTCAAAGCAAATGTCATCGAGCGCTGGCAAAGTGCTTATGTTGGTGTGCCAAAGATGTCTGCTATCTCTCGTTATTTACTTCAAGACACCCCTCTATTAACAGGGAATAAAGCTCATCACATTGAGCGTCAAGGTAAAAGCTGGCTAATTCGAGATGAGAGCTATCAACCAATTTGTTACGCTGAAAATGTCATACTGGCCACTCCTGCACTGCAATCCGCTATGCTATTGGCCAGCATACCTAATTCCGGCGCCCTGCTGCAGTTTGCTAATCAAGCGGGCAGTCAAACGCTGCCGCAATGGGCAATGTGGGTAACCACTCATGCCACCGAGCATGCTCCGTTAGTGCCTTGTCAGCACGAAGTTCTAGAATCCATTATTAAGGACTCAGATAAACCGCAACGCCCTGCTAGCACCACAGAAACTTGGGTAATTCAAGCTTCGCCGCAATGGAGCAAAAAACACCTAGACACCCCCAAAAGCGAAGTACTCGCAGAAATGATCCAAGCCTTCAGTGACGTCACGGGGGTTGAAGTACTTAACGCTGGGGAACCTCATCGTTGGCTACTGGGACGCCAAGTCATGGCATTGGCACCGCAACCTTTTATGTGGGACAGCACTTTAAACGTTGGCCTGATTGGCGATTGGCTGTGTCAAGGTGACGCAGAAGGCGCGATGTTAAGCGCCAAGTTTGCCTTTGATGCAATAGGGCCTACTTTTGACATGAACAACCTTTAGGAGATTGTCATGACACTAAATGAATCTTACCCAAACCAGATTACTCATAAAATCCCGGTAGGTATCAGTGCTTGCTTATTAGGAGAAAACGTACGCTTTAATGGCGGCCACAGTCGCTCCCTATATTGCTTAGGCCCACTTGCTGAATACTTCGAATACCGCAAATTTTGCCCTGAAATGGCAGCAGGTTTTGGCACACCACGCCCCACCATGCGCTTAGAAGGCGATCCAGACCAGCCTAAAATGGTGTTTTCCAATAACCGAGAAGTAGACATTACAGAGCAGCTGGTCACCTCTAATGAGCGTTATCTGGATAATTTGCCAGAACTTGATGGTTACATAGTGATGAAGAACTCACCGTCCTGTGGTTTTGAACGAATTAAGGTCTATCAAGAGAACGGCCATCCACATATGCGACGTGTGAAAGGACTGTTTACCCAAGCCTTGGAGGAACGCTATCCATTACTCCCTATTGAAGAAGATGGCCGTCTAAACGATCCTTTGCTACGCGAGAATTTTCTTTTGCGAGTGTTCGCCCATCATGAGTTTCGCAACACAGTACTCAACGAGCTGTCGATGAAGAATCTTATTGACTACCACAGCCGCTACAAGTACGTCGTCATGGCACATTCTCAACCTGCTTATAAATCACTTGGGCGCTTGTTATCGGGTCAAGAGAAATTACCAATCTCAGAGCTTGCGGAAGAATATTTCCGCCAGTTTATGCAAGCACTCGCCAAACCTGCCAAGCGAAAAAATCATTGTAATGTGTTAATGCACCTTGTTGGTTACTTAAAACGCGAAGTTGATTCCAATGTTCGTCAGGATATTTTGAATGTTGTAGAGCAATATCGTCGTGGTGAAGTGAACCTCACCACACCAACCACCTTGCTGTACCACTACTTGAAACTCTACGGCAGTGAATACGTCAAAGAGCAGCGTTACTTCGCACCTTATCCGCAAGCATTAGGCATTAGGAACACAGTTTAATCATGGCCATTACTCAATTAGTTTGGTTGCGCAACGATCTAAGGTTAACAGATCACCCAGCGCTATTCGCAGCTCAACAACAAGGCGATGTTGCCTTGACCATATGTCTCACGCCGGATCAGTGGCAAGAGCATCATGAGTCCTCCGCTAAGTGTGCTTTGCGCGAGCAACTGATTTATGCACTGCAGCAGCAAGCATACGGACTCGGTATTCCTTGTCATGTGCTGAAATTAAAACGCTTTTCAGATTGCGCTGACGCTTTAACCAAGCTTTGTCAGCAAAATGGCTACGAGCAAGTTTGGTGGCAAAACGAATTACCCGTTCATGAAACACTGCGTGATCAAAAAGTAGAAACGCAACTAATTGAGAACGGCATCAAATGTCAGCGCTTTACCCCAGATTTGATCGTATCTGAACCCGTCTTAAACCAACAAGGGCAGCCGTTTAAAGTCTTCACACCTTTTTATAAACGTTGGTTGACCACTTTGGTAAATAAGATCAGCGCACCTTACGATTTACCAACGCAGCAATCCAGTCAGACCACATTCCCAGAGACTATTACAGCACTTTACGATAGCCACTATCGTGATGATCTGTGGCCTGCGGATTACCAAGTGATACGCGAGAAACTTTGGCAATTTTGTCACCATAAAGAGCAATATTACGACGAACTTAGAGATTATCCGGCCAAACCTTACACCAGCACACTATCACCGTACCTTGCCCTAGGGGCCATTGGACCAAGAGAATGCCTAGAAGCCATTATTCATAGTTGCAGTGCTCAAGAACGAGAGTGGCAAGACAGCGTCTGGTTAAAAGAACTTGCTTGGCGCGACTTTTATAAACAACTGATGGGGTTCTTTCCTGAGTTATCTAAATCGTTACCCTTTAAACCAGAAACTCAGTATGTGCAATGGAACCACAACCCAGAAGGTTTTCAAGCTTGGTGCGAAGGCAACACAGGTTTCCCCATTGTCGATGCCGCCATGCGACAACTCAATCAGACAGGCTGGATGCACAACCGGTTACGCATGATTGCCGCCAGCTTTTTGACTAAATTACTGTTGATCGACTGGCGTGAAGGGGAAAAGTACTTTATGGAAAAACTCATCGATGGTGAATTCTCTGCCAATAATGGCGGTTGGCAATGGAGCGCTTCCACTGGCTGCGATGCTGCCCCCTACTTTCGCGTGTTCAATCCCACGCGCCAATCCGAGCGCTTTGATCCTGATGGTCTATTCATTAAAAAGTTTGTGCCTGAGCTAAAAAGTATCAACAGTAAACAAATACATGATCCCAGTAGCACAATACGAAACCAAAGCGGTTATGTCGAACCTATTGTGGACTACAAGAAAGCGCGTGGACATGCCATTGCAGCATTTGAAAACCTAAAGGATAGAGCCTAAACGCCTTTTTATGCCTGGTATGAAAAGCTGGCTCAGTTTGACTTTCCAACATCAGGCTATTATTTTGAAGTCTAATGAATAGATTTTATGGCAGATTCCTTTGCACAGGGGTTCATACCCTTTGCATATCTGCCTATAATGCCCGCTCAAATGACCCCAAGCAGACTTTTTAATAATAGCTATGCCAGAACCACAACATCTACATGACGTCCTCGTCCATCTGCGCCGCATTATTCGCGCGACTGACTTACAATCTAAGCGTATTGTAAAGGCTTGCGGCCTTACGATTCCTCAAATTATGGTACTGCGTGCGATTGAAGAATTGGGCGATGTCACTGTGCGCAAAATCTCAGATAATGTCTCCTTGAGCCAAGCTACGGTAACAACAATTCTGAATCGACTTGAGGAGCGCAAATTAGTTGAACGTGTACGCGCTCAAAAAGACAAGCGCATCGTCAATGCTCGTCTCACTGAAGAAGGCAGCAACGTCCTTCTCACAGCTCCGCCTTTGTTGCATGAAAAATTTATTGCTGAGTTCAATGCTTTAGCAAGCTGGGAGCAAACGCAAATATTATCCTCACTACAGCGTGTAGCCTTGATGATGGATGCCGAACACCTTGACGCCGCACCGCTACTGGATATTGGTGCACCAAGCGCTTAGGCCGTTTTGATTAGACAACAAATTATCTTTCGTAGATATTTGAAATATAAAAAAAGGCCGCATGATGATGCGGCCTTCTTTTATTTAAACGATTTTAGAATCACTTTAAGTTCAATACGTCCTGCATATCAAACAAACCAGCTTGCTGATCTTTCAACCATGCTGCCGCACGTACCGCACCTTTAGCAAAGGTCATACGGCTACTTGCCTTATGTACGATCTCAATACGCTCACCTTCCGTAGCAAACCAAACGCTGTGTTCGCCCACAACATCGCCAGCACGGATCGTTTCAAAACCAATCTCTTTTTGAGTACGTGGGCCAATTTGACCTTCACGACCATAAACCGCACATTCTTTAAGATCACGACCTAGAGCTTCAGCAACCACTTCCCCCATACGCAATGCCGTACCTGATGGAGAATCAACTTTATGGCGGTGATGCGCTTCAACTACTTCGACATCGTAGTCATCGCCTAGAATTTGTGCCGCGAGAGACAGAAGCTTCAGCGTTAAGTTAACACCCACACTCATATTTGGAGCAAAAACAACAGAGGTTTTCTTACCGGCTTCTGCAAGCAAAGCCTTTTGCTCATCATTTAGACCGGTCGTGCCAATAACAATAGACTTACCGTTATCGGCACAGTACGCAGCATTCGCAACGCTTAGAGCAGGTGTTGTAAAGTCGATCAAAACATCAAAGTCAGCTACGCAATCTTTGATATCGCTAACAATACTCACACCCAGTTTACCGACACCGGCGACTTCACCAGCATCTACACCAACGAGCGAACTAGTCGGTTCAACAATCGCTGCTCCGAGCTCTACACCGTTTGCATCCGTGATCGCTTGAATTAATGTTTTACCCATGCGGCCAGCGGCGCCGATTACTGCAATACGCATTATTTCTTTCCTCAAAACAATTTGCCCAGAACCATAGCAAAAAACCCTTGCTAGCGCATTATTAGAACGAAAAAAGCGACCAAAATGGTCGCTTTTTTTAACGCTAAAAAATTAGAAAATCTCATTCGGGTCCAAACGGAATCCACCGTCGCCTTCGGTGAATAAATCATCAGTAGCAGGATCCCCGCCAATACCAGGTGGGTATTCTGGCTCAATTACATTGGTTCGCGCCAAATCATTTTGACGAATGACAATTTCTACCCGTCGGTTAGTCGCGCGGTTCTGCGGCGTATCATTAGGCACCAAAGGCCGTGTATCCGAGAATCCTGTCACAGAGAAACGATTTTGATCTAGCTGGCCAGTTGAAAACAATTCCTCCGCTACCGCAATGGCACGAGCAGATGAAAGCTGCCAGTTAGACCGGAAGCGCGGGCTATCAATTGGAATATTATCCGTATGCCCTTCCACGGCGATATTGCCTTCTAACCCCACCAACACATCTCGCACCATGTCAATAATGGGAATAAAGTCATAATTCAATTCCGCCGAACCAGATTGGAAAGAACCACGATCTTTCAAACGAATAGTGATGGTACTTTCTTGGGTTTCGACTTCCACCGTACCTTTTGAAATCTCCTCACGCATTACCGAAGCAACTTGCTTAGCATTATCTTCCGTTTGCTGAATTTGCTGCTGACGTTGTAAATCAGCCTGTGTCATATCTACCGCGGTACTGGGTGAGGGTTGACCTGCACCTTCCTGCTCATTTAACTCAGCAGAATCCGGCTTACACATAACCTCTAGCGTATTCTCAGGCCTATCATCGGCTTTTTGTCGCACTTCATTAATCGGCGTTGGCTCTGGTCGACCAGGACTAAACTCTTGGGCAATAATCGAAGTCCCCATAGGGATCGACTCAGCCTCAATTTGCTTTTGCACACCAAAAGCTTCTCGCATCGAACCGGCCAATTGCTTAAATTTCAAAACATCCATTTCGGCAAATGACAGCAGCAATACGAAGAAACACATCAGCAACGACATCAAGTCGGCAAACGTCCCCATGTAGGCCGGCAGGCCTTCTATACATTCGGGGCAGTCGTTTTCTTCTTCATCACTCATGATTCAAACATCCAGTACCACTAAGGAGAACATTATTCACGTTCTGTTCGTTTGCCTTCAGCAAGGTAAGTTTTCAATGCACCATCAAGCACACGAGGGTTTTGACCAGCTTGAATCGCAAGCAAAGCATCCAGAATTAATTGCTGACACAGCAATTCTTCATTAGCACGAGTGGATAATTTAGCTTGGATCGGCAAACACACCATGTTTGCCAACATCGCACCGTACAAGGTCGTTAGAAGGGCGACGGCCATCGCCGGACCGATCGCTTTTGGGTCATCCATGTTTGCCAGCATCTGCACCAGACCGACAAGGGTACCGATCATGCCCATCGCAGGCCCAACATCACCAAAGGCTTTAAACACCTTAGCGCCAGTATCATGTCGCGCAAAAGCCAAGTTCATATCCTTGGAAAGCTGAGCACGAACGACAGAACCATCATGACCATCCACCAGCATCTGAATGCCTTTCGACAAGAATGGGTGGCTCACTTCTTTTCCCTCTAAAGACAGCAAACCGCCTTTACGCGCCTCATCGGCTAAACCATAGATTTCGTCGATCAGAGTATCCATCGGCACACTTTTGAACATGAAGGCTTTGGCGGCAGATTTTCCTGCGCCAAGGAATTGCCCCAAGGGATACTGCATTAACACAACGAAGGTCGAGCCAATCAAAACGATCAACACCGATGCAGGGTCAAGGAACATCCCCGCGGAACCACCCAACAAAATTGCCATCAGGACGATTGCAAACGAACCTATCAGACCTAATAACGTTGCGATATCCACACACGTCTCCTACGAATAAAGCTATAATGCGACTCAACTTCTTCCATTTTAAACAAATACTAGCGGCGCGTCTTATTCTGCCGTTACTATTTTGTAACTCTAGAGTGACATCACTCGTGAATTATGCGGAATTCTGTTACAAATTGTAGGTTACCAAAAGAGAAGTCATTATGTCTCGTAAAACTAGCGTGCGCCATTTCGAAGAAAATTTAACAGAACTCGAAACCATTGTTGCGCAACTTGAATCTAACCAATTATCCCTTGAAGATGCGCTCAAAGCCTTTGAGAAAGGTGTAAAGCTGAGCCAAGATTGCCAGTCTGTCCTGACACAAGCAGAGCAAAAAGTCCAAATTCTACTGGAAACCAATGATGGCGAGCGCCTTGAAAACTTTGACCCGGAATCTGAACAGTGAACCTTGAGCAATTTTCGCACTATGCTTGCGAGCGCGTTAACCGCTACTTAGATCAAACCTTATCCGACTATGCGCCAGCCAATGGTCTCCAAGAAGCCATGCGTTACAGCCTTTTTAATGGCGGTAAGCGTGTTCGTCCAATGCTAACTTATGCGGTTGCACAACTATTCGATGAGCCTAATGAGCTTACCGATGCTTGTGCTGCGGCAGTTGAATCGATCCATGCGTACTCATTGATTCATGACGATCTACCGGCCATGGACGACGATGATTTGCGTCGCGGCAAACCAACCTGTCATATCCAGTTTGACGAAGCCACTGCAATCCTAGCCGGCGATGCTTTACAAACCTATGCTTTCGAACTTTTGTGCCAAGAAAAACTAAACCAAGCTTCCACACAGCTTGCGGTGATTAACACCTTGCAACAAGCTTCCGGTCGTTTGGGCATGGTAACAGGCCAAATGATTGATCTATCAAATGTTAATAAAGAAATGACTCTAGAAGAGTTAGAGTTAATGCATCGTCATAAAACTGGCGCAATTATTCGAGCAGCCGTCAGAATGGGGGCTCAAAGCGTTGGCGTGACCAATACCGACCAATTGCAGGCGTTAGATAATTATGCGGCCGCTATTGGATTAGCGTTCCAAGTGCAAGACGACATCATAGACATAACCAGTGATACGCAAACACTGGGCAAAACGCAATTTTCTGATGCCGATGCAAATAAGCCAACCTACCCCAAATTACTCGGCCTAGAAGGCGCTCAAGCGCTGGCAAAACGCCTTCATGACGATGCAATTGAGCAAGTAATGTCGTTTGGCCCAAAAGCGACACCATTAGTCGAGTTAGCTAACTATATTATTGCCCGCAACCACTGATATAATGCCCCGCTATATTTAAGACAGAATAAGTGACCTTCCGGTGCCCATGTTCGAAACGATACCAACATCGCGTCCTTTGACGCCACTATTAGACCAGATTAACAGTCCGGCTGATTTGCGCAAGCTGACTAAAAAAGAGCTTTCTACGCTCGTCAGAGAACTGCGTGCTTACATGCTTTACAGCGTCGGGCAAACAGGCGGTCATTTTGGTGCTGGTTTAGGTGTTATTGAATTAACCGTAGCACTGCATTATGTATTCAATACCCCTGAAGATCGTTTAGTGTGGGATGTAGGCCATCAAGCGTATCCTCATAAAATCTTAACCGGTCGTCGGGATGCGTTACTGACAATACGCCAAGAAAACGGCATCTCTGGTTTTCCTAAGCGCGAAGAAAGTGAGTTCGATACCTTTGGTGTAGGACACTCAAGTACGTCTATCGGCGCGGCTTTGGGCATGGCGCTCGCGGCTCGTCAACTTAAGACGAATCGTAAAGCCGTCGCAATTATTGGCGATGGTGCTATGTCTGCCGGTATGGCATTTGAAGCCCTCAATCATGCCGGTGATGTAGAAGCCGACATGCTGGTTGTCTTGAACGACAATGAAATGTCGATTTCCAAACCTGCGGGTGCCTTATCAAGCTCTCTAGCTCGCATCTGGGCCAGTAAAACCTATGAAAATATCCGCGAGGGTGGCCGCAAGGTTTTTTCAGGAATGCCATCGGCCTTAGAGCTTGCTCGTAAAGCGGAAGAACACATGAAAGGCATGGTGGCCCCTGGCACCATCTTTGAAGAGTTAGGTTTCAACTATATCGGCCCCATTGACGGCCATGACATTGAACTGCTCACGCAAACCCTCAGTAATTTGAAAGATCGCAAAGGCCCTCAGTTTCTTCACGTGATCACCAAAAAAGGCAAAGGCTTTGAGCCCGCCGAAGGCGATCCAATTGGCTACCACGCGATCAATAAAGTTGAGCCGGACCCAAAACCAATTACTGAATCACAGCAACCCTCTTTGCCGAAGTACAGCAATATCTTCGGTCGCTGGATATGTGATGCCGCAGAGCAAGATTCACGTCTCATCGCGATTACCCCCGCCATGAAAGAAGGCTCGGATTTGATTGAATTTGCCGATAGCTACCCTGATCGCTACTTTGATGTGGCCATTGCTGAGCAACACGCAGTCACCCTTGCGGCCGGTATGGCCTGCGATGGTTTAAAACCAGTCGTCGCTATTTACTCGACCTTTTTACAACGCGCCTACGATCAACTCATTCACGATGTAGCCCTGCAAAATCTTGATGTGTTATTCGCTATAGACCGCGCGGGTCTCGTTGGCGAAGACGGTCCAACTCACGCTGGGGCATACGATTTAAGCTACCTTCGCTGCGTACCCAAAATGATCATTATGGCTCCCTCTGATGAGAATGAGTGCCGTAAATTGCTAAACACTGGTTATCAATATCAAGGGCCAGCTGCGGTGCGCTATCCTCGTGGAACTGGTCGCGGGGTAAAGATTGAAAACACGTTAGAGACTATCGAGATTGGTAAGTCACGTACGTTACACCAAGGTCAATCTGGCATCGTAATTTGCGGCTTTGGTCGACCAACGTATGATGCTCTTTTGGCGGCGAAAACCTTAGATGCCACCTTGCTAGACATGCGTTTTGTAAAGCCGCTTGATGAGGCAGCGTTGCTTGCACAAAAAGATGCTAAGCTGTTTGTCACCATCGAAGAAAATGCCATTATGGGTGGCGCTGGCTCTGCGGTAAGTGAGTTTTTACAAAGTCAAGGCATCGCACCCCCCGTGCTTCATCTTGGTTTACCTGACCGCTATGAAGAGCACGCCAGCCATGGTGCTATGCTTCAGCGTATTGGCCTTGACCCAGATGGCATTTTGGCAAGTATCCAAAATAAACTTGCCTCTTTATAACCAGCCTATCGCTATCACAGTTATTGTTTTAGCTGTGATATCTCATCACTCAGATGCGTTTGATCTGAGATATAAAGGCGGTGCCTTATACCGCCTTTGAATAATTCCTACAGACTATCAAGACACTGTGAAAGCACCTATTCCTTCACATTAACTGCTCACTTATTGGCTAAGCTTAAGTAAATTTCAAAGCAGAGGCCAATAACCATGTCTACTATTTTGGTAATCGGCGCAACCGGCCAAGTCGGACAAAAAGTGTGTCACACCCTTCTCAATCGAGGACATAAGGTCCGTGCCTTAGTCCGAGACACACAGCGTGCCAGCGAACTATCACATCCGAATCTAGAGGTTTATCAGGTTAACCTTGAAGACGATTTCAGTGATGCTTTTCACAATGTAAACACTGTTGTGTTTGCCGCAGGTTCAGGTAGCTCTACAGGCTGTGATAAAACGTTACTGGTGGATCTTTGGGCGGCAAAACGCGCCATAGACTATGCCGAAGAAGAACCAAGTGTTGAACACTTTATTCAACTCAGCTCATTTGGTGCCGACGACCCAGATGAGATAAATCAAAGTTTGAAACCTTACATGGTGGCTAAGCATATCACCGATGAATACCTAACCATTACCAGCCTACCCTATACAATCCTTAGACCTGGTAAGTTAACGAATGATTTGCCCACTGGCGGTTATACAACACAACGCCCTGACACCATCGAGCAAATGAACATTTCCCGTGCAGATGTGGCGGATGCTATTTGTTACTGCATTGATAACGATGACAGCAAGATCAAAATCGTCGAACTGTTTAGGGGTGAAACTCCTATCGATCAAATTCTAAACTAGCTTGTGTAAGCCTCAGAACAGGATGCCCATGACTGCGCACCCTGTTCTTTGATCTTGTTATTGCTGTGAATCACAACTCTGTTTGTGCTCAAGATGCATAGTGCCATGTTTTTCTAAATTCACATGCCAGCTAAATGCCTCTTCGATCAAATGCGGCGTGTGACCGCCACGAACACAGGCACGCTCAAAGTAGCTCATTAACTGATGGCGATAATCTGGATGAACACAATTTTGAATGACACGCACAGCACGCTCACGTGGGGCTAGACCACGAAGATCCGCTAAACCTTGATCGGTAACCAGAATGTCCACATCGTGTTCGGTGTGATCCACATGGCTCACCATAGGTACGACACTTGAAATCGCTCTGTTTTTGGCAATCGACTTGGTCACGAAAATCGACATATTGGCATTACGCGCAAAGTCACCGGAACCGCCAATACCATTCATCATTTTTGTGCCACAGACGTGGGTAGAATTCACGTTACCATATAGGTCAAACTCAAGAGCTGTGTTGACCGCGATAATACCTAAACGGCGTACGATCTCAGGGTGATTAGACATTTCTTGCGGGCGAAGCACCAGTTTGTCTTGGTACGCTTCAATATTGTCGAATACTTTTGAGTTCATGCGCTCAGATAAGATCACGGAACAACCTGACGCAAAACGCAGCTTACCCGCATCGATCAAATCAAACGTCGAATCTTGCAGTACTTCTGAGTACATAGTCAGGTCTTCGAAATCAGAGTCCAATAACCCCATCATCACAGCATTGGCAATATTACCGATACCAGCCTGTAATGGACCAAGATTCTTAGGCAAGCGCCCTTGTGCTACTTCATCCTTTAAGAAGCGGACAAGATGACCTGCAATCGCAGCTGTTTCGACATCAGGACCAGAAACTGTTGAATAAGAATCCGGTGTGCTGGTAAAGACAATACCAGCAATCTTTTCAGGTGGGATTGGAATCGCCGTACAACCAATACGATCATCCACCTTTTCTAAGGGCAAAGGTGTACGAGATGGACGATAAGAAGGAATGTAAATATCGTGCAAACCTTCAAGCTTGTCGCTGTGTAGAGTATTGATTTCGACGATGACTTTTTCGGCAAACACCGCAAAGCTGGCAGAATTACCCACTGATGTGGTCGGTACGATATGCCCTTCTTCGGTAATGGCAACCGCTTCAATAATGGCCACGTCTGGGCGTGTTAATTGGTGATTACGTAATTGCTCCACCATTTCAGATAAATGCTGATCAATAAACATGACCTCACCATTGTTGATGGCTTTACGTAATGTGGTGTCCACCTGAAAGGGCATTCGACGAGCTAGACTGCCCGATTCCGTTAGAATCTTATCCAGATCATTACCTAATGAGGCGCCGGTCATGAGATTGATCTTAATCGGCTGTTGTTTACAGCGCTCGGCCAAGGCTTTCGGTACCGCTTTAGCTTCTCCTGCCCGCGTAAAACCACTCATACCAACGGTCATGCCATCTTTGATAAATTCGCTTGCCTGCTCAGCAGACATGACTTTATCGCGTAAACTGATGTTTCTAATTCTCTCTAACTGCATGCCAAAACCTTTATTCTTTATTATTGTTTATCAATGAACCAATAAGGCCTCTTTCAACACGCATTTCTATTGGCTGAGAAGCTTTCAAAAGGAGGGATATTGGTGACAAAGATCAAAGTGCGGCAAGTATAGAAACTTTATGGGGAGTCGTAATTTGGACTAAAGTATTACATTCGAAAAGCCCCCAAAACCATTAGAAAAACATCTTAAATCAAGCATTTAGACAACATAAAACTCAATTTTTTATATTATACTCAAGCATCAAAATAGCCATTACTCATATCTTTCTCATTTATACCCTTTAGCTAGAGATAATGTAATTTATCGCATTTATTTTTCCTCATTAAGAAAATGGCCACAGGCTGAATATCGTCTATTTTCTAATCAAATTGTTACTCAAAATAAAAAAGGCCAGAGCCTCATGACCCTAGCCTTTTATCGACACAAATAAGAACTAAGCTTTTAGCGCATCAATCAAAGCAGCCATTTCCGCATCCGTACCAATCGTAATACGTAGGAAATCACCGATTCGTGGCTTCTTACCAAAGTAACGTACTAAGATACCCTGCTCTTTTAGGCTTAGGTACAAGGCTTCCGCTTCTTTATCTGGGTGCGTTGCAAACACGAAATTGGTCGCCGATGGCAATACTGAGAAACCTAACTTTTCAAGTTCCACAACGGTCCACTCACGGGTAGCGATGGTCTTGTCGCAGATCTCTTTAAGGTAGTCCGCATCCTCTACTGCAGCCGTTGCACCTGCAAGGGCAATACGGTCAACTGGGTAAGAGTTGAATGAGTTTTTCAGACGCTCTAGGCCATCGATTAATTCAGGTTGAGCAATCGCGTAACCGACACGAATACCCGCTAGTGCACGAGATTTAGAGAAGGTTTGTACCACCATTAGGTTCGGGTATTGATTCACCAAAGACACAGCGCTTTGCGCACCAAAGTCCACATAAGCCTCATCGACCAACACCACCACATCAGGGTTTGCTTTGAGTACTTTCTCGATATCAGAAAGTGGCAGTGCCTTACCGGTTGGCGCATTTGGGTTGGTAACCACAACCCCCGATACCTCTAGGTTTTCGTAGTCCGCCGGATCAATATCAAAGTTTTCCGTTAGCGGAATGATATGCGGCTTAATATCGTATAAGTTAGCGTAAACCTTGTAGAAGCTGTAAGTGATGTCCGCAAACGCCAGTGGTTTACCACCCGCAAAGTAGCCTTGGAAAGCCAACGCTAGCACTTCATCGGAGCCATTACCTACGAATACTTGATTGGCCTCAACACCGTAGGCGTTAGCCAAGGCACTCTTCAATACCTGACAGTTTGGATCAGGGTAAAGACGTAGCTTTTCACTCACCTGCTCTTGCATCGCAGCCAGTGCTTTTGGCGATGGGCTGTATGGGCTTTCGTTGGTATTAAGCTTAATGTATTGCTTATCTTGTGGTTGCTCCCCTGGCACATATGGGTCAAGAGAAGCGATTTTATCGGTCCAAAAACGGCTCATATTACTCTCTCTGTAAAAGCTTATTAAGTTCAAAGGGCTTTATTTTTAAAGGGAGATACCTAGAAACGATACCCTTTAAACAGCTAGCCAAAATAAAATAAGGCCTCATCAAGAGGCCTTATAAAATCAAACGTATGCTACGCGATCACGCCTCAATTAGTCTTGTGGGCGCATATGCGGGAACAGCAATACATCACGGATCGATGGTGAATCAGTGAATAGCATTACAAGACGGTCAATACCGATACCCTGACCCGCTGTTGGTGGAAGACCGTACTCTAGGGCATTGATGTAGTCTGCATCGTAGTGCATCGCTTCATCATCACCTGCGTCTTTCTCTTCTACCTGACGGCGGAAACGCGCTGCTTGGTCTTCAGAGTCATTCAACTCCGAGAAGCCGTTAGCGATCTCACGACCACCGATGAAGAACTCAAAACGGTCCGTAATAAATTCATTGTGATCGTTACGACGTGCTAGTGGAGAAACTTCCGCAGGGTATTCGGTAATGAACGTCGGTTGAATCAATTTGCTTTCCGCCGTTTCTTCAAAAATCTCAGTCCAAAGCTTACCTAGACCCCAGATTGGCTGAACATCGATGTGTAGCTTCTTCGCTACCGCCGTCGCACTCTCAACGGTTGCTAGATCCGCTTCAGTTAGCTCTGGGTTGTAGTGCAAGATCGCTTCCAACATAGTCATACGAATGAACGGCGCGCCAAAGTCAAACTCTTCACCTTGGTAAGGCACTTTTGTGGTACCCAACACTTGCTCAGATACCGTGCGTAGCATTTCTTCCGTTAGATCCATTAGATCTTTGTAGTCCGCGTACGCTTGGTAGAATTCGATCATGGTGAATTCTGGGTTGTGACGCGTTGACACACCTTCGTTACGGAAATTACGGTTGATCTCGAAAACACGCTCAAAACCGCCGACCACTAGACGCTTCAAGTAAAGCTCTGGCGCAATACGTAGGAACATTTGCATGTCCATGGCATTGTGGTGGGTTACGAAAGGACGCGCCGATGCACCACCTGGGATGGTTTGCAGCATTGGCGTTTCTACTTCCATAAAACGACGATCTTCTAAGAAACGACGAATCGTAGAAATCACTTTAGAACGCACTTCAAACGTTTTACGTGATTCTTGGTTTACGATTAGGTCAACGTAACGCTGACGGTAACGCATTTCCATGTCTGCCAAGCCATGGTGCTTGTCAGGCAGTGGACGTAGCGATTTGGTTAGCAACTCAACCGACTGCATGTCCACGTAAAGATCACCTTTACCAGACTTGTGTACAGGGCCAGTTACACCGATGATGTCACCAAGGTCCCAAGTTTTGATGTCCTTTAAGGTTTCTTCGTCCAAGGCTTTACGGTTAACGTAGGCTTGGATTTGGCCAGACATGTCTTGTAGCAACATGAAAGCACCGCGGTTACGTACGATACGACCCGCAATACTGACGACATTGTTCTGTTCTTCTAGCTCAGCTTTTTCAAGCTCGCCAAATTGTTCTTGTAGATCCGCTGCGTATGCATCGCGACGGAACGTATTTGGAAACGCATTACCCTGCTCACGAATGGCAGCCAACTTAGCGCGGCGCTCTGCAACTAAACGGTTATCTTCAGAAGTTACGCTGGTCTCGTTTTGAGTTTCGTTAGACATGATTTTGTACATTACTCTTGTCAAAAGGTTTTAGTGCATTAAAGGCCTTGTTTAAGGCTCGCCACAATAAATTGGTCTAGGTTGCCATCAAGCACCGCGCCCGTGTTGGAACTTTCCACACCAGTACGCAAATCCTTAATACGAGAAGCATCCAATACGTAAGAACGGATCTGACTTCCCCAACCGATATCAGACTTAGTATCTTCTAGAGCCTGAGCTGCTTCCGTACGTTTCTGCATTTCCATTTCGTACAACTTGGCACGTAATTGTTTCATGGCAAAGTCACGGTTCGCGTGTTGCGAACGCTGGTTTTGACATTGCACCACAATACCCGATGGAATGTGGGTAATACGTACCGCCGAGTCCGTGGTGTTTACGTGCTGACCACCGGCACCGGATGAGCGGTATGTGTCGGTTTTCAAATCCGCCGGATTGATGTCGATCTCAACATTGTCATCAATCTCAGGCGAAACGAAGACCGAAGCAAACGACGTATGACGACGATTCCCCGAATCAAATGGAGACTTACGAACGAGACGATGAACACCTGTTTCCGTACGTAACCAGCCAAAAGCGTATTCACCTTCAAAGCGGACCGTCGCCGACTTGATACCTGCCACTTCCCCTGCAGACACCTCGACTAACTCTACCTTAAAGCCTTTGTCTTCACCCCAGCGTAGGTACATACGCAATAGAATGTTGGCCCAATCTTGGGCTTCGGTGCCACCCGAGCCTGACTGAATGTCCAAGAAAGCAGAGTTTGGGTCCATTTCACCAGAGAACATGCGACGAAACTCTAGTTCAGCCAGCTGTTTTTCAAGCTCTTCAAGCTCTAGCTTAACTGCTTCCACAGAATCTTCGTCATTCTCTTCAACCGCCATATCCAATAGTACCTGAGCGTCTTCAACACCCGATTCCATATTATCAATAGTCGATACTACCGTTTCCAAAGCAGAGCGTTCACGACCTAACTTCTGAGCGTAGTCAGGGTCATTCCAAACGTTCGGATCTTCTAATTCACGGTTAACTTCTTCTAGTCGTTCGTTCTTTGACTCGTAGTCAAAGATACCCCCGAAGCACTTGTGTTCGTTCGGAAAGGTCTTTTATCTTCGAAATGATCGGATTAATTTCCATTTTTGCGTCAATTTGCTATAAATTTTAGTGGATTTATCGAATCCGCAATTGTAACGAATTTACCTGCGGCATAAAATGTTATTCGTTACGAAAATAATGGAAATTCACCTTATATAACGCTTATCTAGCTGTCGGAGATACCATGGAAAAGCCAACTGTTGCTGTCGACATTCTGGGCAAGTCTTTCAATATCAACTGCCCAAAAGGTCATGAGGCAGAATTAAAAGAAGCCGCAGAATATCTAAATACTCAAATGCGTGAGCTTCGTGCAAGTGGCAAAGCGGTCGGACTTGAAAAAATTGCCATTATTACCGCTTTAAACATTACCTATGATTTGTTATCAAGCCGCCGTTATGCTCGCTCTAATGAACAGCAGCTGCGCGAGCTAACTTCTCAGTTAGACTCTGCCCTAGGCCATCAAAGCAAAGCGGGTTAATAATTTTTAAAATTGGTTTCTCGGCGTTTAGCAAGGGTTTTACTCACGAAAATTCTTCAAGTAGCCCGAGCATCCCCAAGATTTCAAGGGTGATTTTTCACATCTTCTGCCTTATACTGGCGGTGTTTCCTGGGTTGTTCGAAGCGGCTTAACGCCCTTGAGCCTATGAGCAAACCCCCGGAAAGATACTGCAAGTTCGGTGTGCATGTCCGTGCGTCGGAAAGCCTAAAGAACTTCAGCTATTTCCACCTTGAACCACTGGGTTCAAGGCCAATAGTCGAAACGGCAACTTGGGAAACTCTTTTTTATGTCTTTAGATCGTCAGACCTTGCGACAAACATTGCGCGCAAAACGCAAACAACTCACCGAAGCTGAACAGCACACGGCATCATTGCAATTGCTTGAGCAATTCCAAAATGCGCTAGCCTCTTCGCTTAAGCCTCAGTCAAACCTTGCCTTATACCTGACCAACGATGGTGAAATTTCACCAAGTGAAATTTGCCAATGGTGCTGGCAAAACGATATCAACGTCTTTCTACCCGTTTTAGTAGGTCAATCCTTGGTCTTCGCACACTATAGCGAAAACTGCGAATGGCAAAAGAACAGCTTTAATATTCTTGAACCAATTGATCCAGCACCACTTCAAGGCTCCGAAATGGATATGGTATTAATGCCGTTGGTAGGTTTTGACGCTCAAGGCGGACGCCTAGGTATGGGCGGTGGCTTTTATGATCGTACGTTTGAAAATAAAGCAGCTCGCACTCGCTTGATCGGCCTTGCCCATGACTGCCAAGAAGTTGAGCAGCTCCCTATTGAATCTTGGGATGTGCCACTAAGTGGCATGTTGACGCCTAGCCGACACATTCAATGCTAATGCTGCTGTTTTACTAATCCAACGTTAGGCGAAGATTAACCATGCCTTCGCCGACGCGCTCTATTTGCAAGTTAGCAATAGCTACGCGCTCATTCGCCAAACCGTTTAACCATTTCGCTACCACAGCAAAAGACACCTCTGACGCCCAGACTTGTAAGCGGCTATCACCTTCAACTTGCACTCTGTCGGCGCTAAACTGAGCCGCGGCAGCTGTTTGGCTTAATACGCGACGCAAAGCATCACTACTGCGATCTTCAAGGCCAGCTTGTTGACGCGTCGAGAGCAACTTCTGGGCATTCATTTGTAACGCTTGGTACTGCTGTTGCGCCTGAGCTAAACGGGCTTCTGCAAGACTTTGTCGCTGCTGTAGTGGCGCTAAGATAAAACTGTACAAGAGCAGAGCCGCTAGCAAGAGCAACACTAGGCTTAATAGCACCCGCTCTCGCCTACTGCAGGACTGATACCAGCGTATCCCATTTTGTATGCCAGCACTTTGCTCAAATTGTTTGGCTAACCAAGCCTTCATAAAGCTACTCCTTGCGCACGAAATACACCTAAGTAACCTTGTTCTTGGCGAACCGTTTGCTCTAACTCGACGCCCTTGCTCGACAAGATTTGCTGAATGCGCTCTAGCTCCGTTCGTGAGTTTGTACGCCATTCAAAGCGATAACTTTGGGGCTGCCAAGCAATGCTTTGAAGCCCTTGCGTCTTAGCTGTATCGTCTCGAACCGAATCTAACATCGTAAGTACTTCATAGGCTGAAGCAACCTGCTCGGCAGATACCTCCCTCACATGCTGCAATCGAGCGGCCATTTGACGTGTCAGATTCACCACTCGACCTTCTTCTGGTAGCAATTTTAAAAACGCCTGATTGGCCGTCGTTTCCCAATACTGGGCTTGCTGATTAAGGGATTGGGTATCGAGATAGGTGTTTAGACTGTAGGCGGAAAACGCCAGTAGTGACAATACAGCTGCCCAACGCCAAGGCTGAAGTGTCGTATTTCTTTGGCAGCGAACCTGATAACGGGCTTGTAGCAGATTAAAGCGCGCCCAAGTTTTTGATTGATTCAGGATCTGGTTGACACTGATCCCATCCAAAACAGAGGTCGCCTGCTGTGGCATTAAATTTTTGGGTAGCCAACACCATTGTTCACATTGGAACTGAAAACATTCTCCCAACAACTCGGTCACTTTCTCTGTCGCAGTGGTCGACAACAAACATGGCAAAGCGAATAGTGACACGCGATAATCAGTAAATACCGCAGACCAGATTTGCCAAGCAAGCATGTGCGAATGCGCGACAGCAAACGCCCAAACCTTCTCATCTTGAGCCGGAGCCGCTACAAAGTGCATTTCATCTACACTCTGACCGAGGAAAGGCTCCATTAAATAAGGCAAAACTCGATTTAGATGACGACCTTGTCCTTTGCTCACATTAAGCAAGCGCATGTGCACACGATGGGCCGGAGCAAACAACACCACTTCAACCAGCCTCCCTTGCTTAGCAAACGCAGCTTGCTGTTGTAGATGCTGCCACGTGGTAGCCATTTGCTCTGGTGATATCGCATTGCCTTGGCTTGTCAGCTGCAGACCATCAAAGAACCACCAATCCGCGACCAGATGATCGCAGGAGGTTGTTTCCCTCAATTGAACTATCAATCTCTGCACAAGCTTCCCTACCGACTATTGGTCTCAATATTACGCTGGGTTAAGGTGTTAGATAGTACGTCAAAGGGCTCAAAGGCGCGAGCAAAAGCCACCACCCGACCATCATCTAAGCGCCTCAATCGGCTATGTAAAAAGCGCTTTGTTTGCTCCGCGTTTAAGGTCACATAGACTTCTATATAACGACTCTCCATACGCCACTCCGTAGGGTTCAATGCCTCATCAGACAGGTCTGGCCATGCTAAAAAAGCCTCTACACTATCAAATCCTGACGAGGCCAAACGCGCCAACAACGCAGCACTCTTTTGCTCATCTAGGGTAGGAAAATAGGCTTTGATTAAGGGCTCATTCAGTCTATTTAAATTGATCTGATCACCTTCTGGTCGCCAACAGGTATAGGGAGCAAGGCGTGTAAATACGCTCTCTGGTATTGGCAATAAGGCCAGTTCACTGGCATCGACCAAGGCACTATCGGCACTGCGAAAAGCCGGCTCAAGACCTAGGTAATACTCGTCTTCATGACTGACTGCACTGGTCAAATCCTGATCATTATCTATCCAATCTTTTAGCACAGCAATCCAAGTAGAATCTAGTGACAGTGCATTAGATAAACGCGCTAAGCGCTGCTCCGTCAATGCCGCACGAGCGGCATCGCCAAGCAGATTAAGATTGATACAGGCTTGTCGCTCCACCACATCAATCTGCAAGTGCTCTGTTGAGCGATCCAGTGCAAACTCTTGGCTCAACAAATGCCAAGGCTGATCAAGTTTAGGCACGCTAACATTGGCCAGTGCATCATAATGACGAGCAAACCAAACGCTTGCCCATGCTTCGCCACCAAGCAGTTGCTGCCGAATAATTGCCTCGTCTTGACGAAAAGTGACTAATGCCACCGAGCGATCTAGATGCTTTAGAGTATACATAGATAAAGTCGCCACTACGGCCAAGACCATCAACGTCATCAACAATACGACTCCACGCTGTTGAGTCGTTTTCATGGTATGTCTCCAGCGGTAAGGCTGGGTAACTCAAATAGGCGCTCTAGTGTACCAAATTGCCTGGAGGTTAGACGAATGCGTAGGGCTACAGGATAGTTAGCAACATCCTGTGCACCGGGTAACGAGGAAGTTTGCGGCCACAGGGGTTGCCATCCGGTATTTGATAAGACCGCAAACTCAATGTCTTGTACTGAAGAAAGCAGTATTTGCTGCAACGGCTTAGAATCCTGTGTCCGATCCAGCACTCGCCAGCTCATACGTCGCAATTCCCCATTGATTAACTGGTATGTCACCCGTTGCACTGTCGAACGTTGCTCTTGTAAAGGATTGGCCCAACCTAAGTGAGTCAGACTGAGAGACTTACCTTGTAGAGCAAGGCTCGGCTCGAATTCCCCCAACTCATCACGTATCGGTCGGTCGATGTATTGCTCGGCATCTTGCTGTAACCAATAAAATGCTCGGGTAAGTTGCTCCATTTCTTGAGACTGCTCTGCGCTGCGGCTTTCCAAGCGCATGGACGTGCCAAGCATGTCATAAGCTGCGGTTCCCATAATCGCCATGATCAACACCACGACCAACAGCTCCACTAGGGTAAAGCCAGTGCTGTTTAAGGGTGACAAAAAAGGTTTATGGGAGGACATGACTGACCCCTTGATTACTCTCCAACAATGCTGTTTGAGGCAAGTAGCTGACGAGCTGATAAAGAGGATTTGCTTGCTGCGAGGATTGAGCGTCGTTCCAATAAAACACCCGAATTTCAATACGCTGTAGTAAATCGGTTTGCTTGGTCGCCGTTACCCGCGCCACAAAACGCTCCCCACCTTGTTTCACCACCACTTCATCAAATGAGATCGGCTGCCCTAAACGGATGGCTAAACGTAGAGCGGTCGCTCGATCTTCAGCGATCCAACTCGCAAAAAGCTTATGCTGTAAGTAACGGCTATGCTCAGTCCCCGTATGACTGGTTTGCAGCAAGGTAACACCTATGGCTGAGAGCACAACTAAAGCCACCAAAACTTCAATCAAGGTAAAGCCTTGCCTACTCCTCGAGCTGAAGACCATTGATGCCATCTCCAACTAAAATATACGAGTGACTGTGGCTTTGAATACGCCAGCGAAACGGTAAATATTCGGCATTAGCCAAGGTGACCCACGACATGTTGCCAGGAAAATTAAGACTCTGCCGAGCGTTACTCAGGTATTTATTTTGCGTACTGAGTTGATATTCAAGCCCACTTTGTAGCCGATACACAGCCCCTTCCGATAGCCATTGCTCGCCTTGTCGGCGCCAAACAAGCAACTCATTTTGGCGCAGCTCGATAACACTTGAACGCCCTTCCAGCCAGCTTTGGTCAATCACGGTTTGCAAAGCTTGTCGCAATGTATTGGCTTCAAGTCTTGCCTTATCTTGCGCCACCAAGCCAGTTAAGTTGGGGGCAACTAGGGACACCATCACAGCCAAGATACTTAGCACGACCAACAGCTCCAGCAGCGTAAAGCCATCGGCGTTACGCGGCGCGGTGTTATAGGGCATGACTAGAAATATCCGCAGCGTCTCCTTCTCCCCCTTCTCGACCATCGGAGCCTAGGGTTAAAAGGTCGTAAGCCCCTTGCGCACCAGGGCTGATATACAAATACTCTGATTGCCAAGGATCTTTAGGCAACGATGGTAGATAGCCCCCTTGTTTCCAATTCCGTGCTTCTGGGTAGCTAGACGGACGCGACACCAAAGCTTGTAGCCCTTGTGCAGTGGATGGGTAATGACCATTATCTAATCGATATAAATCTAGCGCTGAAACAATATTGCGCAGCTGGGTTTTCGCCACCGCTACTTTCGCATCGTCTGAGCGCCCCAACAAATTAGGCGCTACCAAAGCCACCAACAAACTCAAAATGGCCGCCACCACCATCAATTCAAGTAGAGTAAAGCCCGACTGCTGACGTTTTAATGAGGCGCGTTTAGGCGGCACATAGTGGTGTCCCATGACAGAATTCCTTTAACAAGTTAACGCAATAATTGGTTCATATTCATAATCGGCAACAATATCGCCATCACGATCAGCAAAACAGCACAGCCCATCACCAGCAGCATTAGTGGCTCAAACAGGGTGAGGAAGTTATTCATTCTATGTTGGCTGAGTTCGCTTTGTTGGCGAGCCGCCTTATCCAGCATACCAGCTAGATCACCGCTACGTTCACCGCTACTAATAAGCTGACGCATAAGGGGCGGCACATGGGGCATGTCTGATAGAGCTTGTGACAGCGACATTCCCTCACGAACATGCTGTTGCGCTGTTTGAAAACGCTGCTTCAATGCTAAGTTTGCAATCACTTTAGCGGAAATTTCCATAGCATACACCAGAGGCACTCCACTTCGAGTTAGCATGGACAAGGTCGACACGTAGCGCGTTATGGCAAACGTAGCCAGCAGTCGCCCAAGCCAAGGAAACCTCAACAAGAAGCGATCTTGGCTCAGCCGTATGGCGCTATTTCGTCTCGAAAGAGACAGCCCCATTAAACACATCAACAACGCTAACAGGCACCAAATCCCCCAATCAGACAAGCCATGACTCACCCCAATCAAAGCTTGGGTTAGCGGTGGCAATGGAGCATTCTGTCGCTGAAATACTGCGACAATATCTGGCATCACCGATCCTAGAAGGAAACTGACAATAGCAATGGCCACCAGCGTGAGCAATGCCGGATAAAGGAGCGCTGACTGCAGCTTCTGCTGCGTTCTTTGTTCACGTTCAGAGCTCTCAGCTAAAGCTAATAATACCGCTGGTAGCTTGCCTGACTCTTCACCCGCCTGAACACTGGCCTGAAATAATGTTGGAAACGCTTTGGGATACGCACTAAGAGCTTGAGCCAAGGAAAAACCTTCTAGCACCCGAGCACGAATCGCCAACAACATCGAACGCACACGACCTTTGCCTGATTGCGATGCCACGCCTGATAAAGCGTCATCAATCGGCAGCCCTGCCTCAATCAAGGTCGCCAGTTGACGTATGACGAGTGCTCGTTCACGGATCGATAAGTTGCTAGGAAAGAAAGTTTTACGGCTGACTTTGGCACTTTTAAGCTGCAACGGAACCAAGCCTTTTTGACGCAGCTGCTGGCGAGCATGACGTTCATTGTCCGCTTCCAACACGCCCTTGCGTTTGCGGCCGCCATCGGTTAACGCACGATATTCAAAGACCGCCATCAGTCTAACCCATTGGCAGAATGCTGATCGGATACGTCTCGAACAAGATATGAAGTTACACGCAATACTTCTTCGATCGACGTCAGCCCCATAGCCGCTTTTTGTAAACCATCTATACGTAAACTTGGACAATGCTGTTGCACATAGTCTGCCAAGGTTTGTTGCGAAGCTTGATCGTGAATCAAGCGTTGTAAGACCGAATCCATTTCAATCATTTCATAAATGCCTAAACGACCACGATAGCCCTGATAACAATGTTCGCAGCCCTCATCATGGGCACGATATAGACTTTCAGGTAAAATCGAAACCTGAGCAAACAACCGCCCCGTTGCCTGATCCATAGGCTGCGTCAACTTACAATGATCACATAATCGGCGCACCAAGCGTTGCGCTACCACGCCGACTAAAGAAGAAGACAGCAAAAAGGGCTCAATCCCCATATCTTGTAGGCGTGTCACAGCGGCAATGGCACTGTTCGTGTGCAATGTAGAAAGCACTAAGTGCCCCGTCAAAGAAGCCTGCACCGCTATCTCAGCCGTTTCCAAATCTCGAATTTCTCCCACCATCACTACGTCTGGATCTTGCCGCAGAATGGCTCGCAATCCTTTGGCAAAGCTCATGCCTGCTTTGCTATTCACTTGGGTTTGCGCCACACCATCAAGCTGGTATTCCACCGGATCTTCCACGGTCATAATGTTGCTACGCCCATGATTTAGATAATTCAATGCGGCGTACAGCGTGGTGGTTTTACCTGAGCCTGTCGGGCCTGTTACTAATACAATACCGTTTGGCTTCCCAATCAATTGGCGTAAGCGGTTTTGATCTTGGATACTCATTCCAAGATGATCCAACTCCAACTGTGCCACCGATGTATTAAGTAAACGTAATACCACCCGCTCGCCAAAGGTCGACGGTAAGGTAGATACTCGTACATCCGTATCTTGACCAGAAACGCGCAATAAAATACGGCCATCTTGTGGCAAGCGCTTCTCCGCGATGTCCATTTTTGCCATCACTTTGATGCGGGAAATCAACATAGGAGCTAAGGCTCGCTTAGGGGAAATAACGTCTCGTAAAAGACCGTCCACCCGAAAACGTACTTTGAGTTGGCGTTCATAGGTTTCAATATGAATGTCAGAGGCACCCTCTTTTAAAGCTTCACTCAGGATCGCATTGATCAAGCGAATAACTGGCGCATCCCCTTCTCGTTCGAGTAAATCTTCGTTTTCAGGTATGGCTTCTGCCAAGCTTTCTAGATCTAATCCTTGCAAATAAGAGTCGTCGTCCAAAGCATTCACGCTCGCCAGCGTTTGTTGACCTGCCTGCTGATAATACTGCACCACCTGAGCATCAAACGCTTGATCAGACAAGACCTCTAATCTTGGCATTTCAGGGCACAAACGGAACGCTTCATTTAACGCTGACAAGGCCGTACTAGCACGGTGGGCTAATACCCAACCAGCGGCAGACGGATACAGTAAGACGCCGTATTCTTTGACAAAAGAGTAAGCTAGAGCTGACAAAAGGAAACCTTATAAAACCCGAGCACTAAAGTGCGCTACTGTCGTGAGCAGCCACTTTTTCGGCTATTTCCTGACTTAACGCCCCAAGAATGGAGGACATCACCGACACGGCGTACTCATAACCTGAGTCGTTTAACGGCTCACGTAAAGCAAAACGCTCACGCACCCAAGTATCACCAGCACGGTTTTCAACTGAATAGCTACCGGACAAAATCACTGCATCACGATCTACGATGTGAAAATAATCAATGTTAAGATCTAACTGTAACGCCTCATTAGTGGTTAAGTCTTGAGTGTTCGAGAATCGGTTAAGCAGTACTTTTTCAATCCCTACTTGCAAGGGTTCTGCCCAGAGATGGTTCGCTGAAAAGAACAACTCATGATCCGAGACTTGCAACACAATATTCGAGCTTTGCAGATAATCCGACAGCACAATGGAATGCACTTCGATTGCCGGGTGCAGCGTCTTGTGAGGCGTAAGTTGCCCAGGAGAGCCACTCAAAACATAGTATTTTGGCGGCTGCAATGTTTGTGAAGAACAGCCCGCCAACATTAGGAAACTGATTAATAGCAATATTACTTTCATCGCCTTGCTCCTCGAGGCTCGATATCCGGCGCTACCTGACTCTTAAAGATCAAACTATTCGGAGCCGTATTCATTTTCTGCAGCAATGGCGTTAACTCGCGCATGGCATTTTGAATTTCGATCATGGTTTGGTTGATCGATGACACACCATTATCATCCGTGGCAAATTTCTCTAACACATCGTTCAAACTCGATAGGGTTTGGTTCATGTTTGCCATATCAAATTCGTCTAACTTATCACTGATTGAAGCGCTCGCCTGATTAAACGCGCTAGCACTGCTAGATAGATCTTGCAGCAAGACTCGTAAATCATCAGCCACACCTTGTAAAGGTAATTCGTTTATCTTATCCAAGGTTGTGCTCAACTGATCAGTAAACTGGACAATCTCATCTGGTACTGTAGGAATGACAGGATATCCCGCTAATAGCACAGTTTTGTATGCGTCTGCTTTATCATCATGTTTAAGATCAACAAATACCGCTCCTGTTAGCAAACTGCCAGTTTTGAGGGACGCCCTTAATCCCTTTTCCACCCAAAGCTTAAATTGCTTGCTGATAAGCTCTCTACCTGCCGCATCATCGGTCAAGTTGGCCCGTCCAGGTTGAATAGAAATCAGCACAGGAATCTTGTAAGAGTCTTCATCAACACGAAGTTTATGGTCATCCAGCTTAATATTGATGTCTTCTACCTGACCAATTTGCAAACCACGATACTCTACTGGTGCGCCTTCTTTCAGGCCACGCACAGAGCTTTCGATTAAAATCAGATAATAGACTTTCTCAACATAGCGGTGCGCCATGGCACTTTTGTAAGAAGGGTAAATTTCGAAGACCTTATCTTTTTGAAAAGGGTGACTAGGCGGCATACCTTCCGGTTCATCGAAAGTGATACCGCCGGCAATGAGTGATTCTAAATTCGGAGTGCTAACGCCCACACCATCAGCCCCTAGCTCCAACTCAATGCCACTGGTATTCCAAAATCGAGTGTTGGAGGTGACTAGCTTATCAAACGGCGCCTCAATAAAAGCACTGTATTTGGCCAAACGCTTTTCTAAATCATATTCCACCGTTTCAATTCGGCCGACAGCAAGCCCACGATAAATGACTTGATCCCCTACTTTGGCGGTAAATGACTTTTCGCTGTTTAAAAAGACCCGTAAACCGGGGGTCCCGATCGGCGTCACTGGCGGATCATTCAAGGCAGTAAAATGGCGTGAAGTCTGTACATCAAGGCCAGGAGCCATATCAATGTAAGAGCCTGACAATAAAGTTTGCAGGCCTGAAATCCCCTCAAGAGATACTCTTGGGGAAACGATCCAGAAGCGCGTATCGGTACGTAGAAACTTCTCAGCTTTTTTGTCCAACAGAGCAGTGACTAGAACTCCTGAAGAATCGTCTTTCAATTCAAGAGAATCCACTCGACCGATGACCACATCACGGATTTTGATTTGCGTTTTTCCTGCTTCCAATCCAGTCGCCGTTTGGAACTCAATCTCTATCTCAAGGCCTTTGTCGTTTAATTCTTGCAAAATAAACCATGCACTCAGTAACAGAGTGACAATAGGAATGAGCCAAATCTTCGAAATACGATTGTTTGACTTTATCGTAGCGGAAACAGTGCCCGATGTTTTACGGTGTTGATCTGACGGTAGACTCATATTTATTGCTCATTTTCCCAAATCATTCTGCTATCAAATGACATAGCGGCCAACATTGTCAGCACAACCACAGCGCAAAATGCAATCACAGCAGAACCAGGGTAGACACTCATAGTGCTTCCAAGCTGCACCAACCCAGCTAAAATCGCGACGACAAAGACATCAATCATCGACCAGCGCCCCATCATTTCAGTGACTCGATATAAGGTATAACGCTGCTTGATGCTGACATTACTGTTCGTCTGCACAGAATAATTTAAATAGCCTATCGCAAACATTTTAAACATAGGCACTAAGATGCTGGCAATAAAGATGACCGCCGCAATCATGTAAGAGCCATGATGCCACAAAGTAATCACCCCTCCTACAATCGTCGAAGGTGAGTCCACGCCTAAAAATCGAGTTGTCATGATCGGCAATAAATTTGCCGGCAGGTACAATATGACAGAAGTAAACAATAACGCCCAAGTCCATTGCACACGCTTATCAGTGTTAAGCACGGTCGCGGTAAACTTCGACTCTTTTATAAAAGCCAGCTCTACTTGAAAACGGTCAAGGTGCAACAAAGTCAAAATGTATAACACCATAAAACCTATATAAAAATAGAAGCTCGGACCAAAGTTTACCTCTGCCATCGAGGTAACCTTGACCATACTGACGATCACGCCGACCATAAATACTTCTGGCATACACCAAATAATAAAGTTAAAGCAGAGAGCGATTTGTGCCTTCGTAGCTCGCAAACCAATACCAAATTTAATCGATAGCATCCAAGCACAAAGCAATAATAAGACACAGGCTGGCAAGAGAATACAAACAAACAATATGACCGCGGCTAGGCTTAAATTGTTTTGCGCTATCAGAGTCTCCACTTCAGATATCAACGTGATCGATGTTTCTAATCCATTGCTAGAAAATGATAGAAAATTGAAGGAAATAGACAATAACAGCAATAAAAGTGCTGACAGGCCTAACGCCAAAACTTTGTCGACCCA
Source organism: Marinomonas fungiae (assembly GCF_001418205.1). Taxonomy (GTDB): domain Bacteria; phylum Pseudomonadota; class Gammaproteobacteria; order Pseudomonadales; family Marinomonadaceae; genus Marinomonas; species Marinomonas fungiae. Next base: position 88,232 of record NZ_LIQF01000008.1, on the reverse strand, counting down.
GTTCTGCTTCAAGGAGGTAAGCTTGTGACCACAGCGTGGACAATAAGCAGTTTGATTCGGCTCTAGACTAGGAACAAGTGTTTGAAGCCCACATCCCTTGCAGGGAATCATTCTATTTTCACCAGAGCCTTGCGCTCCCACCCATTGCTTATTCATCAAACTCACTACAACCGATTGCAGGCGATTGCCCATAAAAAAACGCACTATAGTTATAGCGCGTTTTTTAAGGATCGAACAATGAAAAACTTAGAGGATCTTATTAGAATGCACTTTCAATGCTCGCGCTGACGTACAAACTACGTGGTTGTTCATCACCATCGATTTCTACACTTTCAAGGCCGTAAGCCAAGTCCAGATTTAGGCGTTTGAATAGGGTTGCGCCCACCATCGCGTAGCTCAATTCTGAACCTGCCATGTTCTTTTTGTAACCTAGGCGAAGCGCTGGAATAAAGGAACTGCTGCTGTAGTAGACTGTAGAAACAGTCGCCCACTGGTATTCATCTCCCACCAAGTCCGCAACTTCGTTTAGCTCGTAGCTTGCCGCTAGGGACAACTGACGATCAAATACGAATGTTAATGCTTCAACCGTGAATTGACGCTCCATGGTGTATTCTTCGTTTAGCTCAATTTCGCCTTTTTGAGCGAATTCAAGAGCCGCATTACAGCTCGGCTGGTCAATCGGAGACTCAGTCGCACAGTTGCTTGGCAGCTTGCCGTATTCGAAACTTGGCTCATTCAGGTTGGTTGCTTGAAAGCCCAATTGGTAATGCTCAGCCGCCCAAATAGCACCTAAGTCTAGACCAAAGTCAGTGGTCGTTTCTTGCTGATCAGAGAACGCATCAGAAAACGCATCTGACGTATCATCATCAGATGATTCTAGATGCTGCAACGCCTTGCCCAGTGTCACACTGTGGGCATTCAGCTTAGTACCCAATACCAGAGTCCCCGCATCACTGCTGTAAACATCGGTTGAGTAACCTAGCCCAAAGGTCACCGCCGCACCTGCTTTAGCGTACAAAGAAGAGTTAGTATCTAAACGGTAATCACCATTCGTCTCTTGTACGATGTCGATCTCATCATCTAAGAAGTGGCCTTTTGCCACCGCTGAAACCGATAGATCCAGCATAAAGGCACTGCCACTGTCGGTTTTGTAGATAATTGGGAACACAGGCACTGGCGCCCCCACCATCACTTTAAGATTAGCGTCTTCGCCCATTTGAGCTAGCAAATCGTTGGCACGAGATTGGATATTTAACGCTTGGCCGATGGTCGTCACTTCTTGATCCAACAGATCGTCTAACTCATCGATTTTGTCTTCTAGGGAGTCGACTTCGCCCACTTCGTAGCCAACACCAATAGGGCCAAGAATACCTGTACGGAAGTTATCGCCCTCTTCACTGTTCACCATAAAGTAAGCAGCAGCAGGGTTACCCATGGCAGTCATCAATGACGCTGGATTGGCACTGGATCCTAAAGTAAAACTTGAGCCGAATGGCTGAGAGACAGGTGCTGCGACCGCTGCACCACACGCTAAGCTTCCTGCAATAATAAGCGCTTTTTGCATTACTAACCTCAATTTTGAAAAGTTAAATGGGGGAAGTAACACACTAATCTTGCTGCCACTTCCCTGTGACACCGAAAAACACCGGCTCACTTTACACTAACCTTACAAATCTAACATTAATAAGATACAAAATCTTACACATAATCCCACGACTATATGAGCGTTATTACTCATTTAAATTGAGCGTTATTTCGTAGGAGCGGCATAAGGGCGATCAAAGCGCTCTTCTAGTGCTTGCGGTCGCTGTAGGGTGAACGCTTGGGAAATTTCGATACTTCTAAATCCACTAAATTTTTCACTAGTAACCGCCGCGACGTCTTGCGCCGAACGCAGGATGGTCGGACGAATAAACACTAACAGGTTACGCTTTTGGTTTTCTTGCGAAGTACTTCGGAACAGAGCCCCAATCACTGGAATATCCCCTAACAGAGGCACCTTTTGCTGTACTTCCACCACGTTATCCTCGATTAACCCCCCCAATACAATCGTGCGGCGATTACCAGCAATAACCGTGGTGGAGATTTCACGCTTCGTGGTGATGGTGCCAAGTGAGCTTGGCTCGGAAGAAGCAGCCTCTACTATCTGTAGCACTTCCATTCGTACTTCATCACCCGCATTAATATGTGGCGTCACTTCAAGGGTTAAGCCAATGTCTTCCCGAGTCGTGGTAACAAAAGCGTTACTGCTACTGTCTGCATAGCCACCGGTTTGAAAGGGTCGTGTTTCTCCCACTAAGATCTTCGAGGTTTGATTATCCAAGGTCATGATCTTAGGCGTCGATAACAGGTTGGCATTGGAGTTGCTTTCTATCGCTTGCAAGATCCCCGCAAGATTTAGATCTCCATTGCTATTAAAACGAATCCCTGCGGCGGTTAAGCCGTTACTTAATGTCGGACGCCCTGTGGCAATGCCCGTGGCGATTTCCGTAATGCTATTACCTGCGGCGGTAAAATTCGTGCCCATTGCTGGCACAGTAGAGTCGGACGTGTCTCCAAATAACCACTGGAAGCCAAAGGCTTCAGCATCATCCATATTGACTTCGGCTATGATGGCCTCAACCAATACTTGAGCGCGCGGCACATCGAGCTCTTTTAAAACCGATTGGATATCCACCAGCACACTCGGATCTGCACGCACCACTAATGCATTCAAATCTTCATCGGCTTTGACAATAGTACTGTTAGCAGAGGCAGTATCGGTTGCTACTGTCGAGCCCAATAAACCACCGATTAACTCTGCAGTTTTTGGCGCATCCGCATAACGCAGCGGTAATACAGACAAACGACTGGCCACTTTGGTGGGGGAATCCAGTTGTTTAATTAACGCCTCAACTTTTTGTACATCTTCAAGTTTGCCCTTAATGACCATACGGTTGGTACGATCGTCAGCAATCACTTTCGTGGTCATAACTGGCTGCGTATTCGCAGAACCATTGCTCGTTGCTGATGCACCAGTTAACTCGGTAATCAGCCCTAACACATCATTTGCCCAAGCATGCTCAAGCGGTAGCACACGAACCACCCCTTCACTTGAATTATCAAGGCGAGCAATCAGAGATTCTAATTCGCGAATGTTGTCCGCATGATCACTGATAATCAGTGCATTAACACTGTCCACTGCAGCAAGGTGTCCATACTGGGGAATTAAAGGGCGTAGGATCGGCACCAATTCTGATGCGGTCGCTTGCTTTACTGGAATCATGCGAGTCACCAACAAACCGCCTGCGGCAATTCCTTGACTATCAAAATCCACACCACTTTGCTTGGCTATATTCTGTGGTACAACTTTTATCCCATCAGCCGTCTCTAATGCTGCGTAGCCATGCACTGTCAGTACAGACAGCAGCAAGCGATAAACGGCCTCTTCATTGAGCGCTTCATTGGAGATGACACTGACCTTACCTTTTACCCTTGGGTCCACGATAAAACTTTTGCCCGTCATCTTAGCGACTTGCTGGATAAAAACGCCGATGTCGGCCTGTTGCAAATTCACCTGCCACGTTTGTGCCATGCAAGGTGTGGCACTCAAAGCCAACACACATAAACCGTTCACCATGAATTTACGCAACGACAACATGGAGCATCCTTACTTAATGGAAAAATGAATAATGAGACGTTGTCCGCCTCGCTCTATTTCGGCTCGAATGGACTCCGATTGCAGCAATTGGGCTTGCAGCTTGTCATCCCCCTGTAGCGCATCTAGATCCATACCATTCAGGGAAACTAATTGATCGCCCGGTTGCAAACCAAATTGAGTAAGACGACTGTCAGCCGTTAAACGATAGGAATTGCCCTTTTGCTCGACGCCCGCTTGTTGCAGCATTGCTAGCGGATGTTGATGAAAGGCGGCTGCGATTTGCTCTACAGTCTGCGGCACTTTAATCGCCGTGCTTGTCGACGGGCTTGAGTTTGGATTAGAAGCGGCAGGCGCACTGGGGACAAATAAGGATTGGTTGGCTGAACCACTGGTTTGACTAAAGAACAAGATTTCCATCACTCCGTTACGCTCGAGCACTACATGGTCGCTAAATACCGCTTTCAATGTCACCCCTGGAGCAAGATTCTGCCCCACTATATAGGTCTGTTCGATTTGATTTTCTGGGCGAATGACCGCCATGCCGAACTCGGGAACGGTATTGGGTAGAACCCCTAGCAAGTGAATTTTCAAAGTCGTAGGCTGCAATGATAGAGCGTTAATCGGCGTCACACCAAATAGATCAGAGCTCGGAGTGGCGATCGCGACAGCATCGTTACTAGGCAAGGTGAGCGTTATCGGGACTGACACCTGAGTGGCCGAAAACCAGCTTCGAGCGACAATATTGCCAACGGCGACAGCCAGCACTGTCAGCGCCCCAAATGTCGTCAGCCATAACGCAACTTTTTCAGCAGCTTTCCAATGCACAAACGTAACCTAATCAGTAGATATCGAAAATCTAAACGGCTATCTTCAACAAACCGATAAAACATTGCAAGAAGATCGCATCTATTTGAACATTTAAGCAGTGATTAAGGCCACATTTCCCTCAACGGCTGAATCATAACAAAGGCGGGATATTCTTTTTTCCCCGGCCAACGTAACCCTATTGTTTCAATTAATTCAGGCATCACCGTTAGCTCAAGGTGCCACTGAGGCAACAGCTTCATTTCCAGCAGAGGGCTGCCTTGTTGGGATTGTAAAACCAATATTGGCTGTCTAGGATGTGACTCATCAGTCAGATAGCCTTGCAGTTGCAAATCTACGATATTCGCTTCGTTAGTGAGCCCTTCAAGCTGATAACGAATGTGGCCTTTCGACCAATTCGCACGGGCTTGAAATGCTTGAAATTGCTTTTCTTGGATATCATAAACACTGTACCAAGCGCTGACCTCAAGGGGAGATCCGGTGACGTATACGCCCTGCTGCGTAAGCAACGGATTGAGTAGATCGGCATCGAGGCTTAGCCCCTTAACCCAAAAAGATACCGTACTGAAAGACGGCTGGACCTGTCCATAACCAAGTATCTGAGGATGATTAAGATACCAATCAATCGGCGCAAACAAGGATTTCATCGACCAAGATAACTGCAACGGTTGAGAAAGTCCCGTCACAGACAGTTGTGCCTGCCCTGCCCACCAGTGGCCAGACACGCGCATCAACGCAACCTGTTGTGGCATCAGACTGCGCAGTTGTGCTGACCAATAGTGCAGAGGCACATAGGCTCCTACAATGCATGTGACAACCAAGATAAACCAAATCACACATACGGCGTAGGTCTTGCGGCCCATGCTAAATCACCCGCTAAACCATCAGTTTTTTCGTCAGAGCTTCAAGGTCTTCTGGCGTATCAACGCCGTGTGGCGGTAACTCTTTAGTAAGCGCCACTTGGACCTTAATACCTTGATGAAGGAAACGCAGCTGCTCTAGCTTCTCCCACTTTTCAAGTGGCGACATGGGCATTTGCGCATAGCGACCTAACAAAGACACGCGGTAAACGTACAAACCCACGTGACGTAGGGCTGGGTAATCTTCTGCAATTTGCTGCGGCGATTGAGCAAATCCATCACGATCCCAAGGCATGGTGGCACGACTAAAGTACAAAGCACGACCTTTGGCATCACACACCACTTTGACCACACTTGGGTTAAAGATGTCTTCCTCGCGATGAATCGGACACGCGACCGTGGCCATTTCCGACTCTTTGTCATCCGAGAGGGCTTGAACGGCGTTATGAATCAAACCAATAGGTAACAATGGCTCATCACCCTGCACATTGACGACGATTTCATCGCCTGACCAACCTTTAATAGTCGCCACTTCTGCCAGGCGCTCAGTGCCATTTTCATGGTCGGTACGAGTCATCACCACGTCAGCACCGAAGCCTTCAGCAGCTTTGAAAATATCTTCATGGTCGGTCGCAATCGTCACCGACTCAGCCCCCGCTTTAAGCGCCAGTTCATAAACCCATTGCACAACCGGTTTGCCAGCAAGATTTGCCAGCATTTTCTGCGGAAAGCGCTGGGACGCGAAACGCGCCGGAATGACGATATGAAACGCAGGTAAGTTACTCATAACGAATCTTTCTTCTCAAATTCTGGACGCTTTGCTAACTCATAAGCGCTTTCTAATGACATACGTGTTGCCAACACAAGATCGGCCACTTCACGAGCCACACCTTGCCCAGCGGACCGTTTCAAAATGATGTCACAGTGACGCAGTAGCAGAGTATGAGCGTCAGCTGGACATAAGGAAATGCCTACTTTTGGCATCACTTGTAGATCAATCACATCATCGCCAACGTATGCCACTTGCTCAGGCTCAAGTTTAAGCGTTTGCATCAACTCATCAAACGCCGCCGCTTTATCATGACAGCCATAATAGAAGTGCTTGATACCAAGATCGTCCATACGCTTATGCAAAGGCGCCGAATCTTTGGCGGTAATCACTGCCACATCCACGCCCCATTTTGGTAGCAGTTTCAGCGCCACACCGTCTTTGACGCTAAAACGTTTCACCGCTTCGCCGTCAGCACCATAGTAAAGGCCACCATCGGTTAGGACACCGTCCACATCAAAAATCACCAACTTCAAAAACGGCAACTTCTTCATCAGAAGATTACCGTTCACCAGCTCTTGGTAATGCTCTAAAAAAGCAACGTCCATTAGGCACTCGTATCCAATGTTTCAAACGTTTTAACCAGCTCATCCAGCTGCTTGATTTGCTTCAGGAATGGCTCAAGCTTATCTAATGGCAAAGCACATGGGCCGTCACATTTAGCATTATTTGGATCTGGGTGGGTTTCTAGGAACATACTAGAAAGCCCCAACGACATCCCTGCACGAGCAAGCTCTGTAACCTGTGCACGACGGCCATCCGCAGAATCAGAACGACCACCAGGACGTTGTAGTGAGTGCGTCACGTCAAACATCACTGGGTAGTCAAATTTCTTCATTTCCCCAAAGCCCAACATGTCCACCACTAAGTTGTTGTAACCAAACATGCTGCCGCGCTCACACAGCATTAAGTTGCTATTACCAGCTTCTTCACATTTCGTCAGAATGTGTTTCATTTCGTGGGGTGCTAAGAACTGAGCTTTCTTGATGTTAATCACCGCGCCCGTTTTCGCCATGGCCACCACAAGATCTGTTTGGCGTGACAAGAACGCTGGCAACTGGATCACATCCGCCACTTCTGCCACCGGTGCGCATTGATCGTTTTCGTGCACATCGGTGATCACTGGGATACCAAAGGTGTCTTTGATTTCCTGAAGAATCTTGAGACCTTCTTCTAAACCAGGACCACGGAAAGAATTGATCGATGAGCGGTTCGCTTTATCAAATGAGCCCTTGAAGACATAAGGAATACCAAGCTTCTCCGTAATCTTCACGTGATCTTCTGCGACTTTCATCGCTAGATCACGAGACTCCAATACGTTCACACCGCTGAATAAGACAAACGGCAGGTGGTTGGCCACCTCAATCGAATTACCAATACGGATGATTTTGCTGCTTTCTGACATAATCGTGTCTGTCCTATCAATCTTAACGGTCGTAAATTTCTAGCAAGCCAACTACGTTTTTATCGTCGTCAACGGCTACTAATAAGGTGATTTTGTCGCGCAGCATACGCTCTTCTGCTTCGACAATCATAGTATCTTGAGAAATGGTTTTCGGATTGGGCGTCATTAATTCAGCCATGGTTTTAGCGAGCATACCCGCCGCGTCTTTGAGCATGGCACGACGTAAATCACCATCGGTAAAAATACCCGCTAGGCGCTCGCCGTCCTTGATCAGCACCACCCCGCGACGACCTTGGGTCATCACCGCGATCGCTTCTTGTAGCGAGGTTGCAGGCGTACAAAACGGCAAGTTGTCTTTGTGCATTAGATCACGCACACGGGTTAACAACTTACGGCCTAAGCTGCCTCCTGGATGAAAGCGCGCAAAGTCTTGTGGTTGGAAATCACGGCATTGCATCAAGGCCACCGCCAAGGCATCGCCCATGGCAATCGTCATGGTCGTAGAAGTCGTTGGTGCCAAATTGTTCGGGCACACTTCACGATCAATGGCGATGTCCAGTACACAGTCACAATGCTGAGCTAGGGTCGAGTTTGGATTACCGACAATCGCAATCGATTGGTTACCAAAGCTTTGTAGTGATGGAAGCAAACGAATCACCTCTTCCGTCTCACCAGAGTAGCTGATCAAAATCAGCAGATCGTCTTTGTGTACCATCCCCAAATCACCGTGAAAGGCCTCGCCTGGGTGCATAAAAAAGGACGGTGTACCAGTAGACGCAAGGGTCGCCGCAATCTTTTTGCCAACAATCCCCGACTTCCCCATACCACAGATGATGACACGACCATGGCAGTTCAACATCATGGTCACGGCTTGAGAGAATTGCGTATCAACTCGTTCAGCCAGCCCCATCAGGGCTTGAGCTTGAGTTGCAAGAGTGGTTTTAGCGCTGGTGATCAGTGTTTGTGAATCACAAGACAAAGTAGACAGGTTTTCGCTCATGGGCCAACTCGAATTCATAAATAGTGGCGCCATTATACAGAGGCAAAAGCAGAACGCCTACCAAAGCTCGGTAGGCGTTCGATTTTGTTTTATTTCAAGCAAGCAGCGTATTGACCCGCAAGCGCTTCAAGAAATGCAGGGTAGCTGTTACTAGACAGTTTCAACGATACACCTAGCGGATCCAACACAGCTGTTTTCACCTCTGTACCTTCGATCAGCGTATCGACGATCGCAGGGCTAAACTGCGGTTCACTGAATACGCAAGCAACATTGTGCTGTTCAATTTGCGTACGAATGTCCGCCACCGTTTTCGCCCCAGGCTTGCGCTCTGGGCTTAGCGTAATCGCACCTTTGTTGTTTAACTTGTAATGATTTTCAAAGTACCCATAAGCTTCATGGAAGACAAAATAAGGGACGTCTTTTACAGGCTCAAGCTCGGCCCGAACCTTCTTATCCGCAACGTCTAGCATTCGCACAAAAGTATTGTAGTTATCAGAAAACGCCTGTTTATGAGCAGGGTCTAATGCGCTGAGTTTTTCCATCACTTCATGGGCTAGCACTTTTGCGTTAACCGGATCTAACCACACATGTGGGTCAGTTCCTGTGTGATGGTGACCTTCGTGGCCGTGCTCATCATGGCCTTCATGCTCTTCGTGGTGCTCGTCATGATCGTGGCCATCATGATCACCATGTTCTTCGTGATGCTCGTCATGATCGTGGCCATCATGATCACCATGTTCTTCGTGGTGCTCGTCATGATCGTGGCCATCATGATCGCCATGTTCTTCATGCTCATCGTGATGGTGCTCATCAGCCGTCTCACTAAATTGACGTAAATAAGTGCCGCTTAGCGCCATCCATTCGATGTCTTTTTTGCCCGATAGGTTAGCTAACGGCTTTTCAAGAAACGTTTCAAGGTTCTCACCTACCCAAACGACTAAATCCGCCTGATCCAATTTACGCAGGTCAGATGGACGCATGGCAAAGTCATGCGGCGAGGCTTGGTTATTCACCAATTGCTCAATCTTAACTTGATCTCCACCGATGGCAGACACCACCATAGAGACAGGTTTAATCGAGGTCACAACATGAGTTTGTGCGAAAGCAGAAACAGACAATAATAGAGAGGCAGGTAATGCGTACTTCAACATGAGATAGAATCCAGTCAACCAAAGATGTTATAACATAACAATAACAACTTAAACGGGGCTTCTCAATCCCCCATGTCGCAAACTCTCAAATTGTCTTAAATGTTTGCCAACTTCGAGCTCTTACAACTAAGCCAGAGCGCTGCCCAATAGGAAGTTTAGTATTGGGGAACACTAAAGCATCGCCCTCTTGCTTGACCAGATAACGACTAGCACTCGAAGTGGCCAACTCGAAGCCTTGTGTATAGCCCGTAAAGTTCTTTTCATCAGAAGCAATGTTTAGCCGATAGTCTTCAGCATCTTTGGTCAGCACATCAATCACTTCAAATAAGTGCACGTTTCGAGCTTGCCCTTGTGTGAGTGCTGCATCAGATAGCAATGCTTTAAGCGCCTCATTTAGAGAATCCAACTTAGTTAGGTCATTTTCACCAAAGGGCTTAACTTGGCCCAATTCAATCGTCGCCGCCTGAGCGCCATGCTTGGCGTAAGAATGGTAAGAAAAGGTCGTCGTCGGTTGATGAGATAACAATACCGCCTCCAAACCAATCGCATCGTAGAATGCAAATTGCGAATGCTGGTAAGCCTTACCATCCGAAAAGGGGTGCACAGCAAATTTTTCATATTGGGAACCACGAATCGCAGTGTGCAAATCGTAGTGCAACTTTTCACCCTGCTCATGCTGCCCAAAAAATTTAGCCACCGCCTGCTCTAGTTCTTGTGCACGACCCACCTCAAGTCCGTCGTAACGTTGCCAAGCCCCACAAAACAAACGATTCAGATTCACATCGCAAAAGCGTTCTGCCGCAATCATGGCCTGAGGATGCCCTAGAATAATTAACACCCGCACCGACAAGGCTAGTTCCCCAGTGAGCAACTGTCGCACCAAGCCATTAAGCAGCTCAATTGGCGCAGTTTCATTACCATGAATGCCCGCAGATAACACCACGCTGTGCTGCACGGGATGATGGGGCTCTAAGCGCAATATGCCAACCCCCTCTAAGTAGGCAATACCATCGGGCAAGGGAAACTGAGTGGCATTCACCTTATCAGGGTACGCTAAGGTGTAACGCAAAAAATCATGATTTGGAATCGACATGTTCACTCCTACAAAATCTAAAACTTGCGCCATAGTAGCCCAAACGCCCGCACTAAAAATAACATCCAGAACTGTGTTCTATTCACGACTTAAGTATGTGTCGCATTTACGAAAATTGTCTAATCTCACTCTTAGAGCCATTAACCCTTTGCAATCTAAGGCGAAATCGTTACCCTTCTTTTTTTGCTCAAAATAAGTACACGTTATGTCTGATACTGATGAAATCATTACCCTCGTTAATCGCAGCAACCAAGTGATTGGCGATATTCCACGCCGCCTAATGAACTTTCAAGACGACATCCATCGTGTCACCTTTATTCTAGTCTTTACTGGCCCAGATACACTGCTGTTACAGAAGCGTACCGATACCAAGGCATTTTGTCCGGGTTACTATGGCGTCACCACTGGTGGCGTAGTGGCGAAAGGTGAAAGCTACGACCTGTGTGCACAACGTGAGCTTGAAGAAGAATTGGGCTTAATTTTGCCATTAAATATCGAAGGCATGTTCTTCACTGAAGGTGAAGGCTTCAGAATCTGGGGCAAAGTCTATACTTGTCATTATGATGCCGTGCAACACGGGCCTCTGACCCTACAGGCGAAAGAAGTCGCAGAAGTTCGAGAAATGACAGTTCAAGAGATTTTGGATAACCCTGACCAGCTGCCTTTTACGCCAGATTCGTTTGATGCTCTACTGCACTACGTTAATAACCAACTTAAGGTCTATAACAATGTGCCCTAATCGCCTTACAGGTAAGTTTGCTGCTCTCATGCTATGGCTATTTAGCATGTTGACGAGCAGCGCTTACGCTCAAGGCTATGCTCACTGGCAAGAAGAGAACTACATCCATGATAGTTTTCTCACCATTGCCTTGCAGCGGGAATACAACCCTTCACAAACACCTCGTTTAGTACGCTGGGAAAAGCCAATTATTGTGTACATTGAAAGTGAGGCTGGAGATTCCAGTTTACAAGAGCAGCTACTGCGTATTCATACTCGGCATTTAACTAGGATTACGGGGGTGCCGATTGACTTCACTTCTGATATTAGGCGAGCCAATATCATTGCCTCGTTTACAACATTGGACCAAGTTGAAGAGAAAGTCGCACGCTATATCGGTGACCCTGAATCCATTCGCGTCGCTCTCGACGAGGCCATTTGTCTAGGTAACTTTGGCGTTAACTCACGGGGTGCTATTGAACGTGGTGTCATCATTATCCCAGTCGATTATGCTCGCCAAAATGCTCGTTTTCTTGACTGCATTATCGAAGAGATCACTCAGTTGCTTGGACTACCCAATGACTCGGACAATGTCTACCCTTCCATCTTTAATGATGTCAGCTCTGATATTTATCTATCACCACTAGATTACATTTTACTCAAAATACTTTATTCACCGCGTCTAAAAGCAGGTATGAGTGCAGAGCAGGTTGATCGACTGTTACCTACCGTGATCAATGACCTCTATTATTTGGGCATCATTGATGACGCCGCCAAGCTGGTGCAAGTAGGTAGTCTTAAGAGTCACATAGGGGATTAGCCTAGTTTTTCTTCCTGTTTTAATGCCATTTTCTTAACCAGAGTCATAAATTCTGGTTATTGCATCTTTTTTTTTGTTCAAGTTAGGTAAAATGCCGAACAACTTGAAAACTCATCGGAGAAATTGAATGTTTCCAGAACTCAAGAACGACCGTTTTCTGCGCGCGTTGCTTAAAGAGCCTGTTGATACAACACCGGTATGGATGATGCGCCAAGCTGGCCGCTACCTGCCAGAGTACCGCCAAAGCCGTGCTACTGCAGGGGACTTTTTGAGTCTATGTAAAAACGATGCGTTTGCCTGCGAAGTCACGCTACAACCACTTGAGCGCTACGATCTAGACGCGGCAATATTATTTTCAGATATCTTGACCGTACCTGATGCCATGGGTCTTGGGCTGTATTTTGAGACTGGCGAAGGTCCGAAATTCAAGCATGTGATTCGTACTGCTGCCGACGTTGATGCACTACCAATCGCGAAAGCCTCTGATCTTGATTACGTCATGAAAGCGGTCACCACCATTCGTCATGCGCTAAACGGTCGTGTGCCACTGATTGGTTTCTCGGGCAGTCCTTGGACGCTGGCAACTTATATGGTGGAAGGCGGTTCGAGCAAAGACTTCCGCCACATCAAAGGCATGATGTACTCACAGCCAGAAGTGCTACACGCACTACTAAACAAACTGGCGATCTCTGTGACAGATTACCTAAACGGCCAGATCAAAGCGGGTGCTCAGGCGGTACAAATTTTTGATACTTGGGGTGGCGTACTCAGCGGTCCTATGTACCAACAGTTCTCCTTGATGTACATGCGCCAAATTATGGACGGTCTGATCCGTGAACACGAAGGTCGTAAGATCCCTGTCATCATGTTTACTAAGAACGGTGGGCAATGGCTCGAGAATATGGCGGCCACTGGTCCTGATGCTTTGGGCCTAGATTGGACCACGGATATGGCCGAAGCCCGCGCTCGCGTAGGCGACAAAGTGGCACTTCAAGGCAACCTTGACCCATGCGTATTGTATGCTGATAAAGAAGTAATTGAGCGAGAAGTTGCTGCGGTATTAGAAGGCTTTGGCAAAGGTTCAGGGCATGTCTTTAACCTCGGTCACGGTATTCACCAGTTCGTGGATCCTGAACGTCCAAAATACCTCATCGATGCAGTACATGAACTGAGCAGCCCTTATCACGAAACCCAATATGATGATTTAGACGCACTTAACAACGTCGAGTAATCTCATTCAGCACCTGCCTTGATTGATCTAAATAGGTGAATGAAGGCAGGTCCACACTCTTAAACACATATCTGCTGGCTCGTGCTTATCTTTGACCCACAAGCCATTGTGCTTGCGCTTTACCGCTTCAAACTTCGTATTGAGATAGCAACATACGTGATCCTTGCCCATTTTATCTAGCCAAGATAAGCGCGCTAACAACGTCTTCTCAGTGCATCCGACAACCACCAGACGTAACACATGCTCATTATCCTCTTCATCAGTGACTTTTAAGCTCTCCAAGCATTGCGGCATAGACTGATGAGAGACGCTTACGTGTTCATGCTTCTGTAGGCTCTTTTTTAGGCTCTTTACGAACTTATCCATGCCCTTTTCAAACATCATCAAGGCTCTTTGATCCATGTCTATCTCCTCCGTTACTCACAGCGGTTATTCAAGTTCGGCATTAACTGTAGAACATTTTCATGCAATTAGTAGCGAGCCCCGCATTTGAATGGTAATTTATAGGCAAACAATGCCTTAAATGGAGAGAATCTATGAAATTAGTAACAGCCATAGTTAAACCTTTTAAATTAGATGAAGTGCGTGAAGCCTTGTCTGAAATCGGTATTAACGGCATCACTGTTACAGAAGTAAAAGGCTTTGGTCGTCAGCGCGGTCATACCGAACTATACCGCGGCGCAGAATACGTAGTGGACTTTCTACCGAAAGTAAAACTGGAACTTGCGATCGATGATGACCAAGTAGACGTAGCCATCGAAGCCATTCAGAAGAGCGCGAACACGGGTAAAATCGGTGACGGCAAAATCTTTGTGACAGCACTAGAGCAAGTAATCCGTATCCGTACAGGTGAGACAGGCGCTGACGCGATCTAATCGTCTTGCCATTGCTTTACCTGATAAAAAAGAGGCGCATCCTAGGATGCGCCTCTTTTACTTTGTGCTGGTTGAAACAAGATCACTAACCTTTATCTGGCACCTTAATCGATAAGGTTCCCAAATAACGATTTTGGCGTTTCTCAATCAATCTAAAGATGTAAATCACAAAAATACTGATCACCAGATAAATCGCCCCTGCCGCTAAGAAGATCTCAATCGGAGTATACGTTCTTGCAATAATGGTGCGCGCCATGCCGGTCAAATCTAGCAAGGTAATGGTACTCGCTAGTGCACTTGCTTTAAGCATTAAGATGATTTCGTTGCCGTATGCAGGAAGCACGATACCAAAGGCACGTGGCAGCAAAATACGATGATACATTTGCATTTTAGTCATACCCATCACCTTGCAAGCCTCCACTTCCCCTTCAGGGATCGCCTGAATCGCGCCACGGAAAATCTCTGCGGTATAAGCCGAAGTATTTAAGGTAAAGGCAATGATGGCGCACCAAAATGGCTCTCGAAGCATTGGCCACAGGAAGCTTTCACGTACCGCTTCAAATTGCGATGCACCGTAATACACTAAGAAAATCTGCACTAGAAGCGGCGTACCGCGGAAGAAAAAGATGAACGCAAACGGCACACCGCTGATGAACCAGTTTTTAGAAATTCGCGCGAGTGCAATGGGCAAAGCCACAATGGCTCCCAAGACAATCGACAACAACACCAATTTGATGGTCATCCACGTACCGGTTAGCAGGCGTGGAAAGTACTCGATGACAACTGAAAAATCTAATTCCACTGGCTTATCCTCGTGTCAGACCGCGGCTTGCGCGTTTTTCTAGGTAATGCACCACCACCATGGAAACGATCGTCAATGCTAGGTACATAAAAGCAGCCACAAGATAGAACAGGAACGGTTCTTTGGTATTGCTTACCGCCACATTGGCTTTACGCATGATGTCTTCCAGACCCACGACAGATACCAACGCCGTGTCTTTAAGCAATACCAAAAACAAGTTACCAATGCCCGGCAACGCCACGCGCCACACTTGCGGCAAGATAATACGAAAGAACTTACGACGGGGGTGCATGCCCAAAGCGATTGCCGCTTCATGTTGACCTTTCGGGATGGCTTGTAATGCACCACGAAACACTTCCGTCGCGTAAGCGCCAAAGGTTAATCCAAGTGCTGTAACGCCTGCCGCAAAAGGCCCTATCTCAATGTATTCTTCATAACCAAATACACCGGCAATGGCCATTAATACGGTCGTCGCACCAAAATAAATGATCAGTACCGTAAGCAACTCAGGCACACCACGAATAATGGTGGTGTAGAAATTCGCAATCCATTGCAAAGGCTTAATATGGGATAATTTCGCCGATGCTCCCAACAGCCCGAGAATTAACCCGACTACCAAGGAACACAGCGCTAGTTGAATGGTAATACCCGCTCCTTGTAAGAGCTGATCACCAAAACCGTGAAGATCTAACATAAAGATATCTCAGTCTGAATAAACGGCGCCTCAGAGTGACTGGGCGCCGTTCGGTTTCATCTTAATAGATGGAGAATGGGAAGTACTTAGCGTTGATTTTCTGGTAAGTACCGTCAGCAATGATCTCATCCAACGCTTTGTTGAATTTCTCTTTTAGATCATCACCTTTACGCACTGCGATACCGATTTCGTCCTCTTTCTTAAAAGAGTTGCCTTTGAATTCAAACGCATCGCCGTTACCCGACGTTTTCAACCAGTCGTATGTTGGTAGCTCGTCTGACAGGACGATGTCTAAACGACCTGCCACCAAGTCAAGGTAAACACTGTCTTGCGTGTCGTAGAACTTAAGGGTTGCCGTGTCCGCTAAGTTATCTTCTAGGTACTGTGCAGCCAAGGTCGCGCGCTGAGCACCGATCACCTTGCCATCCAACTTCTCTAGATCAAACTCTTTGCCTTTTGGCGCTAGGTAACGCAAACCACCGGAGTAATATTTGTTGGTGAAATCCACCTGACGCAGGCGCTCTTCCGTGATCGACATGGAAGCAATAATAGCGTCAAATTTACGCACTTTCAGACCAGGAATTAGACCATCCCAATCCTGCGTCACCACTTTACAATCCGCTTCCATCTTCTCACACAATGCCCAAGCAATATCCACATCGAAACCTTGTGGCTTACCATTGTCATCAATGTAGTTAAAAGGTGCCCAAGCACCCTCTGTCGCGATACGCACCGTATCCGCCGCATTGACTGATAAAGAAGAAGCTGCCGCAGTCAAAAGCACTGCTGAGCTGATTGCTAATTTTTTTAAGTTCATTCTATGGTCCTTTTGCTAGGTTATTGATTTTATATAGTACGCACTACCCAATTTCACCATACTGATGAATGGTTTTCGTGTAAATCACACACTTAAAACACGGTGGATAGGAAAGCCTTACAACGCTCTGAATCTGGTGAGCCAAACACTTTTTCAGGTGTGCCTTTTTCCTCAACTAATCCTTGGTGTAAGAACACCACTTCACTGGATACTTCACGGGCAAAGTTCATCTCATGGGTCACAATCAACATGGTACGGCCTTCTTCAGCCAGACCACGCATAACCCCCAGAACTTCACCAACCAGTTCAGGATCTAGGGCTGAGGTCGGTTCATCAAACAGCAGAATCTGAGGATCCATTGCCAAGGTACGAGCAATGGCAACACGCTGTTGCTGACCACCTGACAATTGGTTGGGGTACATATGCTTTTTATCCGCAATACCGACTTTGTTAAGCAGGTATTCCGCATACTCCAGCACTTCTTGCTTTGGTCGCTTCAACACATGCAATGGCCCTTCCATGACGTTTTGTAAAATCGTCATATGCGGCCACAAGTTAAAGCTTTGGAACACGAAACCAATTTTTTGGCGCATACGAGTTAACTGCTTCATATCAGCCGCGACCAAATCACTGTCACTAGGCTTTAGCAATAACTCTTCACCATTGAATCGGATTGAACCGCGCGTAGGATTCTCCAGTAGATTAATACATCGTAAGAACGTACTCTTGCCGGAGCCACTTGAACCTAAGATTGAAATCACATCTCCATCGTGTGCTTCTAAGGAAATTCCCTTTAATACTTCATGATCCCCAAAGGTCTTATGGATATCCTTTAGCTCTAAAGCAGGGTCTTTAGACATTCTTATTACCTTTTATTGATGACTCGTTTGCGAAATGGATCGGCTCGATAAAGCCAAAACTTACGCAGCGATGTTTAGGTTCAGGTAGAACGCATCAAATATCACGCCAACTACATAACCCGCTATTCTAAAACTTTTTTCGCCAAAGTTGTCTTGTTTTCTTATCCGCATGGACAGGATTATCTAAATTAATTGCCAAATTCTTACGCTCATCTCTCGGAGAAACGCCAAAAAAGCCCTTATAAGTCGTACTAAAATGGGGCGCGGAGGTAAAACCACAGGCCATCCCCACCTCTAAAATCGACTTATCAGTTTGGGTAATCAGCTGCTTGGCATGTTTCAAGCGTAGTTCTAGATAATAGCGCGATGGCACCGTTTCCAGATTTTGCTTAAATAAACGCTCTAAGTGACGACGGGAGATCCCCACATGATAGGCAATGTCGTCCGATGATAACGGCTCACGTATGTTCGCCTCCATTAATTGCACGGCCTCTATCAACTTTGGTTGCCCTGTACCGATGCGCGCTTGCAATGGGATACGTTGCGCTTCTTGATTGGTACGAATCCGCTCGCATACAAACTGTTCCGAGATATGACTCGCAAGAGTCATGCCATGCTGTTTGCCGATCAAAAACAACATCATATCCATCGCCGCGGTGCCGCCACTACAGGTAAAGCGGCTTTTATCTACTTCAAACAGATGATTCGACACAATTACGCTAGGGAAGGCTTCACGCAAGCTGGCTATATCCCCCCAATGAATGGTCGCTCGATAACCATTTAATAGGCCAGCACGTGCCAAAATGTGACTACCTGTACAAATTCCACCTAATGCTTGGCCACGTTTTGAGCAAGAAAGTAACCAAGCGTCTAAACTAGAATCAGCGTCTTGACTGACGCTGGACGCGCCACAAATAAAGATAGCATCAAGGTCTTTAGGAACATCCTCTAACATATAGTCGGTTGTGGTTGCCACACCAGAATTCGAAAGTACGACTTTCGTTTTTTTGCCGATGGTACAAAACTGATAGAGGTCTTTACCACTGACCCAATTGGCCATATGTATCGTTTCAATCGCAGAGGAGAATGCGAGCATGGAAAAGCTTGGCATGAGTAAAAAGCCATACTTTTGCACCTTTTTACTCGGATGCATGATTTCACGTGATGCAAATTCGGTATTGTACAAATTATTATCCTACGATGGGGACATTCAAAAGTGATTTATATCGTTTAGAATGAATAACAGAGACTTTTGATAGCGACATCAAGCTTTTTCTAACGCGTATATCGCTTGCGAAAAAGCATACGTCGCATTTTGAAAAGTTGCCAACTTTCTTAGTTGCTTATTTTTCATAATAATCGAATAAGCGATGAGAAGATGGCGCAATACAACAATAACTAGATCTTCAATAGACACCACTCATAAGGATGAGTAACATGACGAATACTAAAAAGAGTGAATTGATCACTCGTATTGAAGCCGAAATTAAAGAGAACGTTGGCTCTAACATCGCTGACGACATCATCAAGTTAGCTCACATTTACTTCCAAGATCTTCTGATTGAAGACATGGAACATGAGAGCATCGACAACCTTTACGGTACGGTTCTGTGCCTTTGGGACTTCATTCAGCAGCGCAGCACTCAAACACCGAAAGTGCGTGTCTACAACCCAAACTTTGAAGAGCATAGCTGGCAATCTACCCACACAGTCATTGAAGTGCTGACCGATGATATGCCATTTATCGTTTCCTCGTTTAACATGGCGCTTGTGCGCATTGGCCACACGATTCACTTCACTGCACATCCAATCCTTGCGTCGCAGCGTAACAGCAAAGGCGAGCTAGAAGCAGTCAATGATCGCCATCAGCAAGGCACCCAAGAAGCCCTAATCCGCTTTGAGATCGACCGCATTTCTGATCTTGGCAAAATGGAGCAAATTAAAGACGCTCTGCTCGACACACTTGGCGATGTCAAAGTATCGGTAGAAGACTGGCCGACGATGAAAGCCAAACTGGCCGAAGTTATCAAGGCTTCGGAGCAAGTCGCGCATCTTCAAAACAACGAAGAATATCAAGAAAACCTCGCCTTCCTACGCTGGGTAGAAAGCGATCACTTTACCTTTGTTGGTTTCCGCGAGTATGACTTGGTTAATGTCGGCGAAGAGACACACCTTAAATTCGTTGAAAACTCCGCGCTGGGTACATTCCGCAAAACTAAGAAAGAAAAATACGACATTGTTCTCAATAGTCACCTAGCCAAACTGGCTTATGATAGAGACAACCTACTGGTACTGACCAAATCGACCGCGATTTCGACGGTGCACCGCCCTGTTCACCTTGATTACCTAGGTATCAAGCGTTTTGATAAGAAAGGCAATGTCATCGGCGAATGGCGCTTCTTCGGACTCTATTCTTCTGCTGCCTACGTTGCACGACTACAAGACGTGCCTCTACTACGTAAGAAACTAGATGTGCTAGTAGAGCGCATGAATGTGGACCCTTACAGCCACAAAGGCAAAACCCTGAAACACATTCTTAACAGCTACCCACGCGATGAAATGCTGCAGGCACCAGTGGAGGAACTGTTCCACACCATCGAAGGGATTTTAGCTATTCAAGAACGCCGTCAACTTCGCGTGTTCTTACGTAAGGATATTTATGGCCGCTTCCTAAGTGCGCTTGTTTACGTACCTCGTGACCGCTACAACACGGAACTGCGTATCAAGATGCAAGACATTTTAATGCAGGCTTGTAACGGCACCAGCTCTGAATTCAACGTGCAGTTCTCACAACAAGTACTAGCCCGCGTTAACTTTACGATTCAGATCGCTGACCCAGAAAATAGTCCAGAGCTAGACATTGATGACATCCAACGCAAGATGCAGGATGCGGCGCTGTCTTGGGACGACAAACTTTTGGCTGCAATGCATACCAGCCAAGGTGAAGAAAGCGGTAACAAACTTTACAACGAATACGCGCCCTACTTCCCTGCGGCTTACCGTGAAGACTTTTCGCCTAACACAGCAGTATTGGACATCGAGCGCCTCAGTAGTTTAGTGAATGATGGCGATATCACGACACACCTGTACCGCCAAGTTGGCCAAGCGAAGAACAACTACTTCTTCAAAGTCTACGGTGCTGGCACCACGCTAGTACTGTCTGATGTATTGCCAATTCTTGAATGTATGGGTCTTCGCGTTCTCGAAGCACGTCCATACGAGTTGGATCAAAACGGTGACGGTCAAGCCAACACCTGGGTGGTAGAATTCGCTATTAGTGTTAACCCAAGCGTTAACCTTGATAAGAAAGCACAACGAGATGATTTCCAAGACGCGTTTAACGCGGTCTTCAAACGTCGCATTGAAAACGATCGTTTCAACGCACTCGTTCTGGATGCCTCTCTGACTTGGCGTCAAGTCACCATGTTGCGCGCGATTACCAAGTACCTAATGCAACTGCAAGTACCTTTCTCGCTACCGTACATGCAGCAAACTCTTGAAAAGAACGCGCCAATTGCCCGTCTAATGGTTCAATTGTTTGAACAGCGTTTTGATCCCGCTCTTGAGAGTAAACGTGACGAAAAAGTTGCCAAGCTGCTAGAAAAAATCGAAGAAGCTTTAGACCAAGTAGCAAACCTAGATGAAGACCGTATCTTGAAACACTACCTATCAGTGATTCAAGCCATGCTGCGCACCAACTTCTACCAACCATCAGCGGAAGGTGAAAGCAAAGATTACGTGTCCTTTAAGCTGGATCCAAGCATGATCCCAGCCGTGCCACTACCACGTCCGCGTTTCGAGATTTTCGTCTACGCGCCATGGGTAGAAGGCGTACACATGCGTGGCGGTAAAGTTGCTCGTGGTGGTCTACGTTGGTCAGACCGTATGGAAGACTTCCGTACCGAGGTACTAGGCCTTGTTAAAGCACAAATGGTTAAAAACGCTGTAATCGTGCCGTCTGGAGCAAAAGGTGGCTTCGTTGCCAAACAGCTTAAGAAACACTGGTCACGTGAAGAAACTCAAGCGGAAGTGGTTCGTTGTTACACCACGTTTATCTCTGGCTTGCTAGATATCACTGATAACTTAGTAAAACAAGAACTCGTGCCACCAACAGCGGTGAAACGTTACGACGAAGACGACCCATACTTGGTAGTAGCTGCCGATAAAGGGACTGCAACCTTCTCTGACCTAGCCAATAGCATTTCTGAGAAATACGGTTTCTGGCTCGGTGACGCCTTTGCATCCGGTGGCTCAAACGGTTACGACCATAAGAAAATGGGCATCACAGCCCGTGGTGCGTGGGAGTCGGTAAAACGTCAATTCCAAGAGTTAGGCATTGACTGTCAAACAACTGACTTCACAGCTGTAGGTATCGGTGACATGGCTGGTGACGTATTCGGTAACGGTATGTTGTTATCGAAGCACACTCGTCTGATTGCAGCCTTTAACCACATGCACATCTTTATCGACCCAACGCCAGACGCAGCCAGCTCATTTGAAGAGCGTCAACGCTTGTTCAGCTTGCCTCGTTCATCTTGGGAAGACTACAACAAGGATTTGATTTCAAAAGGCGGCGGCATCTTTAATCGTAGCGCTAAGTCTATCCCTATTAACGCTGACATTCGTAAAGCGCTCGATATTGATGGCAATGTGAAATCCCTAGCACCAACCGAATTGATTTCGCACATTCTAAAAGCGCCAGTGGATTTATTGTGGAACGGCGGTATCGGTACCTACGTTAAAGCGGAAACTGAAACTCACGCTGATGTGGGCGACAGTGGTAACAATGCACTGCGTATTAACGGTAAAGAATTGCGCTGTAAGATCATTGGTGAAGGCGGCAACCTTGGCTTTACTCAACGCGGCCGTATTGAGTTCGCTCAAAATGGCGGGCTGATTAGTACCGATGCGATCGATAACTCTGCCGGTGTTGATAGCTCTGACCATGAAGTAAACATCAAGATCCTATTAAACCGTATCGTTGAAAATGGCGATATGACTGAGAAGCAACGCAACAAGTTGTTGGCTGAAATGACCGACGAAGTGGGATCACTGGTACTGCGCCACAACCGCGGCCAAAGTCACTTGCTATCGCTAGTCAACTCTCGTGCTCCTGAACGCATCGCCGATCACTGGCGCCTAATGATGTCATTGGCACGTGAAGGTCGTTTGAACCGTGAAATCGAATTCTTACCGACTGACGCACAAATGAAGAAACGCATGAGTAAGGGACAAGGTCTAACGCGTCCAGAAATCTCTGTGTTGTTGGCTTACTCTAAGATCAAGTTTGCTGAGCAGTTAGTAGAAGATGGCATCGGAGAAGATCTAGATTTGCGTGCGCAAATCAAAGATTACTTCCCGAAACCTTTGGTAGAACGCTTCTCTGATCACATGATTGATCACCCGCTGGCGCAAGAAATCATTGCCGCGCACGTGACCAATAATGTTGGCAACCGCATGGGCTCAACCTTCACCACTTACGTGCAAGAAGAAACCAGTGCCTCAGCATTAAACGTGCTACGTGCCTACATGGCCGCTGAACAAATGTTCGATATTCCAGCGCTTTGGGATGCGATCAATACGTTGGACTTCAAAGTTGAAAACAACTTACAGAATCAACTATTTATCCAAATTCAAAGTTTATTGGAAAAAGCCACTCTTTGGCTGATTCGTAACACTCGTGAAGCGCTAGCCATTCAGAAGCTAAGTGATACTTATAAACCTGGTATCGACATTATTCGCAGCAACTTGGATGCCGTGTTGACCAAGCCAACCAGTGATTTCCTAGCTGAAACTAGCCAGCAATTGCAGGCACAAAATGTTCCAGCCGAAATCGCAGATAAAATCAGTGCGTTACCGCTACTATTCTACGGTTTGGACATCATTCGTGTGGCGGACAACACAAGTAAAGAAGTGCTGGATACTGCACTGACCTACTTCGAGTTGGAAATGGATCTTGGCTTGTACTGGTTACGTCAAAGCATCCGTAAATTGCCTGCGGATGATATGTGGGAACGTCGTGCAAAAGCAGGCCTTGGAGATGAGGTCGATAACGCCCTACGCACTCTGACTCAAGAAGTGATTCAGGCGAGTACTGAGATCAATGATCTGGACAAACGTCTGGCTTATTGGCATGAGCTAAACCAAGACAATATCAACCACTACCACAGCACATTTAACGAGATAAAAGCGGAAACAGAATTATCTCTTTCTATGGTAAGTGTCGCTATTCGTGAGTTGAGAAATTTGATATAACCCAGTGAGCGGCTCGCTTTGAGCCGCTCTAATTTTATGAGGTATTAATACAGTGACTGAACAAGTAACGAGAGCAACGTTTGACGAAGTAATGGCTCCTAACTATGCGCCGGCAGCAATGATTCCGGTTCGTGGCGAAGGCTCTCGCGTGTGGGATCAGGAAGGTAAAGAGTACATCGACTTTGCAGGCGGTATCGCCGTTACTGCATTGGGTCACTCCCACCCGACTTTGGTTGAAACCATGCGTGAGCAAGCTGGCAAGCTTTGGCATTTATCTAACGTAATGACCAATGAGCCTGCGCTTCGATTAGCGAAAAAACTGACTGAAAAGACCTTTGCTGATCGTGTTTTTCTCGCCAATAGTGGCGCAGAAGCCAATGAAGCCGCTTTCAAACTTGTGCGCCGTTACGCGTTCGATCACTTTGGGCCAGAAAAGAACGAAATCATTTCGTTCTACCAATCTTTCCACGGCCGTACTTTGTTCACCGTATCAGTTGGTGGCCAGGCCAAATACACTGAAGGCTTTGCCCCAGTACCCGCAGGTATCACACACTGTGAGTACAACAATATCGAAGCCCTAAAAGCTCTGATTTCGGATAAAACGTGTGCTGTTGTTATGGAGCCAATTCAAGGCGAAGGCGGTATCATTCCAGCCGACCCTGAGTTCGCTAAACAAGTACGCGCACTGTGTGACGAGCACAAAGCCCTGCTTGTATTCGATGAAGTGCAATCAGGTGTTGGCCGTACAGGTACACTGTACGCCTACGAGCAAACTGGCGTAACACCGGATATCCTAACAACGGCTAAAGCATTGGGTAACGGCTTCCCAGTATCGGCTATGTTAACCACTGCCGAAGTTGCAAAATCTTTGGCTGTGGGCACACACGGTAGCACTTACGGTGGTAACCCAATGGCTGCTGCCATTGCTGAAGCAGTCATTGATATCGTCGATACACCAGAAGTATTGGAAGGCGTGAAAAAGCGTCACCAACTATTTGTCGACGAGTTAACTGCCATCAACGAAAAATACCATGTGTTTAAAGACATCCGTGGTATGGGTCTATTGATGGGAGCTGAAGTAACGGATGAACTTGCTGGCCATGCGAAAGACTTCCTAAGCCATGCGGCAGACGAAGGTCTATTCGTTTTAGTCGCAGGTCCAAATGTTGTGCGTTTTGCACCGTCTTTGATTATCCCTGAAGCGGATATCAAAGAAGGCTTTGCTCGTTTTGAGCGCGCTGTCGCTAAAACCGTAGCAGACCTTAAAAAAGACGCTTAATAAGCTATTAAGTCTTGATTGCAAAGCCGTGCTGGCATTCCAAGCACGGCTTTTTTATTGCTCCAAACAATCTTTACACACCCATTTTCGTCTATTTTTTGTCAAGAATAGTCAAAGAGCATAAGATAAACCGATTGCTTAGAAGGACACTTGACTATGCCAGATGCTCAATACTTCATGCGGATACTCGCTACTCTACTGCTCGCCATTACTTTAACGGCTTGTAGTTCTATCCCCAGCAACACTATCAGTATCCATTCTGGCAATTTAAGCAGCGCCGAAGAAAGCACAATTACCCAGCACCTTTATCGTCAATACCAAGACTGGCGCGGCACTCCCTATGCATACGGTGGCATGAGCAAGCGTGGCGTGGATTGCTCGGGCTTTGTCTATCTCACCTTACGTGATCAATTCGGTGCTTATCTACCGCGCACCACGGAAAAACAAGTCCAAACAGGCTATCACATTGATGAGGATGAACTGGCGGCTGGTGACTTGGTGTTTTTTAAAACAGGCTCTAAAGTGCGTCATGTCGGTATTTATATGGAGGACGGCAAGTTTCTCCATGCCTCTACCTCAAGAGGTGTCATAATCTCACACCTCGATAATGTCTATTGGAAAGAGCATTACTGGCACGCACGTCGCATACGTTAATGCTCCAATGACAGTCCAGCATCAAACATTAGCTTGTCTATTTATTTGCAAGATCCTTGAAACGACTTCGTTGTCGAAGCGTTCGCGCTGGTTTAAGCTCTAGCGGTTTATATTGCCGTTTTTTTATTGAGATCAATGCCCTGCTGCGATCCACTCACCTATTAACAGAGAGAGATAAACTGTGTTTTTATCCTTTTTCCCGAAGCCTAAACTCTTCTTTTTGACATTTGCCTTATGGGCATTTGTTGCAGTTATCAGCTGGTACACCTTCGGACAAGATCTGGGGTCGAGTTTGAGCCTAGGTCAGTTGTTTGCCGTGGACTACCCCACAGCCCTTGCAGAGGGCGCTGATCAAGCTGCGCAGATGGCTTATCAAGAGGCATACAGCTTCGCTAATGATGTCTGGCTTTATCAATATATGCTGGTGTGCTACGCCCTGTTTGTCGGTGCTTGGATGGCCTATGGCGGACAAAAATGGGGCAAGTGGTCCGTTATGGGCTCAGCATTGATTGTCTTTATCACTTGGTTCCAAGTACAAGTCAGCGTCATGATCAATGAATGGTACGGCAGTTTTTACGACCTCATTCAAAAAGCACTGACGGCTCCAAATACCATCACCCTCGGCGAGTTCTATGGTCAATTGGTGACTTTCGCGACGATTGCCTTAGTAGCGATTACGGTGGCCGTCTTTAACAATTTCTTTGTAAGCCATTATGTGTTCCGCTGGCGCACAGCGATGAATAACTACTACACCGCCATGTGGCCTAAAGTACGCCATATTGAAGGTGCTTCTCAGCGTATTCAAGAAGACACCATGCGTTTTGCCAGTATTGTCGAAAGTTTAGGGGTTCGTTTCCTTGATTCGATCATGACACTTTTAGCATTTTTGCCGGTTCTATGGGGATTGTCAGGCTATGTCACTGAACTACCATTAGTTGGTGAAGTGCCGCAGGCATTGGTATTCGTCGCCATTATGTGGTCGATTGTCGGTACTGTGCTATTAGCTACAGCAGGTATTAAACTACCAGGTTTAGAATTTAAGAACCAAAAAGTGGAAGCCGCTTACCGTAAAGAGCTGGTCTACGGTGAAGATCATGCTGATCGTGCGGAACCGGTTAAGCTTGCCGAACTGTTTAGTAACGTGCGTAAAAACTATTTCCGATTGTACTTCCATTACCTGTACTTCAACGTAGTTCGCTATGGCTACCTACAGGCAGGTGTGCTCGTTCCGTTGATTGCCCTTGGTCCCTCTATTGTCGCTGGCGCATTTACGTTAGGGGTAATGCAGCGTATCTCCAATGCTTTTAATCAAGTCGAGAGTTCTTTCCAGTTCCTAGTCAACTCTTGGACCACTATCGTTGAGTTACTCTCTATTTACAAACGTCTAAAAGCCTTCGAAGCAGCCATTGCTGATGTTCCAGAAGAGCTGGTCCAAGAATCATTAGAGACATTCGAAAAAAGCTAAAAAAATCTCTCTACGCTGGCTTAAATTTTTCCCTATCTGAGCCAGCGCTTTGTTTTTTCTAGCTAGCGCCAGTGCTATGATTGGCCAAAACATGAATCGCCAACGGCTCGCATCTTTCGCTTGAGCCGTTGCTTGGAGACACGAATGAAAAAAGTATTTATTGATGGTGAAACGGGCACGACTGGTTTACAGGTACGTGAACGTCTCGTAAACCACCCAGAGATTGAAGTTATCAGTATCGATGAAGCCAAAAAACGTGATGTAGAAGAAAAGCGCCGGCTGATGAAGGAAGCGGATGTAACGGTTCTATGTCTACCTGATGAAGCGGCTAAAGATACGGTTGCCATCGCGAAAGCCGAAGGTTGCCGCGTATTGGATGCAAGCTCCGTTCACCGCGTAGCCGATGGTTGGGTATACGGTCTTGCCGAATTGGATGCTAGTCAACGTGAAAAGATCCAAGACGCTCAGTTTGTCTCAAACCCTGGCTGTTACCCGACAGGTATCATCCTGTTGCTTAAGCCATTAGTTGAACAAGGCTTGTTAGCGAAAGATGGCCACTACACAGTAAACGCAATCTCTGGTTACACTGGCGGCGGCAAGCAACTGATCGAAAAGTACGAAGGCAACTCAGACGCAGCGACTTACGGTACTTATGGTTTGAACTTCAAACACAAGCACCTGCCTGAAATCCAAAAGTGGTCACAGCTCGACAATACGCCAATCTTCATCCCAAGCGTAGGCAACTTCGCACAAGGCATGTTGATCAGCATTCCAGTAACACTTTCTGGCAGCATGACGGGTGAAAAACTGCACGCAGCCTTGGCAGCAACCTACGAAGAAGAAGACTTCGTAACGGTTCACCCATTTAATGAAGTAAAAGACAGCCATGCTCCGTTCTTAACGCCACACGGTTTGGAAAATACCAACCAAGTGGAATTGGCCGTGTTTGCCTCAGAAGATGGTAAATCGGTTGTGCTTTCTGCGAAACTGGACAACCTTGGCAAAGGTGCTTCTGGTGCAGCCGTACAAAACCTAAACTTGATGCTAGGTTTTGCGGAAGACGTGGCAGTAGTTCTGTAACTCATACTCGCTCGACTGAAATAAGAAAGCCCGCTGCAGTAGTGCAACGGGCTTTCTTTTTTGTCTCTGATAATCACTTGGATTAGCGGGCTAAAGCAATACGCTTAGCTTTAATCGCATGTTTGTGCACTCCAACCTCTGGAGCAATGGTAAATAAGTCACCGTTCAATCCGGTTAACTGGCGTGGTACGTGAGCCTCTTTGGCAATACGCGCATTGGCTGCCATGTGTTCAGGTTCACCATGTGTCGGTATCGCCACTTGCGGACGCACCCAATCGTACATGGCTGCTAGCTCATCTTGACAAGGATGCCCGCTGACATGAATCGGCAATTCGGTTTCGTGTTTCTGCAGGGTACGGATGCCTTGAGCTTTGAAAGACTTCACCAAACGCTCAATGGCTAATTCATTCCCAGGAATGATCATGGCACTAAAGAGCACCAAATCCCCTTTTTCGAGCGACAAATCAAAGCAATCATCCCGTGCCAGACGATTTAACATCGCACGGGGCTCCCCTTGGCTACCCGTCGCGACTGCTAGCACTTCATTGGGTGGCAAATAGCCTAAATGACTTGGATCCACCACGGGCAAATCATCCGGCCAATAGCCTGACGCTCTAGCGGCACTGACCATATTTTGCAAAGAACGCCCTAACAGTGCTAAATAACGATCGGTTTCTTTCGCCACTCGCGCTAACGAGACCAACCGAGCAATATTACTGCTGAAGCAGCCAATGACTACACGACCGGATTCATCTTTGATCACTTCTAATAACGCTTTATAGCAATCAAACTCTGAAACTGAATGACCAGCTCTTAGCGCATTGGTGGAATCACACACCATGGCTTTGACATCGCGTTTTCGTAGCGTGGTTAAAATCGCTGGCGAAAAGCGCTCGCCAATCACTGGACTGTGATCGATCTTCCAATCACCAGTATGAAACACATTGCCTGCTGGGGTCTCAATCATCAAACCGCTAGGCTCAGGAATCGAATGAGTCAAAGTGATCCACTGCAAATCAAACACACCCACTTTAAAGCGACTTGCCATGGGTAACTCGTGGATTTCTACCTCTCCGAGCAACCCGACTTGCGCTAGTTTTCGGCGCAAAATTTCAGCCGTAAAGGGTGTGGTATAAACCGGAACTTGGAAACGGCGCCATAGAAAGGGTAACGCTCCCACATGGTCTTCGTGGGCATGGGTAATGACGATCCCGGCTAGACGGTGACGTTGTTGCGCAATAAATTCAGGGTCGGCACACACAAGCTCGTGGGTACGCGCACTGTTTTCATCAATCGGTTCGTTGAATGACACCCCACAGTCGACCATTAGCCACTGTCCATCATGGCCATACAAATTGAGATTCATCCCTATCTCGCCAGTTCCACCCAAAGGCAAAAACCATAGGTCGCTTCGCGTTGGCATCAGCAAATCCACACATCTCTCCTTTTATATTTATTTGCTTATTCTACGCGATTCAAATTGAACTTAGTTCAGGTGATCACTATATTTATGCAATAAATGTTCAAATTGATCGGCTACTACCCAAATGGAGTTGTCCCATGGGAACCTTGCATAATCAGACAGCTAAAAAAGGAATTTAGCATGCTTACTATAACAGTTTGGGGACTTGCCCTCGGACAAGCATTACTCGTCACGGGTAATATTCTGCTTGTTTCTGTGACAGCGTTGATCGGCCAAAGTTTAGCACCGAGCTTCGCTTTAGCGACCTTACCAGTCGCACTACAATTTCTAGGTCTAATGGGAGTCACCCTGCCAGCCGCTTTATTGATGGGTTGGTTGGGGCGTAAAAAAGGCTTTCTAATAGGCAATCTTATCGGAGTTGCGGGTGCCGTACTTGCCTTTTATGCCGTTCAACATAACTTGTTTCCATTGTTCTGCCTGAGCACCTTTTTACTAGGCATGGCGATTGGTGTTGGCCAACAATACCGCTTTGCCGCCACAGAAAATGCACCGGCGGACAAAGCTCCACAAGCCATTAGCATGATTATGGGTGCAGGTGTTGTTGCGGCGATTCTGGGGCCTAACATGGCTATTTGGTTCGAAGATTGGGCTGCCACAAAATACCTAGGTGCTTTTGCGGCCTTGATCTTACTGTACCTGTTTAATACGGGGTTGATTGCTTTCT
Source organism: Marinomonas fungiae (assembly GCF_001418205.1). GTDB lineage: Bacteria > Pseudomonadota > Gammaproteobacteria > Pseudomonadales > Marinomonadaceae > Marinomonas > Marinomonas fungiae. The sequence continues at coordinate 57,732 of NZ_LIQF01000008.1, read as the reverse complement.
TGCCACTACGTGCTCCGACGGCACAAGAAAAGTCAGGTAAACCAAAATCCTACGGCGAACTATTAAAAAAACCGAGCCTATCCGGAGCCATCATTGCAGGCTCTATTGGCTATGCCGTCATGGTGTTGGTCATGACTGCAACGCCTCTTGCGATGCAAGCCTGTGGTTTTGATTTTGGCAGCACCGCTAATATTATCCAGTGGCACGTTCTGGGTATGTTTTTGCCATCCTTTTTTACAGGACGTTTGATTGCTCGATACGGCACTTACCGCGTCATCCAGCTCGGATGTTTTTTGTTGTTAGGCTGCGTCATGCTGAATCAGTTCGGCATTAGTTATTGGCACTTCTTCAGTGCTTTGGTATTACTTGGAGTCGGCTGGAACTTCACCTTTATTGGCGCCACCGCTCTGCTAACTAAATCGTATGAGCCTGCTGACAAAGCACGAGTTCAAGGCATAAATGATTTGATTGTATTTTCAAGTGCTGCCGCGGCTAGCCTATTATCAGGCTATTGGCATTCCATCTTTGGCTGGGAGATTCTTAATCTTTTAATGATTCCTGCGATTCTATTGGCCATGTTCACCTTAATGTCGAGCCAAAAACGAGCCGTCATCATTGCTAATCCTCCCGCCTCATTGGGATAATTATCAGCTTTATTTGACACCTCAGTAAAATCCATGACAATGAAGGTCACTGTGTATTATTAAGGACTTTCTTGTCATGGGTATCCTATCTAGTCTCTCCAAGCTGTTTTCAGCGCCAGCGAACGCCTCAAAGTCAGAGGCGGCTGAGCCCATCGAATACAAAGACTATGTCATCACACCTACTCCACAAGCGGACCAAGGCCAATACCGTGTTAGCGCCATCATCACTAAAGGTGAGGGTGAACAACAAAAGACCCATACCTTCATTCGCTCTGACCTTGTAGCAAATCGTGATGAGTGCATCGAACTGACCATTCGTAAAGCAAAACTCACCATCGACCAACTGGGCGAGCAGATTTTCTAGGAGCGTCATGACGTTATCTTGGCAGCACCTGCACAGCAAAACAGACATTCTCGGCAAACCATTTATTGCCCATACGTTTCGCTTTAAAGGTCCAGTGACGGGCGTTGATACTACACTGATTGAATATTCTCGTCAGACCGTCGTCACACGTGCCATTTTATACGTGCATGGCTATACCGATTACTTTTTTCAAAAAGAACTGGCCGAGCATTTTGCTGAGCAAGGGTTTGGTTTCTTTGCCATTGATATGCAAGGCTATGGTCGCTCGATCCGCCCCAATAGTCGCCCTAATTGGTGTGAATCCTTAGATCAGTACTTTGATGATATAGAGATCGCGCTAAACGAAATCCATCAACGCGGCATCGAAGAGGTCGTGATTCTGGCCCACTCTACAGGCGGCTTGATTGCTTCCAGCTTTATTGCAAATCGACAAAAACCGGGGACTAGCTGCGCATCTACACCTAGAATAAAGGGCCTAATTTTGAACAGCCCTTTCCTTGCGCTTCCGTTTCCGCCAAACGCACTCAAACGCTTAAGCTGGCCAATTCGAATCATTGTATCTTTGCTTCCCTTTCACTCTTTGCGAGCCAAAAAAATCAGCCTCTATGCCAAAACGCTGCATCGTCTCTTTGGCGGAGAATGGGACTATCGCTTGGATTGGAAACCGGCCCATGGATTTCCCTTGTCTTTTCATTGGCTCAAGCAGATCATTCTGAAACAGTATGATCTTCAACAAACCAAAATCCCCCTTCCCACCCTAATGTGCCGCTCGTCAATCACGACCAAAGCCGCCTTAGGTATTGAAGATATTCGTAAGGGTGACGGGGTACTCGATGTTGACAGCATGACGCTTGCGGCAGAAAAAACCTTTACAGAGCTCACCTGCGTAAAGATCGAAGGCGGCTATCACGACCTTTTTCTGTCGCCACAGCCGATACGGGCAAACTATTTAGCAGCCATCGATCAGTGGCTGCTAAATCAATCATTCACAGCCAACGATTAATTACCTTTAGAACGCATCACACGATCCAGTATTGCCGTTGGCAAAAGACGACGCATAATAGCCGCGGCGTAGGTAGGCCAAGTTACATAGTAGCGGGCTTTCGGACGTGGCGATTCCAATGCGTGCAGCAGTTTATCGACCACCGCGCTCGCAGGCAGAGTACCACTGGAAGCAGGCCCTACTTTGGTGAGACGTGCCACCGCGGCCTCGTAGCCTTGCTTATGACGGCTCGCCGGCATGTCAATATTGTCTTGCAGCGCATGCAACGCGTTATCACGAAACTTACTCACGATTGGCCCCGGCTCAATTAAACTCACCTTAATGGGCGTATCACTCAGCTCCATACGCATCGTGTCAGTCAGGCCCTCTAGGGCAAACTTGCTAGCGTTATAAGCACCGCGAAATGGTGCTGCAACCATACCTAAAACGGAACTGTTCTGCACAATACGGCCATAGCCTTGGTCCAGCATCAGTTTAACGACACGAGTAGTAAGATCATGTGTACCGAAGAGATTCACTTCAAACTGCTGACGCAACGCCTCTACGGGCAAATCCTCCACCGCTCCTGGCTGGCCGTAGGCACCATTATTAAACAGAGCAAAGAGCTTACCGCCAGTAATTTCAAGAGTATCTTTAAGCCCCTGTTCAATGGAAACAGGATCCGCTAGGTCCAGTTTCACCACATGCTTAATACCGCTGCGACGCAGTTGCTCTACATCCGCTTGCTTTCGGCAGCTCGCCACCACTAAAAAGTTGTGTTTCTGCAACGTTTGAGCTGCCTGCAGACCGATACCAGAGCTGCATCCGGTAATTAATATTGAGTATTGCATTACACATCCTAGTATTTGTTTCACATCTGTTTCGAGGCTTAAAAAGAGCCCCCTATAATTTGTTTTAATGGTTAACCAATGACCTGAATCAGCATGTTCCCTTTCTTTAGCATTCATAATCTACGCTTATCGCAAATCAGGAAGGATGCTATGAATATCGCCAACATTAAAGTCAGTCGCAAGCTATGGGGCTTGATTACCATTTTGGTAAGTTTACTCGTGATTTTTGAGGTTGATGCCTACTATAGTCAATACCAAAGTGCCTTAAATGACCGCAAAGCTCAGGTAAAAGAACAAGTTGAAAATGCCTTTTCACTGCTTCAATACTACCATGATCAAGCACCCGTCATCGGTGAGACACAAGCCAAAGAACAAGCCCTAAAAGCCCTTGCAGCACTACGTTATGGCGATGGTGGCTATTTCTGGATTAATGATTACCAACACACCCTGCTGATGCACCCACTTAAGCCACAGCTGAATGGTAAAGACGTAACAAACACGAAAGATGCCAGCGGCAATTTCCACTGGCAAGCCATGGTATCAGTGGTTAAGCAAAATGGTGAAGGCTACGTTGAATACACCTACAAGGGCCCACAAGTCGATACGCCTGAAGACAAAGTCTCCTATGTAAAAGGCTTGAAAGATTGGGGCTGGATCGTTGGTTCAGGCGTGTTTTACACCGATGTTCAGCAAGCATTCTGGGCGGATGTAAAAATTTCTGCGGCCATTGAAAGCATCTTGGTTCTGCTAGCTCTTACCCTTAGTTGCTTTACTGTCCGCGGCATTGTACGCCCATTAAAAACGGTAACGGATCACTTACAAGTGGTTGCCAGTGGTGATATGACCACTCACCTTGAGCTGAATCGTAAAGATGAGATAGGTATTCTTGCCGATTCCGCTAACCAAGTGTCTCGTTCCTTGGGCGCCACCCTTGGCAATGTCGCAAACGCCATTGAAGAGCTACAAACAGTCTCATTGCAAATGCGCTCCAATACGGTCAACACCAAACAAGGTATGGATGCACAATTTAGCGAAGTAGAAAAAGTGGCTGCGGCGATGAACGAGATGTCTTATTCCATCCGAGACGTTGCAGGCAATGCAAAAGATACCGCTAACGCGACGCAACTGGTACAAGAAACCACTCGCAGTTCGAGTACTGATTTGAATGAAACCAACCAAAACATTCAAAGCCTGACGCAAAATGTGGAAGGCGCGAATAAGGTGATCATTGAGCTACTCAGCCAAACAAAAGAGATCGAATCGGTACTGGGTGTAATCGGCGATATTTCCGAACAAACCAACTTGCTGGCGTTAAACGCTGCGATCGAGGCCGCTCGTGCAGGTGAACAAGGTCGAGGCTTTGCCGTGGTAGCGGATGAAGTACGAACACTCGCTGGTCGCACCCAGAGTTCGACTGTTGAGATTCGCCAAATCATTGAAAAGCTACAACAGCAGTCTTCGGAAGCTTCGAATTCCATGGCAGCCAGCACGAAGCAAGCAGAACTGAGCGCTGAGCGTATGCGCCATGCATCGGAGAACTTGGCCAGCACCTTATCTCAGGTAGACGAAGTATCTAACAGCAGCGTACAGATTGCATCTGCGGCAGAGCAACAGGGCCAAGTCGCAGAAGAGATCAATAGCAACCTAATGGGCATTCGTGAAGTCTCTGAGCGCGTATTGCATGAAGCGGAAGAAGTCGCGCAAGGTTCTGAAATGATTGCCAATATGGCCGATTCTTTGCGCTCTCAGATTCACAAGTTCCGCTTTAATTAAGTGACCTATTGCTGCTAACACGCAATAAAAAGGCGAGCTACTCAACGTAGCTCGCCTTTTTCATAGGCTTCACAAAGGTCTAACTTATAAACCTAGTGCTTTCGCGTGATGGGCCAAATGGTCATCAATGAAGCTAGAGATAAAGAAGTAACTGTGATCGTAGCCAGACTGACGACGTAGCGTTAGTTCGTGACCTGCTTTTTCACAGGCTTGCTCAAGCGCTTCAGGCTTAAGTTGCTCTTCTAGGAAGTTATCCGCTTCACCTTGGTCAACCAATAGCGGTAGACGCTCAGATGCCGTCGCAATCAACTCACAAGTATCCCAAGCTTTCCAAACTTCACGATCGTCACCTAGGTAACCAGTGAACGCTTTCTCACCCCAAGGACACTGCGTTGGGTTAGTGATCGGCGCGAACGCTGACACAGACTGGTAACGGCCTGGATTCTTCAGCGCACAAATCAGCGCGCCGTGACCACCCATAGAGTGACCAGAGATAGAACGCTTATCCGTCACTGGGAAATGTTCTTCCACCAATGTTGGTAGCTCTTTTACCACGTAGTCATACATGTGGTACGTGTTTGAGTACGGTGCCACGGTTGCATTCACGTAGAAACCCGCGCCAGAACCGAAGTCGTAGCTTTCGTGCTCACCTGGGTAGTCTGTGCCGCGAGGACTGGTGTCAGGCATAACGATTGCCAGACCTAGCTCAGCCGCTTTTTTAAACGCACCGGCTTTTTGTGAGAAGTTCTCATCGGTACAAGTCAGACCTGACAACCAGTACAGCACTGGTACGCTTGCGCTTTCTGCTTGGGCTGGCAAAAAGATGGCAAATACCATGTCACCTTTTACAGACAAACTTTCGTGACGGTAACGCTTGAGCCAACCGCCGCTTACTTTCGTGCTCGATAAAAGTTCCATATATCCCTCTTTAGATCAGTAAAAAAAGCCCATCCTATAGATGGGCTTCTTGCTACAAGTAACGCTTACTTAGCGTCAAACTCGATAACAGTACGGATACTCTTACCTTCGTGCATCAAGTGGAAAGCTTCGTTGATGTCTTCAAGCTTCATTTTGTGCGTTACGAATGGATCGATTTCGATCTTACCGCTCATGTAGTCTTCAACGTAACCAGGAAGCTGAGAACGACCTTTCACACCACCAAACGCAGAACCGCGCCATACGCGCCCCGTTACAAGCTGGAATGGACGAGTAGAGATTTCTTGACCGGCACCGGCTACACCGATGATGATCGACTCGCCCCAACCTTTGTGACAGCACTCAAGCGCAGCACGCATAACGTTTACGTTACCGATACACTCGAAAGAGTAATCAACACCACCGTCAGTCATCTCAACGATTACTTCTTGGATTGGCTTATCGAATTTAGTTGGGTTGATGCAGTCTGTGGCACCGAACTGCTGCGCCATTTCGAATTTAGATTCGTTTAGGTCGATCGCGATGATGCGAGATGCACCCGCCATGCGCGCGCCTTGGATACAAGATAGACCGATACCACCTAGACCGAAGATAGCCACTGTCGCGCCTTCTTCAACTTTCGCCGTGTTTAGAACCGCACCGATACCTGTTGTTACGCCACAGCCAAGTAGACAGATTTTGTCCATTGCTGCTTCTGGGTTAACTTTCGCCAAAGAAATTTCAGGTACAACGCTGTACTCAGAGAAAGTAGAACAGCCCATGTAGTGGAAGATAGGTTCGCCGTTGATGCTGAAACGGCTCGTGCCATCTGGCATAAGGCCTTTACCTTGCGTCGCACGAACTGCCTGACAAAGGTTAGTTTTGCCAGATTTACAGAATTTACACTCACCACATTCTGCAGTGTAAAGTGGGATGACGTGATCGCCTACTTTAAGAGATGTTACGCCTTCACCAACTGCTTCAACGATACCTGCACCTTCGTGACCTAGAATCGCTGGGAAAATACCTTCTGGGTCTTCGCCAGAAAGCGTGAATGCGTCAGTGTGACAAACACCTGTTGCTACCATGCGAACAAGTACTTCACCTGCTTGTGGATCTTGTACTTCAACTTCTTCGATTTTAAGAGGTTGACCTGGACCCCAAGCTACGGCCGCTTTACATTTCAACATTGTGAACTCCGTTTTAACTTAACAGTTAGTGAAACAAGTACGCGTAGTGTAATATCAAATGACTATTGCGATAATACTTATTTTAACAAATCATTATTGTCATACAGCAACAATCAGGATTCACCACGCATGAAACAATGGGAAGCAATGGAAGCCTTTGTGGAAGTGGTTCACCAAGGCAGTTTTTCCAAAGCCGCCAGCCGCCTTGATGTGTCGGCTTCACATGTCAGCCGCCTTATTACACACCTTGAACAGCGTTTAAACACCACTCTACTTTTTCGTACCACCCGAAGTATTCGCCTAAGTGAAGCAGGCGAGCGCTTCTACCAACACTGCCGTGACCTACCCAACACCTTAGCCACCGCCGAAGAAGCCGTTAGCGCGTTGAACCAGGCGCCCACGGGCACCTTGCGCATTACCTGCGCCACGACCTTTGGTGAACGCTACTTAGCGCCACTACTGAACGATTACTTATTGCAAAACCCTCAGGTAGATCTAGATTTCCACCTCACCAATCGAGAAGTGGATCTGATCGAAGAAGGCTACGACTTAGCGATTCGCATGGGGGCGTTACGTGATTCTAGCCTACTCTCACGACGTTTGTGTGACCGCGCGGAATACCTTTGTGCGTCCCGAGAGTATGTCGATCAAAATGGCATGCCACATACATTGGCAGAGCTTAACAAACACAAATGCTTGATGGGCTCAAAGACTCATTGGGTGTTCAGCCAGAACGGTCAGCGCAAAGAGGTGAAAGTCTCTAGCCACTGGCGCAGCAATTCTGGCCCAGCCCTGCTCGATGCTATTCGCCGTGGCTTGGGCATTGCTCAGCTACCGGATTATTACGTTAAAGATGACTTGGCATCGGGTAAGTTAGTCTCGCTGCTGCCCCAGTATCAGTACCCTTATACTGGGGTGTGGCTGGTGTATCCACGGGCGCAACAACCATCACCGAAATTAAAGTCTGTGTGTGATTATTTGATTGAGCGCTTTGAGAAGGAGGATATTTTTGGTAGTTGGAGTAAGCGGCCTTAGGTCTTTTGTTAGCAGAACCCAAATCCACTTTTTGCTCTATGGGCAAGCTCTAGAAGTCGCTGCAAAATGGATCTTGGGTTCTTATAAAATCTGCAGATGTTCAAGGGGTCAGATCCCTTCTACAGCGATATTGTCTATCAATTCAACACCATCACACAGGTAAGGGATCTGACCCCTTTTCATAGATATTGTTTGAATTGATCTAAGTCTTTATTCAATCCATCCACTCTTGCAGAAATAATCTACGCTTATTACTTTAGTATAATCTAATAAATAGTGAGAGGGACAGTAATGCGCCAAGTAGATGTTGCCATTGTCGGAGCGGGGTCTGCGGGTTATACCGCGTTAGGTTTAATCAAGCAGCACACGGATAGCTTTGTGTTGATCAATGAAGGCTGGTACGGCACCACTTGTGCGAAAGTGGGCTGTATGCCGTCGAAGGTGCTGATTCAGATTGCCGATGATTTTGATCGCTTAAAAAAGCTGCCTGTAGAAGGCATAGAGGGGGTAGATCAGGCTCGAGTAAACGGTGAAGCCGTGATGAAGCGTGTGCAGACCATGCGCGACGGCTTTGTCGAAAAAACCATTACCCCTTGGCAAAAGCTGCCAGCCGACAAAAATCTCAACGGTCGCGCTGCTTTTATCGATACGAATACGCTAGAAATAACTTATGCCGATGGCCGTACAGAGCAAGTGCAAGCTAAACAAATTATCTTAGCCCCCGGCTCCCGCCCAGTTTTACCCCCCCTTTGGCAAGACATTGAGGGAGTAGTCACTTCCGATACCTTCTTTGAGCAGGCTAGCCTACCGAAAAAAGTCGCGGTCATTGGCCTTGGTGTGATTGGTCTAGAGCTTGGCCAAGCCATAGCTCGTTTAGGCGTCGAAGTCGTCGGTATTGAAATGGCGGATACCTTAGCTGGTATTAGCGACCCAGAAGTGCGCAGCAAAGCTCTTGAACTGATAGGTCATGACTTCCCGCTTTACCTTGGTCAAGCAGCACAATTAGAGTCAACCGAAAACGGCGTTAAAGTGAATTTTGGCGAGCAGAGTATTGAAGTCGATCAAGTGCTTGCGGCTCTTGGTCGCCGACCTAATTTGGACACGCTAAAGCTTGCTAACGCCGGCATTGTGTTAAACGAACGAGGAATGCCTGATATTGACCTAAGCACTATGCGGATTAAAAGTAGCAATATCTATGTGGCGGGCGATGCCACAGGGCAAAAAGCCATTCTTCACGAAGCCGCTGATGAAGGGCGCATTGCCGCCTACAATGTGATCCAAGCCCTACAGCAAGGCGAACCCAAACACTACCAAGCACGCACTGAACTGGGCATGGCGTTTACCCACCCTAATATCGGCTTCTTTGGCAAACGCTTTGTAGAGCTTGATCCTAACCACATTGCCATAGGTAGCTATAACTTCAATATGCTTGGTCGCCCACGAGTCATGCAGGAATTTGAAGGCTTGATTCGCCTCTATGCCGACAAAACCAGCAAATGCTTGGTCGGTGGGGAAATGATCGCACCACGAGGTGAGCATTTACTGCATCAGCTGGCGTGGGTGCATCAACTCAAAGTGGAAGTGGCCGAGATTTTACGCTTGCCGTTTTATCACCCTAATATTGAGGAAGGCCTACGTGTGGCGCTAAGGGACTTAGCGAAGCAGCTTTATAATGAGCCAGTAGAAGAAGTGGTGAAAGCCTAAATCAGAGTATCATTTTAGGCTGGCAATCATAGTCAGAATATTGAGTATGATTGCCAATATCTTCAATTAGCTTTTTTGAAGGCGATTATACTTTATATTGCCACTTTTAATGGCGTCTATAATTTCTCCAATTTTTGCATTATTTGGATAATGACTTCGGTAAATTTCAAGGTTATTCAAAGCCTGCTCAGTGTCTCTCAGATATAAGTACGCCATACCAAGATGTAAATAAGCCTCTTTAAAGCCAGCCTCTGCAGACTCCTTCAAAAAAGGAAGTGCTTGGCTGCTTTTATTCGCCCCCGAAAGGAATACACCGTAAGATAGATTTAGAACCGGGTCACCTGGTCGCTGACTCAGTAAATTTTTAAAGTCCCTGTCGACTTTCTGTGCAGAGCCAGGAATATCAAGGTTATAGGCGAGGCGATTTAACAAACTACTGCGTCTTAAAAGCTCTATCGGTGCATTGGGGTCATCTACCAGCATATCTAACGCACCAGACAGCCTTCTGGCGTCATTTTTAGCGCGCTGCATGTCATTATCGTTATCAAATTGTGGCGGATAGCCGTTTGCATGATTATTTAAATCTTTAATCATTGCATCAATATACATCAAGTCCAAAGCGTGTTTATTTCCGCTTCCAGGTTCAGCCGTAATCAAAATTTTTTTTAGATCGTATACACCATACTTTTCTGCAAAAGAATCATTGGAAAAAAATAGTAGCAGGCTAAAAATCACGATGGCTGGTTTCATATTGATTACAAAGCAATGACGGGGAAGAGGGCTATCTATAGCGTCTAGAGAATTCTTTTTTTTCATGATGGGACATCCTTGTAATAAAAGTCATTGAGCAACACATAAGATCGATGCTACTCAGTAATTGCTCAACATAGGATGATCATATTTGATAATAATTCTTATTTCAACTTAATGCCTTACAGGCGCTTAACGTTATAGGTTTTTAAGGCGCTTTCGATTTGGCTTGCTGGCGTGGTGGACTCGGGAAACAATCCATAACTTGGGGCCATTATCTTAGCCGTTGAAGTGACCATCACCGCGAAAATAGTCTTAATCGGGAAGCTCTCCCCTGCCAACACTTTCAACGCTGCCAGATATTCTGACCAGTGCTCATCTTCAACAGTAATAACCTGTGCGGTGCCTTTTACCTTAAAGCCACGTTGCTCAAAGATATCGATAAAGGACACACAGACATTTGGATTCGCCAAGATATTGCGCTCACTCTCAGGTGAGGCAATATTGGCAATCAGCATCAATTCTTCATTGATAAAGGTGAAAATCTCTTTTGGGGAAACATTCGGCGTCGCCTCCGCTGACACCGTCGCCAACCAGCACAAAACGCTTTTTTCCGAAAAATCGAGAAGATTCATGGCTGCTGCGCTATTTTCCATTACTGATGCCTCTCAAAGTAGCGTTTTTCTTGTTCCAAAATACGGCCGCTGTTTAGCGATGCCAGACTAACTTCAGGTGAATTAGATAGCACACCAATAGTTTGCAAGTGTAAATAACGCATGGCACAGACACGTAAAAACGAGGTGAAGTTATCTAGATCATGGCCCGCTTCAAGGGCTTCATGGTTGAGTCTTATAATCATCTGCGACAGAGATAATTGATCGCGTTGGGCAATTTCCTCAAGCGTGAACCAGAAGATATTTTCTAGACGGATGCTGGTCACCATGCCATCAATACGAATAGAGCGGGTGACGTTTTGCCATAAACTGGGATCGGCGCTTACAAAGAGTTGGCACATGCTGTCTTCCTGATTAGCTTCGCGTGACTTATCAATATAGAGGCAGTATTCGCCAAACACAATTAAGATCGGGGAGAAAATAAGAAGGCACGTCATGAGACAGACGCACCTTTCTCATGCCTATTAGACATTTAACAACGTATAAAACTGCGCTAGCCAAGCTGGATGCGCAGGCCAGGCTGGTGCGGTTACCAGATTGCCATCAGTGACTGCTTGGTCCACAGGAATATTCGCATACACGCCCTTGGCCAATTCGACTTCAGGCTGACACGCTGGATACGCCGAGCACTGCTTACCTTCTAGCACACCGGCCGCCGCCAACAACTGAGCGCCATGACAGATCGCAGCAACAGGCTTGTTGGCCACAAAGAAATGCTGCACCATGGCAATCACTTCTTTATTTAAACGCAAATACTCTGGTGCACGACCACCAGGGATCACCAAAGCATCATAATCCTCTACTTTGATTTCGCTAAAGGTCGCATTCAACGCAAAACGGTGACCGGGCTTTTCAGTGTAAGTTTGATCGCCCTCAAAATCATGGATCGCCGTCGCCACCGAATCGCCTGCTTTCTTATCAGGGCACACCGCATCCACCTGATGACCGACACTTAACAACGCTTGAAATGGAACCATGGTTTCATAATCTTCCGTGAAATCACCGGTGATCATTAAGATTTTCTTCGCTGACATGATGTGTCCTCCAATCGTGTTTCAAACAGAGCCTAGTTGTAACAGCTTAAACCATGGAGAAGGTATTAACCGGTTATTACATGTGGAGGTAAGAAAAGTTAGGCCTCTTTTTTCACGGCGAACTGATGAGTTTCGCTATCAGTGCGAAACAATTTGAATCAGAGACCTAATGCAGCCAACACGCGTGGTTTTATAGTTGAACAGCAGACGAAACCGTACGCTATACGTCAGTGTTTCATATTCTTCCACGCGAATACTGACGCCAAAACAACGATACTGATGGAAACACCAAGGTATAGCGTTTCGATTGTACCGCCAATCTCTACCGCCTGCTCAAGGAACCGAATCACCAAAATCAAAACAGCTACTTGGCTTACCGTGATCTTCAAATCATGAAAGCTATTGATATCCAGAGAGTCTTCAAACCCCTCTTCACCAACAGACATCCGACGGATAAACAAGCGGTACAGACTAAGCGCCATGATCTGAAAAGTGATCGCTATCAGTAGAAGATCCAACAGCTTCAGAAGACTAACCGCAAGATTTTTTCCGGAGTCAGCAGAGGTAGGTATATCACCCACAATATCCAGCGCGGTATTAAAGATTATGTTTACCGAGGCAACATACAAGAGCAAAGATGACACTGCACAAATAATGATTGCCACCCACACGATAAAGCGACTGCTTCTGAAAACTTTCTCGATCATAATATCTCCGGGACGCGTCACAGCGCCAGTTATAGACTCGCAACGTTCTCTTAACCAATTTCACCGGATCATTTACTGTCTTATTAGCTAACGTCCAGATTGTGCTTCTTACAACTTTAGCCACTTTACTAACTCACGCAACCCCAAGAGAATACAGCATTAAAGTGAACCAACAAACTTGTTGTGGACATAAAGCGCCCACACTTGGAAGAGATGGGAAAACCAGAACCCTTGAAAGATAACCTATCGGGATTCTGGTTTCGCCGAAATAATGACACTGACTGATTTATACCGTCGACAACAAAGTCGCGACGATATTATCTGGTTGGTATCATTATTGATTGATAGTGGATATTTAAACTGTATCTGAGCCTGACGCCAAGCTCACAGGAAGCAAAAACGAAACTTTTGATATCCTATACAGTTTCTTTCGCGCTTTTTAGTTAATTCTCGTCCAAAACGTCATGCTCACAGATTCTTTGTCGATAAGCTCCAAGTATTCCAGTGCCACTTTGTTACTTAACCACTGCAGGCAATACTCCTCAGCTTTTTCCTGAGAACTTGCCATCGCCACGTCTGCATAAATACCTTCTGTGCCACGAACGAGAAAATGAAGAACTAGCTCCTTTTGCTGACTTAGAAACTCTACCTCTACTTGATTAGAGAGTTCTATTAGTTCTGCCTCTGTTACGCCGTCTTTTAGCTTGAAGGTCGCAAACTCCATGCCACCTATGCTCTCAATGCTACTATTTTTTATCATGTCAAAACCTCAGTTATTGGTTGAATTCCAACTCTAAGGCTTTACTACTGACAGCACTGTGTCAGTCGGCTTTTGTACTTTTAAACTCAATGTATGCTGATAAAGAAACTCCCTCGGGTAAAACACCTTCAAACGCACACAGTTCTAGCTCGCTTATGCGATCCACCCGAAAATCTCTATAGTCACGGCGTAACATACACCAACTACCTAAGGTCCATATACCACCCCAATAGAACAGCCCTAAAGGGAATATAGTTCTCGACGTTTCAACCTGTGAAAGAGAGTTATAGCTGATAGCGAGCCAACACCCTCTTTCTATCGCTGAATGAAGCATTCCCCACACCTGATACGCCTCAGATTCACGATGGTGTACTGGTACTCTAACCACTCTATCTTCGTTTGAAAGCACTTCCGATCGATTCGGTAATGCCGCTTCGATTTTAGACAATAGAGAATGCGCAGAAGCAGCAAAGTCTCGTCCAGTTAATGATGCAATAAAACTCACTCCGGTGATCAGTGCTTCCAACTCGCCTGGAGACAATTGTAAAGGCGGCAACTCGAACCCCTCTGACAACCGGTATCCAATACCAGGCTCGCCATAAATAGGTATTCCAGACAACGACAAATCATCAACATAGCGATAGATCGTTCTTTCAGACACCATCAACTTTTCAGCCAACTGCTTAGCAGTAAGTGGCTGGTGCCTACGCAGAATATTGGTTAACTGAAATAACCGATCTGATTTTCGCATATTCTATCCTTGATTGTTCAGCGGTCTAACGCATGCCACAACGAACAGTTTCAAGTTGATGCGGCGAAGTGAAATCGGCTTAAATACATTTCAATTGACCGCACTCACTTTAATTGAGCCGAACACACTAGCACTTTTTGAGGTGAGTGGCCCATTAAGTAACTACTCCACCTGATACAAAGCTTCGATGGTGCTGGAAGCCAGCTTAAAATGATTCACCATATAGCCCGTCAATGCCGCTGATGGGGCTTCAGGTAGCTCTAAACGCTGAGACAAAGCATACACTGTGAATCGATAACGATGTGGTTTATCTCCCTTAGGAGGACAAGCTCCACCAAAGCCTTCAACGCCATAATCATTGCGTATTTGCTGGCTACTTTTCGGAGCAAGTCCATTGTCAGGATTACCTGCACCCGCTTCCAAGTGCGTCACGTTTTGTGGAATATTGATCATCTGCCAATGCCACCAGCCACTACCACCTGTCGGTGCATCAGGGTCATGCACTAAAACCGCATAAGCTTTAGTACCTTCTGGCGCCCCAGACCAAGACAGCGCGGGAGATTTATTGCCCCCTTGGCAACCAAAGCCCTGAAATTCCTGCTGTTGGCTCATGGGTTTACCATCAGCAATGTCAGAGCTGGTTAGAGTGAACGACTCCGCATACGACACACTGCAAGCCGCCATAAGTGATAACCCGATTAAACTGTTTTTTAAATTCATCATGCTAACCCTCGATTGTCTCATTAGGATCAGTACATCATAGGACTAGAAAATCCTGAGAGTTAGCGCCAAAACGGTCATAATTTCGCCCTAATCGAGCATTCGCGTTTTACGCAATGCCGTCGGGGTCAACCCAAAGCGCTGCTTAAATTTATCGGTAAAACGAGACTGGGATTGATAACCACAGCGTTCGGCAATCACACCTATTGGCGTAAAGCTGGTTTGTATCATATGCAGGGCAACACCTAATTTCACGCGATCTTTTATATCTTGAACACTGGTACCCTCTGCGCGTAATTTTCTGCGTAACGTTGATTCACTTAAAGCGAGTTTATCAGCCAATAATTGAGAACTAATCTCCGCATTTAAATCCGCGCTGATCAATCGATGCACTTGATGACTAAGCTCTAGATGGCTCGCCATATTACGTAAATTGTGATTGTATTGATGCTGAAGTAACAACAGAATTTCTTGTCGGCGTGACGCCCACAGCGGTTTCGGAATAAAGTTTGCGCAGTTCACAAACTGTATTAAACACTGTTGCAGAGCTTCATTAATGTCCGCTTGTAATATCCCCGGTGTGGGGCCATCAAGACTAGGCAAGCACTCAAAATCCGACAATTCAAACTCAATCAGTAATGCAAAATACTCAGTCCCTCGAGGAATATTGCGTAAATGAATACTTGGGCTATTAGGCAATAGTACAAAACTACCTGAATCACATTGCACATCATTATCAGCACCGATGAACTTCGTTCCCTCAAGAACACAGATAAGCACTGGCTTCGCAATCGGGACGTTTGAGAGAGTTTGCTTTTTGAAAGAGCTATACACAGCAAAAGGTAATGCCACATTTTTAGTAAGCATTTCGCGAGCACTCTCTATTAAATCCTTCACAGCATTTCCAATTACAAGCTTTCTCTTGCTCGCAAGATCGCAGCATTAATAGCAGCCTTTGCTTGCGGGCTGTTTTTCCAACAGGTAGAACGCAGCATGGAAGCCACCATCTCAGCGATCTCATCTGCCTGTCGTGATGCTAAATCCGCCAGACTATCGATACCTATTTCTTCAAATCGCTTAATCACAGTAGGACCCACTCCTTTCACTGCTAAAAGCGTCTCTCTTTCTTGCTCTGAAAAAGCCACAAAACCTCCTGAAAATCACTCGCTATCCTTAACGGCGCTAACTTGTTTGAACATAGTGAATCGTTAGTTACCTAGATAACGTTCCATTAAAAAATTAACAAGCGTCACACCATTTCGCTGTACTTCATTTTGCTGGATCACAGAAAAACACATCCGCAATTTGTGACGCCCATTTCTCCGAGTAAGGCTGTATCTTCATCAATATCCCTATTTTTACGTGCTAAAAACCGCTGAATTATACGTTGTTAGGTTTAATTACCAATGATTTCTAAAGGGATTCATAAATTACGCATAGATTGTTATAAGAGATAACAATTTTTTATGAAAACTATCCTAAATAGGATATGAGCCGCTATCATAATCTTGCGATGCTCTTCTACATGCTCTCCCAAAAATAAAAACAAGTAGAAGAGGAATGTATGAAAGCATTTAACAAAAGCTCATTGATCACTATTGGAACCAGTCTTTTATTATCGCAAACGGCCCTTGCCACTGAAAATGGTGCGCCATCTACTGCCCCAGGAATCTATGGCTTTGGCGCGGGATTTATGCCACCCGTAACCGAAAACGGCGCCTTTTCCGTACGCGGGGCGTATTACAACGCCAACAAAAACCTGAATGGTAACGGCGGCGACAACTTGTCTAACTTCTCACAAACAGTCAAATCGCTGTCGTTAACCTATTTAAAAATGACCGAACACACCTTCCAAGGTGCCAATTACGGGTATGGTATCGTCGTTCCATTCCTCGACTTGGATTTGAACGGTACCATTCCAGACACCCCCATCAATATTGCAGGGAGCGACGCCAGCATCGCTGATATTCAGGTCATCCCTTACATTCTTCAGTGGCACCCTTCGGAGAACCTAGCAACCAATACGCAACTACAGATCCAAATACCAACGGGCCACTATGATAAAAACGATGTCATCACCACAGGTCTGAATCATTGGACTTTTTCTCCGGCATTTAACTTTACCTATGCCACCGACTCAGGCTTTGAAGTGTCTTCCAGCTTTCAGCTCGACATCAATACCGAAAACAAAGATACCGACTACACCAGCGGCATTGAATACCGACATGAATTTGCTGTAGGACAGCGGTTTAATGAATGGACACTCGGACTAGGTGGCTTTTACTACAAACAGCTAACGGATGATAAAGGGCCTGCCAGCAGCAATATTATCAATGGTAACCGAGCGGAAGTGACGGCTATCGGGCCTGAACTCAGCTTCTTCCAGCCGGGTCTGCCACTGGTCTCATTCCATGCTTACAAAGAGTTCAATGCCAAAAATCGAACTGAAGGCTACACCGCAGCGTTGTTAGTATCCCAAAGTTTTTAACGCTTGAAACAACACATAACAACGGTGCTAGTCTCCCCTTTGTCTAGCATCGCTGTTATGTAGCGATAAACTAACTTATCGGGTGTGAGTGAAGCCCCAATACATAAGCTGTTGCAATGCTTGGCACTGTTAAGCCTTGGCAATAAGGAAAACGCCTGCGCCAACCATGAAACCACCAGCAGCGACTTTGACCGCTCGTTCTCCTTTGAACCCTTTGGCAAATGATGCGACTCTAATTGCAGAATAGGCATAGCCTAATTTAACGCCACCAACCGCTACTATGGTCAAAATAACAATTATTGCTATATCAGTAGTAGTGATGGCAGCCAGATCGACAAAAGAGGGAAACAAGCTCGCATAGAAAAATATAGCCTTCACATCACCAAGAGTGAGGAGCAATCCAGACAAGAAACTTGCTGACAATGAAGAGGCTGACGGGCCTGCTACCTCTTCTCGTACCGCTGGCCTTGATTTTAGAAAGCTTATACCAAACCAGATTAGATAACCCCCTGCCATATACTTCAAAATCAAGAATAAGCTACCCATCACTTCCGCTAATGCAGCCATGCCCAAAATAGCTAGAACAACAAAAATGAGATCGCCAACGACAATTCCAGCCGCAACGGCGCTGCCATTTAAGAAACCAGAGATCGAAGATCGAGCGACTACCAAAGCGACGCTAGTGCTAGGAACGAGCGATAACATAACCATTACAAAAAATAGAGCTATTATCTCAACCAGACTCATTGTGACTCCTAGACTAACGCCCCAGTGACGCGCCCTCTCTCAGACACGGTTTATAGAAACACCACCATCGACCAACATCGCAGAACCCGTTGTGAAACTAGAGGCGTCGGATGCTAAAAATAATGCGGATTGGGCAATTTCATCCGGTGTTGCCATACGCTTGAGTGCATGGAGATTATGCACAAACTCCAATGCTTCTGGCGTATTGGCAAATTCACGCCCCGCTGGTGTATCCGTACCACCGGGCAGAAGAGCATTGACCCGAATATTCTGAGGTCCGTGCTCTGACGCCAGCACTTGAGTCAACCCAATAAGGCCGGCCTTACTGGCTGCGTAGGCGGCCATGCCCGGCATACCTGCGGTGTAACCAACAAAGGTAGAAGTGAAAATTAACGAACCTCCTTTTCTGGCAGCCATAGCAGGCAATTGATACTTTGCTCCCAAAAATGCGCTGGTTAAGTTCGTCGTAATCACCTGATTCCAATCCGCTTGCAACATCTCCGGAACCGGGCCCATAGCGCCCAAGATTGCGGCATTATTAAAAGCGATATCCAATCCACCAAAATGACTTACTGCTTTATCAACCAAAGCTTTGGCAAAAGCCTCATCACCAACGTCTCCCGCTAGTGCTAGCGCCAGCCCTCCTTCCGCTTTGATTGCCTCCACAAGCTCATCAAGCTCCGCTTGTCGCCTTGCAGCCACCACAACAGCAGCACCTTCTTTCGCAAAAAGCTTCGCCGTTGCGTAACCAATACCGGTGCTGGCACCAGTAACTATAGCAACTTTGTTGGCCAGTATGTTCATCGATCATTTCTCCTAGATTTGACGACAAGTAAAGGGCGCACGCCCAAACAGATGTCATATTAGGAGGAGAAATGATGACTGCCGACCCGAATCTTGCTGAGTTTTTATTGCGATATCACTTTTACCTTTGGAGCGGCTCAACGAGTAAAATTTTTTGTTATGTTTATGATTCTACCCGAAATATTATCGTTACTAATGGTGCACAGAACGAGACAGGGATCGGCGTCATTAGCTGATATGCAAACATTACCGTTGCTGTCCCATACCCGACTGTTACCATTCGAAAACCAACCACCTGTCTCACCAATATAGTTGGTCATGACGATGTTTAAATTATGTTCTATGGCTTTTTGTTTGAGTATTTTGCTGTCATGCTCGAATCCATTTTGGGAAATCAAAACGCTCGATAAATAGATATCAGCCTGAGCAGAATTTGCATCAAGCCAGTGTTGTGAACAAGTGAAATCAGCGCATATACCCAAAAATAATTTTTTGCCCTTAATCTCAAAACAATAGTTTTCAGAACCAGCAGACACGAAGTTGTCTTCGCCTGCGTGCAAATATTGTTTTCGGTAGAAATCAGTTTTTCCTGATGGATAGGAAATGAAAGCACCAATATATGGTTTGTCACTACCACTTATCAATGGAGCGCCTGAGACAATAACAACATGATTGTCAATAGCCGCTTGTGATAGCTCACTGATGATTGAGGAAGTATCATCAATTGCAAGCTGTGATGCTATTTCTAGTTCATAGCCAGTTAGGGATAACTCAGGAAAAATGACAACATCAGCTCCATAATCAGCAGATAATTTAATATTTTCTAGATGATTTATCAGATTCTTTTGAATATCACCTTTAACTGAAGGATATTGAACGAGGCTAAAAGTTATTTTTTCATTATTCATTGTGACATCCTTAATAACGCTCCAATCACCATAATTTCAGGAGAGAAGGGCGTAAATTTTCCGAGTGCAGAGGCTTGTTATTCAGAAGATTGATTTTCTGGTGCCCAAACTCTAGAGCAATCCGACCAGCGCCAAAACTAACGACTTTCATTCCCAATACTTTTTCATAAAAGTTTACTGTTATTGGAATATCTGCAACAGTCAGAACTAAATGATCAAGATGGGAAATTTTCATCAGAAACTCCTTTTTATAGGAAAGTACAAAACGCCGCATTAAGGAGTAAACAACGTATTCCACCCAAACTGAACTATCGTGCCGTAAACGCTTAAGCTGACTCAAACCCAAATCGCCAAGCGTTGTGAACGCCTCTTAATGCTTTGTGACCACTTAGTTATCGCTGCTTCATAAACGCCACTGCTAGCCCAGAAGAAACGAATGTAATACCTGCACCAATATTTAACCCTGATACTAGCTTAGGCTTTC
The DNA here is from genome assembly GCF_001418205.1 of Marinomonas fungiae. Taxonomy (GTDB): domain Bacteria; phylum Pseudomonadota; class Gammaproteobacteria; order Pseudomonadales; family Marinomonadaceae; genus Marinomonas; species Marinomonas fungiae. The sequence continues at coordinate 37,447 of NZ_LIQF01000008.1, read as the reverse complement.
TCCTGAACCACTCTGATAACTGAGACGAGAAAACGCCCATTAAGCTAAAGCCAATTGCTGTTAGTACCGCAAACCATACACCATAGCCAATCATTTGAGTTGTCACTGAGCCTAAGCTTGGGTTTACAAATTGCGGGACAAACGCAAGAACAAACATACCGGGCTTCGGATTAAGTGCCGCAGATAAAAAGCCAGTAGAAAAGATCACTTTCAGAGACTGTTTTTGCGCTGGTTCGAGTGTGAACAGGTTTCTTGTACGAAGTACTTTCACACCTAGCCAAATTAGGTAAGCTGCACCAATCAGTTTTACTGCATAAAACGCTACTTCAGAGGTTTGAATAAGAAGGGTTAGTCCGAAGGTTGCTGCAACAACATGAAATAAGATACCCGCCCCGGAAGACATGCCTGACATTACGGCTGCCAATCGTCCTTGACTTAAACCACGGCCGATAGCAAGCAAGTTATCCGGGCCGGGTGAGATAACCAGCAGTAAACAAGCTAATGTATAAGTAACAAATACCTCTAATGGAAACATGAAACCTCCTTGTTGTAAGACTCTGAATGTTAACGCCACGTTAAGGGGGCACAGGTACGCAATACAAAAGTGACGCCTTAACTTACCGCAAACTGAAAATGCCACACGTAACAAGTCCTCTTAAACGCTTTATTAGGCAAATTTCCAGTTGAGAGCCCTAGCCACACTCCCTGTTTTTTAAAAATTAACCATTGTAATGGCACATAATATTAATAGCGCAATATTAGACACTAGTCCCATTAAAAAAAAGTAAGAACGTGGACTAGGGTTTTCATTCGTCGCTACCGCATAGTACAACAACATATGAAGGATACGTGCAACTGCAAAACTCCATATACAGATCATCACCCAAAATGCATCAGCACCGATCAAAATAGCCAACATGATGACCCCTAACATAGCTGGCACATTTTCAATCGAATTCATAAAGGTTCGGTGTGCTCGAAAGGAAAACGACTCATGCCCTAAGGATTCATCCACTTTACCAGGTATTGCTCCTTCCTTTCTGGCTTTAGACCCCGCCGCGACAAACCACTGCACCATCCAAGTAACAAGAATGATAAAAATCCCCCAGAACGCCGTTCCATATATCGTCGTCAACTCCATTGCATCCTCCTGAATGTTTAAATAACGTTACATAGAAAATCACAACATGCCCGATGCTAGGAACCCTATGCAATGGATTAACACAAGCTTTTCATAGTTATTGAACAAAGCTTAGATAGGCTCGATTGATTAGATTGCGGTTACATTCATATGATCTAATTACCCTAGTATTTCATAGTGACGTTCAACGTTTACGGTCACCTTCCCCCAATGCGATGCCTTGACTCGTCTTTGATGTAATTCGAAAGACTCTCTATCCAAGAACTCTTCATAAACATCAAAACGAAGAGGATTCTCCGAATTTTGAATAACACTAAACGTGATACACCCCACTTCTTCGAGTGTAAGGCGTGTATGGTTTACCAATTCTCTTTTTACTAATTCAAGCTCCGACTCCGGAACTAAAATAAAGCCTTTTAGTATTACTTTTGGCATGGGGCCCTGTGATGCGAACGCCTCTATCATCGGCTGGCGCTGCAACGAAGCGACAGTCCGGTGTAGCCCCGAAGAGGCGGAACGAAATGCAACGACTTGTTACATTTGATTACCACGCAGAGTCCCTTGTCATTCGAAATAGCTTCTGTTGTTTCTTTTGTCGGATACATATTTAAATACGCATTATGAGTTATTATCGCTGAAAGTAAGAGTAACGAGAACAAAAGCATTACAAATCCATTTCTAATGCACATGTAGGCAACTTGATTCCTAACTTGCTTAACCAAGTTCATGTTCTCTTGGCCAATTAGCGCCTTAACTATTTCAGATGGGCCATTATTTGCTTTCCGATACTCGTAAAGAGTTCCATAACCATAAGTTGGCATTAGCTTGAATGCACCCAAAGAGACAATCCCCCCAGCCAGCATATATAGTGAACATATACTGAGAAATATAACAACGAGCGGTTTTAGCTCATGTGCCGGTAGCAGCTTCGCTACCACCGTTGAAGCAACACCCAGGACGGTTAAGCAGACACTCAACCCCAATGTGAATTTCGAAGTTTTGTCATCTATTTTTTGTGACCGCTGATGCTCTTCTTTGAGTCGATCAGATACAGTTTCTTCTTCAAGCTTAAAGTAATAGGAATATCTATCGTCAAATACCTTACCTGCGTCCTGTAGTTTTCTCTCATATATTCCTTTTAAATGAAGGAACGGGAATACTTCTTGGAGTAAATGAATAAAACACATTAGATCTATCCAGCCAACATATTTGCAATATCTTTTTCAATTGGCCGATTCTCAGTTGAAAGCCACCCCCACTCACCGGTAGGATTAATTTCGATGAAATAGTAAATTTCATTGCTTTCTATCAGGTCAATCGCTCCAAATCTCAAGCCCATTTCCCTAACGATTTCTCTACAATAACCAACGATAACAGGCGGTAATTTGACATCCGTATACTCAATCTCTTCTTTTTTTAGTAGCCTCCAGTCTTCATCGATACCGCTTCCAGCCGATGTAATTCTGACTGCATGGACTTTTTCTCCGATAACAGTAACTCTGATATCAGTTTTCGGGTAAACGTATTCCTGCACCGTCAATGGAGCTATCTTTGTGTTATCTTCGTTCAACTCTTTGCTAGTAATACTCGATGTATATGTAAACAAACAGTCTTCGCCATCGCGCAAAAGCACAGTATCTAGCGACTTTACGATTATATCGGTATCAAATTTTTCGAAATAGTTTGAATCATTACCAATCATTGTTTCTGGTACTTTGAAACCAATTTTTGAGGCTAGCATCAACTGATATGGTTTCGATTCAGCAGAATAAGTACTGGCTGGCCAGTTCATCCATATAGCATTTTCAAATATAATTAGACCTCTTAGAAATGCTGCCCACTGAGAACGAGAAAGCTGTTCTTCTAAAGCAAGCGCATGTCCAGGAGTATTTCTTATAAAAACTGGCTGTCTAAACCATACAGAGGTAACATTCAGTATCTCTCTATTTATCCCGTGCCCCTTCACCGCTAAAACTCTCTTCACAGGATCTATGTTTATGAGATAGTCAGACAGCTCCTCCTTATTCAGACGAATATAATCAACACCGCTTTCCTCTAACTCTTGGATTACAAGATCAACGGAAAAATCATACTTGCTACAAAGAACCAAACAGAATTTACTCATTCTCCTTTTTGATCCTCGCCAGTTTCAACGTCGCATTTCTTGGTGGCCTGTACACCGAATTCAGAACCATGCGACACCAAAACATCATTTGCTTTCATCCAGAGGCCCCTGACGTAATCGTAGCTACACCCCTCGGGCATTTCAGGAGTGACTACGAATGGCTTTCTCTTTGCTAAGGCAATTAGTACGTGGTTTGACATAACTATATCCTTGTAGTGTTCTTAGTTTAAAATGTAACGCCAACAGCGCGCGCGGCTGCGGAATAGAGGCGAAGCCGCAATGTAGTAGCCGTCGCCGTGATTGTTAGAAGGATTTTGTTTCCTCGATCCAGACATCTTTGATCCAGTGTTTTACTGACGACCATTTTTCTCCAGATAGATCGTGCATGTCATGGGACCAGAACACGACATCCCCGTCTTTAGTCACACAATAGAAATCGGCGTTGTCGTGGCATATGGGAATCAAATCACGTGGGACACCCCAGTCTGACCAAGCGTGACTAGCAACTCTGTCCAAGTGAGTATGTGAGTCAGGGATTGTGAGTGTGACTGGCTCAAACGGGCCGAATACGACGTCTGAAAGCTCGAGTAGATAGCGTCGAAACTCAGGGTGAAAAGAAACACCTAATCTTGATTCTGCGCCTGCCACTTCGTGCTCACTAGGCAAGCGTAATGGTTTCGGCACTTTTTCGTTCAATTGCCTAAGTTCTAATGCGACCTGCTCGAATGTCACGATGCCTCCTTTAACAATTAGGGGTTATACTGCAGCGTAGCTGCGGCTATAACCCACTGTTGAACGGCTGCGTTGTCTATATAGGGGATTTGCTTTTTTATGGTGGGACTTCCCTGTTTAATAACTCACTGAACACCAGAGATCGTCTTTGATCGCCGCTATGTTGTTTCTTTATTGGCTCTTTTGTAGCGTGATTCAACAAGCAAGGCAAGCGCTTCACTCAGGCCTTTTGATCTGATCCGTTTTATGCATTGACCTCACTAAGCGCTAACTGCTATTGTCCCATACAGCATGATACGAAGCCGTTCTGTCATTTGACACTCAGATAAAGTGTGACTTTATACAAATTGGTTTGTTATATATAAATTTCAACAGTACCGATACTGCTCGCAAAACCACCAACTTTTACCTTTGCGATCCTTGAGTGTTCTAACTCCACTGATGCCATGATCATTGAAGCACAATTCATCGCTCTTCCTTGCTCAAAGATGTAATCATGCCCTAACTCAAGATGTTCAGCTAAGTAACACGCTAATGCGCCACTTGAGCTACCGGTCGCTGATTCTTCAGATATACCAAACAATGGCGCAAAGTTACGACAACTAGCCGTAAACATACTTTCTTGCTCGCAAAGCTCAAAAACATGAAACCCCACAACCTTATGTTTTTCACAAAACTCTGCAATAAGCTGATCATCAGGATCGATTTTATCCAAAAACCCACTAGGAACAGGGATAATTACATCGGGCAATCCTGTTGAAATGACCTCAATAGGTAAATTGGTACTTTTTAATACACTAGACTCTATACCAATAAGATTTGATATTTCTTGATAGGAAAATATGGCAGTTTTGTGGGGTAACCTTTGCTCCATCACAACTTTACCATTTGGTTCTATGTGTACCGACAGCATTCCTGCTTTTGTCTTTTGCACATATGAACCAACAGTAATGATCTGTTTTTGATACATCGTAGAAAATGCCGCTAAAGTGGCATGACCACAAAAGTCGACTTCTGCTGCCGGAGTGAAAAAGGAAACTTCAAAATCAGCATCTTCGCAAAAGGAAACAAAAGCCGTCTCTGAATAACCTACAGCTTGAGCTATTTTTAATTTTTGCTCATCAGAAAGATGATCTGCATTTAGGACAACACCAGCAGGGTTTCCGCCATTTCCATCTATCGTAAATGAACTAACCAAATTTACTTCGATATTCACCACCACTCCCTTCTCAGACGCGTTACTCTGCTGCGTTTGTGACGTATCAGATCACCTTTAATCGCCGCCATATGGGTTCTTTATTTGGTCTTTTGTAACGCGATTTGGCTAGAGAGGCAAGCGCCTCTCTCAGACCTTATGATATGAGCTGTTTTATAGTCTGATCTATCCAAATGCTAACGCTAGCAGCCAAAGCAATGGCCGCTCGTACGAGAGAGTTTGCTGGCTTATTAGCAGTATCCCATGTGTTTGATTCGCGCTGACGGTCGAAGGGAGGCACGACCGGAGATGTGCGCAAGCGAATTGAATGGCATGGGAGAGTGCCTGCATAAGAGATGATAAGCGCCAAAGCAGATGAATAGCATCCTAGAGAAACTGCCGAGTTTGCAGGTTAATCCCTCGGAAACCGAGGTCCTACAAGGAAGAGCCAATCGCCGGACGGAGGCGGCTCGTACGAAACCTTTTCCCTCGCACAGCGAGGTCCCACAAGAGATGTGTGGTAGTATGCGGGGCTTGTTAGGGAGTGGTTGTGGTTATGATTGAAAAACAAGACTTGCTGGATATTGCCCGTCAGAAGATGCCGTTTGGCAAGTATGAGGGGCGTTTGATTGTGGATTTACCCGAGGAGTATTTGTTGTGGTTTAACCATAAAGGTTGGCCAGAGGGTAAGTTAGGTCGTTGGTTGCAGTTGGCGTTGGAAGTCAAAGTGAATGGTCTTGAGAAGATTGTTGAGCCGTTAAAACTGCCGGAAGCACCGAAACCCAAACAGCCCAAAGTACAAATCCGCTTTGATGATATGGACTGATCCTGTCTGATTTGCGGCAAGTGTCTGCTATTTTTCCCTTGCTCATTTAAAGAAGCTTTCGTAAAGTTGCGCCACTTTTAAACGAATCCGATTCTTATTTACGATGAAACGCCGCTCTCATATCTTTTTGATCCTCTGCTGGCTAGCGTACTTTGCTGTACCGCTAGTGAATGGCATTGGTCAGACGGGCGCGCAACGAATCGAGATTTGTACCACACTGGGTGTAGAGAGTTATTACGTCTACAGCGGCGACGCATCCGATAAGGATAAAGCCAGCCAGCACAGTGGTTCCCACTCTTGTCCTTGTACTCACTTCTTTATGGACATTGCCGTCTCCGCGATGGCGTTCCATGCTCCTTCTAAGGCGTTGGATCATTCTTTAACGCCTAGCAATGATTTGCTGACGGCTACTCCACGTACCGCTCAAGCCCGTGCGCCACCTGCAACGCTAGCGTTTAGTGAAGATCAAAAACTAGCATGATGCCCTGACCACTGTCGGGGCATCTTATTTTTATGCCCGATTAGTTGCAGGATTTCTAATGTTTGGCACAAAAGACTTTTACCGTTCCGTTTGGCGCTGGCACTTCTTTGCTGGCTTATATGTTGTTCCGTTTTTAATTATGTTGGCTGTTACCGGCCTGATGATGATTTTTGACCCTATCATCGAACGTACTCTGCATTCAGATTTGTATTATGTGGAGCAGTCATCGTCTGCGCCGCTGACCTACGAGCAGCAATATCAAGTGGTTGCCAATGCCTACCCAGATAGCCCAATCAAGCGCTTGTATGTGTCGGATTCAGCGACCGATGCGACACGTTTTCAAGTAGCAGTTGGCGATGACACCCGCTCTGTTTTCGTTGATCCTTACCAAGGCAAAGTGTTGGGCGATATCAGTATCAGCCACTCTCTTTATACTTGGGCGGACGATACGCACGGTACTTTTATGATGGGACTCACTGGGGACTGGCTGATTGAAATTGCTATCAGCTTTACCATTTTGTTGATTCTGACTGGCGTATACATGTGGTGGCCAAGCAAAGGACAATCCAAATGGAAAGCTGCCACGCAGTTAAGCGGTAAAGGTCGTACTTTTTGGCGTAATGCCCACAGTGTCACTGGCGTTTGGGTCGCGGTCATTCTGTTATTTTTCTGTATTTCAGGTTTGGCATGGGCAAGTGTTTGGGGCGGTAAGTTAGTACAAGCTTGGAGTACCTTCCCTGTTGAGCAAAGTGCTAAGAATGTGTCTTCCACACTAACCCATGAAGACCTAAATCCAAAAGGCTTGAAACAAATCCCGTGGAACCTTGAGCAAGCGCCCTTACCTGAGTCATCAATGAGCGCTTTTGGTGATGGCACCATCACATTAGATCGTGTGGTCTCTGATGCAAAGAACATGGGCTTTACCCGTTTCCAAGTGCACTTCCCGCGCGGTGAAACCGGGGTATTTACTGCCACAGCCAGCACCATGGGCCGCGATATCCACAATGCCTTAGATGATCGTACGGTACATTATGATCGCCACTCTGGCGCAGTGATTGCTGATGTGGGCTTTATGGATTACAACTGGTTTGCTAAGTCGATGGCATTTGGCATTGCCTTGCATATGGGGCAATTTGGGGTGTGGAACTTAGTCGCTTGTACGCTGTTCTGCTTGGCGGTGATCTTTCTAAGCGTCTCGGGAGTGGTGATGTGGTGGAAACGCCGCCCAGCCAATGCGTTTGCTGCGCCACCTATGCCAAAGGATTTAAAGCGTTGGCAACATGTGGTGTGGTTACTATTGCCCATCTCGTTGCTGTTCCCTATGGCGACTGTCGGCATGGCGGTTGTATTAGTTGTGGACTGGTTAGTCCTTCTGTCTATACCAAAACTTCGCCAAGTTTGGGCTTAGTGCTCACGAGGGTTTAGTTGATTTAAAAGTGGGCTGGGGGGCTTGCATCCCCAGCCCGTTTCATCGTCCTTGATGAAACACCATTAACGCTTTTACGTTACCGTATTCGTTTACAACCCGCCTTTGGTGAGCTTGGCCGGATCTAAGTGGGCTTCTAGTTCTTCACGACTCAGGTCGGTTTCCTCTAACGCCACATCAATGACTGGGCGTTTTTCTTGGTAGGCTTTTTTAGCAATTTCAGCGGCTTTGAGATAGCCAATAATTGGATTTAACGCCGTGACTAATATTGGGTTTTTGCCCAAGGCTTCATTCAATTTTTCTGCATTCACTGTCAGCGTCGCAATGGCTTTATCTGCCATCAGTGTGCCTGTAGTCGTTAGTAAGTGGATACTATTTAAGAGATTTTGGGCAATCATTGGCAGCATCACATTGAGCTCAAAGTTACCCGATTGTCCACCAATGGTAATCGCCGCGTCATTACCGATCACTTGTGCGGCGGCCATAGCGGTGGCTTCAGGAATCACTGGATTGACCTTGCCCGGCATAATGGATGAGCCTGGCTGTAAGGCTTCCAACGTAATCTCTCCAAGCCCCGCCAGTGGGCCGGAATTCATCCAACGTAAATCGTTGGCGATTTTCATATAAGTCACAGCAGTGGTTTTTAATACACCAGACAAGGCAACGGCGGTATCTTGAGAGCCGATCAAAGCAAAGTAGTCATCCGCTGGGCTGAACGTCACCTTAGTCAGAGTGGACAACTCTTCACAGATAAATTGGGAGAAATCTGGATGGGCGTTAATTCCCGTTCCGACCGCCGTGCCCCCTTGCGCTAGCTTGGTGACTTTGACAAGTATGCTATTGAGGTTATCAATGTTGTCTTGCAGCTGTGCCGCCCAACCATTAAAAGTCTGATCAAAACGTACCGGCATAGCGTCCATTAAATGAGTTCGGCCCGTTTTGGTGTGCCCTTTTAAGGCTTGGCCTTTTTCTTGAATCGTTACTTTCAAATGCTCTAAAGCGGGAAGTAAATGCTTACTCACCTCGATGGCTGCGCTGGTGTGAATCGCGCTTGGAACGATGTCGTTGCTGCTTTGACCAAAATTAACATGGTCATTTGCTCCAACCGCCTCTCCCAAACGACGGCTGGCAAGCGTCGCAATCACCTCATTGGCGTTCATATTGGAACTGGTGCCGGATCCGGTTTGGAAAACATCCACCGGAAAATGTTGCATCAGAGCTGGATCATCCAGCAGCTCGGTACAAGCTTGATCGATGGCATTAGCCATTGGCTCACTAAGGCAATCTAAGCGTAGATTCGCTCTTGCCGCCGCTTGTTTCAGGCTAATCAAGGCACGGATAAACGGCTCAGGAAGTGATTGCCCACTCACAGGGAAGTTATTGATGGCACGCTGAGTTTGCGCACCGTATAAGGCGTTTTCAGGGACTTCTAGCTGTCCCATACTGTCGGCTTCTGTTCGGGTCTTCATTGGCTGACTCCCATTATTTTGCTCGACATAAAGTAATGACTCAAGGCACGCAGTTCATGCTCAAAACGGTAATACTCCACTGCATCTTGATCGGTAATCACAAAGCGTTTTAGTTGCATCAGTGGACGGTAAATCGAATCCAAACACAGTTCACGCCAATGCATAGGCACTGCGGCATCGCACACGGTTTCGAGCAGTACTTGAAAGACACGTTTGTAGAGATCATACGCTTCAGAAATCCCTAATCGCTCAGCGTAAGCCTCGCTGGTATCCAAGTATTGATGCAGCACTTTAGGTGAATCGGATGCCACACCACGTTTAATGGTTTGCTCAATAACAGAGAACGGAACAATGTGATAAGTCATGACGCAGGCCTCATTGATGCAAATGATAATAATTATCAATTAATCATCAGGCACCTACTTTGTCAAGCATGTGTTTTTTAAATTTCGCTCGTTTATCTTGGGACACAATGCTTGAAAATGCATTGAGATAACCGAATTTAACGAAAATTGAGCGTTAATTTGCACGTTTCGACGTATTTAAGCTAGATATAAAAGAGTAGAGAGGAGTTTAGAAAGGACAAAAAAATTGCCATCGATCAAAAATCGACGGCAATTTTTCGTATTGCTTAAGGCGATGATTAGTGGTGGTGACCACCCACGCCGTGCGCATGGCCGTGCGCGACTTCTTCTTCTGTTGCATCACGCGTATCTACGATTTGCACAGAGAAGGTTAGTTCTTTGCCCGCTAGTGGGTGGTTAAGATCCACTGTAGCGTGCTTTAAACCCGCTTTAACGATGGTCACTTGACGTACGCCGTGGTCTGTACGAACGTTCGCCACCATACCTGGTTTCCATTTTTTTGAACCATGTAGGTGCTTCACTGGGATCTGCTGAGTTTTGTCTTCTTGGCGCTCGCCGTATCCTTCTGAGCAAGGTACTGTCACTTCAAACTCATCCCCTGCTGACTTGCCAAGCATAGCTTTCTCAAGACCTGGAATAATGTTGCCGTGACCGTGTAGGTAAGCCAATGGCTCGTTGCCTGCAGAAGTTTCGATTAGTGTATCGTCTTCACGAAGTGTGTAGTGGAATTGCACCACTGTGTTGTCTGCAATAGACATATGTTGTCCTCATTTCAATAATCGGGGCCATGCTAACCTAACAGGCCCCTACACGTCTAAAAAATCATAAATTCGATGCTATCATCGGTGATCACGATGTTTTTCACCATCCTAGCGGCGGCTTTTTCAGTCATCGAGTGGTTCAATACATAGACCGGATGGGTATTAAAATAATCCGCTAGCGCTTTCTCAAAATCACCATGTAATGATCCCAAGGTATTACGGAACATCTCATCGCTGATGCTATTACCTTGCACCGAAATCTGCGTCAGCTTGGCGCCGACTAAGTAAACACGATCTTCTTCAATACGCAGACCTGATTCAAACGAAGGATCAAGCTGCGCTTTCATGGTCATTTCTTGACCAAACACATTTAAGGTGCCTCGAATATCGGTTTTCATATCGACCATCACCAAGCCGCCATCTCGCTCAGTCAGGTCTATATTGGCTTCCTTAATCAGTAGATCAAGGTTCAAAGTTGACTCTTCTAAACTCAACTGGATGATATCCGGTTGGTTGGTTGCTAAACGCTTAGCCACTTCCGCATTGAGCTCAGTTTCACTGACACTCATATCCGACGAGCAACCCGATAGCAGCACAGCAACCGCTGCACCGGCAAACCACATTATTTTATTTTTCAATAGCTTCTCTCTAAACATTGATACTGCGCCTCCTAAGACTGACGCTTTTTCTCATACCAAATACGCATAAAGTCTTCGGTGACCTTCTGCTCAATTTCCGCAGCCTCGTGGGTTGGACAGAACAGCGAGACGGTAAAGACATTGTAGCCTTCGATCGTTGTCTGTACCCGAACGGTCGGCTCAGGGCCAGCTATTTTGATATCCAAGCGCTTTTCAATCAGACTATTATAACGAATCGCCACTTCGTGAAAGTGCTCACTGTATTCACGGATTTTGGCCAAAATAGGCTCTTTTATTTCAAACAAATTTACGTCATCTGTCAGTCTAGAAATCGAAAAGGAATGCTCAACATAACGACGCATGTAGTTTAAGTTTTGCACTGAGTTGGTCAGCAAGACACTGTTTGGCACTATCGTAGTACGTCCGGTATAAGCGTAGCTACCACCTTTAAAGTCAACTTCAAATAACGTGGTCGACAACCAGTCACTGTCGGTCACCTCCCCCTCAAATTGACCAATGCGCACCCAGTCGCCGACTTGGTACGGCCGAGTGCTGGCTTTGTAAAACGCACCGACGATGCAAGAAATAAACTCCTTAGTAGCAATCACTAAGGCCACCATGAAGGCGGCAATGGAAATGGCGATGTTCTGTAGCTCTGTTGCCCAAATCAGCACCAGACCAACAAACATAACTAAGTTAAAAACGTTATCAGCCGTATTCAAACGACGGCGTTTACGATCCATATCGAGCTTTTCATTCGCTCGTAGCAGTCGTTTTGAATAACGACGGATTAAAACAATGCCAAGGATCCAGACGATTGTGGCAATGTATTCAAAGTTTTCCATAAAAAATGCCGCGTTAAGTTGCGACCATTCAAATTCAGACATAACTAACCCAAAAGCTGACTTTTCGCGCCACTTTACCAAGGTGGTCGCGAATAGCAAATAAAATACTGGACAGGAGCAAAATCATAACTGTATATTTATACAGTATTATAAATGAGGTGCGATTTATGCCTGTCGTAATTAAATATGTTGTTGAACGCAATGGTGTTGAGAAAATGACTTTTTCCTCTAAAGCGGAAGCAGACCACTATGACAAACTGCTGGAAACAGCAGAAAACCTTGAGGATTTACTGCAAAGCAGCGGCGTGATGGAGGATGATCAGCTGACGTCAAAACTGGCGATGTATTTAGCTGAGAACAAAGAAGAGCTACTTGAAGCGCTTGGTAATAAGCGCAAAAAAATGGCTAAGAAAGCACCAGAGAAAGCTAATACAAAGACCAACAGCAAAGCCACTCAGGCCAACGGCGACCTCGTCGACGACCTGATCATTGAGCCAGACGAAACCTCTTATTTAGAGGAGTCGTCAGACGACTATAGCAGTGACGATAGTATCGATTACAACAAGGACGAGATCTACGGAGAAAGTGATGCCGCCTAGGCGACCTCACTTTCGCACTTGTTTCCTTTTATACAGGAATATTCCAAAGCCATACCAACCACGCCAATGCGCCACCAAGCGATAGCAACACGCCGACACGTGGAGTGCTCGCGTGCTTTTCAAGCTTGGTAGGATGCTTTTTCTTACCGTGCAGCATGGCGGCAACCAAGCGTTCTTTAAAACGTAATTCATGGTACAGCACTGCCAAGATGTGCAGTGCTACAAGCGCCAGCAAGACATTTGGCAGAGTATGGTGTACAGAACCCAACGTGGCACTTAGCTCTTCAGAAACAGAGCCATAGAAAGGACCAAACCAGAAAATCTCATCACTGGTAAATAACCCTGTTACCCACTGTGCCGTCATTGCTAACAGCAACACAATGACCATTATTCCCCCCACAGGGTTATGACCTAGATACGCTTTGCCGCGCCCCAGCAACAAAGCTTTGCTGTATTGAATAATTTCAATTGGGTGATAAATAAACTGCTTAAATTTGGCAAAGTCGGAACCAAGAAAGCCATATAAAATCCGCGCCACAATGACTGCAGATAAACCGTAGCCCATGTAGAAATGCCAATTCATATTATCACCGTCGCCTTTTCCAGTGATAATCAACCCCGTAAACAGCAGCACCATGCTCCAATGCAGCATTCTGATAGGCCAGTCCCACACCAATACCTTTTGCATCTTCCATTTCCCCTCAAAAACGAATAACGTTATCTTTGTCTCAAGCCGACGACCATTACTATACTGACCTTAGGATTTGCCTTTTTCTCCATTTTTGGGACATTATCTACCTAAATGGATTTACTTCTGCTCGCAGTTACGAAGCAGTAAGGAGCGCAATACTGTGATCATTGGGCTAATAATACTCATCTCTATTTTACTTTGCGTAGCTGGCTATACCCTATTCACGCAAAGGTATATCTATATACATCATACTTCCTTAATGTCGTCTTCGGCGGATGAAATATTTTCAGAACTAAATCAACTGGAGTATTGGTCAAGTTGGTTGCCATGGACGTTATTTGATGACGATGCATCCGTTCTAGTAAATCAACGCTCCAATCTTTCTTTAGAAGGCGCTTTGGTTCAATTAAAAGGCCCGTTACTTGGTAAGGTGTCCTGTCACATTGAATCGCTGCAAGCGAGTAAGCGATTAACCTTCCAAGTTCAAACCGATCGCTTTTATCCCAGCCCTATTCACGTTCTTATCGAACTCAGTGAAACCGAAGATCACCAAGTAGTGATGAACGTAATAGCCAAAAGCGAGCTGAATTTTTGGCATCGCTACAAACAAACACAGTTGCTAAAGCAAATTCATGCAGATATGAGACTTATGCTGATTCGCTTGTGTGCTCGTTTGCAGTCTGACAATGTATATGTTACCTCATTTGAACGACAGAACAGTCGCACGTTAGCCAACGTGGACGCCATTACCCGTCCGTTTCTCGTCAGTGATCATTCTATGTCGATGCAGATGGAGCAAGGATTTCGAGATCTTATTATCAGTCTTGGCCCAGACAACCGTCCAGCGGGACCAAGCTTTGCTCTGTTTGAAGCAGCCGATCTTAGTCAACATTACTTTACCGGCAAGCTAGGGATCCCGATTCAAAACTTAAGCCCCTGTGAAGCTAAGCCAGAAAGGATTACCTTCAAAGGCAATTACGCTGGGCTAAGATACCAAGGAAGTTACCAACATTTGTGGTTAGCATGGCATGTATTAAAGACTAACCTTCGTTTACACCACCAAAAACAGGCCAAGCAGCGTTGCAGTATTGAGGTTTATGAAGTTTCGCCCAAAGAAACTTCTGACGAATTGCAATTTGTTACTGTACTCTACATGCCAATACAGTAAATTTAGCCTTAGCTAATTTATTAAATAACGGTATTTGAGGGCGCTTATGATCAAAAAAAACCTACATATTTGGGATCGTTTAGCACGTGGATTGATTGGCATATTCGTGATTTCATTTGTTCTGTTCAACAACGGAATGATTGAAGATGACATTATTGCAGGATTACTGATTTTTTTTGGTGTGCTTAACTTGATTTCCCTAGCCACTGGCTGGTGCCCTGTTTATTCCATAGCCGGTATTAGCTCTCGTCCAAAAGAGAAGTAGTGATACATACATGTCGACACTATTTGATTTACAACTTGATCGATCCCTGCGACGTAAATTGATTCTGATTTGCTTAAGCGTCGCCGTGATTGTATCCATCATTTATAGTGTCGTTGCCTTTCGTTTGAGTAGTGAAATGGGCATCAATACCGAGATAAGCTATTTAGAAAAACGTTCGTTATTTTTGTTGGCTGAGATCGAAGAAGAAGGCGACGCAGCACAACTTCGTATCAAAGAGCTTATACGGATGATGCAACATGCGGAAGGCGATGGTCCTCAGCCGATTTATGTTGAGGTTTTAGGACATCACGATCGCTGGCAATTAAACACGGACATCCCCGGACAGACCCTCGATATAATCAAAAATGAGATCCAGCAGAAACAAGTCGCAGGCAAAAACTCAGGTTTTATAAAATATCAGGATGAATACTTCCTCTGGAGCGCTCAGAACCTAGACAATAACGCCATTTTGATGGTGATTGTTTCCAATAGCATCAACGACTCTATGAGCCATATTGCCAAACGCTTGGCCATCACATCCGCCGTGGTATTTTGGATTGCTGTTTGGCTAGCGCTGACATTATCGTCATGGATTGCCAAACGAGTTGAAGACAAAAACGAGGCACTGCGTCGCCTCGCTAGCCATGATTCGCTAACGGGTTTACCTAACCGTCTGTACCTCGTCGACTTACTGCAAACACAGCAAAAGCATGCTGAGAAATCGGTAAAAGGAACTTTGCTCACCATCGACTTGGACAAATTCAAAGAGATTAATGATACGCTAGGCCATAGCGCTGGCGATAAATTGCTGGTGATCTTTGCCCAAAATCTGGCACAAGTGCTCAGCCCTGAGCAAACCCTATTTCGTTCCAGCGGCGACGAGTTTCTTATCTGGGCACCGGACATATCTGCTGAGGGATGTGAAGCCTTTGCCGCACAAATTGTTGAGTCGCTCCAGCAGCCTATCTGTATGAATGAGCTACCGATTCACCTTGAAGCGAGCATTGGTATTGCCCTTTGCCCCGAACACAGCTCTGATATTGACACCTTGCTCATCAGTGCTGACATCGCCATGCATGAGGCTAAAAAACTACGCAGCAAGTGGGCGTTGTTTAATAAATCTCACGCAAACGATGAAAAAGGCCAGCAAACCTTGCGCTATCGTAGTGAGCTCAGTGAAGCCTTAGCAGAGCAACAAATTAAGCTATTTTACCAACCCAAGGTAAATCTAACCAGTGGTAAGATCGTCGCCGCTGAAGCTTTAGCCCGCTGGCAACATCCTGTCGATGGTATGCTGCCACCTTTGCTATTTATTCCACTGATTGAGCAAAGCGGTAAGGTGCGTGAGTTCGGGCGCTATGTTATTCGTCATGCCATCAAACAACTCAGTATCTGGAAAACCCAAGGTATTATGGTGCCTGTGGCCGTCAATCTGTCGCCCTATAACCTTCTTGACCCGGATATCGTCAGCTATACACAGGAATTATGTGAAAAGGCCGACATCCCGCCCAATATGCTAGAGATCGAGCTGACCGAAACAGCCACCAGCTTACATTTGCACACCATTTCAGCGAGTCTAAATCGCTTTAAAGAAATAGGGGTTAGCATCTCCATCGATGACTTTGGCACTGGCATGAGCTCGTTGGCCTATATCAGTAATCTAAACGTCGATACTATTAAGATCGACCGTTCATTTATTAGCGACATAGAAACTAATAGTAGTAACTTATCTATTGTTACAAGCGCCTTGAATTTAGCGAAAGCGTTCAATTGCACAGTGGTCGCTGAAGGCGTGGAAAACCTAGAGCAAGCCACATTATTAAATAAATTGGGATGTCATTATGGTCAAGGCTATTACTACTCTGCGCCAGTGCCTGCTGACAAATTTACGGCTTTGCTAAAATTTACGCCGACCCTACCTGTGTCCTAAACTAAAGACATTCCGTTGTGCTCCGCACAGCAACTAACTAGGGTGGAATAATAATGCAAAACTCTTTATATGTTCGTCACTTAGAGACGTTATTAAAGCGCTATTGTGCTGCCATGTCAGCCTTTAAACTGGATGCCATCGTGGTCGCATCGGGTCAGTCGAGCTATTACTTTGAAGACGACAATACCCATCCTTACAAAGCCTTTGCCGCAGCTCAACAGTGGCTGCCTTTTACCTTGCCCGAAGGCTGCTATATCGTGATTAAGCGCGATAAACCGGAATTGATCTGGCCAGCCCAACAAGATTTTTGGCACATGGATAAGCCAATCCCTGAGGGCGAATGGCAAAGCCATTGGCATATTGCTCCTGCACTTAATGATGACTGGCTAAAATCTTTGCCTGAAAATGTGGCGTTAATCGGACCAGATCATCTGGGCTCTCTACGACACAACAACACCCTGCTTGACTGGCTCAACTATGACCGTGCGGTGAAGACCGACTACGAGATTGCTTGCATGACCGAAGCGACGGATATCTCTGTGAGGGGGCATTTGGCTGCGCAAGCAGCCTTTCTAAGCGGCGCTAGTGAATTTGAAGTACACCTGGCTTACCTTAAAGCCAGCGCACAAGATGCCATCAATACGCCCTACCCTAATATTGTTGGGATTAATGAACATGCTGCGGTACTGCATTATGAGCAAAAAACTCACCATCGCCCATTTCGACCTTTGACCTTATTAGTCGATGCGGGTGCCCAGTACAATGGCTACGCCAGTGACATTACTCGGACCACCACCACATTGCAGGATGAGTTCAGTGAGCTGGTCGATGATATGGATTCATTGCAGCAGGCAATTGCGGCTCAAGCCGTTGCTGGAATGCCGTTTGTAGCGTTGCATGACCAGTCTTTAATCGGTGTAGCAGAACTGCTTAAAAAGCACGACATCTGCTCACTAAGTATCGAAGAACAACTTGCCAAACATGTTCCCCATCATTTCTATCCACATGGTCTAGGACATTTATTAGGCCTGCAAGTACACGATGCTGGTGGCCGACAAGGCAATCATCAAGGGCATATCATCGATCCACCTGCAGATCATCCATTTCTACGTCTGACACGTCATCTTAATGAAAATATGGTCGTGACGATTGAGCCCGGCCTGTATTTTATCCCGATGTTGTTAGAAAAATTGAAGGCCGAACAACCTCAGCATGGATGCAATCTAACGAAGCTTGAGCGTTTGCTGCCCTATGGCGGGATAAGAATCGAAGATAATATTGTGGTAGGGGTGGAAGGCGTTCGTAATCTTACCCGAGAAGCTTTTGCAAAATACGCTTAGATACCGTTTTTGGCATGTTACTTTTTTAACATGCTAATTTACCCCAAAACCTGTCGCTAAAAGACAAGTTTTGGGAGATATTTTGTTCTTTGTCTTTATTGAGCTCAAAAAGCATATCGAAAATTGTATATTTTTCTTTTAATGTTCCGCAAAGCGAGTTGTAATACTCAGCTTCTTTGAGCGTCGAGTTAAAGGTCCAAATATCATGATGGAAAACCGCATAAAGTATCGTCATTTGGAATGTTTCCTGGAAGTCATTCGTCAAGGCAGCGTGGTTCGTGCAGCAGATGTGTTATCACTGACACAACCAGCGGTTTCAAAAAAGCTAAAAGAGCTTGAAGAAATTCTCGGTGTTCGTCTGCTCGAACGCAGTAAAAAAGGCATTGAACTAACACATTACGGCAATCTATTTTTAGAACATGCCAGTACTAGTGTTGCAGCCCTCCGCGAAGGTGCAGAACGGGTGAATCAAGCGCTTGTCACTGGTCAACAGAAGTTGAGCATAGGTGTACTACCAACCGTTGCCACCAGCGTCCTGCCTGAAGCCGTTAAACGCTTCCGATCTAATAATGTCGATGTGCGCTTACACCTAGTTTCTGGCCCTAACTCCTTATTGATGAGCCAGCTACGGGTTGGCGAATTGGATTTAGTTGTAGGTCGCTTAGGAGTACCTGAAGCCATGGCTGGTATTTCCTTCCAACATTTATATTCAGAGCAAGTCGTTTTTGCTGTTCGCCCTGGGCACCCCTTGCTCACTAAAGCAGATTTCCAGCTAAACGAAATCACACAATACACGGTGCTTTACCCACCAGAAGAATCCATTACCGGCCCGACAGTAGATCGCTTTTTATTAGCAGAGGGCGTGAGCAACATCCGTGATCGCATCGATACCGTATCAGACAGTTTTGGTAAGGAATTTATTCGCCATACGGATGCCATTTGGATTATTTCCCGTGGCGTTGTGGCCCGCGAAATTGCAGACGGTGAATTAGCAGAATTACCAGTGAACACCAAAGAAACGCTGAGTGCGGTGGGCTTAAGTGTGCGCGCCGACACAAAAGCGTCTATGGCGCTACAACTGTTCAGTAAGGCAGTCACAGAAACGGCTGCGAATCTAGACAGCTATTACAATCCAGATAACGCCTAAATATAGCTATCTGTCGTATCTTACTTGTGCCTGCGATGCTAATTCATGTTTGAAATGTTGTTTACCACCGCGCCCATCTTTATCTTGATGGCGCTTGGCTTCTGTGCGGTTCGCTCTCGCCTAGTCAGTGATGAAA
Source organism: Marinomonas fungiae (assembly GCF_001418205.1). Classification (GTDB taxonomy): domain Bacteria; phylum Pseudomonadota; class Gammaproteobacteria; order Pseudomonadales; family Marinomonadaceae; genus Marinomonas; species Marinomonas fungiae. The sequence continues at coordinate 18,167 of NZ_LIQF01000008.1, read as the reverse complement.
GCATCTCTGGTATGGCTAAGATTGTCTTGTACTTCACCTTACCTGCATTGATTTTCAGTACCTTGGCAAAAATGGATCCGAGCGAGGTCTTTGTACCTCAGTATTTATTGGCATTCAGTTTGGCTTCCTTACTATCACTCACCATCGGCATAGTCCTAATCGCTTGGGCTCTGAAAAAAGACAACCTTCAAGCGACCTTAAAAGGCGCCGGAATGTCTTGTTCAAACTCTGGATTCTTTGGTTATCCAGTCATGCTGCTGGTTTTTGATGATCCACCAACCGCAGCCTTTGCCATGACCTTGATGGGGGAAAATGCCATCGTACTTCCCACTATTTTTGCCTTGCTCGGTTATTTTTCGGCAAAGGATCAAGGTTTAAGCCTGACACAGACACTGGTCGGTACTTTGAAACGTCTAGCGAAAAACCCATTAGTGATTGCCGTGGTCTGTGGCATGTTTTTCTCTCAGTTTCACTTAACCCTACCCAATGTAGCTGACCGCGTTTTGATGATGCTGTCTGGCGCCTCGGCGACCTTAGCCTTAATGGTCTTAGGAGGGTCTTTAGTGGGTACGAGCATGCGTGGCAATGTCACAGACATTAGCGTTATTACCTTTGGTAAACTCATTGTTCATCCAGCCTGTATGGCGCTGTTCATGTGGCTGATTCCTGGTATTGATGACCACCTTCGTGTCGGAGCTGTGATTTTAGCCGCAGTCCCCATGATGAGCATTTATCCGATCATCGGCAGCCAATATGGCTATCGCTCATTTTGTGCCAGCACACTACTCATTACGACAATCGCTTGCTTTTTGACCCTGCCAATCCTACTGACCTTTATCAATACAAGCGGTTAAAGAACAGTAATGAAAACCGCCTATAAATCACACAAAACATTACGACAAACATTGACGAACAGGCTTATTCTCAAAGGCATACTTAGTTCCTGTGGAGAAATGACATGTTCGGATTTAACAAAGCAAAGAATGACTTAAGTGTCACTTTTCTGCAGGATGAACAAGCCGACTTTATTAATTCCCTAAACCAATTCTGCGCCACCATTAGCTTTACACCTGATGGAACCATTCTCGATGCCAATTCTCTTTTTCTAGAAACGGTAGGCTACTCACTTGATCAACTGCAAGGCAAACACCATCGAATTCTCTGTTCCGAGCAGGATAGAAACGCCATAGAATACGCTGCATTTTGGAAAAAGCTGGGCTCTGGTGAGTCACAACAGGGTCAATTCAAACGCCTACGAAAAGATGGTTCTTTCGTTTGGTTACAAGCCACCTATTTTCCGGTCATGCATGATGGTCGCGTAACCAAGGTGTTCAAAATTGCCCACGACATTTCTGAAGAAAAAATTCAATCTCAAGCACATCTAGCCTTTATCACTGCAATCGATCGCTCGAATGCGACCATAGAATTTGAGCCAGATGGGACTGTCATTACGGCAAACCAGAATTTTCTCAAGGTGCTCGGTTATAACTCGGTAAGAGAAATCACGGGGAAACATCATAAGATTTTTTGCTATAACGATTTTTATGCTAAGCATCCAAACTTCTGGGAGGAACTGGCCTCAGGAGAAGTCAAATCGGGGCTGTTTCTTCGCAAAAGTCGAACTGGCCAAGATATCTGGATCGAAGCGACTTACAACCCTGTATTCGATAGCGAAGGAAAAGTTGTCCGTATTGCCAAAGTGGCTTCCGATGTAACGGCTCAAATTGAGCGTCAGAAAACGATTCAAAATGCCGCTGGTCTTGCCTATGAAACCACAGAGAAAACGGCACAAGAATCCGCTAAAGGAGCTGAACTGTTACGTAAAACAGTTGATAGCTCAGGGCTTATTCTTGAACAAGTCATGCATTCAGAGGCGCTTATAGAGAGTCTCAATAAACAATCAGAAGAAATTAATAAGATCGTCATCACGATTGGCGGAATTGCGGATCAAACTAACCTATTGGCGTTGAATGCTGCTATCGAAGCGGCTCGTGCTGGGGAAAATGGCCGTGGCTTTGCGGTGGTCGCTGATGAAGTGCGCACATTAGCAGCGAGAACCAGTGTTTCCACAAGCGAAATAAACAATATGGTAAAGAAAAACACTCAATTAGTCAGCGAGGTACGTGGCAATATGCAGCAGGCTACGTCTCAAGTGAAGCTAAACGAAACCATGGTCAATGAGGCAGAGACCATCATCAATCAGATTCTAGACGGCGCTAACAAGGCTTATCAGAGTATTGGAGACCTCGTTAACAAAGCTGAAGACCATTAAACATGGTACCAACCTAATCACTGAAACGCCGAACAATGTTCGGCGTTTCAGTCTTGTTGCAGGTAAGTTATTTAGCAACTTTGTTAATTAACCCCTGCATACCCAGCACGTAACCTTGAACGCCCATACCAATCACAATGCCCACAGCACAAGGGGAAATGTAGGAATGATGTCGGAAAGCTTCGCGGGCATGAACGTTAGAAATATGTACTTCTACCACTGGCACTTCTGCACCTTTGATTGCATCGTGTAGTGCGATAGACGTATGCGTGTACGCACCAGGATTAAAAACCACACCCAGCAGCTTGCCCGCTTTAATTAACTGGCCTGCCTCGTGGATAGCGTCTACTAATACACCTTCATGATTCGACTGGCGAAAATCAATGTCATAACCGTGCTTCGCCGCTTCGACTTTACACATTGCCTCAACATCCGCCAAAGTCTCATGACCATATTGTTCTGGCTCACGTTGCCCCAACAAGTTTAAGTTCGGGCCATTTAGGATCATAATCGTAGACATACTCACTCCTCAACAAGGCTAAGGCTGCTTGGTTTCAAGCTCAGACCTTAAAAATCAAAGCCGTAATATAGCATTAGCAATCCCGTTAGCGCTTACTAATTACGACTGAAGTTTCTATGGAAACCCAAAAATTAGTGGTTTCTCGACGCTATATTCACATAACTGATTAGGCAGTTATCATGTCTCGTATTCGTGCCACAGGACGCTCATCAATGAACACATGGATAACGGCGGTTGCCAAAGCAATGATCGAAGCGGCCCACCAAACCACGTCATAGGAGCCCGTGGTGTCGTACAAATAGCCCCCCATCCATACGCCACAAAATGATCCGACTTGGTGACTTAAGAAAACTATGCCATACAGCATCCCCATATGCTTTAAGCCAAACATTTGCCCTACCAGCCCCGACGTGGGTGGCACGGTTGCCAACCAAAGAAGACCTGTGACAATGGCAAACAGATAGACACTGGTAGTGCTCATGGGCCACCACATAAACAGGGCAATCGCGATCGCTCGCAAAGCATAAATATAAGACAACAGCATTTTCTTCGAATACTTGCCCGACCAAGAGCCCGACAGCAAGCAGCCGAAAATATTGAATAGGCCAATCAAGGCAAGACACATCACCGCGACTTCAGGCTGAAAGCCTTTATCAGAGAGAAAGGCCGGCATGTGAACCGTAATGAATGCGAGCTGGAAACCACAAACAAAGAAGCCTGCGACTAAAAGCCAATAATGAGAGTAAGCACTTGCTTCTTTGAGGGCTTCTTTTACTGTTTGACCTTTTTGCTCATTGCTACCTGAACTGTTGCCATTGCCTTGGTTTAACGGTAGAGCAAACAGCATCATCAGCAGGGCACATAAAGCGAGCAATAACAGCGCGGAGCTCCATCCATAAGCAGATAAAAATTGCTGCGCCACCGGTACTACTAACAACTGCCCCGCTGAGCCTGCGGCACTACCAAGACCTAAAGCAAATGCACGTTTTTCGGGGGCGACCATACGCGCCATAGCAGGCAAAACAACCCCAAAACCTGTCGCTGAGATCCCCATGCCCATCAAGAAACCGGAACCAATATGTAAGGTCATCGCCCCATCAGCATTGGCGGTCACATAAAGACCTAAAGCGTACAGCACCGCTCCGACGAGTACGGTTTTGAGTGTACCAAAGCGATCCGATAAGGCACCAGCAATCGGCTGGGACAAGCCCCACCATAAATTCTGTAATGCTAAAGAAAAGGCAAACACTTCACGACCGTAACCGAACTCACCGGAAATCGGAGCCATGAAAAAGCCCATTGAAGAACGTAAGCCAAAGTTTAAGGCAAGTAATACACAAGCAAATGCTACAGCGATACTTAACAAGCGTACTGGCTGAGACATGGTTAATCCTTTAGAGACTCAGATATAAAACCCAGACACTACGCCAATACTTGACTCAGGACAATTGGATTAAAGCATTAGAACACCTGAAACTCACCGACTTTAGCCACTGCTCGTTGATAAGCAGGATCTTTACGCACGTTGCCTAACCAGCGCTCTATATGAGGAAAATCCTCTAACGAAGTAGTACTGCTTAGCGCTAATAGTGGAAAACTCATTTGCATGTCGGCGCCACTCAAATGCTCGCCTGCAAACCAATGCTTTTGTCGTAAATGATCTTCGATGAGATTTAACACATCACGTAGTCGCGGATCGATAAAGCTTTCAATCACTTTGTTTGAAATTGTCTTGGCAACGGGACGAACGAAAAAAGGCATTGGTTGAGAGGGTATCTTACGAAACAGCAGCATCATCACCAACAAAGGCATAAAGGAGCCCTCGGCAAAATGAAGCCAGTATTGATAATCTCGTCGCTCGACTTTACTCAAAGGTTTGAGCTTTTGATTTGAATCGTACTCATCTGCGAGATACTCCAAGATGGCTCCCGACTCAGCAATGGTCAAGTCACCGTCTTGTAAAATCGGTGCGTGGCCTAGAGGATGGATTCGTTTTAATGTTTCTGGAGCGGTTTGTTCTGGCGTACGAAGATACGTTTTGATGTCGTACTCTAGACCTAATAGCTCTAGTGCCCAAGCAATCCGCTGCGATCTGGAATTTTCGAGGTGATGTAAGACCAGCATGATAACCTCCTTGATGCTTTTCAGTAGATACGTTTCAGTAAAGCAACTGGATTGTTTTCACGCACAAAAAACGCCTAGATAAGCATGAATGCGCTAGGCGTTTTAAATAACTCGGATCAGCGTCGGAGATTACTCAGCTATTTCATTTAAGAAGAAGCGCAATGCATTGCGTCCTCGCGCACTCGCTGTTGCACTGAATGCATGACCCTCTTGCGGGGCATTCGAGCCTGGTAACATGAAGGAGTGCTTGGTACGCCCAAAATCGACAAATTGCCAATCGAGGCCCAGCTCATCAAAATAAGCTCGAGCTTGTGATGCAGAATCAGGATCCACCATCGGATCTTGATAACCATTAAAGATGATAAATTTTGCCGCTTGGTTAGCCTCATCATGGCTCGCTGCACGATGGAAATTCATCAATCCATGGAAGCTGGCAGCACCTTTACTGCTCGGTATATGTAGCCCAGCCTCGATAGACAAGCGACCACCTAAGCAAAAGCCAACATGCACCAATTTTTTATTTGGATGCGCTTCTGCGATTTCCCGACAAATGGCAGATTGTAAAGCAGTTAACGAGTCCTTGTCTTTGACTAAGGCCATCATGGTATCTGCCTTATCTTGCTGCTCGGTTGGATTGTTACCAACCCCATACAAATCTACAGCTGTGGCCGTGTGCCCCCAGCTGACCACTTCTTCTGCAAAGCTTTTTTCAAAGTCGCTTAGGCCACTCCAAGTTGGCCAAATAACAACGTGAACATTTGAAGATTCATCTCCTACCCACGCCACATGCACATGGGCACGTTGTATGTTATTGACAAATTGCTTTTCAAATTCCGTAGCCATATAAACTCCAATGGTTTTCAATTGCGAGCACTATAATAACGAGCACTCATCAACTTCAAGATTTCGCAATCTTATCCATAAGATTTACATAATTTTGCAAGATAACCGTCATATTTGACTCAATTTGAGCCGTAACGAGCATTCCATTCCTCACGCCAAGTGATAAAAGCATCCAATGGCATCGGTTTGCCTATCAGATACCCTTGTACCTCTTCACAGCCTAACTCAGCTAGCATTTGGTACATTGCTTCGGTCTCTACTCCCTCAGCGACCACATCTAGTCCGAGGTTATGAGCCAGATCGATGGTCGATTGAACAATCATGCGATCACTGTTGTTCTCAATCATACCAAAGACAAACGACTGATCGACTTTCAATTCATTCACAGGCAGACGCTTTAAGTATCCTAGTGAAGAATATCCTGTACCAAAGTCATCAATCGACAAACGAAATCCCATATTAGACAGCTTGGCTAAGGTCTGCTCAGCAAAGCCTGGATCGTCCATAATGGCACTTTCAGTAATTTCCAAACATAGACCCGAAGCAGGAACATTGTACTCTTTTAAGGTTTTTGCTAAGAACTCAGGGAAGCTTGCTGCGAGTAGATCGCGTGTCGATAAATTAATAGAAACACGGAATGTCTGTCCATCCATTTGCAAATCGTGCCATTGTTTTGCCACGGCACGAATAATCCATTTAGTTAATTCTCGAACAAAGCCCGTTTGTTCGGCAAAAGGTACAAATTTGAATGGGGGAACTAAGCCTTTTTCAGGGTGTTGCCAGCGTACAAGCGCTTCCGCTGCAATCACTTGCTGATCTTTAGTGGTGACCTTAGGTTGCAAATACACTCGTAACTCGTCATTAATCACAGCCTGTCGTAGCTCTGATAGCAAGCTTAAGCTTTCTGGCGTCGAGGTCATCAATTCATGTTTATATTGAATAATGTCTTCGGTGCGATTCTTCGCCGCATACATCGCAACCTGAGAGGCGTTGATCAATGAATCGCTGCTCTCAGCGTCCGCAGGCCAGCTGGCAACACCAATACTCGCGCTTAAATCGATCAGTGTGTTATCGATTTCTAATGGCTCATTTAACTTCTCAAGTAACGATTGAGCCACATCGATGGCCGCTTGACCGTCAGGCAGCACTAAAACAGAAAACTCATCACCACTTACACGAGCCAACTTATCATGATCACAGCAACTAATCCCTAAGAGACGCGATGCCGTCGCTTTGAGGATTTCATCTCCCATCTCATAGCCCAGTACATCGTTCACTTGTTTGAATCGGTCTAAATTAATAGTAATAACACTTACAGACGAATAGTCGCCGGTTCCTATCAAATCCGCGACCTTATTACGAAAACTTAAGCGGTTTGGCAAACCTGTCAGTGGATCGTAATAGGCTAACTTGGTGATGGTCTCTTGCTGTTGTTTAATGCTTTTACGCATGCCATCAAAACTTCGCGCCAGTAGACCCACTTCATCTTCTCGACTGGTGCCGCTGATGTCGACATCATAATCCCCCTGCTGCAGTGCACCTGTAGCAGTGGTCAGAATTTCTAGCGGTCGAGCCACTCGGCGGGATAACCAAGTAATGGTGATAGCAAAGATGACTAGGCCGATAATTGTGATGACGAGATATTGATTAAATAATTCGGTAAATTGCTGCTTGGCTTCATTTAATGATTTCATTAAGGCTAGGCTGATGTAGCCACCTACTACCTCTTGACCGTGGATCATGGTGACATATGTGTCCTCATGAATTGGCATATCCAACGTCAAATCATTTAAGAAATACTCTCCTGGAATGTACGCTAAGAAATGTTGCTTCAAAGCTTCTGAACTGGCATTCACATGTACGACATCAGACGCACTCCGCGACATCAGCACTAACTCAACGCCGGATAAATCTTTTGCTTCAGCGATGATGTCCGGCTCAATTGCAAAGCCCATTAAGATATAGCCAATCACCCGTGGTGCAAGAATTGGCACAATCACAAACTGGGTCGGGTTTCCTTCGTAAATAGCCGTCAAAAAGACATCATTGCCCTTTTGAGAGCGAGTTTGCGCAAGGTCTTTAATCAAGGCTTGAATACTAGAGGTATTTAAGATTCTTTCTTCTGAAGAAGCTTTTACCTGCCATTGAGAATCCACTAAAACGGCAACTGAAGCGCCTATTCGATTGGCACTATTAAGCAAAGCAGAAGAAATCGTATTAGCATCTCGAGAGGCGACTGCCGAACGGAAGCCAAAGTCCGCAGCCAGCAACTCTGCGCCTTCCTCTAAGCGCTGATGGTTTTGCACCAGTAGCTTATTCCAAACTCGCTCCGCTACTGTCATGGAGTGCTTGACCTCTTCACGCACATAGCGATCTACAGAGGCCTGAACAATGCCAAAACCAATGGCTTGGATAAGCACCAAGAGCGCTAACGTCATAACGATAAAGCGGAATGACAATCGTCCACGAATCATGCGTGATAGCGCGCCCATTACAAGGAGACTCCAGGCGTTTGCAACGAAATAGAATATGCCGACGAATCGTCCTGATCATTTAAGGGAAAACTTTCATAGGGTGCACCATAAGGAAAGCTTCGATGCCAGACATCTACTTTGTAGGAATCAGAAGGATTGCCATCAAAACGAACATACCCTGTTTCATCAGTACGCCCATAAACAGGGGTATCGTTTACTAACACCCATCCCAGCATACTATCGTGTATGTTACAGCCCAGCTCGACGATGCCAACTTTATCAAACACAATTGGGGCTTCGGGCTTACCAGTATACAGTTTTAATTCGAAAGTCTTCGCAGGAGAAAATGAATACACATGGTGACGTACATCGTCACGATTCGGAAAGTCCACCGCCGTGCCCACTGTGACCACCTGAACACCTGGGATAAAAGTACGATCACTTTGGGCAATCTCAGCTTTATTTAGAGGCTTAGAGCTTGCTATTAAATCAGGTGACTTTAGAAAAACCACCGCATTGGCTAGGGGGCGACTATTCGAGTCCGTCACTTTAATCACAACATCCGACCAAACCAGTGCTGACCACATACTACAAACGGCCAGCACCACGTTTTTTACGTATTTCAACATACGCTATTACTACTCCTACTAAGTTAAGGCTCAATCGCCAACCCTGACACATGCCCACCATTACCTAAGACGCCGATGGCTGTCGCATGTCCAGTTTCTAAGTCAACCTTCATTAATTGTGTTTGACGGCCCTCGATCGGCCAGATTGCTGCTAATGCTGTATTACTGATATCACTAATATCAAACGACGCATCTTTGATAGGACCAGTGCCTAGTGCCCCCACAGTATAAAGCACCCCTAAGTTAGGCGACACAGAAGGCGATACCCCTTCTTTTGTTCCCTGTATTAGCAGCATGCCGGTTCGTCGATCAATGGCATAGTTGGTCGTCATTTTACTATCGGAACTGTTATAAGTGTATGCCGCCGCCACGATATCTGGATTAGTAAGCGCTTGCGAATCCGTTTCTGAAAACGCTAAGTCAGGATCTGTCTGTACACCAGCCTGTTGTTTATCAAAATCTACTCTCGCTCCACTATCTGGGTCTAAACGCATATTTTTATTGTGGTTGCCAACCACACGTAACTTATCTGCCGCCGGATTAAAATCGAAGCCGTAAGGCCCGACCGCCATTTCTGTAATTGACTCAGAGCCCTCAACCAGTTCGGCTTGACCAGACTGGGTATCAAGACGATAGAGACGTCCGCTATTAGCCAACGCATACAGTACGCCACGCGCTACTCTAAAATCGATGCCAATTATACGATCCGCTTCTAACAAGCCGGTAACAGGGAAAGAGCTTAAAACGTCTGAAGGACGCTCAGGATGTACGTTAAAAAGAATATGTTGATCGTCCACCGCCCACACGGATGTCGGAGCTTTAGATAAGGTAGGAGCCGCTAGAGTAGCGGTTGTTGTTAACACAGCGCTCAGCAACACTGCTAAATGCAAAACTTTACTGCTATAAGGCATAAGATCACTCCTTGGTACGATATCTGGCATAGTTTGCACAAGAGGATACGATATCTAGGTGACATTGACCTTAATTTATACAAAAAGCTACTTCCCAGCCAAGTCCTGCAAACACATTCTGGAAGTTTTAACCTGATCTTAACAATCATCCTTGAGTGATGGCACACAACCCCTTATAATTCGCCGCCTACACAATGCGCCCGTAGCTCAGCTGGATAGAGCGTGCCCCTCCGGAGGGCAAGGTCGAAGGTTCAAATCCTTTCGGGCGTACCATTTCCAAAAGCATATCATAGAGTTAGATATTTTCTCTTACTGAACTCAAGCGCGGCTTGAGCCGCCAATACCAGCTAGTGACTTTTTAGTAATAAAACCTGATTTAACGTTGATCACCTTGGGATTAAAACGGCTGAGCAAATCCAATCACCTGGAAAAGCCTCTTATTAACGCCTATTAAGCGCACTTAATTTTTATTAATAATTTGCTCAGCAAATTGGTGCTTAATGTCGAGAATTTTGGGAAGCTCTTGTACAAATAACCCCACCAGATCAGGGTCAAAATGCTTGCCAGACTCTTGCTGAAGTAGGTTAACCGCCTCCTCCACAGGCCAAGCCGCCTTATAAGGACGCTCGCTAGTCAGCGCATCAAAGACATCCGCGATCGCGGCAATACGCCCTTCTAGTGGAATCTCAAGGCCTTTTAAGCCTTTAGGATAGCCACTACCATCCCATTTCTCGTGATGCGTCATGGCAATTGAGTAAGCCAGCGCCACCAGCTGAGAGCGCGGGTTAGATAGAATATCGGCGCCGATTAGTGTATGTGCCTTCATTTGCTTGAATTCATCATCATTAAGACGACCAGGTTTCAGCAAAATGTTATCTGGAATTGCGATTTTACCAAGGTCGTGCATTTGCGACGCCAGCAGTAACTCATTTGCTGCCTCAGCATCAATACCTGCTGCCAAAGCCAAGACATGCGCATAATGACTCATGCGTAACACATGCATACCAGTTTCATTGTCTTTGTACTCTGCCGCACGCCCCAAGCGCTGGATTAAGTCGACTTGGGTTGCTTTTAAGACATCCGCTTGCACCAACGATAAATGAGTCTTTACTCGCGCCCTCACAATAGCAGGCACAATCGGCTTAGTAATGTAGTCGACTGCCCCTAGGTTAAAGCCTGTCTCTTCATCAATGGTATCTTTTAAAGCAGTCACAAAGATCACTGGAATATGGGCGGTATGAGGCTGAGCTTTCACTTGTTCGCACACCTCAAAGCCAGTCATGTCAGGCATCATGATATCCAGAAGAATAAGGCTTACCTCTTCCTTTTCAAGAAGCTCTAAGGCATCTGCACCTGAACGTGCAAAGGTCAGTCGATAGCTGTCTTGCAGAACCTGACGCAGCACTTTTAAATTCGCTGGTTCATCGTCCACAATGAGAATGCGAGGAAGGGTTTTATTGAGTAATGACATAAATACTCCTTTACTTACGAAGTACAGATCGAGCTTGGTGAATCAGCTCGGCGGCTTCTTTGAAATCGAAGTCATCAATCGCTTGCGCAGCCTGATAAACCACGGAAGAAATGTCCTCACAAGCACCATCAACAATCGTTTTCGACAGATCATCATCTAGCTCGCCAGACTCGGTAGTGTGCAGCCATTGCGTCAGTAACTCAATGAGGGTTTGATTACTCAGCTTACCTTCTTTTGCGTGTTCATCTGCAAGTGGTTCAAGATTGGATTCTAAGGTTACAACATCTTCTTCCAGTGCACGCCATACTTCATCAATGTGCTCTAACGCGGATGTCGCATCGCTTAAACGACGATGATCGCTGGCTTTTTCCAGTGTCGCAAAATGTTGATACAGAGATAACAACGCTAGATTGCCCGTTAAGCCTTTTAATGCATGCGCTCGCTCAGCCAGCAACACCCATTCTTGCTGCTCTAGATGGGCTTTAAGCGTACTGACTAATGCTTGATTCTTCTTGTAAAACTTGACCAACTCAGACACGTAAACCGCGTAATCCCCCCAAAGCTCAAGCCCTCGGTTCACATGCACCACGGTAAGCTTATGCGCTTGCGAAGAGCTATTGGTCGTAACAGAGGCCAATATTTCAGGATCGATATTCAGTACAGAAGCGATTTCTTGTGTGAGTGCCGGTAAGTCGACTGGTTTGTTGGCAAAGCCACTCATACCCGCCTCTTGCGCTTGTAGTCGATCCTCCAGCAACACACTTGCTGTCAGTGCCACTACTGGTGTTGTCTTCAGCCCAGAGGCTTGTTCATATTCTCGGATGGCTTGGCAAGCGCCTAAACCATCTAGTCTTGGCATTTGGATATCCATCAGCACGATGTCAGGTTGGAACATTTTGAATTGTTCGATGGCTTCAACACCATCGCTTGCCACAAACACGCTATGCCCAAGCTTACCTAGCATGATTTTCAGTAACGTTAGATTCTCTTCAATATCGTCTGCAACCAATATGCGCAGAGGAGGAAGCTGCAATATTTTCTGACTATCAAGCACTAGTTCTGCATGAGACTCTGGCAATGGAATATCAAAGTAGAAGCAGCTCCCCTCACCGAGCTGACTTTCTAGGTGTATCTCTCCACCCATCAATTCAACCAATTGTTTGGAAATAGTCGTGCCAAGCCCTGTGCCACCGAAACGACGGCTCATGGAAGCATCTGCTTGCGTAAATGCCTCAAATATCGTGCTGATACGATCTTGGGAGATTCCGATTCCGGTATCACGAACAGCAAAACGGACCCAATTTGGACGAGCGGCCAGTGGCTCAACCTTAAGAGTTACGGAACCTTTTTCCGTGAACTTAATGCCATTGCCTACAAGGTTCATCAGAATTTGTCGAATCCGATCTTCCGCGCCAGATACCACTTTTGGCAGTTTCGGACTGACTTCAAACTCTAGGGATAAATTCTTGTTCTTCGCTTGCAACCACAGAGTCGAAATAACCGTATCAACACAACTATTGAGTCTAAATGGAACCATTTCCAATTCAAGTTTGTTTTTATCGAGCTTAGCACTGTCGAGAATATCATTCAGCAAATGCAACAAGGATTGAGCTGACTGACTAATGGTTTGTAAATGTCGACGCGTCTCAGTTGGCAAAGAGGAATCTAACAAGATACTGCTAAAACCAATGATAGCATTCATCGGCGTACGGATTTCATGGCTCATATTCGCGAGGAAAGAAGCTTTTGCCTCAGCAGCGTACTCTGCTTTGGACTTTGCTTCACGTAATTCATCTTCCATTGTTTTACGGGAAGTAATGTCGAGCATGACACCATCGATCCATTTGGCATTGCCATTTTCGTCGTAAACGATAGTGCCACTCTCTAGGACCCATAAGGTTTGTCCATTTTTATGGGTAACACGATATTCCAGATCGTATTTGTCCTGCTTACCAATGGCTGCTGAGAAGAAGTTAGTCACCTGTTCTTGATCCTCAGGATGTAGCCAAGAACCAAAACTGCGGCGTCCTTCGAGGTAATCCTCTGCTTTATAGCCGTTCAAACTTTCGATAGCTTCCGATAGAAATAAGGGAGTCCAGTTATCATCGAGCAAACAACGAAACGACACACCAGGAATATTTCGAATCAGGGAACTTAGCCGATCCTCGCTGGCACGAATGCGATCTTCCATTTCTTTGCGCTGCGAAATATCGGATGCAAAGCCAACGTATAAAAGATCACCATTAGGCAAGTTTATGCGGCCAATCCCAAGCTCAATCGGAAATAGTCGACCAGAGCTATCTCGAGCCATTAGCTCTCGGTTAGTGCCAATAATGCTGTATTCAGGCTTTTCAAAATAGTCTACTAAGAAACCATCGTAATTCTCATCCTCGCGCTCAGGGAACAGTACCGCAACGGATAACCCTTTGACTTGAGACTCCTGCCAACCAAAGATTTCTTGAGCAGCACTATTCAACGCCTCTATCTGACCTTTGGCATTCATAGTAACCACGGCATCAGTAGCCGTTTCTAATATCGCTTGAGTCCGAGCCTCACTTGCCGTTTTTTCCATGAGAAGCTGGCGATAGCGCAACTGCGAACTGACATTTACCGCTAAGATAAAGATTAGAAAAGAGAAAATAGAGACTGAATAGCCTAAAAGTGCATCACTCGGTTGAGCGACCGGCATAAGCATATCTGGTGAGTATTCAATGAAGTAAGCCGCTGACATGCCAGTATAGTGCATACCAGAAATAGCTAGGCCCATAATAATAGCAATCACTATCTTTATTCGAATAGTCGGTATAGTTGGAAACGACAACTTCATTGCTCGTCGCGCTAGCAACGCAACGCAAGCCAAGCCCACGGCAACAAAAATAGAAAGGACGAATAAGTAAGGATTATATTTAATCGTAAAATGACTCTCCATCGCAGCCATACCCAAATAATGCATCCCGCCAATTCCCGCTCCAACAATGACACCGTTTTTAAGAGTCGAAGTAAGAGAGAGCGTATCCTTTTCTTGAACATAAATTAAAGAGCGTAAAACAATAAAGCTCGCGACAAACGCCGGCAGCAGGGAAGCGATGGTAAGTCCAACACTGTAGCTATGCTGGTAAGGCATTTCAAAGGCCAACATTCCAACAAAATGCATACTCCAAATACCACCAGCAAGAATACTAGAACCAGTGATAGTGGCGATGTGGCGATATTTCTCAATCACGATATGGCGTGCGGTTTCAGCCATACGCAAAGCAAAAAAAGATGCGCTGCTTGCCACCAAAATAGACAGAATCACTAACAAAGAGTCATACTGCCCAACAATAAGAAGTGATGGATCGACTTCGGTAGCAAAAAGTGTATCTAGCCAGTTCATAGAGTGCTCTGCATATTTTTTGACACCAAGTGCCGCATTTAATTATTAACGCACTACTTTATCAGTCTTGCATATATATAACAGTGCCTGAACATAATTATCTATTATTCTGTACATCGTCTTAGCCAGATAAGGGATTTCCATGCAACATAAGTTTCAGCAGCCAGCCTTTCTAAAGCAGCAGACTCTCGATATTCTCAATTTTTATGAGCCTAATGTGTTTGATTCACAAGGGGGCTTTTTTCAGAATTTTTTGGATGATGGCTCAGTTTTCGATCGTCAGAGCAAACATCTTGTGTCGTCAACTCGCTTTATCTTTAACTATGCTGAGGCCTATCGCCGAGGTTATGGAGAACATTACCGGGATTGGGTACGGCATGGATTAGAACACCTAGAGCAAAAGCATTACCTCAGTGAAACCAATCATTATGCTTGGATGTTAGGTGAATCTGTTGATAAAACGGCCATGGCTTATGGCCAAGCATTTGTCGTTCTTGCCTACGCTCATGCTCACTTAGCAGGCGTTTGTGATGCTAAGGCTCAACTCATTAAACGATTTGATTGGCTAGAGCAGTATTTCTATCAATCAGAATTTCATGCTTACGCCGATGAACGATCAGGAGATTTGTCAGCTCTCGATCCTTATCGTGGACAGAACGCCAATATGCATATGTGCGAGGCGTTTATCGCGGCTTACCGAGCGACTCAAGACAGACGCTTTCTTAATCGCGCAAAGCAGCTCGCGAAACGCTTTGCAGGAGAACTCTGTGATCTCGCTGGCGGTATGATTTGGGAGCATTACGATGAAAATTGGCTACCCGACTGGCAATACAATATTGATAAACCAGATGACCTATTCAAGCCTTGGGGCTTTCAGCCTGGTCACCAAGTCGAATGGACAAAGTTGCTACTTCAACTTCATCAGCTTAGCCCGGAGTCTTGGTATATTGAACGAGCTAAATCACTATTTGACCAAGCCGTAACTAAGGGCTGGGATAATGAATTTGGTGGCTTAGTCTACGGCTTTGCTCCTGAAACGGGAGAGTTCGCCGATGGTCAAAAATACTTCTGGGTACAAGCCGAAGCCATTGCTGCCGCTTATCGCTTATATAACGTCACTGGTGACAAGCAATACTTGGTCTGGTACGACAAGCTTTGGCAATACAGCTGGGACCATTTAATTGATCATCAATACGGAGCTTGGTTTCGAATTGTTGCGCGCGATGGTAGCAAAATCACCAAGGAAAAATCACCAATGGGCAAAGTGGATTATCACACATTGGGAGCCTGTTGGGACGTGCTAGATACAATGACGTTTTAGTAATGGGTTTATAAAGGCGTGGCAGTTTCTCGCTATGCCTTTATAAAATAGCTTTATCAAATTTTGAATACACTCAGTCTCGTTAAGGAGGATATCTTTAAAACACGGATAATAAAAAGGACGTTAGTATGAAAAAATCCATTCTAGCTTTAGCGGTTTCCGCTATTACATTGCAAGGCTGTAGTTCAGTTATGCAAGCAACTCCCCCGCAGCTCTCTCCAGCAAGCAGTGCTCATTTATCTAAGCAATGTGAGGCTTTAGGACAATCCCTTTCCTATGAACATCTCACAATCAAAGCTGTATCAACCATTCAATCAGGAGAACTTAGGCTAGCTGGACAAGATGTCGCTGAACATTGTTTAGTGATCGGAGAAATGTATCCGCGTACTTCCGAGATAGATGGTCAACGCTACGCTATCGGCTTTGAAATGCGTTTACCAAAAAGCTGGAATGGTCGATTTTTGTATCAAGCAAATGGCGGCTTAGATGGTAAAGTCAAAACGGCCCTTGGCGATACTGGTGGAGGTCCGACAACCAGTGCATTAAGCAAAGGCTTTGCCGTTATCAGCTCAGATGCGGGGCATAGTAAGCCATTACCAACATTTGGCTATGATCCACAGGCCCGCTTAGATTATGGCTATCAAGCCGTGGCAAAACTTACCCCAATGGCAAAATCAATTCTTCAACAAAGTTATGGTAAGCAACCCGATCGCAGCTACTTTGCTGGATGCTCAAATGGAGGACGCCATGCCATGGTGGCTGCAGCTCGATACGGCGACCAGTACGATGGCATTTTAGTAGGAGCGCCTGGCTATCGTTTACCGCTTGCCGCGACAGCAAGTATTGCGGGAGCGCAAACCTATGCCAGTATTCCGGGAACCGATCGTAATAATCTAGAAAGCGCTTTTACCAAACAAGAGCGATTAATGGTAACTAATACAATCCTTAAAAAGTGTGATGCCTTGGATGGCTTAGAAGATGGCTTAGTGCAGGACTATCGTTCCTGCCAAACCGCTTTCAGCTTACAGAATGATATTCCAACATGTGAAAGTGGGCGTGACGGTAATTGCTTAACAACAGATCAGAAGACAGCTATTGGGAAAATTTTTTCAGGCGTAACAACAAGTGATGGCAAAGTGTTTTACGCCTCTTTCCCATACGATACAGGCATCGCCAGCGACGGTCATATTTCATGGGAATACAATGCTCCATTACAACGAGATTCTGGTGCCGTCGCCATGATTTTTCAAACACCACCCGTTGGGTTAAAAGATTTCAACATTCGCAACTTTGATGGTGCAAAGTTTGTATGGCAGTCCAATATTGATGATCTAGTCGCCAAAGTTTACGCTATCGCAGAGCAATACACTGAGTCAGGAATGGGCTTTATGGCACCTCCGTCTCCCACATCCTTAGACACCTTAAGAGATCGTGGCGGGAAAATCATGGTCTACCACGGCGTGTCTGATGCAATTTTCTCCGTTGATGATACCCAAACTTGGTATGATCAACTTAATGAAAATAACCAAGGGCATGCCAATCAATTTGCTCAATTCTACCCAATACCAGGTATGGGACACTGTCGTGGCGGCTCATCAACCGATCAATTTGACATGCTTACCCCTCTCGTTAACTGGGTCGAAAAAGGTCAGCAACCTGAACAAGTGATCGCTTCAGTTCGAGGCAAAAATAACCCAGGTGGTGCCAACGAAGAGCTTCCTGAGAGTTTCCTCGAAGGCTTAGAGCGTCCTTTATGCCCTTACCCTACGGTTGCTAAATACAATGGTAAGGGTGACACAAACTTAGCCGCTAGTTTTAGCTGCAAGTAGTTAGTAAGCACTTAGCCCCTCTAGGTTAGGAGGCCCTTATCGAATGATGCTGGGCAATTAGAAGCAGATCCCTCAGCTGAATACAGCGGTTGGAAATTGATGTGCGCATAGGGGGGATCTGCCCCCTTGCATAATGGCGAGCGCCTGCGGCGTGTAAAGAGTCACTTCTGAATTCGGGATGGGATCAGGCCGGGCATTTTCGATAGACGTAAAAAAGCCCTGACTGCATCAGCAATCAGGGCTTCTTAATTAAAAGCTTGACGACGACCTACTCTCACATGGGATCTCCCACACTACCATCGGCGATGGCGCTTTTCACTTCTGAGTTCGGGATGGGATCAGGTGGTTCAACGCCTCTATGATCGTCAAGCAAACGGGTTTGCGTTCGTTCTGATGT
>NZ_LIQF01000007.1:32825-245653 GCF_001418205.1 Marinomonas fungiae | reverse complement strand
GACTCAGAAAACCCAATCATGATTTATCTCCGTAAAAATGGAGAGGTTAGTGTGATTGAATTAACGAGTGAATGTGTAGATTACCGGACGCTTACATAGCGCTTTAGCAAGTGCTGAGCCAGCTCACCTCCGGTGCCTGGTAAGTCTGGGCGCGGGGATTGATACTGTCTTAGGACCCGTTTCACCCACAGCTGGGGACCCAAAAAAACCGCCATTAACGCCAAAAGTAACAGAATGTATACTAGCATACGTAAATAAACCTCGTGGTTACATGTCGTGCTTTGACCCTTCCAATTTACGTCATCTACACTTAAATGGACCTTGGAGCACCGATATGAGAAACCCTTTAATACCCGATATTTTAGCCTTTCTTCGCGATCACCCAGAGGGAATCGAAGAGTATGATCTACTCAAGGCACTGAAAGCCAAGCACCCTATGCTTAGCAAGCTGGCAGAGGATCAAAACTTGCTGCTGTTTCGCCAGCACTTTTTAATCATGAATGCTCTGTATCAGCTGAAAAACAGCCTCTGGGTTGAGGAACAAATCACCCTTAATATCACGGGTATGCGCGTCAACCTACAATACGCGCCGCCAGAAGCAACCAGTGACTGCACCACCTTATCCGATAGCCACGATGCCAAGTTAGGCGCTTACTACATGGACTGGGACGAATACGTCAACACTGATAAAGACGCTGTCGAGCAGCTACTGCAAAGCTTTTACAATGGCATTGCCACCATTGATGAGCGTAAAGATGCCTTAAAGACCCTAGCATTACACGTTGACTTCATTGATGATAAAGACGCGATTAAGCGTCAATATCGCAAGCTAGCACGGGATGCTCATCCAGACCGTGGTGGCGACCCAGAGCGCTTTATCAGTCTACGCCAAGCTTATGAATGCCTTATGCATGCATTAATCTGAACTTATTGCGCGATTCTTCAGTCTTATCGTTTTTATCTCTAGCCGTTGTTCCTATGACACCAAGATTCTTAGTTTTACTTTTACCTTTGTTGATTTTATCTGCCTGTAGCACGCGCGAAATTGATTCCTCAAATGACTTCCCAAATAACGGACGTGATAAAGAAGCGCCTAAGCGTGAGCAGCTGTACCTTGGCGAACGCTTACCGCCGGGCTTTCCTTACCCTGATGCGACTTTTGTAAATGGGATTCAGCAGCAAATACGCTATCTAGATCGTATCAAGCCGCAGAACTATGACTTGGATAATATTCAAGTAAGCCGTGATGATTTGCGTGCTACGGCGGAGGAAATCCGCACTTGGATCGACCACCCGACTTATTGGCCGCAGCTAAGTGCTCATCAAATCGCTGGCATGGATCAGCGTGGCAACGTGCAAATTACCGGCTACTATGTGCCAATAATGTCGGTTCGCCATCAGCCGGACGAGATTTATAAATACCCGCTCTATCGCAAGCCTAATTTACCCAAAGGCACTCCGCTACCGTCTCGAGAACAGATTGATTTTGAAGGCGCTTTGGACGGACAAGGTTTAGAGATCGCTTATACATCAAGCTTAGTCGATAACTTCTTCCTGCATGTGCAAGGCTCAGGCATGGTGGAGTTTGAGGACGGTGAGCGCCGTTTGCTATCTTGGGGCGGAGTCAATGGCCATGCCTATCGCAGCATAGGAAAAATACTGATTGAACGTGACGAAATTCCCCGTGCGGAGATGTCGGCTCAAGCGATCCGTGAATGGCTCGCGGCTCATCCGGAACAGATGCGTGAAGTCATGTCGACCAACCCCAGCTATTTGTTCTTTAGTGAAGGACTGACTCAGCCCGTCGGCGCTGCTAACGTACCGTTGACACCGCTTTACTCAGTAGCGGTTGACCCTAAAGTCATCCCCCTTGGCAGTATCTTGCTAGGTGAAGTGCCTAAACTCAATGCCCAAGGAGAATTGGTTGGCCATGAGTTTCGTCTGTTGTTGGCGCAAGACAAAGGCGGCGCAATCAAGGGTCCTGGTCATATCGACTGGTACCAAGGAATTGGTGAAGAAGCCCACTTTCACGCAGGACAGTTGAAGCACTTTGGTCGAGTATGGCTGTTGCTGCCACGCTCGACCAAGCAGTGATGGGCGTTTTTTAACGCAGCTCGAAGGCCACAGGTAAGGTAATATCCAGTGGCTTATCGCCCATATCCAAGCTGAACGCAGGCAGGGGTTGAGCACGATGCACCATATCCACAGCTGCAGCATCAAGTCGCTCAGAGCCAGAGCTTTTTACAACACGAACATTGCTGGCATCACCGCTAGCATGGGCGGTAAAGCGAATGGTCACAACCCCTTCTTCACCACGGCGACGTGATTGACGAGGGTAGCGCTTATTTTGTGCCAGCTTCGCTGCCAATTTTGCATAGTAGTTTGCCGTGGCTCCCGCCGCGCCGCCACTGGTTGCAGCATTAGAACTGCCGGTAGAGGCTTTCTGCTGCACCACGGTTTGCGTCGCATTTGTTTTTTCAGCCACCGGAGGCTTGGGCTCAGGTTTCGGTTCGGGCTTTGGCTTTGGTTTCGGCTTTGGTTCAGGCTTCGGTTCGGGCGCCACCACTTCACTGGTTTGCTTCACTTTAACCTCTTCAACCGGCGGTTCAGGTTCTGGCTCAGGTTCCACTTCAGGTACTGGCTCTGGCTCTTTAATCGGCTCAGGTTCTGGCGGAGGCGGAGTCACTTCTGCTTGAGCAACAACGGTTTCCTCTGCAACCCCCATATCGCCCATCATGCCTAGATCAAACTCAATCCCCTGTTGGCCAGCAGCCAAGCTACCTGAGTCTTGGTTATGATAAAACGCACCGTAGAAAGCCCCCGCATGAAGAGACACGGCTATACCTCCGGCAATCATCCAATGCTGTTTCTTCACAACGATTGCCCCTGTCCCAATTGCGTCGCCACACTCACTTTCGTCAAACCCGCTCGTCTAATGGCTGAAAACACCGGGCGCATGTCTTCCACCGCCAACGCGCCATCTGCTTTGATTTGTACCCAAAATGCTTCTCTGTCTTGCGCTTGCTCAAACCGTTGCGTTAAACGCCCTTCCAGCACATCCAACTCAATCGGCTCATCATTGAAATACAATTCTTGATTCGCGCCAATCAACAACAAGACATTTGGATCCGAAGTCGGACGCGCTTCGTTGATCGAATTAGGAGGAGTAATTTGGATCGGATCAGACTTTTGGATTTGCCCTGCCACCATAAAGAAGATCAACATCAAGAAAACGACGTTAATCAGAGGAATGACACTGTCATCCCCTTGGCCATCACGCTGGGCAATAAACTTTTTTTCAATGTTCATTTTGTCGCTTCGTTAAATGCGTTGGCAATGGAAAGCTTTTGCGCGCCTTGAAGTTTCAGTTGATCAGCAAGGGTCATCAGAGACTGAAGTGTCACGCCCTCTTCCGCCTGTAGTACAAACAAGCGATCGGAATGAGCTTGGACAATATCGCGAATACGATCACTGTCACTGAGTGATATAGCTTGGCCTTCAAACCAAACCATGCCGTCATTAGCTTGCAGGTCAAATAGCAGTGGGTCTTGCTTGTCTTCCATTACTTGCTCTGGCGTTGGTGGCGCTGCTAGGGGGGTATCCACAGTACGCCACGCTACGAAAGAAGACGTTAACATAAAGAACAGCAACAAGATAAACACCACGTCAATCAAGGGTGTCAAGCTGATCAGCTGCTTGCGACGCGGCTGTCCCAGCTTAAGCGGCATGCAGCACTCCGCGAGCAGCTACCGCAGCTAGGCGTTCACCTTCCTTCGAAGTAAAAACCTGTGTCACCGCATCGTTCATAATATGCGCCACACGCTCTACCTTACGCTCTAACCAAGCATGCATTGCTACGACAGGGATCGCTACCGCAATACCCACGGCAGTCGTCAGCAATGCCTGCCAAATACCACCTGACAGAACCGATGGATCCACTTGGCTACCGGCGGCTTCCATCTGTTGGAACGCAGTAATCATACCCAAGACAGTTCCCAACAAACCCAACAGTGGGCTTAAGGAAGCAATAATTTCCATAGGACGTAGAAATGAACGCAAATCATGCAACACATTCAAGGCACGACGCTCTGCTTCTTCACGCACCGTTGCTACATCACGATTTGCATGACGTAGCGCGTCCATGGAATACGCCACAATACTCTCAACTGGACGCTTGTCAGACAACTTTGCTAAAGCGCCATCGATATCACGATTACGCCATGCATCCAGTGCAGCGTCTACAGACTTACGGCTTTCAGCGCGCAATGTGGTTAACTGCCATGTTTTTGCCAAGACGATGGTCACCGCGACCACTGAAAACCCCAGCAAAATCCAAACGACTGGACCGCCGACGATTAAGAAGTCTTTGATTTGATCCATTGTGCTATTCATTGCACGCTCCAAGAAGGTAAAGATTAACTTAAAACAATGATATTCATTCTCACCTAGATTTACAAGAATATCCCACACAGATTATTACAATCCAAATAACACTTTTTTGCGTAATACTTGTTAGTAAAACAGGAGAGTCCTATGAGCATTGGAGTTATTTGGTTTGGTAACGATTTGCGCACTGCTGATCAAGTCATGCTGTGGCACGCTGCCCAAGAGGTAGAGCAGCTAATCTGCGTTTATTGCGATTCTCTTCTACCGCAGCATTCCGCGCTCAATAGTTTATCCGCCCCGTCTCCCAAACGGGATCGTTTTAACAATGATGCGTTAGACGAACTAGCAAGAAATCTCAGTGCCCTTGGTCAAACACTGTTTGTGACCCAGCAACACGCCCAGATCGTCCTCCCTGTATTGTTTAACGAGTTACCTGTTACCCACGTCTACCGAAATCATCACCCAGGATGGTATGAACAGCAATCACTCAACCAGCTTATATTTGATTTCCCTGATATTCAATTTAAACAGTACTCAGGGTTAACCCTATTTGATCGAACAGCATTGCCCTTTAACTTGGAAGAACTTCCCGACAGTTTCTCTAAATTCCGTAAATTGCTGGAATCTATCGAGGTCACTGCACCGGTGCCCGATGTCAACCAATTGCCGCCAACGGCGGTTTTAGCTTTACCAGGCTTTAAGCCTTGGCCAATTCGTACGCCGCAGGAACATGCCTTATTCAATGGCGGAGAACAGGCAGCGCTAACGCAATTAAGCGATTATTTTGCCACCAACTTACCCAGTACCTACAAAGACACTCGTAATGAACTAGACGGTTGGGAGAACTCCACCAAACTTTCTCCTTGGCTAGCCCAAGGAAGCATCTCGGCACGTCAAATTAAAGCCTGCTTAGAGGCCTATGAACGGGATCATGGGGCCAATGAGTCCACTTATTGGATTTTCTTCGAGCTAATGTGGCGTGAATACTTCCATTGGTATGCCAGCCGCTACGGCAGTCGATTATTTCGTAGTCAAGGTATCGGCAAAGGACATTACCAAGGCAGTTTTTACTCTGAGCGCTTTCGCAAGTGGTGCTCAGGCAATACGCACTACCCGATCGTTAATGCCTGTATGAAACAGCTCAATGAAACGGGGTTTATGAGCAATCGCGGGCGTCAGTTAGCAGCCAGTTGCTTAATTTATGACTTAGGCATTGATTGGCGTTATGGCGCGGCCTATTTTGAATCGCAGTTACTCGATTACGATGTGGCATCAAACTGGGGAAACTGGCAATACATCGCTGGGGTTGGTGCTGATCCGCGAGGTGGTCGTCACTTTAATCTAGAGAAGCAGACACAACTGTACGATCCTGAGCATCGTTTCATTGAAAAATGGCACGGCCATCAATTTGATCAACAACTGGACTCCTTGGACGCCGCCGATTGGCCAATCTCTCCGAATCCATGAGCGCGCCCCTTCCTGATACACCAGTGGTCGTATGGTTTAAACGAGATCTCCGGTTGAGCGACCACGAACCGCTGACTCGCGCCATCGAAACAGGCCACCCAGTGGTGCTCCTATACCTATTTGAGCCTGAGTTGCTTGCCGACCCTCATTACGATGAACGCCATTGGCGTTTTGTTTGGCAGTCGCTACAAGATATGCAACGCACCCTCGATAAATACGGTGCTACGCTACATATCCGTTTTGATGGCGCTCTTAGTGCTCTGCAGTCGTTGCATCACACACTCGGTTTTTCGGCGCTTTATAGCCATCAAGAAATTGGCATTGGCGTCACCTTCACGCGTGACAAGGCCATTCAAGCTTGGTGTCGTCAGGAACAGATAAACTGGCATGAAACACCTACCGGTGCCGTCATTCGCGCTTTGCAAGACCGTGAACAATGGGATAAGTCTTGGCAGCAAGTTATGCGCGCGCCCATCACGCCAACGCCGTTGGCCAAGGCTGTGTGGTGCCGCACGACAAGCCAGATCGAGCAGATCACCCCAAGTTGGCAAACGCCGCAAAGAGGCATGCAAACAGGTGGTTCTACGCTTGCTTGGCAAACCCTAGAAAGTTTCTATGCCGGACGTGGGCAAAACTACTACCGTGAACTATCCAGCCCTCTCACCAGTCGCAATGCCTGCACGCGTCTATCGCCTTATCTCGCGTGGGGCAATATTAGCCTGCGTGAGGTCTATCAGGATCTGCTCTCCCGCTGGCACACCAAGGGCTGGCGGCGTACTTTGGTGGCGCTGAGTTCAAGGCTGCATTGGCACTGTCATTTCATACAAAAATTTGAAAGCGAGTGTGCCATGGAATGGCGTCCGGTCAATCGCGCTTATGGTGATTTCCCTTATCGTCAAGACGATCAGGTCGAGCAAGATTTGTATGCTTGGCAGGTGGGCCAAACTGGCTTTCCTATGATTGATGCATGTATGCGAGCTTTACACTCTACTGGCTATATTAACTTTCGTATGCGCGCTATGCTGGTGAGCTTTTTGTGCCATCACTTGAATCTTGACTGGCGTTTGGGTGTACACCATTTAGCACGTCTGTTTTTAGACTTTGAACCGGGTATTCATTACCCTCAATTTCAAATGCAGGCGGGCATCACTGGTGCCAACACTATACGCATTTATAATCCAGTGAAGCAATCTCAGGAGCAAGATCCTGAGGGCATATTTTTACGGCGCTGGCTCCCAGAGTTAAGGGAGGTTCCTAGCCCACTGATTCATACACCTTGGGAAATGACGACAATGGAGGAAACCTTGTATCAATGCCGCATTGGCCACGATTATCCCAGCCCGATGGTATCCCTGACGGATGCTGCAAAATCTGCTCGCGAACGCCTCTGGGGATTCCGTAACTCCAATCAAGTAGTACGGGAAAAACAACGTATTTTGGCCACTCATGTCCGTACTAGCTCGCGTCGCCGCGGAGGCCGTTCATGAACCAATACCACACCCTACGCGTCATCCTAGGCGACCAACTCAATGCTGCTCATCATTGGTTCCGTAAACCTGAACCGGGGGTGCTGCATCTGATTGCGGAACTGCATCCTGAAGCCACTTATGTAAAGCACCATATTCAGAAGTTGTGCGCCTTTTTTTTGGCCATGGAGAACTTCGCCAGCGCCTTACAAGACGCGGGGCATCATGTGCAATATCTGACCCTCGATGACACTAAAGGCCAAACACTGGAATCTTTGGTTCTTGGTATGGCCGACGCTTATCAAGTGCGTCGCATTCAACTACAGCGGCCTGACGAATATCGCGTGATGATGGAATACCAGAACATTGCCAGCAAAGCATCGGTGTCCGTATCACTTACCGATACAGAGCACTTTATGCTGCCGTTTGAAGAAATTCCGCGCCATTTCAAAGCCAAAACGACGATTCGCATGGAGCATTTTTATCGTAAAATGCGCCAGCGTTTTAACATCCTAATGGAAGAGGATCATAGCCCAGTTGGCGGTAATTGGAATTATGATAACGCCAATCGCCAAGCCCTCAAGCCAAAAGACCTCGCACACATTCCTGAGCCACTGCTGTTTGGTCACGATGTGAGCCATATTTTGCAACGTATTGAGCGCCATGACATTCCATACATCGGCACACCCAAGGCAACATTGGTATGGCCAGTTTCACGTCATGATTCGCTGACCTTATTACAGTATTTCTGCGATCATCTGCTGCCCAACTTTGGCCGTTTCCAAGATGCCATGACCGATCAAACGCCCCATGGTTGGAGCCTTTATCATTCACGTCTGTCGTTTGCGCTCAACAGCAAAATGCTTCATCCAAGCCATGTTATCAAAGCGGCGGTGTTGAGTTATCGCTACCGTAAGGACATCGATATTGCGCAGGTGGAAGGCTTTGTGCGCCAGATATTGGGGTGGCGCGAATACGTACGTGGCATGTATTGGATCAATATGCCGGACTACCATGAGCAAAATGCCCTCAATGCTGAGCGCGATCTACCGGAGTATTTCTGGACCGGTGACACCAAGATGAATTGCTTGGCTAAAGCCATCGGCCAATCACTTGAGTTCGGCTACGCCCATCATATCCAGCGCTTAATGGTCACTGGCAACTTCTGTATGCTTACGGGCATTCATCCCGATCAAGTGGATGAGTGGTACTTAGGGATTTACGTAGACGCCATCGAATGGGTTGAGCTGCCTAACACGCGCAGTATGAGCCAGTTCGCCGACGGCGGTTGGGTCGCATCGAAACCGTATGCAGCCAGCGGCAGTTACATTCAAAAGATGAGCGATTACTGTTCATCCTGCCATTACGACGTCAAAGAAAAAGTCGGCGAACAAGCCTGCCCATTAAACAGCTTGTATTGGCGCTTTATGATTCAACATCGCAACAGGATGCTGAAGAACCCTCGTATTGGCATGATTTACGGTAACTGGGATAAGCAAGATAAAGCCCAACAGGATGCCGCCTTGGCACGCGCAGAATGGTGCTTGGAGAATATCGAAGCGCTGTAGCGCTTCGATATGTTTGTTTTTTCAGGGGCTAGGCTGACTTTAGAGGACAGACCTGCTTAAAGGTCGATTGGTAAATCCGCCAAGCCGCCGCGCCAGCCATGATATTGCCTAAGGTCGCGCCGATAAATAAGCCCCACAAGCCACCGATCTGGCCACCGATCCAAAGGCAAGGTAAGAAGAATGCAAACAAACGCAGCGCCGACATCCATAGCGCCCGGTAAGGCTTACCTAACGCATTAGACGCGGACACCATCATCATACAAATGCCCAGCGGCCCGAGACTGATGGGTAGCCACATTAAATGCCAAGTCACAATCTCAATCACATATTCATCACTCGACATCAGCCTCGCCAACCATGATGCAGCAAACCATACCAAGACGGCAACGAGGGTTTGAAAGACCAACACATAGACGACGGCAATACGAATCAGCTGCTTGATTTCCGCAAACTTACCTGCCCCATAGAGGCGCCCGACCATCGGCGGTAGGGTCATAGTCAATGCTAAGACCGTGACAATAGCAAAAAACTCAAAGCGTGAACTCACTGCCCAAGCCGCGACAGCCGCCGTACCAAAACCAGCTAACAGCTTAGTGGCTAGCACCGATGACACTGGTGGCAGCAGCTGACTGACCATCGCCGGCCCCATGATATGGCCAATTTTGCCGAGGGTTGCCATCAGGTCCAGACTACTAAAATCAAACGTTAGCCAATGGCTCGACAGGGATTTTGGTACAATAATCAGCATCCCCATGGTAAACGCCAAAATGGTCGCAATGGCCGCTCCCACAATGCCCATATCAAATACAAAGATAAACAGCGGATCCAAAGCGATATTGAGTAAACTCGTTACCACCATAATAATGCCCGGCAACATGGTGTTACCGTTGGAACGACAAATACTGTAGAAGAAGTAAATCATGGCGCCCATCCAAGTACTGAGCAACCACCAGCTCCAATACTCGTCAATGATTGGCGCCACACTGTCAGGCGCACTTAAGAGATCCAACACCGCACTACGGAAAAACCAGACCAATAAAGACACCACGAAAATACCCACAGCTCCCAACACCACGACCAAACCGCCCAGTTGCTTAGCAAATAGAGGATCGTTGGCGCCTAGCGCACGGGAAATCAGCGAGGTCGTGGCGATCCCCAAACCGACTTGTAAACCGATAAAGATCAAGGCAATCGGTGCTGTAAAACCTTGCGCAGCCAAGGGTAAAACGCCCAACTGACCAATGAAGGCGCTGTCCACTAACTGAAAGCTCATAATCGACAGAATGCCAAACAGCATCGGCCATGTCATAGAAAAGAGTTGTTTCGCAAGAGAAGACGAAGACTGCATTAAAGCTCCCGAAAATAGGCAAAAGTGGTCAGCGCAGAAGTATAAAAGATAAGCGTGACACTAAGGCGAACTTTCCCCGCTTTTTTCTTGGTTGGCGCGCTGTCGTCGACAACGCTCTGAGCAGTATTTTACCTCGTCCCAACTGCGCTCCCACTTTTTTCGCCAAGTAAAGGGACGCAGGCAGACAAGGCAAACTTTACTAGGAAGGTGTGGTTTCTTGTGTGACATGATCCGAAGTTTTCTTTATCTGATGAGCCAAGAGCATTAATACGAACGCTATCCCAGTAAAGATCACATATCCGGCCGCTAAGGGGATTACGGTAAAGTTATAAAAGGTTCCCACCAACACCGACAACACCACAGCAATGAGGCTCGATAATGACGCAGTCACTGATGAGGCAATGCCCGCCATGTTACCAAGGGGCTCCATCGCCAGCGCGTTCATATTACCAAACAGCAAGCCCATGCTAAAAAAGATCAGCATACCTAAACACAGGAACAACCAGAGTGGCGGCACACCGTCCAGAAGCCAAGCAGCCAACATTAGGCCATTGGCAGCGCTGAGTTTTAGACTTAACGCCACCCAAACGAGGCGCGTCATACCGAGGCGCATTACCAAACGACCATTGGTAAAGGACGCGATGCCTGCGCCGCCAGCTAAGATGGCAAAGTACAACGCAAAAGCATCGCCGGTATGATAGAGATCTTGGAAGATCGACTGGGACATGCCCAAATACAGCATCAGACCCGCAAAAGTTAGCCCTGAGATCCCCGTATAACACATCACTTCACGATGACAGACAATAAAACGCGCTTCGCCGAGCAAGCGCTTCAGATCAAAGCGGTGGCGGTGTTCAGGGGCCAATGTTTCCGGCTGACGAACCATTAACCAAACCGAAGCAACGATCCCCTGCAGCATCAGTGCAGCAAAGATCCAGCGCCAATCGCCGATCAGTAACACGAGCTGACCAAAAGATGGGGCCAACATGGGCACAAGGATAAACACCACCATGATGTAAGACATAATGCGCGCCATGGCGCGCCCCTTGTACAAATCACGTATCAAGGCCCGAGATACGGTTTTCGGTGCGGCAACCCCCAAGCCCTGCACAAAACGCCCCAGCAACAGCACTTCGAGAGTCTGCGCGCTCATGGCAATCAAACTACCAATTAAATAAATCCCTACTCCGATTAAGATACTGCGCTTACGCCCCATTATGTCGGACACCGGGCCAAACACCAGTTCGCCAAACACCATGCCAGCAATCAAAGCAGACACCACCCATTGAATTTGCGTGACATCCACCAACGCTAAACTCTGCGCCATATCCCGAAAAGCAGGTAACACCGCGTCCATGCTTAGGGCCGTCAGGGAAATGATGGTCGCAAACAAAGCGATAAATTCTTTTTCGGAAAGGGCTTTTGAAGAGGTCGATGTTGACTCGGAGATTGGGCGTTTCATGCTCGTGTCGCTGTCCTTATTTTTAAGTAAATAAGGCTAGCATGAAACGCCCCATGAAACGCCCTTTTTAGAAAGCAGTGAGAAAAACACTTAACGCAGTAGCGACAAGCTTTCTTCCGCGAAACCGGTACCGGCTTCAGTGTAGAAGTTAAACACGTTATTAATGCCCGCTTTCATCATGTCATCGCGCTCATCTTGATAACGGGCAATGGCGGCTACTTGGCCATTATAGCCGGTGCTGCGCAGCTGCTTCACCACATTGACACAATCATCGGATGACGGCAGCGCCAATAGGATCAACTTCACATTGGACAAATCCAAATGCTCCCAAAGGTCCACGTCTTCACCGTCGCCGAAGAACACATTGTGCTCTTCGGCTTGCATTTGTTTGATTCGGAATTTGTCTGCGTCCATGCCAGCAACGACGCCACCGACCATATTGGTCAAGGATTCAAATGCTCCACGACCCACGCGCCCCAGACCAACGACTAACACTTCCATACTCTTTGGCTGGGTAAAGCAGTCTTCTGGTAGCGGCAATGGATTTTCATAATGACGAATACGGTCTTTGTAACGGCGGAAGTAGCTGTGCGCTTTACGATAGAAAACACTGGTAATAACAAACGAGAACGATACAGCCAACGCCAAGATCACCAACCACTCATTGCTGATCCAACCTGCTTGCACGCTTAACGCCACCACGATTAAGCCAAACTCGCTGTAATTGGACAGCGCCAGCGCCCCCAAGAACGAGGTACGGCCGCGTAGACGCAAACTGGTAAAGAAATAAAAGAATAAAACGAACTTCGCCAACAGCAGAATCGTTAAGATCACACTCAATCCCACCATTTCCCAAGTTGGCAAGGCACTGAAGCCAATCGATAGGAAAAAGCCGATTAAGAAGATGTCCTTAAAGTTCATTAAGGATTTATTCAACTCAGACGCTTTGCTGTGTGACGCCAATAAAATACCTAGGATCAAGGCACCCAAATCACCTTTCACACCGACTAGGTAAAACAACTCATACGCCCCTAAAGCAAAGAAGATACCGGTCAGTGGCAACATTTCACCGTGACCAGATTTATCCAGAATACGGCCTAACACTGGACGAAGTGGAATCAGAGCGAACAACAATACCGCCCATAAGGAAGGAATCTTGCCCGTGGCCAGCACTAAGAACACCACTGCCACGATGTCCTGCATAACCAAGATACCAAGCGCCAATTGACCGTGACGTGTTTTCATCTCACCGGCTTCTTCGAGCAATTTCACGATACACACGGTACTCGAGAAACTTAGAGCAAAACCGATTAGCGCCGCGGTCCGTAGAGACAATACTTCGAATGCGTGCAGCCCCACCAAACCCAAAAGCGAGAACACCCCGATCAATAAAATCGTCCAAGCACCCATGTGTCCAAGGGTCGATGCCCACACTTCTCGTTTCAGCAAATCCTGTACGTGCAGCTTTAAGCCAATACAAAACAGCATCAAAGTGATGCCCATATTGGAGAGACTGTCCAACACGCTGGAAGGTTCAAACTGAAGAAAGTTAAGCAAAAATCCTGCCCCCAAAAAACCAATCAGAGGAGGCAAGTTGATTAACTTAACGGCAAGGCCACAAAGAAACGCAAACAGTATCCAAATAAATTCCATAACGACGACGTACTTTTCCTAATAAAACTGGCACCCAGCGTGCCTTTGGCAAGAAAGCATAACGGCAAAGCGAACGGCTTTCTATATCAGTAAGTGAAGAATTAGCTGCCCCATCAGAGCAGCAATCAAGGCATACACCAGCATTGGCACAATGGTGCGTTTGATCATGGCCCCCTCTTGGTTTTTGATCCCTAGAATCGTACACACAGCAATAATGTTATTGAGACAGATCATATTACCCATGGAAGCGCCCACAGACTGCAGCGCCAACACCAGACTCACTGGCTGCTGGGTTTGCTCGGCTATGCTGTACTGAATACCCCCAAAGGTTAGATTCGACACGGTAGCGGAACCAGAGAAAAACGATCCTAGCGCCCCTAACAAAGCAGCCACATAACTCCAATTCGCTCCCATAAGGCTAGCCAAGGTATTAGCAATAATAAAAATCGGCGCTTGCTGCTCTCCTTGCATCATAAAGTTCACCATCATCAATGCACCGATCAGTGCCAAAATCGGCAATTTTATCCGCTCCCAAGTGTCGCTCGCTGCTTGGCAAAGATGGCGTTTTGATAGGGCTAAAATGGGGATCAAGATCAATACGGTGAGCACAAATGGAATCAATGCTGGCACATAGAGGGTTTTATAAGACCAGACGACGTGCGTACCAAGAATGGACGACCAAGATAAAATCAGCGCTTGGCTAACCGCAAAATCACCCAGACTAAGCCAAGGTGAACCGTCGTTTAGCCATGCCTTAAACGGCCACTGCTGGATGCGTGTCACCAACAGAATCGCAATCAGCAAAATGAACGGAGAAAGCGCCTTAAAAATCGCGATCTTCGGCAATTTAGCCGTTTTATCCTGACCTCCTGAGATTTCTTTGCGTAAACCAATACGATATTTTGCCACCACGATAGAACCACACAAACCAATCGCACCACCGATTAGTGATGGAAATTCATAGTTCACTTGTGCCAATAGGTAATAGGGGATGGTACAACTCAAAGCGCTGATTAGAATGAAGACAAGGTTATGGCGAATGGCTTGCCAACTGACCAAGAAACGTAACGCTAAAACGGGTATCACCACACTGGCGACTAGATGAATCAGCGCTGTCCATTGGGATGTTTCCAACAATTGCGCTTCGCTCAGATCCAATGCAGCAAAGCCAAACCAAGCAGGCGTACCAACGGCACCAAAAGATACTGGCACGCTGTTCATGACCAACGTCAGTAACGCCACTGGCATAGCGGAAAAACCTAAGCCAACTAGGATGGGCGCTGCGATGGCCGCTGGCGTGCCGAAGCCAGATGCGCCTTCCAACATAAAAGCAAACGCCCAGCCAATGATCATCAGCTGCGCCACCTTGTTTTGACTAATACTTTCTAACCACAGCCGCAGCGTCTGTTCAGCTCCGGAAATCACCAGCACTCGATTTAAAAGGATCGCCCCAGCAACGATTGAGATAGGCGTTAACACCGATAAAGTAGCGGCGATGGCATTAGCCAATAGCGTCATCAGCTGTGCTTGAAAATAAAACGCCTGCAACAGGGCCACCAGCAAGGCGGTCAAAGGCAGTGCCACATGAGAAGCCAAAGGGCGCTGCTTCGTCATACTCCAAACCAAAAACACCACCGGGGCAAGAGCGACCATGGTTTCCATACACATACTCCAAATTAGCTATCGCCTCATTATCCCTTGGAGGGAATGCAATTACAGTGCAAAAATCAGCTAAGCCTTTCATTCTTGCTAAAAAATACCCTGCCGATGTGACAGCTATTATTCCAATTGGTGACTGCGCAACAAATGCAACAGCACTTCTGGAATAAATTTGCGTGGCATTTGCAACGCGTAAAAATGCTCATAAGCTTGAGGAAGCTCTTGATAAACCTGAAGTTTTTTAGCCTCAATTTCATCTTTTACCACCACCGGTGGCAGCACCGACAAGAAACCACTGTCACGGGCCAAAAGACGCATCATCGCCATATCATCCACTTCAGCTTTGATCTCAGCACGGTACTGCTGGGTGGCACAAAAGGATTCAAACACGGAACGAATGCCCATATTTCGCGCCGGCAAGATCCAAGTTTTATCTTCATAGCCCTCGGGAAAAGACTGCTTTGGCTGCTCTCCATAAGGACCCACGATGGCAACCGATTGGCGCGCCACTAACTGGTTTTGCCACAAGATGCCGTGCACATCATTGGCCAAGGCACGATTCGTTAAAGCAATGTCGAGCTCGTGATTTAAAAGCCCATCCATCAAGCCATCCATGGTGCGCGCATAAAGGGTAAAGCTAACCGTCGGCTCACTAAACAAAGGCGTGATAAAGGCTTCGATAAAGTTACGGGATAAGTGAGTCTCAAAGCCGATATTTAGGTGGGTATGGTCAGTATTGCCACTTTTCAGAAACTGCTCTAGTTCCTCCCCAGTGGAGAAGATATCTTGCGCATAGAGTTGCACTCGTTTACCGACATCGGTAAGCACTAAGCGGCGACCTTCCCGCTCAAATAATGGCTGACCAATGTTATTTTCCAATTGTTTAATTTGTGCCGATAACGCCGATTGAGACAGATGCAGTTGCTCAGCGGCTTGTGTCAGATGTCCGATACTGGCGACACGCCAGAAGTAATACAGATGATGATAGTTAAGACGCGCCATCGGCGACTTCCTCATAGAATAATGGAGCTCAATACATACATAAAATAGAACAGTTCATTAAAATATATGTATTTTTATTAACTTTAAAGTCTCTGCATACTGGCGCCATCTTCGATTATAAGTATGGCGACCCCAATGACCTTCATGACCTTTCTGTTACCAGCCCTGTTTGCTTTAACGGGAATCTTATGTGGACTTCCGAGACTTCGTGATCGCGCGGCCAGCATTGCCCTATTGAGTGCACGCATTGCTCCGTTTCTGTTGCTTGCTATTCTAACGTCTTGGTTCTTTATCACGCCTGACCCACAAGCACCGTTTCATGGCTCTTTACTAAGCGCTTTGATGCTGATTTTGGTAGTGTTTATGGCTTGGGTGTTGGTGCAGTTTTCGCAAAACTACATGGCTGGTGAGCAACGTGTAGCGCAATACTATCGTTGGTTAATGCTGACCTTGTCGGCGGTCATCTTGACGCTAAGCAGTAATCACCTGTTAGGTTTCTGGGCTGGCTGGGTTGGCATCAGCCTTGGTTTACACTTTCTACTGACCTTCTACCCAGATCGTCCACGTGCCATCTTAGCCGCCCATAAAAAATTTATTCTGGCGCGCCTCGCCGAGCTATCATTGCTGGTGGCGTTTAGCCTACTTTATCTAGATCACGGTACTTGGTACCTGATTGAACTGATGGCTGAAATGCAAGGTGGCTTATCCACTTACGAGCAAATCGCCGCGGTCTTGATCGCCATCGCAGCCTTGATGAAATGTGCCCAGTTGCCTGTTCATGGCTGGTTAATGCAAGTTGTCGAAGCCCCAACGCCAATCAGCGCGCTGCTGCATGCGGGCATTATCAACTTGGGTGGCTACCTAGTTCTGACCTTCTATCCATTACTGCACCTAAGCCCAGTAGCAATTTGGCTGCTCTTAATTGTTGCCGGACTGACGACCTTAATCAGCGCCCTAATTATGACGACACGCATCAGTGTCAAAGTACGCCTCGCTTGGTCTACCAGCGCACAGATGGGCTTGATGCTACTGGAATGTGCTTTGGGGCTATACGAACTGGCGGTGCTGCACTTGATGACCCACTCGGTTTACAAAGCACATGCATTCCTCAACTCCAGTAATGCGGTGCACGAGTTCTTGTTGCGCAACGTTGCACCGGATGACACACCAAACTTTTTATCTTGGATTGCCGGTGTAGTGTATGCTACCGCTGCGGTCATCCTTTCAGTCTGGCTGTGGCATTACCAAGGCCCAGTCAGCCCTTGGTTACTAATGGGGATCGCTTTAACGCTCCTCGTAGCACAGTGGCGCAGTGTGCCGCACCCAACATCACTTGCTCGCTTGGCCATCATTACCGTTGCTCTGTCGGCACTTTACGGTGGTTTAAAAACCGCTACTGGCTGGCTGCTTCAAGATCATATTGCGGAACACACTAGCCAAGCATTGAGCGCACCAGACCTTTGGGCATGTGCCCTCTTTATCGTACTGTTTGGCTTAGCGGTGTGCTTACGTTACTACGCGCATTTGCCTTGGGTACGACGATTCTCTGTCAATCTGTTCGCCGGTTTATATTTGGATGAGTGGTTTACTAAAATCACTTTAAAAATCTGGCCTGTGACACTGCCTGCGTACTCAAAAGCGAAGCATCACGGTGTTGCTCTACTGTTCCCTAACCTGTCAAAAGGCTGGAAGAAATAATGATGGATACTCAAGCAACTGCTGTTTTAAACGACTCACAAAAAGCATCGCTGCAAAACGCTACTCAATGTCTAGCGCCGAATTGGCCGCTAGACCGTATGATTGCCGTGAACCCATTATGGAAAATGGTTGATCGTCCGTTCGATCAGGTGGCGACTGAGATGTCTTTACTGGCGGGTATCCGTTGTCATATGCCTGTTGAAACCTATCTAGACTGGTACGAGCAAGGCCGCATCGACAACGATTGCTTATTGAAAGCCGCTGACGAGTACGGTCTGAGCCTGTCGGTTGAATCCTTGACTATGTACTTGAGCAAGGAGGCCGGCCGCGTCCAAAGCTGGCGCAATATTGCGGACTGGGCCGACTTAACCCGTAGCAATAATAAGATGTCTTGGCACGATGAAATCACCCATCAAATTAGCCAGTTCTGTGCTGCCCATTATCAAGAACAGCGTCCGATGCTGAATCGTCAGTATCGTCAGCAATCTCTCAATTTATACGAGCACTGGTTGCAAATCGCACGCTTGGATCGGGGCTTATCCATCATCATGTCAGAAGCTCATTTGGATGAGCAATTTGACCTACTGCCAGACGATCAAGAAAGCTTGTTTGCAGAAGCCATTAAGACTTTAAAGGTAACTCACACCAGCCTCGAGCAATATGGCAAAGCCTTGTTGTTGGATATTAACGGTTGGGGATCCTACCTAGCGTATCGCGCCTTTGAGGCAGAAAAACAAGGTAAAAGCCAAGACGATGTGCGCTCACTGCTTGCCATCAAAATGGCATGGGAACTAGTCGTGTGGCGCTATTTAGAGAAGCACAATACAGCAGACTTTGAGGCTCTTAATGAGCGCTGGGGACAACAACTTCTGCACATCAATGAATTGCGTGGGCAACATCACGATGCTCTCTTGATTCCAAGAATTTGGGCTCGCGCACTAGAGCTTAGTGAGCAGAAATCTTTACAGCGACAACTGACACAGGTTGCGCCTAACAGCCCAGAAGCCCCGGCGTTACAAGCCATTTTTTGCATTGATGTGCGCTCTGAAGTCTATCGACGTGCTCTTGAAAGTCAAAGCGCTAGTATTGAGACCTATGGCTTTGCCGGCTTCTTTGGGCTGCCGATTGAGTATGAGCAAGCGGGGACGCAAGTGGTTCGCCCACAATTACCAGGCTTAGTGCCAGCCACAATTCGCGTGTTTGAAACTCAAGCCAACGATGAGCAATTGGCCCAAGAGAACCGCAGCGCCAGCTGGAATCGCTGGGGCAACGCTGCCTCCGCAACCTTTTCTATGGTTGAGTCCATGGGCTGGTGGTATGCCTTTAAACTATTTAAGAAGAGCCTCAAAGGCGATACGTCTCATGCACTAGCACCCGCTAATAACAGCCATTGGACGTTGACTCGTCAAGGGCACACTCTGAGTGTTGACGACCAGGCCCAGCTAGCGAAAGGCGTGCTGGATACCATGGGGCTGCGTCATTTTAGTAGCACCGTCATGCTAGTCGGCCACGGCAGCCACAGCTGCAACAACTTGCAAAGCGCAGGCCTTGAATGTGGTGCTTGTGGCGGCCAAAGCGGTGAAGTAAACGTCAAGGTATTGGCTCAGCTACTGAATAACTTAAAAGTTCGCGAAGCCTTGAAGCCACTGGGCTATTCGATTCCCGACCACACCCAGTTTGTGCCAGCGCTACACAACACCATTACCGATCACATCACTTGCTACAGTGATGTAAACGACCTGAGGGTTCGCGATTGGCTGACACATGCTACCTATCTGGCGCAGCAGGAACGTGCACCACGAGTAGACGAAAACCTGATGCATATGACCAAGGAAGTACGCGATGCGGCTTATCTTCGTCGCGCCCAAGATTGGTCGCAAACTCGTCCAGAGTGGGGCTTGGCCGATAACAACGCCTTTATCATCGCGCCACGTCAATTTACCCGTGAGCTGGATCTTCAAGGTCGTAGTTTCTTACATGACTATGCCTTTGAAAGAGACACAGATGCAGCAGTGCTAGAACGCCTGATGACCGCGCCGATGCTGGTCACCCACTGGATTAACATGCAATATAATTTATCCACCACTGATAATTTTAAGTTCGGTAGTGGCAACAAGGTGCTACATAATGCGGTCGGTGATCATATTGGCGTGTTTGAAGGTAATGGCGGTGATTTGCGAGTTGGGCTAGCACTGCAGTCATTGCACAATGGCGAAAAGTGGATGCACACACCCGAGCGTTTGGCCGTGTATATTCGCGCACCAAAGAGCTTCATCGAAAAGATTGTTAAAAAGCACGAACTTCTGAAAAATCTCATTAACAATCAATGGCTATACGTTTTTCAGTGGGATGGTCAAGCGGTCAGCCGCTACAATCATGGCGAGTGGAGTGAGCAAGCTTGATAGAAATCAAAGACTAGCTATAAAAATTTCTAATGAAAATAATTCTCAGTTGTATATTAGCTTTTTCAAATGATTGTATATAATTCACTCATCGGTGTACTATTTCTCCGATCCCACCCAGCACAGAGGCATGCTCAGTGTCTTTGACAGGGTGAAACAAAAGCTGAGTTTATGCGGATGCTCTGTCATCCGCTTTTTTTTGCCTGCCGATTAATCTTTCAAAGACATATCCAATTCTTGTTTTAAGATCGACCAATCTATTGCGGTCTGCGGCACATGGCGAGGGGTCTCAGCTTGGTACAAAGAAATCAACTGCCCGACAATCGAAATCGCCACTTCCATGGGACGTTTTCCAGGAACTTCAGCAAGTCCAACAGGACAAATCAAGTTAGCAATGTCTGCTTCACTAAACTCGCGGTGAGCCAGACGCTGGCGGAAACGCAGCGCTTTGGTGTCTGAACCAATCACACCTATCAAACCCAAATCCGCACGTTTAAGTGCAGCTTCCGTTAACTCATAATCCAGCTGATGATTATGCGTCAGAACTAACATGTAGCTTCCGGCTGAGGCACGACGTAGCTCCCCCACTGGATCATCCGTTAGACATTGCTCAACATTATCAGGGATATACTCGGGGAATTGCTCAGCTCGACTATCGACCCAATGTACCCGCAAAGGCAGTTCAGCGAGTAACGGCATCATGGCTTTGGCGACATGGCCGGCACCAAATAGCCAAACATCTTTGCCACGCTCAGCGAAATACTCAAACAATACCGACACCTTACCACCACAGCATTGCCCAAGAGTTGCGCCTAGTGGGTACTCTTCGATATGTTGGCAATCTTGCCGCTTAAGCATTAACTCCCGCGCTTTGGCAATGGCCTTGTACTCCAAGTGCCCACCACCGATGGTGTCAAAACTGTGCTCGGTGGTCACCACCATTTTACTACCCGTTTCTCGAGGAGATGACCCTCGAGTGCCGATGACAGTGACCAAAACATACGCTTCGCCAGTACGTTGCAATTGTGCTATTACATCTGCCCAAGGCTTCATGATTGGCTTCTTCCTTCTTGCTGTTTAGCCAGTTCGCGCGTCACCATGACAGCATTAAGCACTCGCTCTGGCGTCGCCGGTGTATCCAGCGGCGGGCTAATACGATAGTCCGATATCGATGAAATAGCGTCTCGCAGTGCCGACCACACCGAGATGGCTAACATAAAGGGCGGCTCCCCGACGGCTTTGGAATGATAAACGGTTTCTTCATCGTTAGCGCGTTCAAAAAGTCCCACGTTAAAGCGCTTAGGTGTATCACTGATGGCAGGGATTTTATACGTGGCAGGGCCGTTGCTCATTAAGGCCCCTTTGTCATTCCACTTGAGTTCCTCTGTGGTCAACCAGCCCATCCCTTGAATAAAGCCCCCTTCGATCTGACCACGATCCACGGCGGGATTCAAACTGCGGCCCACGTCATGCAGGATATCTACTCCCACGACCTTGTATTCACCGGTTAAAGTATCCACGATCACTTCTGAAACGGCCGCACCGTAAGCGAAGTAAAAGAACGGTCGACCTTTAGCCTTGTCTCGGTCATACCAGATTTTTGGTGTTTTGTAGTAGCCCGTGGCCGAAAGCGACACACGATGCTCATAGGCAAACAGCGCGGCATCAGCAAAACTCATGGATTCATCTTGATCGCCCCAATAGATGCGCCCCTCTGTAAAGCAAACACTTTCAATAGCACACTCTTTGTGTTCCGCAATGCATTTCGCTATGCGCTGCTTTAAGATCAGTGCCGCATTACGTGCCGCTTGACCGTTCAAATCCGTCCCGCTGGAAGCTGCGGTAGGTGAAGTATTCGGTACCTTGTCCGTTCGTGTGGCAGTGATTTGGATCTCATCCGGATCAATCGCTAGGGCTTCAGCGACGATTTGAATGATCTTGGTATGCAGTCCTTGGCCCATTTCTGTGCCACCATGATTCACCTGAATACTGCCGTCAGTGTAAATATGGATCAGTGCGCCCGCTTGGTTAAGGTGTTGTAAAGTAAAGGAAATACCAAACTTAACGGGCGTTAACGCTAGGCCACGCTTGAGCACCCGACTGGTCTGATTCCATTGGCGGATCTCAGCCTTACGAGCACCATAGTTACTGCTTTGCTCCAGCTGCTCAATCAGCTCAAGCAGTAAATTGTGTTCAACTTTCTGATGGTAAGGCGTGGTATCGCGCCCCGCTGCGCCATACAAATTCAGCTTACGCACATCCAGTGGATCTTTGCCAACTGCACGAGCAATATCATCCATAGCGCGTTCAATAATCATCATTCCCTGTGGCCCGCCGAAACCTCGAAAAGCTGTATGGGAAACAGTATTGGTCATACAGCGATGACCCGCAATGCTGACATTTGGTAAGTAATATGCATTGTCGGCGTGAAACATAGCACGATCAACGATGGCATCAGACAAATCAGCCGAATGACCGCAGTTACCTGCCACCATAATGTCCGCCCCTTGAATCAAACCTTGCTCATCAAAGCCAATATCGTAAGTGTTGTAAAACGGATGGCGTTTACCGGTCATGGTCATATCGTCAACACGGGGCAGACGGATTTTTACTGGGCGTTTGGTTTTTAGCACCAAGGCTGCGGCCATACAGGCCCATGCGGCGGCTTGGCTTTCTTTACCGCCAAAGCCTCCCCCCATGCGACGCATGTCCACGGTAATACGATTGACCGGCACATTAAGCACTTCCGCTACCAGCTTTTGCACCTCACTAGGATGTTGCGTGGAACTGTAAACGAGCATGCCACCATCTTCGGCTGGCACAACCAAGGCAACTTGCCCTTCTAGATAGAAATGCTCTTGTCCTCCCACGTGCTGCTCTGCTTGCAGACGTTTAGGCGCATTTTCCAAGGCCACTTGAGCATCACCATGAGCCATATAATGGGATGGACGCACAAACTGCTTAGCGGTTAAGGCTTCGACCACATCCAACATAGGCGCTTCTTCGATAAACTCAATAACAGCTTGTTTGACTGCACGACGCGCTTGCTGCTCAGTGTCTGCCACTACGACAAAGATAGGCTGACCTTGGTATTTAATCTCATCTGAGGTCAGAATCGGGTCGCCATCAAATACAGCGCCAATGTCTGTATGCCCTGGAATGTCGTCCAGCAGCAATACGTCCACCACACCATCACTTTGACGCACCGCTGATAAGTCCATTGAGGCGATGCGACCTTTTGCGATCGAGCTGTAACCGACAGCGCCGTATAGCGTTCCACGCGGTTCCAGCATGTCGTCCACATAGACGGCTTCTCCTGCAACGTGTTTTGCTGCGCTTTCATGCTTGCGCGCCACACCGGTCGCGCCACCAATCTGTTTGGCTTGGCTGCCCGTCGCTTTCAAATTACGCATACTGCACCACCTCCAACGCTTCATCGCTTGGGTTAGCTTGCTCAAGCACCGCGCGCAACAATAGATTTTGCGCCACCTGCAAGCGATAAGCTCCGCTCGCTCGCACATCATCAATCGGACTGAAATCCTGTGCCAAAGCCTGTTGTGCAGCTTTAATGCCTTGCTCAGTAAACGGCTGGTCTTTTAGCGCTTGTTCAGCATTCAAGGCTCGTGCTGGCGTCGCAGCCATTCCACCAAAACCTAAGCGTGCATGACGCACAACACCATCCTGTAACTCTATCGAGAAGGCTGCACACACAGCTGAAATATCATCATCTAGACGTTTGGAAATTTTATAAACGTTCAAGATTCGCTCTGGTTGCAGTGGTATTTCAATGGTTTCAATAAAACCAGATGGCGGTAGTTTTGTTTGCCGATAGCCAGTAAAAAATTCGCGTATTGGCAGACTTTCGCGGCCTGCTGGACTGCGCACATGCAGAATGGCATCCAATGCCAGTAAGACCGGAGGGGTGTCGCCAATTGGCGACGCATTCGCAATATTACCGCCCAATGTGCCTTGGTTACGCACTTGGAGGGACCCTAAACGCTCAAGCATTTCAGCAAAGCTGACAAAGT
Organism: Marinomonas fungiae; assembly: GCF_001418205.1. Lineage (GTDB taxonomy): Bacteria > Pseudomonadota > Gammaproteobacteria > Pseudomonadales > Marinomonadaceae > Marinomonas > Marinomonas fungiae. The sequence goes on along the minus strand of NZ_LIQF01000007.1, from coordinate 221,514 downwards.
GTTTGTGCAGCAACGACTGCATATCCGTGTAACTAACTGCGGCACCTATGCTGATCGACTCTTCACTTTCTTCGATTTGCAGCAACTCAACCACACGCCCAGTATAAATCACCACCTCTGGCTGCTGTAATTGCTGAGTGATGCTTAAAGCGAAATCCGTACCACCAGCCACCAACTTAGCATTCGGATGCTGTGTGAGGAGTGCTAGCAACTCATCACTGTTGCGCGGTATCAGGAACTGATGAAGGCCATCTTGCATTGAAGCTTGGGGACTTTGCTGCACCATCTTCGTTAATCGACTATAGATGACCGCTTCTTGTGCTGAAAATGCGTCCTGTGAGCCTTTTCCAGCCAAGCTCAACGCCGCATCAATGATTGGGCGATAACCAGTGCAGCGGCATAGGTTGCCCGCTAATGCCTGCTCGACATCGGCACGACTGGGCAACTCACAACTTTTATATAAGGCAAACATCGACATGATAAAACCGGGGGTGCAGAACCCACACTGAGAACCATGTAGATCAACCATGGCCTGCTGCACCGGGTGTAATGCGCCTTGCAGCTTTAGATGTTCAACGGTCACTAATTGCTTACCGTGCAAGCTGCCCAGCAGGGTTATGCAGCTATTGACGTTACGATACTGCAGGCGGTTACCAACAGCTTCAGCTATAACAACGGTACAGGCACCACAATCCCCAGAAGCACAACCTTCTTTCGTTCCACGCTGTTCTGCTTTGGTGCGCAAATACTCCAGCACTGTCATATCTGGAGCACAATGATCGAGGCAAACTTCTCGATCATTCATTAGAAAACGGATCATTGCTCAGCTACTCCTATCCAAACAAGGCGACTTCACTCTTCCTCGTCATAGTAACTTGTTCTTTTTAATAAAGTTTATAACGTATGCTGTAGCAGTCTCGCACAGTTAAGCGAATCACTACCAGTCGATACTTAATAAGTTAGCAGGATTCCTGCCAAATTTAACCAAATGGTTATATTTGACAGGAAGATTGAGCGATAGGTTGGATGGAGGCAAGTCGTTATTGTGCGGATTGAACGTTCTCTTCAAAGAACGCACGTATTTTTTCTTCTAGCAAATGCTGCTTCTTTTGGCCTTCTTGCATCCCAAATTGGGCTCCGGTTTGCGTCAATTCCGGCATCTTTTCCAGTACTTTTTGACCCGTTGGCGTTTGGTAAAACGTAATCATATCGCGCATCTCAGCTTCACTGAATGATCGGTCATAGGCTTCCGCTATCTGGTCTATGATCGCGTTTCGGTCAATCGCATTGTCAAACCAGTCACGGTAAATGGCACGTAGCTCTTGGCTTTTTTCTGGCGTCAGCTGCCATTGTTGTGATAACGAATCCACCATAGGCAGCATGGCATTAAAACCGGAAGACATTTGCTCCTCCATCTTCATCACATCCATTAACTCGAGTACCGTGTCACTTGGTTGCGCATACAACACAGCACTACTTAGCCCTGCCCAAATTGCGGCAGCCCATACTATTTTTTTCATTCCCTTTATCCTTTGATTGAGGTGTACTGAACCATGATACAAAAGCAAGGCACCTAATAATAGCGATTTTCATTTAGTGATTAATGACGGGGGCGAGGTACTCGATTGGATTCACCCAGTAGGCTTTACGCTCACCTTGGGTGCTATCATCGACATACGACTCGTCCGCTGATATGCGACGAATACCATAGTGAAGATGTGGCGGCTTGCCTTGAGCATTACCGGAACTGCCAACCGTCCCCAGAAGACTGCCAGCTTCCACATACCAACCTAACTCATCATTAATGGTGTCCAAATGGGCATAGTAATGCAGACGCCAATTAGGACCGAGTGCCCAGATGTTTTTTCCACCGCGACGGGTATCGTTGACAGAGATAATGATGTGATTGGTTGCGGCCACGACAGGCGTGCCTCGATCAGCAAAAATATCCATGCCTTTGTGCACAAGGGATTCACCCCATGGTTCATACCAAAAGGTTTCCGGGTGCCAGTCTCGAGCTGTTGCACCGACTACCGGCATCACTTTTGGCTCTGACCAGTTTTTTGCAGCTTGCCAAACGATACCAACCGTCCCTAGCGCGGCAACACTTAGTACACCGGTGATGATCACTAGCTTGTTCATGGTGGCCTCCTTCTTATTAAGGCGTCCTACCACTATCCCTAGCCGCTTCCTCTTTCTCAAGACGAAATAAGGAAGCGCTGTGATCTAACTTTGAAAATAACGTTTCAATCTAATCAAGGAAAGCAATCTGCTCGTAGGCGTTACGCAGCCAAACTTTCATGCGCTGACGTTCAGCAATATTCATTAAGCTTTTGTTGTTCGCTACGGCCCAGAAGCTGCTGTTGTTAAAGTCTATTTTCTGGGTAAGTTTGCTTTGTAACTTAGGCAGTTCAATGATAAAAGCTTCGCGCTGCTGAGCTTTTTTGAACGTCTCTGATTTTTGGAAACGCGAGAAATCACTACCACGACCAAGGTTCTGCACCACAATAAACTCTAGCTCAGGCTGCTGATAACGCTCTAATAGTTGCTCTAAAAGCGCTACCGAATCCGCACCATCATCCATTACATGCCACAGACACACTTGATAATCCATCTCATCCAGTAGGCCAAATACATCCGTGTCATCAATCCAATCACCCAAAGGTTTAGCCGCTTGTGCAGCAAGGTCAATAATCAAATCTTTATCTGGGTTGGCTTCCATCGCCTCTAACAAGCCATCCAGACTGTCTTCTTCGCCAATCACGACTGGCGATGCAAACTAACTGTAAAAGCGAGAAAACGTTCCATGGGAAGCATCACAGTCAAACCCTAAAAAAGGCAACTCTTTATCTATGTAGTATTGTGCCAATAATCGCGCAGTCATCGACTTTCCTACACCGCCTTTCTCTCCACCAACAAAGTGCACTTTACCCATGTATCGCTCCCTGTGTTATTAAATGATTGCCCTACTATAGGCATGGCTTTATGACGGAGTAATGACCCCATTTATTAAACATACAGCGAAGTTATTAGAATGGGAACAAGCGGCGTACTAAAGGAAAAAGCGCGCTGCAATCATTTGATAAAGTACTGATAAAAACGTCTCTAAAATTCACTATTTTGGGGCATTTCGCTCAGAAGGAGCCTTTTGAAAGGGGGCACTTTGAGCAAATGGGTCAATTTTTTCACGCTGCTCACAGGTCGCTTGCGCCCACCATAATAGCTGACTAAAGGTGCGTCCAAAATAGTCTTGCCAACGCTCGCTGTCCACACTGGCTAACGTTTGCCCCGTTTCACCAAACACTTCTTGCGCCTTAGGAACATGAATCATCGCAGACACCGGCAAACAGCCAAGTTCTGCGAGAAAGCTACGCATTCCCACGGCAGCACGCATGCCCCCCCACTGCCCCGCCGAATAAGTGACAATGGCACTGGGTTTAAAGGAAAACAGCGAGCTACCAAAGTGGTTTAATAAATTGGCTAGCGCAGGACTCATGGAGTGATTGTATTCAGGACTAACCATCACATAGCCATCGGCTAGGGAGATTTTATTGGCCAAGACGTCTAGCACTTGCGGAGCTTTATCTTTGGCATAAGAAAAGTGCGGCTTAAACACAGCGCCTTGGTCATAATCCAAGGGATCAATCAATTCAAAGTCATGTTCTGGGTAGGCATCGCTGAGCATACCTAGGCAGGCTTGGGCGACTCGTTCCCCCAACCGCGCTGGACGCGGCGGGGTTGAGGTACGAACAGAACCAAGGAAGATAAGGAATTTCATATGGCACTCTTAAGTGAATCGGTTTAAGCCACCTTAAACTTATCCACCAGTACATTCAAATCTCCAGATAGACGCGCAACCTCTTCGCTTGAGCGGGAAATCTCTTCGACGGTTTGTTCAATCTGAGAGGAGCTGCAACTTAAAGCTTCTATATTGCCGCTGATCTCAGCGGAAACAGACGATTGTTGCTCAGCTGAACTGGCAATTTGCAAAGTCATTTCATCAACATAGTCTACTTTAATCATGGCTTCACGCAGTTTCGTAGAGGTATTGCTGGTTTGATTTGAGACCTTACGAGATGTCTCGATACCACCGCGAACTAAGATCTGTGCCTGCTTCGCTCCATGCTGAAGCTGATTGATAATATTCGAGATTTGTTCTGTTTCTTGTTGAGTACTTTGCGCCAAGCTACGGACTTCATCGGCTACTACAGCAAAACCTCGACCGCTTTCACCCGCACGAGCAGCTTCGATAGCAGCATTAAGTGCCAATAAATTGGTTTGATCTGAAATACCTTGAATACTTTCTAAGACAGACGAAATCGACAGGACTTGCTGCGCTAAGATATCCACTTGCTCACCAGATTTTTCTAGCTCTTGCCCCATCTCATGTAGTGCCTGAGAAGCAGAGGTTGCAAGGTTCACACTCTCAATCACCTTATCTTTTGCTTCACGAGTTGCCCCTGCTACATTTTGAATAGTTTGCGATACTTCCGCTGAAGTTGAGTTCATCTGCGAAGTCGATGCTGCAATTTGCGCCGTATTCGCATGCTGTTCACGAATCGCACCAGAGGTTTGCTCAGAAATCACTGCCAGCTCATGAGCCGTTTCTGACTGATGCAGAGCACTTCTACGGATATCGCTAACCAAAGAGCGTAGGCCATCAGCCATCACAGCCATAGAACGATAAACACTGTTATCATTGCTATGGCTGAACTGCATAGTTAAATCACCGTTAGCAATTCGGTCCGCAATCTCACGCATCAGATTCGGCTCAGCCCCCAAAGGACGCAATACCATACGAGCCACCAAGATCGCCACAACCGAGCCCATCACAGCGGCCAAGATAACCAAAGCCACGCTAATCGCCAGCATCTGATTGCGAGCGGCCATAGCTTCCGCTTCATCCATCTCTGCTAAAATACTCCATCCAAGACCAGCGAATGGCAATGGTGCAAAGGATGACAAGACCGGATGGCCATTATAGTCAGTAATAATACGTGTACCCGTTAGCCCGTTTTGCGCCGCACGCACGGCTTCAGTCTCCACTCGACCTGCTTTGGGGTTGCTAAAGGATGCTAGCACCGAGCGACTCTTCGGATCTAAATAAGAATCTGAGCGCATCAAGCCATCCACTCCAACCAAGTAAGTTTCACCCGTTTCCCCTAAACCATCGCGCTCAGCCATAACGGCGTTTAGCTGCTCAATCGGAAACTGAGCAATCACAACGCCAATTTTCTGACCATCCTCAAAGACCGGAGATGATATAAAGCCCGCAGGGGCATCATAAGACGGAATATAGAGAGAGAAATCCGTTACGCTCACCTGTTTAGACCCAAGGTTCAAGGCTTTGTTATAAGCCTCTGCTAAACCGGAATTGGCATAAGGACCATTTTTCAAATTAGTCGCAAAGTCCAACTCTTTGAAGACGGAATATACAACGGAGCCCTTCAGATCCACTATGAACAAGTCATAGAAGCCAAAACGTTGCTGAATCGCTCGCATGTAGGGGTGAATACGTTTGTGCTCAGCACCGTAGGCAGTATTGCCATCGTCGACTAACAAATTATCCTTACTGCCAACGGGATGAGTGTTGTTAGAAATATATTGGTACTGAAGATATTTTGCTTGTGGCGTCAATGAACTCATAAGGTTCATAACATCTTGTGTACTGGCTTGCGCTTTCTGCTCACGCCAACGTGGCAAGAACTGCCTTTCATAGTAACTGCGTAGTGACTGCTGCTGAGCTGAGGAGATATCTTTCGGTACTGAATAAAACGCTGAGTCTAAAGCCTTGAACGCCTGCACTATATCTGGGCTTTGCGCTAGGATTTCAACTTCGTGAGAAAGCGTTTCTAAATATTGGGTGACCGTTGCAGCCTTAGCGCTGCGGATGGATGTTAAATGGTCAAATACAGATTGGGATAATGCTTGGGAAGATAGCCAAGTTAGCACCCCTGCCATGATAAGCGCCGGAAAAATACCAACGCCCAATAAAATTAGTACAATCTTACTTTTGAAGCTCATCATTCTGTCCTTTGTGACTAATAAAGCTACTGAAAAATCCCCCCATTTTCGCCACAAACATCATGACTTAGACTATTTCTTATTTTTTTCGATCCTAGGGTTCAGGGAAAAATCTTGCAACAAAATTATACGGTTACATTATGTAAACATCGTTGCATTTTGTTGCTTTGTCGCGATGTCTCAAAAATAGTCAAATCAGGTCGTTAAACCGCAAAAAAAAAGCCCCTATCATTCGATAGGGGCTTAGATGAGACACCACATAAGTGATATCACATAACGAAACTTATACGCCTAGGTAGTCCATAATGCCTTCCGCAGCTTTACGACCTTCGTCGATCGCGGTGACTACTAGGTCAGAGCCACGTACCATATCGCCACCAGCAAAGATTTTTTCATTGGTGGTTTGGAACATGAACTTGCCGTCTTTTGGTGCCAAAACGCGACCACGGCTGTCGGTGTTGATACCGAATTTTTCGAACCATGGTGCAGGGCTTGGTTGGAAACCAAAGGCTACCAGAACCACATCAGCAGGAATGATTTGCTCACTGCCTTCGATGATTTCAGCACTGCGACGGCCATTAGCATCCGGCTCACCCATTTGCGTTTCCACCACCTTGATGCCTTCTACTTTGCCATCACCGATGATTTCTACTGGCTGACGATTAAACAGGAACTGCACGCCCTCTTCGCGAGCATTTCGCACTTCTTTGCGCGAACCCGGCATGTTTTCTTCGTCACGACGGTAAGCACAGGTCACTGTCTTCGCGCCTTGGCGAATAGAGGTACGGTTACAGTCCATCGCCGTATCACCACCACCTAGCACCACCACTTGCTTGCCTTTCATGCTGATGAAGTCTGCTTCATCCTCTTCAAAGCCTAGGCAGTGGTTAACGTTGGAAATTAGGAAATCTAGGGCATCATACACGCCAGGTAGGTCTTCACCAGGGAAGCCCCCTTTCATGTACTTGTAAGTACCCATGCCTAGGAACACGGCATCGTATTCTTCTAACAAATGCTCAAACGGTACGTCGTCACCGACACTGGTGCCTAGCACGAACTCAACGCCCATTTCTTCAAACACTTCACGACGACGTGTCATGACTGATTTTTCAAGTTTGAACTCAGGGATACCGAAGGTTAGTAGACCACCGATCTCTGGGTTCTTATCGAACACCACTGGCTTAACGCCGTTACGTACCAAGATGTCCGCGCAAGCAAGACCAGCAGGACCCGCACCAACAATGGCCACAGTCTTATCAACGGGTACCACTTTTGACATATCTGGACGCCAGCCTAGGGCAAACGCCGTGTCGGTAATGTATTTCTCTACCGAGCCGATGGTCACCGCACCAAATCCGCCTTCGCCAAGCGTACAAGCGCCTTCACATAGACGGTCTTGTGGACACACGCGACCACACACTTCTGGCAGTGAGTTGGTTTGGTGGCTTAGCTCTGCCGCTTCTAAAATGTTGCCTTCTGATACCAACTTCAGCCAGTTTGGAATGTAGTTGTGTACCGGGCATTTCCATTCACAGTAAGGGTTACCACATTCAAGACAACGGTGTGCTTGATCTTTGGCTTGTGGCTCTTCGAATGGACGATAAATTTCCACGAACTGAGATTTACGCGTCAGCAGTGGCTTCTTCTTTGGATCTTTACGATCTACTTCAACAAATTGAAATACGTTGTTCAAGCGCTCAGACATAAGCTGCTATCTCCTGTGGCCGCGCTCTGCGCGGCACTCTTTCAAATGGGTCAAACTGGGTTAGGAACGTTCTCTTAAACCAAACTTATTCTGGACGCTGACGAGTGTTCGCCAATAGCTGTCCAAGACTTGCGGCTTTTGGTTTCACTAACCAGAACTTACCGATGTAATCGTAGAAGTTTTCTAGGATTTCATGGCCCCACTCGCTATCAGTTTCGCGAACATATTCTTCGATTACACTGCGTAGGTGAGAACGGTATTCTTCCGTCAACTCAGTCCCCACACGCTGAATTTCAACCAACTCGTGGTTGTACTTGTCAACGAAGGTACGGTCTAAGTCCAATACGTAAGCAAAACCACCTGTCATACCCGCACCGAAGTTGTAACCCGTATTACCCAGTACCGTAATCAAGCCACCCGTCATGTATTCACAACAGTGATCACCAGCGCCTTCGATGACCGCATGACAGCCAGAGTTTCGCACACCAAAACGCTCACCCGCGGTACCTGCCGCGAACAATTTACCGCCAGTCGCACCGTACAAACAGGTGTTACCAATAATCGCAGACTTGTTGGACGCAAACGCCGAGCCGCGCGGTGGACGTACCACTAGCTTACCGCCAGTCATACCTTTACCGACGTAGTCGTTGGCATCCCCTTCTAGGTACATGTTCAAACCACCGGCGTTCCATACGCCAAACGACTGACCCGCGGTACCTGTTAGTTTCAAGGTAATCGGCTGATCGTTCATGCCTTGGTTACCGTAACGTTTGGCAATTTCACCAGACAAACGGGCACCGATTGAACGGTCTTGGTTGGTCACAGAGAAACTAAACTCACCGCCTTCTTTCTCTTCTACAGCATTTTGTACCGTCGCCCACATTTTCTCAGCCAATAGGCCTTTGTCGTGTGGTGGGTTGAACGGCACTTGGCAGTACTGCGGTTTTTCCGCTGGGATCGCATCGTTACTGAGGATTGGCGATAGATCCAAGTTCGCTTGTTTGCTGGTTTCACCCGGCAATAGCGTTAGCAGGTCAGTACGACCAATTAGGTCAGCCATCTTAGTGACACCTAATTTTGCCATCCACTGACGGGTATCTTCGGCCATAAAGCGGAAGAAGTTTTTGATCATTTCAACTGTGCCGATGAAGTATTCTTCACGCAGTTTTTCGTCTTGTGTTGCAACACCCGTCGCACAGTTGTTTAGGTGACAGATACGAAGGAATTTACAGCCCATTGCCACCATTGGCGTGGTACCAAAACCAAAACTTTCTGCCCCTAGAATCGCGGCTTTCACCACGTCTAGACCTGTCTTGAGACCACCGTCTGTTTGTAGACGAATCTTGCCACGCAGGTCGTTGGCACGCAGTGCTTGCTGGGCTTCCGCTAGACCTAGTTCCCAAGGGGAACCAGCATGACGAATAGACGTAATAGGCGATGCCGCCGTACCACCGTCGTAGCCAGAAATGGTGATCAAGTCCGCGTAGGCTTTCGCTACACCCGCTGCGATCGTGCCCACACCCGGCTCAGATACCAGCTTCACCGATACCAAGGCATCAGGGTTTACTTGTTTCAAGTCGAAAATCAGCTGTGCCAAATCTTCGATCGAGTAAATGTCGTGATGTGGTGGCGGTGAAATCAGCGTTACACCTGGTACCGAGTAACGTAGACGAGCGATTAGACCGTTTACTTTACCACCTGGTAGCTGACCACCTTCACCTGGTTTCGCACCTTGCGCCACTTTGATCTGTAGCACTTCTGCGTTGACTAGGTATTCTGGCGTCACACCAAAGCGACCGGAGGCAATCTGCTTGATCTTAGAACGACGCTCCGTACCATGACGTGCAGGGTCTTCACCACCTTCACCAGAGTTTGAACGACAGCCAAGTTCGTTCATCGCTTGTGCTAGTGCTTCGTGCGCTTCTGGCGACAAGGCACCTAGCGACATACCCGCCGAGTCAAAGCGCGGTAGGATGTCTTCGATCGCCTCGACTTGCTCTACTGCAACCGGCTTAATGTCTTCTTTTAGACCAAATAGATCACGTAGCATAGACGCTGGGCGAGTGTTAACAAGCTCTGCGTACTTGCTGAAATCTTCAAATTTACCGCTGCTTACCGAAGCTTGTAGATTACGTACCACATCAGGGTTAAAGGCATGGTATTCCTGACCGTGAACATACTTCAGGTAGCCACCTTGGTTGATTGGCTTACGCGCTTTCCAAGCATTGTCAGAGATCACTTGTTGCTCACGTTGGAAATCTTCAAAGGTTGAACCTTGGATACGGCTTGGTACGCCTTTAAAACATAGATCCACAACCTTGCTGTCCAAACCAACGGCTTCAAACAATTGCGCACCACGGTAAGAGGCAACCGTCGAGATACCCATCTTAGACATGATTTTCATCAGGCCTTTGTTGATGCCTTTACGGTACTTCTGATGGCAGGCAATTGGGTCGCCCAATACTTCACCTTTGTCGATCAAGTCATTGATCAAACGGTAAGAAAGGTATGGGTAAACCGCTGTCGCACCAAAGCCTAGCAATACCGCAAACTGGTGTGGATCGCGTGCAAAGCCAGTGTCCGCAATGATGTTGGAATCACAACGTAGGCCCGCTTCTGTTAAATGGTGATGAACTGCACCGACCGCCATCGCCGCAGGGATTGGCAAGTTACCCTTATCAAATTCACGGTCCGTCAACACCACAATCACAGCACCATTGCGTACTACTTCTTCGGCGCTCATTTGTAGGTTGCGAATCGCTTGCTCTAGACTGATTTCGTCTGGATTGTAGGTTGTATTCAAACGCACCAAGCGAAAACGATGGTCTTCCATTGCCAATAGACGGCTGTACTTACGTGGTGACAACACTGGCGATGATAGAATGATACGGTTGGCATGTTTTGGCGTTTCTTCAAATAAGTTACGCTCCACACCAATCAATGTCTCAAGCGACATAACCACCGACTCACGTAGCGGGTCGATTGGCGGGTTGGTTACTTGCGCAAATTTCTGGCGGAAGTAATCCGATACTGGACGCGTCTGATTTGACATCACCGCCATCGGCGTATCATCACCCATTGACCCCACGGCTTCGTGCCCGCTCTCCGCCAATGGACGGAAGATCTGATCGCGCTCTTCAAAAGACACTTGGAACATCTTTTGATACGTCAGCATTTGATCTGGAGTGAAAGGTTCAAACTCCATGGAATGCTCTTGCAATAGCGCTTCAATACGCAAACCTTCTTGCTTCAACCACTTTTTGTATGGGTGCGCAGATTTCAGTTTGTTATCAATGTCTTCAGTATGCAGTACTTGGCCGGTCTGAGTATCGACCACCAACATCTTGCCAGGACCAACACGGCCTTTAGACACCACATCTTCTGGCTTGTAGTCGTAAGTACCGACTTCAGAAGCAAGTGTGATGTAACCGTTTTTAGTCACGACCCAACGAGCTGGACGTAGACCGTTACGGTCTAGCATACAGATGGCATGACGACCATCGGTCATGACTAGGCCAGCTGGGCCGTCCCATGGTTCCATGTGCATCGAATTAAACTCGTAGAAGGCACGGATTTCTGGATCCATGTTTTCCACGTTTTGCCACGCTGGTGGAATGATCATGCGTGCCGCACGGAAGATATCCATACCACCAGTGACCAATAGCTCTAACATGTTGTCCATCGAAGACGAGTCAGAACCGTTTAGGTTAACGATTGGGGTTAACTCTGGGATTTCGGGTAACAGAGGTGAACGCAGTTTGCTACCACGAGCGATCGCCCAATTACGGTTACCTTCGATGGTGTTGATCTCACCGTTGTGCGCCAACATACGGAATGGCTGTGCTAGTGGCCACTTTGGTAGTGTGTTAGTTGAGAAGCGTTGGTGGAATACACAGATCGCGGTTTTAACTTTTTCGTTACCTAGATCTTTGTAAAACGTTGGTAGGTCGACAGGCATCATCAAGCCTTTGTACGCCAACACTTTGTCTGACAAAGAACAAATGTAGAAATTTTCGTATTGCGCGAGAGCGATTTCAGAACGGCGACGAGCAACAAACAAACGCGTTGCAAAGGTACGTGCATCCATACGGTTGCTGTCAACAAAGACTTGTTCAATGCGCGGTAAGCAATCTAACGCGATGGTACCTAGGCAAGAAGGATCCACTGGCACATCTCGCCAGCCCACTACTTTCAAACCTTCCGTTTCAAGTGCTTTAGTTAGCGTTGCACGTTGCTCATCTGCTAGGGCAGCGTCTTGGTCCATGAAGACCATCCCTACGCCATATAGATCAGAGAAAACGTGGTTAAACAGTGTGTGCGCTTCTTCTCGTAAAAAAGCATCCGGTTTCTGAATCAACAAACCACAGCCGTCACCCGTTTTACCATCGGCAGCGATACCACCACGGTGTGTCATACTCGTTAAGGATTCGATTGCGGTTTTAAGAAGGTCGTGACTTGACGTACCTTCCATATGAGCGATTAGGCCAAACCCACAGTTGTCTTTGAACTCGCCAGGACGATAAAGGCCTGCATTCATACACCAACTCCCACAGTTAAAATGTAGAAAACTCTACTCGATTACTTCTTATAAAAGTTAGGTGGACAAGCAAACGAAAGTGCTCGTGAAATGGTTTTATAGACCCACCTAACCATTCAAACGGTAAGTCATACTACTCTGAGGCAAGTAAGCACTCAAATTGCGGCGTTTAAGAATTGACCAAACTGCAGGCTAAAACAGCACTAGATGAAAACCATTCTCATGGCAAAGGAGAATTATCTATGGTTGGCGGAATTGGGGGCAGAAAAAATCACTGGTAATGGAGGTTATTCAGTCGAATATGGTTTTTTTTACTTTTTTCACAATTTTTTTATAAAAAAGCGACAAAATTTCCCTAAAAAAAGCACCGATACGGCGGATACGGTCATATTTCTTACTCATTACCCATCTGCTTTACGGATATCCTGCTGAATACCGCGCACACTTCTTGCCCAAGGATTCAATTGGCGGAGCCCCTCAGGTAAATTTTCCACTGCCGCAATGGCCTCACTGCGGTTGCGGTATTCACCGTACACCACCACAAACCAATCACGACCATTGTGCTGGGATTGAAAGTAGCTAAACGCATCAAGGCTGCCTTGGGCGCGAATAAACTCTTGCACCGTGTCTCGATTGTGTGTGCCCAGTAACTGCAAGGTATAGCGGTTTGGGTTACGCCCCAGCCAAGCTTGAGTTTTATCAAAAGGATCTGCGCTGGCCGTCCGTTCTAACGGTATCCTTTCAGGTTCAGGAGGATTATTTATCTGCGTTTGGGCTTGTCCTTGTGTTTGCAAGATCGGAGTGGTCACTACAGGAGAATTATCTTCTGCAGGCAGTGGCGCAGAAGATTCCACTGGCGCTAGGCGAATCGGTGCAGTGGCAATATTCGACCCTGAATCTATTGGAGAGGTCGGAACATTGTTCTGATTTTGATTTGGCTGTAACGCCTCGGCAGGAATCGGCGGTAGTGAAACGGGCGATTCTTGGCCAATTTGTCGTTGCATGGCTTCGATACGTGCAAGGGTATCAGAGCTGGCTTGGCGTGGCGCATTTTGTCCAATCGGCGCCAAGCGTGTGCTGTTAGCTGGCGTGTCTTCGTCGCCATCGTTAAAGATCACCGCCACCAATATACCGAGCATAACAATCGACATCAGCGCCATATGCACCACAGGAAAGCCAAACGACAATCCGGTTCTTGGCAGTTTAAACCAGGATTTCTTCTCACCCGCTAACGACTCTGCGGCTTTTGCATCCCCCATCATGGCTAACGCGGCTTTATTAATACCCCCAGGCATTCCTGCAGACTGCTGATAAATTTTCTTCACCTGACGCTCATTAAACGGCAAGTTAATTCCACCACCGATGGCACGCACACGGTGCAATAAATAGGCGCGCGTCTGCTCTAGAGTAAATGGCGCCAATTCTAATTCGTGACTGAGCTGCTCATACCGACTGCGCTGATAGGCGTCTAAATTACGAGCCAAAGAGTGCTCACTGAACAAGGCGACATGAGGGACTTCTTGTGACTCAGTGGCTAACGACATCATGTCCATCAGCATGATCACGGCATCCGTGTTCAACTCATGGGCATTGTCGATCAGAATGATAGCCTTTTGCCCTTTGGCTTCCGCGTCGTGAGCAAACTTCAATAAGGGGCCAAACGTGGTGTCCGCGTGACTACTGTCCAAAACGTCGGCGTAACCCGCATAAATGGCTTGTAGCAATTGCCCCGCCGTCATCAGCATACTGGCTTTAACGTGGCTAATGATCGCGGTATCGTTTTGTAGGCGAATGAACTCTTGCAGGAAACGTGTTTTACCACTGCCACTGCCACCTTCGACCACAGACAACAAATTAGAATAGCGGCTTAGGTGCTCCAACATTCCCAATTGTTGGTTACGTTCTTCGCTAGAAAAGAAGACTTGAGAGTCATTTGAGCCAAATGGATTCCTCAGCATCACTTTGGGTTGCTGATCTAAGGCTTCCTCCAGATTGAACTGAAAGTTTGGCTCCGCCATGGGTGTCCTCAAGTCTTAGTTTGATGGTTTAACTGGCGTTCGTCGCCGCTTCAATCGCATCGTCCAGACAACCATTGAAGTCATCCATTGAAAAATCCGATGTTACACAAGCATCGCCCAGTGCATTCAATAATACGAGACGCAAACTACCGTCGAGCACCTTTTTATCCAATAACATACGATCGATAAAAGCGTCTCTACTCATACCTTTTGGTGGCAATACTGGTAATTTGGCTTTCGCTAACAATGCGACACTACGTTCCACGTCTTGTTCCGTTAGATTGCCCATACGCCATGAAAGATCGACTGCCAATACCGTACCCGCAGCAACAGCCTCCCCGTGCAACCATTCACCATAGCCCATTTCAGTTTCAATCGCATGGCCAAAGGTGTGTCCCAAGTTCAAGATAGCACGTATGCCACCTTCTCGTTCATCTTGGGCGACCACACGCGCTTTCGCAGCACAGGATTCATAGATGGCGTGGGTAATTTTCTCACCATCTAATGCCATAAGTTCGTCAACATTCTCTTCCAACCAAGTAAAGAATGGGGCATCACAGATCAAACCGTACTTAATCACTTCCGCCATACCAGCTGATAACTCGCGCTCTGGCAGCGTTTTTAGCGTATCGTTATCGATGATCACCGCCTGCGGCTGATAAAAAGCGCCGATCATATTTTTACCCAGTGGGTGGTTAACACCAGTTTTTCCGCCCACAGAAGAATCCACTTGTGAAAGCAGCGTTGTAGGCACTTGGATAAATGGCACACCACGTTGATAAGTCGCGGCCGCAAATCCAGCCATATCACCGATTACCCCACCGCCTAAAGCAATGATGGTCGTAGTACGGTTGTGCTTGGCCTCCAACAAGGAGGTCATGATGGTTTCATAAGTCTCCAGCGTTTTGTATTGCTCACCATCCGGCAGAATACAAGTATCCACTTTATAGTCATCGCCCAGCAGTGTGACAAGATCGGCCAAGTAAATGTCCGCTACGGTCGTGTTGGTCACGATCATCACTTGCTTGCCAGAGATGGCCTTACTAAATAAATCTTTTTGCTGGCGAATCCCCGAGCCAATGTAGATCGGGTAACTGCGGTCACCTAAGTCAACGGTAAGAGTGCGCATTGGATTAAACCTCCGTAGCCAAATGCTTTTTAATGGCGTCCATTACTTTGTTTGCAACGGTCTTAGGATGACGTGAATCGGTTTCCACAATCACGGATGCAACCTCACGATAGAGTGGATCTCGGATTGCAAACAAACGCGTTAAGGTTTCCTTAGGATCACCCTGCTTTAACAGCGGGCGATTATTACTTTTCGATGTGCGTTGTAACTGTTGTGCCACGGAAGCAAACAAATAGACCACCAAAGGCTGCTGTTTTAGCATTTCGCGGTTTTCTTCCATCATTACAATGCCACCGCCTGTGGCTAGCACAATAGGCAGCTGCTCTTCGCTCAGCATGGCTTCTAAAGTCTGTGTTTCACGGCGGCGGAAACCTTCTTCACCTTCTTTTTCAAAGATCCAAGGAATGTCGGCACCTGCATTTTCTTCAATCACCCGATCGGAATCGAAAAATTCTCTGTCTAATTGTTGCGACAGAAGGCGTCCAATAGTGGTTTTTCCTGCTCCCATTGGACCCACAAGTATAATAGTCGGGGCGTTAATCATTATTTTGTACTTCGAAGTTAACTGTTTTCGGCTAGTGCCTAGTTTACCGACATTTTTAGCAGTTTTGGCGTGATAAATACAAGTAGTTCCCTTTTTTCTTGCTGTTCAGTACGTTGGCGGAACATTGCACCGAGTAATGGCACGTCTCCAAGCACAGGAACCTTACTGACGGTGATTAAACGTTCCTCTCGAAATATGCCGCCAAGCACTAAGGTCTCACCACTTTTCACTTCTACTTGAGTTTGTACTCGATTGGTTTCCAAGCTCGGAACACCATTGACCATATCGCCAACGGAATCTTGGTGAATTCTAAGATCCAGAAGCAATGTCGACGCATCCTTCACCTCAGGAGTCACTTCTAACACCAGCCCCGCTTGACGAAATTCAACACTGAGATTGTCGTCGTTCATCACCTGATAGGGGACTTCCGTACCCGATTCAATACGCGCTGGCTGACCTTCAGAGGTGACGATCTTCGGTCGTGCAATAATATTAGCGGAGCCATTACGCTCCAACCAATCCAAGGTCGCCGATAGATTAATCAGCCCACTGCTGCCAGCAATGCCAACATTCACTGGCGCCGAGGCGATCCCTAAGTCCACGTTGGCAAACACTCCGTTTTGCGAGGCATCAAGTAGCCGAGTTTGCCAATTCACTCCTAGCTGTTCCTGTACCGTATCGCTAACCTGAGCAATCTCAGCAGCGATTTCAATTTGCCGCATAGGACTGTCTAGCCAAACAATAGCACTGTTCAAGACACTTTCCGGGCCACAGTAGTGCGTCATGATGGCATTAGTTCGTCCATCAATAATGACACGGATATCATTGAAAAACTGTTTTACATGCTCGCCTACCAAGGTGGCTTTCGCATGTTTTAAGTGCCAGATGCGATCCTCACAGTTTTCGTCTTGCGCCATCTCTGACTCAGCCTTGTTTAACCGCTCGGGCGCTTTCGACAAAATAGCAATCTCATCTTGCCAATGCAGGTCCAGTCCGAGTTGCTGTGACACCGCTGACAACACCTGTTCCCAACTGGCATCTCGAATCGATAAGGTCACATCGTCATCTATCTTAGGGTCTAGTACCACACTGGTGCCCAGCTCTGCGGCTAACTGTGGCAATATCTGCTGCACTGGTTGCTGGCGAACAAACACATCTAAAGCAAATACTGGCATAGCGTTCCATAGACATCCCAATACCACGCTTATCAGTGCGCTATGCCTCAATAAGAAGCGCATATTAAGGCTCCTTAGCAAGGCGGACGCCCGAGTAACTGGTCGTACCCAAATGCAGCTGGCGAGTATCCCCTTGAATATTTTGCAACACGACGTACTCTTGCTTGACTTGGGCTAAGGTTGCCTGCAATTGCGGCAGCCAACTCCCCTCATACAACCACATTTCTTCTTGGTTTATTCTAATTAAGGCGGCAGAACGCTGACCATGCAAAGTACTGACTAAGGTACCCAGTACAGGCCAATCTTGATGCCGCTCGAAAGGTAAGATATTGACGTCTGGTTTGAGCACACTTGGGCGAACAAAATGCCACGTAATATCGGCAAACCACTGATAACCTTCCCGACGCCATTCAACCGCGGTGGGGGTGAGCCAAAAACGTTTATGCAATTCATCAATCAAAGCTCGCCAATCGTTCAATTCCATTGTTTGCTGCAAACGTAGGCCAACAACGGTGTCATCTTGATACTGCATTTGTGCAGGTAAATCATGTGGAATGACGCTGATTGCTTGACTTAATGAGCGCCATTGATTCTCTTCGAATTGGTAATAACCTAACGAACGTTCATTATCATTTTTATGCTGCCACAAGGCATGTAGACCCCACAGTGCTACGGAACATTCGAGCAGCAATAGCCACTTTAAGTACTTACTAGAGGTAAGGCATTGAATCATATCTGACTTCATATTGGCCCCTGCCCATTTAGCATGATTTGTAGCGGCGGCAACTGCTTTGGCCAATTGGCTTGCCAAAGTTGTAAGTCCTCAGCATTGCCCGTCACAGACAGATGAATATGCTCTAGGCTAATACGCACATCATCTAGCCTTAACGTGGCGGGCAAAGTACGTAAATAAGTCAGACTGCTAATCACATCCATACGGCTTTTATCATTACTCGGCCAAGGCCATTGAAAGTCCGCTACGGGCTCTGGGGTATGCTTGACAAGATCCATCGCAAACCAACTACTCGATAGAGCGACTAAGGCAATCAAAATGGCCAGCGTATTACGATGACGCCGCTCTGTTTGACGTTCTAAATAGTCTTCTTCATAAGATGCAAACGGCCGCATCAAGTAACTTAAACTACGCCACGAACTTAGGTTATTGCGTAACACTAAGCCTTCACTGTAAAGCCGGCTAATGCCTAGTTGGGCAAACGCATCGAAATAGGTTTTTGGTAAGGTCGCTACATGCATAACGGTCGATGGGGTGCGCTTTGCCATATAGCTAATCATTTGTACCGAGCTCTCTCGTACAAACATCTGCCCAGCTTGAGTTTGCGCCGCCAAAAAATGCAATGGTTGAGGTAGTTCTGCGTCGAATGCGGATTCACTGAGTTCTACCCAAGCGTCCGGTAACAAGACTGCGGTCGGCTTTCGTTTACGTTGTCTCAATAAAGAAGCCAACTGATGCAGTGCCTCATCTAGCGAGCTTTCAGGTAAGGCGCTCTGTGAGCGATCTGCAGTCTGTTGCTGCTGGAAATACTGATGCTTCGACAAGGCTAGCCAAGCATTGTCGCGCCAGATCAACAAATAGGGTCGAGAAAAAAAAGACATGTTCCCTCCATGAACTGAATTTAGCCTTCCGTGGCTTGCACATAAATGTGCCATGTATTTGAACTAGTTTTTTGCAATCTGCATCATTATCTTTACAACAAGATAACATGAAATTTCAACCCAAGAAGCCTACATGGGCAACTCAAGTCAGGTATAATCGCCCGAACACTAAATAACCAGTGACCTAACATGGCCAAAACATTCAAAATTCTCTTTATTCTTGCTTTGCTCGGAGCCTTGGCGGCAGCCGGTATTACCTATGCCGTATACCAACAGGTAAAAGATAGCATTCCAACTAAGGAAGAAATGAAAGCCATCGAATTACAGATCCCGCTGCGCATCTACACTCGAGATGAACAGTTGATCGGTGAATTTGGTGAACAGCGTCGTACCCCTATTCGCTACGAAGACATTCCGCTGGATCTTGAGAATGCCGTATTAGCCGCCGAAGACAGTAACTTCTACCATCACCCCGGCGTCGACTTCATGGGCCTACTTCGTGCGGCATACCAATTAGTGTCTACTGGGGAAATTCAAAGTGGTGGTAGTACCATCACCATGCAGGTTGCGCGTAACTATTTCTTATCTTTCGAACAGACTTTCATGCGTAAATTCACTGAGATTTTTATCTCGTTGAAAATGGAACAAGAACTGTCCAAGCATGAAATCCTTGAACTTTATATGAACAAGATTTACTTGGGGAAACGCGCCTACGGTTTTGATGCCGCGGCCCAAGTATATTACGGCAAACATCTTAGCGAACTGACGTTAGCGCAATACGCTATGATTGCAGGCTTGCCCAAAGCGCCATCCCGCTTTAACCCTGTTGCAAACCCTTCTCGTGCTTTGATCCGTCGTAACTGGATTCTACAACGCATGCTGAGCCTCGGTATGATCGAGAAAGAAGCCTACCAAGCAGCCGTTGAAGCACCTGTCACAGCAAAGAACTACGGCATTCAAGCCGATGTAGAAGCTAACTATGTGGCTGAAATGGTTCGTCACGAACTGTACCAAACCTATGGCGATAAGCTATACAGCGAAGGGTTAGTGGTGTACACCACAATCAACTCCGAGCGTCAACGCAATGCCAACAAAGCTGTTTATGATGGTGTATTAGATTATGATGAGCGCCACGGTTACCGAGGCACTTTAGATACACGTAAAGATCTACTGGATAAGGATTTATCCACACAGCAAGAAGCCCTAGAGAGCTTCGATAATATTCCTAACTGGACCATGGCTCTGGTGCTAAAAACATCTGCCGATAGCGCATCCTTGCGCTTAAAAGACGGCAGCGCTTTCGAATTGCCATTCTCTGCCATGAGCTGGGCTGCGCCTTACTTAAATGAAAACGCCCGTGGCAAAAAACCTGAAAGCGTTTCGGGTGTCATGGTGGCTGGCGACATTATTCAGCTTCGCCCTCATGCCGATAGCACTTGGCGTCTAGCCCAAACACCGACGGTACAAAGCGCCCTAGTCTCACTTGACAGTAAAGATGGTGCGATTGAATCCTTGGTCGGCGGCTTTAACTTCTTTGCCAACAAGTTCAACCGTATTACGCAATCAAAACGCCAACCTGGGTCGAACTTTAAGCCATTCATTTACTCAAGTGCCCTATCCAATGGCTACACTGCCGCCAGCATCATTAACGATGCGCCTGTGGTGTTCCATGACAGTAACTTGACTAGCGCATGGCGTCCGACCAACGATGGTGGCAAATTCTATGGACCAACCCGCTTGCGCCAAGCCCTTTATCGTTCGCAAAACGTGGTATCGGTACGTTTATTAGATGAAATGGGCATTCGTCCGACATTGAACTTTGTTGAGCGCTTTGGCTTTGATCAAAACGAGCTGCCGCACAATTTATCGCTGTCTTTAGGAAGTGCGAACTTATCGCCATTACAAATTGCTTCCGGTTACACCGTCTTCTCTAATGGCGGCTTCCGTGTTCAGCCTTATCTGATTGATCGTATTGAAGATCGTAACGGTGACGTGATTTTCCAATCTGAGCCCGTAACGGTTTGCAAAGACTGCACGCTATTGGAAAAAAGCGCTGATAATATGCAAAGCAAAGGTCTATTTGATACCCCACAGGGTGTCGTAGAACTGCCCGTGGCACCGCGTGTATTAGACGAAGAAGTCGCTTATATCATGTACGATATCATGCGTGATGTGATCACGCTGGGAACCGGCCGTCGTGCTCGTGTACTGGAACGTGACGATATTGCTGGTAAAACAGGTACCACCAACGATGGCCGCGACGCTTGGTTCTCGGGCTTTAATGGCGAGGTGGTAACGACTGTTTGGACGGGGTTTGACGACATGTCACCGCTAGGTCGTGGTGAATGGGGTGGCTCTGCCTCTTTGCCGACTTGGATTGATTACATGCGTCCAACACTGGCCGACTTAGCACCAAGCTATGTTCATAAGCCGTCGTCACTGGTGACAGTGCGGATTGATCCTAATACCGGTGAACGCGCTTTCCCAGGCCAGAAAAACGCGATTTTTGAAATCTTCCGCCGAGATCACGTGCCTGCCGCAAACATCGCTGCGCGCCCAGAAACACCTGACTCCAACGGCAACGATTCTGGCCAGAGTTCACCATCGGCCAATACGGCACTAGAAAACTTGTTCTAAAACCTTTCAATAAAAAACGCCACCTTTGCGTCCCAAAGTGTGGCGTTTTTTATTTTTAAGCCCGCTAATCAATTTTCTAAAGCAGTTTCTCAGCTAGCTCAGCAAAACCTCCACCACCTTCAGACTCAGTAATAAAAGCAGGCGTATGTTTTAATGCCGGAAGATGCTTGGCAATGTTCGCCACCCCCACACTCAGAGGGAACTGGGCAAACATACTCTCATCATTGGGAGCATCGCCAACATACAACACCTGTTGTTTCGCCACCGCAGCCGACACATTGAAAAACTCGCGCAGCACACGTTCGGTCATAGCGTATTTATCCACACCGTCTTGGCAGATATTGATATGAATAGATGAGGCTTTAGCGTTTAACCCTGCGCCCAGTAACTCAGCAAGCAACGCGTCCTTTTCCTGCACGGCAGGAGGAGCAATCTCTTGCGCATAATCAACTGCCACATCGGTGAGTCGATAGGCTTGATCACGAGTAAGCTTAAGCGCTTCGAAGCGTTTTAGCCGTGGCTGAAGCATCGCTAGCAGCTCTGCTTGCTTGGCACGCATAGCGGCTTCATCCTGAAAAAAATGATACGCAACAGAGCGGCCTTTTGGCTGTAAAAATACGCCCCCGCCCTCACTAATCACACCCGCAACAGGCAGTACACGTACCATCATGTCAGACCAACCAGCACATCCGCCGGTCACAGGGATAACTTTAATACCGGCTTTTTCCAATGCCTGTAGCGCATTGAGAGTGACAGCTGGCAGACGTCCATGCAGGGTAAGGGTGTCATCAAAATCGGTAAACACGTAACGTACCGAGCGCAATGCTGCGGCACTCATAGCACTTAAAGGCTGCGGCCTAAGCTCCATCATTCACATCCTGTGTTCCTTGGACGACAACGCCTTGCCTAACAAGCAGTTGGCGTTGCTCAGTACTGATTTCATCCGTAAATAAGCATTCAACCCGGTCAAAACTCGCCACACGGGCACTGGCTTTACGCCCCCATTTATATTGGTCTGCAACCAGCAGCGCATGGCGACTTTGCTCGATTAATACACGACTTAGATTGGCCTCATCAGGGTCAAAATCCAGAATACCGAAGGCTTCATGCAAACCACCACAACCTAGCACACCATAATCGAACACATACTTGCGCATACTCTCTAAGGCATCCGAACCCACTAAGTCGCAATGGCGATGACGCATCCGGCCGGCCGTCAGGCGCACCGGAATGTCGGGACGATCAGCAAACAAAGTCGCCACCATCAGGTTATTGGTAAAAATCTGCAACGCTTGGTGAGACAACAACGCTTTGGCAACAAACTCCACCGTGGTTCCAATACCGAGAAACACCGAGGCTCCGTTTGGAATGGTCTTAGCAACCCGTTCTGCTATGGATTGCTTCGCTTCGCTGTTGAGCGACTGGCGATTCGCGAACGACAAATTCTCCGCCGTTGACACGGGGGCAATACCACCATGTTGACGACGCACCAAATGCCTCTCCGCCAGCTGATTGATGTCTTTGCGAATCGTCTGGGAAGAGACACCAAAGCGTTCCACCATTTCCTCGACCAACAACAGGTCGCATTGCTGCACCCAGTTCAAAATATGCGACTGACGCTCGTTTAAACTCAAGCTAAGACTCCAATGCCATAAATTGATTAGGGTCGTCGGTGATCACAGTATCCATGCCCCACGCCCAATGCTCTGTGACCTCGGCTGGGTCGTTGGCGGTGTAACACAGCAATTTGTATCCCGCTGCTTTAACGGCTCTGGCCTGTTGCTCAGTTAACGGCAAGTAATAGCAATTCAAACTGTAGGCATCAATGGCAGAGAGTTTCTCTTGCCAATCCGCGGGTACCTCTTCCACTAAATAGCCCAAGGCGATATTTGGCTGAAGACGATGACAAACCTGCAGCGCTGGATAATTAAAGCTTGAGATCATCAATTTCTTAGGTTGGTGCCACTTGGCTTCAAGCATGGCAAGGATCGGCGGCACCACGCTGTCCACATCACTGCCTTCGTATTTGATCTCAAGGTTTAAGCCTAGTCTCAACTCCTGAATACAGTCCAATGCTTGTTCCAAGGTTGGCACCGCTTCGCCACGAAATGACTCACTAAACCAAGCGCCCGCATCCAGCGATAACACCGTTTCGAGCTGGCTCTGCTCGGTCACACCTGAGCCGTTCGTACAACGATCTAAGGTGTCATCATGAAAGATAATCAGACCGCCTTGCGCAATCGGGTAAACATCAATTTCAACCCACTTCACCCCTGTGGCCGCAGCGGCTCGGATCGAAGCCAAGGTATTTTCCGGCGCCAACAAGGCAGCGCCGCGGTGGCCCATCACTTTGCTTAATTCAATCATGCTTCAATCCTCTTTGTCGTTTGCGCATCAAACAAATGCCATGCCTGACTTGGCAAGGTTAACCCCAATGTTTCACCACCCTCAAAGTGATGGTGACCTGCTACTCTAACGATAAACGCGGGGGTATTACCATCGCCAAGTTGTAATACTCCGTGCACTAAGGTTTCCGCTCCCAACGCTTCTACCGCTTTAACGATAAAGGGCACATCGGCCTGATCCAAGGGCGAGATATCCACATGCTCCGGTCGAATACCAAACATCACCGATTGTGCTGAAACATGTGGACAATCAAGTTGGATATCCACACTTAACTGCAATTTGCCCTGTTCCACTCGGCTGGGGATAAGATTCATCGACGGCGAACCAATAAACTCAGCCACAAAGGTCGATGCTGGTCGCAGATACAATTCCATTGGTGTGCCGATTTGTTCAGCATGACCTTTGTTTAAAACCACCAAACGATCGGCCAAGGTCATAGCCTCCACTTGATCATGGGTCACATACAAGGTCGTCGTACCGAGCTTGCGTTGCAGTTCACGGATCTCCACACGCATTTGCACACGTAGCTTTGCATCTAGGTTCGACAGAGGCTCATCAAACAAAAAGACTTTCGGGTCACGCACCATGGCACGTCCCATAGCGACTCGCTGACGCTGACCACCGGATAATTGCTTTGGCCTGCGTGTAAGTAGCTCTTCTAAACCCAGCATTTGCGCCACCGCACTGACTTTAGTGGCAATCTCTGCTTTGGCAACACCTCGATTTTTCAAACCATAGGCCATGTTGTCATACACCGTCATATGGGGATACAGAGCATAGTTTTGAAACACCATGGCAATATCACGATCCGCCGGCTCTTTATTATTTACCTGATCGCCTTTGATCAACAGCTCACCTTGGCTAATGCCTTCCAACCCCGCTACCATCCGCAGCAAGGTAGACTTACCGCACCCCGAGGGGCCAACCAGCACAATAAACTCGCCTTCTTCGATCGTAAGATCAATGCTTGGAATGGCTTGGTAGCCGTTTGAGTAAGTTTTACCGATATTTTGAAGTACTAAATCTGACATCTTATTTCTCCGTTTCCACCAAGCCTTTGACGAACAATTTCTGCATGCCGATGACCACCAACACCGGTGGAATCATCGCTAACAAGGTCGACACCATCACTTGATTCCAAGCAATATCGCCATCAGATACCGACAACATACGTTTTACACTCATCACTAAGGTGTAATAGGCATCATCCGTGGTCACAATCAGCGGCCACAGATACTGGTTCCAACCATAAATAAACAAAATCACAAACAGCGCTGCGATATTGGTGCGTGACAGTGGTAGCAAGATATCGAAGAAAAATCGGATCGGGCCTGCGCCATCAATGCGCGCCGCTTCTACCAATTCACCTGGGATACTCATAAAACACTGGCGGAATAAGAAGGTTGCCGTAGCACTGGCAATCAAGGGCAGTGTTAAACCGGTATAGCTGTTCAGCAAATCAAGGTTCGCGACCACCTCATAGGTCGGCACAATACGCACTTCGACAGGCAGCATTAGCGTAAAGAAAATCACCCAGAACGCCGCACTACGAAACGGAAAGCGAAAGAAAACAATGGCATACGCCGACAACAACGAAATCAAGATTTTACCGAACGTAATACCCAGCGCCATAATCAGAGAATTCACAGTCATGCGCAGTAAATCGGATGCTTGCCCCTCTTTACCCACTAACGCTTGTTGCCAATTGGCGAGTGCCTGATCGCCAAACCACATGGGAATTGAACCCGAACCAAACGCACTGGATGGATGGGTAGACGCCACTAATGCGACCCATACAGGCAAAGCCACAATGAATACACCAAGTAACAACACCAAATGACTGCAAACAGTCAACCAAGGACGATTTTCAATCATTAGTACTGCACCTTACGTTCGATATAGCGAAACTGAATGACAGTCATCAAAGCAACGATGACCATCAGCACGACCGATTGTGCGGCAGAGCTGCCCAGATCCAAGCCCACAAAACCATCGTTAAACACCTTGTACACCATGGTCGTGGTGCTTTGCCCTGGACCTCCTTGCGTGGTCGCGTCAATCACCCCGAAGGTATCAAAAAAGGCATATACCAAATTGACGACTAATAAGAAAAACGTCGTTGGTGATAACAATGGAAAGACAATACCCCAAAAACGTTTACTAGGACCTGCGCCATCAATCGCCGCTGCTTCCAGCAAAGAGCGAGGAATCGCCTGCAAGCCCGCTAAGAAAAATAAGAAGTTGTAGCTAATTTGCTTCCAAGTTGCGGAAATCACTACCAAAATCATCGCCTGATCACCGTTTACAAAATGGTTCCAATCTAGGCCAATCGCATCCAAAGCAAGCGCCACAGGCCCCATGCTGGGATCAAATAGAATCCACCACAATACTCCTGCTAAAGCGGGAGCCACGGCGTAAGGCCAAATTAATAACGTTTGATAAACCATCGCACCACGGATCACGCGATCCGCCATCACGGCCAACCAAAGCGCCACGGCCAAGCCTAAAAAAGCCACCGAAAAACTAAACACCATAGTGGTGAGCAACGAGGCGAAGTACTCAGGACTGGTAAAGAGTTCAATAAAGTTATCTAAGCCCACAAATTCACGACTTAAACCAAAGGCATCCTCTTGATAGAACGCCTGCTCGACCGCCTGTCCAGCGGGCCAGAGAAAGAACACAGCAGTCACCAGCAGTTGTGGTAACAGCAATAGATAGGGCAAATACTTTTGCGGAAAATACACCGACATAACACGCTCTTACGATCGTTCGACAAAACTCACTAAAAAAAGCCTCCCCACGAATGGGGAGGCACCCTCACTAGGAGGAAGTGATGATCGGATTATTGGTTTGCTTTCTCGAATTTACGTAGCTGAACATTGCCACGTTCAACCGCCGCATCAAGCGCCACTTGAGCGGTTTTCTTGCCAGACCAAACGGCTTCTAACTCTTCGTTGATGATGTCTCGAATTTGAACAGCGTTACCGAGACGTAGACCTTTGGAGTTCTCCGTTGGAGCGACCGAAGTCATTTGTTTCACTGCCACATCGGTGCCTGGATTGGCGTCATAAAAACCTTGTTGCTTGGTTAGCTCATAAGCCGCTGTGGTAATCGGCAAGTAACCGGAGAATTGGTGCCAGTCGGCTTGAACGTCAGCACGAGAGAGGAAGCTAAGGAAGCTTGCTACGCCTTGGTATTCTGCTTGGCTCTTGCCTTGCAGCACCCACAATGACGCGCCACCGATGATGGTATTTTGCGGTGTTTTGATTACATTCGAATCGTATGGTAGCTCGGATACACCAAAGTCGAACTGGGCGTTACGTTTGACGCCAGCATAGCCTGCGGAGGATTCCATATGCATAGCGCATTCTTGGCTGTAGAACTTAGACGCTGAGTCACTACGACGGCCGCCATAACTAAAAATACCGTTTTGCTGCCATTCGCTCATTTTTTCAATATGTGCCACTTGTGCAGGGCCATTAAACTTAAGCTCAGTGTCCATGCCTGCAAAGCCGTTCGCTTGTGAAGCAAAAGGCAGGTTGTGTCGGGCACTAAAGTTTTCTAACTGAACCCAAGATTGCCAAGAGGTAGTGAAACCACATTTCACCCCACTGTCCAACAACTTTTGTGACACTGTCTCCACTTCTTGCCATGTTTTTGGCGCCGTTACGCCAGCTTTGGCAAAGAGCTCTTTATTGTAGTACAGCACTGGCGTTGAGCTGTTGAATGGCATAGACAGCATATTGCCATCTTTATCCGTGTAATAGCCGGTAACGGCACTGAGGTAATCCTCTTGATTGAATGGCTGCTTGGTATCCGCCATCAGTTTGTAGACTGGGTAAACGGCCCCTTCTGCCGCCATCATACTTGCAGTACCCACTTCAAAGACTTGCACAATGGCAGGCTGCTGCTTAGCACGGAACGCGGCAATCGCAGAGGTCATTGTCTCTGTGTAGTTACCCTTGAACACAGGCTTAACTTGGTAAGCATCTTGCGATGCATTAAAAGCTGCGGCGATTTCATCAACTTTTTCACCGTTGGCACCACCCATGGCATGCCACCACTCAATCTGCGTTGCTGATAAAGCCGAACCCGATGCCGCCAGACCTGCGACCATAGAAACTAAAGCTAACTTACGCATGGAGCGTTTCCTCGTAACAAAACTGGATAATAGAAGTGTCAAACGAGGTTTACATTACGCCGAAATTGTTTCACTTTAGTGATAATTACATTTCAAATGAAACTAAAACACTTTCACTTCTAACCGAGCTTCGAACGAAACACAAAGTATACCGCGCCCATTAAGCACAGCCCTGCCCATAGATAATCGAGTTTTAGCGATTCTTTCAGATAAAAAATAGAGAAAGGAACAAACACCAGTAGCGTGATGACTTCCTGCATGATCTTGAGCTGCCCGACGTTTAAAGCGGTGTAACCAATACGGTTGGCGGGGACTTGCAATAGATATTCAAACAACGCGATGCCCCAGCTTACCAACGCCGCGATGATCCAAGGCTTATTATTCAGCTCCTTTAAATGGGCGTACCAAGCAAAGGTCATAAAGACATTACTACAGATTAAAAGACTGATGCTGATGACAACTGGATTCATGAAAAATCGCCCACCAAAGAAAGGATGGGCGAATAATAAGAGGACTTACTTGGATTGACTAGCGTCCCGTAAAATCGCCTCAATTTCTGCTTTTTTACGGCGCGATTTTACGAAGTTAGCAATCACTGAGGCTGCCGTAATACCAATTAGAGCGGACAACATATCGTCATTACCAAAGCTGACGACAAAACTGTAAATCAGCAACACGATTCCCACCAATAAGATCATCGGTTGATAAGACAGCTTCAGTTCACCGGTTTTTTCGTTTTGTACTATGCTGACCCCATAGAAAGAACCAAGCGAGCCGACATAAACACGTCTAGGAAACGTTTTCAGTTTGGCCGGATAGCCTTTTTCTTCTAATAATTCAGTAACTTGCTCTAATTTCATCATCATTAATTCTTCGATTGTACGCCGCCAGTGACCGCAATACGCATGGCTTCTTCCATCGAAATATCCAGCGGTGTGAGCTTTTCACGTGAAACATAGACCGTCATACCACCGATTTGGTAACTCAATGGTAAGTACACGCCGACTAAATCTTGGTCGCCAAATAGACGCTGCCCCATTTTTTCGCCAGTAACAAACCCAATCAACTGCATGCCTTGGATGTCCAGCGTGACAACGCTTTGCTTGCCGGTTTTTTTGGACAGGTTGAAAACCGTCATCATGTCTTGCAAAGCACCGTAAATGGACTTCACCAAGGGTATTTTTTCAAACAAGCGCTGGCTTAACTTCATTAGGTAGCGAATACCGTAAAAGTTCACTACCAGACCCACAACCGCTAAGACTAATAAGCTGGTTAACACACCAAGACCGACAAAGTAATCCTGCTCAGGCCAGACCAGCAATACCAGTGGGCGTGCCAATTCTTCCGCCGTGCTAAACAGCCAATATAAGAAGTACACCGTCAGGCCAATCGGCACAACCGCAGCCAAGCCTTTCAATATTAAGGTAATCAGTTTATTCATGACTCTCTCCACTAGGATAGTGAGAGCATACAAAAGCCGTACCAGCATAGATAGATCTATCCTTGCAATGTTTCGTCAAAAACTCGAAGGACATATTTACACTCTGTCTGGATCTCGTTAATCACTGGCTATGGCCCATAAAGCCCGTTATTCTGCAGCTCAAGGTATAAAGGGAGAAGTTCATTGAATTACAAACGCTTAGAGACTTTTGTTTGGGTCGCATCACTCGGTAGTTTTCGTAAAGCCGCAGAGCGCATGCACACCACTCAACCCGCCATTTCCGCTCGAATCTCAGCGTTGGAATCAGAGCTAGGCGTTAAATTATTCGAGCGAGAAGTTGGCTCAGCCCCTATTGCCTTAACTGCTAAAGGCAAAGACTTACTCCCCTACGTAGAGAAAATTTTGTACCAATCGGAGCAGCTTCGTAAGCGAGCAGAAAGTACAACCGCCTACTCAGGTGTGATTCGCATTGGCGTTTCAGAAACCATTGCTCACACTTGGTTGTCGACGTTTTTATCCCGTTTGCACAATGAAATGCCCAAGCTGGATGTGGAACTCACCGTCGAAGTCACCACCGTGTTATCCTCCGGCATCAAAGATCGTTCTATCGATCTTGGTCTCTTGATGGGCCCCATCAACGAACCCAGCATTGTAAATTTAGACTTGTGCACCTTCTCATTGTCTTGGGCCGCTAGTCCCGCACTCAATCTGCCTGATCGCTTACTGTATTTAGAAGAGCTGTCACCGTGGCCCATTATTTCCTATGCTCGAAACAGTAAGCCTTATGCCGAAATCTCCCAAAAATTCAGGGAGTTAGAAGGCCAGCCCGCCCACTTCTTTGCTTCCACATCGTTAGCCGCTTGCCGGAGTTTGGCCCTAGATGCGGTGGGGGTGGCAACCATGCCAGACGTTATGATCGAACAGGATATTCAAGCCGGAACTCTCAAACGTATCCGCGCGATTTGGACACCTTCAGAATTAAAATTTACCGCTTCCTATTCCGATGAACCGTTTAACCCCATTGCAGAAGTGGCAGCGAAAATCGCTGTTGAAACGGCGAATGAATATGCACAGAAGAATGCTTGATAAATAAATTTGATCAAAAAGCCCAAAAAAACACGATTAGACTTTTTATAGGGACTACTTCTACTCTTGATTTATCTCAACTGTGATAATAATTAGGAAAGCAGCCATGTCCCAGTCATCGTTAACCTTGTTGCAACAGACTTCGGAACTCCGCCAAGCCATTCGTCGTAAAGAGCACACTGGCCCCACCAGTGGCTTAGCAACCGGAGTGATGCAAGGCAATGTCGTTATTCTGCCTGCGGACTATGCCAATGAATTTTTACTATTTTGCCAAAACAACCCGGTTTCTTGCCCACTGATTGGTGTTTCGGAGATAGGCGATTACAGCATGCCGATGCTGGGCAAAGACATCGACATGCGTCACGATATTCCTGAGTACTATGTCTATCGCAACGGTGACAAAGTAGAAAGTCGCACCGATATTGAAGCCCTTTGGCAAGACGACATGGTCGCGTTTATCTTAGGCTGTTCTTTTTCCTTTGAGCACGCCTTATCACAGGCAGGATTAACGCCTCGTAATATTGAAGAAGGCGTCAATGTATCCATGTTTGAAACCAATATTGCCACCACCCCCGCTGGACGTTTCCATGGCAACACGGTGGTCACCATGCGCCCTTATGTCCCTAAAGACGCAATTCGCGCTATTCAAATCACCAGTCGCTTCCCCAAAGCCCATGGCGCGCCACTTCACTTCGGCACCCCTGAAGCCATCGGCATCAAGGACTTATCAAAACCAGAGTTTGGGGATGCAGTTAGCCTTCGTGAGGGTGAAGTGCCTGTATTTTGGGCATGTGGCGTCACACCTCAGCTGGCGATTCGCAATGCCAAACCACCGATTTGTATCACCCATGCGCCAGGCAAGATGCTGGTCACCGACATTCTCGATACCGACCTAGCGGTCTTTTAGTTCTGCTTTACCGTGCTGACGTCCTAACTCTGCACGGCGATTTTCATAATCAAAAATAAATCTAACCTTCACTTCGAAAGGACCAGGAACAATGAAAAAAATCACAACAGCATTAGTATTCGGCAGTTTACTCTCTACCTCGGCAATAGCAGACAAATGGCATATGCCTACTCCTTACGGGGACGGTAACCTGCCAACGCAGATTGCTTATGGCTTTGCCGAAGAAATTAAAGATAAAACCGGTGGTGAATTAGACATTACCGTTCACTCTGCGGGTTCTTTGGTGAAACACACAGAAATCCCTCGTGCGGTAAAAACAGGACAAGTGCAAATCGGCGAAGTGTTCTTAGGTATTTTGGGTAACGAGCATCCTGTATTTAAGCACGACAATATCCCTTTCCTAGCCACGTCATTTGAACAGGCCAAAGCCCTTTGGGAAGCGGCTAAACCTTCGGTTGAAAAGCAGCTCGATAAAAGCGGTTTGCAACTACTTTATACTGTTGCATGGCCAGCACAGAGTCTATACACAAAGATGCCAGTCTCACAGCTAAGCGATCTTGAAGGTTCAAAAATGCGTGCTTATAGCCCTTCGACTTCTCGCCTAGCCGACCTAATGGGCACCACACCAACGACAATTCAGGTACCAGACATTCCGCAAGCGTTCAGCACTGGCATTATCCAAGCTATGATCACCTCACCTTCTACGGGTGTGGACAGCCAAGCTTGGGACTACGTAAATTACTACACCGATGTTAAAGCCTGGATTCCAAAAAACATTATCGTTGTTAACAAACGAGCTTTCCGTCGTTTGGACAAAGCGACACAGACCGCTATCCTAGACGCCGCAAAACATGCTGAAGCACTAGGCTGGGAGAAAGTCGCAGAGCGTGCAGCAAATGATAAGCAGAAGCTAATCGACAATGGTATGAATGTGACAGATCCATCCGAAACCTTGGTAAAAGAACTTCAGGCGATCGGTACTACCATGGTGGCTGAATGGAAAGCAGAAGACCCTCAAGAAGTTGGCGCCATTCTAGAGCGTTACCAACCATAAGAATTACTTTCGAATCTCCAGTCTCCCTCTACGCTTAAAGGGGGGAGACACCTTTCAAAAAGAGAACTCCATGAAAGATTTCAAAGACACTTGCTACCGCATGTCGGGTTGGCTTTCTGGCCTGTGCATCGTCATGATTACCTTACTGCTGTTGGCTCAGATTATCGGACGATTATTTGGCTTCATCGTCCCTTCTGCGGAAGATTTTGCTGGCTTTGCATTGGCTGCATCGACCTTTTTCGGTCTTGCCTACACATTTCATCAAGGAGGGCATATTCGTGTTACCCTTCTCATACAACGCTTAAACAAGGGTCCACGCAAGCTTCAAGAAGCACTGGTGCTAACCCTTGGTTTGTTACTCGCTGTTTTTATCGCCTTCGCTTGCAGCTACATGGTGTATGAATCTTACATTTATGAAGAGGTCTCATACGGCTACATACCCGTGCCACTCTGGATACCGCAACTGACTGTCGCGCTAGGATCCATTGCCCTAGTACTTGCGGTCTTTGATGCTTGGTTCAGCGCTATTCGTGGTCAATCCCCACACTATATTCGTCATGAAGACGAGCTGTCTCTGGAGGAGTAACCATGGACTTAACACTTATTTCTATCATTCTTGCCGTGGGCATGCTTGCCATGCTGGCGTTAGGAGTTTGGGTATCCTTTACTCTGATTTTTATTGGTGGTTTGGGACTAATCCTGTCTGAGAATTATCAAATTGGATTATTGTTTTCGACCTCATCTTGGGGCGCCAGCACTGCTTGGTCTCTAACAGCACTGCCACTCTTTATTTGGATGGGCGAAGTACTGTTCCGCACCCGTTTATCCGAAGACTTATTTAAAGGCTTATCACCGTGGTTAGGGGGCGTTCCAGGCAAGCTCTTTCACGTGAATATTTTAAGCTGCGGCATTTTTGCAGCAGTATCAGGCTCTTCGGCAGCCACCGCTGCGACCATTGGCCGTATGACCCTACCAGAGCTGAAAAAACAAGGTTACAGCGAGCGCATGGCGATCGGAACCTTAGCAGGATCCGGTACGTTAGGTCTGTTAATTCCGCCTTCAATTATCTTGATCGTCTATGGCGTCGCCGCAGAAGTCTCTATTGCACGTCTCTTTATCGCAGGAGCGTTACCAGGCTTATTATTAGTAGCATTATTCATGGGCTACACCATGATTTGGGGCTTGATGCACAAAGATGAATTGCCGCAGCAAACCCGAGAGCAAGTCAGTTGGAGCGTTAAAATCAAAGCCCTAAAACAACTATTACCAGTTGTGGGGTTGATTGGGTTTGTGCTGGGCTCCATATACGGCGGTATCACCACGCCCACAGAGGCCGCTGCGATTGGTGTTACGGGAGCGTTAATTATCGCCGCGGTAACTGGCTCACTGAACATGAATAGTTTCATGGAAAGCCTGATGGGCGCCGTAAAGAGCTCCTGTATGATCACTTTTATCTTGATTGGTGCCCACTTCCTGACCCTAGCCATGGGCTTTTTAGGCATACCTAAAGAGCTTGCGGTATGGATTGGCGGCATGGATTTATCGCCCATGGAGCTGATTCTATATCTAACGGTTTTATTTGTGATACTAGGCTGCTTTCTGGACGGGATATCCGTTGTGGTACTGACCGTTGCCGTGGTACTACCGATGGTCGATGCCGCAGGAATAGATCTACTTTGGTTTGGCATATTTATCGTGCTTGTCGTGGAGATGTCGCAGATTACCCCGCCGGTTGGTTTTAACTTATTCGTGATCCAGTCCTTAACGGGGCGCAATATTATCTATGTAGCCCGAGCTGCGTTACCATTCTTCCTACTTATCGGAGCAGCGATTGTCTTGGTGACTCTGTTCCCTGAAATCGTCACTTACTTACCGACGACGATGTCGCAACGCTAATGGAGGCCGCTATGAAATTAAACTGTGATATGGGTGAAGCGTTTGGCGCTTGGGCAATGGGCTTAGACGAAGACATTATGCCGTTTGTCGATCAAGCGAACATTGCCTGCGGCTTTCATGCTTCTGACCCGTTCACCATGAGTAAAACCGTGGCGCTTGCGAAAAAGCATAATGTCACCATTGGCGCCCATCCGGCGTATCCAGACTTGGTTGGCTTTGGTCGCCGCAATATGGACATTGCTCCCGACGAACTGAAAGCCATTATCCAGTACCAAATCGGTGCCTTACAGGGCATTTGCCAAGCACACGGCACTAAGGTCACTTACGTAAAACCCCACGGCGCACTGTACAACACCATGATGGCCAACTTCCATGTGTTAGAAACTGTGATGCAAGCCGTATGTGAACTAGATAACTCACTGATTTTGATGGTAATGGCGATCCCTGAAGCGGAGCAAGTCAAAGCCCTCGCAAAACAATACAACCTTGCGCTTTGGTTTGAAGCTTTCTCTGATCGTTTGTATACCGATGACGGTCGTTTGACACCACGTAAGCAGGCCAACGCGGTACATAAAAACTTTGATCTGATCGAGCAACAAGTTCTGCAACTTAGTGAGCAAGGCACCCTGATCACTGAATCTGGCAAAACGTTAGCCGTACACGCCGACACTATTTGTGTGCATGGTGATGGCGATCATGCGTTAGAAGCAGTACAACGTATTCGCTCAGTGGTAGGAAAACGCTAACATGATAGCCCCGTTAATTTATCCCCCGCAGTTGGATCTGGTCAGTGATCATGCTTGCTTGCTGACCTTTTCCAAGGTCATAGACGATACGGTTGCCGATGTTATTGCACAGGTGACAAAAGCTTTACGCACTTGTGAAGGCATTATTGATCTGGTGCCGTCTTACACTACTTTATTAGTTATTTTCGATACCGATCATTACGACCGTTTCAAAATCACCAATAAAATCAAATCGTTATCAGCCAGCGTTGACCTTAATACGATTGGCAACAATGAGCGTCGTGAAGTCATTATTCCCGTCTACTATGATCCTGAAGTGGGTCCAGATCTTGAGGAAGTCGCGACGCAATGCCAACTCAGTATTGAGGATGTTATCCGACTGCACAGCAGCACACGTTATCGCGCTTTTGCTATTGGCTTCTCTCCTGGCTTTGCTTTTTTAGGCAATACGCCCGAAGCGATTCGCATGCCACGTAAAACCACACCACGCTTAAAAGTTCCGTTAGGTAGTGTTGCCATCGCCGAACAACAAACGGCGGTTTATCCCAGTATTACACCAGGCGGCTGGCAGATCTTGGGACGTACGCCGATAGCTCTAGTCGATTGGCAAAGCGAGAGTTTAGCGCTGATTGAAGTGGGGGATATGGTGCGCTTTGATCCCATCACACGGGATGAATTTTTAGCTCAAGGAGGCCAACTCAATGGCTTTTAAGGTCATCCAACCCGGTATGTTGGCATTGCTACAGGATTTGGGGCGTCATGGTTATCAGCACCTTGGTATCACCTCTGGCGGCCCGATGGACGAGCTGGCGTTTCGCTGGGCTAACGCCCTACTTGATAATGACAGTAATGCGGCACAAATTGAAATCACCTTTGGGATGTTTACGCTTGAAGCGCAAGCCAGCACAAGTATTGCCATCACTGGGGCGGATTTGAGAGCTACGTTGAATGACAAAGTTATTTTACCCTGGCAAACCTACCCCATTCACAAGGGCGATGTACTAGCGTTTCATCAGCCAAGGTTTGGCCTGCGAGCTTATCTGGCTGTTAAAGGCGGCTTTTTGGCTCAGCCTGTACTTGGTAGTGTTGCTACCGTGATGCGCGAAAAACTAGGTGGACTAACAGGCGCTGGCGATAAACTTAGTAAAGGAAATCTACTTCCATTTCACGCCACTACCCAGCACCAACAACGCGCAGTGCCGCGCTTGGCGCTACCTAACTATGATCAAGTAGAAATCGATGTGGTAACGGGTTATCAGTTTAAGCACTTTTCCGGTTTGGATCGGGCACGTTTTTTCAGTAGCACTTACACGTTGAGCCAGCACTGCGACCGTATGGGCTATCGCTTAACGGGGGCCGCTGTCGGCCGAGATCAAAAGGGGATCATTTCTGAAGGTATTGCCTATGGCGCCATCCAGATCCCCAGTGATGGGCAGCCAATTGTGCTGTTGAGAGACCGTCAAACCATCGGCGGCTACCCGAAAATTGGCTGTGTGACTAACTTTTCTGGAGCCTTGTTGTCCCAGAAAAAGCCAGACGACAGCATAGGGTTTCGCTACATCAGCGTCGATCAAGCAGAGCGAGAGCGGCATTTACAAATGGCTCGCATTCATCAATGGCGCTAATCAGCGCCTTGATAGCTCATTACATTCAGTGACATATTTACTGCCGCTGTTTACATGGATTTCCTCTACACTAATCGTTAACTGGCTGAGGGCTCGATGATATCGGGGCGAGCGCCCGCCTTGTTCGCGGCGGTATCTTTATTCGCAAAGCTCATCACTGGTAATTCCTGATGAAATGGAGCATTCTCAATATTCTATATCGTAAGCATTACAAGACTTAAACAATCAACACTGTTATTGCGGCAACTCTCTATCCCTGAATTTTTCCGAGGTAGCCTATGAGTAAGACGGGGCAATTCCAATCTGCAATTTCGCCACTGGTTTGGCTAATGGCTGTGTTTAGCCTATTTGCAATTGTTATTGGTGCCACCACCTTATCTCATACTGCGAGCGATCTTAAAAAGCAACAAGCCGCGATTCGTAATCAGCAAGCCTCCATGGTTGGAGCGATTACCGAGCTCAAAGAAGTTACCCCTACCTTGCGTAATCGTCTGCGCGAAACCTTGGTGGAGGACATCAATACGTCTTACCTAGACCAGCAATTGATGTCCCGCTTAGAACATTCCACGGATGCGCTTGTGCAAGCATCGCGACAGGATTCTGACCTGATTGAGTTAGGCGATGAAGTGCGTCTTAAAATCCATCATATCTACAGTCTCATCGGTAAAGTGGATGCTTGGCTCAAGGAAAGAGAAGAATTTACCACCCAATCAGAGCGTAATGACCTCATGCAAAATACTCTGGTTAGTGTTGGAACCCTGACAGCACAATTGCGTGCGCTGAACAGCCGCCATCGCTTACAAG
Organism: Marinomonas fungiae; assembly: GCF_001418205.1. Classification (GTDB taxonomy): domain Bacteria; phylum Pseudomonadota; class Gammaproteobacteria; order Pseudomonadales; family Marinomonadaceae; genus Marinomonas; species Marinomonas fungiae. The sequence continues at coordinate 184,025 of NZ_LIQF01000007.1, read as the reverse complement.
AAGGCGTATTCCTGTTCCAATATCGCAGTGCCTCTGCAGCAGAGAAACAGGATTTAAGTGAGCGTTACATGATGCTGCGTGCCAGCGCCATAGAAAACTCACTTTCCTCCGCCTTAGAAGACACGTTACAGCTAGAGCTTGCCATAAATAGCTTAATCCTAGCCGTTAGCCAATCCCAGCTTTCCGATCTACTTAACAACCGCATCTCACCGACATTTGAACGTCTAGATTATTCCATCTCACAGGCGAAGATTCAGTTTCCCGAGGCTTATAACAGCCTCCAGTCAGAGTCAGATAAACTCAAAAATCTGCTATATGGTGCTGGCTATTACTACAACGACTTGAATGCTGTTGAACTTGGCACAACGGGTTTATTAAATGAACGTTTCGCCTTCATTTCGATCAATAATCAACGCGATGTAATCAGCAGTGAAATCGATGCGATATTCTCTCCACTATCACGACTACTAGACAATATTAGCCAAACCGTTCAAAACGAAACCCACACGCTTGATCGTCTCATTGAGCAAGAGCTGTACCGTCTAAGTACCGCTATTGTTTGGGTCGGTGTGCTAACCGGTGTGATCATTTTGATACTCGCTTGGGCCATTTCACAACGTGTAAAACGTCAGCTGAATACCTTATTGGAAAGTGAAGACCGCTTTCGTTCCATCTTTGAATCATCGCCCGATCCTGCTTGGATTCTGCGTAATGCAGCCATTATTGAATGCAATGAGGCTGCCTCGGCAGTACTCGGTTATCCATCCGCCACACAGCTATTGAATATTCCGATGAGCGAGCTATCACCGGTGACACAGTCAGGTAGTAGCCCGTCTACTGAGCAGCTAGCTATCCTTTTTGAGCAAGCCAGAGAGCAAGGTCACGCCTTTCAAGAGTGGATCTTTAAAGATTACAACAACAACCTTATTTATGCGGATTTAACCATGATTTCCGTCGTTTTGGAGGACGAACCCGCCATTATCTGTACTTGGCGCGATATTTCAGAACGCCACAAATACCAGCTGTCGCTGCAAAACTACAAACAAGAGCTAGAGCTAGAGATTGCCGAGCAGACCCAAGAGCTCACCGTCGCAAAAGAGAATGCCGAGCAAGCCAACCTAGCCAAGAGTAATTTTTTAGCCAATATGAGCCACGAGATTCGTACACCAATGAATTCCATCATTGGTATGTCTTACCTCGCCTTGCAAACAGGCTTAGATCATCGCCAACGTAACTATATCCAGAATGTACTTAATTCAGCAGAGTCCTTATTAGCGATCATCAATGACATACTCGACTTTTCTAAGATCGAAGCTGGTAAAGTTGAACTCGAAAGAGCCCCCTTCTATTTGCAAGACATACTGAATGACGTTGCCAATGTACTCACGGTGAAAGTGGAAGAGCGCGACCTAGAGCTGGTCTTTGATATTGATGAAAATTTGCCTCAAGTGTTCTGCGGTGACGCCACCCGCTTACGTCAAGTACTGATCAATCTCGGCAACAATGCACTGAAGTTCACATCCCAAGGTGAGGTGGTGATCAAAGCCCGCTATAAACAGCACACTCATGATCGCCTTGAAGTACACTTCTCTGTTACCGACACAGGCATAGGCATTAGCAAAGAAAACCAAAAGCACCTATTTCGTTCTTTCTCACAAGCAGACTCCTCTACTACACGGCGTTTTGGGGGAACAGGGCTGGGCTTGGCCATCTCCAAACAATTGGTGGAACTGATGGACGGCCGCATCTGGCTCGAAAGTGAAGAAGGCCAAGGTAGCACATTTCATTTTTCGGCGGTGTTTGAACGTGTTGAGGACGAAATTCCTCTCAATTACTGGTCTAGTTCTTTAAAGATTCGCCATGTATTGATTGTGGATGACAACGACAGCGCTAGAGAAGTGTTAAAGGCTAATATTCGGGCACTGGGTCTCAATTGCCACATGGCCAGTAATGGCTACGATGCGCTGGATATGATTAAACGCGCCGATCAGCTCCAGCAACCATACGATTTAGTGTTGGTGGACTGGAAAATGCCGGAATTAAATGGTGTCGAAACTTGTCGCCAAATCATTGAAAACTCACCGCATAAATATCCGACCATGATCATGGTCACCGCATACAATCTGGACAAAGCGAAAGAAGCCGCTCAAGATATTGATATTTCAGGTTTTTTAACCAAGCCCATCACCATATCAAGTTTATTCGACGCGATTGCTAACAGTTATGGCGCCAATGCTATAGCACCGTCCAAGAGCGACCATACTGAGCCACTTGTTCACGCTTACGACGCCCTCAAAGGCGCGACTGTGTTACTGGTCGAAGACAATGAGATTAACCGCGAACTGGCGATCGAACTACTGACCCAGCAAGACATGCAAGTCGTCATCGCATGCAATGGCGAAGAAGCCTTAGAGCGCCTCAATGAAAATGACTTCGACCTCGTATTAATGGATTGCCAAATGCCCATTATGGATGGCTATCAAGCCACACGAAGCATTCGCCAAATGCCGCAATACGCTGACCTGCCAATCATTGCTATGACAGCTAATGTCCTAACGCAAGATATTGAGAGAGCAATGCAAGCGGGCATGAATGATCTGATTGCCAAACCGATTCACATCGAGCAGATGTTTGCTACCTTAGAACGCTGGATGCCGAGCCAAAAAGTTCAAGCCGAGCACTCGCCAACAACATGGGCTAACCCAAATAAATACGCGGATACGGCAGCCATACAGTTGCCCCAGTCAAAGCACATCAATACCACTATTGGGTTACAACACACTCAAGGGTTGAGCCTATATATGCGTTTATTAAGCCGCTTTGCCTGCACCAATAAAGACTTTGAAAGCCATCTAAAAAATGCTCTTGATGCCGAACAGTACCATGAGGCCACGCTTTTAGTGCATACGTTGAAAGGAACCTCTGGCACCTTGGGCATGACACACCTAGCTGGACTTGCAGCAACCCTTGAGGAACAACTGGAATGCCATGGCTATTTGCCCGCAACGATGGGCGAGATAATTGACGAATTACAAGCTATTCTAGAAGAGCTAGACAGTTGGCAAAACCACTCAACTAACGTGGCGCCACAACAAAGTGACGCATTAAGCACGGAGGAGAAGCAAGAGCAGTTAAGGACTCTGCTAAAGTACCTTGAACAAAATCTTTCTGAAGCAGGTGATATCGCAGAGCAGCTGGCCCCACACTTCCAAGACACTGAAGAACAAGCGTTAATGGATGCTCTTACAAACGCAGTTGCTCTGTATGATTTTGATAGCGCATTAGAACATGCCAAAAGTTTGTTAGTTCGCATTACGGATTAGACGAGTGATATATGGTAGAAAATGACGCAAGCATAACAACAGTCTCTGAAGATGAACTCTACAGCAAACCAACCCTATTAGTCGTTGATGATATCCCTGAAAATATCGACGTTTTGGTCGCATCGCTAAGAGAAGAGTTCCGCATAAAAGTCGCCTTAAACGGCCCTCGCGCGTTGTCTATTGCCAAACAAAGTCCTAAACCCGACCTTATTCTACTGGATGTGATGATGCCAGATATGGATGGTTACGAGGTTTGTCGCAGACTGAAAGCCGACCCTGTTACAGCAAATATCCCAGTCATTTTCGTTACCGCCAAGCACGATGTACAGGACGAAGAAAGAGGCTTTGCCATTGGTGCGGCGGACTATATTGCTAAGCCCATCAGCCCGCCATTGGTTAGAGCTCGGGTACGCAACCAAATTGCCTTATACAATCAGAACCGTCAATTAATGCAGAAAGTCCGGGAACGTACTAAAGAACTGCATGACAGCAAGGTGCGCATTATTCATCACCTAGGCCGTGCCGTGGAGTACAAAGACAACGAAACGGGAGCCCATGTCGTGCGCATGAGCTACATATCCAAACTGATTGCTGAGCAATGTGTGGATGACCCAGAATGGGTAGAGCGTGTCTTCCTCGCTGCGCCAATGCACGATGTGGGTAAAATAGGCATTGCCGATGCCATTCTTCTTAAACCCGGCAAACTCGATCCAGACGAATGGCAAGAGATGAAGAAGCATACGATATTCGGTGCAGAGATCTTATACGTCGAAGGCGACCCTCTTTTAGAAATGGCACGCACGATTGCTTTAACTCACCATGAACGCTGGGATGGCAAAGGCTATCCTGCAGGCCTAAAGGGTGAAGAAATCCCGCTAGAAGGTCGTATCGTTGCCTTAGCAGACGTTATCGACGCCCTCCTTTCCAATCGTCCTTACAAGAAAGCTTGGAGCACAGAACAAACTTTTGCTTATGTTCAAGATCAAGCTGGTGGTCATTTTGATCCCAAGTTAGCGGAGATTGCGCTAGATTTGATGGTGCAAATCACCGATGTGCGCGCTCAATACCCTGACGAATAGCTTTTACCTATTCCTGATAGTTTTTTTTTATCTAAGTTTTAGTAAAACACAATTTCAATTCGTCACATCGGCCCCATATTATAGACACTGTTGGTAACGCAAATAGCGAAACACATTTACTAAGGAGCAATACATGATTAACACTCAAATCAAGCCATTCAATGCAACAGCATTCAAACAAGGCGAATTCGTTGAGATTTCTGAAAAAGACGTACTAGGCAAATGGGCCGTATTTTTCTTCTACCCAGCTGACTTCACTTTCGTTTGCCCAACTGAGCTTGAAGACCTAGCGAGCAAGTACGAAGAACTACAATCTATGGGTGTTGAAGTATTCTCTGTATCGACAGACACTCACTTCTGTCACAAAGCTTGGCACGACACGTCTGCAGCAATCGGCAAAATCAACTACTACATGGTAGGCGACCAAACTGCGACCATCACGAACAACTTCGGTGTTCTACGTGAAGGTCAAGGCCTAGCTGACCGTGCGACTTTCTTGATCGATCCAGAAGGTACTATCCAAGCAATGGAAATCACTGCTGAAGGCATCGGCCGTGACGCAGAAGACCTAATGCGTAAAGTGAAAGCTGCACAATACGTAGCAGCACACCCTGGTGAAGTTTGCCCAGCTAAATGGAAAGAAGGTGAAGCGACTCTTGCTCCATCTCTAGACCTAGTAGGCAAAATCTAAGACGCCTCCTCCTTTGTTGGGCGCTTAGCGCCCAACATCGGGCTTTGCCTTCCAGTGCAAGGCGTTGAAAGCCCAACATTGAACTTTTTCGAGCCATGGTACCTCACGCCTCACTCTCTTACAGAAGACAGGTGCTGACCTCACTCGCCCGAAATTTATAGGCACTGTAATCAAACTCAACTATATGACGGATTAAAAATTATGTTAGACGCAAATATGAAACAACAGTTGGGCACATACCTTCAAAACATCGTTAGTCCGATTGCGATTACTGTGTCCTCAAATGGCAATGCAAAATCAGAAGAATTGTTAGAGTTGGCTCGTGAAATCACCGAGCTGAACCAAGCAAAAATTTCTATGTCTGTGGACGAAGCACCGCAAGGCCGCGCCCCACAAATGTCGGTTGGCCCGAAAGATAGCCAAGCGCGCGTGCATTTCGCAGGCATCCCGATGGGACACGAATTCACCTCTCTTGTACTTGCCCTACTGCAAGCGGGTGGCCACCCATCGAAAGCCGCACCAGAAGTGCTGCAACAAATTAAAGACTTGGACACTGAGCTGAACTTTGAAGTGTACATCTCATTGTCATGTCACAACTGTCCAGACGTGGTTCAAGCGGTCAACTTGATGGCCACATTGAACCCGAAAGTGACCGCAACCATGATCGATGGTGGTCTGTTCCCACAAGAAATCGAAGATCGCAAGATCATGGGCGTACCAGCGGTATTCCTAAACGGTGAACATTTCGGCCAAGGCCGCATGACGCTGGACGAGATTCTTAATAAAGTCGACACTGGCGCGGAAGCGAAACAAGCCGCAGCCCTGGCCGAGAAAGAAGCCTACGACGTATTAGTTGTTGGTGGCGGCCCAGCAGGCGCCGCCGCAGCCATCTACGCAGCGCGTAAAGGTATCCGTACTGGTGTCGTAGCAGAACGTTTCGGTGGTCAGGTATCTGACACTATGGCAATTGAGAACTTTATCTCTGTGAAAGCCACTGATGGTCCAAAGCTGGTCGCAGGTCTTGAACAACACGTCCTAGATTACGATGTGGATCTAATGAAAACGCAAAAAGCGGTTCGCGTTGAGAAGAAAGAGCTGATCGAAGTGGAGCTGGAAAACGGTGCCGTACTGAAGAGTAAAACCGTTGTGCTAGCGACCGGTGCACGCTGGAGAGAGATGAACGTTCCTGGTGAGCAAGAATACAAAACCAAAGGTGTGGCGTACTGCCCGCACTGTGACGGCCCACTGTTCAAAGGTAAGAAAACGGCCGTGATCGGTGGTGGTAACTCAGGTATCGAAGCCGCCATCGACCTAGCAGGTTTGGTAGAGCACGTAACAGTTCTAGAATTTAGCGACAAGCTACGTGCGGACGACGTGTTGGTTAAGAAAGCCAAATCATTGCCTAACGTGACCATCATTACCGAAGCGCAAACCACTGAAGTATTGGGTAACGGCGAGCACGTTACTGGCCTAGCGTACACCGACCGTAAAACAGGTGAAGCGCACAAACTAGAGCTAGCAGGTATCTTCGTACAGATCGGTCTAGTGCCAAACAGTGAGTTCCTAAAAGGCTCGCTAGAACTAACGGAACGTGGTGAAGTGATCATCGACACTCACGGCCGTACCTCAATGGAAGGTGTGTTTGCCGCTGGTGACGTTACCAACGTACCCTACAAACAAATCATCATCTCCATGGGCGCAGGTGCAACCGCAGCCCTAGGCGCTTTCGACCACTTGATCCGCAACTAAGCGCATCAGAGAAACGCTGAAAAACCAACCGCCCTCAGGCAACTGAGGGCGGTTTTTTTATGTCTCATCTCTCACAACTGCTAGACTCACCTTTTTTATACGTTAGGTTTGCTATGAAATATTGCCTCGCCCTATTACTGGTTCTCTTTGGTCTCTCAACGCCGGTCTTGGCCGATGATGTTCGCCTACAACAAGCCTTTGCAACGCAACAAAGCGATCTGCAAATACAAGGCAGCGGTATGGTTTTAAAAGTACTCAAGGACGATACCAAAGGCTCAAAACATCAGCGTTTTATCTTAAAGCTGGATAGCGGACAGACCTTGCTGGTAGCGCATAATATTGATCTTGCGCCACGTATCCCAAATCTTAAAGTGGGCGACACGGTGGAGTTTTATGGGGAATACGAATGGAATAAAAAAGGTGGTGTAATGCACTGGACCCACCATGACCCACGTGGCCGTCATGCCAATGGCTGGCTTAAGCACAATGGTCAAATGTATCAATAATCGCCAGCAAGCCTAGCGGATGGAAATCCGATGCGATGATTATGACGACAAATAACTTATAGTAATTCCCTGAATTTCGGTTAGGTTATTTATTACGTATTCGGCATAGGAAGTGGTTATCGTGATTTCACAATTACCAAAATGGGTTGAGCTTGGGGCATTTATCCTAGCGTTGGTCGCTGGGTCAGTGAATGCTATTGGCTTGCTGGGATTTGAGCATCAATCGGTATCTCACCTATCGGGTACGGCAACGCTGTTGGGAACCGGGCTGATTAATCACTCTTTTCATACCGCTTTGCATCTTGTCGGTGTGATGGTTTTCTTTGTTGTCGGCGCTGCTACGGCGGGATTTCTGCTGCACGGTTCCACACTAAAGCTTGGACGTCACTATGATACGGCGCTGTTCATAGAAGCGGGCCTATTGTTAACGGCTTTGGGATTTCTTTCACAAAACTCATTTTATGGACACTTCTTTGCCTCCGCTGCTTGCGGCTTACAAAACGCGCTGGCAACCACCTATAGCGGTGCCATCATTCGTACTACACATTTAACAGGCATCTTTACGGATTTGGGGATTATGCTAGGGAGTTTGTGTAAAGGTAAGCCGCTCGATGCTCGAAAAGCAAAGCTGTTTACCCTGATTATTGTGGGATTTATTGTTGGCAGCAGCTTAGGTGCGCTGTTGTTTATACGACTCAAGTTTACCGCATTATTATTTCCCGCCGCCATTTGCTGCCTACTCGCACTGACTTATCGCATTTACGTGCGAAGGCTTCAGCCTACAGACTAGCGAATACGCGTGCAAAGCTAAGATTGAGACACTAGCCCAAGTATATCTTGTTCAAAATAGGTCAAAGCACGGCGCTCGATACGGCGAATGCCCGACTGCTGCTCAGCCGACAAATGCGCGTATTTTGATGCCGCACCAAAATCACCAAACAGAATATGACCGTCACGATTGATTAGTACATTATGAGCATACAAGTCACCATGACAGACTTTTTTGGCTTCCAAGTGCGCAACTAAGTCATGCATTTGTTCAATAATGTATGCCGCTTGTGACGCGTTAAAAGACTGGCCCTGCGTAAAAGTATCTCGAGTACAGGAGGCTAAGCTGGGTGGCTGACCGAGATTGTTATAGTCAGCTGGAATTAAATCCATCACGAGTGCAGTGCAATCAGGTTCAAGAATATGTGCCAATGGCGTGATTAAATTCTGATGAACACCAGCGGTCAAACAAGCATCTAATTCATCTGCAGGGTAGCCATCACTGGTAACTTCGCCTTTATAGATTTTGATCGCAATATGTTCTGGGAAACGATGTGGGTTGTTCAACCAAGTGGCACGAGAAATAACACCGGAGGCTCCCTGCCCTAGCTCTTCATAACATTGGATGTCCGAAGAAGGCAGCTGCATGAACTCCTGATGCTGACTCCTTGGCGCGCAGTCGATTCCCCGCCAGCATCAATTTCTCTAATCGTTCAAGCCGCCCAATCCCATTAGGCAAGGTTTCAATGCGATTATCTGTTAGAATTAGCCAACGTGTTTTGGCTGGCAAACACTGCTCTGAAACCGTTTTAATCTGACAGGATTTAAAGCCTATCATCTCCAGTTCTGGCATTTCCCCTAATACTTCAGGCACATGAGTAAAGGGGTTATTGGAGCCAAACAAGATTTTTAGTTTGGTTAAGCGAAAGAAGTCCGATGGCAAGTCCGTCAGCTGATTGCCTGACAGATCGAGCACTTCAAGGGTGTCGGCGAGACTGTAAATTTCCTCGGGAACTTCAGTCAGTTGCTCACTCAGTTTAAGACGGGTTGCACCTTGGCATTCACCACGGCGCAATTGTTCCAGCGTATGCACGCGCCCCAAGACCTAGTTTTGAAATGCGCTTGGCAGCATATAAAAGATCACAAAGAGAAACCATACCACGGCAAATACACCGGCGACCCACATAATCCAGCGCAGACCCAGTGGCTTTTTGGCTTTCTGTTCAGGGTTCGCTGCACGAAACTGAGCAATCGCCTGATCCGCATTTTCCGCTTCAAATGGTCCCGCATTCAGATAGCCACACAGCGTTAGCTGCTGAATAGTCTCAGCATCTTGCTCAGCACGAATCAGGTCTTCTCGCTTTAAAACGGTATAAATTGGCATGACATGGTCTCTAGTAGCGCTATTTTTCAAAGGAGCAAATGCTACCATTTCTCAACTATGATAGGGAGTCACTTTGTGCGGTTTCTCTCGTGTTAGAGAGGAATCTGCGCCTATAAAAGACCACAACAGCTGCTACAATGTTCCCTAACTCCGATTTAAATGGACTTAAGATTATGCCGTTTTTATTTGTTCTTCTGGTTGCCATCTGGTCAACAGGCTTTATTACCGGCAAATTTATAGTGGGTTTTATTGACCCCAATGTTTATCTAACCATTCGCTTTGCCCTTGCTGGCGCTATCTTTGTCGTACTGGCTTTAATCTTTAAGCGCCCGTTTCCAAGCCGCTCAGAGTGGCCGAAACATGTTATCGCGGGAGCCTTACTGAATGCCTTTTATCTTAGTTTCGCCTACGTCGCATTGGCTCAAGGATTGCCAGCGGGTGTCATGGCGCTCATTGGATCGGTGCAACCAATTCTAGTAACGCTTCTGGCATTTCTATTCATCAAGGAGAAAACTAGCTTACTAGGAATCCTTGGTATGCTGATCGCGATTGCCGGCTTACTGCTGGTCATCAGCCCGTCTATTTTACACACATCAAGCACCGAGACTTTTAGCTTCTGGCTAGCCATCATGGGCTTAGCAGGTGTCATCAGCCTAGCGTTAGGCTCTATTTATCAAAAAATGTCCATTTCTGGCTCGGATATTATTGCTTCCATGGCGATTCAGAACCTCTCTGCCGCGGTGGTTTCAGGTGGCTTTATGTTAGCGTTAAAAGAAACACTGTTGGTGCCGAGTCTTATCAGCTATGCGCTGATTGCTTGGGGGGTGATCGTTTTATCCTGTGGCGGTGTATTCTTATTAGTGTGGCTGCTGCGCAAAATTCCAGCCGCACAAGTATCAACTCTGATGTTACTCGTACCTCCGTTAGCCGCCATCGAGGGCTACTTACTCTTTGACGAAGCGCTCTCAACGCTGCAACTGATTGGCGTAGTCACCACTCTTTTTGGTGTCTACATGAGTCGCATAAGGTGGCCTGCACCCAAACCGCAAGCGGTACCTGAAAACAATGTGTCGTAAGCTCAGAGACTTTGACGATATTGCGAAGGTGTCATACCCATAATCCGTGAAAATTCACGATGAAAGTTGGATTTGGTTTGAAAGCCAGAGTCCAAATAAATCTGAGTAATCGTATCTTCGCTGCTGATCAAGCGTTGCGTCGCATACTCGATTCGATACTGATTGACCCATTGAGAAATATTTTGCCCCATAACTCGATTGATCGCTGCAGAGATCTGTCGAGCGGGTATGCCACTTTTACGCGCAATACGAGCCAACGTCAGGTCTGGATCGAGAAACAGCTGCTGAGTGACGACCACCTGTTTGACTTGGGTAATAATGCTTTGATCCGCTAGCTCGATTTGTTTCGAGTCATAACTGGCACCACCAGAATCACACCGCTCCGGCTCCTCGCAGCTCGATACTGAACGTTGCTCTGTTTCAGCAGAGTGCGGCACGTCAGATTCTTCAGTGGTCGCTAAACTTAACCCCATCACCGCTAATGACAAGGTGGGCAGCAAAAGCGCATGGCCGATCGATAAAATCCATAAAGCATGCTGTCCCTGTGCCAACATAAAATCCAACGTCAGCGCACCATCAATCACAGCCGAAAACAACAGCATTAACGCCGCAATTCGCTGGGCTCGAATCGCCCACTCCCAATCACTTAAGCGCACGTATTCTGGGGGTTGTCGATCACTATTCGACGAGTGCCAGAGCAGTCCAAAATAAAGCACGTACTGGGCGGTAATCATTACATCAAGCGGCGGCTCCCAGAGTGGGTACGTTAGCGAGGCAATGGTGACCATGAGCGGCACAATAGCATGCCACCATGAGGGGGCTCGGGCGCTTTTGGTTTGAGCAAAAACCCACCAAGCGGCGACCGGTATTACGCTGGCAAAAATCGACTGAAGCATGCGTAGAAACGCTAAATCATAGGCCCAACGTAGCCCAACTAGACAGGTCGTTGTCGCGCACAGCAATAAAAACAGACACGGCCATAAAACTAAATGGCGGCGCTGTATCCATAGGCTGCCCGCTAGCACCAACAACAGTAACGACACCACAAACGGCAATGGAATCGCCAGCATAATATCCCCTCCTACATTCCTCTTGTTCTTGGCCCATTATGTCCTAAGTCGCAAAGCAAGACGTCCTAAATCCTGATTCAGGACGCGCCTGCGCGCTTTCTGCACCATCTTTGGCAGTGTTTGTAACACAGGAGAAAGGTTATGTATTGGTATATCGAAGCGTTGAAACATTATGTGGATTTTCGCGGAGTGGCTCATCGTCGAGCATTTTGGATGTTTATATTCGTCAATCTGGTGTTCAGCGTAATCATTGCCATGATTGAAACACTCACCAACAATCCGGGGTGGTTGGACGCCGTGTACTCACTGTTGACCATCACGCCTTTTTTAGCCCTAGCAACACGACGCCTACGTGATACGGGACTGCCGCTTTGGAGCTTTCTGGTCCTTCTCATCCCCATGATTGGCGTTTTAATTTTGATCTATTTTCTGTGTTTGCCCAGTCAACCACGCACGCTACTCATGGACAAAGAAGGAGCAAAAGTATGAACCGGTTAGCACATAGTATTTTCTTTGCGATCTTGTCCTTACTACTTCAAAGCCCAACAGTCGTCGCGCAAACGATTCCTAATGGAGCGCTTGGTGTTGTGTCTATTGATTTTGTTAAGGTTGGTCATTTGCCCTTCTTATATGGATTAAAAGGGGAAGGCCGCTACCTCACCTATGGCAAAGAAGGTGAGCTTTGCCAAGTGGCCCATGTGCCTCTCGTCGCTGGCAGCTTTAACAGCCAAGAAATAGGCTTTGGTGCGGGGGGAGCGATTGAATTAATCATTTATAACGCGGAGTTATCCGAACGCCTAAAGACCGGACAAAAAGCGGTTAGCGCTCACTACAACGTCTCCATTCCGAGCATGATGCAGCAAGGTGACATTGAAATAGTCAGCGGTTTAACGCTTGCAGAAGGCTTTGTCTTACATCCACGTAAAGCATGGTCAAGTTGGTTTGGCTATCACCCTAAGCCGCTAACCTGCGAGCCAGTTTATCAACACAAGAGTCTTTAAGGCTCCTGTGTTGATGCTGCTTGGGATGCCAATTTCGCTAAGTAGTAGCGACGATAATAGACCTGTCCAACACTGAAGGCGAGCAACGCTGAAAGGCTGCTGATACCAATCGACCAGCGGGCTCCAAACGTATCTGCAATCCAGCCCACTAATGGCGCCCCCAATGCGGTACTGCCCAGCATAGTGGCCAAGGCAATCGCCATCACACGACCACGATACATTTTCACGGTCGATAGCTGAATAAAGGTAAACGACGATATGGTAAGCAGTTGTATGGAAAAGCCTAATACGCTCATCATCAACGCAAACGTTAAAAAGCTTGGGGCAAACGCTAGAATCGCGGAACTAATAGCCACACCAGCAGGCAAACACACAAGGAAGCCTAGTGTTGGTTGTTGACGACTAGCAGTAATCAGTGCTCCCGCAATGGAGCCAATTGCCATCATTGAAATTAACAGACCGTATTGCCCTGCATGTCCAGCAAACACTTGCACCGTCATGGCGGATAAGTATACCGGGAAGTTCATCGCCAATGCCGTAATCATAGCAACCATGCCTAAAACAACAATCATTTCACGGTGCTGATTTAGATAACGAAAGCCATCCAAAAAGCCGGTTTTTTGTGACGTCTCGGTTTTGCCTTCTTTACCAATCAGCGTGCGTTGACCCAATAAGTACAGCGCAATCAATAAAGGCCCAAAGGTTGCCACATTGATCACAAATACCCAACCGGCGCCCACCGCAGCAATCAAGATTCCGGCAATGGCTGGGCCAATTAAACGCGCAGAATGGAACGACATAGAATTCAATGACACCGCATTTGGCACTTCCTTTTCAGACACCACATCGGAAACGAAAGCATGGCGAGCAGGTGCATCAAACGCTGCGACAATACCTAGCCCTAAGGCACAGGCATAGACATGCCACAGCTCAATTATTCCTGAGATGGCTAATACACCTAAAATAAATGCCAACAGCGCCATGGCGATTTGCGTGCCAAGCAGCAGCCTACGACGATCAATACGGTCTGCCGCCCAGCCGGTGATCGGCAGTAAAATGATTTGCGGAATAAATTGCAGGAACACCACCACACCGACGGCGGCGGCATTGTGATCAGACAATTCAGAAATAACGATCCAATCCTGCGCGGTACGTTGCAGCCAAGTACCAATATTAGAAACGAATGCAGCCAGCACCCAAAGGCGAAAGTTTGTATTAGATAAAGCGCGGAAGGTGGCGGGTAATTGCATATCGCTGAAGGGATCCTGTTTCAATAATCATCACACTATTGAAACAGGTTCTAAGAAAGCTGCAATGGAAAGCAGATAATTTCCCTGAAACGCAGCAAAAATACTTATTTCAGTACGCAATGAGCGTCAGTCCGCTAATTCAACAACCAAGTCACTACTGATCGCTTCGATCGCTTTTTCCAAGGCTTCCAAAGAACAATCACTTGGCAGCAAGACTTCCAGCTCCGCTTTGAATAACATTTCCGAGCTCATTGGCGCAGGTTCGCAGTAGCTATTCAAATCCACCACGTTCGCACCCAACATACTGAGGGTTTTTGATACTTCTCGAATAATGCCCGTGCGATCATTGCCCATCACAGACAACACTACGACTTCGCCAGACGCCACATGCTTATTTGCTACTTCGACAGAGACTTTTAAGCCAACTGAGGACAACTCTTGTAAAGCTTTGATTAAAGAGGTTTCGTTATCTTTAGGCACTTCAACAGTGACGATACCTGCAAATTTATCCGCCAGATGCGCCATACGGCTCTCGCTCCAGCTCGCCTGATGCTCGGCAATCACATGGGATAAGGCTTCAACCAGCCCTGGACGATCATCACCAATTACCGTTAACACTAAATGCTGTGTCATAAGGCCATCCTTTCAATTATTACTGCATACGATGGCTTCAGTATAAACCTGTCTTTTAACGTACGTCAGCAAGAAAAACACTTTCCTAAACCCCATTACACCGATACTTGATCTGAGAGCTGGCAAGCGGTTTTCGTCTCAACCACTCTCCTGTTCGATAACTTTCTCTAAACAAACTTCAAGATTCAGCCTCCTCTCCCGATAAATTGGATATAATTAAACGGTACTTTTAGCATGATGCTGTCTAGACCGCATCATGCTAAGTTCATGGACCGACATTGATGCGGCGTGTGGCGCATTATCTAGAGAATAAATACGGACCCCTATGCTCCCAACAGAATTATCGCAAGTGGAACAAAAAGACGCCGTAAACCTACTCTACAGCAATGTAGGCATGGGTTTACTGGTTACGCTTCTATCTTCGGCGGTCCTAGTCTTTACGTTTCCACATGAAGGAACGCAGCGTGTCACGCAGTTGATCTGGTGGGGGGCTACCCTTGCCACGATACTGTTTCGTCTTGTTGATCTCGCCTACTTTTTCTTTAAAACACGCCACCGAGACAGCTTTGCCTATGGTCGCGCCCTGTCTCGATTTAGCTTCGGTGCACTAACGGCCGGGGCACTATGGAGTATTTACTCTGTTATCGTCGTGCAAAACAACAATTGGGCAGAACTGGCCATCACTTGCATTAATGTTGCTGCGTTCTCAGGTGGCTCAGTCACTTTCTTATCGGGGGCTCGCAAATTATCCATGTTCTATTGTGGCATGCTGCTGTTACCCCTTGGTGTCGCATTACTGCTATCCGACCAAGAAGGCTACGATACCCTAGGCTACCTTTCGATTGCCTTCTTTTTTGTCATGGTGACAGGTGCCAGCAAAGCAGCACGCTATACCTCTCGTTCAATACATTTAAAACACCAGAACGATCACTTGCTCTCTCATATGGAGCAAGAAGTGGTCAAACGTACCCAAGAGATTTACTCACTATCGAATATTGACCCCTTAACCGGTCTCTACAACCGCAAAGCTTTTTCGGAAAAGCTTGAGTACCGTTTACAGACACAGCCCAACTCAAAACTGGCGGTGCTGTTCATTGATTTAGACGGTTTCAAAAGCATTAATGACTCACTGGGACATGAAACCGGAGACCATGTCATCCGTGAAGTCAGTAAACGTATTCAGCAGAATATTGAGCCTTCCGACTTACTTTGTCGCTGGGGCGGCGACGAATTTCTATTGGCAGTTGAACAACATGAAGAACTGCTAGAAAACGCACAGGAGATCATTGACCTAATCTCCATCCCGTACCTCATTGATGGCTCCAAACTTTCGCTTGGAGCGACTATTGGGATCGCCTACTATCCACAGCATGGCAGCCAACATGAACGTTTAATCCAGCGTGCTGATATGGCCATGTACAATCAAAAGCGTACTAAAAAAGGCCGCGTAGGTGTCTTCGATGAATCCCTACGTGAACAGCTCTTACGCGAAATTCGCTTACGTGATCATTTAGAAAATGCCATCCATCGCCATGAGCTATTTTTGGTCTATCAACCGATCATTGCATCGGAGACGGGACAAATAGACGCCGTTGAAGCACTGCTGCGCTGGCGTTTGGACGATGAAATGATTCCACCGGACGAGTTTATTGGCATTGCTGAGCAATACGGTTTTATCCGCGCTATTGGCCTCTGGGTATTAGGTGAAGCCTGTTTGGCAGGCAAACGTATGCAAATCCTGCAAGAGGGCCTAGGGATCAGCGTGAACGTTTCTATCCAGCAGTTATTGGACGATGATTTTCCTACGGAAGTCGCCGCGACCCTAAAACGTACAGGCTTCCCCGCCCACTGCTTGGATCTAGAAATCACAGAATCTCTATTTGCCCACGATAAGCACCGCTTGATCGACAATATTAAGCGTTTAAAAGAGCTTGGTGTACAAGTCTCCATTGACGACTTTGGTACAGGCTACTCCTCTTTATCGGTCATGCAAGAATTCGACGTGGACTATGTCAAAATCGACCGCTCCTTTATCTGGACTATGGACACTGGCGGCCGCGCTATTGTGGAAGCTGTTTCGCAAATCGCCTCCGCCTTTGACTATAAAGTGGTGGCTGAGGGCGTCGAAACCGAAGATCAACGCCGACTGCTCACCAATATGGGCATTGAGTATTTGCAAGGTTACTTATTTCTTCCTCCCGTGCCTGAAGATGAGCTGATGCAGCACCTAGGATAAATGCGATACAGATTATGAATTAAATCTGAATCTCTTTTGCAGGAGCGCCAATGGCGCTCTTTTTTTGTCAAACTGAAAAGATGACAAGGAGATGATCATGAAGAAACGCTTAACCATTCTCGCTTTAGCGGCACTCATCAGTGCCTGCTCTAATTCCGACTGGCGTACAGCCAGCAGAGAACCTGCGGGCATTGCCCCCGACCCGCAGCAGGAACAAGCAGCCGTCATTGAAGTTTACGGTGCAGACGCCTTCAGCTGGCGCGGTTGGTTTGCTATCCACACATGGATCGCCACCAAAGAGGCCGGAGCAGATCAATATAAAGTCCATGAAGTGGTTGGTTGGCGAGTACAGCGTGGTCAGTCAGCCTTATACAGCTATAACACAGCCACTCCAGACCGTTATTGGTTTGGCGCGAAGCCAGAGAAGCTATTATCCATTAAAGGTGAGAAAGCGGCCGAGCTGATTCCGAAGATTGATAAAGCAGTGGAAGACTACCCTTGGAAAAATGAGTATAAGGTTTTCCCAGGCCCCAACAGTAATACCTTTCCCGCCTGGATTGGCCAGAAAGTACCAGAATTAGGCTTGGACCTTCCCTTTAGCGCCATCGGCAGTGGCTACGCTGACTAGCGTAGTCACCACTTACGAGGATCAGTGCTTTGTTGCACCCGGATTCGGTACAAAGTTAATCACGGCCGCATCGCCTTCTGGAGCAGAGGAATGTGGTTGGTTTACACGGGTGGCGATTTCTTGTGGTTGCGCTTGCACCACGGTGGATTGCTCATCTTCATAACCACAAGCTACACATTCACGGTACTGCTTCTCAGCCTCATCATCACGCCATGCGCGAATCTTATCCATCTCGTTACAGCGTGGGCACACCGCCCCCGCGATAAAGCGTTTAGTTGTCATTCTTAACCTCGGTTATTGGTATTGGCTCGATGCTTTTTACCTTTGTGACGCTCGCTTTTTAGCTTGGCTTCACTTGGTTCCTTTGCACTCGGGCGTGGTGCATCCCCGCACCAGAGCCCTCGCGCCACCCTCCTTGGTGGCTGTTTAAAAGGAACACAAGTGACGCCTAACCAGATCACTGAATCGAATCCTTAAACTTATTTGATTGAGCTATCGATTACTCAAAAGCAGACGCCATGGATGGCGTCGACCGACCGTCTGGGGCAGGGATGCCCCAGACGGTCGGCGTTGAGTAATAACTGCTCAAGCGCCCTCTGCTTCTTTCGTCGAGACAAAAGGGTGTGGATCAACGAGCTATCAGCGGACTTACTAAGCCGCAATGCCACTATGGCGAAGTAGCGCATCGACACTTGGTTCACGGCCACGGAAGGCTTCAAATAGCTCGGCCGCTGGGCGTGAACCGCCGTTTGCCAATATGGTATCACGGAAGTGGGCGCCAGTTTCAGTGTTGAAAATGCCATCTTCCTCGAATTTTGAGAAGGCATCCGCAGACAATACTTCGGCCCACTTGTAGCTGTAATAACCCGCTGCGTAGCCACCTGCAAAAATATGCGTAAAGCTATTTTGGAAGCGGTTAAATGCAGGCGGTACGGTAACAGCCACTTGGCTACGCACTTCATCTAAGATGTCCTGAGCTTTTAAGCCAGTTTTGTATTCACGGTGCAAACGGAAGTCGAACAAAGAGAATTCCAACTGACGCACCATCTGCATACCCGACTGGAAGTTCTTCGCCGCCAGCATTTTGTCTAATAGATCCTGAGGCAATGGCTCGTTGGTTTCAAAGTGACCCGCAATATGCGCTAGGGCTTCCGGTTCCCAACACCAGTTTTCCATAAACTGGCTTGGTAGTTCGACCGCATCCCACGCCACGCCATTGATGCCTGATACAGACGACACTTCCACTTGCGTCAGCATGTGGTGCAAGCCATGGCCAAATTCGTGGAATAACGTCGTCACTTCATCGTGAGTTAACAACGCCGGCTTATCACCGATTGGTTGAGTGAAGTTACACACTAGGTACGCCACTGGCAGTTGTAGACGACCATCGTCTAGGCGGCGACGTACACGACACTCGTCCATCCACGCGCCGCCACGCTTGCCTTCGCGAGCGTATGGGTCAAGGAAGAAACGCGCGATATCTTCGCCATTTTTCGAGATGGTAAAAAGCTGTACATCTTTATGGTAAGTATCGAAACCAGACTCTTCACGAATATCGACACCAAACAAGGTTTGCGCGGTGTAGAACAAGCCTGATAGGACTTTGTTGATTGGGAAGTAAGGGCGTAGCACTTCTTGAGAAATCGAGTATTTCTTCTCACGCAGTTTCTCTGCGTAGTAGCCCACATCCCAAGAATTTAACGCTTCTACGCCATGCTCTGCTTTGGCAAAGGCTTTTAGATCGGCCAGATCCGTTTCTGCAGAAGGCTTCGACTTCACAGCAAGATCTGTCAAGAAGTCCACTACTTGCTGACCGTTCTCTGCCATTTTCGTCGCAACGGATAATTCAGCGTAGTTTTCAAAACCAAGGATCTGCGCCATTTCATGACGCAGCGCTAGGATTTCATCAATCAAAGGGGCATTGTCGAATTTGCCTTCACAGCTTAGCTCCGAAGCACGGGTTGCGTAGGCGGTGTACATTTCCTCGCGCAATGCTTGGCTGTCGGCGTAATTCATCACTGGCAGGTAAGAAGGAATGTCCAAAGTGAACAACCAGCCCTCTTGCTCTTTTGCTTCGGCCATTTGCTTTGCTTGCGCTAGAGCTGATTCAGGCAGACCAGCAAGCTCTGCTTCGTCGCTGATCAACTTGCTCCACGCACGGGTCGAGTCCAATACATTTTCACCAAACTGGCTGCTAAGCTCAGACAAACGCGAGCTGATTTCGCCGTAACGTTTCTTTGGCTCGCCTTCTAGGCCCACACCCGAAAGCTCAAAGTCACGGATGGTTTGCGTCAAGGCTTCCGTTTGCGCAGGCGTTAGGGATTTCGCTTCTTCACTTTCCGCTAGGGCTTTGTAAGCTTCGTACAAGGCTTTGTTTTGGCCCAACTCAGTGTAGTAGTCGCTCAGTTTTGGTAAACAAGCATTGTAGGCTTCTCGAATCTCTGGAGTGTTTTGCACTGAGTTTAGGTGACTGATCGGCGACCAAAATTGACCTAGGCGATCGTGAATTTCATCCAAAGGTGTCACGAAGCTCGACCACGTTGGCTGAGCGTTCTTTTCTACCACCGCGGCGATGTCCGCGCGATTTTTTTCCAGTAGAGCTTCCAAGTCGGCAACGATGTTCTTAGGCTCGACCTTGGAAAATTCAGGCAATGTGGTAGCGTCCCATACGGATTGTGTCATATCGTGATATCCTTTTTGGCGTTTGCAGGATGCCATAGCACCCTTGCAGAAATAGGTTTAGTACTGATCTATAAGATATGTGGTCTTGGCGCTTTTTCAATGGGTAAACGCTGATCACGTCCATAGCTTTCATTAATACTGCACGGTATGTGCTAAGGAAGAGACAATGGCAATTAAGACATTTCGTGGCCATACACCAACGTTTGGCGCTCGTGTTTGGGTCGATGACAGTGCGGTAATCATCGGCGATGTGGAAATCGGTGACGACAGTTCGGTTTGGCCATTAGTTGCGATTCGTGGCGATATGCACCGCATTCGTATCGGTCAGCGTACCAGCATCCAAGACAACTCTTGCCTGCACATCACTCACGCCAGCACCTACAAACCAGAAGGCCACCCACTGGAAATCGGGGACGATGTGACCGTCGGCCACATGGCGATGTTGCACGGCTGTAAGATCGGTAACAAGGTATTAGTCGGCATGGGCACCACGATTCTGGACGGCGCCGTCGTCGAAGACGAAGTCATTATCGGCGCGGGCTCCTTAGTACCACCGGGTAAACGCCTTGAATCCGGTTACCTGTACATGGGCTCGCCAGTGAAACAAGCTCGCCCACTAACAGAAAAAGAGATTGAGTACTTCCAGTACGCTGGCTTGAACTACGTCAAACTGAAAGACGAGTATCTAGCCGAAGCTGAGGCCGCGGGAGACGCTTAATGAGTCGTCTAACCGCTTCCTTTATTGGTGTGGCCTTGGTCGCAGGTGCCTTCTGGGTGGCGACTCAGTCCTATCAAAAGAACTTCTCAGGCCCAGTGTTAGATGAAGCCAGACAAGCGCAACTGGGCATTCAGCTGATTGAATTTCCACGCCAAGTACCGCTAATTGAGCGCTTAGAACAAGGCCAGTGGCAACTGATCAGCTTGCAACCAAGTCTCTGTGATGCCGTGTGCCAAGGACAAATGGCACAGCAAGCGGCGGCTGGGATTCATGTGGTGCCACCACACCAAGCGGCCTATCAAGACCTTGAACAAGTCACCAGTGCAGAGAATTACATTGGCCATCAAGGCCATGCGCTGCTGCTGAATAAAGAAGGGCGCTTTGCTGGCTCACTGTGGCCGCCATACACCAAAGCACGTGTGAACGCGGCTCTCGATGCGCTCAACCGCTAAATTTTTCCAGTTTTTTCTAAAACAAGTGTAAGAAATCCTCGGCTTGTGACGTCTAGTTAGCTACATTGCTAATTAACCTTTTTCGACAAGCCGAGATTTTACATGACACAAGCCTTATCTCGCTCCACCGAACACCTCCCAGGGCAGCTGTTCCACGACACTGTTTTTATGGAGGACTTACGCCGACAAATGCTTAAGTTTGCTATGTTACAAGTGCGCAACGAAGTCATCGCGGAAGACGCGGTGCAAGACGCCATGTTGTCGGCCTATCAAAATATCGAGCGTTTTAATCGCCAAGCGGCCTTAAAAACTTGGGTATTCGCTATTCTAAAAAATAAGCTGATTGATATTTTGCGCAAGGAAAAGCGCTACACCAGCGCCAGTATTCTGGAGGAAGGCGCCAGTCGCAACGACGAAGCCCTACTGGATGAGCTGTTTACGGAAAAGGGTCATTGGCAAAAAGAGCAACGTCCACAAAAATGGGACGAGCCAGATCATGACTTAGAAAGCCATCACTTTTGGCGCATCTTCGATACCTGTCTAGATGCTCTACCTGCAAAGTACAGTCGCCTATTTATGATGCGAGAGTTCTTAGAGCTGGACAGCAATGAGATTTGCGACAACGAAGAAGTCTCTGTCAGCAACCTAAACACCACCCTATTTCGAGCTCGCCTACGGTTGCGCGAATGCCTTGAAGACAATTGGTTTGAAAGGGAGAAAGCCACATGATGAAGTGTACCGAAGCCACACAACTGCTGTCGGAGAAGATGGATCGTCCGTTATCAAACAAAGAAAAGCTCAATTTGGGAATCCATACGGCCATGTGTCCTGCGTGCCGTCAGTTTGGCAAACACATGTTATCGCTGCGGGAGATTAGCCAACAGTACGTCAAACAAAATGACGCGTCAGAAAAAGGTTAACATCTAAAAGGATATAGCGGCGGAGCCTTGTGGGCTCCGCTACAGGAAGGTTTACTAACGCTGAGCTTACTTCTTAGAAGCTTTCTTGTCAGACGCTTTTTTCAGGGACTTTTTCAGCTTAGAAATCTTATCTTTTTGCTTCGCTACTTTTTCTTTACGCGCTTTGATTTCGGCTTTCAGTGCTTTCACTTCTTTCTTAGACATATCCATAGTCTCCTAATGTTTAGTATTTCTCATGAATGTGAGTTATTTACCATACGCACCAAAACTCGAGAACGATACCCAAAATGGCACATTGTCATAAAAACTTAATACTTAGATCATAAAAACGCCACATTCCTTATTTTTCAGCAAGTTTCTAAAATTTTTTTAAATATTTTTTGAAAGTGCTGTAAGAAAGCGCAAATCGACCACGTCCAAAGAAGGTAATTAACAAAATGTTCCTTTGGAGGATCCAAATTATGTCTACTAAAAACACATCCCTAGCACTAGCACTTGGTACAGCCGTTGCCCTTTCAGCCGTTGCTCTTCCAGCGCAAGCAGCTGATAAAGAAAAATGCTACGGTGTTGCCCTAGCCGGTCAAAATGATTGCGCTGCTGGCCCAGGCACTTCTTGTGCAGGAACATCAAAAATGGACCACCAAGGCAACGCTTGGAAACTGGTCCCAGCAGGCACTTGTATGAACATGGAATCACCAACTTCTCCGACGGGTCACGGCAAATTGGAAGCCTTCTAAGGGTTCCTGATGAACACTTATTTGAAACAGCAAACCGAGGGTAGCTCGCTACCCTCGGGCTTTGCCCAGCGCACTGGCATTAGCCTAAAGCCCAGCTACTACGAGCAAATTTTGCAGGAACGGCCTGAAGTGGGTTTCTTTGAAATCCACGCTGAAAATTATCTCAGCCCTGGCGGTCCCGCTCATTACTATCTGGAGCGTATTCGCGAGCATTATGAGCTTACGGTACACGGCGTCGGTCTATCGCTAGGCGGTGAAGAGCCGCTCAATCTTGAACATTTAGAGCGTGTTGCACAACTTGTAGAACGGGTACAGCCTGCGGTGTTTTCCGAGCATTTGGCTTGGTCGACGCATCAGCAGAACTTCCTCAATGATTTGTTGCCCGTGCCCTACACCGAGGTGCGTTTGGCAGTTTTGTGTGAACATGTTGATCAAGTACAAAGCCATCTACAGCGACAGATCTTGATTGAGAATCCATCCACCTATTTTGAATTTAATTCCAGCGCTATGAGCGAAACAGACTTTATTTCAGAGCTGGTGAAACGCACAGGATGTGGCTTATTACTGGATGTAAACAACGTCGAAGTCTCTTGTTTTAACCACCAACGCAGTGCCGCTGAATACCTACGCCAATTTCCGATGCAGGCGGTTCGTCAAATCCATTTAGCAGGTTATACCCTAGATGAGGGTGCTCAGCCTCGTCTCAAAATAGATTCGCACGATCAAGCCGTTGCCCACGAGGTCTGGCAGCTCTATCAACATGCGTTAGAACTGATTGGTGATTGCCCTACGCTGATCGAGCGAGATGGGAATTTTCCAGAGCTGTCGACCCTACTGCAAGAAGCCGCCCAAGCGAACCAAATACGTCATTTGGTTAAGGAGATAGACCATGCAGCAGCCATTTAAGCAAGCTCTGCTCTCCACTCATCCCGACACGGAGCAGGCACTACTCAACGATATTCGCGGCGCAGATGTCACAGAGCGTCAGCAGCGTTTAAATGTCTATCGAAATAATGTGATCGTGTCACTGATGGAGGCTCTTGGTGATATTTTTCCAGTCTGCAAACAAGTGGTCGGAGAAGCCTTTTTTAATGCCATGGCACGACAATATATAGAACGCCATCCGCCCACTTCACCGGTGTTAAGCGGCTATGGCGACCAATTTAGCGAGTTTGTGCGTGACTTCTTCCCGGCGCAGTCACTGCCATACTTACCTTATTTATGCGATCTTGAGTATCGTTTACTGCAACTTACGCACACTGCCGAGGTGCCAACCCTAAGCTTAAGCTGCGCCCAACAACGCTTAAGCCAAGTGCAGAACCCCGAAGCACTGGCCTTGCATTTAAGCCCCCAGTGTAAATTGTTGCGCGTGCCTTTTGCGGTCGGCTCTTTATATCTTGCCCACCAAACAGACACGCCGAATCTCAGCCAGCTCAACATTGCACAAACGGAATATTTACTACTCGCCAAGGCGAGCTTATATGGGCGCATGTACTTGATCAGCGCCGCCGAGTTCGACTTTTTAAAAGCCCTACAAGACGAACCAAATTTAAGCCAAGCACTGCCCGACCATGAAGCGTTTGACCTCGGACAGACCTTAGCAAAGCTCATGACTTGGCAAGTTTTGCACGCTATTGAAGAATCCTAGGAGCCCCTTATGATGATGCCGAGTCGCTCTTCGCAACAAATGTTACGCGCCATTCCCGAATCCTTGGTGCTGTTTTTAGCACGCTTTGCGTTAGCCGCCACCTTTTGGCTTTCGGGGCAAACGAAGATCGAAGGCTTTGCCTTCAACCCTTTTGCGGGGCATTTTGAGTTTGGCTGGCCTTCCCTAAAAGAAAGCACCTTTTATCTGTTTGAATACGAATACGCACTGCCGATTATTCCACCGGAACTCGCCGCCTACATGGCGACAGCAGCCGAACATGTGCTACCAATCCTATTATTGTTCGGTATTTTAACCCGCCTCAGTGCATTGGGTATTTTTATGATGACCTTAGTCATAGAGATATTTGTTTATCCAGAAGCCTACGCCCTACATGCCACTTGGGCCGCACTGGCATTGCTGATTATGCGCCAAGGTCCAGGAAGAGTATCTATAGACGCCTTGGCCAAACGCTCGGGTTAGGCCTCGCATTGTGCGCGATTTCAAGATAGAAAGCCGGTCACTAAGCATCACTCGCATGCGTCTTTACCATAAAAACGCATGCGAGCATTTTTCACGCCTTAGCGTTATGACAATTGTTTTAGCAGGGCTTCTGCCACCGCTTCAGAGCTCGCAGGGTTTTGACCTGTGATTAAACGGCCATCTTCGACCACAAAGGTCTGCCAATCAGGGCCTTTTTCATAGAGTCCACCTAAACGCTGGAACTCATCTTCAATCAAGAAAGGCACCACTTCCGTCAACTGTACTCCCGCTTCTTCACCGTTAGTAAAGCCAGTTACTTTGCGGTTTTTAATTAAAGGCTCACCATTTTCGGCTTTCACATGGCGCAATACGCCCGGCGCATGACAAACAAAGCTGATTGGTTTGCCGGCCTGCACAAATCCTTCAATCAATGCAATCGACACGTCCGACTCTGCCAAATCCCAAAGTGGGCCATGCCCTCCAGGGTAGAAGACCGCATCAAAATCAGCAGGCGACACCTCAGCCAGCTTAACCGTATTGGCTAAGGCTTGCTGGGCGTGATCGTCTTGCTTAAAACGCTCAGTGGCCGATGTTTGAAAATCAGGCAAATCACTCTTTGGATCTAGTGGCGGCTGCCCACCTAAAGGAGACGCTAAAACCAGCTCCGCGCCAGCATCTAAGAAAGTGTAATAAGGCGCGGCAAATTCCTCTAGCCAAAAACCGGTTTTTTCACCCGTATTACCAAGCGTGTCGTGTGACGTCAGTACCATTAAAATCTTCATAAATAACCTCTCGTCCAATTCAATATTTGCTGTTATTAGTTGTTAAAAAAAGCGTCGATTGCCGCTAACTTGTCATCATAAGGAGCACGTAAGCGTAAGTTTGAAACACCCGCTTCGCTTTGCACCACCACAGGTTTAGCGTGTGAGAACTGACGGAAACCATGAATGCCGTGGTATGCCCCCATACCGGAAGCGCCCACCCCACCAAATGGCAATTCATCAATGGACACATGGGTCATCACATCGTTGATCACTAAAGCGCCAGAGGTCGTCTGCTGAGCAAATTGCTGTTGTGCATCAGCGTCTTCACCAAAGTAATACGCGGCCAAAGGTCTTGGATGTGCATTAATGTAATGCACGGCCTCAGCTTCCTCTTGATAAAAGCGCACCGGAAGTAAAGGACCAAAAATTTCTTCTTGCATGATGGCCATTTCATCGTTCGCCCCCAGCACCAAGTGCGGTGCAATTTTGCGGCTATTGCCATCGTAGGCAGGCTCACCCGAAGGCCCCAGATTGACAATTTCCGCCCCTTTCTGACGAGCATCTTCGAGTAAGCTCAGCAAACGCTGATAATGACGCTCGTTAATAATAGCAGTGTAATCAGGGTTAATTTGGATGCTAGGGAAAGTAGCTGCCAAAAACTCGATCGACTGCTTTTTGAAGGCATGGCGCTGCTCTTCTGGCAACAGCACGTAATCAGGTGACAAACAAATTTGGCCTGCATTAAAAGTTTTAATGGTCCACGTACGTTCTACCGCTTTGCTAAGGTCTGCATGTTTCGCCACCATCACAGGAGACTTACCTCCCAGCTCTAATGTAACAGGCACTAGGTTTTCTGCCGCGGCACGCATGACATGTCTGCCGACCGCAGTACTGCCCGTGAATACTAGATGATCAAAGGGTAGGCTGCTAAAAGCCTGGCCCACATCCGCATCGCCAAGCACAACGGTTAATTCACTAGGGCTGAAATAACGGCCAACAAGCTCAGCCAACAACTCAGAGGTTTTCGGCGTTAATTCAGACGGTTTCAGCATGGCCGTGTTACCCGCCGCAAAGATACCGGCCAAAGGACCAAACGCTAGGTTAATGGGGAAGTTCCATGGGCTGATCACTCCGATCACCCCCAAAGGCTGATATTGAATCTCGGTGCGCATTTCTGGGTCGGGGGCAGTCGTTTGCTCCGCTTGCATCCAACCGTCTAGGTTATCGATGGCATGCTGTAGCATCTTGCACGTGGTCACCATGTCCGCAACATTGGATTGATATAAGCTGCGCTGACCAAAGTCTTCATTCATCGCTTGAGCCAATGCTTTATGGTTTTCGCGGATCAATTTTAAGCTGCGCTGGAGGCGGTCTTTACGCACCTTTGAAGAGACAGGAGCCGCCGCCAATTGCTGCTGCTTCATGCCATTTAGAAGCGTCATTAGATCCTGCTGAATCGTACTGCTGGACATACATTCTCCTTTCTCTGGGTGGTTTGTTTTCGTTACCAACATAGTAGGTGTGATTGCGATGTCAGGGGTAACAATGCTATTTTGCATGAGGCATAAATAAATTTATGGGGGCTGTATGTCGTTACCAAGAATGCGAACGTTTATGGAAGTGTATCGTCAGCGTTCGATCAGTGCCGCCGCCCGCTCTCTGAACCTGACCCAGCCTGCCGTGTCGCAACACATCGCCGGTTTGGAGGTGGCAGTAGGACGCCCCTTGTTTGAGCGTTCACCGACAGGGGTTATCCCCACCTCCGCCGCCGAAGAATTAGCGCTGGACATTGGCGATAAACTGGATGCGGTAGAAGCCGCTCTAGCCGCCGCGCGTGCCCGCTCCATGGACATAACAGGTGTTCTGCAAATCGTCGGCCATGCGGACTTTATGGCCGAGATTCTCAGTGAGCGCTTATTACCACTACTCCAGTCGGGCATAAAAGTTCGGATGCATACCGGTAACG
The DNA here is from genome assembly GCF_001418205.1 of Marinomonas fungiae. Lineage (GTDB taxonomy): Bacteria > Pseudomonadota > Gammaproteobacteria > Pseudomonadales > Marinomonadaceae > Marinomonas > Marinomonas fungiae. The sequence continues at coordinate 156,264 of NZ_LIQF01000007.1, read as the reverse complement.
GCAATATGGTCGCCAGCATGCTGCTTGAGGGGCATTGTGACTTGGGGGTCTCAGCCCACCCAGTGACCGACAGCCGTCTTAAGAGTGAGCGGATTTATACCAGTCGAGTGTTACCAGTTGCTTCACCACAGGTCGTTGCACGATTAACCTCAGCGCCAGACTTTGCCACCGCGATACGTGAAGAACCCTTACTGGCATACAACTTGGAGTTGTCTTTGGTGGAACCATGGCTGCAGAAAAACCGCATCAGCGTTGAGGGCATCGTACCGGCAGTAGTCGGCCAAGATTTACGAGCCCAGCGTAAGCTGCTCACACAAGGCTTTGGCTGGTCAGTGATGCCCGAGTTTCTATGCCAAGAACACATCAGCAATGGACAGCTCATGGAAATCCCTTCTCCGATCGGAACACGGGAGATCCAATATTTCTTAATTTGGCTACCCAGTGCCTTGCGTAAAGTACGTGTTGCCCACGCAAGACAAACCTTACTGACCATGCTGCGCGAATCAGAAAACCCGCCCTTATAAGCCACCACCTTTGAGATCATGACGACGGTACAAAAAAGGCCACGCGGGATTCCCAACGTGGCCTTTAACAAATTTGAAGCCGTTATTGAATACGTCTAAGGGGCAAGCTGTAAGCAATCAAGAACAGCAATGCGGCACACACCACCACACTTGGGCCAGTCGGCGTATCCCAATGATAAGAGGCCCACAGACCACCACAGACGGACAAGCAGCCAAGCACACCGGCAAAAGTTGCCATCTGTACTGGCGTCTGCGACAGCTTACGTGAGGTCGCCGCAGGAATGATCATCAAAGAGGTAATCAGCAACACACCGACGATCTTCATCGCCACAGCAATCACCACCGCCACCAACAACATCAGTAATAGACGAATCGCTTCCACCGGATAACCTTCGACCTTGGCTAATTCTTCATTCACAGTCAGTGCCAGCAACGGACGCCAGAAGGTCACCAGCAAGGTCATCACCACAACGCCACCACCATAAATCCAATACAGATCGGTTTGGCTAATGGCAAGCAAATCACCGAACAAATAGGCCATCAGGTCAATGCGGATATTGTCCAAAAAGCTCACCGCCACGAGACCAAGGGACAACGCCGAGTGCGCTAAAATGCCCAGCAAAGTATCTGTGGCGATGATCTGCTTTTTCTGCAACGCCACCAACACCAATGCCAAACCGACACACAACACCACAATGGCAAAGTTCAAATTGATATCAAGCAAGAAACCCAGCGCCACACCCAACAATGCCGAGTGCGCTAAGGTATCGCCAAAGTAAGCCATACGCCGCCACACCACGAACGCCCCCAAAGGGCCAGCCACTGCCGCGACCCCAAGGCCGCCGATCAGCGCGCGCATCAACAGTTCTAACATGGTTTTACTTTCTCCGAGTTAATGAGCGTGATGATTGCAGTTCGGGCCGTGCACATGGCCTTCTTCCACCACTTCACCGCTGTCATCGTGGACATGATCGTGTTGGTGCGAGTAAATCGCCAAGGACTCATCCGCCCCAGGAATACCAAACAATGCTTTGTAGGCAGGATGGCCTTTCACATGTTGCGGAGAACCCGAGCAGCATACATGCTGATTGATACAGACCACGGTATCGGTCTGCGCCATGACCAAGTGCAAATCGTGGGAAATCATAAACACACCACAGTTAAGCTCTTGGCGAATGGTATTGATGAGATTGTAAATCTCCACCTGACCACTGACATCGACACCTTGCACAGGCTCATCAAGAACCAACAAAGTCGGACGGTTTAATAATGCGCGCGCCAATAACAAACGCTGTGTTTCACCACCGGACAAGACATGCACTTGGGAGTTTTCCAAGTGTGGAATGCCAACCTTGTTCAGAGTAGGTCGAATGTCTTTTTTATTTACCCCACGCACCAGACCCAAGAAATGCTTGACCGTCAATGGCAAGGTTGGATCGATGTGTAGCTTCTGCGGCATATAGCCAATGCGCAGCGTATTGTGCCGAATCACCTTTCCAGAAGTCGGTTCCTGAAGTCCCAACAAGGTACGAATCAGAGTGCTTTTACCACTGCCATTGGGGCCAATCAAAGTGACGATCTCCCCTTGGTGTAGGGTGATGTTGATATTGCTCAACAACTGTCGGTCGCCAAAGCGAATGCCAATCTCTTGCAGTTCTGCTAATCGGGTGCTCATGATGCTGGCGTTTCCTGAGCTCGACAGTCGGCACACAGTCCCGTCAACTCGATAGTTTCAGCGCGCAGCTCAAAACCTTGCTCTTGTGCTTTTTTGATCAAGGACTGATGGATGTCTTGGTAATCAAATTCCATGACATTCTGACATTCATCACAGATCAGAAAGTAGCCCTTGTGCGGTTTGTCCGCGTGGGCACAGCCTAGGTAGGCGTTCATAGACTCTACCTTGTGAATCAAGCCCGCCGATATTAAGAAGTCCAAAGCACGATAAACCGTTGGTGGCGCTGAGTTAAAGCCTTCTTCAGCCAGCTTAGCTAGCAATTGATACGCCCCCAATGGACGATGACTTTGCCAGATAAGCTCTAGGGCACGACGGCGAATCTTCGTCAATCGTTGACCCTGCTCAGAACACACGGTCTCCGCAGTTTCTAGCGCTTGCTCAATACACACGTCATGGTTATGCGCGTGTTCGTGAGAATGATGATGTTCGGTCATTAGAATGCCCGCCCTGCTACCTGTAGGTCACTGTAAATCATGGTGACACTGATAAAAATTAAGGCGCACGCTGCGATCACTCCCAACACTTGGGTAACGCGGCGACGCCATGCACTGGGGCTTAAGGCAAAACTACCGTCACGCACGAGGACACTCAACAGTGCCAAGGCCGATACGGTGATGCCCGTGCCTAGCGACATCACTAATGTCGCCAGCACTCCCCATTGAAATATTCCGGTACTGGTGGCAAACAGCAACACCAGCACCGCCCCCGTACAGGGACGAATACCAATCGCAGATACCATGGCTAGGGTGCTGCGCTTGGCGGTTTGAATCTCATTGTTTGGCAAATCCAATGCCTTGACCGACTCATCATGTGAGTGGTCATGATGGCACCCTTGATGATGAGCGCAATCGTGGTGGTGATCATGTTCATGGTGATGCAGGTGATCTTGGCTATGATCATGACCACAGCTCGATTTGCCACGCGCAATGCGCCACAGCATCCACACGCCAATCAGACCAATCGCACCATAGGACGCCAGCTCCAGAATTTGCGTGGTTTCGGTGATGGCACCAGCCAAATCTAAGATTTGCGCCAGCACCCACACCAAAGCAATCGCTACCACACCCTGCGCCAATGCTGATAAAAATGACAGTTGAATGCCTTTACGTAAGGGCGCTTTGGTGGCTAATAAATAGGAACCGATCACGGCTTTGCCATGACCAGGGCCTGCGTCGTGAAACACACCATAAAGAAAACTCGCCACCAACAAACTGCCCAACAGCGCAGGATTTTCTTGTTTGGCGAGCATCTGAACCAAGCGCGCCAGCTCACGGTGAAAATCCCGTTGCTGCTCCATCACCCAGCGGCTAATTTCAAAGATCATGGTTTGATCTGCGGCCCAAGCACAGCTGGACAGCAATAACCCTAGAACACCTAACCACTTTGCAATGCGCACACTTGGCTCCAGCTTAACCCAACACAAACATTGTTATATTATAACAAACATTCAAAAGTAGATAGGGTCGGGCTAGCTTGCAATAGGTGCCAAAAAGCCCATCACACCGCCCATAAAGATCTGTGCTGCCATGGCCGCCAAAATCAGGCCAGTAATCTTAGATAGGATATTCAGACCGGTACGTCCCAAAAGCTTCTCAATTAACGAGCTGGAATAGAGCAATACCGCTAGCGTCAGCAAGGCACCGACCAAGCCCATAACGCTGACCACGAACTCCCAACCTTGAAACTCAGCACCGTATACTAGAATCGTACCTATGGTGGCCGGGCCAATAATGGTCGGTACCGCTAATGGCACTACAGAAATATCATCACGCTCTTCATTTGGCATCCCCGTCGCATGGTTTCGAGTACCGTCTTTAACCAAGCTAATGGCAGACATAAACAACAAGATACCCGCACCGATACGGAACGAATCCAGCGTAATGCCCAGTACTTCAAACAAGGCACCGCCAAAAAACATCAGCACTAAGGCAATCGCCAATGCCGCAACGATCGACTTATTCGCCACATGACGACGGGCGGCAGGGGTTTCGCCACGGGTCAACGCCAAGAACATCGACAACACGAAAAACGGCGCAAATAGAAAGAAGAACTTAATCCAGGTGGAAATCAATAAACTCATGATAGGTCATACCCATAACGACACCTTCACGCGATCAGCGCTGAGTCAGTGCCAATTTAATGCCAAAGCCCACTAGCAATACGCCCGTTAGGCTATCCAAGACTTGCGCCACTTTTGGTCGCGCCAGCCATACCCTTGCTCGGTGAACCACCACCGCAAGAAACGTTTGCCACGCCATCGCTATGATAAAGTGAAGGGCAGCCATAAACAGAGATTGCGCGATTGCCGAGTATTCAGGGTTAATAAATTGCGGCAAAAACGCCATGTAAAACACGATGGTTTTTGGGTTTAAAATATTCGATAAAATGCCCTGACGAAACGCCGTTTTCGCTGTCATTTGACGACCTTCTGGCAAGTTCAGGGTTAAACCTTTAGGGTGCCATGCACTGCGTAAGGCTTGAATACCTAGGTAAACCAGATACAAAGCACCAGCGATTTTGAAGGCGGTAAATAAGGTCGCTGAGCCGAGCAGAATCACCGACAAGCCCAATGCAGAAACCGTCGCATGGGCAAATAAGCCCAAGCAAATGCCTAGACTACAGACAAAACCAACCCGCCAACCTGCCACGGCAGAGCTGCGCAACACCAACAAGGTATCCACGCCTGGACTCATGGTTAGAACGGTAATCGCCAACAAAAAAGGTAACCACTGAAAATGCTCTAACATAAGATGCCTCTAAGGTAAGGTTGGAATCACATAATCGTCAGTTGAGGGTGAAAAGTGGAAATCAGGCATCGCAGCTCAGATCAACCCAACCTTCCATATAAATCTCTTCTGCGTCGGCTTCCGTCGGGGTACAAGTCTCCGCCAGCATACCAGTCAGTTTAATCAGTCCAGCATCCGGGATCACCATAGCAAAGTAATTTTCCACATCGCCAAAACCTAGACGCAGTGTGTTTTGTTGCAGGTTCACGGATTCATCAAGAGTAATGCCCAAACGCACGGTCATGGCTTGATCCACCACCCCCACATCCAACACATCTACGCGGGCGGGTGTTAGCTCGCGGCCAGCCACTTGGATTTTTAAGAAGTATCCGTATTGCGCCAAGTTATTCATGGCCTGAGCCGCATCGACTTTCTCTGCGCCGAGCAATTGCCCATCGGCGTTTTTATCGAACTCCATCAGCATATCGACACTGGAAAACACATCGAACTGCCAATAGGCCTCTAAAGTACGGATCTTAGGTGAGGAAACGTTGACCTGATAATAAGAGTCGATCCAAATATGCGGATGCGCTAACGCCTGCCCTGCTCCCAGCCACAATACTATTGCCGCACACCACTGACGCCAGCGCTGCATAGCTTAGTTTTCCGTTAGGCTCGGCGCGTGACGTACGCGAGATTCCAAAATACGTTGAAATTCCATTGGATCATGCTGCTGTGCCAAACGCTCAGGATCGTCTTTGGCGCCGTGCCATGCTTCTAGACGTGACAACCAGAAACGCAACGCAGCGATTTTCAGCATATGTGGCCAAGACATGATTTCAGCAGCACTGGGCTGACGCTCGTGAATGTAGGCATTAACCATGGCATGGTATTTATCCATATCTAACTCGCCAGTGCTCATGTCAGAACACCAGTCATTCACTACGATCGCTAGGTCGTACATCAACCAAGAGTGACACGCATTGTAGAAGTCGATAATCGCCGATAGCTCTTCGCCTTCAAACAAGGTGTTGTTGAAAAATAGATCGCCGTGTACCGTGCCTTTCGCCAATTGATCATCGTATTGCTCAATAAACTGATCAAATTCAGACACTTGCTCAAGCAACAGATGCGCTTGATGGCTTTCCAGCTCAGACGCAATGCTTTTCGACGTTGCACGCCACCAGTCGATACCACGGTGGCTTGGACGATGATCAGGAAAATCCATACCAGCAGTGTGCAGCTGCGCCAACACCGAGCCCATCAAACGGCAGGATTCCACTGTGGTTTCTTCTAGCAGGCCGCCGGGGAAACAATCCACGATAATCGCTGGACGGTTTTGCACTACGCGAAGGCGCTCGCCTTCGGCATCCACCAACGCTGCTGGCACATTAAAGCCCTTGGCCTGTAAATGCGATACCACATCCAAAAAGTATGGCACCTCGTCAAACTCAAACTCTTCAAACAGGGTCAGTACGTACTTACCCGTGGTGGTGGTGAGAAAATAGTTGGTGTTTTCAACGCCACCAGAAATGCCTTGAAAAGACACTAATTCACCTAAGTTGTAATCGGCCACAAGGCCGCGCATGTCAGAGTCCGAGAGAGAAGTGTAAACAGCCAAAATCTGTACCTAATTGTATTAAATTCGCGCAATATCGCATTTAGCCGCTAATGCTCCACAATCAGAGCAAAAAGGTCAATTGGTTATCGCCAAAACCTCGTTTGCGCGGCGCGATTTAGCACATCCACACTACATCTTTATACACAACACCTGTATAAAAATTGCCACTGTACTACTAACATTCTCTAGAGAGCTTCGGAATACTCTTCACACGACGACATGCTGCAGGAACATAGCTATGCAACAATCCTTATTCTCTATAAGAGCAACATACATCGCACTGTGCTTTTACTGCGTATTTGGAGCCATTGTTGGCATTTCCTACCTAGCTATTAATACCGATCATTTCATTGATTTTGTAGTACCAATATCTAGCAGCGTATTGCTTGCAGGCTTATTGCTCTATTTTCACCACGATCCAAGGGGCAGACACACCCAGTCCATCAAATACTTATTTTTCATAACAGCCTACTCTTTCGTGACACCCGCTTGGTACTACACTATTGGCTCCGTTATACATAACTGGGTGCTAGTAGAGGTGTTCCCACCAATCAGCGGCGTCATTTTGATCGCGATATCAATCCTTACCGCCATGGTTCCCCATTCTTGGCTGCGCCATACGATGCTATTGTGGGGGGCTATTTGTGTACCCATATTGTTGTACTTGATCAGCCAGCCAAGTGAACTAAGTACCGCTCGAGGTAGAGAAATGATGGTCTTTTTTGGTCCTGGCGGAGCTTTGCTTTTTATCGTTCTGTCTTATCAACGAGACATTATGTTGCATTTTACGCGAGCAGAAGAACGCTTACGTAACTCACGTCGACAGGCCGACTACGATGAGTTAACCGACATCTGCAATCGCCGCGGTCTGATCTACTGGCTTTCGTCGAATGCGGGGGCGCAGCCCAATATCAGTAGCATCATCATCGACCTAGATCATTTCAAACAAATCAACGACAGCCATGGACACGAGACAGGCGATGCGGTTCTTAAGCAAGCGGCTAAGCTGTTGGAAAGCAGCCTACCAAAACAAAGTTGCCTTGCTCGCTGGGGTGGCGATGAATTCGTAGTACTGATGAATGGTTTGGCAGCGGAACAAGCAAAGCAGGTTGCCGATACCTGTTGGCGAACCATTCGTGACCATCCATTTCCCCTAGTCGGTCAACTTACATGCAGCCTTGGCGTCGCAACCAATATTCAATCCAATGATATCGACACCATTATCCGCAGCGCCGACGCTTGTCTGTATATCGCCAAACGACAAGGCCGTAACCAAGTGGTGACGCAGCCCCACGCGGGAACACACCAGCAATAAACCTTAGTCATCCCAAAAGAGCACTGTAAATTTCTGCCGAACGCCCTAGAATAGGCATCAATTATGGCGTTTTATAACAGAGGTTTTATTTTGGCTACGGACACATCAACAAGCACTTCCCCTATGGTTTTGGTTGACGGCTCGTCTTACCTATACCGTGCTTTTCACGCGATCCCACCGCTCACCACCAGCGACGGTCAACCGACCAACGCGGCGCGAGGTGTGATCAGCATGATCCGTAGCTTAATCGGCCGTTACCCTGACTCACCGATCGTGGTGATCTTCGACGCCAAAGGCAAAACCTTCCGCGACGAGATGTACACCGAGTACAAGGCTAACCGCCCTTCTATGCCGGACGATCTGCGTCTGCAGATCGAGCCGATTCACCGCATGATCGAAGCCATGGGCTTACCATTAGTGGTGATCGAAGGCGTGGAAGCGGACGACGTGATCGGCACCATTGCCAAACAGATCGGCGGTGAAGGCCGTGAAGTAATCGTCTCCACTGGCGATAAAGACATGGCGCAACTGGTGACCGACAAAGTCACTCTCGTCAATACGATGACCGACACCGTGATGGACATCCAAGGCGTAAAAGATAAGTTCGGCATTCCACCAGAGCTAATCATCGACTTCCTAGCTCTGATGGGCGACAAGGTCGATAACATCCCGGGCGTACCGGGTGTGGGCGAGAAAACGGCTCTCGCCATGCTGCAAGGCATCGGTAGCCTAGAAGAAATCTACGCACGTTTGGATGACATCGCCGATCTTGGTTTCCGTGGCTCGAAAACCATGGCTAAGAAAATGGAAGAACACCGCGAAATGGCTGAGCTAAGCTATAAGCTAGCCACCATTAAATGCGATGTGGCGCTACCATTTGATCCGCACACATTGAAAAACGAAGAAATCAATAAAGAAGCTCTACGTGAGTGGTTCACCAAGCTGGAATTCAAAACCTGGTTGCGTGATATCGACAAAGCGCCTGCCCACGGCAAAGCCGACGACACGGTCGACAATGCAGATGAGCCAGTGCAAGCGGCCAACATCGACGTGGAATACGACACGGTCTTGGATCAAGACAGCTTCAATGCATGGTTAAAGAAAATCCAAGACGCCGATTTAGTGGCGTTCGATACCGAAACTACGTCTCTTAACTACATGGCCGCAGAATTGGTTGGTGTAAGTGTCTGTGTCGAAGTCGGCAAAGCCGCTTACATTCCGGTGGCGCACGATTACGAAGGTGCACCAGAGCAGCTTGATCGAGACTGGGTACTGGAGCAGCTAAAACCTTGGCTTGAAGACGACAACCAGAAGAAAGTCGGTCAGCACCTTAAATATGACGCCAACGTATTGAACAACTACGGCATCACCCTGCGTGGTATCGCTTACGACACCATGCTGGAATCCTACGTATTAAACTCCACGGCAACACGCCACGATATGGACAGCCTAGCGTCAAAATTCCTAGGCCATACGACCGTGAGCTTTGAGGAAATCGCTGGCAAAGGCGCGAAGCAAAAGACCTTTAACCAGATCGACCTTGAGCAAGCGGCGTTTTACGCTGCCGAAGACGCCGACATTACCTTGCGTCTACACCAGGCCATCATGCCCAAGCTGGAAAAAGAAGGCGACCTAGTTAAGGTTCTAACCGACATCGAACTGCCATTGGTGCCCGTACTAGCAAGAATGGAACAAACCGGTGCCTTGATCGATCCTGACCTATTGCACGCACAAAGCACTGAGATCGCCGCTAAATTGCAGGAGATCGAGATCAAAGCCCATGAAGAAGCGGGTCAAGCCTTTAACCTAAGCTCACCCAAACAGCTGCAAGAAATCCTGTTTGAGAAGCAAGGTTTACCTGTTATTAAGAAGACGCCTAAAGGCCAACCTTCAACCGCCGAGCCGATCCTGCAAGAACTGGCGGAGCAATACGAACTACCACGCTTGATCATGGAACACCGCAGCCTAGCCAAGCTCAAGTCGACCTACACCGACAAGCTGCCAGAAATGCTGCAAAAGACCGGCCGTATCCACACGTCTTACCATCAAGCGATTACCGCAACAGGACGTTTGTCTTCGACCGATCCGAACTTGCAAAATATTCCGATTCGTACCACCGAAGGTCGTCGCATTCGCCAAGCGTTTATCGCTCCAGAAGGCTACAAGCTGATCGCCGCCGACTACTCGCAAATCGAGCTGCGCATCATGGCGCATCTATCACAAGATAAGGGGCTTTTAGATGCCTTCGCCCACGATGTGGATGTACATAAAGCCACCGCAGCAGAAGTCTTCGACACCACTGTAGATGAAGTCACCACAGAACAACGCCGCCGCGCCAAAGCCATCAACTTCGGCCTGATCTACGGCATGTCCGCCTTTGGTCTGGCGAAACAACTTGGCATTGGCCGCCCAGAAGCACAGCAATACGTACAGCGCTACTTTGAACGCTACCCGGGCGTACGCACCTACATGGACAACACCCGCGAAAGCGCCAAAGAAAAAGGCTACGTGGAAACCATCTTTGGTCGTCGCTTATACCTCCCCGAGATCAAAGCGAAAAACGCCATGATGCGCCAAGCCGCCGAACGAACCGCGATCAATGCTCCGATGCAAGGCTCCGCCGCCGACATCATCAAACGCGCCATGATCAACATGCACCAATGGCTCGCTGAAACCGACCTCGACGTGAAAATGATCATGCAAGTACACGATGAACTCATCTTCGAAGTGGCCGAGAAAGACCTTGATGCCGCGCAAGCGAAAATTGTCGAGATCATGCAGAATAGTAGTCAGATTGATGTGCCATTGCTGGTTGAGGCAGGGGTTGGGAATAATTGGGACGAGGCGCACTAGGCCTCGTTACTGACGTACTCTCAGGGGTCAGATCCCTTATACACTGAATTTGGTTGAGACTAACCTTAACCGTTACGTGAAAGGGATCTGCCCCCTTTACTGTTGGGATTTCAGACAAAAGAAAAGGAGACTCGAAGGTCTCCTTTTTAGTACTTAATAGATAGTAATGCTGACATCTACCGAATTAACTAGAGCTTGTCCCGAAGGCAAAACTACAGTCAAAACGGAGATAAAAATGGCTTTGTACAGTAATCTGTTCATGCCATGCCCTCCTCTTAATTAAAAAATTTCATAAGAGATTGGCTTGAAGAATTGAACTCAGAACACTAAAGTACGACTACCACATCGAGTAAGTGCTCTGATTAATAAATCAGCCTTTCTCAAAAGAGAAGCTCCTATCACTCCCAGTGATAGGAGCTTTTTTATTAGTCAAATCAATTGACTAAGGCTCGAACAATAGTGCTCATATTGTTGAAAATCAAGGCTTGAAAAAATCAAGATTTTGCGCGTTATCAGGCGCTGAAGTGATCACTTACGTGAGCATGCCCAAAAGCTCTTGAATGCGTAATTGCAACATGAAAATAAGAAATTTTGTTTGCCGATTCTTCTTAGTAAATCGGTGATAACTTGATCTAAGGGGTCAGATCCCTTATACACCGAATTCGTTTGAGACTATCATCAAGTCTTGATATGAAAGGGATCTGACCCCTTTTCGCTAAATTACTTTGGTTTCTATTCAAGGAGGAAAAGATGCCAAGAAGACCTCGTACATTTCTGCCGAATGTGCCCGTTCATATCGTTCAACGGGGTGCGTCACACGAGGCGGTTTTCTTTGATGATGAAGACTACAAAGCCTATGCAGGTTGGATGAAGGAAGCCGCTCAGACTTATGATATTGCCATCCATGCGTTTGTCTTGATGACTAATCACATCCATATCCTACTTACTGCTCAGAACCCTGAGAATGTAGGCAAGTTTATGCAGCATATCGGACGCCGCTACGTTCCTTTTATTAATCATAAATATGGACGTAGCGGTTCTCTCTGGGAAGGCCGATACAAGAGCAATCTAGTGCAATCAGAGCGCTACTTTCTGGCGGTGATGCGTTATATCGAATTGAATCCCGTAAGAGCCAGTATGGTAGAGCAAGCCGCCCAGTATCGTTGGTCTAGCTTTCGACATAACAGTGGCCTAAAGCCACTTTCTTTTATTACGCCGCATCCTATCTTTACTGCACTTGGTTCAAACATCGAAAGCCGGAATCAATACTACCTATCCATGTTTGAACACAAGCAAAACACGCAAGAGATCAATACCATTCGTAATGCTTGGCAAAGAGGAAGGCCGTTAGCTTAGGGGTCAGATCCCTTATACACCGACTTTGGTTGAGACTATCATTTAGCCTCTGTATGAAAGGGATCTGACCCCTTCCATCAGTTCGCTTTGGCCACAATCCTTTCCAGCAGTGGCGTCCACTCGTTTTCAACCTTGAGTCCGAAGCATTCCTGTAACGCGTCGGCTAGTTGCTCTGGATTTAATTCGCGTTGTTCTGGGGCGCCGTTGCGTGGGCGAACTGTTAGGCGGTTGTTCAGCAATGCATAGCGAGTATCCGGTGTTGCCCGTGCCATCATTAGGTTATGGCGGAATTTGGAGTTGGGGCTGGCGGAGGTAAACCAGTTCGCGACTTCCATCTCGATCGGCTCTTGAGGTTGGCTAGCAATATCGTATAGATTTTCCCATTGATCCTGTACGTTCACCTGTAACATCCAGCCGTGATCTTGTGTCAGGACTCGAAACGCTTCGTGTTGCCCCTGTTGCTCGTCACTGGTTTCCATGCGCAATGGATCGGTCAGAACGAGACCGCCAAAGCCCACATCGGCTAGCCACCATTCGCCTTCAATTCGAACTCTTAGCACCTGATGGGTTCTTGGGCCAAGCGGCGTGTTATCGGGTTGTCGCCAAACGTTACGCGCCATTAACGATTCGACTTCAAACCCCAGTTGTTTGAGCACCTCCATAAACAGAGCATTGTGCTCAAAACAGTAACCACCACGTTGGTTGCCGATGAGTTTTTGCTGGATATTATCGAGCTCTAGGCTAATGCCACGGTCAAGTAGGACATCAATATTCTCAAAGGGAATATGGGCCGGATGCAGCCCGTGAATGGCTTTCAAAGTGGAAAGCTCTGGTGTTGTAGGTCCCTGATAGTTGATGCGGGCGAAGTAGTCTTGCAGGTGAATCATGTCTCATTCCTGTTGATTGGCAAAGTGCTGGCGTTGCGTGTCTCTAGCTATGTTATTTGGAATCGGGGGCGTGAACAATTCGGAGCAGGTGAAAATTGTATCCATGCTCTATTTCCATCTGTCCTCAATATCCTTATCAAGCCCACATCAACTGCGCAATATATTTCTCAAAAATCACTTTAGTCGTCTAAAATGAGCAAAATACTGCTCACTCAGGTATCTTATGAAATCCCTTACTATCCAAGCACTATTCGATCAATAATGGCGCGATATGGCTATAAAGCACCGCTCAAAAGCTTGTGGGGCTACGGGATAGATTAACGGAACGCGGCGTCACAGAATGCATTTTAAGTGTGATTCAAATCGAATGGCTGGAAACTAAACTGACTCGCTGGGGGCTTCTATGAGTATGATACCTGCCGAACGACAAGCGTTGTTGGTGCAACTGCTACAACAGCATTTACTAGGTGAAATCAGCCAAGGGCAAATGCTTAAGAGGCTACGCAAAGAGGTCTTAGGATTTTCTCAAACCCGCTACGCGGAGTTTGTCGGAGTCAGTCGTCGTACGCTCACAGATATTGAGCAAGACAAAGGCAACCAAGCCCAGTCGATGATTGATACCGTGTTTAAGCCATTTGGCATTAAATCTGGACTGACGCCGATCCACCCTCATGTAGCAAAACATATGATGGCTGGCGCGGCACTCGGTGGCAGTTTGAAAGTTAAAACGCCTAATGAGTTATAAAAAAGCAGACCTCTTAATCATTAAGCTGCCTGCTGTTTTCAAAGTACTAGCCCGCGCTATCCGCGTGGGATACGCCGTCAAAGCTTTGTGTATGTTCAAAGCTTGCCAACCAGAATTGCGAACCCACCAAACTAAACTGACGGTTTAGGCCGTTGTCAGCGGTCTGTTTCAGTTGCCACACAATCCCACTCGCTTCTGGAAATGACGTGCCTTTGATTTGGTCTTCGTACAAGCGGTGCATCAGCGCATCATCCCCTAAACCACTGGCCAACAATCGCACCATAGAGGGTGCTAGCGATTTATCAAAGATCGCTAAGTCTTCCGCGTGCGCGGCGCTGACCGTTAAGGTCATTTCCACACCCGTTGGTTTGGCGAATTTACTGCCGTATGCCTCACGTAATACTGCATAGGCATTAAAGAAACGTTCGTGGTACAGACAGTCTGGGTATTCTTCCCAAGAACGATCTTGCAGCATGTCATGTGCCATATGCTCGATTTTCCCTCGCTTCAACGTAGGGAATAAGTGTGTTAACACGATCATAGCCCCGTCGTCGGGCTCTAGGTCTCCCAGAGACATCACACACATTTCTCTTAATTCAGAGTCGTCTAACGAATCAGCATCATCAAAATCCATTAACGTCAGCATGGCTTTGAAATCTGCACTTGACCAAGCATCTTGAATCTTATTTGTCTTACGGTATGAATCGATCTGAACGGAAAATTTTGACTGCATCTAGCACTCCTATTTGAACGCTATCATGGCATGAAGAATCGACGGCGGACGCCGCCACTAGCCGACTGAACCTTGATCAAGGCGAAGAGAAACAGGCGGCTATATAAGGCAATATTTAATCTAAACGATCAAAAATAGCGAGCGAAATCATGGGGGAAATAAGAAAAATAATGCCGATATTTTGGTTGGTGGCGACACTTGAGCGCGAGTGCCTAAAGCTCTTGTTGGATTCGATCGTTCAATACCATTTTGCATTGAACGATCCGAAAGGCAGACCGTCATATAAAGCGCGGTTGTCTAACAATAAAAAGATCCAAAATGATCATCACCTACACAACAACCATTGAGAACCAATGTAATTATCTATCAAGTTACTTAGAAGAATATCGCCCTATTCAGAGGCAATGATATAGCAACCTAGGCTAATATCGCTGGCTTTTTCTTGACACTGCGCTAGAGCTTTCTGCTCCGCATCCGCTTGTGACTCCCCTTTGGAACCGCTTTTTATGCCAGATGGATTACCAACGATCGCTTTATGGCCAGGCGTAGACAAATACTGTTGCCAATGAGCCACGTCACGGTAGGCAATGACTTCTTCAGGAAAACTTGCTGGATCTAGCGGCTCTCTATGAGTGGCTTCTTCGCTCTCAACCACACATCTTTCCTGCTGTGACCGGCTATAGGCTTGGCAAAGTCGAAGAGCTTCTTTACGAGCAATGGTCATAGTGAGTTTGTCATCACCATAACCTGAGGCCAACGGAAATCCAACAGCATCCCAATATACGGCAAATGCTTTATTGCCCTTAGTAGATAAGTATTTGCGATACTCGTTCGCTAGCCATTCTTCACGCTCTAGGGCTCGCGAAAACTGTGGGTGGATATTTTGCTCAGCAAGTTCGGCTTGGCTAAATACACCCTGCTTTTGCACACTGGAACAGGCAGTTAAAAACGTGACAACACTTACAGTAAATGCTGTTTTAAAAAGGAAGGCACGAGGCATCTTATACTCCTTGATACTGAAAGACCGTCAATGGTCCGAAAATACGTGTTGCGGACGATAATAAGCGAGTTAATAAGGAAAGTTAAGAACATTAATAAGCAACCGAGAGCAAAGCCACTGCATTCTGTTTTCTCTGTTTCCAATTAAAAGTTGTACTTTTCGCTACCAGCGCTTCTCGTCAACCAAAAATAACGACCAGCGCACCAAAGACCAAAACACCGACCACAATCGGGTAACCCATAGAGCGGGTGCGTCGCCACACTATATAGGTAGCGCTGCAGCCGATCACCGTCGCAATCCAAGACAGCAGCGAGGGCTCAACGGGCACCAAGGAGGAGCCAAACATGGCAGCAATCATTGTCGGGCCAAGTATCGTCAGCCAAACGGGTGTGCTACCGATACTGCCTTGTGAGGCTTGTTTATTGAGCTTTCGTGCCATCCATAGATAAGGTAAGGCGCGGATCAAGTAGGTCCCCAACGCGATGCTGATAAGAATCATCCAAGTCTGGACGCTCATGATAGTTCCCCCTTATCGGTTGGACGGGCTTGAATGGCGTAATAAGCCAATACACCACAAATCGCCGCAGCAGGAATAGCCATGTTGGGGAAACCAGACAGCTTCAGCAACATGGCCGTACTGGTCGCCATGACCATGGTAATCGTCCAACGACGATCCGTGCATCGGGGTAATACCATCACTAAAAACAAGGCTGGCAGTGCAAACGGTAGCACCTCGCCAATCAACGGCCAGCGTTGCATCAGTTCTTCTCCCGCAATGGCTCCCAAGGCCGTGCCAAAGATCCAACTTAGCCATGCAATTACGCCCGCACTCACATACCAACGCAGGCGATCGCTTGGTGTCATATCTGGCATGCGCGTCAGTGTCAAAGCAAAGATTTGATCGGTTAATAAATGCATCAACGGTAGCCAACGCACATCCTTTTGCAAATAGGGCGCGATGTTAGGCCCGTAAACCAGATGACGTGAGTTAATCAGTAGCGTCATAACAATAACAAGCCAGATTGGCGCGCCGGATACCACCATAGCGACAAATAAGAACTGCGACGCCCCAGCATAAATAAAGGCCGACACTAAGATAGTTTCTAATACGCCAAAACCCGACTGAACCGAGAATAAACCAAACGAAACCGCCACCGGAATGTAGCCACCGAGCAAAGGTAGAGCGTCCTTTGCCCCTTGTTTCCATGGGTTGCTTAAGAGTGTTGGTGCCACGGTATTCATGGTGCCTCCTTTTGTTTGGGATAGGTGATCACCAGCATCGCTGTGGCCGCCGTCCCTTTCGTTTGGTAGCCGTGAGGCTGATCAGCTTTAAGCGTGAAGGTATCCCCAGCGCCGAGTCGCTGCATGGCATCCTTTGGCCCCACAAACAATTCGCCGCTGATCAAGGTCAAGCGCTCCGTCGTGCCATCCGTATGGGCTTCCGATAGCTTTATGGTATTGGCTGCGCAAGACATCCAATACACATCGACTCTTGGATCATCCGAGCCTTGGTCGATCAACTTAACTTGAATACCGTTCTCGCCTACAAACTCATGACTGCCGGCAATCAAGTCGCCAAACGGTACATTCAACTGCACTGCCAGACGCCAAATGGTTTCTATGGTTGGGTTACCTTCCCCTTGCTCAATCCGAGATAAATTGGACTTGGCGATGCCAGCATTGCTCGCCAACTGAGACAGGGACAAGCCCTGCGCTAAGCGAACAGTTTTTAGATTCTGACCAAGACTGCTGAGATTGGGGCTTTCCATGATGAGACGCTCAAGTTGTTCTATATATTGAACGTTCTATATATAGAACAACTTAAAGTCAATTATTTTTCACCTTATTAGCTCTAACAATAAGACAACCTAGACTAAGCGGTTGCAAAAGCGCTATGAGTTGCCTGATAAGCGGGGCGTTGACGAATACGCTCTACATAGGCGGCGACTTTGGACGATGGCTCCATCCATTTAAACGTGACCGCGAAGTCCAGCAGACCACCGAACACGACATCGGCAGCGCTAAAGTGTTCGCCAAGCGCCCAGCCTGTTTCTGGCGTCATCTCTTCAATTGCAGCCAATACGCGAGGTAAATCTCCCCACCCTGCCGAGAATGGCTCAGGGTGTTCAAACCCACAAGCAGCAAGAGAAAAGGCAGGTTCAATGGTATTACCAGCGAAAAATAAGTAACGGTAATACACTGCACGCTCAACCACCCCTACTGCAGGCGCCATTTGTTTTTCCGGAAATTTATCCGCTAGATAAGCACAAATCGCGGATACTTCTGTCACCACAGCGTCACCGTCGATCAGTACAGGTAACTTCCCCATCGGGTTAATACGACGAAACTCAGCGGTGTTATTTTCACTCGCCGTAAAGTCGATGTTAATTCGCTCATGTTGAACATCCAGCTCCTTAAGCATCCAATCCGTCGTAATAGCTCGGCTCATAGGGTTGAAATAGTGTTTCATACTGAAAACTCCTCATCGTGAAAATGGCATTGGACAATTTGATATATGGCTTGTACTAGAGATGAAGTAGTGCCATTGATTTGGAGTTTATGGCTATTTATGCCATTTACTGGCACATTAGATAAATGATCAATACCAGCTTTGAACAACGCACGGAGCGACGTAACCGACTCATTGGTCTACTTCGCTCGGAAACCTACTGGAAGACCTCTGATTTGCGTGAGCAACTTGGTGTCAGCCAGCGTACTTTGATGCGTGAACTGGCGGAGTTAAAACGAGCTGGCTACCCAATTGAATCGGAAAGAGGTCGCGGTGGCGGCATCCGACTAAATGGCCGTTGGGGAGTGAACCGTCTTCAGCTGAACCATCAAGAAGTCGTGGAGTTGATACTGTCCTTAGCGATTATGGAGTCTCTGCAATCACCTCTTCTGACTAGTAACTTGAAGGCAATTAAGCAGAAATTGTTTCAGGCATTCCCACAAGAACAACGAAGTGCTGTCAGTAATCTCCGCAAACGTATTATGATCGGCAGCAACGCTGGCGCTGACACTGTTTCTCGCTATGTCACACCTGAGCATACTATTTCAGAAAGCATCGCCGAAGCATTTTTAGAGCAATACGGCTTAGAGATCGACTACGAATCGGATTCTGGTGCGCAGACAACACGAGTCATTGAAGCCCATTATATTTTGCTAAACTGGCCAATATGGTATATCACCGCATGGGATCACCTGAGAGAGGACTCACGGATGTTCCGCATTGATCGAATTAAGAACGCACGCATCGTTGCAAGCCGTTTTTCACTTAAGCCCATCGAAGACTTTATTGGCATTTACACACCCTATTATCAAAGCATTTAATTTGGACACCAAAGGAACCGTACTCGATGCTTAACTGCCGTTGGAACGAAAAGATATTAAAAAGAGCAGATTTCTAAAACACCTAGAATCTGCCCCTTTTAATAACAGATATTCTCCTAACTCAAGTGATGCACGGGCTCCATACCATAGACAGGGGTTTCAATACCTTCCATGCGGGCTTTTAATTGCAGTGATAAATACTGAGAGTAGTGTCTGGATTGATGCAAGTTGCCGCCGTGGAACCAAAGTGCGTCTTGATGGGTCGGTTTCCACATATTGCGCAGCTCTCCTTCCCAAGGGCCGGGGTCTTTGGCGGTATTCGACCCCATGCCCCAGCATTTGCCCACTTTATCGGCCACTTCTTGCGAGATGATTTTCGCTGCCCAGCCATTCATCGAACCAAACCCTGTGGCATAAACGATCAGGTCAGCTTCGAGCTCTGTGCCATCTGTCAAAACAACGGATTTGGGTTTGATGTATTCAATAGATACGCCGGATTTCAGCTTGATGTCACCGTTAGCAACCAAATCGGATGCGCCTACATCAATGTAATAGCCTGAGCCGCGACGTAGGTATTTCATGAAAAGACCAGAGCCATCTTCACCAAAGTCGAGTAAGAAGCCCGCATCAGTTAAGCGTTGGTAAAAGTCTTTATCCCTTTCCGCTACCGCTTGGTAAGCCGGAATATGGAATTGCGGCATGATTTGAAACGGAATGGAAGCGAAGGTTAGATCGGCTTTATACGTCGTCATGCCATTTTCCACTGCTTCTTCTGAATACAAGCCTCCTAACACAAGCTCCATTAACGAGTCCGACTTAATGATATGCGTCGAAGAGCGTTGAATCATGGTGACATCGGCATCGTTCTCCCAAAGCGCACAACAGATATCATGAGCGGAGTTATTGCCCCCCAGCACGATACACTTCTTGCCCTTATAAGCTTCACCACCAGGGTGTTTACTGGAGTGATGTTGCTCACCTTCGAAGGTTTCCATACCAGGTATTTCGGGAATATTGGGAATACCGGACATCCCCGTCGCCAAAACAAGCTGCTTAGGGCGTAACGTCAGTGTCTCGCCATTTTTTTCGACGCTAACTAACCATTCTTGCTTTTCTTCGTCGTATTGGGCACTCGTACAACGGGTAGATCCCCAGTAATTGATTTCCATAACCTTGGTATACATCTCTAACCAGTCACCAATTTTGTCCTTGGGTGTAAACACTGGCCAGTTTTCAGGGAAAGGCAAATACGGCATGTGGTCATACCAAATGGGATCATGCAACGAGAGTGATTTATAGCGATTACGCCACGTATCCCCAGGCTTTGGTAGCGCATCAATAACGATGGTTGGTACATCCAATTGGCGTAAACGGGCCGCCAACCCAATTCCGCCTTGCCCACCACCAATAATCAGGCAGTAAGGTTGCTCGTCATAACCTAATGTACGCTCTTCCTGCTGACGCTTTTCCAGCCATGTTTGGCGATTCTTGTTAGCACCGTGCTCGGCACCTTTGGGACGAAGCTTGTTACGCTTCTCTGGGTAGTCTTTCAGCTCAGTCATCGTCGTTAAGAACGTCCAAGCCAGTCCATCGCGCAAGCGAAGATACGCACGACCTCTAGCAACCGCGGTATCAAACGTAATCCAAGCATCAATAACACCGTCAGTGTCTGTAGCATCCTCTTCTAACTGCCAGTTTGTTGGTTGAACATGACTAACCGTTTCGCTAACCATATCGCGAATCGCGTCACGCCCTTCCAGCGTTTTGATGTTCCATGTAAAAGCGACTAAGTCGCGCCAGTATCCGTCTTTTTCAAACAACGACGCGACGTCGTCGGAGGCATTTGAATGAAAAGCATTGGATAGCTTTTCCAGCCAATTCAGGACGGCGCTATTAGGTTGATGGGCGGCGCTCGGCATTGATTGCTTGGATGCGGATTGGGTCATAAGTATCTCCATTGCAGATTGTTGTTTTTGTTACTGCGTTTGTCTCGACAGGACGACCAAAATGAGTCCGTATGAACATTTTTCTGAACCATGTCGGTAAGTTCATTTGAGCAGCTTGCGTGCCAAGAACCGTTTTTTATCGTGGTAAATTTTTCAATACTCTGATTTTTAAGACTTTTATTGGGAGGGGATTTTTTCTTATCTTGCTGCTTTTGGAGTGCTGTTGGTTGTCAGCTGATTGCACCTGTCACGTTTTCCATTACAGGTGTAACGCGCCATGTTACAGGTCTGCAGCCGTCGATCCGGCACTTCTAGAGGTTGGGAGAAAGAAGGCTAGAAAGGCAACTTTTTCAGGGGTAGACTCAAAAACAGTCGAACAATAAAAATAAGCAGATCGAGACAAGGTGTGAGCATGAGTGATATAAGTCAGCAACGCCGTCATATAGAAACGATACTGAGCTATGGCGGACACCCAGTTAAAGGTAACAGTGCATTTCCCCCCGAGCTGATTGGCCGCTCTTGGCAACGCTGTGTCAATGAATACGGTTTAGATCCAAGCCGACCAAGGCCTGCGCGCATCGTGACACAGCAAACCTTACTGGAACATCAAGACTCTGTTGATGAGTTACTCAACGTTGCTCGTGCGGGTGTAGAGCAGCTGTTCACGCAAATAGCCAGTCTCGGCTACGTTCTATTGCTAAGTGATTACCGAGGTATCACGGTACAGTTCTTAGGTAACAAAAAAGACGATGATCTACTGCGCCAAGCGGGACTTTACCTAGGTGCAGATTGGAGTGAGCAATATGCAGGTACATGTGCGGTAGGCACCTGCATCCAAGAACAGCAAGCGCTCACTTGTCATCGTACCGACCATTTTGACACGTCTCATATAGGCTTAACCTGTACCGCGGCACCGATTAAAGACCCATTTGGTCAATTGTTGGCCGTGCTCGATATCTCTGCATTACATTCGTCTCGGTCACCTGATAGTCAAAATTTTGCGCTGCATTTAACACAGCTGTATGCACGTTTGATAGAAGACGCGTACTTTTTACGGCGTTATCGACACAGCTTAATCTTTAAATGCGATCAATCTCGCGAACTGGTTCAGGTCAATGGACAGCTTCTATTTGCGTTGGATGAACAAGGGCAAATCCTCGCGGCAAACACCGCAGGTCGAGCTCTGTTATCCCAATGCCAAGTCACTGATCAAACGTGTATTTCCCTACCTAATTTATTGGAGTGTCAGTGGCGAGATATTTTATCCATCACATACGAAAGTAAGGATGGTATTCGTGCCTTCCGCTCAACGGGGACGCAACAAACGTTGTTTGGCATGTTGATCGAGCCGACAATGAATGCTTCTTATCAAAAGCATCTTTCTGACGTGCTGACCCATCAAGAGGAGTCCGTTCCCGAACTTGACCGCCTTTGTGCCGATGACCCAGCGATGCGCAAAACGATTAATCTGGCAAAGCGCTTACGTCACCGTGATATGAACTTGCTTATTTTAGGGGACACAGGCACAGGAAAAGAAGTCTTGGCGCAGGCCATACATTCCAGCAGTGACCGCTCTGATGAACCCTTTGTCGCGGTTAATTGTGCCGCCATTCCTGAGTCATTAATCGAGAGTGAGTTGTTTGGCTATACGCCAGGCACATTTACTGGAGGCCGTGCAAAAGGTGCCAAAGGATTAATTCAACAAGCGGACGGCGGCACACTTTTTCTAGATGAAATTGGTGATATGCCACTGCACTTGCAAACGCGTTTACTACGAGTGTTAGCCGAAGGATTGGTGTTGCCATTGGGCGCGGTGCAACCTGTCGCCGTTAACATTCGCGTGTTGGCTGCCACACACTGCGACTTATCACAGCGCATCAGCGATGGGCGTTTTCGCGAAGATCTGTTCTATCGTCTCAATGGGGCAACATTAAAACTCCCCACGCTTAATGCTCGCGCGGACAAGCAGTATTTAATTCAAACCTTATTGCAAAAGGTTAACCCAAAGGTGAGGTTAAGAGCAGACGCCATGAGTGCACTCTTAGCGTATCACTGGCCCGGAAACATCCGTCAGCTTAAAAATACATTGACGTTTGCAGAAGCCATCTGTGAAAGCGATGAAATTACGGTACAGCATTTACCCGAAGAATTTGTGACTCATCATCACCAAGTTCATGAAGCGTCTGTACCTCTAGCGCAAACGGCTCAATATACGCCTGCCGTTAACAATCAGCCCCCACCAACCGAGTCTGCGATGTTATTGGACTTACTCCAACGACATCACTGGAATGTCTCCGCCGTGGCAAGGCAATTAGGCGTATCGCGCCCCACCGTGTACCGGCGGATGGCAAAACAAAACATTGTTCCGCCCAACCATTGGCAATCGCACCACAAAAGCTAAACAACTTAAGCGCAAGCGAACTATTGGAAAAAGTATTACAACACGCCGCTCGGCAAAGGCTTGCCCAGTGAATACATCAGCAAATGGAATCGCTATGTATTGGAGGAAAGTAAATGAATGCCCCACATTTAAAGCGTGAAGTGTTGGGCTGAGGCAATTACGTAGTTGGGTTCCGCCCGTAGCACTGCGCTTAACACCGCTAAATGATGTTTTTTCCTTGCTCTGGATCACGCGACTTTTCAGCTTGTTCTCGAATTTCATCCGTATCACTACTGACATCATTCAGCGTATCTGAGTGCTCAAGTGCAGCCATGCTTTGCTTAGGTGCTTTCGGCGGCTGCGGCTCTGTGTCTGCCGGGTTATTGTTCGGCATATTAAGCAAAATACGTTCGCGAGCATCATCTGGCATGCTGATCCCTTGTTCAGTAAATTCATTCACCAGCTCCCGCATCAGCTGAGAGCTCACTTTTACCGTACTGTGTTCTTCACTGTTGACCCAGAAATACAAAATCAGATTGATCGTCGAAGCCCCTAAATTGTCTATTAATACTTGCGCAGGTGGGTCGGACAACACAGCCTTTTGCTGATTAAGAATTCGTAAGGCAAGGGCTTGCACACTGCGTATATCGCTATCATAACCAATACCGATGGTAACGTTACCACGCATTTTAGGGTTGGCCGTTAAGTTCTTGATGATATTTTTATACACCGTCGCATTGGGTATTTGAATGTGATTGCCATCATAATCCACCAATGTAGTGGCCCGTGCTGTCACCTTTTTAATCACCCCTACGCGACCCTCCACCTCTATCACATCATCAATCTTAAACGGGCGCTGTATGCTTAAAAGTAAACTGGCGATGAAGTTCTCAGCGATATCACGAAAGGCAAAACCGAGTATCAAACCAATTAGGCCAGTTCCACTCATAATCGCTACGGCAAACTCAGTCAACCCAGCTAAGCGTAAGAACAGATAAGCGCCAAGTAAGATAATGAGTGTACTGATGGCTCGCCTTGCGACAAGTATCACCAGCTTACTATCGGTCATAAAATTAATGGGGTTTATCAATAAGCGCGATAAAGGTCCTGCGACTAAATAACTGCTCATCAATAGAATGAAACCCAGTATCAGAGTGGGCAATATTTGAGCGCTTGAGTGAGCCAGTTGTATGAGCTGATCTTGAAAAAACGACCATGAAAACACACCGGTTGGTAAATCTTGAGGGGGCGTGACGCCTAAAGTATTTGGTTGGGTTGTGGGCATAACGTATCATCCATGGTTAATCTTTATTCACTTTAACAGCAAATTTCAATACACACACTCTCATTAAGTGAGTGACTATTATTGGTCTATTAAAAGCTAGAAACAGGAATGTTGGATATGAGTAACGCTAAACGAGGCCAAGACGCTAGCCAGCCAGGCAATATTCCAATTAAGGGCTGGTGGGATATTAGCAAACGTATTTTTAATCAGATGGGGCGCGATAATTTATCGTTAGTTTCGGCAGGGGTCGCCTTTTACGCCTTACTAGCCATATTCCCTGCTATCGCGGCGACAGTGTCAATTTATGCTTACTTCGCTTCGCCGATGGAAATCAACGAACATTTGTCTGAATTTATCACGCTCCTTCCTGAAAGCTCCCGTGAATTAATCCTATCGCAAGTCGCGGACTTTGCTCAAAGCTCTCAAGCAAGCTTAAGTTTGAGCGCCATCGGCACCCTTTTAATTACCATTTGGAGTAGTTCAAAAGGCAGCCAAGCACTGATTACGGCGTGTAATATTAGCTATCACGAATACGAGAAACGCTCGTTTTTCAGAGCCTTAGTCGTGCGTTTTTTGTTTGCCGCCGGCGCTATCTCGGTCGCGATCTTCGCGTTATTTATCATTGGTATTTTGCCGATTGTTTTGAATATGGTCGGCCTCAAAAACAGCCTCGACTTTTTAATCAAAGCGCTGTCGTGGCCATTGCTGGCGTTTATGTTTCACTTTGCTTTAGCGTTGCTATATCGCTATGCGCCTCATCGTAAGGCCGCGAAATGGCGCTGGATCACATTGGGTTCGCTGTTTGCAACGGTGTTGTGGATTGTTGCATCCATCGGCTTTTCATTCTATGTATCGAACTTTGCCAGCTACAACGAGACCTATGGCTCCCTTGGAGGGGTGGTGATCATGCTGATGTGGCTCTACATCAGCGCTTACATTGTCATCTTAGGCGCCGTGATCAACGCCGCCACAGAGCAACAAACCGAAAAAGACAGCACGGTAGGCCCCGCTAAAGAAATGGGCCAACGCGGCGCTTACGTTGCCGACCACGTCGCCATTAAAGACGATTGATCCAACATCGCACCTTTAGAAGAAACTCACCGGCAGATAAAAATCCAGATCAAAACGCTCATCCTCATTGAGGAAATGATTGTCATGGTAATGCACGTAAGCAGGGGTTGAACGCAGCTTGAAACCGGACTGCGGCAACCATTGCTCAAGCACTTGGCTGATTTGCGGTAACAGTTCACCGTATTGGCCGGTCAATCGAAAGATCGCATGCAATCCCTCTGGAATCGTCAGTTGGCAAACGACTGAGCGACGCTTGATCGGTTCATCAATTGCGAGACAAGCCACGTAACGACATTGGTCAAGCGCCACCCATGCGGGGTTGGAGTGATGCAAACCAAGCTGCTCATCAAACGTTCGCCCTTCTGCCTGAGCCCACGCTTTTAGAATCAGCCAAGCATTACGTATTGAGCGCCCATATCCCGTGTGTCTAACATACGCGACCAACCGTTCGGGCACGTCTTTGATGTGGGGCGTAGGCAACGAGGTCTGTGCCACATGACGATAACCTGCGGCGATTTCAGGATCACTCAAATAGGGTTTGCTACTAGTCTGCGTGTCATGCTGCCGCCAAGCACTGGGCGGCATCCCAAAGCTTGCTTTGAAAGCTTTGTTAAACGACGAGACCGATTGAAAACCGCAGCGTTGGGCGATGTCCACTATGCTGGTTTTGGATGCAAACATCAGTTGGTTAGCGGCGTATTCCATGCGTGTACGACGAATATATTGATGCACCGACTCACCGACAACCTGCTTAAATACTCGATGAAAATGCTGCTCAGAATAGGCTGCAAAATCGGCTAACGACTTCGCGCTTAACTCTTGGCTGATATCTTGATGGATGTGAAATAACACATCGTTAATACGCGTTAGATGTTGGTTGCTCATACTGTGTATCACATAAATGGACAATTACAAGCGCATATATTGACATATTTATCCGCATAAATGGACACCTAATGCTTCCGTGTTCTCGCTAGCATAGCGCTATGACCTATTCCTCTTTTACACCAACACGGAATCATTATGAAAATAGCTCGTTCGCTTCAATCACTTAAGCCGTCCTATATCCGCGAAATCTTAGCCGCAGCCAAGGCGCCACACATGATCTCTCTTGCGGGGGGATTGCCGGCTGAGGACACTTTTCCGATGCATATCCTAGCGCCCATCATGACGCAACTGGCGCGGCTTCCATCGCTGTTTCAATACGGTCCAACACAGGGCTATGGGCCATTACTAGCCTATTGCGACCAGCACTTTGCGTATCAACCCACCCATACCTCGCTTATCACCACCGGCTCCCAGCAAGGTTTAGATTTAATCGCTCGAGCCTACCTTGATGCGGGCGATGCCATTGTCATGGAAGCTCCTAGTTATTTAGGGGCACTTCAAGTATTTGAATTAGCGCAAGCACGAATTTTACCTGTTGCCCAAACCTCAACAGGGCCGGACCTTACGCAACTAGAGGCTTATTTTGCTAAGCATTCGCCCAAGCTGTTTTATGCAGTGCCCGATTTTCATAACCCGACGGGGGTATGTTGGTCGCACGCCACCCGTGAGCACGTAGCGACACTGTGTCAACGCTATGGTGTGGTGCTGCTTGAAGACGCACCCTATCGTGAGCTTAGGTTTTCAGGGGAGTCTTTGCCGATGGTGTCTGAGCTCTGCCCTGAACAGGCAGTGGTATTGCGTTCGTTTTCAAAATACGTCTCGCCCGGCATGCGCGTGGGTGTGATAACGGGTCCGGAGCGATTCATCTGCCCCCTTATCACACTAAAACAGGCGGCGGATTTGCACTCCAGTGTGCCGATGCAAGCCTTGCTGTTAGAAACCTTAATGTACTCGGACTTCCCACAGCACCTACAAGCCATTCGCACCTTGTATCAAGTACGCTATCAGGTCCTCACTGGGGCCCTCGCAGAGCAATTGCCGCAATGCGCTGCAACGCCCATTGATGGCGGGATGTTTGTCTGGCTTACCTTACCAAGATGCGATGTTGAACAACTGGCCGCTCATTTGCTTCAGCAGGGCGTCGCCGTGGTCCCTGGCTCCGTATTTTATCCAGCAGATGTTGACGCTCCTCCTTGCTGCGCCGTTCGCTTAAACTTCACCCACGCCGAACCGGACACGCTCGTTGAGGGCGTGTCGAGAATGGCCGATGTATTCGCCCATATCCAAGAGTAATTAACTACTGACGGCCGCATGTCGACTCATTAGCAAGCTTGGATTATAGACGTAGACCACAGCTTACCTTTTAGGAGATTTGTGCCTTGCAGGTGAACACATTTAAGTCTATTGCACTGTAAAGTGTCATTTTTTTATAAATTTTGTTAACTATTGTTTCCAATTTTTTTCACTGTTATGCTGATTTTGAAGCTAATTCAAAGGAATCATTTTTCAAGCTGTATAAGAACGCGAAGGTAATTAAATCTGCGCAAGCTTGACTCGTCGAATGATTGAAAATTTGCATGTTGTAAAGCGTAGGCTTCAGCAGGCATAAATTGAAGAGAGGGAACACATATGGATCTAGCTAAACAAGTCAAACTCGCCACTCTTACTCTAACTGGTTTTGGGCTGATAGCCGGCGCACATGCCGAAACGGTGCTAAAATTCCACAGCGGACTCGCTCAATCTCGCCAAGAGGCCCATCACATCGAAGAGTTTGCCAAACTGGTTAATGAGAAATCGGACGGTGATCTACGCGTAGATGTCTATCATGCTGGCTCTTTGGGGCTTAAAGAAGCCGATATGCTGCGTATCATGAAAGCCGGTCTAGTCGATATGGCACTGATGTACGGTGAATATTACAAGCGAGATGCACCAGCTCTAGCCTCGGTATATGCTCAAGGAGCCATCACGGAGGCTGATCAGCATTTAGCACTACTGCCTACTCTTCGCTCTATCTATAAAGAAGCCTACTCCAAATGGGGTATTCATACGATTGGTGGTGTGGTCGCCCCAGTTTATGACGTTGGTCTTCACTGTAAAGAGCCAGTGAATAGCCTAGCGGATCTCCAAGATAAGAAAGTGCGTGTTTGGTCTGGCCATTTGGTGGATACCTTTAAAAAACTAGGTATCTCCGCTCAAGTGATTGGGCAAAATGATATGTATCTCGCACTGCAAACGGGCGTAGTAGATTGTGCTTACTATTTGTCTACTGTTGCCAAAACCGTTTCCTTGCAAGAAGTTACTGATTACGAATCTTACCTACACCCATGGGCCGCATCGCCTTGGATGTTTGGAGTCAGTGACAAGACTTGGAGCTCTCTATCAGAGTCCGAACAGAAAATCTTAACGGAAGCTGGTGAAGAAATCTGGCAAGAAACTAAGCTACTTGCAGTCGATCCTGCCCGTGAAGACGCAGCCCGTGAAGAGCGGAAAGAGCTAGGCATTACTGTTCTTGAGCCGTTCAGCCAAGAAGATGTGAATACATTTGTGGATGCCGCCATGGAAGCCTGGAAGGAAATGGCAACCGCTGCAGGGCCGGAAGGCCTTAAGTACTACGAAACCGTCTCGGAATTAGCAAAGCAGCAACACTAGCGTTCTGTTTTTCTTCTTCTCTGGGAAGGGACGCCCCTTCCCAGCACTTCTAGTTAAAAGGCGGTTTTTATGAACTTTCTCTCTAAAGTACTCGATCAGGTAGTACGCTTTTTATTCTATTTAGGTGTGCTTTCAGGCGCTGTCATGGCACTTCTGATTTTTGTCAGTGCTGTATTGCGTTATGTTGTTGGCTCACCTATTTCTTTTTCAGACGAGCTCGCCAGCTTATTATTTGTCTTCCTAGCTTTTTCTACTTTCCCCTATGTATTAAGCCGTGGCGAACACATTCGCTTAACTATCGTTACTGAGCGTCTAGCACAACCTATGCAAAAAATAGCTCAGATTTTTGCATCCATCATTTTCTTGGGCTTTGCTAGCATTTTCATTTATGAGTCCTACAACTTTGTTCAGTTTTCCCAACTGCTCAATTCCCACAGCGAAGTCAGCGGTATTCTATTATGGCCTTGGATGGCTCTCATGCCCTGTTCACTAGGGCTGTGCTTTTTGATTGAGCTCCGCGCGATCACACGCGTATTAATGCTTAAGGCAACTAAGGAGAGTGCTATATGAGTTGGCTAATACTAAGTTCAAGCTTGATCACGCTGCTCGGTAGCGGTGCATTATTAGGCGCTGCTCTCGGCCTTACCGGGTTTATTTTGCTGCACTTTCAAGCTAGTGGGGCCACCGCATTGGCGATTAACACCACTTGGAATTTGCTGTCTGAGTTTACCTTAAGCGCGGTGCCACTCTTCATCATCTTGGGTGATATTCTGTTAGCAAGTGGTGTTTCGACACGTGTATACAACGGTCTAGCGCCGCTCTTTCGTAAAGTTCCTGGTCAGCTCCTGCACACAAACATTGCTGTGTGTACATTATTCGGTGCCGTCAGTGGCTCTAGTACGTCGACCGCTGCGGCCATTGGCTCTGTTAGCTACCCAGAGCTAAAACAGCGGGGGTACAATCCTGATATGGTCGTTGGTACGTTAGCGGCTGGCGGTACGTTAGGATTGCTAATTCCACCCAGCTTATCGCTACTGATCTATGGCGCAACACAAGACGTCTCCATTGGACGCTTATTTATGGCCGGGTTAATCCCTGGTGCGCTCATTTCCTTAGGCTTCTTTGCGTGGATTTACTTCCGTTCCAAGCACGGAGAGACCGTCACTCCAGAGCATGGTGAGGCTTTTAGTTGGCGCGATGCAGGTCTTGGTCTGCTACAGGTTTGGCCATTACCCATCCTAATTTTCTTCGTGCTTGGTACCATCTATATGGGCATCGCGACACCGACCGAATCTGCGGCCATGGGGGTTGGAGTTGCCGTGCTGTTAGGCTTCTTTTGGGGCGATCTCACTTGGCCAAAACTATGGCAAGCTCTGAAGCGCTCATCAATGATGTTCAGCGCCATTGCCATGATACTAGTCGGTACGGCGATATTAGCTCAGGCGGTAAGCTTGCTCGGCTTGCCTCGTGAAGCGGTTAGCATGATCAATGGTTTAGGTCTCGATAAATATGGCGTTCTATTTATGATTGTCATCGTTTATCTGGTACTGGGATGTTTCTTTGACGGCATCTCGCTACTTCTTATGACATTGCCAATCACCTTCCCTATGGTCACGGCGGTAGGTTTCGATCCAGTATGGTTTGGCGTCATTGTGACCATCTTAATGGAAATCGGAATGATCACTCCTCCAGTCGGATTGAATTTATTCGTACTAAGTTCAATTACTAAGGGAGAAGTCAGTGTGACGGCCGCGGCGAGAGCCTCACTGCCTTATTGGCTTGTGCTATTAGCAGCAGTGTTTGTTCTGACAGTTTTACCGAATCTAGTCTTATGGCTACCTAATGCCTTAGCTTAAAAACAAAAGGGCAGATCCTTTAAATACTAAAGGTCTGCCCTCCTTTCAATGCAGCGATATTTGATACTTGTCCAGTAGCGCTTGCTCTTTCTCGCCAGTTATTGCTAAACGGCCTTGGTTCCATATATCGATCAGTTGTTGGCGTTTTTCCGCAGGAAGCTGTTTGGAAAAGATCGGCATCTCAACCAATGGTTTTTCTAAACCTGGGCGTATGATTTTCAAGGAATCATTCAGTCCCAGTTGGTGTAAGACGTACTGAAGCACCAGTTCGTTATCAGCATATAAGTCAACGCGATTAGCCTTGATCATCTGGAAAATACGGTCAATCACATCATCATCTCCTGCGATGACTTCAACGAATTTGGCATTTTTGGGGTCATCGATAAAGTCCTGATAGCCAGCACTCATGGAGCTGTAATCCCAACCAGGGCCTGTCGCCACTCGTCGATCCTTTAGCGATGGGATACCATCGTAGCGCCAAGGATCGTCTTTTCTCACGACAAACGCGCTGTCGTAGGCAAAGGTCGGCTGCTCCGCATAAACAAACCCTTTTTCAGCGTGCTTCGAGTACAAGAACTCTGGCAGCATATCGCAGCGCCCTTCTGCCACCATGTCCAGGCCTCTTGCAAGCGGCACTTCATAGTATTCAAGGGTGTAGCCCTTCGCAGTATAGATTTGCTCGACCATGTCAATCACGACACCACGCTCAGGTACGTTTAGGCTTGGAAAAATCGTCATCGGTGGCCATTGGTCGTAGCACACTTTAAGAGTCGTCGCCAGACTGGTACTCGATTCCAACACGGCCACCGCGCACAGAAGGGACTCTACAATTCTGTGTATATTACTTTTCAACCCGATCTCTCCCGTTATCTTTCGCTCCGTAGAGTTTCAAATCTGCTCGTTTAAACAACTCATCAATGACTTGGTCTTCAGGCTCGGATGCTTCAACACCTAAACTGACCGTATAAGAAACGGCCTTTCCCTCTAGCTCTAACACGGTATTGCTAATCGCTTGGCGTATACTATCAGCCAGCTGAAACGCGTCTTCTAAGTCCGTATTAGGTAACAAGATGGCAAACTCTTCACCGCCCACTCGCCCAAAAAGATCGGACTCACTCAATAAACTTTTCACGGTTTGACTAAAATGGATCAGTACTTTGTCACCGATAAAATGACCATGCGTATCATTGATCTGCTTAAAGAAGTCTAAATCCGCCAAGATAAGATGGAAAAAATCACATGTAACATTTTTTGGGAAAGATTGTTTGGGTAGCGCAGAAAGCTCTTAAACATTAACAACCCTTTCCAATACTCTTATGCTTCGAGTTTAACCTAGATAAAGCCCAGACATGAAATCATTGTGTAAAAGGGATTAAGCTCCATTTGCAAACACATCCATTTGCTTAGCAAGATCAAAATCTTTATCCGACAGCCCTGCTACATAATGCGTAATCAGTTGGACGCTTACCTTATTGTAGACGTTCGACCACTCTGGGTGATGATCTTTCTTTTCCGCATACAGCGCGCACATGGTCATAAAACCAAACGCTTGCTGGAAGTTTCGAAACTCAAAGGTTTTGGTTAGTTTGCTGTCTTCGATAACCCAATGGGATGCGGCGTTTGAATTAAGTTGTTCTAGAGCAGATTCAATGTCTGGTGAAGTGAGTTTTTGATAGGTCATGAGAGCTCCCGATTAGCACTAAGCAGCTGGTATTAATGAAAGAGCCGGATCACAAAATAAAAAGGCTGCCCTGTTTATGTCATAGTGACTAAGGGCAGCCTTATGATCAAGCCAGTATCAATACAGTGTAGAACTATGCGGCACTGAGTGCTTGCTCGATATCGGCAAGAATATCGTCAATGTGTTCAATACCAATCGACAAGCGGATCATGTCTTCGCTGGCTCCCGCTTTTTTCAATTCTTCTGCATTCAGTTGGCGGTGTGTGGTCGACGCTGGGTGACAAGCTAAGGATTTAGCATCGCCAATGTTTACCAAGCGAAGAATCATTTGCAGTGCATCAATAAAACGACCACCCGCTTCACGGCCACCTTTGATGCCAAAGCTGATAATGCCTGACGCTTTACCGCCAGTAATTTTCTGGCAAGTAGCGTGGTATGGACTGTCTGGCAACGCCGCGTAGTTCACCCAGTTAACTTTGTCATGCTGCTGTAAAAACGCGGCGACTTTCTCCGCGTTCTCACAGTGGCGTTCCATACGTAACCCCAACGTTTCGATGCCCTGCAGAATCAAGAAGGTATTTTGTGGCGATAATGCTGCGCCAGTGTTTCGCAGCGGCACCACACGACAACGACCGATGTAAGCGGCTTCTCCCAGTGCTTCGGTATACACCACACCGTGGTAAGAAGGATCAGGTTCATTCAATGCAGGGAAACGCTGGCTATTGCCTTTCCAATCAAACTTACCCGAATCGACGATGATACCGCCAACACTGTTACCATGACCGCCCATGTACTTAGTCAGTGAGTGCACCACAATATCCGCCCCCAACTCAAATGGTCGACATAGGTAAGGCGTTGCCACGGTGTTATCAACAATCACGGGGATACCGTGTTTGTGCGCGATAGCAGACAAGCGCTCAATATCCACGATATTACCCGCTGGGTTACCAATGGACTCACAGAAGATCGCCTTGGTTTTATCATCAATGGCTGCTTCAAATCCCTCATAGTCATCGTGAGAGATCATGCGCACTTCGATCCCTTGTTTAGGGAAAGTGTGGGCAAACAGGTTGTAAGTGCCGCCGTACAGCTGACTCGTACTCAGGATGTTATCGCCGACTTCTGCAATACATTGAATGGCATACGTAATAGCCGCCATACCAGACGCAACCGCTAGCGCACCAATACCGCCCTCTAGTGCTGCCACACGCTCCTCTAATACCGCATTGGTCGGGTTCATAATGCGCGTATATATGTTGCCTGCTACTTTTAAGTCAAATAAGTCAGCACCATGCTGCGTGTTATCAAAGGTATAAGACGTGGTTTGATAAATCGGCACAGCGGCCGCTTTAGTCGTCGCTTCAGACGTATAACCATGATGGAGCGCTAGTGATTCAAATTTCATGCTGGGTCCTTTTATTGTT
Organism: Marinomonas fungiae; assembly: GCF_001418205.1. Lineage (GTDB taxonomy): Bacteria > Pseudomonadota > Gammaproteobacteria > Pseudomonadales > Marinomonadaceae > Marinomonas > Marinomonas fungiae. The sequence continues at coordinate 122,259 of NZ_LIQF01000007.1, read as the reverse complement.
CGTGAGTGTCGTCGCATAAAGTGCTAATGATCTTAGAGCAATGAACCGCTAGTAAACAAGCAAATAAACAAGCCTCTATTGCTCAACGCCATATCGCTAAGACAGCAGCCAGACTAATAAAGATCCCCCCTGAGACTCGTTCTAACCAATGCAAATAACGCTGCACCCGCTGACGAAACATCGGCCGGGCAACCCATAAAACAAGCAGCCAATCCCAGATGAGCACCACTAAGAACATCCATAGCCCAGCGAACACTTGCTGGAAAACGGTCGCACTGTCGCCCAATATTGAGCTCATCAGGCTCAAATAGAATAATGCATTTTTAGGGTTCAGTAATGCGGATCCAAGCCCCAAGAGAAACGTCTTGGAGCGTTTTTCTTGGGGTACATCTGTTGTAGTAAAGTGGATGTTCGCTGGTTGTGCGCGTAATAAGTTAGCGCCAATCCAAGCCAAGTAAACGACCCCTAACCATTGAATAATATTAAACACCACAGGGTAATCACGCAGTTTCGCTCCCACTGCGATGACTAAAATAATATAAAGCAAATTACCCAATGCGATGCCGAACACTGCATACTGACTGCGCTGATGACCAAAACGCAGCGTCTGAGTCACTAACAACACAAAGTCTTGGCCTGGGCTTAGTAATGCTAACCAATGAGCAAGTGCTAGAACTAAGAAGGTTGGCGCAATAAACTGTTCAATCATGTCTGTTGTCTCCATATTAGAGACAGCATAATAAAAAGTCGCACGCGCAAATTATTGTCAGAAAGTGACCCTGATAAAAGTTAAGCTAAGTCGATGTATTACCCAAAGAAGATCTGGATATGACGGTTCCTTCACAACAAGAGCAACAATTTGTTAGTAACCCCCTATGGCCGTTCCTAACGTTACGCTCAACCTTTAACAGCGCTCTGGCGTATAAAACCCACCAGCACGACACAGTGTCATTGGGGGTGGTTCTTGATGGCACCACCAAGAGCACTGTCAATGGTGAGGAACAAACGCTTTACGCTGGTGACATGGTCTTGATTCCACATCACTGCTCCCACTCCTGCAACCCCAACGGCGGAAGCCGCAGTTACCACATGCTATATATCGACAAGAGCTGGTGCCTAGAAGTACTCGGAGGCTCTCCTGAAACCGCTGCATTCGCGACCAAACAATATGTGATACGAGATTCGGTATACTTTGCAGCGATAACGAAATGGTTATCCCACTTTACGGTGACCGAGGATACCTCGCTCACAACACTTATCTCTCTCATTAAGGAAGTCGGCTATCTTGAGCCCATAGGGTCACTTAACTTAGAGAGCATTACCCAGAGCGAATTGAGCATTCAGGAGCTGGCTACTGAGCAAGGAATGAGCCGGGAAGGTTTTATCAGAGCCGTAAAACGACAAACAGGCCTGTCGCCACTCGCCTTACGCCATAATCGACGTATTGAATGGGCGAAAAAGCTTATTGCCGAGGGCGCGGCGCTTGTTGACGTTGCACTACTGGTTGGCTATCAAGACCAAAGCCAGTTTCACAAACATTTTGTACACTTTACTGCCGCCACACCGAAACAGTTTCAAAATAGCTTGCGAAAAGATACAGGGGATTGAGCTCCGGGTTGAGTCCATTTGGGGCTTAAAAGCGCTGACTGCTCAACCTACTTTATCGATCACTTCATCGAAAAGGAGAGGTATGCTGCCCCGAGGAGATAAAGGTCTCGTCCGTCAGACTTTCTAGAAACGTGACTAAAGCCTGCTTATCACTTGTCGACAGTTCAAATGCTTGTACTCTGGCATCTCTTAGGGGCGATGGGGCTCCGGTTAACGCTGCACGTCCACCAGCGGCATAATGCTCAATCACCTCAGCCAGCGTTGCGATAGAGCCATCGTGCATATACGGCGCGCTGAGGGCGATATTACGAAGCGTTGGCGTGCGAAACTTGCCTTGATCTGCAGGATTGTGAGTGATCTCATATAGACCTTGGTCGATCTCTGGATAGGCACCATGGCCATCCATGTTATAAAGCCCTGTGTTGTGAAAACCAGCCTGAGTTGTCGCATCCGAAAAATGAACACCGGAATGACAATTGCCACAGCCAATTTCTTGACTGTAGAAGAGAGTCATACCTCGTCTTGCTTGTGCGGAGAGCGCGTGTTCCTGATGCTCATAGCGAAAGCGGTCGAAGGGTGAATTATAACTGATCAATGTGCGCTGGAACGCAGCTAGCGCTTTAAGAATATGGTCAAAGCTAATCTCATCTTGCGGGCCGAATGCCGCATCAAACATAGCGGGGTACAACGGATGCAGTTGAAAATATTGCAATACTTTCTGTTCGTGGTGTTGTGTGCCCATTTCAACAGGCCCATGACCGAATAAGGGAATTTTAGCTTGCTCTTCAAACAACGTTAACTCAGGGTTAGACCACGTTAGAGACGTCATATAAGCACTATTAACAATCGCTTGAGTATTACGCCGATGGAAATCTCCACTAATGCCTACGGCAACCACACGCTGCTCGGCGAAGCCATGACTAGGCAGGTGGCAAGTAGAGCAAGAGACATAACCTACCCCGGATAAGTTTGCATCAAAGAAAAGCCGTTGCCCTAACGCCACTTTGGCATTCGACATAGGATTATTCTTTGGCACTGGAGGCGGAGGAAGCCATTCTGGCAATGACCAATCAAATGCAGAGCAGATCGGCGCCAGCAAGCTAACCCATAACAGCCCTCCTTTCAGCCAAGATGTCGTGCAAACATTTACTTTTCTAGGATTCATTGCAAGCCAATCTCGTAAGGATATGACCAATACTATAGCCCATCGTCAACACAGCGCCCCCTTCAACACTTGAAGTGATGTTCGGGCAAGCTACTCACTGACCGCCACTCAATGATTTATCAGAAAAGGTTGATCAGACAACAAGCGCAACATCGATATTTTTTGGTCGTTCTAACTATTGAACGGTTTACATTCTTTTGCAATTCAACACATTAAGTTTATTTTAAGAAAGCGATTCTAGGAATACGCTATCAGCTATGATAAGAAATCAGATATCTATAAGAATTTATTATAGATAATGTTAGATTTATGCCCTATTACTTTTTATACCCCATGGCTTTTGTTTACCCCAATAAGACGCTGTGATTTCAGATGCTTAGCGGCTTATCTCTTGATAGGAGTGTTTGTATGTTTTTTAAAACATCAAGGAAAGAAGACGCTGAGACACAACGCTCTGATATCTGTAGCGATATCATAGAATCAATGAAGAAGTTTTGCCCTATCATCACCTTCTCTCCTGAAGGCGAAATAGAAGACGCAAACGATCTATTTCTATCCGCTATCGGCTATTCCTTAGGCGAAATTAAGGGCAAGCACCACCATATGCTCTGCAACTCAGATGCAACCAACGCTTCAGAGTATTCGACTTTCTGGCCCGCCTTAGCACGAGGAGAAAGCCATTCAGGTAAATTTTTACGTCGCCGTAAAGATGGTAGCGCGCTGTGGATCGAAGCGACCTACTTTCCCATATTCTCAAACAACAAAGTCGTTAAAGTTTTTAAAATCGCGGCGGATATCACCGAAGCCTATGAAAAAAGCGTAGCTCAAAATGCGTTAATAGATGCCATCAACAAATCCAATGCGGTGATAGAATTCAAACCCGATGGTACGGTTATTCAGGCCAATAAAAACTTTGCGCGCGCACTTGGTTACAGCAGTGAGAAAGAGCTTCCGAACGTACACCATAAGCAGTTTTGTTTTAATGAATTTTATGAAGAGAATCCTAATTTCTGGAAAGAATTGGCTCAAGGCGAAGTCAAATCCGGACTGTTCAAGCGCCAACGTAAAGATGGTGGGATTGTTTGGATTGAGGCTACCTACAACCCTGTTTGGGATGACGCGCACAAGGTCACCAAAGTTGTAAAAGTGGCGACCGATATTACCGAACGGGTCAACAAGCAGCTATCTATTGAACGTGCGGCGGAAGTTGCGCACAGCACATCGGTTGAAACGGCTCAGGTATCAGAACGCGGTTCAAGCATACTCAAAGATACGGCACATAACTCCGAAAGCATTGTTGAAGATGTGAAAATTTCCACGGCATTGATTGTGGATCTAAATCATCAGTCACTAGAGATTTCTAAGATCGTCGATACGATTGGTGCCATCTCGGATCAAACTAACTTGCTGGCGTTAAATGCCGCCATTGAAGCAGCCCGAGCGGGCGAACACGGTCGCGGATTTGCAGTGGTTGCCGATGAAGTGCGTACTCTAGCGGCTCGTACCAGCAAATCGACAGATGAAATCAATGAGATGGTAAACAAAAATACTCAATTGGTCTCGCAAGCCAAAGACAGCATGTTGAAAGTGACCAATCAGGTTCAAATGAACTCAGAAAATATTCGAGAAGCCTCAGGTATCATCGACGAAATCCTTAAAGGTGCCGAACATGTCAGTCATGTGGTGGGGGATTTGGTTAAATCTTCTGATTAATCCATGCCATAACCGCAGCCCTGGCGTCTTTTCTAAATGGCCGAATCATTATTGAAAAAATTGGGGGAGTCATAACTCCCCTAGCTCCAGAAACGGTGCAATTCTTGCCATGTTTGCACTAATAGCTGTGAGAGTTGCTCGGGCTCAGGTAGCCAAGTAAACGCTGGCAACCACTCTGCTGCACTGGGACTCAACCAATACCCCAGCCCACATCCGCAAATAAACAATAAAGAAACGAGGGGTTCGCCCCAGTCTGTGAGTTTAAGGGCCGTGCCAAATGAGCGTTTCACGCGCATTCCAGACAGCTCAATGCTATATAGCTCATCTAGCACAAGATGAATGGTGGCACCGAAGAAAACAAAGCCGCCTATTCCCCAAGCCGTTTTCGCATCTAAGGAAAACACATGATACGCCAGTGGCACGGCACAGGCGGTAAAGAGCAGGTTCGCCAGTAGACTGTGCAATACGCCTCGATGCACGGTAAGTTGCTCAAACAACCACTGGATTGGAAACCGCACCAGCAGATAGCAGACCAGCGCCGCCGCGAGTAATTGCCAATGAATCAGCCGCTCAATCCAGATGACCAATACCAGCCCAGCGGCTAAGGCCCCAAATAACCGAAACACCAGTTGAATAGCAATGGATTCATCGGCGTCAATGTCAGGTAGCAGGCCACCCAAGGTACCAGCCAACGCGTATAACACCATCTCGTTTAGGGTCGCGAATCCCATCACAAAGGCACTTGCAGCCAGAATCGTACTGAGTACAGCGGCAACGCTAACATGAGTTTTAAAGTCTGCCATAGGGCAAGCTCCCTTATCGCGGTATAAATCGCGGTAAATATTAGAAGATAGCCATTTTGCAAAAGCTAACCAGTGAGTGGGCGCATACTACAACAATCCCGCAAGAGATTCTGTGCACAAAAAAGTGAGTCATCTCTGCTGCGATACGAGAGCCTAGCGACGTTCTCTGTTACCATGCCCTATCACCAGCAATCACTCGGATTTCGCTGGGCTTTCTATGACTGGAACCAACCTTGATCAACAATGACATTTTGCGCCGTGTGCGCTACACCTTCGATTTTAAAGACAGCACTATGGTAGAGATTTTTGCTCTAGCCGAATCGACCGTAACAGAAGAGCAAGTGGCTGCTTGGTTGAAAAAAGAGGACATGGAAGGCTTTGAACCTATCGAAGATGTGGAGCTAGCGTCTTTTTTAAACGGCTTGATCGTGATGAAACGCGGCGCCCGAGAAGATGGTCTACCGGCACCGGAGACACGCTTAAACAACAATATTATTCTGCAGAAGCTACGTATCGCGATGAACTTTAAAGCAGAAGATATGCTAGAGATGATGCGCTTAGCCGAGTTCAATCTAAGCAAACATGAGCTGAGCGCTTTTTTCCGTAAACCTGAGAACCGCCAATATCGCGTTTGTAAAGATCAGATTCTGCGCTACTTCTTGCTAGGCTTACAGCTACATATGCGTTCGGCAAAAGGCAAAGCGACTCAAGCTTAAGTATGGGCGAGCGGCTCTTAGGCCGCTCAAGCCAATCCCTACCCAAGCTTAATTTTTTAGCATAAAGCATTGTTTTTACTACCTTTCCCTTAGAACTCTTGATTCAGTTTACCGAGCAGGCTTACTAACACTTGGCGTTCATCTTCGCTAAGCTCTTTGGTGAGTTCTTCGGTTAACGATAGGTGTAGGGCATTGTGATGCTGATGAATGGTTTGTCCTTCCTCCGTGAGCGCCACGGTAATAGAACGTCGGTCGTCTTCTCGGTAAAAACGTTGCACCAACCCAAGCTTCACCAGTTTATCCACTTGAACCGTTAAGGTCCCCGTTGTAATGCCAAGCTGAGTTGCCAAGGATTTCATATTCATCGGCCCATAGTTGCCCAAGGCTTCTAACGTATGGACTTGAGCTAAGGAATAGTCCGACTCACGCACCACAGAGGCTTCCCACGATGCCATTTTGTCGTAGAACTCGATGAGTACTTTGTTCAGTGCGGTATGAGAAGACATAAGACAGACCTATACTGGATTCACTTCAATAACGATGTGATCGATTTTATCAAACTCCACCAAGAGTTGCTTAAAGAAAGCTGGTTCGCGCATTTGCTCGTCTTTTAAGGTCAAGGTGGCACAGAAGTGATCGGCGCTCACCTTCCAGATATGCAGATCTTGCAGGGACACATTAGCGCTTTCGAGTCTTAACGCTATTTTCTGTTTGTAGGCTTTATCGATCGCTTTATCCAGCAAGATCGGCGACGTTTTCTGCATGAGCCCCCATGCCCATTTCGCAATAATCAAACTGCCCACGATCCCCATAAGTGGGTCTAGCCATACCCAGCCAACAAATTTACCCACCAGCAAAGCAACGATTGCCAACACCGACGTTAGTGCATCGGTCAGCACATGCAAGTAAGCCGCACTGAGGTTGTGATCACTGTGTTGGTGGCTATGGCTATGAGCGTGATCGTGATCGTGATCGTGATCGTGATCGTGATCGTGATCGTGATCGTGATCGTGATCGTGATCGTGATCGTGATCGTGATCGTGATCGTGCCCAGGATGCCCAAGCAGCAGCATACTTAGCAAATTCACCACTAGACCAATCACGGCCACACTAATAGCAGCGTTAAACTCAATCGCCACAGGACTCACTAGCCGATGAAACGACTCATACAACATCCCTAAAGCAACAAGACCTAATAAGATAGCACTGGTATAGCCACCCAATACTCCGACTTTACCGGTCCCATAGGAAAACTGACCACTGTGCTTATGCTTACGAGCGTAGCGATAGACAAACAAGGTGATGCAGAAAGCGGCTGCATGGGTGCCCATATGCCAACCGTCGGCAAGTAGCGCCATAGAGCCAAATAGAGTCCCAGCGCCAATTTCAAGCACCATGGTGACAAAAGTCAGCAGCAATACATACAGGGTACGTTTTTCATTATCGGAATCGAAGTAAGAAAACTGGTCGATTTTATTGCAATCAGGAATAGACATAAGCACCAACTACTTTGAATTTCAAATTATTATAAAAAATAGATTATTTGATTATCAAAGTAAAGTCATACCTAGTTCGAATTCAACATGCGCTGTGCTTGCTGACGAAACACACGGGTTAAATTAGCTAAGGTTGTTGAACGCAGCGAGGCATGCTGCCAATACAGCGGCACATCCACAGTGATACTGGGATCCAGTAACACTACCCGTTGCAGGCGTAAGTCTGCTTGAATCATACATTCCGGCACCATGCACCACCCAAGATGCAGAGCTGCCGCTTCGACAAAGCCTTTGGAAGTCGGAATATAATGGGTTGGCGGCTGCAGGATCTGCGTGGTAACGCGTCGAATAAAGCGATTTTGTAACTCGTCCTTGCGATTAAATACCAGCATGGGAGCCACACCTAGGGCTTCGACATTCAAGCCATGAGCAAAATAACGCGCTTTAAATTCGGGGGAAGCAATAGCGTGGTAGCGCATGGTGCCAAGTGGGTGAATATCACAGCCCTGAATGGCTTTCGCTTCCGAGGTCACGGCCCCAATAACACTGCCATCACGTAGCAAGCTTAAAGAATGGTCTTGATCGTCCACCACCACATCGAACAGGTAACCAAAGTCTTGACTCAGTTCGGCCAGTGCTGGCAATAACCAAGTCTCCAATGAGTCATCGTTAACGGCTATTTTTAAACGACGGGGAGCCATGTCCGCGGGTTGATCGAGTTGAAAATCGGCAAATGCTTCTGCTTCCAACGCTAACATCGGCAGCACTTTGCGCAGCAGAGTTTGCCCAGCTTCAGTTGGTCGGCACGGTGGCTGACGCACAATCAATACTTGCCCTAAGCGATCCTCAAGAGCCTTAACTCGTTGCGATATCGCAGACGGCGTGACGCATAAACGTTGAGCGGCGCCATCAAAACTGGCTTCTTCAATGACGGCAGCAAACGCGGCTAGTTGCGGGTGAACGAGACTCATCAAGCCCTCCAGATTAGAATTTCTTAACCATCTCTATAATTATTAAATTTACTAAGGAGATATGACAACGCAGTATAGCGCTGTTTTATTCAATTACAGGAACAGTACTATGTTGACGGCCTTATTATCCGGCTTTACCACGGGTGCAGGATTGATCATTGCTATCGGTTCACAAAATGCCTTTGTGCTTAGACAAGGCCTGATGCGCCACCATATCGGTGCCGTGGTTGCGATCACATCGCTGAGCGATATCTTGCTGATCTCTTGCGGGGTGGCCGGTATTGGTATTCTAGTCGAGGCGTGGCCGTCATTGGTTCAGTATTTACGATGGGGTGGCGCGGCGTTTCTGGCATTTTATGGCTTGCAAGCAGCACAACGTGCTTGGTCTGGCTCAGGCGCCTTACACGCGGCACAACAAACTTCTTCTGCGTCACTGAAGACCGTGGTGCTGACTTGCTTAGCGTTTACTTTCTTGAACCCGCATGTGTATCTCGACACCATGGTGCTGTTGGGGAGCCTTTCTGCGAACTACCCAGGTTTTGGTCAGATCGCCTTCGCCATCGGCGCCTGTTGCGCCAGCTTAGTCTGGTTTATCGCGCTTGGCTACGGAGCACGTTTATTGCGCCCCGTATTCAATAGCCCGCTGGCTTGGCGTATTTTAGACGCCAGTATTGCCGTATTTATGCTGACATTAAGTGCGTTGATGCTGAGTTAGGCTGACGGCGTTATAACATCCCCACCAGATGCCACCAGCCGAAGTTTAAAGGCAGCAATAGCACGATGGTCAAAGCAAACGTCACTAAACACACTTTACTGACCACCGCTAACGGCAGCTTACCGAGCGCCATGGCGGTGATCAAAGGTGGAGCCTGATAGGGTAGCAAAACGGTGGAAAACGCCATGACTTCGGACATCACAATGGCATAGCTGGACAGGCCGGTGATCTCGGCTAAATCCCCAGCCAAAGGCGTAATGATGGCCGGAATACCGGCTAAGTTAGCAATCATACCTACCAGTATGGAGATCCCGGTCATGAGTGCTAAATTGAGCGTGTTTTCACCCACAACAAACGGCGCCACTTGGGTTAACGCCTTAACGATGGATTCGCCTAAGCCGGTATACGCAATGGTTGCCCCCAAGCCGATGATCCCTGCTGCAAAAAACAGCGGGCCATAATTCAAATCTTTGCTCAAGCACTGTTTGCTGGTGAATTCCCCACTAGGCCACAAGCATGCCGCGCACGCCACCAGGCCGATCCAGCCGGGGGAAATATGGTGCAAGCTATCGGTTAGCCAAGCGACAAAACACAGCACTAATATCAGCAATAATTGCTTTTCCTTAGCAGAGAGAGTGACCTTCTCAGCCGTAGCAGGTTTAACCGGATGCACTGGGTCTTGGGCAGGAAACAACCATAGAATGACGGCGATCACCAGCCCTGCCTTGACCAGACCCAGCACGGGAAAATGCAGTACCAAATAATCCCAATAGGACAAAGTTTCGCCATATAGTGCTTCACTGATGCCGGATAACAGCATGTTTGGCGCATTCGCTGGCAAGATCGAAAAAGTAGGTAGAAACGTACCAAACGCCGCCGCCAGCAAAATGCCGTAGCGACCTGTTGAGCCTTCTTGATAGCCCAGCTGTTCGGTGATTGCGACCACAATCGGGATTAACAGCACGACTCGGCCGATACCGGAGGGAATCAGAAATGCCAAGAGCAAGCCAAATAAGGCTGTACGCGTAATCACGCTGCGATAACTTTTACCAACAATCTGGATCAATAGCCCTGCTGCCTTATGGTTTAACCCCGTAAATTGAATGGCGGCACCAAACACCATACCGCTAAACAGCAACCAAAAAGTCGATGATGTAAAGCCCGACAACACCACACTACCCGGTGCGATTTGTGTGACGGTCACCAGTGCAAACATGGCCAGCGCTGGCCAAAATTCGGGCACATATGAAGTCGCCCACAAGGCCGCACAGAACACTAATACGCCTAAGGTTGCTGCCTGCTGCGAAGGCAAGAACAGCCCCCCTAACGCCGCCGTTACCGCTGCCGCCAAGGCAACACCTAACACCGGCCAAATAGGATTCGCTGGTGCATCATTCGAGTTTACGGGCATATTGGCTTCCTTTGTTCTTGTTGTATTTTCTACAACATAGCAAGTCTGACTCGGTAAACGAATTTGATTATTAACCTGTGTTATTCATTAATCGGAGTCGTCAAGATATCGTTTCCATCGAGATAATCACGGACTCAATGCTGATCGAGTGCTATACTGCCGCCCAAATCCATCTCGTTTCGTCACTTATTCTAGGATAGTTGGCCTAGCGCCTACTTATTTGAGTGAGATATGACGCCCCTACGCTTACGTTACCAAACCGTTGAGTTTGGCAAAGTTGATATTCATTTATGCACATTGCGTGATAACCAAGAATTCCATGACCCAGGCGGTGTAGCAGAAAAGCTCGGCATTTCCTCCGCGACATGGCCTATCTTTGGCATATTATGGCCTTCTAGCTTAGTGCTAGCGAATCATATGTGTAACTACGATGTGGGCAGCAAACGCATCCTAGAGCTCGGCTGTGGCATGGCCTTGTCCAGTTTGTTGTTGAACAAACAGCACAAAGACATTACCGCTACAGACTATCATCCAGAGTCACACCATTTTCTTGATCGCAATACCACCTTGAACGGCGACCAACTTATCCCTTACCAACAGGCCGATTGGGCAGACAATAGCGATACCCTTGGTTTATTCGACATTATCATTGGTAGCGATGTGCTGTACGAAGACAATCATATTGAGATCTTGGCAAGCTTTATCCAAGACCACGCTTTACCTAACTGTGAGGTAATTGTGGTTGACCCGGGCCGAGGCCGTAAAAACAAACTGAGTAATCAACTCGCGAACTTTGGTTTTAGCTGTACCCAGACCCGACCGCCTCATACCGACTATTTAGATAAACCATTCAAAGGTCATATTCTCAGCTACCGTCGACTGGCAGAAGGCACAGCACCGCTCTAATCCATCTGTGCGATGAAGGCGGCCTTGATCACGGAAACTTGCTATCATGACTCGACTAGGATGGGATCCCTATTAGATTTGAGGTAGTTCATGGCATCACGTAAACGCAGCATTACCCGTAGGCTTTGGTCCGTGCTCTGGAAGCTGGCACTGCTGTTCCTTTTAGTATTGCTACTGTTTCGCTTTGTACCACCCCCAACCACAACCTTTATGCTGCAAAGCCCTTACCCCGTCAGACAGACATGGGTCAGCATTGATACATTGCCCAGCTATGTTCCCTTAGCAATGATTGCCTCAGAAGATCAGCGTTTTCCAGACCACTTTGGCGTGGACTTTACCGCTATCAGCAATGCTCTTCACGACTATGGCGATGGCGAAGAACTACGCGGTGCCAGTACCATCACACAACAAACCGCTAAAAACCTATTTTTATCTCCCAGCCGCAGTTTACTTCGTAAGGGCCTAGAAGCGGGCCTAGCACTTTGTCTTGAAGTGGTTTGGGGTAAAAAACGCATTCTTGAAGTGTACTTAAACATCGCTGAATTTGGTCAAGGCATTTATGGCGTCGAAGCCGCTAGTCAACACTACTTTAATCGCGCAGCAAGGAATTTAACACCAAACCAAGCCGCACGTTTAGCGGTCTTATTGCCAAACCCTAGACAACGAGATCCCAATCGACTCAGTAACAATCTATCGCAGAGAGTCGATTGGATCGAGCAACAAATGCGTCAGTTGGGCCCTGACTATTTACGCCCTATTCTCGACTAACTTTCGCTACAAAATAGCCATTGCACGCGATGGTTTTAATTCTATAATGCGCCTGTTTTCTATACAGAAAGCACCGTCTATGGAAGCCAGCTCGAGGCTTATATCACTGCTCCAGAATACGGCGTTTAATCGTTTTCGTGTGATCATAAGTGGAAGCTAAAAAATGAATGATTTTCTTTGGATTGGTGTACTCATCCTGTTCGGTGCGTTGTTTGCTATGTCTGAAATCGGTATGGCCGCTGCACGCAAAATCAAGCTGCGGGTAATGATGGAGGACGGCAACGAAAAAGCCGAATCTGTGCTCGCACTTCAGCAAAATCCCGGTGCCTTTTTTGCGATGATTCAAATCGCACTGAATGCCATTTCAATCCTTGGCGGTATCGTCGGTGAGCAAGCGCTAACCCCTTACGTCAAAGACATGGTAATCATGTTTTACCAAGGACCTTTGCTCGATCAAGTCAGCTTCATGCTGTCCTTCCTGCTGCTGACCTCGCTGTTTATCCTATTCGCAGATCTCTTACCGAAGCGTCTGGCGATCATTATGCCGGAAGCCGTGGCCATCAAAATGGTCACTCCGATGCGCTGGATTACCTTTGTCTTGATGCCAATGGTGTTTCTGTTTAATGGCATTACTAACGCCATTCTGCGTTTATTAAATTTGCCTACCAAACAGGAAGAATTAGTCACCACTGAAGACATCGTCGCCATGATGGACGCTGGCGCAGAAGACGGTAGCTTGCAGAAACAAGAGTATCAATTAATCGGTAACGTGTTTGAACTGGACAGTTTAACCATCGGCAGCGCCATGACGCCGCGGGATCAGATCATTTATTTTGACGCCCACGAAAGCAGCGAAGACATCAGCCAGAAAATCATCGAGCATCCACATAATGACTTTTTAGTGTGCGAGGGCAACCTCGACAAAATTATTGGCGTGATCGAATCGAAAGAGATACTACGCCGGGTTTTGAAAGGCGAAAAAGCCTGTATCCCCCCCGAACAAGTGGATAAAGACTTATTTTATTTGCCAGAAACCTTAACCCTGTCAGAAGCCTTAAACGCCTTCAAGGTCGCGCCACAGCCGTTTGCGGTGGTGGTGAACGAATACGGTACAGTCGTAGGCTTGGTCACGGTGAAAGATTTACTGGGCAGTTTTATGGGCGATTTGATCACCCCACAAGATGCCGAACAGATCGTACAACGTGATGCGGATTCGTGGCTGATCGAAGGCTTAACCCCCATCATTGATGTCATGCGTAGCCTTGCGATCGAAGAGTTTCCCGATCGTAACCAATATGAAACCATTGCGGGCTTTGTTATCTACAAACTCAAACGGCTACCTAAGCGCACAGACTCATTTGTGCACGAAGGTTATAAGTTTGAAGTATTGGATTTAGAAGGCGTGCGAGTGGAACAGCTGCTGGTCACTCGTGTCACTGTGTAACTCCGTGGTGACTTAAAGAGGGCTGTATCTAGCCCTCTTTAAGCCGATACGCTAGATCTTAAAGAACTCTAATTGTTTCTTAACATCTTCGCTGCTGTTCATAACACTTTGGCCCGAGTTCTTTGCTTCTTCCGCATTACGCTGAGTTAAATCCCGAACCGAGTGCATTTTCATATTAATATCATCGGTTACGGCAATCTGTTCCGTGGCAGAAGACGCAATTTGGCTAGCTTGTTCTGAAATACGCTCGATACGCTCTAAGATGTCTTGCGTTAAATCGCTTGCTTCAGACACATGCTTGCGAGAACTTTCCACTAACCCTAAGCTACTCCCCATCTGACTTACGGCGCGTTGACTCGCTTGATTCAGCTTCGTTAGTAACGCTTCAATTTCGTTGACGCTATCTTGCGAACGCTGGGCAAGTGCACGTACTTCATCCGCTACCACCGCAAACCCACGGCCTGTTTCACCGGCTCGTGCGGCTTCAATAGCGGCGTTTAACGCAAGTAAATTAGTTTGCTCAGAAATGCCACGGATGACACCCAAAATAGTCTCAATGTTGTTGGTCTCGCTGCGTAGCTCTGTGACCGCCACATTGGTTTCATTTAATGTGCTGACTAAGTTATCCGTTTCGGACAAAGTATTATGCGCCACAGCTAAGCTACTCTGGGCCACCGTTCGGATGCCGTTAGCCGCGCTTGAAGAATCTTGAGTATTTTCAGAAATGCTACGACTGCTGGCCGACATCTGTTCTAATGCTACGACAACCAATTCGGTGTGCTCCATAATATCAACCGAACGCTTAGCTGCCTCTTGGTTGGCTTGCAGCACCCCTAAGCTACTCTTGTTGACGCCATCTACCGCATTTAAAACATTAGTGATGACCGATCGAAAATGTTCTCTAGAGACGTTGATGGCACGGCCTAAATCAGCGATTTCATCCTCCCCGACCACTTCAACAGGTCTATTTAAATGTCCTTTGGCCATTTCTTGAGCCGCCGTACTCACAACTTGTATACGTCGCACAATGCTGCTCGATATGGCGTAACTTAGAGCAAGAGAGACGAACAAGGCTAACGCAACCGCACCCCAAAAGCTGATTTCGATTTCTGAAATTAAGCTATCTGAGTTCTGCTTAGCGACAATAACCGCCGAGCTATTAAGGTCAGAGAAAGCGTCCAAGGCATCAATCAGTGCGGTATAAGAGCCCATGAATGCAGAAAACACAGGAAAGGGAGCTTTATGGTCTGGCGCATTTTGCATCGCAGACACAAACGCTTTGGTTTTAGTTTGAAAATCTGCGACCAAGCTTTCTACGTTTTTCAATGCTTGGGCATCACCTGAGAACCCCGTTTTTAGGTTTTGCAGCAATACAGGCGTGTTGCGGTATGCTTCATCTATGGTTTTCAGGTAAGGTGGTATTTGCTTATCCAATGACAGCAAATACCCAATTTGCAACCCCCGCACATTTAAGACGATGTCCACCTGAGCTTCTTTTAAATGCTCTAGACTGACCGAGACTTTGTGATTCTCATTGTAAAAACGGTTAAAACTGTCTGCTAAATCTGTACTTTTAGACTTTATGACCATTAAAGCGACTAGAAATACAAAGATGATGGAGGCGATCATCGTAAATTTAGTTCCCATCGAAAACCGACTCATAGCTTACTTCCTTTCTCAAGCTGCCTAAAAAGGCCTACCCATGCATCTACACTAGTTCAGTTCTATTGCATCAGTGGCCGACCCAACAAAATCGCAGTCTGACACATTACTGTGACTTATAGAACTCTATCTTTAGATACTTTTTCATGGCCTAAAAACACCTCAAAAGCACACAGTCAGAATTCTAGATTTGATGTTAAACTAGCGATCTTTCCACGACTTTGCGCACAAAGGTAAGCAATGACCGTTCTTTTAATGACGCCCCCTATGACTCAGTTAAATACACCGTATCCTGCGACCGCGTATTTAACCGGTTTTTTACGCTCCAGAGGCTACAAAGCTGAGCAGCGGGATCCTGCCATTGAGTTGTTTCTGGAGATGATGACAACACAAGGCTTAGACATTATGCGCCAGCATGTGGAAGAGAACTTTGAAGCCTTTGATGACGATGAATTGCCAGATGCGATTTACACTTTCCTCGCGGAATTTGATCGCTATCGTTTGTGTGTTGAGCCAGTGATCCGTTTTTTACAGGGCAAGGATTCGAGCCTTGCCATGCGCATTAACTCCCGCCGTTTTTTACCCGAAGGCCCAGCCTTTGATGTGATCGAGCAGATGGAAGCAGTCTCTGGCGATGTGCTCAAAAGTGCCTTTGGCAACTTGGGTGTACAGGACAAGGCCAAGTACTTAGCAACTTTGTTTATCAATGACTTATCGTCAGTGATTACTCAAGGCGTTGACCCTTACTTTGAAGTCAGCCGCTACGGCGAGCGTTTGGCCGCCGCCAATCCAACGTTTGACGATTTGTACGATACCTTGATGGGGGAATCGAGCTTTAGCTCAGAAATCCTTGAGCAGTTGGTCGAGGCCTACCTTGAGGAAACCCAACCTAGCGTGGTCGCGCTGACAGTGCCTTTCCCTGGCAATATGCTCGGCGCGTTGCGCATTGCCCAGACCTGCAAAGAAATTAATCCGGACATTCCAGTGGTGATGGGCGGCGGCTTTGTGAATACCGAGCTGCGCGCGCTGAAAGACACGCGCGTATTTGAGTTCGTGGATTTTATCTGTGTCGACGATGGCGAGCGCCCGTTTATGACCTTGCTGGACTACTTTGACGGCAAGTGTGAAGTAGACGACTTAGTTCGAACTTACTTCCTCGCTGAAGACCAAGATGGCGAACCGTTTGTTTATTTCAATGACAACAAAGCTCTGCACGATATTCCGCAAACGGAAGTCGGCGCACCGGTGTACGATGGTTTACCGCTGACCGAGTATTTATCTTTGTGTGAAATGCTTAACCCGATGCACCGTATTTGGAGCGATGGCCGCTGGAATAAGCTCACCATTGCCCACGGCTGTTACTGGAAGAAATGCAGCTTCTGTGACGTGAGCTTGGATTACATCGAACGTTACGACTACGCTGGCGCAGATATCTTGGTGGATCGTATCGAGCAATTGATCGAAGAAACCGGGCAGACGGGCTTCCACTTTGTTGACGAAGCCGCGCCACCGAAAGCGTTGTTTGCCTTGGCTGAACGCTTGATCGAACGAGGCGTTGTCATTAGCTGGTGGGGCAATATTCGCTTTGAGAAAACCTTCACCCCTGAGAAATGCCAACTGCTGGCAGACTCAGGTTGTATCGCCGTCAGTGGTGGTCTGGAAGTGGCTTCAGATCGTCTTCTGAAGTTGATGAAAAAAGGCGTCAGCGTCGAGCAAGTGGCGCGCGTCACCAAAGGCTTTAGTGATGCAGGCATACTAGTACACGCGTACTTGATGTACGGTTTCCCAACTCAAACCGAGCAAGAAACCGTCGATGCTCTGGAAATGGTGCGTCAGATGATGTCTCAGGGCTGTTTCCAATCCGCTTACTGGCACCGCTTCGCGGCGACCATCCACAGTCCAATTGGCATCAACCCAGAAGAATACGGCATCACTCTAGCTGAGCGCCCAGAAACACTCTTTGCTGAGAACGACGTCGATTTCTTTGATCCAACCGGCACCGACCATGACATGCTTGGTAATGGCCTACGCAAAGCCCTGTACAACTACATGCATGGCATTGGCTTTGATCAGCCCATGAGTTTTTGGTTTGATCAATCTGTAGCACGTACCACAGTGAAAAAAGATCTCATCAGCAAAGCGTTTAGCAATTTGATAGCCAGCAGCTAATCCTTCTTCACCTCGACAAGCGTTCCACTCAGTGGAACGCTACGCACTTTCCCATTTACCTTTTTCAACTTGATCGCAATGATAAACAGGCAGTTCAGCGACTGCACTGTGTATGGCCATACTCAGATGTCTTCCAATAAAAATAACAGAGTGGACTCAGGTTATGATCAAGCAATTCTCTCAATGCACCCTTTTATCCCTTGGTTTGGTAGCCTTGCCTGTGTTGGCAAAAACCCAAGTCATTACCCTAGGCACAGGAACACCTGTGACCAACCCTGAGCGTGTTGGCTCAGCAACGGCGGTGGTCTATAACGACAAAGCGTATTTATTTGATATTGGACCAGGGGCGGTACATCGCACCATTCAAGCGGCGGCCAATGGTTTCCCGCAATTACACCCCACCAAGATCGAAAACCTCTTTATTACTCACCTACACAGTGACCATATTTTAGATTACGCAGAGCTCGCCTCGACCCTTTGGTGGCGCCGCGACAATCAAATCTCGGTCTACGGACCAAAGGGAATTCAAGCCATGACCGATGGTTATTACGAGATGTTACAAGTAGATTTAGATTTGCGCCTAAAGGGATTAACGCCAATAAAGAACCCTGAAATGTATAAAACTCGGGTCACTGAGTACGAACACGGTGGTTGGGTATTTAAAGATGGCGATGTCACCATCGAAGCCTTTGATGTGCCCCACGGCGATATTGAACCAGCCTTTGGCTACAAAATTACTACGCCGGATAAAACCATCGTGATTTCAGGCGACACGGGCTATAGCGATAAGCTGATCGAAATGGCTAAAGGAGTCGACATCTTGGTTCACGAAGTGATCAATGACGAAGCCTTGAAAAAGGTCTCGCCAGCGTGGCAAAACTATCATTCGCATGCTCATACTCCAGCGACAGAACTGGCAAAAGTCGCCAATGCCGTGCAACCAGGTTTACTGGTACTGACGCATTTACTGTTTTATGCTGAGCCTGTTGAATCAACCGCAGAGCAAGTCCAAGCTCACTATGATGGCAAGGTGGTCTTGGCGAATGACTTGGATGTATTTGAGTAGTTAACGAGAGCCTTAGATGACACTAGCCCTTGATCGTGGAATCCAAATCTTAACCGAGCTTGGAAATGCTCAAGGGTTGACCTTGTCAGAATTGTCGCAACGCACCCTCATACCCAAAAGCACCACTCACCGACTATTAAAGCGTCTGTGTGAGCAAGGGCTAGTGAGACAGAATCTGCTCGACCAACGTTATCGTAGCAATGTACTGCTCCCCCAGCAGACTGAAATCCATATTCCTCCAGCGGAACAGCCACTCATTGAAATCATCTGCCGACACGCCGAAGCCCTAACCGACCAAGTGCTGTGGCCGTCGGACATTTTCATCCCTATTGATGATCGACTCGTTCTAGTCGAAAGTACCCGTGCTCTCACTCGTTTGCACTTAACACATTGTCGTATTCAAACTCAGGTCGACTTACTTCGCTCAGCGGCAGGCCGCGCATTACTGGCCTTCAGCGAGCCTGACGTTTGCGAGCGTTATCTACGACAAGCATGGCAATCCACCCGTTGCAAAACCAATGATCAACAGCATTTTTCCAAAATTTGGCCTGCGATGCGCGAGCAGATTCGTCAGCAAGGCTTTGCCTTTCGGGCACCCTCCTACTTTGGTGAACGCGAGTCCAGTGACGAGCTGCGCGCCATTGCAGCGCCACTGGTTATGGATGGCAAAGTTCGAGCTTGTATTAACTTAGTGTGGCCCAAACTGTTTGCTAGCGAAGCTGTGTTTGCTAAGGATTATGCACAACCGTTATTAACAACTGTTTCAAACATTCAGGCACAATTAAACACGCTTTAACTCATCAATAACGGCTCTATTTTTAGACGCTTGTGATACGCTTCAAGTAAGGAAAAGGTTGTTCCTCTTATTTTCAAAACAATAGGATGGTGCTATGCAATTAGGTGAGTCTTCAATTGTATTGCTGGGTATTGCGTTGTCGTTAGGGCTGCTGATTGGTGTTGAGCGTGGTTTTAAGTATCGCGACCAAAAAGAAGGTTCTCGAGTCGCGGGGCTACGCACGTACGGTTTGATTTCGTTGCTCGGTGCCGTATCAGCAATGCTTTCGGAGCAGCTTGGTACTTTTTTATTGGGGGTGTTTTTTATTGGTTTAGCGCTCGCGTTGACCGCTTCTTACGTGATAAACAGCACTCGAGAGCGCTCTTCTCTAACTTCCTTAATTGCCTCCCTTTTAGCCTTTTGTTTTGGTGCCATGGTCATGGTTGGCTACGTGACCGAAGCGGCTTCATTAGCCATTATCACGACCTTACTACTCAGCCTCAAAGGTGAGTTGCACCGTTGGCTGTGGTTGATTGAAAAGAAAGAGCTCTGGGCCGCATTAGAACTGTTGATCATTTCTGTGGTCATTTTGTCAGTTATTCCAAACGAAGATATGGGGCCTTGGGATGCACTAAACCCCTACAAAATCTGGTGGATGGTGGTGCTGATTTCCAGTATTTCATTTGTCAGTTATTTCGCCATGAAATTTGCGGGTGCAAGAAAAGGCATTATGGCAACCGCGCTGTTTGCAGGGTTGGCATCGTCTACCGCTCTGACGCTGCAATTTTCCAAAATGGCAAAACAAATGCCACAAGCATCACCTCTACTGGCTGCAGGCGTGCTGTTTGCTTGTGGCACCATGTACCCTCGAGTCCTTTTGGTTGCCAGCGTCATTAACCCAGAGCTGTTACAACCGCTGGCCATTCCCACCTTAACCATGGCAGCCATGACTTACCTTCCGGCACTTTGGCTTTGGTATCGCGGCAACCAAAGTGTGCCTGAACATGTCGCACCGCCCGCATCACCACTTTCACTCTGGTCAGCCCTTGGCTTCGGCGCTTTGCTAACCGGTATTTTACTGCTTAGCAGTGGTTTGAAAGCCACCTTAGGAGACGCTGGCGTCTTTATGCTTGCCGCTGCCTCTGGCGTCGCAGACGTTGATCCCATTAACCTTTCACTTTCCGGTATGAGTCGCGACGGCTTGGCACTTGAAACTGCCGTGTTAGGGATAGTCATCGCCGCCACCGTTAATGGTTTACTCAAAGCAGGCATGACAGGCGTGATTGGCGGACAAGCCATGCTGAGACGTGCCAGCATCCCCTTAATCATTGCCAGCACAGTGGGATTAGGCTTAGCAGTCATGGCTTAATGACCACATCAAATATTGCTCATCAATCACGAAACAGGATCTGTGACATGCCAGCTATTTATCGCAAATGGTTCATCCTTTGCTTGTTGTTAAGCTTGGTTACAAGCGGTCTGGTAATGTTTTCGGCGATTTGGCTCAATCGCCAATTCCAATTTGTCGAGGCATTTCAACCGCTCGATATTTGGCTGCTCAGCGGGTTTGTGATCAGCCAGAATGTGATTGTGCTTCCTTGGTTTTACTGGCTCGATAAGCGTAAAGCCGTTCAAGGGAAAAAAGAACGTATCCCTGAGTTAGTGTTGCATCTATTGGCTTTGTTTGGTGGGGGCTTGGGTGCCTTGTATAGCCAGCAACGTTATCGCCACAAAACGCAAAAACCGGTGTTCCAATGGGTTGCTTGGCTAGGAGCGCTGTTACTAATCTGCGTTTTATATCCGGCACTTCTGTACGGGTCAGAAAATTTATTTTCATTTTTATGAAAATAACCTTTGACTTAGTTAACTGCTGTCTATACATTAATCAGCAGCTAGAGAGTTTGAGTTTTTATATCTCGTTACGTCGTGTTATTAAAAGTAGTCCTTCGTCTTGTAAGATTTAAAATATTGTCTATTTCTCCGCTACATCCGCCTGTTACAGGCACCCTTATTTTTTATCTACAGGATATTTATTATGTCTACTAAAACAACTGGTACAGTTAAATGGTTCAACGAAACTAAAGGCTTTGGTTTCATTCAACAAGAAAACGGTCCTGACGTATTCGCTCACTTCCGTGCTATCCAAGGCAACGGCTTCAAAACTTTGGCTGAAGGCCAAAAAGTTGAGTTTGAAGTAACTCAAGGCCAAAAAGGCCCTCAAGCTGAGAACATCGTTGCTCTTTAATTTTTAATTAAAGCAGCACATTAAAAAGGGGCGATACCGCAAGGTATCGCCCCTTTTTATTACCTGGCTAACCTGCTAGCACTTGCCAAAGAATAAACCCACCCAATAAGCTGAAAAACACCCCGCAAAGCAGATCGATATAGCGCCCAGCGTTGAGCATTTTACGCTGTAAATTTGGTCTCGTTAGCAGCCATGCTAAGGAAGCAAACCAAAATAGGGATAAGCTCCAAATAACCATTAAAGCCACCCCCTTACCACTCCACGACATACTGATTGGGATCAAACTCGACATTAAGCTAGCGAAGAAAACCAATGCCTTAGGATTTAATAAATTGGTCAAGAAGCCTTTTGTGAAAGCTTGGCGCTTATTCGTTAATAACACCCCAGCAGTGAGCGGTGTAGCGGATTGCTGCCAATTCAGACACGTTGCTCGAAGTGCTCCGACGCCAAGATACAATAGATACGTTCCTCCCGCCGTTTGCAGCAACATAAAAATCAATGGGTGCTGTTGAATCAAATAACTCACACCCGTAATACTTAATACGGCATGCAGCAAGATGCTCAACGATAAACCTAAAGCAATATAAAAGCCGGTTTGTCGACCAAAGCGTGCAGCGTTTTGTACCACTAAGGCAAAGTCAGGTCCTGGACTCATCAATGCGACAAAATGCACGGCTGCCAAGGTCAGTAAAATATGAGCTTCGTTCATGCTAACTCCTTTATCAAAGACAACATTGTCTGCCAAGTAAAGGGCATATTGCTTGTAAAAAAATAGCAGCGAGTTGCTCATGACAAGCGTTCGGAATGATAGAACTCACCCCAATGCAAACTTCTCTGAATCACACATAACCTGCTTTGCGGTACAGATTCAAAACATCTTTAGGAACAAGATCAGCACCAATATCGTGTTTTAATCCCTTTAAAAAGTCCTTGCCCGTTTTCACTTCGTCGTAGCGGCCATCGCCAGGTTTCAACATCACGTAAGCCATCGAGTCGTAGTCATAAGCCAATTTAACATCAGAGCCGTACTCTTTTTGCAGAGCCTTTTCAACGTTCAATAATTCGATACGCTCTAATGCTTGTTGGACCTTTTGCAGGGAAGACTGTGCTTCATTCTGGGCTAATGAAAGGCCGTGAATATTATCTCAGATAGAATGTATACGCCCCGAACCTTGGTAAGGCACCGCCTCAGAGAACTTCGCTTCAATATGCGTCACGTTTTCGATGGCCTCCTGCCAATAGCTTGCACGATGCATTTCTGCAGGCACATCCCAGCTCAGCCCGTGATCATCATGGCTGTCTAACATGTGTCCCGACACCACCACATCATAGCCCCCCACTCCTTCGATACTCCAGTTCTCACGATCAGTCTGACGTTTAGGTGCGGGATCTATAGGATTAGACTGGGGGTCATCCACATGGCTGTAATACCAAGGCTGTTGCGCATTATTCTTACGCTCTTGCTCAAAATATTGAAACTCTTGCTCAAGGTCACGCTGCTGTTTAGGTGTCGCAGGAAAACCTGTTGCAGACGATATTGCATATTGAGATCCATGGATTTGCATCTTTATTTCCTCCTTGTCGTATTAGGAGTACCACAGCAAATCCTAGGCCAGAAAAAACACCCTTATAAATCATGATATTACAGAGAAAGATTCACATGATAGGGCAAGTTTTTGCCCACTACAGGAACGCCATTGGCAAGCAATCACTAACGTATTTGTGAGGGAGAGACGCCGAAGCATTGCTTAAACGCTTTACTAAAATGGGCTTGATCATAAAAGCCAACTTGGTGCGCAACGTCAGTTCCTAACACACCCGCTTTAAGCAACTTCATGGCTTGCTCTAGGCGTAGCCTTGTTAACCATGCATAGGGCGTCAGGCCAAAGGTCGCTTTAAAGTGACGCTGAAATTGTGTCGGACTTAGGCTGCACATATTTGCCAATTGCCACAGGTGAATCGACTCAGACAAATGAGCCATTAAATAATCTCGTAACGTCACGAGGGTTTGTGACCCTAAATGCTTCGGTTCAGAGGATTTTTCATGGCTATAACGATCAATTAAAGGCCCAAAAGTCTCGTAAGGTAAGCAGTCTTGCGCTAACTGGGAAAGATTGCCTTGTCGTAAAGCGTGATGGGCCTGACACAAATGAGAAAACACTTGTGGGTCTCGTATTAACGGATGAGTGAAGCTTAAGCATGTTGACGAGTGAGCATCCAACTGGTTTATCAGCCAGCTCGGCTCAAGGGCAAAAACCTGACTACGGTAGCCCGACTCTGAGAAAGAATGCCCGTCATGTAATTCATCGGGCGGCATCAATACTAGATCCCCAGGCCCAGCCAAATAACGACTTCCTTGGTAAACGAAGCGCTGCTGCCCCTCCAAAATCAAGCCAAAGTGATAATCCAAATGGTAATGGCGTTGGAATTTAAAACGCTGATAACGCCCTTCAATCAAACTCAGGGCTTGATCTGATGTGCTGAAGTAGTCCACTCTGTCCACGCTAGAAACCTCCTATTCAATCAAGCATAGCAAGCTTGGCCGATATATCGCTTGTAAAAAACCAACACATAGAAAACAAGCCACTACAAAATGTAAGTACGCTGGCATCCACACTCCAGCTGATGCACACTGAGCCCAAGAAAATATTTACTCAAGGTCCATTATGTCTTCCAAGCGTTATAAAGCGGTGCTTTTCAGTATCCTGATGCCATGCTCTATTTATCTTGCACAGGCGACTACAGCTGAACAGTATTACGCTCTGATTGACAATCAAGTAGCGGCCTCCGCCTCGACAGAGCAACGCATCGTACAGCTCAGTGCCAGTCTGCTGGGAGCACCTTACGTTGACGGTAATCTTGGCGAAGGAGAGTTTGGCCAATATGATCGCGACCCCTTGTATCGCTTTGATGTGTTCGACTGCACCACTTATGTAGAAACCGTATTGGCTGGTGCACTGTCGACATCCAGTCACGACTTTGCCGATAACATCAATAAGATTCGCTACCAAGATGGCCTAGTGTCATTTGTTACCCGCAACCATTTTGCCAGTGCTGATTGGCTGCCAAACAATCAAGGGCTTTTACAGGACATTACCACGCAAGTCGGCCAAGCCGAGACATTAATCGCTACCACCTTGATTGATAAGCCTGCTTGGTATCAGGCCATGAAAGAGGATCGTTTACAGAGTCTGCCGGACTCGGTCAACAAGCAAGAACGACTGGATGCCCTTCACCATGAAGGCCAAGCTTTTCAAGCGCAAAGCGTCAGCACGGCTTATGTACCACTTACGGCAGTCTTTCAGGGAGATCAGATCAACCAAGCGTTACTCGATCGTATACCTAACGGTAGCATCATCAGCATGGTACGCCCGGACTATGATGTGAAAAAGTGGATCGGCACCAACCTCAACATCACCCATCAATCCATTGCTGTGCGCAAAGACGGACAGCTGTTTTTGCGTCATGCCAGCCAGTTGAAAAAAGAGGTCACCGATGAGGACTTTATTGAGTACTTTGCCAAGTACCGGGATAACGCCACATTAAAGGGCTTTAACGTACAGCAAGCGCACTTCTAAACACAAAAGGGCCGCTTTCAATTCTGAAAGCGGCCCTTAATCATTGCTCAATGATTTAATGCACTAGACCATTTTGCAACATACGCATTTCGTCGTGACACTCTTTCATACGCACTTTGACACGGTGTAGAGTCGCTTCACAATCCGGCGCCTGATCCTTTGCCAGTGCTTCATTTATCTCTTCTAGCACCTTGTCTTCCACTTCTTCAAGCTGATCTACATAGTTTTCAGCGCTACTTCCTGTGGAAATTTTATCGACCAGTTTAGTGTAAATTTTACGCGCCTCTGTCATCGAATCTGAACCCGTTTCCAAATCGCCTTTCTCCACTACCGCATACTTTTGCAGTTCAAATACCGCAGACTCCTTGGCATCAATCATACGGTTAAAGAAGCTGGTGTATTCAGGACGGTCTATTTTCTCTTTTGCTTCTTGGTAAAACTCAATGCCACTGTTCATGACTTTGATAATGTCTGCAATATGATTAACCTCTGGTGTATGTTGTAACATCATGTTCTCCTTGGTTACTTGCTTTGTGTTTGAGTTTCTACAACGGAGCTGTTTGCTCATCCGTACTAATAGACTTAACGACGTAGACTGATATTTCAACCGCCCTGCTAAGGTTGCACTGCCGTTCCCCTTTTTCTCCCTGTTTGCTGCATTCCTCTTACTCCCCTTTACAACAGGTCGTTTTCGGATCGCTTTGAGTCTTCCACTTTCAAGCCCTGCACGTTACATTGAATAGCAACGGCGACGGTGTTCGCTGACCCACTTAAGCAATACAAGAACAATAAAGATGGCGATCAACGAACAATGGAATGAACGGCCCGCCCCGGCTAAGCCGTCCGACATAGCGATACTAATTGTTGATGACGAAGCAGGTATTCGGGATTTTTTACAGCGAGCACTAAGTAAGCTGTACCGAGAGGTAGACTGTGCGGATTCAACGCAACAAGCGGATCTGCTACGGCTAGAAAAACACTACGATTTATTAGTGGTGGACATATGTATGCCTGAGCGCTCAGGCGTGCAATGGATTCAGACCTTGCGCGATGCTGGCAACCATTGCGATGTGATCTTTATGACTGCGTTTGCCGATATGAATCATGCCATCGATGCCTTGCGCCTAGGCGCCAGCGATCTGATTTTGAAACCTTTTCGCATTGAGCAAATGCGTGCCGCGATTAAGAAAAGCCTCGATCATCGCCGACTTTCAAGGGAAAACTTTGTTTTACAACGCCAGCTAAACGACCAGCAGTCGGCTCGTTTGATTGGCGAAAGCTCTGCTATTCAGGCATTAAACACTTTGATAAAGCGTATCGCGCCAGCCCCCTCGGCGGTTTTACTGCAGGGTGAAAGTGGCACGGGGAAAGAGCTCGCTGCTCGCGCTTTACACCAATTTAGCGGACGGCACGGGGCGTTTGTTCCAGTAAATTGCGCAGCGCTGTCACCCGAACTCATGGAATCAGAGCTATTCGGCCATGTAAAGGGAGCTTTCACCAATGCCCACCAACCCCGAGAAGGCCTATTTAGCTATGCCGACCACGGCACCTTATTTCTTGATGAAATCTCAGAAATGCCGCTCACCCTGCAGGCAAAATTACTGCGTGTGCTAGAAGATGGCCGCATTCGTCCCCTAGGTACCGAACGCGATATAAAAGTGGATGTGCGCATCATCGCCGCGTCGAATAAAAACCTCGTCGAAGAAGTCCAACATGGGCACTTTCGTGAGGACTTATTTTATCGCCTTAATGTGTTGCAATGTCAGCTGCCGCCGTTACGAGAACGACTGCAAGACCTGCCGATATTAACCGAGCACTTAATTCAGCGCCTAAGCAAAGACCTGTCCATAAAACCCATTCAATTTTCCCAAGCGGACTTTCAGATCATGCGCCAACAGCGCTGGCCTGGGAATATTCGTGAGTTAAAAAACCTAGTGGAACGCTGCCTACTCTTGGGCATGTTCCCCCAAGACCTATTGCAACCAAGCTCGCACGCGACCTCAACAATGGAAGGCTACCCGCTAGATTGGACGTTACAACAAGTGGAGTGTTGCCATATAGAACGGGTACTCCAAGTGCACAGCGGCAATAAAACACAAGCGGCCAAGCAGCTGGGCATCACTCGTAAAACATTAGATCGCAAGCGTCAGCAAGGTAGCGATGAACGCAGCGCCCTCGAACAATAACCGACGTTGGTCACGACGGCGCAACAGTCTCCGTTATCGACTATTGCGACTGACGCTGTTTCCCCTGCTGCTAATCTTGCCGGGGGTCATTGGCTTGGCTTACTTATGGAGCCAAGAAGTAGGTTATCGTCAGCTATTAATGAAAGCTAACACCGACCTAGCCGTCGCTCATGAGGCGTTTTTGGCGACACAACAGCAACATTTGATGCGTCTATCACTCCTCGCTAGTGACTACCGCTTTCGTCCCGCTTTAATCAGCGCTAGCCAAACCAAACCCGAGCCTCTCTCCATCTCGTTGATAACGTTAGAAAACACGTTAGCCCGCGCCGCTGGTGTGGATTATGTACGCGTCTTATCACTGAAAGGCTGTGAGTTGCGAACCTTAACCTGCGGCTATCCTGCTCAGCCTTTGTTGGATAAATCGCTGCGAGAAGGTGCGCTGAGTGGCGTTCAAATTTTCAGCCACAGCGAGCTAGACAGCCTTTCTCATCAACTTGCCGAGCAAGCCAGTGTCCACTTAGTGGCGCAGCCAGATAGAATAGAACAACGGGGCATGATGCTGCATTTGATGCAACCTGTGCAAAATGACCAAGGCGAAACCATTGCTTTGCTCGCCGCTGGCGTGCTTATGAATGGTAACTTTCAGTTGGTCGACAGCATTCGCGGCACTGTCTACGGGCCAGGTAGCTTGCCTGATAATGTCGTTGGTACCGTAACGTTATTTTTGGATGATGTGCGTATCAGCACTAACGTCCCCCATCCAAGCACACCACAACAACGAGCCCTAGGTACTCAGGTATCGGAGCAAGTGAAATCACAAGTACTGCTGCAAGGGCAGCGTTGGCTAGATCGGGCCTATGTCGTGCAGGATTGGTATATTTCTGCCTACGAACCCGTGCTGGATGTACATAATCAGCGCGTCGGCATGCTCTACGCAGGCTTTCAGGAAGCGCCTTTCCTAGAGAGTTTTTATACCTGGCTGGAGCTCTTGCTATGGCTCTTTGTTGGGGTATTGCTATGCTGTGTGGCGATCACCATACGCGGGGCTCGCGCCATTTCCAAACCATTAGAAAGCATGACCGCTGCGATGGATCGCGTCCGCGATGGCGAGCGTCAACCACTGCCCAGCCAACACTCTACCGATGAAGTACAGCAACTGGCCCTGCATTTTAACGACATGCTAAGCCAGCTTGACAGCCAACATAACGCGATCCAACAAGCTGCTGAGCAACTGGAAGAAAAGGTCAACCAGCGCACCCAAGCTCTCAGTCAACGTACCGCGGAGTTGCAGCAACACATTGTGCTTCTCAATCGCACCCGTGAACAATTAGTTGAACAAGGCAAGCTGGCCGCTTTAGGAGAATTAACCGCAGGCATTGCTCACGAGATTAATAACCCCACAGCCGTAATCTTAGGCTATATGGACTTATTACTGGATGAACTGGGCGAACAAGCCACCCCTGAAATACGCCAAGATGCAGAACTGATCATTGCGCAGGTCGATCGCATCCGTAGCATTATCAATGATCTATTAAAACTGGCTCGCCCGACCACTGAACAGCACACGCTGACCCCAATTGATGTCAACGACGTCGTGCGTAAAACACAAACCTTAGTAAAACACGAATTACAGCGCCGTCAGATTCGTTTAACACTTGAGCTTCATGCAACACAACTCGCCCTCGCTGATGCTCCACCGTTACAGCAAATTTTGATTAATCTGATTATGAATAGTGCTAACGCCATCGGGCAGGACGGCGAAATACGCATTAGAAGTCGAGACACAGGGCGTGGCCGTATTCAGTTAAGCGTTCGCGATAATGGTTGTGGCATCGCCCCCGACCATCTAACACGCATCTTTGACCCCTTTTTCTCTACTTCATATTCTGGAACAGGGTTGGGGCTATCCATTTCACATCGACAGCAACAATAAATATAAAAGCGGAGTAATACCTTATGTCGAACACATCTGGTCCTTTATCTTTCCTGCTCAAAGAACGCATTGTCGCCAAGCCAGGGTTCAACCGATGGCGCGTTCCACCCGCATCCATTGCGATTCACCTCTGTATCGGCTCCGTCTATGCGTGGAGTATTTTTAATCCGCCGTTAGTACGCCAACATGGCGTTGTCGCCAGTGCTGCAGACGACTGGACGTTAAGCTCTGTCGTGTGGATATTCTCCACCGCCATTGTCTTTTTAGGCCTAGCCGCAGCCATTGGCGGTAAATGGCTGGAGAAAGTCGGCCCGCGCGCAGTTGGTTTTCTCGCTGCGATTCTATGGGGCGGCGGTTTTTTGGTTGGCAGCTTAGGGATTCTCTGGGATCAACTCTGGTTATTGTATTTGGGCTACGGTGTGCTCGGCGGTTGTGGCCTTGGCTTAGGTTATGTTTCCCCAGTCAGTACTTTAATACGCTGGTTCCCCGACCGAAGGGGGATGGCCACCGGGATGGCGATTATGGGCTTTGGTGGCGGTGCCATGATTGGCGCACCACTTAAAGAATGGCTGTTATCTAAATTCTATGTGGCGCCCCAGTACCTCGGTCAAGTGGCGGATTTAACGCTGATAACTGACGCCGGACGTCGTTTTGTTGAAGTCGCAGGCGAGCGTTTAGAAGTGGTCGTGGCAAGTGCCGCCGACATGGCCAAAATGCCGGTCCCAGGGCCTGAGGGTGTGTACGTGGTCAACACGGGAGATACCGGGGTCGCAGGGGTATTTATCACCCTTGGCATTGTCTACTTTATCATTATGACCATCGCCGCGTTTGCTTACCGCGTACCCGCGCCGGGCTGGAAACCAGAGGGGTGGAATCCTCCAGCGGAAGTAGAGAAGAAAACAAGCCTGATTTCTGAGAATCATGTACACATTGACCAAGCGCTCAAAACACCGCAGTTCTACCTATTGTGGTTAGTACTATGTTTGAACGTGACCGCGGGGATCGGTGTAATCGGCGTCGCCAAAACCATGATGACGGAAATCTTTGGCACCACTTTACCCACCATTGTCGACGCAGGATTTGCCGCCACCTACGTCTTGATGATCAGTGTTTTTAACATGGTTGGACGCTTCTTCTGGGCATCCGCCTCCGACTATATTGGTCGCAAGAACACCTTCTACTGCTTCTTCCTAATTGGTATGGTGCTGTATGTTTCCATTCCCTATGTGGCAAGCCAAGTTAGCAGCAACCCTGCGGTTATCTGGCTGGTGCTGTTCTGCATTGCGACCATGATTATCTTCACTATGTATGGTGGTGGTTTTGCCACGATTCCAGCTTACCTAGCCGATATCTTCGGTACGCTGCACGTGGGCGGTATTCACGGTCGTCTTCTGACCGCTTGGAGTACGGCAGGGGTATTGGGACCATTTGCGATCACCTACTTGCGCGAGCAATCGCTTAATAACGCGATTCACAATCTTGCGGCAAGCGTTGACCCAGCTCGATTCCAACAAGCTTTTGGCGCTGGGGTAGATCAATTGGAAGCCTTGATCGCCTCAAAAACAGTCACCTTAAGCCGTCTGATGGACATAGCTCCAGCAGGGACAGTGGATCCGACGTCAAGCCTGTATAACACCACTATGTATGCCATGGCCTTGCTATTGGTTGTCGCTTTTTTCGCCAACATGGCAGTCCGTCGAGTTTCGGAAAAACACCACGTGGAGAATACGCATCCTGAAGAAGCGCCAGCTCGATAAGCGATTTTTAACATGCGATGCAAAAGGCTGAACCTTTGGGTTCAGCCTTTTTCGTTAAGACAGCAGAAGGTATCCGTTATAAAGAAATTGCAGTGCAAGTGCCAGTAAGGTCACTCCCATGACCCTTTGTAGCCAGCGCATTATCGTTGGATTCAACACTGCTTGTTTAAGGCGGTGGCCTGCCACAAAATAACTGGCGGGCGCACCGCCTGCCATCGCTCCCAAGAAAACTGACATCAGCAGGATCATCAGACCTTCGACCTGTGCTTGCGGGAACTGCACGGTGACAATCGGTAACACGGCAACCATTGCCTTCGGATTGGTTAACTGCATTAAAAAACCAGATACAAACGTCAGATTTTGCGGGGTACGGTCCGCGTGCTGGGAGGAAAAACTCGCCTTAATAATTTTTACCGCCAAGTAAGCAATGTAAGCGCCCCCGATCAACGCCGCCACACCTTGCAAGACTCCTGTCATGAAAGAGCTGCCCAGATAACCAGTGGCTAAAAATAACAAGCACATGGCCGCTCCTACACCAGCACAGAAACGCAAGGCGCGCCAACCATAATCGGAAACCCCTGCAAATAAAGACAACATGTTCACAGGGCCAGGGCTGTACATCATCACCAAGGCAAATATAAAAATTTCAAGCATAGTAAAGCCTCCAACGGCGTTTGTGTCGGATCACAGGAGCAAACAATAGATAGAAATTAGCGGGCGAGAATCAGTTGCTGATACTGCCGTGGCGTCATGCCAAATACAGGTTTAAAACGACGATTAAAGTGACTGAGATCGTTAAAACCCAATTCACTCATCACATCCAGTACAGGCACCCCAGAACGCAGCGCCTGCTGGCCACGATGTATACGCACATTGAGCCAATATTGATGAGGCGTCATTCCGGTATAGGCTTTGAAACAACGCAGAAAATGATATTTCGACATGCACGCCACGCGGCACAAGTCATCCAATGATACTTCGTCTTGATAATGATCTTGAAGATATTCTTTGGCCCGCTCTAACAGTAACTGGCGGCGCGTCTCGGCCATTAATGGCTGCTGGGATTGATAGCGCACTAGCTGTTCCGTCAACTCGAAAAGCAAGCTTTCATACTCACTCGACGTTGCTGTTTTTAACTCTATCAAACGCGCTAAACGCAAGATTTTGTCCTGCACCTCCAGATCAGAAAACACCGCATCCTGAATCCGAAATTGTTCTGGATTAGCCACTTCAAGCGCTGTGAGATAAGGTTTAAACTGCTCGGGATGAATGTAAAGCATACTGTAGGTAAGCGTCGTATCGTCACCAGACTCGCCATCGTGTGCATCGCCTGGGTTAAACACCATGATTTGTCCCGGATGGCTTTTATGAAACGTACCTTGGGTATAGAAGTCTTGGCGTCCGGTGAGTGTCACGCCGATCGAATACTCCTCGTGCGCATGGGTACTGTAGGCAAAATCTGTCATCGACGCTTGCAGTAACATCACCTCCTTCAAGCCTTGGCTGTTCATAAAGGTAAAACGATTATCGTCAGACATATCCAACCTCATAGCGTGTTATCAATCTAGATCAATAAAACTACAGCAAATTCTAGCAAAGTGATTGGACAAAATTGCGCACTATCAACCTAGCTTATCTGTCAACGCCACGATGCTTTTCAAATCCAGCGTTTCGTTTTATGGTGTGCCTTTATGACCATTTGGATCGCCCTTTTATGACATTCACCTATTTATTCGACCCATTGTGTGGTTGGTGTTACGCGACCGCGCCTGCGATCAAAGCACTGCGCGAATCCGAGCTGGGCAATATTGCCATGGCTCCGGTGGGATTGTTCTACAACCCTCGTCCAACCAGTGCCATTGCTGAGCATGCAAAGACAAATGATGAACGCATTCAATCTTTGTCTGGTTTAGAGTTCTCCGACGCTTACTTTGAAAACGTGTTGAAGAAACCAGATGGCGTATTTTCCTCACGTGCGTTAACTCTAGCAACATTGTTCCTCGAATCACAACAGCTAGGTTTAGCAGGTGAATTGCTGCATACGGCACAGATTCGTCGTTATGTCGACGGCGTAGACACTTCTGAAGCCGCAGAAGTGGCTAAGATTGCAACGCAAGTGGCCGCAGATCGAGGCATTGAGGTCAATCCTCAAGAGCTGTTAGAACTTCTTCAAGATGGCAGCCCGCTACAACAGCAAGCGGATCAAATGGTACAACAAGCCAGCCAGTTACTCAGCCGTCTACCCGGCTCTGGCGGCGTGCCGCAATTAATTATGACCAATGAAAATGGTCAAAACTACATCTTCTCCGGTGCTGATTTATACCAAGGTGCTGAGGGTTTCCTCGGCCTTGTAAATACCATTCAAATGGCATTATCTGGAAAAATCACCCCAGAAATGATGGCACAAATGGAGCAAAAATAGCTTTATGTTGCACCCAAAAAACCACACATCCTTTTAGGCTAATGCTCTTTTCGTAATCATAACGCTACCGGAGTCAGTTCACTAAGGTAGCGGATACTGTTACTTGCTTGTGTATTTTCAAATCCTCGCTGATACTGAGTCTGTATAGACTTTAACCAAAATCAGTATCATCTGCTTTTTAAAAGGTAAGCAAGGATGAATAAATACCGCAAGGAAACTGGCATTCCTGTTAAAGTGTTATTCAGTGGCAGCATCATCATTAGCATGATGTTGCTTGCCGCAGCACTGACCATCTTTTCTTACTTCTACAGCCGCACCACGCTGACTCAGCAGGTCGAAGCTAACGCCAGACAAACCACCCTATCACTTGAGAAACAGATCGAGAATGTCACCGCCACGGCTGAGCACAGCGTCATGTTGTTGCAACTCGACCCTCTTACTACTCTAGAAAGTCTTGATGCACGCTTAGACCGCATTCCATTGTTGGCCAGCATGATGAAGATGAACCATATTTTAAGCGCCATTTATGTAGGCTATGAGGATGGTGATTTTTTCTTGTTACGCGCCTTGAAAAACCAGACTGCTCGATCTCAGGTAGCGGCGCCAGACAATGCCACCTACCTGCTGCAAGCGATTGACCGAACAGAGTCTGGAGAAATTAAGCAGACCCGCTGGCAATTTTTTGATGCCGATCTGACGCCATTAGCCCCCCCTATTCAACCGGATGACTATACCTACGATCCTAGGCAACGCCCTTGGTTTCAGCATGCTCATAGCCAAACGGGATTGGTATTAACCAAGCCCTACGCGTTTTATACCACCAACGAAGTAGGCAGCACTTTTGCTATTTATGATGCCAAAACACAGGCAACCACAGGCGTGGATGTTTCTATCGAAGACTTGTCGACGTTTATGCGTCAACTTAGCCCTGAAGCTGAGATTCAAATGGCAATCGTAGACGAAGACCAGCATGTGCTGGGACATAACAAAGCCTCAGGAAGTTTAGTGGCGTTCGATTCACTCAGCCAGGCGACGCTCAAAACAGCCAACCAGTTAGAGCATACCCCGTTTACCGAACTACTAGCGCAACCGAGCAACACCCAAAAGCTTGATCAGTTTCAGCTAGGCAATGAGACGTGGTACGGCATACGCCTCCCTCTAAACAGCTTTAGTAACCAAGAGTGGCAATTGCTCTATGCTCTGCCTCAGAGCTTTCTACTGCAAGGTGTTCATCGGAACTTAACCAATCAGCTATTGCTCTCTGGCGGCGCTATTTTGATTCTCATGCTGTTTGGCTGGTTAGTGGGCCGTTCCATTTCACGTCCACTTCACCTTCTCTCAGAAGAAGTGAGTAAATTATCTTCTTTCGATTTCAGTCACAAAATCAGTGTTAGCTCGCCGGTAAGAGAAATCAATATATTGTCGTCCCTAACAGATCATATGGCACTGACGATCCATAATTTTCAGTCGATATCCCATACGCTGGCGCATGACCCAGATTTAGAGCGCATGCTAGAGCAAGTATCAAATCACTTGCTTGCCATTACCTCTTCCAAAGCAGGTGCCGTGTATTTGTTTGACGCAAAAGCGCAGTTGATGCGGCGGGCGACACAGACCAACTTGGATGGACCACAAACTATTATGTGTGAGAGTAGTGACTGGCTCATGTTACGACCGACCTTAGCTAACGCTCTCAATGCCAAACAAAAACAACTCTTTCTAACACCGCTTATGGATCGCGATGATTCGATCCTTGGGATGCTGGTCCTACAGATCCAAGAAGGGACTCATATCAATCTTGAAACCTTTCAGCACTTTATGGACGAGGTATCCGGTGCGGCGGCCACCGCCATTTCAACCAGACGACAATTTGAAGCTCAGCAGGCGCTGCTTGATGGCATCATTCGTTTGCTGGCGGACGCCATCGATGCCAAATCCGCTTATACCAGCGGTCACTGTGAACGCGTCCCAGAGCTCGCTGAAATGCTGGCTGACGAAGCCATACGCTCTCACAGTGGTGACTTCGCCGACTTCACTATGAGCGAAAATGAGCGGCGCGAATTTCACATTGCCGCATGGCTACACGACTGCGGGAAAATCACCAGCCCCGTGCATGTGGTCGATAAAGCCACAAAATTAGAAACCATTTACAACCGAATTCATGAGGTGCGTACGCGCTTTGAGGTGCTGTGGCGTGATGCTGACATTGAATACTTAAACGGTGTCATCGCGGGGCAAGATGAAGCATGTTTAGCTCAGCAAAAACAACGCCGACAAAGCCAGTTACAAGCTGATTTTGCGTTCATCGCCGAGGCCAACATTGGCGGTGAATTTATGGCGCAGGAAGATATCGAGCAAATTCACCGTATTGCCCAGCAAACTTGGACGCGTCACTTTAGTGACCGCCTCGGTCTTTCTCAAGATGAGCAGCAACTCTTACCCGACACCGAAGAAATACTACCGGCACAAGAACATTTACTCGCGGATAAAGCAGCACATATTGAAACTTGGGGGGATCGTCGCCCGATGGTGGAAGCAGATAATCCCGATAACGTTTGGGGTTTTGATATGGAATTGCCCGATCAAGCGTTCAATAAAGGCGAGCTGTACAATTTGAGTGTACAGCGCGGCACCTTAACTGACGAAGAACGCTTTGTGATCAAAGATCATATGGTACAAACCATTAAAATGCTGTCCTCCCTTCCCTTTCCAGATGAGCTTAAGAATGTTCCGAATATCGCCGGAAATCATCACGAACAACTGGATGGCACAGGCTACCCAAGAAAACTTAATATCCAACAATTGAGCGTCCAAGACCGCATTTTAGCCATTGCCGATGTCTTTGAGGCCTTAACCGCATCGGATCGCCCCTACAAAACAGGAAAAACGATCTCTGAGTCACTGACGATCCTAGCTCGGATGGTGCATAACCATCATCTTGATGGCGCACTTTTCAAGTTGTTTGTGGAGTCAGAAACCTACCTCACCTACGCCAACACATTTCTCAAACCTGAGCAGATCGATGACGTTGATAAATCACAGCTATGGCAACTAGCAGGGCTTGACGCCGAAAGGGCATAGCCTACTGTGCCATTGGTATTTCTAGCTCGGACAGCCACTGCCAGTCAGCGATCACTTGTGCTGCATACTCTTGCTGTAGAGATTCCAATGCCTGCCAAGTCTCATCGGCAGTTGCCAGCACTGCCTTTTCAAAGCGTTTCGAACGTCTATCAAAGCGTGCATG
Source organism: Marinomonas fungiae (assembly GCF_001418205.1). Lineage (GTDB taxonomy): Bacteria > Pseudomonadota > Gammaproteobacteria > Pseudomonadales > Marinomonadaceae > Marinomonas > Marinomonas fungiae. The sequence continues at coordinate 85,506 of NZ_LIQF01000007.1, read as the reverse complement.
AGCTAGCGCAAGCACCTCACCACATGCGGATGCATAATCTTGAAAGCCGCCGTCGAGAGCACGCTTGCCGCAGGCAATGTCTTCAGGGTCGATGCTGACACGGGCATGATGGCGAGAGCGAACTAACCAATGGGCTTTTTTCCACAGCACATCGTCTAGCACCAAATCTGGATTACGTTGCATACGTCGCTGACAATTGACCGTCAGATGAGCGGGAGACAATAGGTTCATCAAACTTAGATCTTCGTACTCGAAAAGCGGGGCCGCAGCGCGTTGTTTCTTAATTTCGACAATATGACAGAGAGCCAAGTCTTCTTGGCTGACCTGCTCTGGCCCAATCAGCAAATAATAACGCTGCATATTCACCGACCCCGTACCGGCGCCAACGCGCTCGACAATGTCGAGAATCTGATCATCTACATACGGTGCAAAGACTTTCTCTATCGTACGGTAGGTCACCCTATCTACCGCTTTAAATTTTTCAGGAATATCTAAGAAGGCTAATGGCTTGCCACTATCAAGGTTGACTGCTTTCGCCAAAGAGCTTTTGCTAAGGAAATCCTCACCACCAGCCTGACGTTTACTTGCTTTTTGCTCAAGTTTATACAACACATGGGACTCATCAAAATCCTGCAATACATGGCGATAATCAACACTTTGCTCAACCAGATTTTTGCAGGTGTTGCGATAAGCCTGCCAGAAAGCTGTTAAGGCTTGCGTCGCCTCCTCAGTTGCGATGACTTTACTCTTGTCGATCGGCTCAAGCAGTTGATAACGCCCTGAAATCCCACCTTGGCAGTGATCAGCACAGAGCAGCAAGCTCACCCCGTAACGAAGTAAATCCCAACCAGCATGGCCCACACAGGCATCATCAAAATCATTTGGCGCAAAGATGATTTGGTCTCCATGAGAGCCTTCTTCGCTAAAAAAGCCAAAATTAGAGATGTGACAATCCCCCATCACCATAGTTAATGGCCATGCTTCCATTGTACTGGGCAGACGAAAGGTTAAGTTAGCAAGGTCATGGTAAAACACCGACGACGTGCCACGTAGCATCATAAACGGGCTGGTTGCCATCTTACGATGCTTCTTTAAACCCGAGCCAGGCACTGCGCCATCGACACGAGAAATCACTTCTATTAGCTCTTGTATACGCTCGGGCACCGGCCACTCCATATTATTAATCTTAACCAAGAGGCCAATAATAAAAGTAATCGGTGATCAGGTCTAAGGGGATAACACATTTGGTCGCTTTAATATTGATAAGTGTTATGTTATAACATTTATCAATATTGCAAGGAGAGAACCATGAGCACATCACCTTCTTTCAAGCGCTTACCCGTAACCGTTTTATCGGGCTTTCTCGGCGCTGGAAAAACCACCCTACTTAGCCATCTACTCAATAACCGTGACGGTCTACGCATTGCCGTGATCGTCAACGATATGAGTGAAATCAACATTGATGCGGCATTTGTCGCCCAAGAAGTCTCGCTTAACCGCGGCGAAGAAAAGCTGGTCGAAATGAGCAACGGCTGCATCTGCTGCACCCTGCGCGAAGACTTATTAATCGAAGTACGGAAACTTGCCGAAGCCAATAAGTTTGATTACTTAGTAATTGAATCGACTGGTATTTCGGAACCACTCCCCGTCGCGGAAACCTTTACCTTTGCCGACGAAGAAGGTGTCAGCCTATCGGACATTGCCACACTCGACACCATGGTCACTGTGGTGGATGCGGTGAACTTTCTAAAAGACTACAACGCTGCTCAGAGCTTAAAAGAAACCGGCGAATCCCTTGGTGAAGATGACGAGCGCAATGTCGCTGACTTGCTAGTCGACCAAGTTGAGTTTGCAGACTTATTGTTGATCAGCAAAATCGACCTTGTCAGTGAAGCCGAACTCAATGAGTTGAAAGCTATCTTACGCAGCTTAAACAGCCTCGCTGAAATCCTCCCAATGGAACGCGGCCAAGTAGCGAATGAGAAGCTCTTGGGCACTGGCCTTTTTAACTTTGAAAAAGCTCAACAAGCCCCAGGCTGGCTCGCCGAAATGCGCGGTGAACACACCCCCGAAACAGAAGAATACTGCATCGGCAGCTTTAGCTTCGTGGCACGTAAACCGTTTCATCCCGAGCGCTTTCACAACTTCCTACACAGCACGGAGCAATACGGTAAATTGATCCGTTCCAAAGGTTATTTCTGGCTCGCGTCTCGCCCAGAGTTTGCCGGTCAATGGAGCCAAGCGGGCGGCATTGCCCAATACGGATTTGCAGGCATGTTCTGGCATGCGGTGCCACGCCAATACTGGCCACAGGATGAAGAATCCCTAGCGATCATTAAAGACAGCTGGGTCGAACCGTTTGGCGATATGCGCCAAGAGTTGGTCTTTATCGGCCAGAACCTTGATAAGGAAGCCATGACCCAAGCTTTAGAAGCTGCCTTACTCACTGAAGACGAGTTGCTACAAGGTAAAGACTCTTGGCTGGAGCTTGAAGACCCCTTCCCAGAATGGCAACCAGGAGCCGCAGCGTGAGTATATTAGCCGAAACCTTTGGCCCTTTGCCAACTCCGCAGGCTCAAGTCAGTAATGAATTATCTGGCCTTGCGGGTATTTACCAAGATGGCGTGAATATGATGGTATGGCAGCGTGAGCTGGATACCGAGACCCAGCAAGCGGTGCGCGCCGTCCTAGAAGCAGGAGATAACTTTTCTCTCAACCAAATTGTCACCCCAGACAATGTCACAAAATCGTTAGAACGAGGCTTACCAAACGTTCCTGAGCGAGAGGCTTTGATTCGCGATATCGCTTTATTAGTCGATGCTTACTGCTGTCTATTTGATATTGATACCGCGGGGCTTCGTCTCACTCAAGTAAACAGCGCCATGTGCCCACGCTTTCATGTGGATCAAGTGCCTTGTCGTTTGATTACTACCTATCAAGGCCCCGCGACCCAATGGCTGGAAGAAGGCAGCTTAAACCGTCAAAAGCTTGGCCGCGGTAGCAATGGTCAACCGGACCGCTCATCAGGCCTGATTAAAGCCGATGCAACGATTCAGCAAATTAGCGTCGGCGATGTAGCTTTGTTAAAGGGTGAACGCTGGGAAGGTAATGAGGGCCGTGGGATAGTACATCGTTCTCCAGCAGTAGCCGCAGGTCAATACCGTTTATTGCTGACATTGGACATGGCATAAAAAGACCGTTTAAAAACTCTATCTGATCGTTCTGTAACGGCCTTCACCTCTTACTGAACTTTCATCAACCATAAAAAAACCCGAGATTGCTATCTCGGGTTTTTTATCAACAAGTCATTGAGACGTTTCGAAAGAATTCTTTCTAATTCGTCACATTGACCTCGCATAGCATATGCTACTGATGCTCTTCGTTACGACAAATCAGCCACTTCGCGTTCGACGAGTTTTTTCACTTGCTCTTCGTCTGCAACGAAACTTTCGCTGTCTTTACGAAGCGATTTCACAAGACCAAACATCATGGCAATGATAACGAAAGTAAACGGCAGTGCCCCTGCAATGGAAGCAGCTTGTAAAGCTTTTAATGCCTCGCTTCCGCCCATTAAAAGAATCATTAGAGTCACTACACCTAGCAGGCTACCCCAAAGGATACGTTGCTGGATAGGTGGACGGCGACCAAATGACAGTAGTCGACCTAGAACTAACGTCCCTGAATCGGCAGCAGTGACAAAGAAAACGACAACTACAATTAGCGCACAGAACTTGGCAATCGTCGCTCCAACCCCTGGCGTTAGTACTTCAAACGCCGTAAATAAGGTGCCTGCGTAATCCCAATTGTTTACTGCAGTATTGTAGATACTCATGTCTGCGCCGTAGATCGATTCATAGATGCCTGCTGAACCAATCACACTGAACCAAACCAAGGAAACTAATGTTGGGATAAATACAACACCCATGACAAACTCACGGATAGTACGACCACGAGAGATACGCGCAATGAACATGCCGACGAAAGCAGACCATGCAATCCACCATCCCCAGTAGAAAATCGTCCATCCACCCTGCCAAGTTTGTTCTTCACTACTACGAGCCGTCCAAAGCGTCATAGACAATGCTTGTGAAGCGTAGTCACCCAGTGTCGTTAGGCTGTTGGCAATCAAGTAGTTAGCATTTGACGCTAAAAGGAAATACAAAATAATAGCGATACAAATGTAGCTATTAAATTGTGACAACATGTTGATACCTTTTGCGACACCACTGGTAGCAGATAAGGTGGCAATCACGGTAATGAAAACAATAGAAAGTACTGTTACTGTGGTCGACTTTTCGGTTAATAGGTTAAGTGAGATAAGTCCAGAGCTAATCTGCTCTACCCCGAGACCTAATGTCGTCGCAATACCAAATATGGTTCCGAAAACAGCCAATATATCAACAGCATGTCCAATCGGGCCATAAATTCTATTACCAATTAACTGATAAAGCGCAGAACGAATAGAAAGAGGTAGACCTTTGCGGAACGCAAAGTAAGCCAACGACAAACCGACTATGGCATACATCCCCCAAGCCACAGCGCCCCAGTGGAATACTGTTAACGTTAAACCGCCAACAGCTGCTTCAGCCACTAAATCACTCGGAACAGGGAAGCCTGCATCACCAGGCAACAAGCCTGCTGCCAGAGCTGCCTGTTTTGCTTCAAAGAAGCTGCCCACAGCGGCTTTAACTTCGGAACTCATGAAGGGGTTACCACCGCTCCAACTGCTGGCAAAATGTATCATAGGTTCTGACATGGAGAAGAACAGCATGCCGGCACCCGTACCACAGCCGAAAAGCATAGAGAACCAAGCAAAGTTCGAAAACTCAGGTTTTTCGTCATCTCTGCCTAATCGAATACCGCCCACTTTACTGATCATCAAGGTTGCGCAAATCACGAATGCCAGCAACATCACAATAATGTAATACCAGCCTAAGGTTTCTTCGATCCAACTCTTAATACCAAGGAACTGCTGGCTAGCAACTTCACCAAGCAGGATGGTATAGAGAATAAATACAACCACCATTACTAAGGCGGTTATTCCTAGAGTTGCATTGAGCCCTTTTAATACCCCTCGCTGGGTAATAAGAGCGTCTATCTGTTTATCTTTAAGCATTGGTAACCTCTTTATTTTTTTTATAGTTCCAGTGTTATCCTATAAATCTAAAAGGGATATAACAAATTAGAAAAATTAGGTCATTTCATAACAGGATTAATGGCTTACTAATCATGGCTTATAAGTTAGATCCCCCCTGTGGACTTTAAGAAATCGTTTGACTAACTAGGCAAGTACTCTTTACTCCAACCTAAGCTGGCAATATTGGCCTCAATCATGTCCGCTATTTCCGTTTCGCTATAGCCGACACTGGCCAAAATTTCTTTGGTTGAATTACCAAACTTTTCCGTAGGCGCTATGGCTCGTATTGCCGCCCTACTAGGTCGAATGGAGTAGTGGTCAATTTGGGTGAAGCAATGTCCACTCGGATGATCTGGATAAATTGAGAACGCATAGCTACCAAAATGGGTACCCACTTCACCATCGTGTATACGGCTGTAGTCATGGCGCAGCGTTTCTATTGAGTTGGGTTCAGCTACGGCAACATCCGCCCCTCTCAGTAAATTGAGCCAATGTGAAGTCGCTGCTTGTTTAAAGGCATGTTTTAAATACGCATGTAAATCAGGCGTATCACCCAGCTCTGTTAGACCCTCTAAAGATTTCAATTTTTCAAACTCATTTTGGTCTGAGTCTAAGAAGATCCAGCCATCCATTGTTTCGTAAAAATGTGACAGAGGGTGATTACCTAATACTTCGCGACCAGACGCCTCATTGAATGGCTCTCTTCCTTGGTAGTCAAACATAAAGGGAATTTGCGCCATATTCGTCACAGCAGAAAGTGAGGTTCTCACTCGGCTGACTTGACCCGTGACTAGCTGATGGTACATCGAGAGTGCCATCCCCATGCCCGCAGCAAAACCACAGTTCACATCTAGCGTCCCAACATGGGCGTGCTCTTCAGGCGTTTCACTGCCACCAAAACGCATCATGATGCCGCTGTTTGCCTGAATAATATCGTCGTAGCCGATGTAATCAGTCTTAGGACCTCTTAATGGACCACCGAAACAATCTAGACGACAAAACAGTACATTTGGGTTCACCTCAAGTAGGCTTTTTGAATCCAGACCAAGGCTTGCAAGTTGACGCTCAGGAGCATTGATGAGTACAAGATCAACGGACTTTATGAGTCGATTGAGTACTTCTCGACCTTTTTCGGTCATGATATTAACCAACGCTTTCTTTTTACCCATGTCGGTTTGAAAGCTGTACAGACATCCGATCAGCGGATCATAAAGAGGCGTCACTGGATCCAGTTTAATCACATCAACACCAAAGCGCCCTAGATAAGCCGCCGAATGTGGGCCGGCAATCACGTTGGTTAGATCAAGCACTTTTTTACCCGCTAACCAGCCTTTCTGCACTGGGTTACTGGCAATATTCTTTTGAGGTGCATTGAGTTTAAACGGTGGCGTAGTGCTGCTTAAACTATGTAACGCTGTCTCAAAATCAACAAATTCTCTGCCCTTTGCTTGCATGAAAGCCGCTGCATTATGCTCGAACCAAACTAGCGGTCCAGGCTGCTTCATCAAGCCATACTCAGGATCGTCCACCTCAATAATTAAGCCCGCTTGGTTAGTATGCTCGTCATGTAACCACTCTTTAGTCGTGCGCTGGGACGCACCAGGAATGCCGACTTCACCAAAAATACGATGCCATTCTTCAGCGGATTTGGTCAGGAAGGCCTTCTTCATTTTTGCTGAGACTATCTTGGCCCATTTTTCAGGTAGAGGGTAAACACCAAGCGAGGTTTCACCGTCCCATTCATGAATCGGTGCATGTAAATCTTGTACTTCAGGAAAGCCTTCCGCCATCAACTCGTCGTAAACGCCTAAAGCCTGAAGAGCGCGCTTCGCATGGTTACGGTGCGACGGACATACACAGTAAAACTTTCTGCCATCAGCGCAATCATAGGTGCGGAAGAACGGATCTAAGTATTCTTGCAGCTCTTCATAAGTGAGATCCATTTCGATGTTATTTTCGCGACGGTACGCAATTTCATGCTCACGCATGGTTTTGTAGCGCTCTGGTAACTGATCAATCACAAAAGAATTGTAAGAAAGCCCTTCCATCAAGGCCGCCGCCACTGGGACTTCTATATGATCGCCTTGACCACTTTGAGCGCGTTCATACAAGGCCATGACAACTGAGCCAGCAGCAAGCGAGATGGCGTAAGAGGAGCCCAGAGGAACAGGAGAGAAACTCGGTTCAATACCCATAAGCACACGGTTAAATCCCATGTCGGTAAAGGAACCAGATGTCGCCGCGATAATGGCTTCTGTCGCTTTCCACTCGCGTCTTAACATGTCGTTACTGGCAAAACCGGGTATCGACAATGTGATCAGTTCAGGGCGCTTGGCTCGCAATTCCTCGAAATCAATGCCCAATCTAGCCAACACCCCTGGACGAAAGTTCTCAATCACAATGTCTGCTTGATCAATCAGTTGTCGTGCTTGATTAAGCCCTGCTTCAGACTTTAAGTTTAAGTTGATGCATTGTTTGTTGCGATTTAACACAGCATTGGCAGGGCTAACCCACTGAGGGCCTTGCGGTGGGTCAACATGAATCACTGTTGCACCAAGGTCGGCGAGTATCATGGCAACAGCGGGAGCAGCAATTTGTTGTCCAAAGTCTACGACTCGGACACCAATAAGAGGTAGTTGATTGTTATTATTCATCTCTATTGATCCTGTGTAAAAAGCTTCTTTTAACTGAATAAAGAAAACCAGTACGTGTAAATTTTATTGACCTATGTTGGTAATCGAGACTAAGCCACAAGTCAGTACCGTTGAGATCAGCACAGGAGGCATACTAGAAGTGCTCTTAAATGGCGACTAGCAATAAAAAAAAGACCTATGGGTAAATTTTTTTTATGTCTTGAAATGCAAAGAAACGATAAAAATCTCAACCTATTGATAACAAAAGAAATATTGCAAATTCATCATAATAAAAAGGTGAAAGCTATAAAAATACTTAACTCTAAGGGTGATTTTTTATTGCTTTAAAGGCTACAACTTATTCATAACAATGACGTTGTTTCGCAACCTTTGGTTGCGGTTATTTAGGGTGTTTCTTAACGCATTAACGTTCCATGTTGGAAGTGTTAAGAGATGAGCCTAGGACAAATAAAATAACAATAAGTGGAGCCGATATGTCTAACCAAATCATTCTACCGCGTATCATGCAGGTAGGAGAAAATGCCAGCTTAGAAATCCCGACTATTCTGGGCAGTTTGGGGTGTACTCGCCCTCTCATCATCACCGACAAAATGATGGTTGAACTTGGCTACGCTCGACAAGTTCAGTCTTGCCTAGAGGAGCATCAAATCACCTCGGAGGTCTTTGATAATACGGTACCCGAGCCGACCGTAAGCTCAATTCAAGCGGGAGTCGAGGCCGTCCGTAATGGCAATTACGACAGTATTATTGCGCTAGGCGGCGGTAGCCCGATTGATAGCGCCAAGGCGATTAGTATCTTGGGGAAATTTGGCGGCGAAATGCGCGATTACAAATTCCCAAGAATCGTCAATGAAGTTGGCTTACCTATCATTGCCGTACCTACCACAGCGGGTACCGGCACAGAAGTAACACGCTTCACCATCATCACCGACGAGACCAACGATGAAAAGATGCTGTGCGTTGGTGTTGGCTTTATGCCAATCGCCGCCTTGGTCGATTATAAACTGACCCTAAGCTTACCGGCTCGAATTACCGCTGACACAGGCATTGATGCTTTGACCCATGCGATGGAAGCCTACGTCAGTAAAAAAGCAAGCCCTTACAGTGACAGTCAAGCCATTGCGGCTATGAAGTTAATCGGCCCTAACCTTCGCCGTGTGTATCACGATGGCAGCGATAAAAAAGCACGTGAAGCCATGATGTTAGGCTCGACATTAGCGGGGGTTGCCTTTTCCAACGCTTCTGTCGCCTTAGTGCATGGCATGAGCCGACCTATTGGCGCTGCTTTCCATGTTCCTCACGGGCTATCCAATGCCATGCTATTGCCCGCTGTTACCGAGTTTTCTATTCCAAGTGCCGTTGAAAAATACGCCGATTGTGCCCGAGCCATTGGTGTCGCAACTCAAGCCGATAGCGATGAAGAAGCTAACCAGAAACTGATGGCCGAACTGCGCGCCCTTAATGACGAATTACAGGTGCCAACACCTGAACAATTTGGCATCAGCCGACAGCAGTTTTTTGACTTGATGCCAACCATGGCAGAGCAAGCATTGGCGTCCGGTTCGCCAAATAATAATCCCATCGTGCCGACGGCAGAACAGATCATCGACATTTATAAACAGCTTTGGTGAGTGACCATAACGTAACGTCATCGCCTAATTGAATAAGTAACATGCTAACAATATTTGAGGAAAAACAATGAACACCATCGGACACCTAATTAATGGCCAACTAGTCTCCACTGCTCAACGTATGCAAGATGTTTTCAACCCTGCAACTGGAGAGGTCTCAAAACAAGTAGCTTTAGCGCCAAAGGAAACCGTAGAAGACGCTATTGCTGCCGCGCAAGCCGCTTTCCCTGCGTGGCGCGACACACCGCCACTTAAGCGTGCTCGCGTCATGTTTCGCTTCAAAGAGCTGCTTGAGCAAAACGCAGATAAAATCTGTGAGATGATCGGCCAAGAACACGGCAAAATTTGTCATGATGCGGCGGGTGAACTGCAACGTGGTATTGAAAACGTTGAATTTGCCTGCGGCGCGCCTGAGCTACTAAAAGGCGAGTTCAGTAAAAATGTTGGTCCTAATATTGATTCTTGGAGTGAGTTTCAACCACTAGGTGTAGTCGCTGGTATCACTCCTTTTAACTTCCCTGCCATGGTACCGATGTGGATGTTCCCGCTGGCCATTGTTTGCGGCAACACTTTCGTTCTTAAGCCATCAGAAAGAGACCCTAGCTCAACACTCTATATTGCTCAATTACTGCATGAAGCAGGCTTGCCAGAAGGCGTGCTGAATGTCGTAAACGGCGATAAAGAAGCGGTAGATGTACTCTTGACGGATAAACGCGTTCAAGCAGTAAGCTTTGTCGGCTCAACACCGATTGCCGAATACATTTACGCAACTGCCAGCGCTAATGGTAAGCGCTGCCAAGCATTAGGTGGCGCTAAAAACCATGCCATTGTGATGCCTGATGCGGACATGGACAATGCCGTAAACCAATTGCTAGGTGCCGCGTTTGGCTCCTCTGGCGAGCGTTGCATGGCACTATCGGTTGCGGTTGCGGTAGGAGATGAAGCGGCGGATACCTTAGTAGCTAAGATGCAAGCCGCTATGAAAAATCTAACCGTGGGTGAGTACAGCGACAAAAACAATGATTTTGGTCCTGTTATTACACGTGCACACCAACAGAAAGTTGTCGGTTACATCAACAGTGCCGAAGCTGATGGCGCGACAGTGATTGTAGATGGTCGAGAGCCAAGCATTTCCGGTTACGAAAATGGCTTCTTTGTTGGTGCAACACTGATCGACGGTGTAACCCCTACGATGCAAAGCTATCAAGAAGAAATTTTTGGGCCTGTGTTGCAAGTTGTTCGCGTTGCCACTATGGAAGAGGCAATGCAGCTGATTAACGATCACGAGTACGGTAATGGTACCTGTATCTTTACCCGTGACGGAGAAGCGGCTCGCTACTTCTCAACTCACATTCAAGTGGGCATGGTCGGCATCAACGTTCCTCTGCCAGTTCCAGTTGCTTATCATAGCTTTGGTGGCTGGAAGCGCTCTTTATTCGGTGATCTTCATGCTTACGGGCCTGATGGCGTACGTTTCTACACTCGACGTAAAACCATCACGCAGCGCTGGCCGTCTAGCGGAGTACGTGAAGGCGTATCCTTCGCTTTCCCTAGCTAAAATAATACATTAGTAATAAAAAACTAGGCCTGTACCTGTATAGGCCTAGTTTTTTTATTTTAACGCCTGCTTAAAAATCTTACTTGGATGACTAAACAGTCGTTATGAATGAGTAGAATGGCGTAAATAGTGAGTGATAGGTCAGATAAAAAAGACGATAATTCAAGCTTCAATCATTAGAATTCCAACGACTGGTAATGAGCAATCTTGGACGCTCGTGGCCTGGTACATGTGAGAAGAATAACAATGAAAAAAAAGCTTCCCCCTCTTAACTGGCTTAGATCATTTGAAGTGTCTGCGCGCTACCTGAATTTCACACAGGCAGCACAAGAGCTCAATATGACGCAAGCAGCCGTTAGCCAACAAATCAAAGGATTAGAATCACAACTAGGCACCGAGCTATTCAAACGTTTACCAAGAGGCTTGGAGTTGACCAAAGCCGGGCGCGCTTATATCCCCATCGTGCATGAATCTATTGAGCGGCTGGCCGAGGTGACGGATGAATTATTTGGGCAAGGTCAGACACGTCCATTGACGATTCGCTCAAGTTTGGTTTTTTTTACGACGTGGTTAGCACCTAGACTCGGACATTTTAGAAAAACCTACCCGCAAGTTAAGCTGCGATTACCGACTAATATTTGGGTAGAAAGCCTTGATAAAGAGTCTGATATGGAAATTCGTTACGGCATGGGGGATTGGCCAGATTTACGCTGCGACAGACTAACATGGGACGACCTCGTGCCGGTATGCAGCCCTCACCTATTAAAGGATTCCATCGCGCTAACAACCCCAGACCAGCTGTCCGAGCATACATTATTACATGTAGATGGCTACAACGAAGGATGGGGATACTGGCTTAATAAGACCGGCGTTCAGCATATTGACCCTTCTCAGGGCATTCATTTTGATACCTTAATCTCGGCACTCGAAATGGCCAAAGCAGGTGAAGGAGTTGCATTAGGGCGAAGCTCTTTAATTAAAGATATGATCGCCACAGGGCAATTGGTGGCTCCCTTTGAACATAAAGTACCAACCAACGAAGCCTTCTACCTCGTTAGCCCTAGCAAGGGCTTTGAACATCCTAACGCAGAGCAGTTCCGAGCTTGGCTACTCGAGGAAGTGGAGCAAAACAAAAGCCATTATCCATCCTGAAAAAGGGCCAATAGGTTCATCCGTTTTTTTGATTCGCGCCACACAGCACAAAAGAGCGGTTACGACAATCAGGCCTAGTACAATGCGCGGGAAGAACTGCGCATCAAACAAAGAATCGCCAAAGCTAAACACCTGCACTTGGGTTTCTAACGTCCAGAAACCTAGACCCGCAAAACTAGCCAATATCAGGCAAATGAGTGACTGTAAGCCACTCTTTGCCCATAGCTGTGAAACATGGGAGTTCATTACTTCTGACTCAACTCTTTAGCAACATTGCGATAGGTTTCAAGGTTAGATTGAATGATTTCACCCAATTTGTCTCCGCTCATCACCCTAACAGGCTGATTCAGCTTGTTCATAAAGGTTTGGAATTCATCCGATGTAGCGACTTTGGTAAAAGCAGTTTCTAGCTTTTTGACAATCTCAGGGGCAGTACCCGCGGGAGCCATGATGCCTACCACTGATGGGAATTCGACGTTATAGCCAGCCTCTTTTAAGGTCGGAACGGACGCAAAGTCAGGATCACGACTGTCATCCAACACACCTAACAGTCTCAGCTTTGAGTCTAAAACCAAATCACGGTAAGCCGGAACTAGGGCGACATCTACGTGGTTGCCTAATAGAGCCGCTGTGGCAGCGCCAGCACCGTTAAACGGTACATGCTTGAGTTTGGCACCCGTTTCTCGAGCGATTAATTCAAACGATAAATGAGGCCCGCCCATAGCGCCTGCCGTTCCATAACTAATGGACTTATCTGACTTGGCGGCCTTCATTAACTCATCAAACGACTGGTAAGGGCTATCCGCCTGCACCAACACCCCATGGTAAGGACCTGAATAATTTAAAATAGGCGTGAAGTCTTGCACCGAATCGTAGCCAACCGGACGCACTGCAGGGGTCACAAATAAAGGGGAAGAAGTGGTGGCAATCAGTGTGTAGCCATCTGCTTTAGCATTGGCGACGGCTCGCATGGCGTTTGTGCCGCTGGCACCGGGGCGATTCTCTACAACAATCGGTTGTCCAAGCTCCCCTTCCGCTAAACTAGAAAGCTTGCGAGCTGAGATGTCTGTTGTCCCACCCGCACCATATGGCACTACAACAGTGATTGGGTGAGTGGGAAAATCATCAGCGTATACACTTGAGGTACTGACTAATAGAGCCATCGCTGAACATTTAATCAGTTTTGAGCTAGATAGTTTCATTATTTAAGTTCTCGCATTTTCTGTTTATTTTTATATGGCGTGACATACGATGGGGTTAACCAATAACAAGTCGGCTAACAAAGCACATCTACATAGCAAAATTATTATTGTATATAATCAATAAATTCCAATAGTATTTTATTTGAAATCGATAAATATGAATGATCAATTAGAGTTGCGTGATCTTATATACTTTCAGCGCATTGCCACGCTGGGCCATGTTGGCAAAGCCGCTGAGCAACTTCATAAAACCCAACCCGCGTTAACAGGCAGCATTCGCCGATTAGAGCGTACTCTAAATACACGACTATTTGAAAAAGATGGCCGTAATATTCAGCTGACGGCGGCGGGAAAATTATTGTTGCAGAGATCGCAATCGATACTCGCAAGCGTGCAAGATGTTGCCGAAGAGATCAAAGAGCTAGAGTCCGGTGAGAAAGGCCAAGTGAAGCTTGGATTAGTGCCTACTGCAGCGCATCACATACTATTACCGATCATTCATATTCTCACGCGAGACTTCCCCAACATTCAGCTAAAAACCGTCATTGGGCAAACCGATTTTCTCTACGAAAAGCTCAGAGAACGTGAGCTTGATCTGGTCATTGGTCTGTATGGTGAATTAGACGACAATTTTGAATGTGTGCCTTTTTATCAAGATACGATGGTTGTCGTCGCCAATAGTTCACATGACATTTTCAAAGAGGACATTAGCCTCGCACGCCTTGTAAACTTTAAATGGATCTTAGCACCCAGCTCCGTTATGAGCCGCCAATGGCTTGATCGGGCTTTCGATCTGCATGGTTTCAGCAAACCTGAAGTGCAAATTGAAACAAATTTATTGCTTATGATTCCTTCCGTTATTATGAAGACGGAATTGCTGAGTTTTATTTCTAGACGGAACTTAGAAAGTGTCGATACCAGCAAAAAGCATCTCAAAGAAGTTCCCATCGCAGAGCTAAGCATGGATAGATTCTACAATGTCATCAGCCGTAGAGAAGGCTACCTGTCTCCTGCCGCGAAATGCCTAAGGGACATATTCATCCAACAAGGCCGACGTATATTTGATGGCAACTAAATGTAAAATGATCCAACTAAACCCAGTATTTCAATATGCATTGCGCACCAAATTGCGTCAGACGCACTTAAAGTGAGCGCTCGATTTACCGCATCCAAAAAAATCAACATAATAATCAGGAATCGAACATTCTCACGTGAATTTCGTTACACATTGCTCTATGAATTTCCAACGTTACAAGCACCATGTAACTCATTGATAATTATATAAATAAAAAAAGCATATTTTTTTATTCGGCCTTAACAGCGCAATTGAGCAAGAAAATCTCAAGCTTGGCACAGTAAGTGCTTTTAAAAATTATGTTCGTACCCTTGGAAAGTCGAACATCACAATATAGAAAATAGAGAGCTAGGGTTCCGATGTCATTTGTTAATGGCGTGACTGGTCCGAGAGCTTTCGACCTTGAAGTTTCAAGGTTACACGGCGGGACAAAAGCCCGGGAGACCACATGGCGATTATTGCCAAGGGTACTCCATGTGTAATTAAACAAACTGAAAAGGTAACTTCCTATGAAATTCCCCACGAAAAAAGTTTCCGCTCTACTGTTTGCTCTCGCCGCGTCTACCCCAACTCTTGCGCAAGATAATTTCAAAGTCTGCTGGTCAATCTATGCAGGCTGGATGCCATGGGCCTACGCTAGCCAATCAGGCATTATCAATAAGTGGGCAGATAAGTACGATATTTCTATTGACGTTGTCCAGATCAATGATTATGTCGAATCAATGAACCAATACACTGCAGGTCAATTTGACGCATGTACCATGGCACAAATGGATGCGCTAACCATTCCGGCCGTAGGCGGCGTCGACAGTACCGTTCTGATCGCCGGGGACTACTCCAATGGCAACGACGCGATTATCCTCTTTGACAAAGACTCACTCGAAGACATCAAAGGCCAGCGCGTTAACTTGGTGGAATACAGTGTCTCTCATTACCTACTAGCGCGCGGCTTAGAATCAGTCGGCATGAGTGAGCGCGACGTTCAAGTAGTCAACACATCTGACGCGGACCTACTGTCAGTGTTTGGGTCTGGGGATATCAACGCCACGGTGACTTGGAATCCTTTGGTCAGTGAAATCCTTTCAATGCCCAAAACCAAAGATGTCTTCAACTCGTCACAAATTCCTGGCGAAATTATTGATGGCCTTATCGTGAATACGGACACGTTGAGGGCCAATCCAGCTCTTGGAAAAGCTTTAACGGGGGCTTGGTATGAAATCATGGCGAACATGTCTGGCAACGACGAGAACGCCAAAGAAGTGCGCACCATGATGGCGGAAGCGGCAGAAACAGATCTAGAAGGTTATGACGCGCAACTGGCCAAAACCCACATGTACTACACCCCCGAAGCAGCCCTTGAGTTGGTCAACAGCCCTAAATTGGTTGAAACCATGACCCACGTGGCCGAGTTCTCTTTTGAGCACGGTCTGTTAGGGGAAGGCGCCCCCAGTGCCGACATCGTCGGCATTGAAATGCCTGCTGGCGTGTATGGGGATCCCAACAATATCAAACTACGTTTCGATAACACTTACATGCAAATGGCCGCTGACGGACAACTGTAAGCTCCTCTCAGGCGCGCTGAGCTCAACCATGATCCAGCGCGTTCTTAAGAACTTTTGCAGGAAGACGTTTGTATGAAAAAATTGATTAACCACACGCCGTCATCGGCCAACCAAGTCTTACTCGGGTTGCTGCCTTTTGCGATCTTGCTGATTGCCTACATGATCGGTTCCGATGCCCGGTTGGCCATCAACCCAAGCGATAAGCTACTGCCCTCGTTTGGGCAAATGGGCGAGGCGATGTATCGCTTAGCCTTTGAGCCAAGCCGTCGTACTGGGGAGTTGGTGTTTTGGCAAGACACCCTGAGCAGCCTGATGCGCCTGTTTGCTGGGGTGGGTATTGCCGCTATCTTTGGGTTATGCATTGGCGTCCTGACTGGAGCATTACCCATACTATTTGCCAGTTTTGCTCCGTTGCTAACGGTCATTTCCTTGATTCCGCCTCTCGCAATACTGCCAATTCTGTTTATCGTGATTGGTCTGGGAGAAGCCTCCAAAATCACACTCATTGCCATAGGTGTAGCGCCGTTTATTGCGCGAGATATTCAGCGCCGCACACAAGAGATCCCGAGCGAACAACTGGTTAAAGCTCAAACTTTAGGGGCGAGTACGCCTCAAATCTTAATTCGAGTATTACTTCCTCAGGTTATGCCGAAGTTGATCGACGCCATACGCTTGTCACTTGGCGCGGGCTGGTTGTTTTTAATCGCCGCAGAAGCCATCTCTTCAACCGACGGCTTGGGCTATCGCATATTCCTAGTACGACGCTACATGTCAATGGATGTGATCTTACCGTATGTGGCTTGGATTACGCTCTTGGCTTTCTTGATTGATTACCTCTTAAGCGCCATCAATTCTCGACTGTACCCTTGGAATGCGGAGGGCAAATCATGAGCCAGCCTTTTATTGAAGCGCGTAATATCGGTAAGCAATACGGCCAAGACATTATCTTGGAAAACGTCACCACGACTGTTGAAGAAGGCGAATTCATTACACTGGTCGGCGCTTCCGGTTGCGGCAAGAGCACTTTTCTAAAAATGATCCTCGGCACTGAACAGCCCTCCTCAGGTGAGTTGTTGCTGAATGGCGAGCCCATGCCAAACGAGCCAGGCCCTGATCGCGGCATTGTCTTCCAACAATACTCGGTCTTCCCTCATATGACGGTATTGGAAAACGTCGTCGCAGCGAAAGGCTTTCAAAAAGCGTCTTTGACTGGTTATTTATTTGGAAACGAGAAGCGCCAAGCACGCCAAGAAGCCGCTGAGATGCTGACGCAAGTTGGCTTGAGTCATGCCCTAAACCGTTACCCACATGAGCTTTCTGGAGGTATGAAACAGCGCTTAGCCATCGCTCAGGCGGTCATCTGTAAACCTCGCATTTTACTTCTAGATGAGCCCTTTGGCGCACTGGACCCTGGCATTCGAGCTGACATGCATCGGCTCATTCTCGATTTGTGGCGCACTCATAAACTCACCATTTTTATGGTGACGCATGATCTTAAAGAAGGCTTCTATCTCGGCACCCGTTTATGGGTATTTGACAAACTACGTCATGACCCACATGCCCCCAACGCCTACGGAGCATCGATCACTTACGACTTACCTGTGGATGCCACACAAGACAGTCTTTATCAAGAAATTGACGATCAGCTTCGCCCAACAAAAAGCACCACTATGACAGCAGATCTCACGGAGAGACCAACATGACACATTATGAAACCCTTATCCCACCCGCAAGCCATTGGTCTTTGCGCGTGCGTCGCGGAACACAAATCACCTTGACCGACCTCGAAGGCGACGCCAACGTCGGCATGGTGTTTTACAACCCAGAAAACCTATTAGAGCGTTACAACGCTCCCGATACTTTAAAAGCTCAGCATACCTTCAAATTAACCGAAGGACATTGCCTCTACTCCGACATGGGTCGCGTCTTTGCGTCCATTATTAAAGACTCGGTGGGCTGGCACGAAACGGTCAGCGGCAATAGCCATGCGAGCCATATCGAAGCCAAATGGGGGGCTCGAGACTACCAATCAGACCGTAATGATTGGCACCAAAATGGCCATGATGCGATGCTGGTAGAAATGGCTAAATACGGTCTCACCCAAGCGGATTTAACCGCCAACCTCAATCTTTTCAGCAAGGTGCAGACCGATGCGGAAGGCAATATGACACTTGCCCAGAACAATAGCCCCGCTGGCAGTCACATCACGCTGCGCTTTGAGATGGACACGTTGGTGATCTTACACACCTGCCCTCACCCACTCAGCCAAGCCGAACACTACCCACGCAAACCCGTGAAACTATTACTGGAAAAAGCCGCGCCAGTGGCTGAAGACGACTTCTGTAAAAACTCTCGCCCAGAGAACCAACGCGGCTTTGCTAACAATGACTTGTACCATTTCGGACTGGAGGCCTAACTCATGATTAAAGAAAGCTTATTACACGCAAACCAGGCGAACCAAAAATACACCGTCGACGCTGGCGATTACTTTATTCGCTACATTCCAGCTGGGGCGACCTTTCGCTTTGTTGACTTAGAAGGCAACCAAGCGGCGGATACGCTGTTTTATAACGCCCACAACCCAGCCGAACGCTACAGTGCCACTGACACTATCCGCGAGCAAGGCAATGTCTATTTAACCGCCGGCTCACAACTGCGCTCTAACGAAAACAACATCCTGTTGGAAATTGTCGCCGATACCTGCGGCCGACATGACACCCTTGGCGGTGCCTGCGCCACCGAGAGTAATACCGTCCGTTACGACCTTGAAAAGCGTTGTATGCACGCTTGCCGTGATAGCTGGATGCTCGCCATCGCAGAGAACCCAGAGTTTGGCTTGGACAAGCGCGATATCAGCCACAACATCAACTTCTTTATGAACGTACCTGTCACGGAAGCAGGCGGACTCACGTTTGAAGACGGCATCTCAGCGCCTGGCAAATACGTAGAAATGAAAGCGGAAATGGATCTGATTGTGCTGATTTCCAATTGCCCGCAATTGAATAACCCTTGTAATGGCTACAACCCAACACCCATCGATGTTTTGGTCTGGGAAGCGTAACACTCACCCTCGACTTTTCTAGTCAATTCAGTGGACGACCACTGTCGTATTTATGAGACCGGGACGACCCGGTGAAGGTTGAATCATGTTTCACACTGTCTTAATCGCTAACCGTGGAGCAATCGCTGCCCGAATCATTCGTACGCTCCAACGCATGAACATCAAAGCGGTCGCAGTCTACGCCGAATCCGACGCCAAAAGCCGTCACGTAAAATTAGCCGATGAAGCCTACCCACTAGGCGAAGGTGCGGCGAGTGACACCTATCTGAATGTCGACACATTACTGCGCATCGCCAAAGCGTCAGGCGCTCAAGCCATCCACCCTGGCTATGGTTTTTTAAGTGAAAACGCGAATTTCGTACGTCGCTGCGAAGCCGAAGGCATCGCCTTCATCGGCCCGACGGATGAACACATGTTGGCGTTTGGTTTAAAACACCGCGCAAGAGCGCTCGCCGAACAAGCCGAAGTGCCATTGTTACCCGGCTCTGAGCTGCTCACTGACCTCGACAGTGCGCTCGACATCGCGCAAAAAATTGGCTACCCCGTGATGCTGAAAAGCACCGCTGGTGGGGGGGGTATCGGGATGCATCTGTGTCACGATGATAAAGCGCTGCAAGAAAACTTTGCCTCGGTCAAACGCCTCGGCGCCAGCAACTTTGCCGACGATGGCGTATTTTTAGAAAAATTTATCGCTCGTGCGCGACACATCGAAGTCCAAGTCTTTGCGGATGGACAAGGCTCCGCTCTCGCACTGGGCGAGCGTGATTGTTCCAGCCAACGTCGTAATCAAAAAGTGGTTGAAGAATGTCCGGCACCAAATCTTACCGACGCCGTACGTAAACAACTTCACCAGACCGCCGAATCTTTATTGGCATCGGTCAGTTATCGCAACGCTGGCACCGTCGAATTTATCTACGACATGGATACGGATCTGTTTTACTTTTTGGAAGTGAATACTCGCTTACAAGTAGAGCATGGTGTCACCGAAGAAGTATACGGCGTTGATCTGGTTGAATGGATGATACGTTTAGCGGCGGGCGAAGCGCTGAACCTTAATGAAAAGCGCGAGACGTTGACACCTAAAGGCCACTCAATCCAAGTGCGGCTGTACGCCGAGGACCCTTACAAAGATTTTCAGCCGAGCCCAGGTTTATTGAGCTATGTAAACTTGCCAGCAAGCTATACCGAGTCGGATGCCCCCGCATCAGAGCAACGCATCCGTATCGACCATTGGGTCGAAAGCGGCATTGAGATCTCCCCGTATTTCGACCCAATGATCGCTAAAGTCATTGTGCATGATACAGATCGCACCGCAGCGCTTGCGCTCCTTCAATCCACACTGGAACACTGCACGTTATACGGTACCCAAACCAACCTTGATTACCTAAAACAACTGCTCGTAGATAAAACGTTGATTGATGGTGAAGTCAGCACACGCTATCTCAACAGCTTTGTCTACTCGCCAAAACGCATTGACGTATTAAGCGGCGGGACACAAACCACATTACAAGATTTCCCAGGTCGTCAACATCATTGGAACGTGGGCGTACCGCCGTCTGGGCCGTTTGATAGCTATCATAGTCGCTTGGCGAATCGCCTACTGGAAAACAGCGACGATGCCGCTACCATGGAAATTACCTTGCAAGGCCCAACCCTAAAATTCAGCTTCGAAACAGCGATCACACTCGCGGGCGCTAGCATTGATGCGAAGCTCGATGACGTCGCGTTGCCTCGCCACGAGGTGGTCATGGTAAAGCCCGGTCAGACCTTGACGCTGGGCCGCATAAAAGAAAGCGGTGCACGCGCTTATCTCGCCGTGGCCGGAGGCTTTAACTGCCCTGACTACCTCGGATCAAAATCGACCTTCACATTGGGGCAGTTCGGCGGGCACAATGGACGCGCGCTGCAAACGGGCGATGTCCTGACCACTCTAGATACCAAGGCACCTGCGGCTGGCACGCAGTTACCCAGCGCCTTGATTCCAGAACTCGGGCATCACCATACGCTACGCGTGATCTACGGGCCGCATGGCTGCCCAGACTTTTTTACCGATGAAGACATCGACATGTTCTTCACTACCGATTGGGAAATCCACTACAACTCCAGCCGCACAGGCGTACGTTTGATTGGTCCGAAACCTAAGTGGGCGCGCCAAAACGGTGGCGAAGCAGGGTTACACCCTTCGAATATTCATGATAACGCCTACGCCTTTGGCAGCGTCGATTTCACTGGCGACATGCCGGTGATTCTCGGCCCTGATGGCCCATCATTGGGGGGCTTCGTCTGCCCTGCAACGGTGATCACCGCAGACCTGTGGAAGCTAGGCCAACTGCGCGCCGGAGACACCGTACGTTTCGTGCCGGTGACACTGGACGATGCCGTGGCCTTAGAAGCCGAGCAAAGCGCGTCGATCGCAACGCTCTCTTCTCCAAAGTTAACCGTAGAAAGCTGCGGTATTACGTCTCCTATTTTGAAAACGCTGTCCGCAGAGCAATTCGGTGACGACATCGTGTATCGCGCCGCGGGCGATCACTTCCTGCTCGTGGAATACGGCGAGCAAGTGCTCGACATCCGTCTGCGTTTCCGTGCTCATGCTTTGATGCAGTGGCTGGAACAGCATCCGTTTGCGGGTATGAAAGAACTCACGCCTGGGATTCGATCTCTGCAAATCCACTACGATAGCCAGCAGACCCGACACACAGCATTGCTTGAGCTGCTCGAACAGGCCGAGCGCGCGTTAGGCGAGACATTGGCCGAGCTGAGCGTACCGTCGCGTACTGTCTACCTGCCGCTTTCTTGGGATGATAGCGCCTGCCAAGAAGCGATTGATAAGTACGCCCAATCGGTACGATCCAACGCGCCTTGGTGCCCGAGTAACCTTGAGTTTATTCGTCGAATTAATGGTTTGGACAGCATCGACCAAGTGAAAGACATCGTCTTCAACGCCAGCTACTTAGTCATGGGACTGGGGGATGTCTACTTGGGTGCCCCCGTTGCGACGCCCATCGACCCTCGCCATCGTTTAGTGACGACCAAATATAACCCTGCGCGAACATGGACCGCGGAAAACTCCGTCGGTATCGGCGGCTCATATTTATGTGTCTACGGCATGGAAGGCCCAGGGGGGTATCAATTTGTAGGGCGGACGTTGCAAATGTGGAACCGCTATCGCCAAACATCCGCGTTCAGCAAACCTTGGTTGTTACGTTTCTTTGATCAGATTCGTTTTTACGAAGTCAGCCATGATGAGCTGCAGCAGATTCGCAAGGACTTCCCGCATGACAACTACCCAATACGCATCGAGGAAAGTAGCTTCTCGTTAGCGGAATACGCAGCATTTGTTGACCGTCATCAAAGCGATATTGATCAATTTAAAACCGCTCGTAACCAAGCGTTTGCGGATGAGCTTGCCCGCTGGCATGCCAACGGCCAGTTCCATTTCGACCAAGATGAAGCCGAGTACACCGAGACCGATGTGACATGGAGCGAAGACGCTGTCGTGGTCGATAGCCCCGTATCTGGCAGCGTTTGGCAGACCCAAGTGTCATCCGGTGAGCACGTGAAAGCCGGCCAACTCTTGGTGATTTTAGAATCGATGAAAATGGAAATCCCACTGCATGCGCCAAGCGATGGCGTGGTTTCAGATGTGTTGTTAAAAAATGGCAGTCGAGTCAGTGCCGGACAGGCCGTCGTCGTCCTCGAGGAACCCGTAACAGGAGAGTCAGCATGAGTATTATTGCACCACTAAAAGGCACCTTAGATATGGGGTTTGAAGCGCTGCGAGCCGCCTATCAATCACAACGTTTTACACCCGCAGAGCTGATGTCTGATATTCGCGAACGCGCTAAGGCTTATGAATCGCATAATATCTGGATTCACCTACTTAGCGAAAAGGAACAAGCGGTATGGCTGGAGGCTTTACAAGATAAAGACCCTGCCAGCCATCCCTTATGGGGCATTCCATTTGCCATTAAAGACAACATCGACCTAGCTGGAATTCCGACAACGGCCGCCTGCCCTGAGTTTGCTTACACGCCCAGTGAGTCGGCCCAAGTGGTTCAACAGCTCATCGACGCTGGTGCGATCCCGGTGGGTAAGACCAATTTAGATCAGTTTGCGACCGGCTTGAATGGCACACGCTCGCCTTATGGCGCATGCCACAACGCCTTTGATTTCGATTATCTGAGCGGAGGGTCCAGCGCAGGGTCTGCAGTTGCTGTAGCGCTCGGATTGGCCAGCTTTAGTTTAGGCACCGATACCGCTGGGTCTGGGCGTGTTCCAGCGTGCTTTAATAATCTGATTGGTGTGAAACCCAGCATTGGTCTCTTGTCCACGACCGGTTTGGTGCCAGCGTGTCGTAGCTTAGATTGCATCACGCTGTTTACTTACAACACTGATGACGCCAATATCGCGCTGGCGGTGGCGGAAGGATTTGATCCTCGCGATGGCTACAGCCGACACAACCCATTCAGCAATCAAGCGCGCCAATATGGTCTAAGACAAGGTCAGCTAACGGTTGGCGTTATTCCTCCGTCTCAGTTGAAGTTTTTTGGCGATGAACAGTATGCCCAAGCCTACCAAGAGACCCTTCAAAAGCTGGCGGATGCGGGATTTGAATTCAAAGACATTGACTACGCTCCGTTCGACGAAATTGCCAAGCTACTCTATGAAGGCCCATGGGTATCAGAGCGCTATATTGCCGCGCAACCTTTGATAGATACGAACCCAGAAGCCGTGTTTCCAGTCGTGCGAGAGATTATCGCACCAGGGGGCAAACCGCCCGCTACCGATTACTTCAAGGCTCAGTATCGAATCAAAGATTTGCAGCAAGTGTGCCTAGCGCAATTAGCTGAAGTGGACTGCCTGTTAACGCCAACCGCTGGCCGCCACTTTACCATTGAGGAAATGTTGGCTGAGCCGATCAAGCGCAACAGTGAGCTTGGTTATTACACCAACTTTATGAACTTAATTGACCTTGCTTCGATTGCGGTACCTACCCAGTTCACCCAACAAGGCATGCCGTTTGGTATTACGTTAGTCGGTCCGTCCTTCAGTGACAGAATGCTATTGTCTATCGCCAACCGTATTCAGCAAGCTCTTCCGCTACCTAAAGGCGCGCTGGCAGAAAACGCGACGCCAAATACATCCTCTCCGGTGGGTAACGCAACGACGATTGATGTCGCCGTTTGCGGTGCGCACCTAGAAGGTCAGCCACTTAACTGGCAATTGGTTGAGCGCGGAGCAACGCTCAAACAGAAAACCTTCAGTGCCCCCGTGTATCGCTTGTATGCATTGGCCGGAGGCCCACCTATGCGTCCTGGTATGAGCTACGACAAACAAAATGGTACAGCTATCGAAGTCGAAGTTTGGAGTGTGCCCTGTACGGAATTTGGCAGCTTTGTCGCGGGCATTCCTGCGCCATTAGGTATCGGGAAATTGCAACTAGAAGATGGCAGTTTTGTCAGTGGTTTTATCTGTGAGGGGTACGCATTGGAGGACGCTAAGGACATTACTGAATTCGGTGGATGGCGTGCGTATTTAGAAAGCTAACGCCCTCCATAAAGCAAAAAAAGCCCGAGGCGTGAGCGGATGCCTCGGGCTTCTTTTTATCGCCAGCTAATTCATTAGTCAGCTGACAAATGCTTCAACAGTGCATCAACCGTTTGTTTCGCATCGCCGAACAACATACGTGTGTTGTCTTTGAAGAACAGTGGGTTTTCTACACCGGCGTAACCACGGCTCATACCACGTTTCAGTACGATTGTGTGCTTACCTTTCCAAGGCTCAAGTACTGGCATACCAGCAATTGGGCTGTCTTCTACTTCGTTCGCTGCAGGGTTAACGATGTCGTTAGCACCGATCACAACCGACACGTCTACTTTAGGGAAATCATCGTTGATTTCGTCCATTTCGTACACGATGTCGTATGGTACTTTTGCCTCTGCTAGCAATACGTTCATGTGACCTGGCATACGACCCGCAACTGGGTGAATACCGAAGCGCACGTTAACGCCTTTTTCACGAAGTTTCTTAGTGATCTCGAATACCGTGTGCTGAGCTTGCGCCACCGCCATACCGTAACCTGGGATGATCATGACTTCTTTCGCTGACTCAAGCATGTGTGCTGCTTCTTCAGACTGAATCTCAACGATTTCGCCTTGCTCTTCTACCGCTGCACCCGCTGCTGGAGAAGATTTTTTCTTCTTAGTACCGATACCACCAAGGATAACGTTCAAGAATTTACGGTTCATCGCACGACACATGATGTAAGACAGGATCGCACCCGAGCTACCTACTAGGGCACCGACTACGATTAGTAGGTCGTTACCTAGCATGAAGCCCATTGCCGCAGCGGCCCAACCAGAGTATGAGTTCAGCATTGACACGACGACTGGCATGTCCGCACCACCGATCGCTACGACTAGGTGAGCACCGAATACCAACGCTAGGATAGTGATGATGTATAGGTAAACCATACCATCCGCTGCGCCTACCGCTGCGAATTGAACGATTAGGTACAAGGACACTAATACGATCGCAAGGTTGATCATGTGACGACCAGGTAGTTGCAGTGGGTTACCCGATACTTTGCCGCTTAACTTCAAGTAAGCAATCAAAGAACCCGTGAAGGTTACCGCACCGATAAAGATACCTAGAGACGTTTCTACGTCATGGATACGCTGCGCTACAACAGAAGCGGATTCACCGTGACCTAACGCGTTGGCAAAGCCTACAAATACTGCCGCTAAACCTACCAAGCTGTGTAGGATCGCCACCAATTCTGGCATCGATGTCATTTCTACACGTTTCGCTAGGATGTAACCGATCACACCACCCGGTACTAGACCTAACAATAGTAGGCCGTAGTTATCTGTTACCGCACCGATGATGGTAACCGCCATCGCTAGACCCATGCCTAGGATGCCGTAGATGTTACCGCGGCGCGCGCTTTCTTGGTGGCTCAAGCCACCCAGTGCCATGATAAATAAGGCGCTGGCTCCGATGTAGGCAGCCGTCATTACTCCAAAGTTCATTGTCGTCTCCTACTTACGGAACATTTTCAGCATACGATGCGTCACGGCAAAGCCGCCGACGATGTTAATGCTGGTAATAAAGATTGCCAGAGCAGCCAGTATCGCAACGATCGGACTATCGTTCGAGATCTGTGTCAAAGCACCGACCACGATGATACTACTGATGGCATTGGTAACACTCATTAGTGGCGTGTGCAGAGAGTGGCTAACTCCCCAAACCACCATATAACCGACAAAGCACGACAATACAAAGACGGTCAAGTGTCCCATAAACTCGGCAGGCGCTACGCTACCTACACCCATTAGTAATGCACCAACAATGAAGACTGGGATGAGGAAACCAAACGCACTTGGTTTCTTCTCTTCTTTCTTGGCTGTTTTTGCCTCCGGCAAAGGCTCACTTACATCACTCTTAGGCGCAGCAGACAGACGTGGTGCTGGTGGTGGCCAAGTGATGTTGCCTTGTTTCACAACCGTTGCGCCACGAATCACTTCGTCTTCCATGTTCAGATCAATCTGACCATCTTTGTTAGGGCACAACTCTGTTAGTAGGTGGTAAATGTTGGTTGCGAACAATTGGCTAGATTGCGCCGCCATACGACTTGGTAGGTTGGTGTAACCGATCAAAGTCACGCCGTGCTTTTGCACGATCTCATTGGCTTGAGTCAGTTTACAGTTACCACCCGTCTCTGCCGCCAAATCAACGATCACACTGCCTGGTTTCATAGAGCGAACCATTTCTTCGGTGATCAATTCTGGTGCAGGCTTACCTGGAATTAGGGCTGTCGTGATGATGATATCAACGTCTTTCGCTTGTTCTGCGAATAGGGCCATTTCCGCCGCAATGAACTCAGGGCTCATTACTTTGGCGTAACCGCCTTCACCGCTACCATCTTCATCTTTGAAATCTAGAACAAGGAATTCAGCATCCATACTTTCTACTTGTTCTTTTACTTCTGGACGCGTGTCGAACGCACGAACGATCGCCCCCATGCTCTTCGCAGCACCGATGGCAGCCAAACCCGCTACACCGGCACCGATAACCAATACTTTTGCAGGGGGTACTTTACCCGCAGCGGTAATTTGGCCCGTGAAGAAACGTCCAAAGTGTTGTGCTGCCTCGACTACCGCACGGTAGCCGGCGATGTTTGCCATCGAGCTCAACACGTCCATCTTCTGTGCACGAGAAATACGTGGAACGGCATCTAACGCCACCGCATTCGTGCCTCGTTCAGCTAGCTGATTAAGCTTCACTGAGTTTTGCGCAGGATAGAGGGTACTAATTAGCGTCTGATCTTTACCTAGTAGCTCAATGCCATAAAAGCCTAGCTCTGGGTGTTCAATCGGTGGACGCACTTTAATCAGGATGTCTGAATTGTGCCATAGCGACTTGGTATCGCTGGTCACTTCAACGCCTGCTGCGATGTATGCTTCATCAGAGTAAGACGCGGCTTCACCTGCACCACTCTCAATCACTAAATCGAAGCCTAGCTGTTTGACCCTTTCAGCGACTGCCGGGGTCATGGCCACCCGCAGCTCGCCGTCTTCTATCTCTTTCGGTATTCCAATCTTCATAATGATGCCGTACTTATTCTTGTCCGAGTTTTAGCCGTATTTATATTTTTGCCCTACAATAGTGCCATTCATGATACTTATGTGGACTATCACCCATATTTGGGCGTATGCAATTAGAAACCAGCTAAACGCACTAATCTTGCACACAAGCGTCAGCCCCGGTCGTGATAACGACGATTTTTTGTTTTTTCATGACTTTTTTATGTCAGCTATAACTTTTTTTGATACGAAGGAGAAAGAGAGGCGTTTTTTTTCGCTAAAAAGTGATTCTGCGCATTGCTTTGCTTGAAATTTGAACAATTCTCACATGTTTAAAAATTACAAAAGGGTATGCCTCAAAGCACTCAATTAGTGTCGCAATAAGATAAATGACAATAATTGAGCTGTGCTAAGGTGCGCACCAGTTTTAAACTCTTGACAGCGTTAATAGCTTTGGAATTGTGAATCGCAGGAATCTCACAACTCAACTACACTGCCTTAACGCATATTAACCGCTACAATAATAAGCAACATTTCCGCCAGATTACGAAAGCAACTTTGTAGCTGGGCGACAGGAGGAAATACAATGACTACATTGAAAGCAGTTGCATGGGAGCCAGTGACTGCCCAAGCCATCATCGATGAGCTCAAGTCGAAGCCAGGAGCTCTGCTACCGATTCTGCACGCAATTCAGGATCGCTTTTCATACATCCCTGACGAGGCTGTTTCCCTGATTGCTCAGGCGTTGAAATTGACCCGCGCAGAAGTACATGGTGTGATCAGTTTTTATCACCATTTCCGCACGCATCAACCAGGTCGCCATGTGGTTGAAATTTGCCGTGCTGAAGCATGTCAATCACAAGGTGCTCGTGCACTTGAGGCTCACGCGAAAGCAGCGCTGGGTGTGGATTACCACCAGACAACACCAGACCGCAACATCACCCTAGAGCCAGTTTACTGCTTAGGTAACTGTTCTTGCGGTCCATCTATTCGTGTTGGCAATGACATTCACGCAGACGTTGACGCAGCACGCTTCGACGAGCTAGTGGAAAGCCTTAAAACCGATCGAGTGGAGATTCTGTAATGACGTTTCGCATTCACGTTCCTTCTGATACAACCGCTAAAGCGCGTGGTGCAGACCGCATCGCCCGTTTGATTGAGATCGTTGCGGAAGAGCACAAAGTTGACGTTGAAGTACGTCGTAACGGTACGCGCGGACTTTACTGGCTAGAAACTTTGGTCGAAGTCGACACGGACGCAGGTCGTTACGGCTTTGGTCCAGTGAAAGAAGGCGATATCGAGTCTTTGTTCGCTGCTGAGTTCTACAAAGGTAATGTCGATCACCCCCTTGCAGTTGGCTTAGTAGAAGAAATTCCTTACCTAAAACGCCAAGAACGCTTCACGTTCTCTCGTATTGGTATTAACGATCCACTTTCTCTAGAGGACTACAAAGCCAAAGATGGCTTCAAAGGTCTAGCGAACGCGATCCAACTGTCATCACAAGAAATCGTTGATGCAGTGAAAGAATCTGGCCTACGTGGCCGTGGTGGCGCAGCCTTCCCTACCGGCATCAAGTGGCAAACCGTACTGGATGTGCCATCACCAAAAAATCAAAAGTACATCGTTTGTAACGCCGACGAAGGTGACTCAGGTACCTTCGCTGACCGTTTGGTGATGGAATGTGACCCATTCATGCTGATCGAAGGCATGACCATCGCTGGCCTAGCGGTTGGTGCGACCCAAGGTTACATCTACTGCCGTTCTGAATACCCGCTATCAATTGAAAACTTGAACAGCGCGATCCAAACCGCTTACGACAACAACCTATTGGGTGCGGACATCCAAGGTAGTGGTAAACACTTCGATCTTGAAGTGCGTATGGGTGCTGGTGCCTACATCTGTGGTGAAGAAACGTCACTACTAGAAAGTTTAGAAGGTAAGCGCGGTCTAGTACGTGCGAAGCCACCATTGCCAGCGATCGTTGGTTTGTTCGGTCAACCGACGGTTGTGAACAACGTTCTATCGCTTGCTGCGGTACCATTCATCCTTGATAAGGGTGCTAAAGCGTACGCGGACGTAGGTGTGGGCCGCTCACGCGGTACGCTGCCTTTCCAAGTAGCCGGTAACGTGAAATTTGGTGGTTTGGTGGAACTTGCGTTCGGTCCAACTCTCAAAGAATTGATGTTCGAATTCGGTGGCGGTACGCGCAGCGGTCGTCCTCTTCGTGCGGTTCAGGTGGGTGGCCCATTGGGTGCTTACCTACCAGAAAGCCAGTGGGATACACCTCTAGGTTACGAAGAGTTTAGCCAAAAAGAAGCCGTGCTTGGTCACGGTGGTGTAGTGATGTTTGACGACACAGTAGACATGAGCGAGCAAGCACGCTTCTCAATGGAATTCTGTGTTGCTGAGTCTTGTGGTAAGTGTACACCTTGCCGTATTGGTTCAACTCGCGGCGTCGAAGTAATCGACCGTATTCGCGCAGGCCAAAACGTCGATGCCAATATGGAACTTTTGTCTGATCTGTGTGAAACCATGTTAGACGGTTCTCTTTGTGCCATGGGCGGTATGACGCCATTCCCAGTCCAAAGTGCCATGAAACACTTTACTGAGGACTTCGTTAAGAATGCAGCTTCAGCGACCCAAGCGAAGGAGGTCTGATCATGTTGCAACATTTTGACCCTAAAAAAGATTACGGCACGCCAGCTTCTCTAAGTGAGAAAATGGTGACGCTAGAAATCGACGGTGTTGAAGTCACGGTACCAGAAGGTACGTCGGTTATGCGCGCTGCGGCGATGTATGACATCAACATTCCTAAACTATGTGCCAGCGACAACCTAGAAGCCTTCGGCTCTTGCCGTATCTGTGCAGTACAAATCGAAGGTCGTCGCGGTACACCTGCGTCTTGTACAACACCTGTTGATGCAGGCATGAAAGTGTCTACACAAACCGACAAGCTTGCTAAGCTACGTCGTAATATCATGGAACTGTACATCTCTGATCACCCGCTAGACTGTCTAACTTGTCCAGCAAACGGTGACTGTGAGCTACAAGACATGGCCGGTGCAGTCGGTCTTCGTGAAGTACGTTACGGCTTCGAAGGCAACAACCACCTACACGCGGAAAAAGACAAGTCAAACCCTTACTTCACGTTCGATGCGAGCAAATGTATCGTTTGTTCACGCTGTGTACGCGCGTGTTCTGAAGTACAAGGTACGTTCGCACTGACTATCGATGGTCGTGGTTTTGACTCGAAAGTGGCCGCGGGCCAAGACGAGCAATTCCTTGATTCTGAGTGTGTGTCTTGTGGTGCCTGTGTGCAAGCCTGTCCAACAGCAACCCTCATGGAAAACTCTGTCATCGACATGGGTCAACCAGAACACAGCGTCACAACAACGTGTGCTTACTGTGGTGTCGGCTGTTCTTTCAACGCTGAAATGAAAGGCGACAAGCTAGTACGTATGGTGCCAGCGAAAAACGGTGATGCGAACCACGGTCACTCTTGTGTGAAAGGTCGTTTCGCGTTCGGTTACGCCACCCACAAAGACCGTATCAAAGCGCCAATGATCCGTGATTCGATCGACCAGCCTTGGAAAGAAGTCAGCTGGGAAGAAGCCATTGGCTTTGCGGCGAAACGTCTCAAAGACATCCAAGCGCAATACGGCCGTGAAAGTATCGGTGGTATTACGTCGTCTCGTTGTACGAACGAAGAAACTTACTTGGTTCAGAAACTGATCCGTGCGGCATTCGGTAACAACAACACTGACACTTGTGCCCGTGTATGTCACAGCCCAACCGGTTACGGTCTGAAGCAAACGCTAGGTGAATCTGCCGGTACACAAACATTCGACTCAGTTATGTTCTCTGACTGTATCCTTGTTATCGGTGCGAACCCAACCGACGCTCACCCAGTATTCGGCTCGCTCATGCGTCGTCGTCTGCGTGAAGGTGCAAGCTTGATCGTAGCAGACCCACGTGAGATCGATCTACTGAGCACACCGCACCTTGGTGACTCGACACACCTGCCATTACGTCCAGGTACAAACGTCGCTATGGTCAACGCCCTAGCACATGTTGTCGTGACAGAAGGTTACGAAGACAAAGAATTTATCGCGTCTCGTTGTGATACTAAAGCGTACGCGAAATGGCGCGAGTTCATCATCGATGAACGCCATGCACCAGAAAACGTGGAAGAGATCACCGGCGTTAAAGCGGAGAAAGTACGTGAAGCTGCACGTAAGTTCGCTACTGCGAAAAACGCTTCGATCTACTACGGTCTAGGTGTAACGGAACACAGCCAAGGTTCAACAACGGTAATGGGTATCGCCAACCTTGCCCTAGCAACTGGTAACATCGGTCGTGAAGGCGTGGGTGTAAACCCTCTACGTGGTCAGAACAACGTACAAGGTTCTTGTGACATGGGTTCCTTCCCACATGAGCTACCTGGTTACCAACACGTATCGGATGCCGTGGCTCGTGCCCGCTTCGAGAAAGTTTGGGGCGTTGAGCTGGACGACGAGCCTGGTCTACGTATCCCGAACATGTTCGATGCTGCCTTGTCAGGTGAGTTCCGTGCGATGTACGTACAAGGTGAGGACATCGCTCAGTCTGACCCGAATACACAACACGTTGAAGCCGCACTAGCAGCGCTTGATTGCTTGATCGTACAAGATATTTTCTTGAACGAAACAGCGAAATTCGCTCACGTATTGCTACCAGGCTCTACTTTCCTAGAGAAGAACGGTACCTTCACTAACGCGGAACGTCGTATCAACCGCGTACGTAAAGTCATGGCACCGATCGCTGGTAAAGAAGACTGGGAAGTAACCGTAGATCTAGCGAACGCATTGGGTTACCCAATGAGCTACTCTCACCCATCTGAAATCATGGATGAGATCGCTAGCCTAACACCAAGCTTCGCTAACGTAAGCTACGCGAAACTAGAAGAACAGGGCAGTTTGCAGTGGCCATGTAACGACGAGTTCCCAATGGGCTCGCCAATCATGCACACGGAAAGCTTCCCTATCGGTGAAGAAGGTAAAGCGAAATTTGCGGTAACTGAATTCGTACCAACAACAGAACGTGCCAACAGCCGTTTCCCATTGTTGCTAACGACTGGCCGTATCTTGAGCCAATACAACGTAGGCGCGCAAACACGTCGTACAGAAAACCAAGCTTGGCATGATGAGGACATCCTTGAGTTGCACCCTCACGATGCCGAAGAGCGTGGTATCAAGACGGGCGATTGGTTGGGTATTACCAGCCGTGCAGGTCAAACCGTGCTTCGTGCGAGAGTCAGCGAACGTATGCAACCTGGCGTGGTTTACACAACGTTCCACCACCCAGGCAGTGGCGCTAACGTCATCACGACCAATAACTCGGACTGGGCAACTAACTGTCCTGAGTACAAGGTGACGGCGGTTCAAGTCGAGAAAGTGTCTCAGCCATCTGAATGGCAGAAGAACTTCCAAGACAACCACGAGCGTCAGAACGAGTTCCTACGTGGCTCAGCGTCTGCACACAGTGCGGTTAAATAAGTAGGTATTGAGAGATAAACTATGTTTCATACTGAAGAAGAAAGCATCGTAACTATGATCAACCACATTGCGCAAAACAATGTGAGTGCGGGTACTGAATCAGAAGTCGCGGATATGGTGGAAAACCACATCACTAAATTCTGGTCACGTCGCATGAAGAAGATCCTAGCGGAGCAACTTGCGAAAGGTACCGAGGAGTTTGAGCCAGCAGCCCTAGTGGCAGCGCAGCGTCTGTCTGCAAAAGTCAGCGCATAAGCTCTAATCATCACTTAGCTCTTAAAAGCCTCTTACTTTTGTAAGGGGCTTTTTTATGCCAGCCCCACTCCCGCTGATACTTTGGTCGTGATACCAAAACAGTCATAACCGATTAAGTTGCCCAGAAACGTCGGAAAGATAACTGATCTAACGTCCATGTAACTCAGCCACCCCCTGCTTTTGCCATAATTATATTAGATACATAGTTGTGTTCACTTCTTAGAGTGCTTTATTCAATAAACTTGAGGCAGCTTGACACTCAAATTTTATAGCCATAGCCACTCATAGATAACTATTAAAAATCAATAGTTTACATGTAAATAACTTCGTTTCTTTTAGACATCCCTATTCTCTCTGACGCCTAAATACTTTCATAGCTCATTTAAATCAGCCTTATAGCACAAACTAACATTAGACATACTTATGTTTTAGATTAGTTTTTAGGGCGTTTACGGCATCCCGATTGATCGCTAACGTGTCATTATCGAGAACACTCATAAAGGTCTACCAATGGGAACTAAGTCTAATAAGTCCGATACGGACTACGTAATACTCGCCGATAAGGGCATGTTTCAGGATCTCAATCCGAGCATGGCGCTATTCTCGAAAGGCCTCATTTTGGCTTTTCTATTTTTCACGATAGTTAATGTAGAGTTCGCTGCGAGCACTTTCTCCGGCATGCAGAACTGGATTCAGTCCAACCTAGATTGGTTCTACGTGTTATCCATGTGTATTTTTCTAGGCTTTACGTTTTACCTCATGTGTTCAAAATACGGCTCTATTCGTCTCGGTAAAGATGATCAGCGCCCAGAGTTTAGCTATTTCACCTGGTTCTCCATGTTATTTGGCGCAGGCATGGGGGTAGGTTTACTGTTTTGGTCAATCGCCGAGCCGGCCTACCACATTCAAGGTAATCCTTTTTTAGCCGCTGGCACAGAAAACACCATGGCAGCAGCCAATACTGCGATGCAGATTACATTTTTACATTGGGGACTACATGGCTGGGGCGTTTATGTGATTGTTGGTCTGGCATTGGCCTATTTTACCTACCGTCACGATTTACCGTTGACCGTCCGCTCAGCGCTCTACCCCATTTTTGGAGACAAGATTTTCGGTTGGCGAGGTCATGTCGCCGATCTATTGGCGGTATTCGGTACTCTGTTTGGAGTGGCAACGACCTTAGGGATTGGCTCAGGGCAGATCAATGCTGGTTTGAACTATATGTTTGGCATTGACGTCGATACAACCTCTCAGGTCATCATCATTGCCGTGGTGTCGATTATGGCGACCATCTCTGCGGTATCAGGGGTTGGCAAAGGCATTAAGATCTTGTCTGAATTGAATATGTGGCTGTCAATTCTACTGCTTACCGTATTTATCTTAGCCGGGCCAACCGTCTTTGTATTAGGTTTCTTTGTGACGAACCTAGGTGATTACATCCTGAATTTCATTCCAATGGGATTTTGGGTTGATCCTGATCCACAAGGCCAATGGCAAGGTTGGTGGACGGTGTTCTACTGGGGCTGGTGGATTGCTTGGGCACCGTTTGTCGGTATGTTTATCGCACGAGTATCAAAAGGTCGTACCATCCGTGAATTTTGTCTAGGCGTTCTGCTAGTGCCGACTCTAGTGACCTTCCTATGGATGTCGGTGTTCGGTTCGACTGGCATGTTTATGGAGCTGTTTGCGGACGGTGGCTTTGGTACAGGTGGTGTGATTGCCGCGGTTAATGAAGATATTTCGAAACCTCTGTTCGTCGTTATTGAACAACTCAATCTAGGCTGGTTAACGCCCGTTGTCGCTCTGGTTTCGGTTATCTTAATCATTACCTACTTTATCACCTCATCCGATTCAGGAACGTTGGTAATCACAACGCTGGTATCCATGGGTAACGAAAACCCACCTGCTAGCTACCGTATTTTCTGGGGCTTGGGTCAAGGCGCTATCGCGGCTGTTTTATTGCTGATCGGTGGCTTAAAAGCACTGCAAACGGCCTCTCTAGCCGCTGGTCTGCCGTTTGCGTTCATCATGTTTATGATGATGTATGCCCTGATAAAATCACTTCGTGCTGATTTTGAAGGCGTACAGCAGATTCGTGAAATTGCCCCCAATAATCAAACAGGACGTACCGATCACTACATCGCAATTTTAAATAATCGCTAGTGCTGTTAAATAGCCACAGACCACATGGTCTGTGGCTATTTTATAAATCCCGTCGAAAATATTGATAATTAAGAGCAAGAACGCCCTAATCCAGTAATCTCGCTTTCTTACAAAGCCATTCTGTTTTAGTATTTTGTGATTAAGTCTTGGACATCCAATCTAATCGCCTGCCCAAACTTAATGGTACACATCCTTTTCGTAATATTATTCAGTAGGAACTCATAATGGCGGCTTTTGGTAGCGTGTTTATGCCGAAAATGGCATTAGCAACATTCGAAAACAATCAATGGTCTGAGTCTCAGATCGTTGCCTCTGACAGCATCTCTCTACACCCAGGTGCGCACGTCTTGCATTACTCAAGTACTTGCTTTGAAGGCTTGAAAGCATTCCGTCATGAAGACGGTAGCGTGCACGTCTTTCGAATGGACCAAAACGTCGAGCGTTTCGCGCAGAGCAGTAAGTTGCTATCACTTCCTGAAGTGAATAAAGCACAAGTTTCTCAGATGATCGTAGACATCGTTGCCGAATACGCAGCGGACGTACCAACGCCTCCAGGCTCTATGTACATTCGTCCCACTCATATCGGTACTGAAGCAGCGGTTGGTAAAGCCGCAGCGCCTTCTTTGTCTTCTATGGTGTACGTGCTGCTATCGCCGGTGGGTGACTACTTCGCAGGTGGCGCGCGCGCACTTCGTCTATTGCTAGACGAAACTGGCCAACGTTGTGCACCACACATGGGCATGATCAAGAGTGGCGGTAACTACGCCAGTGCTCTAGCACCAACCCTTGAAGCCAAAGAAAAATACCAAGCTGACCAGGTATTGTTCTGTCCAAACGGCTACATCACTGAAACCGGTGCGGCAAACTTCCTATTGGTAGATGGTAACGAAATCATCACTAAGGCATTGGACTCAAGCTTCCTACACGGCGTGACTCGTTCAAGCATCCTACAAATCGCCAAAGACCTAGGCATGACAGTGTCTGAGCGTGAAGTATCGGTAGAAGAGTTACTAGAGCGTGCGGCGAAGCCAGGTGTTGAAGCCATGCTGTCTGGTACGGCAGCGGTGCTTACCTCTGTTGGTACCTTTATCCACAATGGTAAAGACATCAAAGTGGGCAACGGTGAAATTGGCCCGATGGCGCAGAAACTGCGCCAAGCACTGAACGATATTCAGTGGGGTAAAGCACCAGATACACACGGCTGGCTAACTAAGATCGCTTAATTCAGATCGACAACAGCCATCACGAAGCCAGCGCCTGATTCAGCCGCTGGCTTTTTTGTTTGCACACAGTCTCCTTTTTATCCCCTTGAGGTTATACGCTGATCACCATATAACCTTAATAAGCCAATTTGATAAGGAGGACATGATGAGTTCGCAGAACGAATATACCCCACCGAAAGTCTGGAAGTTCAATGAGAATGAGGCTGGCAAATGGTCCAAGATCAATCGCCCCTATTCTGGTGCTACTCATGAAAAAGAGCTGCCCAGAGGTGCTCACCCGCTACAACTGCATTCTCTCGCCACCCCTAATGGGCAAAAGGTCACGATCCTACTCGAGGAGTTACTAGCGCTGGGCATCAGTGAAGCGGAATACGACGCCTACACCATCGACATCGGTGAAGGTCAGCAGTTTTCATCTGGCTTTGTGAGCATCAACCCAAACTCAAAAATCCCAGCCATGCTCGACACCAGCGTCAACCCACCGCTGCGACTATTTGAATCCGGTGCCATTTTGCAATATTTAGCAGAAAAACATGAGGCTTTCATTCCCAAAGATCTGAAGGGGAAAACCGAATGCCGCAACTGGCTAATGTGGCAAATGGGCTCAGCGCCCTTTTTAGGCGGTGGTTTTGGTCATTTCTACGTGTACGCGCCGTTCAAGCAAGAATACCCGATTGAACGCTACACCATGGAGACGAAGCGTCAGCTCGATGTGCTCAATAAACACTTAGTAGAAAACAAGTACATAGCGGGCGATGAGTATTCGATTGCCGACATCGCTATTTTGCCTTGGTACGGTCGGCTGGTATTGGGAGAGCTATACGATGCCGCCGAATTCCTCAACGTAGACGAGTACACATATGTGAAACGTTGGGCTGAAATGATTGCAGATCGTCCTGCTGTAAAACGTGGCATTCGCGTAAACTCTTCCGCTGAAGGCGGTCTGATTGAACGTCATAGTGCAGCAGATTTCGATTAACGCCACCTAGCATAACAGCCATAGCAAAGGTCTATGGCTGTTTGCTTATTTAAGCCCACAGCTCACCAAAGCGGTCTTTGTGGCATAGATAAATCCGCAGTTCAAACTCCAATTGATGGTAATCCGGTTCCATATGCTGACAGAGCTTATAAAAGGCTTTGTTGTGCTCTTTCTCTTTCAGGTGCGCCAGCTCATGCACCAAGATCATCCGTAACATAGGCTCTGGCACTCGACGGAACATGGACGCGACACGAATCTCATTTTTGGCTTTGAGCTTATTGCCCTGTACTCTCGAAACAAAGGTATGTAGTCCTAGAGCATTGTTGATAACGTGTATCTTATCATCATAGATCACTTTACTAATGGGAGACGAACTGCGCATGTATTGCTGTTTGATGTCCTGCGCGTACTGATAGAGCTGCTTTTCACCCGCCAAATCATGGGGGCTGGGGTATTTTTTTAACAACCAAGCTCCGCTTTTCTCGGCATCTAGCAAGCTCTGAACTTGTGCCTGTAACTCTGCACCATAGGCGTTTAAATAACGTTTAACTTCTGACACAACTCTCTCTCAATGGGCTCGTGATAACGCCCCAACTAACGGATCAATCAGGGGGTAACAGCCACCTTTTGCAAACTTAACTTAAGCATTTTTCAAGCAATTAGGGGAAATATGGTCAAACCATGTAACCTGTTGCAAAGCGCTCTGGTCAACTACGGGGCTGTGATAACTTGCCATAATCATACCTATAAGCCTAAGAGGACATCCATGAAAAAAGCTCTGCTAACCCCATTAGTGGTGGCTTGCTGTGCCGCGCCACTGAGCCACGCCGCTGACCAAGACATTGATAGCAACGCCCACAACTGGTCAGGCTCAGCCGAACTTGGTGTGGTTTCTACTTCCGGCAACACGGATACAAAGAACCTAAACGGCGCCATTAATTTAACTCAAGAAACTGTGCAATGGCGTACCGATTATAGCCTAAGCTCTCTATATAGCAGCTCTGACTCTGACACCACAGCAGAACGTTATACTGGCTCAGTCCAAGCCAACTATAAATTCGATACACAGCAGTTTTGGTATGTTCGTGGCGCCTATGAGAGAGACCGTTTTTCCGGCTATCGCAGCAAGGGCTCAACCTCAACGGGTTACGGTAATCGTTTCTGGCAACACGCAGATGGCTCCTTTCTTGAAGCCTCGTTTGGAGTAGGTTATCGCGATTTTGCGATTGCTGAAGACAGCATTGATGGTAAATCTGACCGTGGTAACTTTGTGCGTTTTGCCGGCACCTATGAAAATCACTTCACTCCAACGTCTTTGTTCCGCCAAGAACTGAACAGTGAAATCAGTACCAGTGGTGGTAACACGGTGAACGAATCCATTTCTTCACTGCAGGCGAACATCATCGACAACCTCGCCATGAAGCTGTCTTACAAAATAAAATACACTTCCGATGTACCTTCAGACACGGATACCACGGATACAGAAACCACAGCATCAGTATTGTATTCGTTCTAAGTATTATACTCGCTCTAAGAGAAAGCCCACTTCGGTGGGCTTTCATCGATTTGTGCTCAGATGACTATTTATTGTCTAACGCTTTGATCAGCACAGAGGTGTCGCAGCGACCATATCCTTGCCCGACCAACGCCCGATAATCCTGATCAATTACTTCGGTATAAGGCAGTTTTAGTCCCATTTTCTGTGCTTGCTCAAGGGCAATCCCAAGATCCTTGCACATCCACTCAATGGCAAAACCAAAATCAAACTTATCTTGCGCCATGGTTTCGCCGCGATTCTCTAATTGCCATGAGCCAGCAGCGCCGTGTTTCAGCGTTTCAACTAGGGTCGGGATATCCAAGCCTGCTTTTTCAGCAAAACGAATACCTTCCGATAATCCCGTTAAGACGCCACCGACAAGAATTTGATTGACCATCTTAGCTAGCTGACCGGCCCCCACATCCCCCATACGCGTACAGGCTTTAGAGAAGCATTCCAGCACAGGCAACGCACGATCAATGGCATCTTGGTCACCACCAATCATCACCGTTAAAACGCCGTTCTCTGCGCCAGCTTGACCGCCAGATACCGGCGCATCGATAAAACAACAGCCCTTTGCTTGAGCCGCCAGCGCAAGCTCACGGGCAACCTCTGCGGACGCAGTGGTATGGTCCACAAATAAGGTACCCGGCTTGGCTCCGTGCAATGCACCCTGATCACTTAAATACAATTGGCGCAGATCATCGTCATTGCCTACACACGTCAGCACAATATCACTTTGCTGCGCCGCCTCTGCAGGAGTCTTAGACAAACGCCCTTGATAGTCTTGCAGCCATAATTGAGCTTTCTGGAGGGTACGGTTGTAAACAACCACTTCGTGGCCTGCCCGACTAACATGCCCTGCCATGGGGTAACCCATCGTTCCAAGCCCCAAAAAGCTAACTTTCATTCAACTCATCTCCCTTTTCACTTTTGTTTAACAAGGCCAGAACGCCTAACGCGCTATTAAATGCATAAAGCCTGCCGTAGCAAGCTTTATGCATCTCACGCCGCGCTTTATTTCAAAGCATTCAGACGTTTCGCAATGGCATCGATTTCTTCGCTCATTTTGCTCAAACGTCCAGAATCATCGGCATTACTGCTCGTTAAAGCTTGTAATCGTGACACAAACTCCGTTAGATCACTTGAGACCTTCTGTTGCTCATTGGCCGCAACCGAAATCTGCGTCGCTTGATCGGTAATTTGAGAGAAAGCACTGACCACATCTTGTAAATGGTTAGCCGTAGATTCAGCATTGCCAACTGCACTTTCCGTTTCTGACATGCCTGTCGACATTGAGGCTACGGATTCCTTAGAGGCGTCCTGTAGTCGGTTTAGCACGCGCTCAATCTCAACGGCTGAGCTTTCACTTTTAGCGGCCAGATTACGTACTTCATCGGCCACAACCGCAAAGCCACGGCCCGTTTCCCCCGCTCGCGCCGCTTCTATGGCGGCATTCAAAGCCAATAAGTTAGTTTGCTCGGCAATATCTCGAATCACACTTAACATGCTGTGGGCTTGACGACTGTCTTCGTCCAGCTTGAGAATATTCTGCTGCGCGCGTCCCATGGTCTTAGATAAGGTACGCATGGTGTCAATCACGCCCTTCATTTCTTTACCACTGGTACGCACTTCTTCGTGAATACGCTCAACAGTTGCTTTGGTTTCATTAGAGTACATGGCGACATCTGCAGAGGTCGCACCGAATTCTTCGGTCGCAGCCGCGAGG
Source organism: Marinomonas fungiae (assembly GCF_001418205.1). GTDB lineage: Bacteria > Pseudomonadota > Gammaproteobacteria > Pseudomonadales > Marinomonadaceae > Marinomonas > Marinomonas fungiae. The sequence goes on along the minus strand of NZ_LIQF01000007.1, from coordinate 44,466 downwards.
GTATGGTTTTCATCGCTTAGACTATTGGCTTTACTTAAGAACTCATTACTAAAGTCTTTTAACTTGCTTGCATCCCCGACTAGCTTCGCCGACTCTTGGTGAATACTGGCCAGCAACGATTTTAATTTACCACCGTAATCGTTAACGGATTGACGCAACTGACCGATTTCATCCTGTTTGAGAATCGCCAGCTCTTGTGACGTATTACCCGATACCAGACTGTTAATTTGTTCTGTGGTTTGATTTACACGGGCTAACAAGCCGCGGAAGAATAAGTAGGCCACAATGCTAACAACGATCAACAAGGCACCAAGTGAGAGCATTAGGAAGACACTCATACTGTTGGCAACATTGGTCATCACAGCTTTTGGCACCACTAAACCAATCGTCCATCCGGTACTGGGCACGGTGACCAGATCCACAAAAGCGGCTTGACCTAAGATACTATCCTGAGTAATCGCTAACATAACGCCAGTTTCTTTATTCAAGGCAGCATTCAATGCAGGTGCTAGCCATGGCAACTGCGTTGCCAGCTCCTTAGCGGTCACCATTGAGTTGTCTGCTTTCACAATTTTAGCGGTGTTAGCAGGAAAGCTTAACATTTGTCCCTGAGCGTCCAGAGCAAACACGTATCCGTGATTTTCCTCGCCATAAAGGCTCAAGCTCTTGGTAATACCATCCAACATCATATCGACCGTTGCGACACCCGCGAAGCGGCCTTGCTCCTTGATTGGCACAGTACAAGTCACCATGGGGACTTTTGACACTGGGTCAGTATAAGCCTCAGACCAACTACAACGCTCAATGGAAGCGTTACGGCCGACGGTATACCACCCCTCATTATGGTAGCCCGAGCCACTTGGATCGTTGTAATCATTGAGAAACTCTAGCCCTGAACCCGAGCGCGCCCAAAAAAAGCTATGACGATCAACACCCGCTTTAAAGGCTCCTGGTTCAGGCCAAATGCCCCCACCCGCAATACTTTTATCGCCGTGGTTATCAATCAGACGTGGGAGCACTTTTTTATAGAGAGCTTCATCTTCCGGCAACTCCGTCGCCGACAATGCCAAAGTGCTAGTAAGTAGCTGAACTTGATCAAGCTTAGCTTCCAACAACGACACCAAGCCCTGCTGGTTCACGTCAATTTGTGCTTGACGTTCCGTGATCAAGTCAGACTTAACCTTACCTTCCACAACCATGAAGACCACCGCAATGGCCAACACAAAAATAGCAATTAAACCCAAGAGGATTTTTTGTCGAATCATCAACACAGGCTTCATAGGCAACATATACTCCATGGTGGATTAATAGCTTGTTTTGGTGAAAATCTAAACTGTACGTTCAAGTCTTAGCACAGTTTGCAAAAAATGAGAATTGAAAATAGCGATATGAAACAAGATGCGTGCGTACGAGCACGGAGCGCTCGCCGCACGCTTTTACGCAGAGACGCCCAGAATGCTCTATGGCACCACTGCATAACCATTGATAAATCAAACATCTCAAAGTGTAGACGACCGTCAATGGCAATGCTGTAAAAATGGCCATCGGTCTTTTACAGCCCTGCTGCGACTCGCTATAGTTGTGAGGTTAAATTAATAGGAAGTCCTTATGTCTACCACTTCAGAGTTTCGTTTTACTTTTACGAGCCATGCTCAGCATACCGACCTTAGCTCGGCTCACCTCACCGCAGAGGATATGGGACTTCCAGCTGATATTAATATTGAATGCAAATTGCAGACCCTACGCGGGGGTAAGCAGCAAGGTTCTAAGCTCATTACCTTAACCGTGGGAGATAAGACCCTTAGAGTCGTACCAACACGTGCCATGGCCATTCTCGACGCAACCCGAGGCGAGCTGCGCTATGGTTGGGATTCTCCTGTCAAAGAAGTGGTGCACCCAAGCTTTATCAATCAGGAAGCCTCTGGTGGCTTAGGTTGGCTGGATGGCTTTAATGAAATGGTGGCGCGCTGTGGCTACCAGTGGGCAGGCCATCCTGGCGAAGACAATGGTGAAATGCTGACGCTGCACGGCCGCATCCAAAATACCCCCGCTGATGATGTGGTATTGATTGTTGAGCAAGAACCACCGTATCGCGTCACACTGAAAGGCCGTGTCGATGAGAAGCGTTTCAAGTTCACCAACTTTGAAGTGCACACCGAGCTGTCTTTAACACCGGATGAACCTTACATTCACATCAAAGATACGCTGCACAATCTGTCTAACTACGACAACACCTATCAGGCGATTTACCACAATAATTTTGGTAGCCCAATTCTGGAACAAGGAGCGACCTTACATGTGGCAGGCACGCAAGTATCGCCTTTTAACGAATACGCGATTCAAGGTCTGCATGAGTGGGATCAGATGCCTGCGCCAACAGAAGGCTTTGATGAAATGGTGTTTAATGTCTTGGCACTTGAAGACGAAGATGGCATGAGCCATGCCCTGATGAAGAACGCTACTGGTGATGCCGCCATTGAAGTGAGCTGGAGCAACAGCACCTTGCCAGTACTGACCATTTGGAAAAACACCGATACGGTTGAGCAAGGTTACGTGGTAGGAATTGAGCCAGGCACATCATTTGCCTACAACCGCAAACATCAGCGTGATCTCGGTTTGGTCCCCACAATCAAGGGCAAATCCAGCAAAACTTTCCATGTTCGCTTTGGCCTGCTAACTGACAATGAAGCAATCGACGCCAGCCAAGCGAAAATCGAAGCCATACAACGCACCCCCATGTTATTAAGTAATAACCCACTAGTGCAGCTGTAACCGCTTCGCTAATAAAACCGTGTAACGGCCACCGTTACACGGTTCCGCATTCAAACCACCAAATCCACGTGCTGTAGGGTATCGACGGTATTATCATCGCGCACATACAGGCCTGTTTCTCGGATCACGCCCGTTTGCTCACCTTTGTCGTTAAATAAGCTAAAGGGCGAGCTGGTTCGTTCCAACACGAAAGCGCTGATGCCCACATCTTTGAGCGACAGTAGCGTTTCATTGCCAGATTCGTCCCGTTGCACTAAAAGTAGCTCTTCCCAAATATGATCAAGACTGTCGATCAAGCCATCTTTGTTATCATCATATTTTGCTAGGTCAGCAAAACCACTACCTGATTTTGGACCAAACAGCTCATTACCATTGTCGATGGTGCCGTTTTTATTCTTATCCAAAGCGAGGAATGCAGAATCCCCCGTAGCAAAGGCCACTTGGTCTTCTTTACCATCTGCATCAATATCGAATGCCATACGCTGATTGGTCAGCTGCGCCGCATTACCATTGAGGTTGACGACTAAAGGGTCTACGGTTCGGCTCGATAAGGTCATCGTTCCCCAATATTCTTCGCTGCGCGTGCGCGACATATCTAGGCTAAGATCCACATCCAGCTGGCGGCCATCGTTCAGCGCCAACTTGCCTTGAATCGAGACTGAGCTGGATTCGCTCTCGGTGACCACTCGATACTCCTGAATCGCCTCGATCACTTGGCGTCCGGGCCGACCTCGTGCAGCGGGCTCGCTTGTTTCACCTTGTGCATCGGCTTTACCGGGGTCTTGTATCTCTCGTTCATCAAACACATCTATTTTGATGCCAAACATGCGCTCCAGCAGGGACACCAATTTAGAAAAACGGAACTCAACTTGTGAAAGGCTTTGCTCTTCATCGTCACCTTCTGCAACACCGGTTTTGGACTGAAAACGGACTTCTTGCAGTGCGCTGATACGCTCGCCCAACTCGGCCTGAGCGGTCATGGAAGGATTTCTCTGAGTCGCCTCTGCTGCGGTTTCAGATTCTATGCGTGTGCGCATCACACCACTGTAAGTACTGGTTTGCGATGCATAGCGCGATTGAAAGGATAATTGACTCTCTCGCATGAGGCGGCCTCCCTGAGTGTGTAAACTCGTCTTATCGGCCGCCCGCTTTGATTAATTAATATACAATCCGGTATAAAAGATATTCCAATTTAGTTATTTGTCGTGATCCTGTTGACCAACGCTATCACTTGGAACGAAACGAAGGAAAAGTCCTAACGCCACAAGCAAGAAAGCGGCACTAATGACAATCGCAACGGGGTAATACAGATTACCCGCCATATCGGCTTGACTGTATTTAATCACCATGATCAAGCCCTCTAAGGCCAAAGCAACACATACGGTGGTGATAAAACGTGGTAACGTACGACGCATCATCACAATCACGTCATGCTCGTTTTTATTGCCATACTCCTTATTAATTACCATCGCCAATTCAAATACCGCAATGGCAATGATATTGGAGTTAATCACTTGAATTAAGGTCTGAGTTAACGCCTGCCCTCCCCGAAAATCCGCCACTGCGGTGAATAAACTGCTACCACAGACCATCGCCGCGAGTACGAAAAACAGCAAAGCCAGAGCTTTGGCAAATAACTTTTGAATGGTTGCACTCATAATATTAGCTTCCTTGATGATAGTGTTCTTACCTTACGAAGAGGCATTTAGAGACGCCAGCATGAATGTAAAAATACCTGAACCCTTCCTTTCAAATGCCTGAACCCTTCCTTATAGTCACCATTACTTTGATCTTCTTTACAAAGGGCTGACCACTCTTTTACCAAAGCACTTGTCCCTGTATAAAACAAGAGATGCTCCAATAGAATGAGTAAGCAATTGAAACAATGCTTTAGTAACATGACACTCAACCGACATCTTTTTAAATTATGAAAAATACCGTCAGCATTCGTTCTTACACTAAGCGCACCGATACGCATATACACGCTTATCACCAACTGGTTTTACCAACGCAAGGAGCCATAGTGATTGAGATACCGGGCTTTAGCGGCAGTGTCTCCGTGGGTGAATGCGTAGTCATCAAACAAGGACAAGAGCATCGCTTTAAAGCCGATGAGGCCGCTCGATTTGTGGTCGTTGATATGAACACCCTACCCACCAACTTAGCGCAGGGATCGCAGCAGGTATTTGACATTAACCAGCCTCTACAAAGCTTTTTACTCTTTGTTGAAAAGCAGCTAGCGCATCAGGTTCATCCACAGATTGAGCAACTACTCTTTCAACTGTTTGAACAATTATTGACTGAGCAAACGTTGGGGCATCAAATCGATCCAAGGATTCGTCGGGCGCAAACCTACATTACGGAACATTTAGAGTCCCCGTTATGCATTCACACCTTGTCACAGCAAGCCCATTTAAGTGCTACGCAATTTAAAACGTTGTTCAAACGCTACGCGGGGGTAAGCCCCATGAATTACATCACTCAACTGAGAATGGAAAAAGCCAAAGCACTGCTCACCCATTCCGACTTACCTATTCAGCAGATAGCCGAACAAGTGGGCTACAGCGACTTATCCGCTTTTAGCCGACGCTTTCGCCAGCATTTTGGTTTGTCCCCAAGCAGGCTATCAGGGCGTCATTAAGTCCATCTAAATAAACCATAAAAGCGTCTTTTCAGCACAATATTTCAAAAAACATCTCGTATCATGATAGACACTAAGCAATAAGAGCGCAGATCATGACTACCGCGACAGCCAACACTGAAAATCCTCAAGCAGGTCACATTGCCATTCTACTCGCCTCTTTTTTATGGGGCAGCACGGGCACTGTCGCAAGCTTTGCTCACGATGTCAGCCCGTTAGCCATTGGCGCTTTTGCTATGGGCGTTGGCGGACTATTACAAGCGCTTGTAGCGCTAAAAAACCTACAACGAGATACCCGGAAACTATGGCGTTTAAAAGCGTATGTAGTGTTGGGAGCGCTGGGCATTGCGGTTTATCCATTGACCTTTTACAGCGCAATGCATCTGGCTGGGGTCGCCATTGGTACCGTCGTCACCATCGGTAGCGCGCCTTTTGCTAGTGCTCTGCTGGAGTGGCTAATCAGCAAAAAGAGTCCCTTCAACCGAATCTGGTTAATCAGCTTATTGCTTGGTTTACTGGGTATGCTACTGCTTGCGTTTTCTGGTGCAGCGCCCAGTCAATCGACGTCCGACCAGATGGGCGTCATGATCGGTATTCTACTGGGGCTTATTGCCGGAGCTTCCTATGCGCTATACGCGTGGACCGGTAAACGCATGATGGAAGAAGGCGTTCATTCAAAAGCCGCCATGAGCAGTATGTTTGTCGTCAGCGCTTTGATTCTATTGCCGTCATTAATCATCATAGGGGATCAACTATTTGCCAACCTGAATAACATCAGTGTTGCCTTGTACATGGCAGGAGTCCCTATGTTTCTTGGCTACGTATTATTTGGCTTTGGCTTAAAAACAACTCAAGCAAGTACCGCAACAGTATTAACCTTGTTTGAACCTGTGGTCGCCGCCATCTTTGCCGTCACTATTGTCGGAGAGCAACTTGGTGTATCTGGCTGGCTGGGGATGGCGTTCATTGGCGTATGTCTTTGGCTACAAACACGCACGTCTAAGCAAACCAGTCCAATTCCGGAGACGCCATAGTGGTTTGATCAAAGCCGCCGCGAAACTCAGGCAAACTGCATAGTTTCAACTGCCTCCCAGACGCGGCGAGCCATTCTTAGCATGTCAAAATGGTTCCTGTTTTATTGTTTCAAAATAAGAAACATAGCATTCAAATTAGACCGATTTATTCACTCAATCGATTGCTATAAAGTGCTTTTATTACGTTATGGAGGCTACTATGTCTGATTCACTTGTTATCCAAAAACCAGCTGTCGCATCTCGCTTAGTGTTGTTGTACCACGGTGTGGGCTCGCGTCCGGAAAGTATGATGACACTGGGACGCTGGCTCGCTGATAATTTGGATCGCACCATGGTCGTCGCGGTTGCTGCGCCATTTCGTTTTGACATAGGAGAAGGTTTACAGTGGTTTTCCATTAAAGGGGTGACCGAAGCAAACCGATTAGAACGTATCGAAGCGGTGATACCGCTGTTTGTTGAAAGTGTTCGCTCTTGGCAAAAAGAAGCCAACGTGGAGGCAGGTGACACCGCCATCATTGGTTTTTCTCAAGGCGCCATCATGTCACTGTCTTCAACCCAGCTGGTCGCTGAGCCTTTGGCCAAACAAGTGGTGTCTCTGTCTGGCCGCTTTGCCATCGCGCCACAGTACAAACCGCAGGGCACCAGCATTCACTTTCTGCATGGTAAAGCCGATCCCGTCATACCTGTGACCCACGCAGAGCAAGGTTACAGTTGGCTAGACGCCCTAGGTGCCAGCACCACACTGGACACCTTTAATGGCCTAGCACACAACATCAACCACGAAGAATCCGTGCGCTTGTTGGAAATTTTGAAGGGTTAAACCGGCTCGCCTGCTTCGTCTTCATCAATGATATCGGTTTCAGTCAAAGCATCCGCTAACCACTCTTGCATCGCGGGGTGGTTAAGCATGGTTTGTTGATACGCTTTGGCCGACTCAGATAGCTCGACGCCGTACGTCATAAAGCGAAATACCACTGGTGCAAAGAAAACGTCTGCCATACTGAATTCACCGAATAAGTAGTCGCCTTGTGACTCGTAGCGTAGGCGCTGCTCACCCCAGATGGCGTCAATGTTGGCGATGTCTTTAGCGATGGCGTCATTGATATCGACTCGACGACGGGCGCGACAGTTCATCGGCATGGCACTGCGCAAAGCAGTGTAACCACAATGCATTTCAGCTACCGTTGCGCGAGCCACTGCACGGGCTGCGCGATCTTCTGGCCAGCCTTTGCCCGTCAAGTAGGTTTCATTGATGTATTCCGCAATCGCTAACGAATCCCACACATTGATGTCACCATCCACCAACACAGGCACTTTTTTAACCGGCGAGTACATAGCGAGCTGCTGGTAAAAATCATCCGTAAACAGGGTGAGCTTCACTTCTTCAAACGGCACGTCGAAGGCTTTTAGCGCCAGCCAGCCGCGCAGTGACCAAGAGGAGTAGTTTTTGTTGGCAATGATCAGTTTCATGTAAGCAGTTCCTTAGCGAGTGGTTAGAAGTGCTTTCATTGTGCGCCCTTGATATTTATATGACTAGCGAATAGTTTTAATGGATTACTTTCGTTTTGCTAATGAATGGATGGTGCCATGGATATTGATGCGTTGCGTAGTTTTCTAGCCTTTGTCGATACGGGTAGCTTTACCCGTGCTGCCAAACAAACCTATCGTTCCCAAAGTGCCATCAGTATGCAGATGAAAAAGCTCGAAGAGGCCACGGGGCAATCACTGTTTACCAAGGAAGGACGAAATGTTGCCTTAACGGAGCGAGGGCAAGAGCTGGTGAGCTATGCTCGACGAATTCTTTCCTTGCACGACGAAGCCATGAGCCACTTTAAGCACACGGTACATCATCGACCGCTGGTATTAGGTTGCCCAGATGATTATGCGGAATCCGTGCTGCCGGATGTGGTCGCTTTAATGCGCGAGCATTTGCCCCAGCAAACCTTAACCATTATCTGCGATTGCAGCTCCCAGTTACGCCTTATGCTGGATCAAGGTAAGGTCGATGTGGCGATTTTAACGCGCGCCCCTCATGCGGAAGAAGGCTACCTACTGAAGCATGATAAAGGGGTCTGGGTGCATGGTGGGAAGAATCTGGAAAACGAGAGTTTGCCCTTAGTCCTGTATGAGCCGGATTGCAAATTCCACAGCGCGGCCATTGATGGCATGGAAAAACAAGGCCGCCCCTATACCTTAGTCGCCAGTTCGTCGAGTGCCACGGCAATTAAAAGTTTGTTACGCCGCGGCATTGGCATCAGCGCTATGGCGGTCTCCAGCGTGTCACCAGGATTAACCATTAGCCGCGACACCAGCCTGCCACCGTTGCCGGCAGTGGACATTGTATTGGCAGTTGCGCCGGTGCCACATCCCGCTTTTGGTAGTCATTTAGCGGCTAAAATCAGTCAAAGCTTCCAAGCAACCGCTTAGTCTTCGTTGTCTGAGATAGGTGTTTTTAAATAGCTTTTGATAAAGCGCCAAAACGCATTGGCCTCGGGACTCAAGGTCTGGTTTCTAAGACGAATCATAAACAAAGGAAACTGGCTATGGGAGCTGAAGTTTTCCACATCCATACGTACCAAGCGCCCCTCCTCTAGGGAGTCCTTAATCATGTAATGGGGCATACGCGCCCAGCCCATGCCCGCTTGCACTAAGGTTTTCTTTGCTTGGAAGTCGTTCACATGCCAGCGTCGCCCCGTTGGCAAGACAAAGCGATGCTCTTGTTCTTCCGCGGATCGACTGACTAAGATTTGCGGCAAAGAATACAGCGCTTGCTGCTTCACTTTTTGTGAGCCTGCCTGCAGTGTAGGCAGCAGATCGGGATGCACGACGCAGGTCATTTCCAACTTGCCCACCTCAACAAAAATATGCCGATCATCAAGGCCATAGCTGGGACCAATGGCAACGTCGGATTTCTCTTTGATCAAATGTTCCTGCACACCGTTTAAGTGATCGGTCGTCAGTTCAACCGCAATGTGCGGGTGTTCGGCATCAAATGCCTTAAGCAGCCCCACAATGTGTTCTGTCAAACTCATCTGACTGATGCATAAGCGCAGCGGCTGCTGTTCAGTTCCTTGAGCTAAGTGGTGCCCCAGGTGCTCTAATTGATTTACTTGTAGCAACAGCTTTTTACTCTGCTTAAAGAAAGCTTTGCCCTCAGCGGTGAGCGTTGGACGGTAGCTTTCGCGATCCAGTAGTACAATGCCATACTGCTCTTCCAAGGCTTTGACGGCAGCGCTGATACTCGGCTGGGTTTTATGAATCGCTTCGGCGGCAGCGCGAAAACTGCCCGTTTCCACCACCGCAATAAAAGCCCGTAATTGATCCAGCTTCATGATCACTTTTTCCTTTCGTAATAATCAAAAAATGAAATTATTTTTATTTCATTATTCTCGCTATGCTAATGCCAATCAAGTAATACCATTTCATAATCAAGGGGGACCATTGTGACAACCGCTTTAGTGGTGATGTGTATCGCTGGGCTTATCACCGGCTTTTCCAAATTTTCCATCGGTGGCATGGGACTGATTGTCCTACCCATCGTGATGATTGCCTTTCCTGGGCCTGAGGCGCTCGGTGTGCTGCTGCCCCTTTACGTGATCACTGATGTGATGGCGGTTTATAGTTACCGCAGACATATTTCATGGCCGGTGCTGGCACGTTTTCTACCACTTGCTTTCTTGGGTGTTTTTATTGGTGCGCATCTATTATCAGGCCTCGATGCCAGCCAGTTTGTGATCATGCTTGGCGTCATTATGATTGGCATGATTGCTCTAGGCGTGTATCTGGATACACAGCAGGCGACCTTTATGCAAAAGCCCATCACCGCCTATTCTATGGGGTTTGCTGGCGGTCTGGTGAGTATGGTCTCTAACGCTTCGGGGCCGTTAATTAGTTTATTCCTACTAGAACAAAAGCTTAGTAAAGACAGCTATGTCAGCACCCGTGCTTGGGCTTTCTTTCTTATTAACCTGGTTAAGCTACCCATGTACTTAAGCTTGGACCTACTGACGCCAGAAAGTCTGACGATGAGCGCTTATGCATTGCCTGGACTTTTGGTCGGTATATTGATCGGTTATCACTTTTTGAAACACGTGAAGCCAGCTCACTTTAAATGGCTCGTTCGTATCATCTCGACTATCGCTGCCATGAAGTTAATGTTGTTTTCCTAAAACATTGCCTCTAAAACTTTCTAGTCTAAAGATTCTATCAAGCATTACGGCATGTAAAGTCGTAATGCTTGCAAGGTTATCAAACTTCTTGATGCCCTCCACCGCGGCTACAAGCCCAGTGTTTAAACGAGTCGTTAGTCGTTATAAATCTAATAAAGCATTATCGAAATATATAAAATAACCTTATTTATCAAAATGTTAGAAAATAAAAATCCGTATTCAATCAAATTTACACTTGATGGTTTGTAAACGTAAATTTTCCCATCCTAGCTTTTCTGAACCTTAACATTCACCTGACACCCTCTTGGAAACAAATCCCCTATCTTGGATTGCGTGTTAGCGAACAACATCCTCGCTCAACACTCTGAAACCAAACTTAGGACGGAGGTCTTCATGAAATCAGATAAGCAATTTTCGAATCAGGGTAACTCACTAGGTCAAGCACGCTCAGCTTCTCAAGAGCAAATGAGCACGCCAGATTTCTTACTCAACAACCTCAGTGAACAGGGGTTTGACGCTGATTCCGTTGCACAAATTATGGACAGCTTACCACCAGGCCAAATCGTGCGTTACTTTGCACAGAATGGTTTAGACGCTCTTTTTCCAGAGCTAGAAGAAACACCAGCTGAAGATAGCTACGGGCAGGATGCCATTGCACTTGAGCTAGGTTCTGCTCTGGATGCGACCATTGAATCAGGCATGGAAAGCGACCTTTACTCGATTGAACTTGAAGAAGGCGTTAACTACTCATTTAACGTTACCAGCGACGAGCTTTCTTCTCCTTACCTAGTGCTTCGTGATAGCGATGGTGAGCGCATTTCGAGCGACTTCCAAGAAGGTGACGAAACCAGCGCCACCTTTAGCTTTACCGCACCACAATCAGGTACTTTTTACCTAGACCTTTCAGATCTTGATGATCAAGCATCCGGCACTTACAACATCAGCGTTGCAGAAGTCGAAGCGTCAACAGAAGACGGTTCCGACGCAGACGCTGGTGACGACACAACGACTGAAGACGGTTCTGA
>NZ_LIQF01000007.1:0-32665 GCF_001418205.1 Marinomonas fungiae | reverse complement strand
GACGGTTCTGACGTAGACACTGGCGACGACACTGAAGCCGAAGATGACTCGACTAACCAAGATGGCTCAGAAGTCATTTCAGGTGAAGAATCTGACACCGAAGACACGTCTGACACGGAAGAAGAGGCTCCGGCGACAGAAGAAGAGTCTGATGTTGAAGAAGACAATACGAGCAACCAAGATGGTTCGGAAGTGATCGCTGGTGAGGGCTCGGATTCTGACGACAATACCGAAGTCGAAGAAGGCTCGGACGTAGTGGTTGATGAAACAACAGATACTGAAGAAAATGCTGAGCCAGAAGAAACAGCATCGGAAGCAGAAGAGTCTGATCCTACTAGTGAAGATGATTCAACAAACCAAGATGCAGCGGATGTGATCGTAGATGAGAACACCGAGACTGAAGAGTCCACGGAAACAGAAGACGATACAACCAATCAAGACGCTGCAGAGGTGGTAACGGAAGACAACACAGATGCCGAGCCTACAGAAGAAACCGTTGCTGAAGGTGAGCCTGAAGTAAACGATGAAGCCGCCGCCGAAGATGAAACAACGACAGACGATACGCTAGTGGCGGAAACTGGCGAAGACACTGTCATTGAAGACAGTGCTGACGTCGATGTGAATGAAGAAGCGACAGCTGATGAAGATTCTGAAGCGCAAGTAAGCGAAGAAACTTCCGCTGAAGACAATGTTGAAACGACAGATGAGATCGTTGCTACAGAAGACACAGTCGTTGAAGCAGATGAAGATGCCATTGTGATTGAGCTGCCAGAGCTGGACGAAAATGACCTATCAGCGGACATTCTAACCACTAGTTTCCTAGCCGTTAGCAATACCGCAGAGAGTTCATTGGACTTCGCAGGTGATGAGGATTGGTTCGCTACTTCCTTCGCTGCGGGCTCTACTTACGATGTATCGCTCGAAAGTGAGACATTAGAAGGCGGAAACCTAGCCATTTACGATGCCGAAGGCGAACTTGCTCTGGCCCTAAGCAGCGAAGATGAGGACGGCGTTCTATCGTTCACCGCAGAAGAGTCTGGCACTTACTTTATCGGTGTTGCCGATGCGAATGCTGAAGCGACTGGCGACTACCTAGTTGGTGTACAACAGCAAATGCCTGAAGACTTTATCGCTTAAGACTCCCCTGCGAATAGATTCTTCACCAAGCCAACTCTTCGGAGTTGGCTTTTTTACGTGATCAAGTTGCGCTGTCGACGCAGTTGCTTAATAGAGCTGATCACCAAGATAACCAAAGCCATCCAAATTAGACCAAAGGTCACCAGTTTAGCGCTGCTAAAGGGTTCGTCATAAAGAAACACCGCCAGCACAAACATCGAACTTGGGCCGATGTACTGGAAAAAGCCTAATGTTACCAAGCTGACGCGATTGGCTGCCGCCGCAAAGCACATTAATGGCACCATGGTCACCGGACCTGCCGCCATCAATAACAGGCTTGATGTCCATTCCCCCTCCTGCATAAAACCAATATCCGTGCCAAACCAATGCAGTTGAAGCAATGCATAAGGCAGTAATATAGCGGTCTCTAAGGTCATTCCAGTGAAGCTGTCGACTGCAATTTTCTTACGAACAAGACCGTATAAGCCGAAACTTAACGCCAATGTCAGTGCAATCCAAGGCAGGCGACCAAACTGCACCACTTCAAACACCACAGCCAATAAACACAACCAAGCAGCTAGTTGTTTCGGTCGATCTAAACGATCTTTAAAAAAGATCATGCCTAAGACGATACTCACCAGTGGATTGATGTAATACCCCAAACTGGCACTCAGTAATTGGTGACTGTTCACCGCATAAATATAGGTGCCCCAGTTCAAGGCGATCAACAAAGCAGATACCAACATGGCAAGTAGCACACGCTTGCTCAACGCTGCCTTAAGATCGCGCCATTTGCCAAGCACAAGCAGCAACACAACAACGATCACAAAAGACCATAGAATCCGATGCGAAAGAATATCTAGCGCAGGAACATGATCAATGGTTTTGAAATACAGAGGGGCAAACGCCCACAGTAAATAGGCCGAGACACCATAAAGAATGCCCGACTTCGTCGCCGAATCCATAGTTGACATTATTCTTATTCTCTCTTGATCTTGTTAAAAAGCAGCAGAAATAGAACTTCTTACCTTGCGCTGGGGCCTATAGCCTTTAGTCTTGCGCCTGTTTCAGTTCCGCTATGGTTTGTTCAATACACAGTGTTAATTGCGCCATTGTTTCTTGTATGAGGTCCACGTCGTTGTCCCGCGCACCGGCTTCCAAGGTACGCAGCAAACAAGACAATTGCACCGCCCCTAGAGCGTCAGCATCCCCCGCCAAACGGTGCGCAATTTCTGCCATCTCATAGTCATCTTGTTCACGTTGCATTTGCTTAAGCTCACTTAAGCCTAATGCCATGGAAGACTGCAGGTGAGTCACAAGTGTTGCCAATCGTTGCCCCCCTAAGGCTGAGCGATGCGACTGAATCAGCTCCATATCCAAGAGCGCTGAAACCTCTTTCGACGGATCGACTGCCATCGGCTCGGTGACATGGGAGCGTAATACCTGATGCAGCCGATCTTGCTTAAACGGCTTCGGCAACACGGCTTTGATGCCTGCTTCGTGACATTGCTGGACCTTACTAGGCTGCACATCCGCCGTGAGCGCAACGATGGGCGTCATTTGGTTATAACCCGGCGTTGCTCGGATGCGTCGCGCCACGTCTAAGCCACTCATGTTTGGCAAATGAATATCCATTAATATCAGATCAAAGCGCTGCCTTTGCACCGCATTCAGCGCTTCAGCGCCTTCTTGCGCCAAGGTCACCTGATGCCCGTCCTGCATCAGGATCTCTGTGGTTACCGCCTGATTAATGGGAGTGTCTTCCACTAGCAAGATGTTCATTGGCGGCAAGGCAGGCAAGCTTGTTTGATCATGAGAAAGGACTTCTGGCTCACCTAAATCGGCTTTGAGCGGCACATAGAACCAAAACAAACTGCCGCGCCCCTCCTCGCTGGACACGCCGATCTCACCTTGCAACACGCTCACTAATTGCGCGGTAATCGCAAGCCCAAGACCGGTTCCACCAAAACGGCGGGTGATGCTGTCATCTGCTTGGCTAAAACGTTCAAAGATTTGCGTTTGGTAGTGTTCCGGAATACCAATGCCCGTGTCTTCTACTTCGAAAAACACGCCATCGCTGTGATCTGGGTCGTTTGCCGGCATAACACTAATCGTGATGGTGCCCGCTTGGGTGAACTTGATGGCATTCGAGACTAAGTTCGACAGAATCTGACGCAGTGCGCCTGCACCACCGTAATAACGCTCTGCTAATGCATCACTGATCTGTACCTTGATGTCACTTTGTTGCGCTTGCGCTTGGGCGGCAAACAAAAGACAGGTTGCGTCGACCAATTCACGGATCGAAAAGGTGCTGATTTCGGGGCGATACATGCCTTCTTCTAGGCGGGCATAATCCAGCAAGCCATTTAATATCTCTAGTAACGCATCACCGGATTGATAAATGGCATTCAGCTTATCCTGTGCGGCGGAATCAGGATTATGTCGCTGCAACAGTTCGACCGTTCCTAAAATGCCATTCAGTGGCGTTTTAATCTCATGACTCATGGTCGCTAAGAATTGGCTTTTTGCTAGGTTGGCCTGCTCCGCGGCTTCTTTGGCATCTTGTAATCGCTGTGTTCGACGGGCAACTTGCTCTTGCAACTGATCACGGTGATAGCGTAACTCTGCTTCAATTTGATCTTTCTGTTTGATGTCTTCCAGAATTGCTTCACGCATGTCATTCAGAGCATTGACGACGGAGTCCAATTCATCGTCGGTGGACGTTTTTTTCTTATAAGGCAAGATGAGCTGTTGTTTTAGATTCCCCGCTCCGATGCGCCGAGCATAGCGAGACATATATTCCAGATGGCGAGTCACCATAAAATGCACAATGAGCAGCAATAACAGACCATTAATCAGCACTAAGCCACTCTGAAATAAGGCAATCTCAAGGGCTGAGCGCAATAAACGCGACTGGATAGCGGCCATATCGTGATACACCGTCAGCTCGCCCAATAGACGATCTGTCTGATGACCGGTTCGATCAATGTAATAAATATCAAAGGTCGTACCGTAGGCTTGCGCCAGATTTTCAGGCGCATCGCCCACCACGATGTCTTCTCCCCAATCTACCGCGTGAAGCATAACGGCATTGACGTTGGAGAAGTTCATAATGCCTTTAAGCTGTAGCAATAATTGCTCACGATCCAAGTCCCATAGGCCTTTGCGAATCCCCTCTATATGAGAGGAGGTAATAAAATCCGTTTGCTGTTGTAATGCCACCCGCTCACGGCGGTATTCGTTGTAGACCTGTATGCTGGTTGACACCAGCGCCAATAATAGACTTAGGGTAATCAGCTGGATAAAGATTCGATAAGCCAGCGGATGGGCTTGCTTATAGCCGATCATTTTATGAAACCAAGACGACTGACTCATGGAAGCCCCTGACGCAGAGGCATTCGAGCCATGGTTTGTAGATAGAGGGCACGTTGTTGGCGAACCCCCTCAGAGACAAACGTGGCATCGGATAAGAGCTCAGCCAACGCTCGATTTAATTCGGGATACCACTGCATTAGCGGGGATTTTTTAGAGATGCCCACATACCAATAATCGCTCACATCCGTCGCCGTTGAACCAATCTTTTCGGTTAACCCTAGGGCATCGATTTGTAATTGCCCAGAAAGCCTGCCCATCGGCACCACATCTAAACGATTATCCGCGAGCTTTAATAAATTTTGGTGTTGACTCGATACCCACTCAAGACTCAAATATTGATTCAAAGCCGCGTCCGCGCGATCACCAAAACTGTCCCCCATCAACACGCCGACCCGAAGCCCAGTGAGACTTTCCCACCCTTGAAATTCGACTGGCTGGTTCGCAGGGTAAAATAAGTTGATGTCTTCTTTAACAATCGGCGTATCGAGATAAGCCATATACTGAGCACGTTGCTCGTTACGAAACCCAGTCAGCACATCCACATTGCCCAACTCTATTTCCTTTAAACAGCGCTGCCAGTTACTGTTTTGCTGATCATCCACCGTAATGCCAAATCTGGTCATCAAGGTGCGTACCACCATTGCATTGACACCCTCTACGCGTCCACTAGGGGCAATCCAAGAGTTCGGTGGGTAAGCAGTTGTGCCACACAGTCGCACCGTTAAATGGGTGGCTTGGGGCGCTGGACTCTGTGATTCAGCCGCCCAAATCGCAGCATTTGATAACAAAAGACTTAGCGCGAGGATTACGGCGCGCATGGTTCATCTTCGGTTGAGGACTGACTAAATAAATAGCCAACACCATGAACGGTGATGATCATTTGAGGGCAGTTAGGATCTTCCGCTAATTTGCGGCGAATTCGGCCAATCAATACGTCAATGGTACGGTCGGTAGCGTTCCATGTGCGGTTTTTAATACGATCCATTAGCTGATCACGGGTCAATGGCGTCCCTTCGTTTTCCATCAGCGTCAGCAATAACTGGAACTCGCCTTCGGTTAGCTGCGTAACCGAGCGGTCGGACTTCAGCAGTACACGACGCGATGTGTCCAGTTGCCAAGGCCCTAAATTACGCACCACGATCTCATCGCTAGGTTTATCAAGAGCACGCTGGGCCTGTACTCGGCGGATGAGGTTTTTACCTCGAGCGAGAATTTCGCGAGGATTAAACGGCTTACTTACGTATTCATCCGCACCACATTCGAGGCCAATAATGCGATCTATTTCATCTTGTTTGCCTGTCACCAGAATAATGCCGATCTCGGAGCGAGAGCGCAGTTCTCGGGTCAGTGTTAGGCCATCTTTACCGGGCAAACGAATGTCCAGCAGCACCAAATCAAACTTATCTTCAGCAAGACGCTTCTCCGCCGCTTCGGCCGTTTCCACCCCTTCGGCGCTGTAGCCTTCCGCGGCAAAGTAGCTTTGTAATGTTTCACGAGTGACGCTTGAGTCGTCCACTACTAGAATTTTGATTTCCGATGTCAGCATGGTCTGATTACTGTTTCACAATAGAAAAGAAGCGTTGGTCATAATGCCGTCATGCGGCTGTGATGAAATAGGACTATAACAACTCAGGTGCTAAAAGATAAGCGTCACAATCAGCGCCATTTGTGAACAAGATGTAAACATGAAGCCGAGTTGTAAACACACCACCCACACATGTAGAAAGCAGATCAATGGAGCACATCGAAGCGTAAAAATGCGTTCTCAGTGACTGCGCAATCTATTACCTCTCACGCCTCACCAGCAATCACACCCGTTAACTTTTGCTTCATATTGGTGCACACCAGCCCAGTCGGCTCTTACAAAGCAGACACTTGATTTTCCAAGCGCTTAAATCAGGGGGACAGAAGGCTCATTTTGGTGCAAAGTCCGTCAACTATTCGCTTGAATCTGTACGGTTCAGTTCACTCTATGCCCAAGGCAAATATCTTTGCCAAGCGCCTTTCTAGGCCCATAAATCCCTCTGATATGGACTTTTTCGCGTCACATTGTTCATACAAAGTATTACGACCTGTTTGAGAAATACTGGCTCCGAGTTGTTAAAACTTGACCTTACAAAAATGCGTCGAGCTGTTTATCGAACAGTTCAACCCCCAATAACAAGGTAAGGAACAGGTAGGATTTATGGCGAATAAGGTGCAAACACCGAGCTTTGGTCTGGCATTGATTCCCGTCGTACTGACGCTAATCATTCTGGGCATTCAGATTTTCTATTTCGGCGACTTCACGCCACACATTCCATTAGCCATTGGAGTGGCGATTACTGGCCTTGTCGGCATTAAGCTGGGCTTTAAATGGAAAGACATTGAGAAAGGCATGTTGCATGTTGTTTTCGTAGGTCTTCCTTCCATCGCTATTTTGATTCTTGTGGGCATGATTGTCGGCGTTTGGATCGCCAGTGGTACCGTCCCAACGCTGATTTATTACGGCCTAACTATCCTTTCACCGCAGATTTTCCTAGCGGCAGCCATGATCCTCTGTTCGGTGGTATCGGTTTCTCTTGGTACATCTTGGGGTACGGTCGGTACGGTTGGTCTTGCATTGATGGGGATTGGCGCAGGCTTTGATATTCCCATGTATTGGACGGCTGGTGCGGTTGTCTCTGGTGCGTTCTTTGGTGACAAGGTGTCGCCTCTTTCAGATACCACAAACCTTGCCCCAGCGGTCACTGGTACCGATTTGTTCTCTCACATTAAGAACATGATGCCTACCACCATCCCTTCTATGCTGATCGCATTGGTGATTTACCTTGTTGCAGGCTTTACTCTGATCGGTGATGGCAGCGCCTCATTTGATCGTATTACGTCCATCACTTCTGCCCTTCAGGCTAACTTCGATATCTCAGCTTGGTTGCTGCTGCCTGCTCTAATCGTCATTGTGCTTGCGATTATGCGTATGCCGCCACTGCCATCGCTTTTTGCTGGTGTGGTAGCTGGTGCAGTTACCGCCATGTTTGTTCAAGGCGCTAGCCTGTACGAAGTGTTGACGTTTGCCAACAGTGGTTACTCAATCGAAACCGCATCGGCTGAGATTAACAGCCTACTAAACCGTGGCGGTGTACAGTCAATGATGTGGACCATTTCGATGATTCTGATCGCGTTGGCTTTCGGTGGTGCGCTTGAGAAGACAGGCTGTCTAGAAGCCATCATTAGCGCTATTATGTCCAAAGTACGTACCTTCCGTGGCCTACAAACCTCGGCTACCTTTACATCAGTAGCGACGAACCTTGTCGCTGGCGACCCGTACTTGTCGATCGCGCTGCCAGGCCGTATGTACGCTCCTGTTTACCGTGGCATGAAGTACTCAACACTGAATTTGTCACGCGCGACAGAAGAAGGCGGCACATTGATCTCTCCTTTGATTCCTTGGAACGCAGGTGGTGCTTTTGTCATCACTGCCCTAGGCCTAAGCATCGGTGATGGTAACTTTGAAAACCTTCTATACATTCCATTGGCGTTTGCATGTTGGATCTCGCCAGTATTGGGTCTGTGCTACGCACAACTAGGTTTGTTCTCACCAAAAGCCACTGCTGAAGAGCAAGAGGAATGGAAGAGACAAGGCGAAACCATCACAACATTTGATGACGCTGGTGAAGCTAACTCTTACACCGCCGGTGAAGCCTACGCCATGAAATAATCGCGTCTAAAACCAAAAAACCCCCGCATTATGCGGGGATTTTTTTTGGTTTCTAGGGACGCTAGCAACGCCCTTAAACCGGCTTCACTTTCGGCCAGTTTAGCGCAATCGACAGCAAAGCCACCAACGCGAGAATCCAGCTGTACTGTACATGTGAGATCAGCTCTAAAGGTGAAATGCCAGCTAGGGAAGAAGCCAGTAAGATTTGCGCCCCGTAAGGGATCAAACCTTGGATAACACACGAAAAGATATCCAATAAGCTGGCACTGCGACGTGGATCCACGCCATATCGGGTGGCGATGTCTTTCGCCACAGAGCCATTAATTAGGATCGCCACTGTATTGTTGGCGGTACATAAATTGGTGATCGCTACCGAGGCACTGATACTCAGCTCACCGGCTTTACGAGAACCGTCCTGAGCACCAAAACGACGACTGATGGATTCGATCGTTTGCACGATCCAAGCAAGGCCGCCTTGAGACTTCATCAAGCCACCCAATCCGCCGATCAGTAGCGACAAGATCATAATTTCTTGCATGCCTGTAAAGCCTGCATAGATGTCTTGGGACAGGCCTGCGACGCTGTAATTCCCCATGCTGACTAAACCAATAACTCCGGCAATCACAATGCCGGCAAACAACACCAGCAATACATTCACACCCACAACAGCCAAAACCAACACGGCCAAATACGGCAACACCAACCAGATGTTGTAATCAGCAAGATCACCCACATGAGCCTGTGAACCTTGGAAGAACAACCAAACAAGTACTAATAACGCCGCAGGTAAAGCAATCTTAAAGTTCATGCGAAACTTGTCGCGCATATCGCAGCCCTGCGTACGCGTCGCCGCAATGGTCGTATCAGAGATAATTGACAGGTTATCGCCAAACATCGCCCCACCGACTACGGCGCCAACGGTTGTTAGCATGGGCAGATCTGTGGTTTCAGCGACACCAATGGCAATCGGGGCAATCGCAGCGATGGTGCCCATCGAGGTTCCCATCGAGGTTGCGACAAAAGCGGTGATCACAAAGATACCAGGCAGAATAAAGCTCGGCGGGATAATGCTCAGACCAAAGTTTACCGTCGCATCAACACCGCCAATGGCTTTCGCTACGCTGGCAAACGCACCCGCTAAAAGATAGATCAAAACCATAGTAATAATGGTTGGATCGCCGACCCCTTTCATAAAGGTTTCAATGCGAGCATTTAAGACACCACGCCCTAATAAAATCGCCAACACTAGGGCTGGCAAGATCGCTACCGGCGCTTGGATTTGATAAAAGGCAAAGTCGACACCTTGGCTTTGATACCAAAGGCCACTGCCCACAAAAAGAGTTAAAAATAGCACGAGTGGCAGCAGCGCCACAGGGGTAGGTTTATTCATAATAACTGTTGTTTCCAGTCTAAATTCTTGAAGATCGTAGCTTTTGACCACTATTGGGCTGCATCATAAAAAAATCTTGACCGCTTAGCCAATATCAAAATGTACTGTTTGCAGCGCGTTTCGTTATAACTAAAAAAATCAAAAATCATTTTTTGCAAAACTAAATGACATAAAAAAGCCCAGCGGGCTGGCTGGGCTTTTCTGCAGTTGCGGACTGCTATTTGGACAGTTTATAAGCCAGCACGTAGTCACCTATCGTGGTGCCAATTGAGCCGTGGCCTCCTGCAACCTGAACGACCATCTGCTCGCCTTGACTGTTTATGTAAGTCATAGGCGTCGCTTGGCCGCCTGCAGGTAGCCGCGCTTGCCAAATTTGCGTGCCGGTTTTGATATTGTAAGCGCGTAGGTAGTTGTCCACGCTCGCTGCCATGAACACTACACCACTGTCGGTAATAATAGGCCCGCCAATTCCCGGCACACCCATTTTAATCGGTAATTTCAGTGGCGTTAGGTCCTCAATCGTCCCATTCTTATGTTGCCAAGCCGTTTTGCCTGTTTGTAAATCCACACCTGCCACATAGCCCCAAGGCGGTTGCTGACATGGAATACCAATTGGCGACAAGAAAGGTCCCATTTCTACTGCGTAGGGAGCACCGGCATTTTCATTAAGGCCTTGTTCTCCGCGGTTGGTTTCCCCCAAGTCTTGACCATCTTTTGCCACGAGCTTTGAGGTAAACGCGAGATACAAGGGCATGCCAAACATTACCTGACGACGAGGGTCAACAGCCACGCTCCCCCAATTGAATACACCGAAATTACCAGGATAAATTAAGGCGCCCTTCTCAGAAGGCGGAGTGTAACGACCTTCGTAATCCAAACTATTGAACTCAATACGGCACAGCATTTGATCAATCGGTGTGGCTCCCCACATTTTCGCTTCCGTTAACGGTTCAGGTTTAAAGCTCACGGCGGAGGTAGGCTGTGTCGGCGCAGTGAAATCTCCCGGAAGCGCACCTTGTGGTGCAGGCTCTTCAGTAATCGGGAAAATCGGCTCACCTGTGGCACGGTTAAGCACGTACACATCACCTTGCTTAGTCGGTACCACTAGCGCAGGCTGCTTGCCTTCATCTGTTTCTAAGTCCAAAAGAACGGGCTGCGCTGGGGTATCCATGTCCCATAAGTCATGGTGCACAAATTGCTGCACCCACTGCGCTTGGCCGGTTTCCAGACTGAGGGCAACCACTGAGGTTGCGTACTTTTCTTCCGCAGGAGAGCGATACATGCCTAACTGATCTGGGGTGCGATTCCCCATTGGGAAATAGGCTAGACCGAGCTCTTCGTCCGCACTTGCCACAGACCAACTATTGGGTGAGCTGACCGCATAGGTTTCATCTGGCCCAATAGGTGATGTGTCGTCAGGGTGTCCAGAATCCCAGTTCCACACCAATTCGCCGGTTTTCACATCGTAAGCACGAATAACACCTGACGGAGAGTTAATGTCGTAATTATCATTCACTGCCCCCGCAACGACGACTCGACCATTAGCGACTAGTGGCGGTGAAGTTGAGTAATAGTAGCCTGATTGGGTGTATGGCATGTTGTGCATGAGATCCAATACACCAGCGTCGGCAAAGTTCTCACACAAGGCACCCGTGGTTGGGTCGAAGGCCAGCAAACGAGCATCAGACGTTGGCATAAACAGCTGGGCATTACATTGCACCGGTTCTAGTTGCTCAGATGGTTGATTAACTTTAACAGCCACATTTTGATAGGAGGCTTCGTCGACATCACTCGGCGGTAAATACGACACACCTCGACAAGTTTGGTGCTGACGCTGGCTTTCCGCCGGTACTTTGGCATCGTATTTCCACAGCTCTTCGCCCGTATCGGCATTCAGAGCAATTAACCAATTATGTGGTGTACAAAGATATAAGGCATTTCCCAGCTTTAATGGCGTTACTTGATAGGTCGTCTCGGTGACATCGCGAGGGCCTTTGGTATCTCCCGTTTGATATTCCCAAGCCAACTCTAGGTCATCTATATTATCAACGGTAATTTGGTTGACCGGAGAAAAGCGCTGACCGAGGTTGGTGCGACCATAGGCACGCCATTCGCTTTTATCTGCAAAACCAATGTTGGCATCAGGATCAATTACTCGGTTAGCCATGGTACCTTCCACCGCAGTCGGGTCCTGCATGGCCAATGGACTCAGGGTTAATGCCGTACACACAATCCAGACTGGCAATAATATCTTGTTCGCTTGAAATGCATTGCGACGAACAAAAATCATCAGAGGTAAAGCAAGCGCTAGCCATAATCCCATACGACTTGCTAATGGCCACCAGTCAAAACCGGACTCCCACAAAGCCCAGACTAGGGAGCCAGCCAACAACAACGCATACATCAGATGGGCCGAGCTGCGACGGCGCTTTAATAATGTCGCGATGATCAGAAAAAGTACGCCAGAAATGGCGTAATAAGCACTTCCATCAAGGGCGAGCAACCAAACACCACCGACGGCAAGCACAATACCAATTACACTAAACAACGCAGTTAAGAGAAACATGGCTCGTTCAAACTCCCTGTTCGAATAAATATGGTTAGAGGCGATATTATTAGAGTAGGAACTATTCTAGTGCGATGTAAATGTTTGTATTTGTTATTACCGTTTTGTTATCAATTGGAGAAGATTGTGCACTTATAATTCACCAATAAAGGTAGAAAAATTACCGCATGCGCTGACGTGAACGACTAAGGCTTAACACAAATTATTTTTAGTGATGTAAGATTTTCACGTGATCCTTGTCTAATGAAGACACCACCATGAGCGCTATTTCCAGCGACGAGTATTGAGAGACGAAGATGAAGAAAACAGCCCTAGCCGGATTACTAATTGTTGCAGGATACCTGTTGTTTTCGCAGTTTCATGAATGGCTGACCCTGGATTTTTTGCAGCAAAACCTGCATCAATTTCAGCAGTGGCGCGATCAACAGCCGCTACTGACGACCTTGGCATTTTTTGTGTTGTATGTACTGGTAACTGCGCTATCGATTCCGGGCGCCACCTTAATGACATTGGCTGGCGGCGCCTTATTTGGTTTGGGTTGGGGCTTAGCGATTATATCCTTTGCCAGCACGCTAGGTGCGACCATAGCGTTTATCGGTGCGCGATACTTTTTACGTGATTGGGCGCAGAGTCGCTTTCAACAACGCCTCCAAGCCATCAATCAGGGGGTGACACAAGATGGTGCGTTTTACTTATTTACCCTACGCCTTGTCCCTGTGTTCCCATTTTTTCTTATCAATCTATTAATGGGTTTAACCCCAATTAAGACATGGACCTTTTATTGGGTTTCTCAAGTGGGCATGCTGGCTGGCACAGCGGTGTATGTAAACGCTGGAACACAGCTGGCGCAGATCGATGGTCTCAGCAGCATCGTATCGCCTAGCTTACTGCTCTCTTTTGCCCTACTAGGGATTTTTCCTTGGTTTGCTAAGCTATTGCTTTCCTTAATAAAAAAGCGTCGTGTTTATCAAGGCCTACAGCCACCTAAACAGTTTGACCGTAATTTGATTGTCATCGGTGGCGGCGCCGCAGGATTAGTAAGCGCTTACATCGGTGCTACGGTAAAAGCCAAAGTAACCCTTATAGAACAATCACATATGGGCGGAGACTGCCTGAACTTTGGTTGTGTGCCGAGCAAAGCGTTAATCAAAAGTGCGAAAGTCGCCGACCAGATGCGCCACGCCGAACGCTATGGTCTGACGTCTAGCACACCAACCTTTTCGTTTAAACACGTCATGGCTAGAGTGCAGAACGTCATCATGCAAATCGAGCCCCATGACAGCGTTGAGCGTTATAGCAAGCTGGGGGTAGACGTGCGCCAAGGCCATGCGAAGCTGCTTGACCCTTGGCGAGTCGAGATCACAGACGAAGGCGGAAGTAAGCATACACTCACCAGCAAGAGCATTATTATTGCTAGCGGTGCGCGACCGTTTGTTCCGGCTATCAAAGGGTTAGAGAGCGTACCCCATATCACCAGCGATACCTTATGGCAAACCTTTCAGAAGCTGGACGCGCCACCAAAACGTCTCTTGGTATTAGGCGGCGGACCGATTGGCTGTGAGCTATCACAAGCCATGCAACGACTCGGTAGTCAGGTCACATTGATTGAAAAAAGTGAGTATTTACTCTCAAAAGAAGATACGGAGATCAGCATTTTAGTTCGTCAAACCCTCGAAGAGGAAGGCGTTCAGGTCATCACCAACACCACCGTAGAATGCTTTGAAAGTATTGATAGAGTCTCAAAAGCCTTTTTAAAACAACAAGATGGGAAGAAAAGCAGCATTGAGTTTGATATGGTGCTGGTGGCGCTTGGCCGCCAAGCACGTTTAGAGGGGTTTGGGCTGGAAGAGCTAGGCATCAAGACCGAGCGCACCATTGATACCAATGATTACTTAGAAACCCTGTATCCAAATATCTTGGCCGCAGGTGATGTAGCAGGGCCCTATCAACTCACCCATGTGGCCGCACACCAAGCATGGTATGCCAGTGTAAACGCCCTATTCGGCCAATTTAAGCGCTTTAAAGCGGATTATCGCGTGATTCCTGCGGTGACCTTTGTCGACCCACAAGTCGCTCGTGTTGGGCTAAATGAGCGTGAGGCAAATGTTCAAAACATCGCTTACGAGGTAACGACTTATGATATTTCGGATTTGGACCGCGCCATCACGGAAAGCAGTGCACAGGGGCTGATCAAGGTGCTAACGGTTCCCAATAAAGATCGCATATTGGGCGTCACCATTGTCGCCGAACATGCGGGGGAAATGTTGCCGGAATTTGTCCTAGCGATGAAACAGGGCCTTGGTTTGAACAAGGTTCTTGGCACCATTCACGCCTACCCTACTTGGGCCGAAGCCAATAAATACGCCGCAGGAGAATGGAAGAAAGCCCATGCACCAGAATGGCTGATGCCTTGGTTAGAACGTTATCACGCTTGGCGTCGCAAAGGCTGAACCATCGTTTGCAGGCGCCTCACGCCTGCAACCTCCAACTTAGAATAAACATGGCAAGCGCCACCCACAGCGACATAATCGCACCGTACTGGAAATTGGCTCTGGCTAGCTTAAAGTTATCCACACCGTATTTGCCAGAGACGGATAAATTAATACCGGATAAAGGGCTCACCGATGTGCCCACGGCCCAAGCACACAGCGACACAAATGCCAGCAAGGTATTATTCACCTCGTTGAACGGCACGACCGAGCTCATTAATGAAATCCCGACAATAGGATGCAGTCCCAATAACGCAATACCACAAATGGCCAAAAAACAGCTGTAGGCTTCGATAAAACCGAACTGTTCAAACAACGACCACCCTTCACCCAGTGCCCCTTTTAGCGCAAGACTGACAGTGGTGGTTAGAAAGCCTGCCGCGAGAAACAGCGATAATTCATTTGCCATTCCCGTCAAGCGGATATTGGCATGATCCGTTAAGCGCTGTTGCGTATGACGCGGGCCATTGCGCAGCAACAGAAGCACTATGACAGACAAGGGGCTAAGCAAAGTGACAATCGATAAGATGGCCACATCCGGTAAGATAAAATAGTGAAACACCAAGACCAACGCGGCCAGTGTTACCGGAAACAGCAACGAGCTCAGCGCCAATGGGAAACCGACAAAATCCGCGATGCTGCCATTACGTTTAAACTCCCACAGGGACATTGCACAGGCAATCACGGCAATCGGGACACCAATCATCGCTAAATGATGGAACTCCGCTTTGGGAGCAATCGACAAGGCAACCGCAACTGACGCAAAAAATGGCGACCACCAACCTGCGCTGGTCAAAGCGCGAACAATTACCGAGAACTGAGCTGTGGACATTTCTTTGGATAAGCGCTGTAACTTATCCCCAACCACGAACACCGCAGACATATTGATGACCGCCCCGAGTAGCTGAACGCTGGCCCAAGTGCTCACCACCCCTTTGCTACCCACAACGGGTTTACTTTGCTTGACTGTGTCCGGTAAGAGCCCCAAAAAGGACACGGCAGACAACATGGCCACAATACCTAGGTTGCCTTCCAGCAAATGCCAAAAAGGGATGGACACGTCCGTGCTCAGCGCCATCACCAACGCCACCAAGCCGACACAAATTAACAGGCCGATTTGGCGTTTATTACGGCCATTAATACGAGGCCAAGCACTGATACAGACGATCCAATAAATCAACGCCGACAGCATCGATAAGCCACTTAAACCGGGGATAAGAGTCAACAGAAACAGTGTGCAGCCTATGACAACCCCATAACCGGATAAGCCTTTGATATTCAGCTGATCCTTAGCAAGCTTACCGAAGCGCATGCAGCATCCTTTTTAGAATCGACTTGGAGAGAAGGGTTTCGCATCAATAAAGGCGGCCTTATCAATGATTTACACCACGAGTGTTTTCTTTCGGTAACGGGTTCAAATTGGCGTAACAAACTGGCTTCGTCTGTCTTACATCCATCGTTATTCCTTATGTCGTTTCAATGTCCAGTGAACATGACATGGCTAGACTTGCAGAACAACCAGCGTGACCAGTGAATATTCAGCAAAGATTAAGCAACTTAATCTTTGCTTAAGCTAGCGCCCCTACATTGCCCACTAAGATCATCCACTATTAGCAGGATTTATTGCTGTGCGTAACCTTTTTGCTGCCCGTTACTCGATAAAGATTCAGTACCTTGTAGTATTGCTCGCGCTTTATTACACCTTTGTGCTGAATCGTCCACTGCTTGGCAAGCTGTTTGAACTCGGCCAAGAAAGTGGCTTAGTACTTTTCCAATACAGCGCTCCGGTTCTACTGTTCAGCTTATTAGTTGTTTTGTTCAGTCTGGTATCCATCCCATATCTGTTTAAGCCGTTTATGATGTTCCTGACACTGACGTCTGCGGTAGCCATGTATGGTGTCGAGCAATACCATATTTCTCTTGGTGTCAGCATGATGGAGAACGTCTTTGAGACCAACTCAAGCGAAGCGGGCACTTACTTAAACGCTAGCTCTATCGGATTTATTCTGCTGTATGGCGTACTGCCTTGTATGCTGCTTGGCTGGTTCAAGATAGACTACCCAAAAGGTATTTGGGGACAGTTCAAACCGCGCTTGGCTCTGATGTTGATAGGTGTAATCGGCATCGGTAGTGTCTTGGGTACGCAATACAAAAACTACGCATCCATTGGTCGAAATAATCACTACTTGGGCGGCATGATCATCCCCGCGCAGTTTTTTAACTCGATCAAATATCTCAATAACACCTACTTCAGTACCCCTTTAGAGTACATTTCCGTTGGTGATGATGCTCAGCTAGCATCCAGTCAAAATAACAAGCCTTCATTAGTGGTGATGATTTTAGGCGAAACAGCGCGCGCGCAGAACTTCACGCAAAATGGTTATGACCGTAACACTAATCCTTACACCGCATCCGAAGGCTTAATTTCCCTGAATAAAGTCACCTCATGTGGCACTTATACCGCACTGTCAGTGCCTTGTATGTTCTCAGATCTAAAGCAAGCCGATTACGACAAAGCCATGGCGCTGTCGCGCGACAGTATCGTCGATGTGATTGCCAAAGCTGGCGTAGAGACGTTGTGGATTGAAAACGATGGTGGCGATAAAGGCGCGGCGCAGCCAAATCACATTGTTAACGCAAACGAGCTTAATAGCCCATTCTGTAATACTGAATACTGCTACGACGAGAGCATGTTGGCGCCAATGCAAACCTTTATCGAAGGAAAGAGCCAAGATAAGTTCCTCGTATTACATACCATGGGCAGCCACGGTCCAACTTACTGGCAGCGTTACCCTGCAGACATGGAAACCTTTGAGCCAAGCTGCAACCAAAGTGATATTGAGCACTGTAGCGATGACGCGATCCGTAACGTCTACGATAATACGATTGTTTACACCGACTACTTTATTGAGAAAGTCATCGAGACCCTCAAGCCCTATCAAGAGCACTACAATATCGCGCTGACCTATGTATCCGACCACGGTGAGTCGTTAGGGGAAAATGGTATGTATCTACATGGCACGCCATACGCTATGGCGCCAGCGGAACAAACCCACGTGCCTTGGTTGTTTTGGCTACCAGAGCAATACGTTCAGGCGAAAGGGATTGATCGGGCCTGCTTTAGTCATATGGCATCACAGGAGTCGTTTTCTCATGACAACTTATACCACTCATTACTGGGCATATACGGCATTAAAACGCAGGCCAAAAGCGATCAGTTAGACATGTTCTCCCGCTGTAGCAGGCCATCATCACACGCATGATGCAACATACTACAGCGGTCAGATTTTAGTTCTTTACTTGGCGAGCATGATACACCGCAAAGCCACTGCCTTTTAACAAGGTTTGATGCTTGCCCAAGGCCGCGTCCATAAGAGGCGGATAACGGAGAAAATCGTTTGCCACGACAAACAACTCACCATTTAACGTCAGATGTTTTTTCACCTCGATGAAGAAACGCTCAGCGATCGAGTAATCCGTACTGATACCGGTATGGAATGGCGGGTTGGTGATGACGTAGTTATAGCGACCTTTGGCATTCGCAAGGCCATTCGAGGCTATAACAGTCAGAGCGTCGCTGGCATTATTGGCGGCAAACGTAAGCTCGGTGGCTTTGAGTGCCAAAGCTGAGTCATCTAAGGCACTGATGTTGGCACCCGTGCGCTTATGCAACCACATACTAATCACGCCGTCACCACAACCGAAATCAAGCAAACGAGCCTTATCAACACCACTCATAAAGCGGTGCTGCGATAATTGCTCTAACAGTAAAGCCGTGCCTTTGTCCAATTTACCGTGGCCAAACACCCCAGGAATGCTGCACAGTGTAAAGCGTTGTCCGGCCACTTCTTGCTGCCAAGTGGTGATCCAATCCTCAAAAATAAACGGTTTCGCCTCACCTAACTTACGGCCACTGAACAAAAAACAATGTTTGGCACTGTCAACCTTACCGACTTCCTCTAGCGGCGCAACAAGGCGCTTCATAGAGGACTTCACACCGCTTTTGTTATCTCCGACAAGCCACACGGCACCACCTTGTTTAAGCAACGGAAGTGTCACTGCCAACAAATAATCCAACAGCTCTTTGGCTTTCGGCTGGTAAATAATCACATGGTCAAAATCCGATGCTTTGTCCGCCTCCCACTGCTCACCGAAATGCAGCGTCTCCTCCGGCATCCCCACACGCACCAGTTGCTCATAGGTTGTGTGTGATTGGCACCAAGCAAAGACCTCAGCCTCGCGGCCTAGGTTTCGTGGGTAGCTATCTTCTGGGTTGGCAAACAATACCTTGCCAGAAAATTGCGCTTCGTTACGCTCTAGCAATAAGCTAGGGGAATTAAGAGTCATAGGAAAGAGTTAGCTCATGTAATGTCAAAGTCGAGACTGGCGCCAACCACGGGTTGATCTGCTCAGTCGATAATTCTGTTTGGGCCCTTGGGTAAATCGGTGTTGGGCGATCATTCACGGAAGGAGACTGCCAGCCCTGTGTGAGCTCGACAAAGTCACGGACAAAATGCTCGCCGTGCTCTAAGCAACCCGCTAGGATCACATCCACATAGCTCAATACAATCGGGTACACCGGACAGGGTGCGACCACTTCTTCAGCGTGATAGACCCAATAAGTACCTTCTGGTAACGGCTCATCGTGGTAAGGCTGCAATTGATGCAGTGCGATTTGCGAACGTTGATAGCCCTGTTCTCGCTCATCAAACAAGGGAAACTGGTCTTCAGCCACTTCGATTAAAACCCCGTTACAGGCTTTATGTTCTGCTTTTAGCACCGCGACAGAGCTCATACCAAGCGCTTTGGACATCACCGCCCAAGAACGCTCATAGCCATGCAATTTTACCGGCCACACACGACCTGTTTCTCCGGTTTTTGCACGGCTTTGTGAACTAATTAGGCTGCCATAGCCAAGGATATAATGACGACTCATGGGCCCTCCTGTAGACGGGATCAGCAAGAATGGTTTTCAAGCCGCCATGATAACGTGCTGGGAGAGCAGAGGCTAGATGAATAGCATGACCTAGCCTTGCGCCGCTTAATGGTGGGCGCTATGCTCGCCCATCTCGTTATGACCTTTGTGCTCTTTATCATGTGACATTGAGCCATGATCCATCTTGCTATGATCCATATGCTTCATAGACATGCCTGATGGCATATATTTCGCCATCTCGTCGGGGGACAGCACTGGCGCTTGCATTGGAATACGCTCTCCATTTTTCATGACCAGCGTAAAATCCACGTGGTCGCCCGCCTTCAAAGGTGCGACTAGCCCCATCATCATAATGTGGTATCCACCCGGCTTTAGCTCCGTCTGACCATGAGCGGGCACAGCGATTTGCTCCACACGGTTCATCACCATGGTATCACCCTGCATTTCACTTACGTGGATTTCGACATTCTCTGCGGCCGTGCTTTCCGCTCCAATCAAGAAACGTTCCTGCTCAGAATGGTTCACAAGCGTCACATAAGCGCCACTTGCTGGCGCACCCGGTGGCATCGCCCGCACCGCAGGATTCACTGCTTCCAGCGAAGCTGCCATAGAAACAGATGACGCAGTCACGGCCATAGCCAGCGCCAATTTCGAAAATATACGAATAGACATAAATACACCTACTAACAGATAGAGTGGCAAAAAACTGAAATTATGTTGTTTGAGTTAGCTAATCTGTAGTGGCGGGGCACGGGGAGAATAATGAGCATCGAAAGTCGCAATAACGTGCCCATTAACGGGGATTGCCCAGCGTGCTGGCGCAAAATTCAGGCTTGGCAGAGCCGCGTCTGCCGCAATAATTGAAAGGTGGTCAACGTTTAAGCCACACTTACAGCTGGCATGCAGCTGGCTAATGTGGTCTTTTACTTTGCTATCGGAGAAGTCTGACAGTGGCACCTTGATAAACTGCACACCGTTCATCAAGCTACACACCCGCAGTACTACGTAGTCGTCCTGCACAACAGGCTGCGTTGGTACGACCAGCGGACCAAGTAAGGACAGCACCCAAGCGCATAGCACCCAGCGTCCTAATTTACGCAAACGATCAGCTAATGTTGTCGACATGACGTTACCACAGAAAAACGTGCCGCCATTGTAGAGAAATTAACCAGAAAATCCTAGTATGAAAGCCCTCACGGCAACAAGTGCAGGTAATTAAGCGACTTTGGCTTGCGCTTTATTTGGCCCGCCTAAAATAAACACCAAAGGCAGTGCCGCCACGGTAACCCACATCATCAGGCGAAAATCTTGTAAGTAAGCTAGGGTTGCAGCCTGTGCACTCACCATTTGATTTAGACTGGCGAGCCCTTGTACCGTCTCTGTTGAATAGACCCCCGCTTGCTCGGCAAGATTCAACCCTAGATTAAAGGGCGTGATCTGCTCAGCAAAAATCGCATGATTAATCTGCGTGTGCTGCGTTAAATAGGTCGCCACAATTGAAATCCCGATACTGCTGCCGATGTTACGTAACAAGCTGAACAACGAAGACGCTTCCGTACGCAGGTGCGGCGCTAACGTCGCAAAAGAAATCGTCGACAGGGGCACAAAGATCAAACCAAGTCCCGCCCCTTGTACCACACCAGTGAGGACAATCGCAGTGGCCGTCGTGTCTAAGGTAAACTGGGTCATTTCCCACATGGACCAGATGATCAGCAGCAATCCGATAAAAATAAAATGGCGCGGATCGACTTTGCTAGAAAGACGTCCAACTAACATCATCATCGCCATGGTTCCAAAGCCGCGAGGGGCTAAAATCATGCCCACATCCACCACTTGATAGCCCATCAAGTTTTGCATAAATGGAGGCAACAACGCCATCGTTGCCAGCAAAATAATCCCGACGATAAAAATAAACAACAGCCCTACTGAGAAGTTACGATCACGAAAGAGCGCCGTATCAATAAACGGTGAACTGTGTGTGTTGATATGCACCACAAACATATACAAACACAACACGGCCAACCCCGCTTCAATAAGGATTTCAAGGCTACTAAACCAGTCTTGGCTTTCGCCACGATCTAGCATCATCTGCAGAGCACCAATGCCCAGTGCCAACAACGCGAAACCAAAAAAGTCGAACTTTCGATCTTTTTGTAGATCCGTTTCTTGCACAAACGAGGTGATACCAATCCACGCCAAGATGCCAAACGGTACGTTGATGTAGAAGACCCAGCGCCAGCTGTAATACTCGGTCAGCAAGCCCCCTAAGAATGGACCTAAGATCGGCCCAACCATCACGCCAACACCCCACATGGCCATGGCCGAGCCATGCTTTTCCTTCGGGTAGCTGTCTAACAAGATCGCCTGAGAGAGTGGTACCAAGCTGGCCCCAAATACCCCTTGCAGCAGTCGAAACAGGATAATCTGGTTTAAGGACTGCGCCATACCACACAGGATCGAGGCAACGGTAAAACCTACCACAGACCATAGAAATAATCGTTTACGGCCAAATCGTGCGGCAAAAAAGCCTGTCAGCGGCATACAGATCGCAGCGGCGACAATGTAAGACGTGAGCACCCAAGAAATTTGATCTTGCGTTGCCCCCATGGCGCCTTGCATATGCGGCAGTGCCACATTGGCAATAGTGGTATCCAGCGCCTGCATAATCGTCGCTAGCATGACAGAGACCGTCACCATGATTCGATTAAAGCTTTCACCTCCTTGTTTGGCTTGGGACAGTACCATACGACTCTCCTACAACTGTACGCCTAGCAAACGTGTTCGATGTTCCGTATCAACGGTCACAACGGTACTTAACCCCGCACGCAAGATTGGACCATTCGTAATGGGATCGACATGGATTCGAACAGGAACCCGTTGTGTCACTTTCACCCAGTTACCCGTCGCATTCTCAGCAGGGATCACCGAGAACTCCGCACCGGTAGCAGGGCTGATACTGTCTACTTTGCCGTGCCAAGTCACCCCAGGATACGCGTCCACTTCAATCTCTACATGCTGGCCGGCGTGCATGTAGGTCATATCTTTTTCGGTAAAGTTTGCTTCAATCCACGGCTGTTGATTGGCAACCAAGACCATGGCACTACGCTCTGTGGTAATGTATTCACCAGCAGTAGGAACATTCGTCACCACGCCACTGGTGGGCGCATAAACACTGGTGTGCGCCAGATCTAAGCGAGCTTGCTGCAATGCCGCCAACGCAGCTTGATAGCTTGGATGCAACTCCACCGCTTGATTGACATCGCCGCCTAACGCTTCACGCAAGCGGCGTAAATCTTTTTCTAAAGCAATAATTTGTAGCTGGCTAGATTGTGTGGTGTGAGTTGAGGTATCAAACTGAGAATCGGAGATGTAGCGTTTTTTCAGTAGATCTGCTTGGCGCTGTTCATCGCGCTGATGATAGGCGAGGTTACTTTTAGCCAGCTCGATTTCCGCCAACTTTTCTTCATAGGCCGCTTTCTGCGACAACAGGTCGATGCGTACTTGCTCTAGCTGTGCTTGGGCTTGGGCCACCGCTGTTTTAAAAGGGACCGGATTCAATTCGAATAGAGGATCACCTGCGGCGACCACTTGGTTCTCTTTGACCGATAAAGTTTGGATGGTGCCTGATACTTCCGCAGTAATCGCCGTTTTGTCGTTTTTCACAAACGCATTATCTGTTTCCACATAACGACCACCTTGCAAATACGCATAGGCCGCCCCGACAACGACCAATAAAGGCAGAGCAAACAACAAGACGCGACGTTTATTACGCTGCGTCACTTGCTTTGGTGGCGTGGCTTGTTCACCCATATTGATGTCCTCTCTACTGTTTTATGGGCTAATCTTGCCCCAAGTTGCTGTGCATTATTTTCAGTAAGCGTTCGAGCTGCTGAATGTCTTTAGCACTCAGCCCCGCCAACGCTTTTTGATTAACCTGTTCGACCACAAACCCAATATCGTCTAGTTTTTGGCGAGCTCCTTCTCCCAAATACAAACAATAAGCACGTCGATCACTCGGATCTTGGCGACGCTCCACTAACCCCTCTTCACTCAGTTGATCGATGAGTCGCGCTGTTGTAATGGGTTGTATTTCTAGGATTTCAGATAAAGCGACCTGTCGGATGCCCTCGTATCGACTAACATAAGCCAATGCGCGCGCCTGCATCGGCGTCACAGGTAACTCGCTTTTTAAGTACTCGCGGCGTAGCAAGCGCTTTACGTCCGTGATTAAAAAGCCAATTTCTTTTGTCATACTCATACCGAATCACCCTTTTTATAAGCAAAGATTATTATATACATTGCTTACTATATTCAATGTATCCTTTTTAATCTGCACCCTTAATCCTTAAACGAAAAAAGGGCGACCTTTTGGGTCGCCCTTCTCTTAAGACCATGAATCGCGCCTACTCTTCGAGCAGCTTACCCATGCTGATACGTTGCTCTACTTTAAACCCCAGTGACTCGTAAAAGGCCACCACTTCAGGGTTATTGACTTCACGTACTTGTAAATTGACCTTTATGCACCCTAAGGACTTTAGTGTCTCAAAGGATGCATTGATCAAATTAGTACCAATATGTTTACGGCGATGATCGGGATGCACCGCTACAGCGTATAACCAGCCACGATGGCCGTCATAGCCCACCATACAAGCCCCGACTAACTGACCCTCATCCCAAGCGACGAGAATCAAATCATCCACATCCAGCTTCGTTGGCAGCATAGATCGGGGCGCATTATGGGAAGGATCATCTGGGAACACCATTTCCCATAGCTCAACCAGTGGCCCCAAATCAATTGGCTGTACCCTTCTTATTGTCATGACGTCTTCTCCTATGAGTACACCTAGTTCGCTTCAATATATACAAAAGCGACCGATATGCCCATCCTGGTATGCACATTTGCAAACCTCTATGGGACTAAAATCTAGATTACTTCGAACTCTTTTCTGCCCCCGTGGTCTGTTACAGGGTAAAATACGTACAAGATACAAAAATCGATCGAAAGAACTACAACCTATGAAAGTTTTCAGCAAAATTGAACTGCTCTTCTACGCTGGTGCATTTGT
Source organism: Marinomonas fungiae (assembly GCF_001418205.1). Lineage (GTDB taxonomy): Bacteria > Pseudomonadota > Gammaproteobacteria > Pseudomonadales > Marinomonadaceae > Marinomonas > Marinomonas fungiae. The sequence continues at coordinate 8,030 of NZ_LIQF01000007.1, read as the reverse complement.
CTCTGTATTTGGCGTGGCGGCGATTGTGAAGTGGGTCCACTCTGAAGATCCACTGCCTGATGCGCTAGGGCCATGTAACCTCGATACAGGTCTTTGCACACTGCAAGAAACACCTGAGCGCTTCAATGGTGCCACCATTCAATTTGAAGATGGTATTCGCTTAAACCGTCGTATCAGTACCACCCTTGATTTACCCAAAGCAGTGCAAAATGCCCAAGATGTAAAACTTGTCTTAGAAGGACGAGACATGTACCTCGGGGTGTATGAATACCCACTTAGCAAACGCCCTGATAATACTTGGCACAGTCAGGTTGTCGTACCATTGTGTACTGATGAACGTATGCAGTGGGTATTAAAAGTACAGATGAAAGATGCGATGGGGCGCAGTAAAGAATGGGCTTACTTATTTGATATAGACAATCCGAACGAAGCGATTTAGAGGGTCAGCTAGCTTCTCTCCGATTTACATGGGGAACGTTAGGCCAATGCTTGCATGACGCCCCCAAGTACACCAGTTTTGCAGCAACGCCGTGATAGCATTTAAGTTCTGCGCTAGCGCCCACTCTATTGAGTGGGCGTTTTTATATCGAATTAAGACTGTAGCGCTTGAACGACACTTGCCACAATTTCATCGCTAGAAGGCACACTGGCATCAGAGCGCATCACAATGTGATGTGGTTCATACAGTGGTGTATAACGATACGGCACTGTGAAATAAAAGATCCCCACTGTTGGCGTATGAGTTGAAATAGCAATGTTACGCACACCGGTATCCGGTGCGACTAACAATGAAGCTTGTGCCACCTTCATAACCAGCTCATCGAGAGGCAAGCAAGCCTGAATCGAGAAGTTCTCTTTAGCCTCCAGATCCCTCAGGAACTCGCCTTTCTCAAAGTCATTTTTACCTTCCAAATAAACATGCTGATAACCCGGTAGGGCAGCCATACTCTTTTCAACCAACTCACGCATTTGTTCTTTTGACAAAATCTTGTCTTTCATGGATGCGCCATTGAAATAAAGAATAAAAGGCTTCTCCTTAGCGCAAACATCTTGATGATCCGGGTAAGCGAAATCTAGGCGCATTGGGGGGGTATGACCCAATATACGTAGCATATCCAGCATCACTTCAACTTCCGGCTGTAAATCCGAGCGGAACACGGCAATATCATATAGCAGTCGTTTCAGTACAGCTCCGTATGGGAAACCGATCTTAAGTTTGGCTTTGCCCAGTGCCATCATCCAATGGGAACGATTGGTGCTGGCCAAATCAAACATAATGTCTTGCTCACCCAGCGCTTTGATGCAGGCGATTTTATCTTTCGTGCCAGTGGTCTTACGCATATCAGAGCCAGGCATAATACTCACATCATCTACCAAATCGGTAGGCATGCCATACTGGTAGTTCGACACTGCCGCGAGAGTAATGTGGGCATTTGGGAAGAATTTCCGTGCTTCGATAAGAAAAGGCCGAAGAATTACTTGATCCCCTAATGCGGCATGGCGAATCACAGTAATTTTTTTAACCGCTTTTGGATCAAATTCTTCTCTAAGAAACTGGCGCGCTTTTTTATTGGCATATGCCCCTCGTTCGAACCATAGGTGCTTCAAACGGTCTGGCGGGAGTCGAGTCATGAACACATTCCATTCGTATATAAATTGTCAGGAATTGTACTCGAGGTTGTTAGAAGATCCCAAAAACAGTCATTATTTTTTTCACATCGCCAAAAACTTAGGTGTTATTTTCAAGCGCTGCAATAATGGCATTTTTGGCCGCGATCATAGCGTCGTAGAGAGGTCCCGTAGATGGGTTAAAGACGGCAGCTACGATCGCGACTATAGTCACGCTCACCACAGCATACTCGATCGCCGTCACACCTTTTCGACATATTGTAAAACTGATGCTCGCAGCAACTAGCTTTCGGTACAGGCCCATTATCATAGTGGCTCACTGAAACAGTAAATGAGCTTTAAACATAAACAAATTTCCTAAAAACATCACTAGCTGGATAGGATTAGTTTTCAACAATGCTATGTCATTCAAAGTTTACATCATTCAATTGGCACGTTAGCGCGGGCTTTTGTTGTCCGGCTTAAAAGCGACCCCTTACGATTATCGCTTTTAAGCACTTGTGGAAAACTTTGCTAGAGTACCGCGCCAATGAATTGCTTTAGCTCTTCTGTTTCTGGTTCAGACAGCAGTTTTTTAGAATTGCCCTGCTCCCATACTTTGCCTTGATGCATAAACACCACGCGATCGCCCACGTCTCGAGCGAAGTTCATTTCATGGGTCACTAGGATCAATGTCATGCCCTCAGCCGCGAGCTGTTCCAAGACTTTCAACACCTCACCAACTAATTCAGGATCTAGCGCTGACGTAATCTCATCACAGAGTAACACTTTGGGATTCATCGCCAAGGCCCGAGCAATGGCGACACGCTGCTGCTGACCGCCAGACAGTTTCTCTGGATAACGGTCAAACTTATCCCCAAGTCCTACCTTTTCAAGCATCACACGAGCCGTTTTCTCGGCTTCGGCCTTAGTCTTTTTCAACACGATGGTCGGTGCGAGCATGATATTTTCTCCCACCGTCAGATGTGGGAACAAATTAAAACTTTGGAAGATCATACCCACACTGAGTGCCAATCGACGTACTTGAATATCGTCCGAAGTGACCTCTTTATCGTCAACTGAGATGCCGCCCTCTTGGTATTCTTCCAGACCATTAATGCAACGTAATAAAGTGCTCTTGCCCGAGCCACTTCTACCAATAATGGATACCACTTCTCCCGCTTTGATATTGAGATCAATGCCTTTAAGCACATGGAAGTCGCCATAGTATTTATGGACTTGATCTAGCTTAACGAGCGACATGGTATTTCTTCTCCAAATACTTGCTGCACAGAGACAGCGGGTAACATAGGGCAAAATAGATCAGCGCGACAAAGGCGAAGACTTTGAAAGGCTCAAAGGTAGCGTTGTTGAGCATGGTGCCGGCTTTGGTGAGTTCAACAAAGCCAATGACGGACGCAAGTGCAGTACCTTTTACCACTTGCACCGAGAAACCAACCGTCGGAGCAAAGGCGACTTTGGTCGCTTGTGGCAGAATCACATGACGTAAGGTTTGTAGAAAATTCAAGCCAAGTACCCGACTCGCTTCCCATTGACCTTTCGGCAAGGTATCGATACAACCACGCCAGATTTCAACTAAGAAGGCACTGGTGAAAAGTGTGAGCGATAGGATCGCAGCGCCCCATGCGGAAATTTCGTAGCCAACCATCGATAAACCAAAGAAACACAGGAACATCTGCATCAGGAGAGGCGTACCTTGAAATAGCTCAACATAGACTTTAACAATGCGCATCATGGCCACATTGCGTGTTAAACGCATCGCCGTCAAAACCAGTGCCACAGCGGTTCCCCCAGCAAATGCTGCGATCGAAAGTAAGACGGTCCATTGAGTGGCAATCAACAGGTTGCGCAGAATATCCCAGTTCGAAAATTCAATCATTGAGCCTCCCGAAAAGCGAATACACGTTTACCAATCAGAGTAAACACATAACGCATGAACATAGCCAAACCTAAATACATCAGCGCTGTTACGACATAGCTTTCAAACGCTCGAAAGTTACGCGATTGAACTAAGTTAGCGGCGTAAGTGAGATCTTCGACCGAAATTTGTGACAGCACAGCAGACCCTAACATGACGATGATGCATTGACTGGTCAGGGCTGGATAAATCTTTTCAAAGGCGGGCGTGAAGATCACGCGAATCAGTGTTTGACGGAAGTTTAAACCCAGGACTTTGGCCGCTTCCCACTGCCCTTTAGGAATATTGCTTAGACCGGCGCGGATGATCTCCGTGCTGTAGGCTCCTAAATTGATGGTCAGCGCAATGATACTGGCTTGCCAAGGTGTCAACATTAGGCCAATGGAAGGCAAGCCAAAGAAAATAAAGAACAACTGCACGATAAAAGGCGTATTGCGGATCAATTCAACGTATGCAGCCACGGCACGTTTGCTACCAACACTACCGTACTGGCGGATGGCGGCACAGGTAGTACCGACCAAGATGCCCAGAACAGTGGTCAAAACGGTCAGCTCCAAGGTGGTCAACAGACCACCTAAGAACATATCCGTGTAAGGTAATAGGTCTGAAAAATTCAGCATAATTTAGCCTTACGCACCGAAGCCTTTAGGCAGAGGCGCTTTCAACCATTTAACCGAGATATCGTTTAATTTCCCTTCCGCTAATGCTTTCGCAATGATGGCATTTACTTCTGACTGTAGCGCGGCTTCACCTTTAGCCATACCGATGTAACATGGAGAGTCTTTCAACATGAACTTTGCTTCTGGAGCTCGGGCTGGTTTGCGTTTAGCAATTTCGGTTGCCACTAGGTTACCTGTTGCAATCAAGTTAACTTGACCTGACAAGTAAGCAGTGAGGGTAGTGTTGTTATCTTCAAAGCGTTGGATGGTCACATCACTTGGTGCATTCTTCTCAAGCTCTAAATCTTCGACAGAGCCACGTGTAACACCCACCGTTTTACCCGACAAATCCTGTAATGCACCAACCGCGACACTCTGATCACCGAACACCCCTAAAAAGAATGGCGCATAAGGCGTTGAAAAATCGATGGCTTTTTCACGCTCAGGGTTTTTCCCTAAGCTGGAAATCACAAGATCTACTTTATTCGTTTGTAGGTAAGGAATACGGTTAGCGCTGGTCACCGGCACAATAGTCAAATCAACGCCTAGCTGATCGGCAATGTAGTGAGCCATATCCACATCAATCCCCTGTGGCTTCAGATCCGCTCCAACAGAACCGAATGGAGGGAAATCTTGCGGAACCGCAATGCGGATCTCGTCACGAGCTTTGATATCGCTTAGTACGTCCGCCATAGCGGAAACTGCAGTACCTAAACAAGCGGTTGCAAGAAGAGTTTTTCCTAGTAGTTGCTTTAGTGCTTTCATGATTGTGGTTGCCTCGTTTCACTTTGTGATAGTTATGAAACACATTTTGCAACACCCATGCCAATATGAAACTAAAGTTTCACCATTTTATCTCGTGAAGCGTAAGTACCAACAGGCATTAGATTTTATTCGCTTTGAACATTATTTTACCCCTAACTATCTGACCAATAAGTCAATTTTTAAAGCGCCCTGTTATAACGCCAAACAAATATCGTCGCACCAAAAAAGAGCAATCATACTGTAATCACTTATTCTGATCTGACACGGTTAGCCTAAAAAGCAAGAAATTGCAGGAGGCTGTAATAACTCTCTAAGTGATTACGTCTAATTTAAATACCACTGGCGTATCAAAGTACGGGGAGTTGAATATGGGCATCAGGACCATTAAAGGGAAATTGATAGCAAGCTTTATGACCTTGCTGATTTTACTATCGGTTATCACCGGCGTTGCGATTACTCGGTTACATAACCTCACGGCAAGCTTAGAACAGATTGTGGAGCGTAATGCACAGCTAGTGGAGTCCAGCACAGAGCTGACCAATCTTGCTGAAGGGTTAGCTAGTCGCCTATTACTATTGTTTGTGTTAGATGAGCGAGACCAGCGCGTTGCAATCTACAAAGAAATTGATGCCAAAAATGCCGCCATGGACGCCCGTATTGAAGGCATGCAAAACCTAACAGATAGCACAGGTGATACCACTAAACTTGCTCAGCTGATCGATCAGAAAACACGCTATCAAAGTGCCCTGCAAGCAACAGTAGAAGCCCTTGAATTTGGTGAGCTAGACGATGCAAAAAAACAAATGTCAGGCGACACACGAGTGCAGCTAGAAGACTTTATAAAACTCGCCCAAGCCTATGCAGACACTCAGCGCTTGGCGATGTCAGAGCAGCAACAGGACGTTTTAGAAAGCAGTGATCAGGCGATCATCATGATGTTAAGCATTGGCCTACTCGCCTTGATTGCAGGTTTGATCATGGCGTTGCTCATCACCCGTTCTGTCGTGCACCCCCTTCAGTCAGTTGGCGCAATCTTAGATCAAGTAGCTGAAGGCGATGTCTCTAAGCCTGTGTTATTGAATACTTCAGGGGAACTGGCTCATCTAGCACATAGCACAGAGAAAATGCGTTCAAGCTTGGTCAACTTACTAAAAGATATTAATCTGAGCGTTCATACTGTTTCAGATTCCGTGAACGCTATCGGCACAACGGTCACTGACGTTCGAACGGGGGCCCAGTCGCAAGAGAAAATGGCGACTAGCATTGACCATTCGATTACACAGCTAAGTAATGTCTCGCAGCGGATTGCTAGCCATCTTACTTCAGCAAAAGACCAAGCGGATTCGGCACACCAACTCGCTAAGCAAGGCGTAGTTGTTATTAATGCCGCATCAACGGATATTCGTAATGTTGCTAACTTTATGGCGGACAGCGCGACTTCGGTTGCAGACTTGGAACAAAGTGCAGCAAAAGTAACAGAATTCGTTGACCAAATACGAGAGGTAGCCGACCAAACTAATTTGCTCGCACTAAATGCTTCGATCGAGGCAGCTCGCGCAGGGGAAACAGGACGAGGCTTCGCCGTAGTTGCGGATGAAGTACGTAATCTGGCAAACAATACCGCATCGGTTACCGAATCAATTGACCATGTCATCACGCAAATTAGTCAATTAGCCACACAGGTTGCTTCTGAACTGGAGCAAGGCCGAGCAAAGGTACATCATGGAATGGAGCAAATCGAGCAAGTGGTGACTCCTCTGTCTCAGTTAGAAGAGGATTCAGCTCAAGCATTACACAGCCTCAATGACTTAACACAACTAGCCGCTCAGCAAAGCCAAGATGCGTCTAACATTAGACAGCAAGTTCAAATGATCGTAGATGTAATTCGTCACAACACGCTTACTTCAGAGCAGCTCGAGTCGCTTACCAATACATTACAAGCTGCGGTGATGCGCAGTAAATCAGCTACATCCACTTTTCGCTTGCCTTCCTGAAGCCTCATTCGGTAAGAGTTAGTTGGCACGACTGCTGCTTTCGATTAACGTATGTATATTCGTTATCATTGAAGGCAGCACATTACCGTGAAGCAGGATGTCCTCTCACTTATTGAACAGAACTACCCCACTTTGTCGCCATCGGCGCGCACTATTGCGAATTATCTTCAGCAACATCCCTTGGCGATTGTAAGTCAAACTTCGGCCGAAATTGCAGAGCACACACAAACGTCGAAAGCGACCGTGAGTCGATTCTTTCGTCAATTAGGCTTTGACTCTCAGCAAGATGCCAAACAAGCGCAATTGCAACTTCGTCAAAGCGGTGTTCCGTTACTGACACAAGGCAGTGAGATCGACCAAACGACGGAAGAGTTGAACAACTTAACACTGACGTTCGAAGGACTGCGTACCGAGGTACTGGAGGAAATCAGCCGTCAGCTTGCAACCGCATCACGAGTTACTTTAATCGGATTTCGTAACTCCTATCCTGTTGCGCTGCATTTTCGTCAGCAGCTACAGCAAATTCGACCATCGGTACGCCTTCTACCTCAGCCTGGGCAAACGCTTGGGGAAGATCTACACGATATTTTAGAGGACGAAGTGATCGTATTATTTGGCTTTCGTCGACGCACCCATATCTTTAAAAAGATCGTCGAAGCGCTAGAAGGTCGTAATACGGTTTTGGTCACTGACCCAACTGGACAGATCTATAACCAACAGGTGCGCCAAGTGCTGGTGTGCCATTTGGGCGACAATAACCCCTTTTACAGCTACGCTGCGCCTATGAGCTTAGTTTCCATGCTTTGTAACCAAGTTTATGCATTGATTGGAGAGACAGCACAGCATCGCACTCAGGCCATTTCAAAGCTCTACAAGGACTTGGATGAGATGGAGTCCTAGTAAAGCGGCTATGGTTCCGCTTGGTAACAAAAGATTCAAAAGCCAGTCAGATTCGTAAGTTTTAAATGCGATGGCCATTCTTTAGATACCTGATCAGACAAAGACAATAGCCTTTCTGGGGTCAGATCCCTGCACGCACATCAGCTTCTAATGACTGCCATCAGA
>NZ_LIQF01000006.1 GCF_001418205.1 Marinomonas fungiae | reverse complement strand
CACCGGTTTGACCTTGGTTATCGACTATTTCAAAGTCTAATTGTTAAGGACTCAAGTTTACGAACTTGCGTGTTTTGATGACAACATCAGAACGAACGCAAACCCGTTTGCTTGACGATCATAGAGGCGTTGAACCACCTGATCCCATCCCGAACTCAGAAGTGAAAAGCGCCATCGCCGATGGTAGTGTGGGAGATCCCATGTGAGAGTAGGTCGTCGTCAAGCTTTTAATTAAGAAGCCCTGATTGCTGATGCAGTCAGGGCTTTTTTACGTCTGTCGAAAATGCCCGGCCTGATCCCATCCCGAATTCAGAAGTGACTCTTTACACGCCGCAGGCGCTCGTCATCGTCGATGCTTGTCCCATAAGGGAATGAGGCATGTCTTCAGATCATTGTGGTTGCCGTCTTGACGATAATTAAGATGTTTGATTATCAGCTGTCAGGTTTTTTTGCTCAGTTCCTGCGGCAATAGAGGTGTTGAAAATTCTTCCCATCTATTTGCTCTTCAATAAATAAGAAAAAAGTAAGCATTAAATAAGTATGAAAAAACGAGTCTTCTTTAGTTTTTTGAATATCATTCATGCGATTCAATGCGTTTTAATATGTAAGTGAACACTACTGCCATAATCCTTACAAATGCACGTATTTTGCTTAATGATAAGTATTTAGGAACACGATTTAGCTATATTTCTCTAATTCTTAAGATTTCTTAACATAAGCTTAATAAAAGTTTGTTAGGTGATCTGATGTTTATTATACGTGGTTTAATTTATTTATTGGCGTTAGCAGGGATTGCACAGTGCATTGCTTTAGAAGCATTTCAATTTGGCACGTCAGCTCAATACAGTGAATCGTCTTTGACGGAGCATCTTCAAGATCTATTTACGTTTTCGAGTGCACTAACGTTTATGGTGTGTGCTTATCTTTCAAAGCCATTGCGTCAGGCGTGTATTTTACTTGGGGCGTTAATGTTTATGATGTTTGTTCGTGAGTCAGATTCCTTATTGGACTCAGTGGTGTTTGATGGGGCTTGGCAAGTTATTGTCGGTGCAGTCGTTATAATGACGGTGTTAGCTCTACGTAATCAAGTTAAAGAGAGTTATGAGTCATTGAAGCGCTTCTCTCAGACATCGAGCTTTGGGTTTGTAACGGCGGGCCTTGTTATCGTTTTAGCATTTTCGCGTATGTTTGGCCGCACGGCCTTTTGGGAAAGTGTTATGGGCGATGCTTATGTGCGCACAGTAAAGAACATCGTCGAAGAAGGCACTGAGCTTCTTGGCTACAGTATTGTTATGATTGCCGCCACTGAGCTATTGGTGTTCGTGCTAGCGGCGGCTAAAGAGCGTCAGAATTCTACTATTGCAGCAAAAGCTAGCTTCTCGAAGGCTGGGTTAGTTCGTTAAGTTCATTCCGAAGCCAGTGCCTAAGTTGTGCTAGGGCTGGCTCGTGTCGCCTACTGTGTTTGTAAGCGATGTAAAAGCTGTCTTGTGCATTATGCGCCGTACAAGGCAGTTTAACTAAGTCAGCCTCTGGCGTTGCTTCATTAAACATATAATCATTAACTAGTGCGATACCCAGTGAGTGTGCGGCCGCTTCGTGAGCTAGCATCAAATGACTAAAGCGGTGAAAGTTAATACCTTCCGGTAGAGATTTGTTCTGTTCTAAATACCATCGATTCCAGTCCTCCGCATAGCGTTCATACATGCTATAAGATGTAATTAATGGGAACCGTGCTAGCACTTCTGGCTGCTGCTTTAGCAGCGTTTCCAATTGTTCTGTTGTGACGACACTTAGCTCTGAAATGATGTGCTGATAAAAGCTTTGGCTGCAGACAGGGAACAGGCGCTCGGTGTAAAACCAATCAAACTCGAACCCGCGTTTCTCGCTTTCGACCGTAATAAAACAGTCGGCGACTCGATCAGATAGCTCGGGTTCTGAGAATGTCATTTCAATGGTTAGATCAAGATTAGGGTGTTGACGCTTAAGGTTTGCCAGTCTTGGGATCAACCAATACACCGCAAAAGAGCTGTATACAGCTAAGCGTAATTTTGTCTCGGTGATACCTTTGACATTTTCCGTGGCCCGAGCAATCTGATTAAGTGAGCCGGTAATGTTGTCGAGGTACTGCCTACCCTCTGATGTGAGCTCTAACTTTCTCCCTGAACGAATAAAAAGCTGCTCGCCTAAGTAGTCTTCTAGTGCCTTGATATGGTGAGAGACAGCACTTTGGGTGATATGCAATTCATTGGCCGCCTGAGAGAAGCTATTTAAACGGGCAACCGACTCAAAAACGGGTAGAGATTTTAGCGGTGGTAAGTTCATAATTGTGATCTAAAAAACTAATACTAAGTAAAATTATATCATTTTATTGGATTTTAACTCGGCTCTATACTGCGCGCCAGTTATCTATTTGATGAGGAAGTTCTGCAGTGTCTGGAAGAAGTGTTAGTAGTGCCATTCTTGTATTAGTGCTTGGAAACTTGATGGCCACCATTTGTGATGTGCTAATCAAGTTGGCCAATGCCAATGAGGCAGTGTTTCAATTTACCTTTTACCGCGTGCTATTCATGTGTCTAGTGTTGGCGCCATTTGTTCTATTAAAACGTACCAAGAATCCTTTTGAAGGTCTAAAGTTGCACATTTTGCGTGGTAACTTATGGGTGCTAACATCGGTCTTGCTGGTGATTTCGCTATCACAGCTTCCTCTAGCGACAGCTAATGCTATTTTCTACACGGCGCCAATATTTATCATTTTGCTAGCGGTGGTCTTTTTCCGTGAGAGGCTTAGTAAAACCGTTATGTTTGCTGCTATTTCGGGTTTTCTAGGTGTATTGGTAATACTTAAGCCTAGCTACATCGGCTGGGGCATGGTAAGTGCGTTAGGTTTTTCCTTCGTGTTGGCTGTGAATAGCTTGCTAGTTCGTAAAATGCCTCAAAATCAAGGCGCGATACATGGATTGTTTATTGCGCAAATGTGTGCCTTGCCTGTAGCTTCAGGGTTAGCTATTTGGGAAGGGGGCTCGTTATCGTGGGAGCAGCTTGGTTTGGCGCTTGGTTCTTCAGTATGTTCTATTTTATATAGCTTGGGCTGTCTGGTGGGTTATCGTTATGTAGCTTCAAGCCAGGTGAGTTCGGCTGAGTACTCGGGGCTTTTATTCGCTATTTTGGCTGGATTTGTAGTATTTGCTGAAAGTATAGATATGAGCTTACTGCTGGGGGCTGCTCTTATTGTGATGCCTTTGCTGTATATTGGACGAAAAGACATTTTAGCTGAGCGAGCGAAGCGGCGTGAAAACATGCAAGCAGACGTGATTGCCGAGGTATAAGCGAAAAACCCGATTTGTAATCGGGTTTTTCTTTATTGGCTTTTAGTTGACTGAGCTGGTATGGGGGTGGGTTGCTGAGGTGGTTCGCCAGTTTTAAGTAGATTTAGTAAAGTTGTGCGTTCCATACTGGCTTTTAATGCAAGATCCATCTGGTACTGATAGGTGGTTTCCCATTCAGAGCTTCTGGGGACGAGTTCGCCAAGATCTCCTATTGCTTGTCGCATCACAGATAGATAGGCCTGAATGTTTTCTTCTTGGTTAATTAAGATATTTTTGAGAGCTGTTGCGCTACTGTGGCGTAGATAGGTTTTAAGGGTTTCGTTTTCGGCGTTAATGGCACTTAATGTAGCATTCTGCTGCTCTATACTCTGGCGCATCGCTACAAGTTGGGAATCGACTTCTGATTGTTGACCTGATATGAGCTCTGCCGGATTACTAGAGGTGACCAAGTAGTAAGTAATACCTGAAGAGGCACCAACACTGAGTAGAAAGCACAATAAGAAGCCCAAAACTAGACTAATAGGCAAGCTGCGTTTTGTCTTTTTATCGTTGTCAGAACTTTCTGTTTGCGCTTTATTTTCCGCTAACTTACTCATGAAGGCTCCTTCGTCGCTGTAAAGTTGGTTACTTATTATGCTTATCGGACAAAACCATAAAGATATAACAACAAATGTGCTGTAATTTATTCAGTTTTAGAATGGTTACCCTTAAAATACCCTATAATCTGAATTAGTTCTAATAACCTACTATTTTAGTCGGGTAAATACTTGATCAAAATAGTAGGTTTTTGTATGATCAAGACTATCCAATAGCATGTAAGTGGAAAGTTTATGCGCTTAACAACAAAAGGTCGTTACGCGGTAACTGCAATGCTTGATCTGGCTCTGCACACAGACAATGGGCCTGTGTCGCTCTCAGATATTTCCAGTCGCCAAGGTATCTCTTTATCCTACTTGGAACAACTGTTTGCGAAGTTGAGAAAACGTCAACTTGTGATCAGTGTCAGGGGGCCGGGAGGCGGATATCGTCTAAGTCGCGACCGCAGCGAAATCTTTGTGGCGCAGATTGTAGATGCGGTAAATGAGTCCGTTGATGCAACTGGCTGCCAAGGTCGTAGTGATTGTCAAGGTGGACACACTTGTCTGACACATCATTTATGGTGTGACCTAAGTAATCAGATCCATGATTTTCTAAGTGGAATTAGTCTTGAAAATCTGGTCAAGCGCCAAGATGTTCGGCTGGTAGCTGAACGACAGAATAAAGACAGCAAGATGTCGGCTACAGCTTCCCAAGGGAAGATCTCTGCAGCCATCATCGGTTAACGAACACAACTAGCAGGGTGTTACCCTGGAAGAATGAGTGAGTTTCTAATATGACTGAGCAGATTGATAAGGCGTTAGCTCGAGAATACGAAGCGGGCTTCGTTTCTGCCGTAGAATCAGAAACCTTCGAGCCTGGTCTCGATGAGGATGTGATTCGCCGAATCTCTGAAGTCAAAGGTGAACCTGAGTGGATGCTCGAATGGCGTCTTAAAGCGTTTCGTGTTTGGCAAGAAATGGAAGAGCCTGATTGGGCTCATCTGTCCTATCCTAAAATTGACTTGCAATCGGTGTCTTATTACTCTGCACCAAAGAGTATGAAAGATAAGCCAAAGTCTCTTGATGAAGTGGATCCAGAGCTTTTACGTACCTACGAAAAGCTGGGAATTCCGTTAGTCGAGCAGCAAATGTTAGCAGGCATCGCTGTTGACGCTGTATTTGACTCTGTTTCAGTTGTAACGACTTTCCGTGAAAAGTTAGAAGAAGCAGGCGTTATTTTCTGCCCTATTTCAGAAGCAGTTCACAAATACCCAGACCTAATTAAAAAGTACATTGGTAGCGTTGTACCGACAAAAGACAACTATTTCGCTGCACTTAACTGCGCTGTGTTTACAGATGGTTCATTTGTCTACATTCCCAAAGGCACCCGTTGTCCGATGGAATTGTCTACTTACTTCCGTATTAATGAGCAGAATACTGGCCAGTTTGAGCGTACCCTAATCATTGCCGATGAAGGTTCTTACGTGAGCTATCTAGAAGGCTGTACGGCACCTCAACGCGATGAGAATCAACTGCACGCTGCAGTTGTTGAGCTGGTTGCTATGGACAATGCGGAAATCAAATACTCCACAGTACAGAACTGGTACCCAGGTGACGAAGAAGGTAAAGGCGGTATTTACAACTTCGTAACTAAACGTGGCGTCTGTCATACCAATGCTAAGATCTCTTGGACTCAGGTAGAGACCGGTTCTGCGGTAACTTGGAAATACCCAAGCTGTGTCCTAAAAGGGGATAACAGTGTGGGAGAATTCTACTCAGTTGCTTTGACTCGTGGCCGTCAACAGGCGGATACGGGGACCAAGATGATTCACATCGGTAAGAACACTAAGTCGACAATCATCTCCAAAGGTATTTCTGCTGGTAAAAGTAACAACTCCTACCGCGGTCTGGTGCGTATGAATCCAGGTGCGGAAGGTGCGCGTAACTTTACTCAGTGTGACTCTTTGCTGATCGGTGATCAGTGTGGCGCTCACACTTTCCCGTACGTAGAAAGCCGTAACCCATCGGCGATTGTTGAGCACGAAGCGACCACTTCTAAAGTAAGTGATGATCAGCTGTTCTTGTGCCGCCAGCGTGGTGTGGATCCAGAAAAAGCGGTCTCAATGATCGTGAACGGCTTCTGTAAAGAAGTATTTAAAGAACTCCCTATGGAGTTTGCCGTAGAAGCCGGCAAGCTTCTCGAAATTAGCCTTGAAGGCTCTGTTGGTTAGGTTGAGGAAGCCATTGAACATGTCAAACGAAAACACTTTGTTATCGATCAAAGATTTACACGCGAGTGTAGAAGAAAAAAACATTCTCAAAGGTCTCAACCTAGACATTAAACCAGGTGAAGTTCATGCCATCATGGGTCCGAACGGTGCTGGTAAGTCGACTACAGGCTACGTACTTTCTGGTCGAGATGGCTATGAAGTAGACAGTGGTTCTGTAACGTTGGACGGCAAAGACCTGCTAGAAATGGAAGTTGAAGAGCGTGCTTGTGCAGGCCTATTTCTAGCGTTCCAATACCCAGTTGAAATCCCTGGTGTGAGCAATCTAGAGTTCCTCAAAGTTGCGGTGGATGCACAGCGTCAAGCGCGTGGTGAAGAAGCACTAACGTCTGCTGAATTTCTAAAAATGGCCAAGGAAGCTTGTAAGCAAGTGAACTTGCCAGTGTCATTCCTGAAGCGTGGTGTCAACGAAGGTTTCTCAGGTGGTGAGAAGAAGCGTAATGAAATCATGCAAATGATTTTGCTTAAGCCAAAACTTTGCATTCTAGATGAAACCGACTCAGGTTTAGATATTGATGCGATGCAAGTGGTTGCAAATGGTGTGAACAGCCAGCGTGACTCAGAGCGTAGCTTTATCGTTGTAACGCACTACCAGCGCCTTCTTGACTACATCAAGCCAGATTTTGTACATGTTCTAGCAGATGGGAAAATCGTGAAGAGCGGCGATGCATCATTGGCGAAAGAGCTAGAAGAACAAGGTTATTCTTGGTTGCAAACTGAGCCAACTGAAGACGAATTAGAGGATTAATCATGAGTGAATGGTTACAACAAGCCATCGCTCGTGCCGACAGCATTCAAGATGGTTTTGAAGACCAGCGTGCGTCTTCGCTTGCACTACTAAAAGACATTCAATGGCCTACGCGCAAAACGGAAGCATGGAAGTACACACCACTTCGTGCGGTTGAGCGTAGTACGGCTATTTTCAAAGAAGAATCTCCTGAGCTTGAGCCGGTAGCGGTTGAAGGTCTTGAGTTTCTTGAATTGACTTTCGTCGATGGTCAGTTGGTTTCTCTGCCTGAAGAGTTGCCCGAAGGTCTAACGATTGAAATGCAAGAATCAAGCTTGTTCGCTACGATCAAGCCTGAGCGTCATGTATTTGGTTTAGTGAACGATGTGCTTGCAGCAGACGTGGCTGTAGTCACAGTTGCGGAAGGCGTAGCGATTGAGCAGTTGCTTCGAATCAACAACCTGTTAAGTAATGGTGCACAAGGTCACATTCGTGTGGTGGTGGATATCAAAGCAGGTGCTTCGCTAAAAGTGGTGGAGAACGCTGAAGGTCAAGGTGCCTCGCTCACAACAGCTTACACAGAATACCAGATTGGTGCGGAAGCGAACCTAGAGCATTATCGTTTTGCTCTGCAGGCGGGTGATAACGTTGCCATCGGTGGTAGTCATTTTAAGCTGCTTGAAAAAGCCTCTTTAAACAGCAGTATCATTGGTTTTGGTAGTAATCTACAGCGTATCGATACCGATATCATTCACGCTGGTGAAAAAGCTGACGCTAAGCTAAATGCTATCTACTTACTAGATGGTACTGAATTGTTTGATCTGCATGCTAACGTTGAGCATGCGGTGCCAAATTGTACAACCGAAGAAAACGTTCGTGGTATCGCTGGCGATAGCAGTCGTGCGGTATTCAATGGTCGTATCCATATTCACCGTGATGCACAGAAGACTCTGGCTGAACTGAATAACCGCAACTTGTTGATGTCGAACAAAGCGGAAATCAACACTAAGCCCGAGCTTGAAATCTACGCCGATGATGTGCGTTGTGCCCACGGGGCGACGATCGCTGAAATCGACCGTAAAGCCCTGTACTACCTGCAAACGCGCGGTGTAAGTCGTTCCCAAGCACAGCTAATGTTGAGCTTTGGTTTTATTAATGAGTTGATCGACCAGATGCCAACTGCAGAATTGGCGGAATGGGTACGTCCGATTATTCGTGACCGATTTGCTCAGATGGAAGTGAAATAAGCGAGAAGTCCATGAGTCTTGATGTCGCTGCTATTCGCGAGCAGTTTCCCATATTAAAACGCGAAATCGATGGCAACCCTCTTATCTATCTTGATAATGCGGCAACAACCCAGAAGCCGCAGTGTGTCATTGATGCGCTAGTGGAGTACTACTCTTGTTACAACTCAAACGTTCACCGTGGTGCGCACCGTCTTGCGGATGAGGCAACGCGTAAGTTTGAGGATGCCCGCGACATCATCAAAGGCTTTATTAACGCACCAAAGCGTGAAGAAGTAATTTGGACTTCCGGTACTACCGAAGGCATCAATATGATTGCTAACGGCTTGGCGAAGCTACTGAAAAGCACTGACGAAGTGATTGTGACTGGCATGGAGCACCATGCCAACATCGTGACTTGGCAACAGGCTTGTAAAGCCGCTGGTGCGACATTACGAACAGTTCCAGTAACCGATAAAGGCGAGCTGGATCTGGATGTCTATGTTTCATTGTTGAATGAAAACACCAAACTGGTAGCTTTCCCTCATGTTTCAAACTCGCTTGGTACGGTTAATCCAATCAAATGGATGACAGAACAAGCGAAAAAGTTTGATGCTTGGGTGTTGGTGGACGGTGCGCAAGGTATTGCTCACGGTAACGTAGATGTGCAAAACATTGGCTGTGATTTCTATGCTTTCTCAGGTCACAAGATCTATGGCCCAATGGGTATCGGTGTTTTGTGGGGAAGAGAAGAGCTTCTAGCTAAGTGGCCTGTATGGCAAACCGGTGGAGAAATGATTGCTACCGTTAGTTTGCAAGATGCCACTTGGAACGTGTTGCCTTACCGTCTTGAAGCAGGTACCCCAAATGTGGGTGACGCTATCGCTCTAGGTGAAGCCATTCGTTGGTTTAGTGCATTTGATCATGCAGATATTGCAGCACATGAAAAAGCGTTGATGGTGCGTGCGACGGAGCTTGCGAAAGAGTTCGATGGCTTGCGTATGATTGGTGAAGCGGACGATAAAGTGGGGGCGTTCAGTTTTGTGTTGGATCACGGTCACCCTGCGGATATCGGTTTCCTACTTGATCGCCAAGGTGTGGCGATTCGTACTGGTGATCACTGCGCTCAGCCATTGATGGCGCGTTTTGGTGTGCCAGGTACCGCACGTATGTCATTCTCGATTTATAACACGATTGAAGAAGTTGAACAGTTCTTTAAAGCGTTGAAAAAAGTTCACATGATGTTGGCTTAGGAGGCATTATGTCGACAGAAACATTCGATCCGAATCAAACGGTCACTATGACCGATGCGGCACGTAAGTTTTTTGCAGCAAAACTTAAAGCGCAAAGCGAAGGCAGTCTCGTGCGTCTAAGCACTAAAGAAAGTGGCTGTACGGGTTACGCTTACGTGCTGGATATCGTTGCTACAGCGCAAGATGGTGATGCCATCATGGATTTTGATGGTGTCAAACTAGCGATTGACGATGAGTCTCTGACTTTACTGAAAGGCACAGAGATTGACTTGGTGCGTGAAGGCATTAACCAAGTCGTAAAATTTAATAACCCCAATGTGGTTGCGGAATGCGGCTGCGGCGAAAGCTTTAGTGTGAATTAATAGCATGCAGAAAATGGTCGTCACTCAGCGCGAATGTCCAGCGCGTCGAGTTCCAAGCGGTGAACATACCACCATTCCAGAAGGTCAGTTTATTACCATTAACCAAGCGTTAGGCGGTAATTATACGGTGACTTTTCAGGGAAACATGTTGCGTATCGACGGCACTGACGCAGATGCTATCGGTCAAGAGCCGGAAGTGCTGAGCTTTAGTGACGATGGCTCCGGTCATATTGAAGAAGATCAAGTTTGGCAAGCGCTGGATAGTGTTTACGACCCTGAAATTCCAATCAGTTTGGTATCGCTCGGTTTGGTATACAAGGTATCTGTGGACCAAACAAATAAAGCGGTTGCTATCCAAATGACTCTAACGGCACCAGGTTGTGGTATGGGGCCTGTGTTGGTTAGCGATGTAAAATATCGCGTGGCTAAAGTACCTAATGTGTCAAATGTCAGTGTCGAACTGGTATTTGATCCGCCATGGTCACGAGAAATGATGAGTGAAGAAGCACAGCTCGAAGCGGGCTTGTTCTTCTAACGCATACAGTTCCAACGTGAAATCGACTACAATACCCGACGGCCAAGGTTTTCACCATTGGCCGTTTCTTTTTGTGCCGTTACATCCATTGCACTATTCAACCTAGCGAGGCGTTATGTCTTTACCGACAACAGAAGAGATTATCGACGACATTACTTTCTTTGATGATTGGGAAGAGAAGTACAAATACATTATCGACTTGGGTAAATCCCTGCCCGAGTTTGATGACGCATGGCGTACGCCTGAGCGTCTAGTGAAGGGCTGCCAGAGTAGCGTTTGGATTCAGCCGGGTAGTGCACAGGACTCAGAGAAAGGTGAAGTACTGACCTTTGCGGTCGACAGTGATGCCGTGATTGTACGTGGCCTACTAGGTCTAGTGATGGCGGCTTACAATGAAAAAACACCCGCAGAAATTCTATCGTTCAATATTGACGAATATTTCTCTGAGCTAGATCTTGAGCGCCACTTAAGCCCGACTCGTGGCAATGGTCTGCGCTCGATTGTGGGGCGTGTGCAAGCCATCGCTAAAGCATCTGTTTAATTCGCGTTACTTTTAAATCTGCGTTACCTCGGAGAGTTTCCATGCAAACACCAGTTTACCTCGACAATTCAGCGACCACTCCAGTTGATCCTCGTGTCGCGGAAAAAATGATGCAATGCCTGACGAAAGACGGCAACTTCGGCAATCCTGCCTCTCGCTCGCATTTATTTGGCTGGCGTGCGGAGGAAGCGGTAGAGGATGCGCGTTTGCAGGTGGCGGAGCTTATCGAGGCGGATGCCCGTGAAATCGTTTGGACCTCCGGAGCAACGGAGGCGAACAACTTGGCGATTAAAGGTGTGGCGCAGGCGAACAAGCTAAAAGGTCGTCATATCGTCACGTCAATGATTGAACACAAGGCGGTGCTAGACCCTTGCCGTCAGCTTGAGAAAGAAGGCTTTGAAGTCACTTACCTTGAGCCGAATGCTCACGGTGAAATCACTGTTGATAGCGTCATTGCCGCGTTACGCGAAGACACCATTTTAGTGTCTCTGATGCACGGCAATAATGAGTTGGGTGTAGTGACGGATATTGCGGCAATTGGTAAGGAAGCCCGTGCTCGTGGCATTTACTTGCATGTAGATGCTGCGCAAACCACAGGTAAGGTCGCTATTGATGTCAATGCGATGAACGTTGATCTGATGTCCTTAACGGCTCATAAAACCTACGGTCCAAAAGGCATTGGTGCGTTGTATGTGCGTCGTTCGCCGAAGGTGAAGCTAGAAGCGCAAATGCATGGCGGTGGTCATGAGCGCGGTATGCGTTCTGGCACCTTGCCGACGCACCAAATTGTTGGGATGGGTGAAGCCTTTGCCATCGCCAAGGCCGATATGCAGGCAGATTGCGAGCGTATTACGGCGCTTCGTGAAAAGCTGTGGCAGGGATTATCTGAAATGCCGGGCGTGCATCTAAATGGCGATTCTGAAAACCGTGTCGCAGGTGTGATCAATGTCGGCTTCGATGGTGTAGAAGGCGAAGTTTTGTTGATGTCGCTTGCTGATGTGGCGCTATCTTCTGGCTCTGCATGCACCTCAGCAAGTCTTGAGCCATCCTATGTGCTGCGTGCGATTGGCTTGTCAGACGAATTAGCGCACGCATCTTTACGTATGTCGGTTGGGCGTTTTACCACGGCAGAAGAGATTGATTTCGTTATTGAAACGGTGAAAAACGCAGTGTCCCAGTTGCGTGGTGCATAAATTGTTTAAAAATGCGTATTTTCGTCTTTTTGCCTAAAAAAACGCCGTGGATACATACAAATTTCATAAAGACATGCGTATAATCCGCACGCTTAAAGTTATTAGTCGGTCATGCAATATCGCGTGACCATTGAAATTCAAATTTGGAGTTTAACATGGCGCTAGAACGCACTCTATCTATCATCAAGCCAGATGCTGTTGCTAAAAACGTAATCGGTGAAATCTACTCTCGTTTTGAGCGTGCTGGTCTGAAAATCGTTGAAGCTAAAATGATTCAACTAGACGACGAGCTAGCGGGCGGTTTCTACGCTGAGCACAAAGAACGTCCATTCTACAAAGACCTAGTTGCATTCATGACTTCTGGTCCAGTTGTAGTATCTGTTCTTGAAGGCGAAGGCGCTGTTCTACGTCACCGTGAACTAATGGGTGCTACTAACCCTAAAGAAGCAGCGGCTGGCACACTACGTGCTGATTACGCTGAGTCTATCGATGCGAACGCTGTTCACGGTTCTGACTCTGTTGAGTCTGCTGCACGTGAAGTTGCTTACTTCTTCGGTAAGTAATTGATTTAAGACCTACCTTTTCAATTTAGATAAGATGGTTTAGAGGGAGCGGGCCTATGGCCCGCTTCTTTGCAGAGGCTTCTGAAAAGCGTAATCCCTTTTCAGAAGCTTTTTTGTCTACACTTAACGCTTTAAGCGAAACGATTGAATACCTATGACTGACACCCAAAAAGTAAACCTACTCGGCCTCTCGCCAGATAAACTCATCGAATTCTTTGAGTCGATTGGTGAGAAGAAATTCCGTGCCACCCAAGTGATGAAATGGATTCATCAGAAGGGCGCTGAGTCCTTCGAGGAAATGACGGATGTTAGTAAGAAATTGCGCGCTAAGTTGGAAAATATCTGCGAAATCCGTGCCCCGGAAATCGTGTCGCAGAACATTTCTACTGATGGCACACGTAAGTGGATTATTCGTACTGAAGGTGGCCAAAATAACTGTGTTGAAGCGGTTCTGATTCCGGATGGCGATCGAGCGACTCTGTGTGTCTCGTCTCAGGTTGGTTGCTCTTTGGACTGTAGCTTCTGTTCGACTGGTAAACAGGGCTTTAACCGTAACCTAACGGCCGCAGAAATCATCGGTCAAGTTTGGATCGCAATCAAGTCCTTTGGTCCAATGGATCCAAGTGGTCCGCGCCGCGTGACCAACGTGGTGATGATGGGAATGGGGGAGCCACTGATGAACTTCGAGCCAGTGGTCGATGCGATGACGCTGATGATGCATGACAACGCCTACGGCTTGTCGAAACGTCGTGTGACTTTAAGTACATCGGGTGTGGTGCCGCGTATTTACGACTTGGTAAAACGTACCGATGTGTCGTTGGCGATTTCTCTGCACGCGCCGAATAACGAATTGCGCAACGAATTGGTGCCGATCAATAAGAAGTACCCAATCGAAGAGCTTTTAGAAGCCTGTCAGTTCTACCTAGATAACTTGCCTGACAAACGTCATATCACCATTGAGTATACAGTGATGGCGGGTGTCAACGATCAGGAAGAGCATGCACGTGAGTTGTCTAAGTTGCTGGAAAACTTAGAGTGTAAGATCAACTTGATTCCATTCAACCCATTCCCGCATTCAGGGTATGAGAAGCCGTCGAACAACCAAACTCGTCGCTTCCAGAAAATCTTGGCAGATGACGGTTATACGGTGACAGTGCGGACTACTCGTGGTGATGATATTGATGCGGCTTGTGGACAACTGGTGGGCGATTTCTTAGATAAAACGCGTCGTTCACAGAAATACATTGAGTTACGAGAAGTATCGGAATAAATCAGTTTTTGACACAAAAAGCTCTGACGTATTGGTGTCTTGTCAGCAATACGTCAGATTCACTCAAAAAATTGCCGTTGATAGAAAAGATTTTCATCATTTTCGCGTGATAGGTTTGCTGGGCGGGCGCAATCTTGATTTAATACGAAGCGAATAAAAGAAAGCGCTTTTTATTAATTTCAGGCATTTTAAGTCCGCTACATTGGACTGGTTACGCTACCACTTTGTCAGCCGCTGCGATCCATTGCTCGGAACTGACCATACATTTGGGTAGCTCAGCGCTTTCAGCCTGCTATACCAAGGTAACACCATGACAACCGAATTAGAGATGGATATCGCTCCTGAATCAGGTAAAAAGAGTTTGGATATTGGTCAAATTCTCAGAGCGAAACGTCTAAGCTTGGCACTTGATGAGCGCCAAGTAGCTACAGAACTAAAGCTTTCTATAGACAGTGTATATGCGTTAGAAGATGGTGCTTTTACGCGTTTTCGCTCAGCTACTTTTGCCCGCGGCTATTTAAAAAGCTATTGTCGACTTTTAGGGTTAGATCATAATCCCGTACTTGAAGCGTTTGACCAGCAACAATTGGTCAAAGAAAGTCACCTACGCCCAGTGGACAATGTTCAAGTTCAGTCCTCCGGCCGTGACCCTATCTTCATCATTGTTTCCTTTATCATCATCGCCATCATTGGCTTTGTGATTTTTTGGTGGCCATCACAATCTTCGGAACCTGAAGAAGCCTATGCTGCTGCGCAGCAAGAACAAATTAGCGAGGACAATACTCAGCTAGAGGCGAGTGAAGCCTCGTCTAACCTAGACAGTCTTGCGGCGGCAGAAGATAAATCTGAGCCTGAACCAGCCGAGCTTGATAGCAATGTCGACTTTTCCGAGCTGGCCGACACTGCGGCAACGCTTGCTCAAGGCTCTGGCGCTGACGTTGTGACCGGGTTGTCTGCTGAGACCATTGCACTACTAGAAGATGCTGGTGTAGATCCTGAACAAGTAGAGGAAGCAACACGTGAGCCAGAAGTGGCGCCTGTTGTTCAAGTTGAGACACCTGAGCCAGCTGTGGCGAGTCATGACATTGTTATTCAGTTTTCTGCGGACTGCTGGACTCAAATTCGAGACAGTAGTGGCCGTGTTTTGTTTTCTGGTGTAAAAACTGCAGGCTCTAGCCTTGAATTAGATGGCCAAGCACCTTATCGAGTAACCTTAGGTTACGCGCGAGGCGTGTCTAAATTTATTTATAAAGGGGAAGCGTTTGATTTCTCCTCTTACGTACGCAAAGACCTAGCTCGATTTGAGCTTAAATAGAGATAAGCATGCATTTCGAATCGCCTATTAAACGCCGCCAATCACGTCAAATTATGGTTGGCAATGTACCGGTTGGCGGCGGTGCACCTATTAGTGTGCAAAGTATGACCAACACAGAAACCTGTGATGTGGCTGCTACGGTTGCACAAATTCGTGCTATCCAAGACGCGGGTGCGGACATTGTTCGTGTGTCGGTGCCTTCAATGGACGCCGCTGAAGCATTTAAAGCTATTCGTGAACAAGTCTCTGTCCCATTGGTAGCGGACATTCACTTTGATTATAAAATTGCTTTGAAGGTTGCTGAATACGGCGTTGACTGTTTACGTATCAACCCTGGCAACATTGGTAACAAAGATCGTGTGCGTGCGGTCGTGGATTGTGCTCGCGACAAAAACATCCCGATCCGTATTGGTGTTAATGCCGGCTCTTTAGAGAAAGATCTACAGAAGAAGTATGGTGAGCCCACTCCGGATGCGTTAGTTGAATCGGCGTTTCGTCAAATCGAATACTTTGATGAATTAGATTTCCAAGAATTCAAACTCAGCCTAAAAGCGTCTGATATCTTCATGACAGTTGAGGCATATCGCAAGATCGCATCGCAAATTGATAACCCGTTGCATTTGGGGATCACTGAAGCGGGTGGCTTTCGCTCTGGCACGGTAAAATCGTCAATCGGTTTAGGTTTGCTGTTGATGGATGGTATCGGTGATACTTTACGCGTGTCTTTAGCCGCTGATCCTGTTCAGGAAGTGAAAGTGGGTTGGGACATGCTGCGTAGTTTGAAGCTGCGTAATCGTGGTATCAACTTCATTGCTTGCCCTAGTTGTTCACGTCAGAACTTCGATGTGGTGAAAACCATGAACGAACTGGAAGAACGTCTAGAAGACATCAAGGTCTCAATGGATGTGGCGGTGATCGGTTGTGTGGTAAACGGCCCCGGAGAAGCAAAAGAGGCCGACCTTGGCCTTGCGGGAGGCTCACCAAACAACTTGGTGTACCTAGACGGTAAACCGAACACAAAAGTTAAAAACGAAACTTTGGTAGACGATCTTGAACGTATGATTCGAGAAAAAGCCGCCGCCAAAGAAAAAGAAGAATCCAATCTTATCGCTAAGTCATAAGGGCACGAATAGTGGGTCGTAAAGTACAAGCAATTCGCGGAATGAATGACATTCTGCCGGGTCAATCGTCTGTTTGGCAGTACCTCGAGAAAACAGTTACTGAAGTGGTTAGTGGCTACGGTTATCAGCAGATCCGTTTCCCAATCGTTGAACATACCGAATTGTTCAAACGTGGCGTGGGTGAGACAACGGATATCGTTGAAAAAGAGATGTACACCTTTGATGATCGTAATGGTGAATCGTTGACACTTCGTCCAGAAGGTACGGCAAGTTGTGTGCGTGCCGCAGATCAGGCGGGGTTGCTATTTAACCAAACGCAACGTCTTTGGTATGTTGGCCCAATGTTCCGTTACGAGCGTCCGCAAAAAGGTCGTTACCGTCAATTCCACCAAATTGGTGTGGAATCCTTTGGTATGGCGACACCGGATATTGATGCCGAGTTGATTATCTTGACCGCACGCCTTTGGAAAAAGCTGGGTTTGCTTGAGCATGTAGAGCTTCAGCTAAACACCATAGGTGTGGCTGCGGCCCGTGAAGCTTTTAAAGCGGCGCTGGTTGAATATCTAACAGAATTTAAAGATCAGCTAGACGAAGACAGTCAGCGTCGTCTGACAACAAACCCGTTGCGTATTCTGGATTCAAAAGATGAAGCGACACAGAAAGTGTTGGCCAATGCGCCTAGTTTAGCAGATTACATCGATGAAGAGTCTCGTGAGCACTTTGAGCGTCTACAGGCGATTTTAAAAGCCAACGATGTGCCATTCGTGATCAATCGTAAGTTAGTGCGTGGATTAGACTATTACGGTAAAACCGTATTCGAATGGGTAACATCACACCTAGGTGCACAAGCGACAGTGTGTGCGGGCGGTCGTTATGATGGCCTTGTAGAGCAGCTAGGTGGCCGTGCAACGCCCGCAGTGGGTTTTGCCATGGGGGTTGAGCGTTTAGTACTACTATTAGAAACGCTTGAGTTAATTCCGTCTGAAGCCAAAGACACGACCGATATCTTTGTGGTGAGCTTTGGTAATGAGGCGGAACTTCAATCGTTTGTTGTGGCCGAAGCGTTACGTAATGCTGGTCAAGGTTGGACCGTTCTACGCCATTGTGGTGGCGGTAACTTTAAAAACCAAATGAAGAAAGCCGATAAATCAGGTGCTCGTTTCACCCTAATTCTAGGTGAAAGTGAAGTGGCTGAAGGTGTTGTGCAAGTAAAAGACATGCAAACGGGTGAACAGACCTCTTGCGCAAATGATGCGCTGGTCGCAAGCTTGTTGGAAAAGCTTAACGGTTAATAGTGAGCACAACCGTTCGCAATAGGATTATGAGGAACACAGTGTGTCTGAAGTAAAGACTGAAGAAGAACAAATCGAAGCGTTTAAATCGTGGTGGAAGAAAAATGGAACGTCATTAGTGCTGGCTGTGGCAGTTGGTGTGGGTGGCTATTTTGGTTTCCAAGCTTGGAAAACGAGCCAAGCGAACCATCTTGCGGAAGCGTCTTCTCTTTATCAGAACTTGACAGAAGCGGCGTCTGATTTAGATAAGGAAGAAAATCAGAAAACTGTACGTTTTATCGCTCAGCAGTTAGCGGATGATTACGACGATACTGGCTATGCCATGTTTGGTCAGTTGTTTGTTGCGCGTATTGATGCACAAGCGGGTAACTACGATGCGGCAGAGAGCGTGCTTGCTTCTGTTGTCGATAAATCTGATGATGCGTCGTTTGATGCGGTGGCCAACATTCGAATTGCGCGTCTTCAAGCAGAGCAAGAGAAGTATGACGCGGCCTTAGCAACTTTAAATGCTGTTAAGCCGGCTGAATTTGCTGGTCAAGTTGAAGAGTTGCGAGGCGACATCCTGTTAGCGCAGGGCAAGCGTGATGAAGCTCGAGAAGCCTACGAAAGCGCATCGGCAGCAATGGGGGAAGGTGCTCAGCATCCTCTGTTAGAGATCAAACTGAAAGATCTGGTGAAGGGCTAGTTAACTATGTGGAAGCCAATGATTGCGGCAGCCGTTGTTAGTGCTGCATTACTTCAGGGTTGCTCAACTCGATTGTTACCGCCTCCTGCAGGTGTAGATCAGCAAGTTTACTTCGATGCTCATTGGCGTACCAAGGTCAACGGTGATGCGGGTGAACAGACAGAAACCTTTAACATTGTTGCCCAAGATAACAGCTTAACGTTAGTGACAAATCGTGGTGATGTGTATGAGCTAGAGCAGTCATCTGGCGGCCAGCTGGTACATGTAGCAACCGATTTTCATCCAAGTGCTGGTGTGTCTCGTGATGGCGATAAGGTCTTCTTTGGTACATACGATGGACAGCTAGTAGCAGTGTCCCTAGCAGATTCAAGCGTATTATGGACTAAGTCACTGACATCGGAAATTCTATCTGAAACAGGTAATGGGCAAGGTCGAGTAGCGGTGATAACTGGCGATGGCTGGTTAACGGTAATGGATGCTGCAACGGGCAACACCTTGTGGCGTGACAAAGAAGATTTACCAGCATTGACAGTGCGTGGAACCACTGCTCCAGTCATTGTTGACGGTAAAGTCATTGCTGGTTTTGCCACAGGTAAAGTGAAAGCTTACAACCTGCAAACGGGCGATCTGATTTGGGAATACGCGGTAGGTAAACCAGAAGGCCGTTATGAAATCGAGCGCTTGTCCGATGTGAGCGGTCGTTTCGCTGTGGCGAATGGTTTAATTTACTCTGTGGCTTACAACGGTACGGTAACGGCATTGGCGTTACAAACAGGCCGTCCAGTTTGGCAGCGTAATATTTCCAGTGCAGTAAGTGTTGCTGTGAATGGCAATGAACTGGCTGTGGTGGATCAGAATAACGTGGTATTCAGTCTGAATGCTCGTAATGGTTCTACATTATGGGAAAATGACTCGTTAAAAGAACGTGATCTGGCATCGCCTGTGTTTTATAAGGATTACGTGGCTGTATTGGATCGCGGTGGTTGGGTTCATTTGCTAAATCGTACTTCGGGTGCAGTGGAAGCGTGGACTCTAGCAGATTCTAAACGTCCGGCAGGCAGTCGCATGGTGTCGAACGATGAACAATTGTTTATACTTACGCCAACTGCGAATGTGACCGCGTTACACTATTGGTAGTAGACGTCGTCTCGAGCGAAAGCTCAAAGCAATTTTTGAAGAGGCTGCTTCGCTCAAAAGGCGAAGCAGCCACTTTGTATTTTTATAGGTTGAAAAAATGATCCCAGTTATTGCATTGGTCGGTCGACCCAATGTTGGAAAATCTACCCTGTTTAACCAGCTAACACGCTCCCGTGATGCGCTGGTAGCAGACTACCCTGGCTTAACTCGTGACCGTAAATACGGTGATGGCAAAGCAGGTGAACACGAGTTTATCGTGATTGATACAGGGGGTATCAGCGGTGATGAGCAAGGCATCGACGAGAAAATGGCTCGTCAGTCATTGCTTGCGATTGAAGAAGCGGACGCTGTTCTATTCCTAGTCGATGGTCGTCACGGATTAAATCCCGCAGACGAAATGATCGCGAACCACCTTCGCCGTTCTGAAAAGCCAGTTTACTTGGTGGTGAACAAAACCGACGGTATCAACGAAGACATCGCACTAGCAGATTTCTACGCACTTGGTATGGGCGAGTTGTACCCGTTAGCAGCAGCCCATGGTAAAGGTGTTCGGGCGCTGATTGATACGGTCATGGAAATGTTTGCCGATCGCATTGCCGAAATGCGTGAGCAAATCGAGTTCAATGCCAAGGGCATTCGTATTGGTGTTGTCGGTCGTCCAAACGTTGGTAAGTCAACATTGGTAAACCGTATGTTGGGCGAAGAGCGTGTCGTTGTATACGATATGCCTGGAACAACCCGTGACAGTGTTTACATACCCTACAAGCGTCATGACAAAGACTATACCTTGATTGATACCGCAGGTGTGCGTCGTCGTAAGCATGTAAAAGAGGCGGTTGAGAAATTCTCGATTGTTAAAACGCTACAGGCGATTCAAGACGCCAACGTTGTTATCTGTGTGATCGATTCTCACGAAGACTTGGTAGAGCAAGACCTTCACATGATTGGTTACGTACTGGATGCGGGGCGTGGTTTGGTCATTGCGATCAACAAGTGGGATGGTCTGAGCAAAGAAAACCGTGAACACATCAAGAAAGAAGTAGAGCGCCGTCTAGGCTTTGTTCCTTATGCAAAGGTTCACTATATTTCTGCGCTACACGGCACAGGGGTAGGTGATTTGTATGACACCATCGAAGAGACGTACGAATCGTGTTACGCGAAATGGTCAACTAACCGCCTGACTCGCATTTTGGAAGATGCTGTCGCTGAGCATCAGCCGCCAATGGTGAAAGGTCGTCGGATCAAGTTGCGCTACGCTCACCAAGGTGGCTCGAACCCACCTCGGATTGTGGTACACGGCAACCAAACGGATTCGTTACCCGGTAGTTATAAGCGTTATCTAGAGAACAAATTCCGTACTGTTTTGAACATTACCGGAACGCCGATTTCGTTTGAATTTAAGTCCTCTGATAACCCATTTGCGCCAAAGCGCTAAGTCAGGTTATTAAATCTATGCCAAAGCCCTATTTGATTTATCAAGTAGGGCTTTTTTATCTCTGCTCGACATTAGTCTTAAAACTATTGTTCTGTCCGCTTAGTTCCGCTACTTTGAAACAACAATAGGACAAAAAGTAACTAAGAAAAATAATAACGGAGTGCTTATGCCTCATTCGGTAGAATTTTTATCTCTGCCTTTTGCTAGCCACTTTAAGTTGGGTTGTATCCGCTTGAATTCGGCACGTACATTGAATGCGTTATCCCTTGAAATGATCGAAGCTATATTTCAGCAGTTGCATGCTTGGCAAGAGGATCCTTATGTCGTCGCTGTACTGATTGAGGGCGATGGCAACAAAGGCTTCTGTGCTGGTGGTAATGTGGTGGACGTTTACCGATCGATTGCAGAGCAAAACGATCATGGCGCCTTTAGTCTGCAATATTTTGGGCGCGAATATCAGCTTGATCAGTTGATTCATGAATATCGTAAACCAGTGATTTGTTGGGGCCATGGATATGTTATGGGCGGTGGTATGGGGCTCTTTATGGCAGCACGTTACCGTCTGGTGATGCCTTCTACTCGGCTAGCAATGCCGGAAATTAAGATCGGCTTATATCCGGATGTTGGTGCGAGTTATTTTCTCAATAAGCTGCCTGAGCATATTGCCCGTTTTCTTGCTTTAACCGCCTATCAAGTGAATGCAACAGACGCTTGTGAACTCGGTCTTGCGACACATTATCTTTGCGATGAAGCTTATTCTGAGCTACTCGACCAACTGGCGGCAGGCATATTAGAAGATAACAGCCATGAGCATGTTGCGCAGCATATCGAGCGTGTTTTGCACGGTTTTACCATGTCTGATGACCTCCCATTATTAAAACCAGAGTTAATCTCCCACGAGAAAGAGATAAAAAAAGTAATGAGTGGCGATATCGTTAATATCCACCATTCTTTAAAGAGTTTTGAAGTTGACAGCCAATCGTTAATGAGTGCGCGGGAAAACTTTCTCAAAGGTAGTCCTTTGTCTGCTTGTTTGATTTTGGAGCAACTAAATTGGGGCAAAGGAAAGCAATTAGCGGCTGTATTTGAGCGTGAAACGGTGCTCTCAGTAAACGTCAGCGTGCATGGTGATTTTTGTGAAGGGGTTCGAGCGCTTTTGGTGGATAAGGACCAAAAGCCCGTTTGGCAGCACAGTACCGTACTGGAGGTGTCAAAGGAATCGCTAGCTAGTTATTTTAATCCAGCGCCGACGGTGACTGAGTTGCGCTCGTGTCAGCCGAATTAGCCTTCTTTTGTTGGTAGTCGTTTAAGACTATTTTTAGCGCTGCAATGGCTGTGTCATTGGGGATATTATTCTCTTCTAGCAGAGCGATCAGGTCGACGGCTAGTTTGATATGGTCTGGCGCGGAATCTAATGACATGGATTTTTTCTGCATAGTTGCTGTCATGTTATTGGTATAAGCTTTTTATACAATAGGCTTACTATCGTATAAGTCAGAATGTTAACACATCCTAGAGGTGCACGTGGTTACAAATGAATTTTGGTTAGAGCGCTGGCAGTCAGGACGCATTGGATTTCATCGGGATGAAGTGAATCCATGGTTAGTGCAGTATTGGCCTCAAGTTGCTCGTGGTGCTAAGGTGTTGGTACCGTTGTGTGGCAAATCTGCAGATTTATTGTGGTTGGCGAATCAAGGGTACGAGGTAACAGGTGTGGAGCTGTCGCCGATGGCCGTGGTGCAATTTTTCGGTGATAACGATTTGACCTACCATACGGAACAGGTAGGTAATGTTAAAATCCATAAGGCTAATGACTTACCGTTGCGCATCGTTGAAGGGGATTACTTCGACTTTGACGAAACCGGCTTTGACGCCTGTTATGACCGTGCTGCGTTAGTGGCAATGCCGGAAGAAAAACGTGAACAGTATGTTTTGCACACCAAGCAGCGACTTTCACCGCAGGCTGCACTGCTGCTCATCACGTTGAGTTACGATGGTGAGCAAATGGGGCCGCCGTTTTCGGTACTTGACTTCGAAGTCACTGAGCTTTGGGGGGAATGGATCCGTAAAGTGGCCAGTGAGGATTTGCTACAAGTGGATGAGCGTTATCAAGGTCTGGATCGTACCTTCTACGAAGAAACCGTTTGGCGTATTACCACGCAATAATATCCCTATATACCTGACTAATTTTCTGGGATAATAGCGCCCATCAACGATTCCAGATTCACCAATCTCCCAAGCGTTCATCGCTTGGGATAGAGTTCATATGATCAAACGACACAAAACCGCTCCAAATATTTTCTCTTATTCGCCCTATTGGGCAGAATGTTATGGCGTTGCGCCATTTTTACCGACCAGCCGTGAAGAAATGGATGCTCTAGGTTGGGACAGCTGTGACGTCATCATCGTCACAGGGGACGCCTACGTAGACCATCCAAGTTTTGGTATGGCGGTGATGGGGCGCGTGCTGGAAGCTCAAGGTTTCCGTGTCGGTATCATTGACCAGCCGGATTGGCGTAGCCCTGACGACTTTATGCGTCTTGGTCGTCCGAATCTCTATTTCGGTGTGACGGCGGGGAACATGGATTCCATGATCAACCGCTATACCGCAGATTTAAAAGTGCGTAACGATGATGCTTACACTCCTTATGGGGAAGGCGGCAAGCGTCCCGATCGAGCAGTGATCGTCTACTCACAACGCTGTAAACAGGCTTATCACGATGTACCGGTAATGATCGGTGGCATCGAGGCCAGCTTGCGTCGTATTGCTCAGTATGATTACTGGAGTGATGAAGTGCGTCGCTCGGTATTGGTTGACTCGACGGCTGATATTCTTCTGTATGGTAACGCTGAGCGTGCCATCATCGAAGTGACTCATGCGATTGCCAATGGTAAAAGCATGGATGAACTGTTGGATGTTCGTGGTACGACGGTAATTCGTGATGTGCCGCCAGGTGGTTTTACTGAAATTGACTCGACCCGTGTTGACTGGCCAGGCAAGGTCGATCAGATCTATAGTCCGTATGAGTACATTCCTGAAGGAAAATGCCAAACCGGCGAACAGGATAAGGACGATGATGTCATGCCGATCCGAGTGATCCCCGCGCCGTTGCGTAAAGGGGAGAAGCTGGATGCGGAGAAGACGTATATTCGTTTGCCATCGTTTGAGAAGGTTTCCAAAGATCCTGTGCTGTACGCGCACACCTCGCGTATTTTGCACTTGGAGTCGAACCCACATAACGCTCGTGCTTTGATTCAAAAGCACGGCAAGAAAGAAATTTGGGTCAATCCACCACCGATTCCACTGGAAACTCCAGAAATGGATGGCGTGTTTGATTTGCCTTACGCCCGTATTCCGCACCCGAAATACAAGAAGGCCCGTATTCCGGCCTACGATATGATTAAAACCTCGATCAACATCATGCGTGGTTGTTTCGGTGGTTGTACCTTCTGTTCGATCACTGAGCACGAAGGTCGAGTGATTCAGTCTCGTTCCCATGAGTCGGTACTGAATGAGATTGAAGATATTAAACGCAAGGTGCCTGGTTTTACCGGTCATATTTCTGACCTAGGTGGCCCAACCTCGAACATGTACCACCTGAACTGTAACGATGATGAAATTCAGGCATCGTGCCGTAAATTATCGTGTGTTTACCCAACCATTTGTTCGAACTTAAAAACCGATCACAGTGCGACCACGGAGCTGTACCGTAAAGCACGTGCCGTAGAAGGCATTCACAAGGTGTCGATTGCCTCGGGTTTACGTTATGACTTGGCAGTAGAAGATCCTGAGTACGTGCGTGAATTGGTCACTTACCACGTGGGTGGTTTGTTAAAGATTGCGCCAGAGCACTCTGAAACAGGCACCTTATCTAAGATGATGAAACCGGGCATGGGTACTTATGATCGTTTTAAAAAGATGTTCGATAAGTTCTCCAAAGAAGCCGGTAAGACTCAGCATTTGATCCCGTACTTTATCGCGGCGCATCCTGGTTGTAGCGATGAAGACATGATGAACCTAGCAGTTTGGTTGAAGCAGAATGACTTTAAACCAGACCAAGTGCAGACCTTTTATCCATCACCAATGTCCCTAGCAACCGCCATGTACCACTCAGGTAAGAACCCGCTGCATGGCGTGAGTTACAAGAGCGAAAACGTATACACGCCAAAGGACTATAAGCAGCGTACTGTACAAAAAGGCTTCTTGCGTTACCACGATCCGAAAAACTGGCCTGCGCTACGTGAAACACTGCGTCTAATGGGACGGGCCGATTTGATTGGTAACGGTAAAGGTCAGCTGGTGCCGGATGAAGAAAAAGACAAGCGCACACCGCGTCGTCCAACCAAAGCGAAACCGGGACAGAAGACAGGTGCCTCGCACAGTAGTAATCGTCCGACGATGCAGAAAAACGCCGAGAACGAGCGTAATCAGCGTAAGTCCAATAAGACGACCGATAATGGCTCTGGCGCAAATCGTCCAGCAGGCTCTCGCCCTACGAGCTCTAGACCTGCAGGTAAGGGCGGTGCAAACCGCACCAAAACGAAAGGTTCTCGAGTACGTTAAAATACTGAATGTATCTTAAGCCCCAATAGTCCTCAGTGCTTATTGGGGCTTTTTTTGTGCCCGCTTCTGAAGCGAGCTGAAAGCCCATATCTCTAAAAGGGTGCAAATGCTGCGAAAATCTCGCATAATCGGCTCTTATCTTTGGTACAAAATCTGCATTGATGAATCATAACTCGGTGCTAACCCGCGTTACGACCTCCACAAGAGGTTCGCGTTTATAACCTGCGCTCCACCAAAAGTGGGCGTAACTATGATGGGATCACATTATGAAGCTCACACACCAATGGCTTTCTATTCTGGAAGGCTGCATGCTCGTAGCACTTGGACTACATCTTTTGAACTCGGTTGGTTTATTGATCAGCGGTACCGCCGGTATCGGTATGATTTTGTTAAAGCTAACCAGTTTGACTTTTGGGCAGCTGTTTTTTGTTTTAAACATACCTTTCTATATTTTGGCATGGCGGGCACTGGGTAAAGGCTTTGCCTTGCGCACCTTTGCTGCAGTTAGCCTGTTGTCACTACTATCTGAAATCTTTCGACACTATATCCAGATTGATATTCATCCCATTGCTTCGGCGATTTTAGGCGGTATGTTAGTGGGTTTTGGTTTGATTATTTTATTTCGCCATAATGCTTCCTTAGGTGGTTTAAATATCCTAGCGATTTACTTAGAGCGCCGTTTCAATATTCATGCAAGCAAAACCACTTTAGTCGCTGATTTAGCTGTGTTAGCGGCGGCCTTACTAGTATTGGATGCATGGAGTTTGCTGTATTCTTTATTAGCTTTCCTATTGTTGAGCTCTGTCGTTGGCCGTTATCATCGCCCTCCGAAGTGGGCACAAACCAGTGAGACGAAACACGCTTAATGAATCCAAATGCTGTGGTAATTGAAACGTTTGACGCCAAAGGAATGAACGTTCGAGAACTGATTAATGTTTTTCATCGGAGCGTTCATGCGATTCCAAATGCGATCTACTCTTCTGAGCAGAAGCTAGCTTGGGCACCAGATTGCCTAGATGCATCCGGCTGGAAAACTCGTCTTGAAGCTCATCCGGTATGGGTTGCACGAGATGAAAAAAACAAAGAGTGCCTTGGCTTCATTGAATTGGATTCTGAGGGGGATATTGAATGTTTATATGTCTGCCCTCGGGCCCAACGCCAAGGTATAGCGAAAAACCTTATTGTCACAGCGTTTGAGTACTTGATTCAGCAGTATTCAGATAAACGACAGTGGCAGGTTCAAGCCTCGGATGCGGCCTATGAGTTTTTTATAAAACTGGGTTTTCTACCGACACAACGGAATCAAATAGAACGCTTTGGTGTCCTACTTGAGAACACCAGTATGACAAAATCAATTATCTGATAGTTGAACGAAGGATATAGAGGATGGATTGTTTGGAGCTGAAAATACCGCCAGCGTTATCGTTTACCATGGTTGCTCTGCTTATGTGGAGCAGTGCGTCCTGCTTTCCCGCTTGGGAACTTGGCTGGTTTATGTGCTCGCTGGGCTGGCTAGCCTTTATCGCGGGTGGTGTATGTTGTTTGTTGGGGCTATTTGAGTTTCTCATTCACAAGACAACAGCTGATCCACGCGACCCGCATCAGTCAAGCACTTTGGTTTGCCGAGGCATTTACGCCTATTCGCGCAATCCTATGTATTTAGGTTTTGTGCTACTGCTTGCCAGTCTAATGTTGTGGCTTGGCTCGCCTTTATTAGTGTTTTACATCGTGGCGTTTATTTGGTTTTTAACTCGCTATCAAATTGAGCCCGAGGAGCGCATCCTGCGCTATCGATTTGGCCAAACCTACCAAGATTATCTTTACCGTGTACCGCGTTGGTTCTAAGTATTCGCTACCTTAAAGGTGAGTGCCACACCATTGATACAGTGGCGCAAGCCTGTTGGGGCTGGACCATCATCAAAGATATGCCCCAAGTGGCTACCACATCGGCGGCAGTGAACTTCGGTGCGTGTAACAAACCAACTGCGATCGGGCTTGGTGGCTACAGCATTGGGCAAACTGTCATAAAAGCTTGGCCAGCCAGTACCACTATCATATTTGGTTGCTGAGTCATACAGGGCTAAATCACAGCCCTTGCAGTGAAAAATACCTGTGCGTTTCTCGTTGTTTAATGGGCTAGAATGGGCGCGCTCAGTGGCTTCTTCACGCATCACTTCATATTCAAAGTTGCTTAGCAGTGCGCGCCACTGTGCTTCGGTACGAGTGATCTCAAATTGTGCTTCGCTGACGGATGCCGCAACAGCGGTTAAGCCACGGCTCATCAACAGCACTGCCAAGCTGCCTTGAATAAAGGTTCGACGTTTCATCAGTTGCCTCCTTAGATCGGCTCACGTTTTAAATTAGACGAGAAAAAGCTTTATTTCTTACAACTAGTGTATTAAGTAGTGGCACAAAAACGTGAAGTCGCTTAGCATCAGCGACTGCAAAGAAGGGCTCGTTAAAGAACCTTGGTTAAATTTTGTTTAGGACAATTGAAAATGCCAAAAGCCAGTGAAATCAAACGTAACTCTGCCGTTGAATACGATGGTAAAACTTATATTGTGCGTGATATCGAGCGTTCGGTTCCGCAAGGCCGTGCCGGTGGTAGCTTGTACCGTATGCGTATGTACGATGTGGTTACTGGTCGTAAAATTGATGAGACTTTCAAAGATTCCGAGATGTTGAATCTTGCGGATTTGATCCGCCGTCCAGTGACGTTTTCTTACTTGGATGGTGAAGAGTACGTATTCATGGATCAAGAAGACTACACACCATACAATTTGCAAAAAGATGCGATCGCTGAAGAAGTAGAATTCTTCACTGAAGATACAACTGGCATCCAAGTAGTATTGGTGAGTGGTGCGCCTGTAGCCATTGAATTGCCGCAAGTGGTGGAGCTGACTGTTGTAGAAACGGATCCATCGATCAAAGGTGCGTCTGCAACGTCTCGTACCAAACCAGCTGTGCTTTCAACTGGCGCTACGATTCAAGTGCCAGAATACATCGCTACTGGCGAGCGTATCCGCGTAAACGTGGAAGAACGTAAGTTCGGTGGACGTGCGGAAAAATAATTAATTTTTCCGACGATTGAAGAAAGGGCAATAGATGCATCATCTATTGCCCTTTTTGTATCTGGTCTACTGATAACCTTTGGCTTGCAGGTGAAACAAGTGGGCGTAACGGCCATCCAGCGCTAACAATTGTTCGTGGCTGCCACGCTCGATAATCTGTCCGTGTTCCATGACGATGATTTCATTGGCGAGGCGCACGGTTGAGAAGCGATGTGAAATCAAGATCGCCATTTTACTCGCTGTGTGTACTTGGAAGTGGGCAAATATCTCCGCCTCCGCCCCAGCATCCATTGCCGCGGTGGGTTCGTCTAATACCAAAATATCAGCTTTCTCGCGCATAAATGCACGTGCCAGAGCAATCTTTTGCCACTGACCGCCGGACAGCTCCTGACCACCTTTAAACCAGCGCCCTAGTTGAGTATGGTAACCATCACTTAGATGAGAGATAAAGTCAGTTGCTTTACCTAATCCGGCAGCTTGCTGCCAGCCATCTTCATCGTGGAAACGTGCGTCGTCACCTGCGCCAATGTTTTCACCGACAATAAATTGGTAGCGCACAAAGTCTTGAAAAATGACGCCGATACGTTGCAGCAAAGCAGATTCATTCCAGTCATTAAGATCCAAACCATCCAATAAAATACGCCCTTCAGAGGGAATATATAGACGGGTTAACAGCTTAATTAACGTGGTTTTGCCTGAACCGTTTTCGCCGACGATGGCTAAGCTTTTACCAGGTTGAATGTGCAGTGTAATGTTGTTTAGAGCGTATTGGTGGCTCCCTGGGTATTGAAAGGACACACTCTCAAAGCGAATGCCATCACCTTTCATTGGTCCTTCAGTTAAGCCTGTTTGTTGGGCAAGAGTGTCTTGTTCGAGATATTCGTACAAATTTGATAGATATAAATTATCTTCGTACATGCCGCTGATGCTGGTAAGAGATGAGGCTACCGCACCTTGCCCTTGTTTAAATAGCAATAAGTACATGGTCATTTGACCCAATGTAATTGCACCAACCACAGTGGAGGTAACGATCCAACCATAGGCGCCGTAAAATACGAACGTGCTGATGATGCCTAGCATAAAGCCCCAGAATTCTCGGCGTAGTATCAGTGTTCGGTTCTCTTTAAAAAGCTTGATGAAAATATCGCGATAACGAGTAATAAAGCGCCCGCCCAACTGAAAAAGTCGCACTTCTTTAATGTTGTCTTCGCGGGCCAGCAAGGTTTCCAAGTAGTTTTGCTGACGCACTTCTGGCGAGCGCCAGCGCGCTAATAAGAAGGCATCGCCGCTAAATTTGGCTTCAGCAATAAAAGCTGGCAAGGCGCCGACAACTAAAATGAGCAAAGCCCAAGGTGAAAACTGCCATAACAGAACGGAAAAGCTGACTAAAGAGATGCCGTTTTGCAATAGAGAAAACGTCTTGTTAACCAATGCTAACGGTCGGCTCGAAGCTTCGCGACGGGCGCGTACCAGCTTGTCGTAAAACTCTGAATCTTCAAACTGGCCCAAACTTAGCTGCTGTGCTTTTTCCAGAATCATCATATTGACCCGTTGTCCGAGCAGGGCTCGTAGGATGGCTTGCTGTGCAGCAAGCCCACGTTGGCTAGCGCTTAAAGCCAACACCAAAACGCCTTCTAAAAGCACGTAGTACATGACAGGAAAATACTGTAGCTCGCCGGTTTGCTTGTAGGTCTCCATGGCTGCTACCACCGCATCGACAATTAACTGACCAACATAGGCCATGGCAGCAGGCAGTACTCCGGCGAACAATGTCAAAAGTCCTAAGCCGAATGTGAGCTTAGCAGACGTCTGCCAGACCAGATGCAAAGCTCGTTTACTGTAGCGAAACACACCTAACATATTCATATCGACAGAGTGAGCACTAGGCATGGCAGATTTCATACAGTTCAAATCCTTAAAGTAGAAAACGTATTTTAGCGGTATTTCTTTCTGTATCGAAGTGCCTCATGTGGAATGTAGGCTTTTCAATTTGACTTGGTTAGAGGGCAAAGATAAGGTTCAAGCTTAGATTTTATAAAGGTTTCAAGACAGGGACCTTGGATAGGTAGGCATGGCAGACGGTTCTTTTCACAACTTTCCTTTCACCGCAGTCGCAGGGCAAGAATCCCTTAAACTGGCGTTGATTCTAACAGCCATTCATCCACGAATTGGTGGTGTGCTGATTTCAGGACCTCGTGGTAGTGCTAAGTCAACACTGGCCCGAGGACTGGCCGGTGTTATGCCACTAATGGAAAACACACCCACAGAGTTTGTAACTTTGCCATTAGGCGCGACAGAGGATCGTTTACTTGGTTCGCTTGATATCCACTCCGTCTTGAATGAAAAGCAGGTGAAGTTTCAACCGGGATTATTAGCGCAAGCAGACCAAGGCGTTTTATATGTGGATGAAGTGAATCTGCTGGCGGACAGTCTAGTCGATGTGTTGCTGGATGTGAGTGCCAGTGGTGTAAACCGTGTCGAGCGCGATGGGGTGAGCCATGTGCATGATGCGCGTTTTGTGTTGGTAGGGACCATGAACCCAGAAGAAGGGGAACTTCGTCCACAACTAAAAGATCGTTTCGGGTTGATGGTTGCTTTATCGAACCAGTATACCTTAGAAGAGCGCGTCCAGATTGTGCGTCTTCGCGATGAGTTTGACCAAGATCCGAAAGGCTTCTGCGAAGCCTTCAAGTACAAACAACGCAATCTGCGACAAAGCATTAGCCAAGCCAAAGCCCGTTTACACTCCATTAAATGTGCTGATGCCTTACGTATGGATATTGCCAGCCGTTGCCAAGATGCCCGTGTCGACGGTGTGCGTGCCGACATTGTTTGGGTGCGTGCAGCGATGGCGCACGCTGCTTGGCGTGCAGCGGATACTGTCTCAATTGAAGATGTACAAGCGGTTGAAGAATTTGTTTTGGCGCATCGTCGTCAACAGGCCTCGTCATCACAGCATACACCCCCAAGTTCTCCACCACCAAGCTCAAGGCGCCCCCCTGACTCCTATAACGAACCGGCACAGGAGGGCCGAACGCCGGGAAAGTCTTCACCTTCACCGCAGAATGAGCCCCAATCTGAAGGTGAAACCTCGACCGGTGAATTGGGGCAGATGGCTCCGCAGCGTCAGCAAGCTAGTGTTCCGCTAAGGTTAATGTTTACACAAACACGGGAGCTGAGGACGTCTACGAGCTCTCGCTTATTGGTAGGAAAACAGCGAGGCGTAAGCCAAGGCGGGGCCCATCTTGGCAACCGTCAAAACGGTGGCATAGATATAGCGCAAACCTTGAGAAAGAGTATGGGGGGGTGGCCGCCTCAGCAATTGCTGCGCAGAAAAGCCCATACCGGCAAAGCGGTTTTACACTGCATTTTATTAGATACATCGGGTTCTACCCTTGCCGAGCAAACCTTTGCCAAAGCCAAAGGGGTGATTTTGGACATTGCGGAGCGGGCGTATTTGCAACGAGAGCAAATTAGCATCTTGGGGTTTGGTGGTGAGCAAGTGGATTGGCTCTTGCCGCAAGTGCGCGCGCCACAGAATATTCGAGTGCAGCTTGACGAATTGGGCGCGGGTGGCGGTACGCCGATTCATCAAGCCCTTGAGGATGCAGAGCGCTATTTGCAACAAGCACTACGTCAACAATCACAGCTTGAGCTGTACAGTTATATTTTGACCGATGGGCGTGTCACTGGGGCGTTTGCAACCAAGGTATGGCCGGGACAGCTGACGGTTGTCGACACCGAGTTGGCGCCAGTTAAACGAGGTCGAGCACAAGAACTTGCCCGTGCTTTAAAAGCCGATTACATCTCACTAAGTCAGTTGCTGACTTAGTCGAAACTTAAAAGCCAAATTTAAACGACACATTTTATATAAGTGAACAAGATGACAGCGAATGTGGCCCATTGCCCAGCATTATTTCTAACTGCGCCTGCCTCGAACCAAGGCAAAACTACTATTACGGCGGCCTTGGCACGTTACTTTACTGAGCAAGGTAAAACGGTACGTGTGTTTAAAACGGGGCCCGATTATTTGGATCCGCAGATTTTGGCGCAAGCGTCAAAGCAACCCGTCGAGCAACTGGATATCTGGATGGCAGGGGATGAGTATTGTCAAAAAATGCTGTTCGATGCCGCCCAAGAAGCCGACTTGATCCTGGTTGAAGGCGCGATGGGGATGTTTGATGGTGAACCATCCAGTGCTGATTTAGCGGCACGCTTTAATATCCCAGCGGCTATTGTCATGGATGTCAAAGGCATGGCGCAAACCGCTGCTGCGGTGGCGACGGGTCTGGCGAACTTTCGTCAAGATGTCAAAGTCGCGGGTTTAATCGCCAACCGTTGTGGCAGTGAACGCCATGCGCAGCTGATTCGTGAAGCCTTACCAGAGCATCTTCCGTTCTTAATTAGTTTGAAGCGAGATGATGAAGTGACCTTGCCTGAGCGTCATTTGGGCTTGGTACAAGCCTCTGAAGTGGGTGATGAGTTGGAGCAATGTTTCACGGCCGCGGTGCGTTGGCTAAGTGAAACGTCAGACAAAACTTTGCTGAGCTTGCCTGAGCCTGTTGCTTTTTATGGCCCAGAGCAAAACGTGACTGAGCAAGATATTGGTAGGCCTTTGGCTGGTAAAACCATCGCGATTGCCAAAGATGAAGCTTTTAGTTTTATCTACGATGCGAACCTTCGCGTGCTGGATAAATTGGGCGCAGCGGTTACCTTCTTTTCACCGTTACACGATCAGCACCTTCCGTCAGCCGATGCGTTATGGTTACCAGGAGGCTATCCAGAATTACATGCCGCAAAGCTCTCACAAAATGGTGCCATGTGCGATCAGATTCAAACCTTCTTTGCCAGCAATAAACCGATCTTGGCCGAATGCGGTGGCATGCTCTACTGCTTAGAAACGCTAACAGATTTAGAGTCCAACACTTATCCAATGTTGGGACTGCTTCAAGGCGCTGGTGCCATGCGTGGTAAGCGCGGTTGCCAAGGTATGCAAACCGCTCCGCTACCGGAAGGGGATATTCGCGGTCACGCTCATCATCGCTCATTGAGTGAAAACACACCTGAACCGTTATGTCATGGTCGACGCCAGCGTCATCCTGCTCCGGGGGAGGCTATTTACCGAGCCAAAGGTCTGACAGCAAGTTATCTGCATTTATTTTTTGCGTCGAACTTAGCCGCGACAGCGGCCTTATTTCAAGGTGCTTAATAGGCAATGTGGCCAGAAAGCAGTGATGACCCAAAGCCATTAAGATCAGGGCTGACTACTGGCACCTGTGCCACGGCCTGCTCGGTGGCGGCCGCCACGGCGTTACTCACCAACGAGCAACCTAAACAAGTGTTTGTCACTTTGCCGAAAGGCCAAGAAGTGTCCCTTGAAATGATTTCTTATGATGTTAAAGAAGTGGGCGTCAGGATCACGACTATAAAAGATGCAGGCGATGACCCTGATGTCACCCATGGGGCAAAAATTTGGGTTGAACTATCGTTAACGCCAGAACAAGGCATTGAATTTGTGGCAGGCAAAGGCGTTGGGGTCATCACGCGTACGGGGCTATTACTGGAAGTTGGTGAGCCTGCTATTAATCCAGTGCCTCGTAAAATGATCAGTGATCACCTCAATGCCGTAGCTCAGGAACAAGGATATCAAGGGGGCTTTCGAGTCGAGGTTGGTGTTGAAAACGGTGAGCAATTGGCACTGAAAACCATGAACCCACGCTTGGGCATCTTAGGTGGCATTTCCATTTTGGGCACCACAGGTATCGTGCGACCATTTTCCTGTGGTGCTTACATTGCCTCGATCCAACAGGGAGTCGATGTGGCTAGGGCCAACGGTCATCGCTATATCGCTGCGACCACAGGCAATGCTAGTGAAGCCGCTATTCAAGAGCGCGATGGTTTGGATGAGATGGCGCTGATTGAAATGGGGGACTTTGTTGGCGCATTGCTCAAACATGTGAAGCGTTTGGAAAGCCAAGACCCGCAATTGGAAAAGCTCACTATATGTGGAGGCTTTGGCAAAATCAGTAAATTGGCGCAGCAGCACATGGATTTAAACTCCCGAGTGTCGTCCATTAACCTAGAAGCGTTAGCGGAACTGGCGCAAACATTGGGGGCATCGGAGTCTTTGAAATATAAAATGTGCCAAGCCAACACCAGTGTCGAAGCGCTGAAATTTGCGCAAGTAGAAGGGGTTGCCTTGGCGGATGCTGTGTGCCAGCAAGCCTTAGGGTTTTGTCGTCGCTTCGTTCCTACTCATATGGATTTAGAGGTGTTGGCGATAGATCGCAAAGGACAATTTGTGGGTCAAGCGATGCAACGAGGTCGAATGCAATGAAGATTTTATTACTAGGCGGCACTGCCGATGGTCGTCATTTAGCGGAACGCTTTAGCCAGCTTGGCTTTGAGGTCCTTTACTCTATTGCTGGGTTGGTGCGCATTCCCATTTTGCCCTGTGAAATTGTTTTGGGTGGTTTTACTCAATTTGGTGGCTTGGCTACTTTTCTTAAACAGCGTCAAATTGATTTAGTGATCAACGCTACTCATCCCTATGCGGCGACCATGAGTAATAAAGCGGTGGCTGCTGGTAAAGAAACAGGTATTCCCGTATGGCGCTTTTTACGTCCCGCATGGCAGCCACAAGCAGGGGATAATTGGCGTGATTACCAAAACGATGATGACTTATTAGAGCAGCTTAAAGACTTTAAACGTCCCTTACTAAGCGCGGGTCAAATGTCCCTAGAGCAATTACTTGCTATTACCCAGTCCGATGGCTTT
The DNA here is from genome assembly GCF_001418205.1 of Marinomonas fungiae. Lineage (GTDB taxonomy): Bacteria > Pseudomonadota > Gammaproteobacteria > Pseudomonadales > Marinomonadaceae > Marinomonas > Marinomonas fungiae. The sequence continues at coordinate 233,207 of NZ_LIQF01000006.1, read as the reverse complement.
GAACAGGGTGTTTGGCGCACGGCCGCTTTGCCGAAGTTTGAGGTGCCTGACAAGATTACTTGGCTTAAAGCGATTGGTCCGTTTGATTTTGTCAATGAGCGAGACTTATTAACCAAACATCAAATCGATGTAATTGTCAGCAAAAACAGCGGTGGCGACTCAACTTCCGCCAAACTGGATGCGGCCCGTGAGCTAGGCATCAGCGTCTTGCTACATCAGCGTCCACAAGCAGACAACGCCGTGCGCACCTTTTCCGATTATTCGCAACTTATTCAAGCGGTGCAGGCAGTTAAGATGTCGGCATCTAGTGCTCAGGAATCTCAACAACAGTGACTTATCAGTACGATCCGACGCCTCAGGGCATTGAAAATGAAAGCTTTCGTCAAATCCGTGAGCTAACACAACTTGATCATTTGTCACGCGACGCCCAGCAAGTGGTAATGCGCGTGGTACACAGCCTAGGTCTACCAGATGTGGCGTCTCAAGTGCGTTTTAGTGAAAACGCCTGTGAAGCAGGCCGTGCGACATTGGCGCAAAACTGTTCTATTCTTTGTGATGTGGAAATGGTCAAGCAGGGCGTCACCAAGCGTATGATTACGCGTGAGCCACTGTGCTTTTTAAACGATCCATGCACTGCAGAGTTGGCTAAGTCAAAAGGTGAGACACGCTCCATGGCGGCGTTAAGCCTTTGGCAAGAGCAGCTGGAAGGCAGTGTGGTTTTGATTGGCAATGCGCCGACCGCCTTGTTTCGATTGTTGGAAATGATTCGTGCGGGAGCCCCTAAACCTGCCTTGGTGATCGGTATGCCGGTGGGCTTTGTTGGCGCCGCGGAATCCAAGCAAGCATTGTGGGACGATCATTTAGAGCTTGGCATAGAGTGCATTACCTTGCTCGGTCGTATGGGTGGCAGTGCGGTGACGTCGGCCAGTTGTAACGCATTGTTGCGCTGTAATATCGGCGAATACTATTAATTAAGCGGTAAGGGAAAACGGTGAAGATTCACGTTATTGGATTGGGGATTAATGAGCAGGCGCAGTTGCCAAAAGAAGCTCAGGATGTTCTTGCCAAGCTTACAGAGAGCGATAAGCTGGTGGGAAGTGAGCGTCAGCTGTCGATGGTAAAAGCCTATGGCACTAAGGCTCAGACTCATGTGCTGCCAAAGCTTAATGATCTCAAACATCACATGGATGAGTGGGCGTCACTTGGCGTAGAACGGGTTGCGATTTTAGCATCTGGAGACCCGCTTTATTATGGTATCGGTGCTTGGGTGCATCGTTCGTTTGCCGATCAAGAGGTTCGTTTTTACCCAAACGTGTCGAGTATTCAGGCAGCTTGTCACCGCTTGGGGATCTCGCTGCAAAATGCGCAAGTTTTTAGCGTCCATGGTCGCCCGTTGGCGTCGATTCGTACTCAGTTACACCCATCAAAAACGTTACTGTTATTGACTGACAAAACCAATAACCCGCAAGCCATTGCCAAAGAATGTATCGAGATGGGGCTTGGTTTAAGTGAGCTATTTGTTTGTGAACGCTTGGGCTATGAGCATGAGCGCGTGACCCGTTATACCGCTAACAGCTTGGCGCATGTCGAAGAAACCTTTGATCCACTTAATGTCGTGATCGTCAATACCAGTGCTCAATCGGGACGTTTGCCGTCGACACCGGGTTTTAAAGACGGTTTGTTTATTACTGATAAAGGTGATGGCCAAGGTATGATTACCAAGCGCGAAGTACGCTTGGCAGTGTTGTCTTATTTAGGTGTCGAAGCCAAAGAGGTGGTATGGGACATCGGTGCGGGTTGCGGTGGCGTCAGTGTGGAATTGGCCTACTGGAATCCAGAAACTGAGGTATACGCTATAGAGCATCACGAGACGCGCTTAACTTGCCTAGAAGCTAACCGAGAGCACTTTGGTGTGGTTAAAAATCTACACGTTGTACATGGTCGAGCACCAGAGGCCTTTGCTAACTTGCCTGCGCCAAAGCGAGTGTTTATTGGTGGGAGCGATGGTGAAATGTCTGAGTTGTTGGATCGAGTATGGCAGCGTTTACCATTAGGGGGCGTGCTGTTGGTGAATGCGGTGACGGACGCTACGACGATGGAAGCCATGGCTTTTCTCGCCAAACGGGATGCGGCGCAAGATGCCTACGACGAAAGCTCAACGATTCAGATTTATCGCAGCGAGCGTTTAGCCGGTAAGCGGATTCGTCGTCCACATTTGCCTGTGAGCTTGTGGCGCTTTGAAAAATGTCTGCCAGGGGAGCGTTCATGACCGGTACGTTTTTCGGTATTGGCGTCGGTCCAGGTGATCCTGAATTAGTCACCTTAAAAGCGGTACGATTGATTCAGCAGGCGGATGTTTTGGCTTATCTGGTAGGCGAATCAGGCCAATCACAAGCCAAGCAAATCGCTGTATTAGCACTAGAGGGGCGTGTTGCAAAACACCAGGATATTATCATCCCAATGCCCATGTCGACACGCCGTGAGGCCGCCAATCAAGCCTACGATCAAGGGGCGCAAGCCATTCGTGAGGCATTGTCTCAAGGTCTTAATGTGGCGTTTCTTTGTGAGGGGGATCCACTGTTTTTTGGCTCCTTTACCTATTTGATGGAGCGCTTAAACGGCGAGTGCCAGATTCAAGTGGTGCCTGGCATTTCCAGTATTCATGCCGCAGCAGCAGAGTTACAGCATCCGCTTACCGTATTAAAAGAGTCGTTTTGTGTGGTCAGTGGTCGTCATACGAAAGAGCAGCTTATCGACGCACTGCGTAACCATGGTTCCATTGTGATTATGAAAGCTGGACGAGCTCGGCCTACGATTTTAAAAGCACTTGAGCTAACCGGACGAATGGAAGACGCTAAATACGTGGAATATGTCGGCCGAGACAACCAGTTTGTCGAAAACGATGTACGTCTTTTACAAAACGAGCAGGGTCCATACTTCTCGCTGTTTATTGTCTCCCGTAAAGAGCGTGGTACCCGATGATTCGTATTATCGCTCTGACCGACGCGGGTCAAGCACTGGGCATGCGCTTACAGACGCTGCTGCCGAATAGTGCGCTACATTTTAAGCCCAAGCCATTTGCCGACACTGTGCAGCACTTTTTTCGAGAAGGTGACCCATTGCTGTTTATCTGCGCTACGGGCATTGTGATGCGTACTCTAGCGCCTGTTATAGAAAGCAAGCTACAAGACCCGCCGGTCCTGGTGTTGGATGAGTTAGGACGCTTTGTGATTCCCTTGTTATCTGGTCATGAAGGTGGCGCAAACCAATGGGGCAGTGAGGTAGCTGAGGCGATCAATGCGCAATTAGTGATGACCACGGCCAATGCTTATCTCAATCCCGTTTATACCCTTGGTATGGGCTGTGAACGTGATTGCCCGTTAGAGTATTTGGAAAGTCTGATGCTGGAAGCGATAGAGACAGTTGGCCTGCAGCCAGATCAAATTGCAGGACTATATAGTATCGATATCAAAGCCGATGAAACGCATTTGATTGAGCTGGCTGAAAAATATCAGTGGCCCTTTATGACCTATTCCGCAGATGCCCTGAAACAGGTCGAGCCTTTATTAAGCACTCGCTCAGAATATGTATTTAACACAGTGGGCGTTTATGGCGTAGCGGAATCAGCCGCATTACTGGGGGCGCAGAAACTGACGCATGCTAGCCCTGAGCTATGTTTGAATAAGATTAAGAACCCGAAAGCCACCTGCGCGGTGGCTCGGGCGTATCAGGCTTAAAGTCTAACCAGTTGCTGCGTTGCAGCGCTTAGAGTGGCAGCTTGTTTGGCAAAGCAGAAGCGCACTAGGCGCATGTCCTCTGGTGGTGTTTGATAAAACACGGAAATCGGAATGGCCGCGACACCTGCCGTTTCGATTAGCCATAAAGCAAACTCTGTATCGGGCACATCTTTGATGGCGCTGTAATCCATCAGCTGGAAATAGGTGCCGGGCGAAGGCGTGAAAGTGAAGCGACTTTCGCTCATAGCTTCATTGAAGAAATCACGCTTTTGCTGATAGAAACTTGGTAAAACTTCATCGTGCTCAGGGTGAGCGCTTAGGAAATCTGCTAACGCCAACTGCATCGGTGTGCTAGTACTGAAGGTTAGGTACTGATGCACTTTACGAATTTCAGCCATTAATGGTGCTGGTGCCACACAGTAGCCAATTTTCCAACCGGTAGTGTGGTATGTCTTACCAAAGGATGACACTGCCACACTGCGTTTTGCTAACTCTTTATGGCGTAATACGCTTTGGTGTTTAACGCCTTCAAACACAATATGCTCGTACACTTCATCAGATAACACCAACAAATCATGCTGATCGGCAATAGCGTACAGCGCTTCTAGATCATGGGCGGAAAATACGGTCCCCGTTGGGTTGTGGGGTGAATTAACAATAATGGCTTTGGTGTTTGGGGTGATGGCGTTTGCTACCACTTGCCAATCGACAGCAAAGCTTGGTGGTAGTAAAGCAATATGTACTGGTGTTCCGCCGTTCAAGCGAATGGCAGGATCGTAAGAGTCATAAGCCGGATCAAACACAATGACTTCGTCACCCGGGCGAACGAAGGCTGAAATAGTCGCAAATAGAGCTTCGGTCGCACCGGATGTTACCGTGATCTCGCTGTCAGCGTTTACTTGATGGTCGTAACAGCGGGCAATTTTTTGGCTAATAGCTTGGCGTAAAGAGGGGATGCCGATCATAGGCGCATATTGGTTGGCACCTTGTTGAATATAATGATCGACACGGTTCAACAGCTCGCTAGGCCCATCAAAGTCTGGAAAGCCTTGTGACAAGTTGATGGCTTGATGCTTAGCGGCCAGTTCTGACATTTGTGTAAAAATAGTCGTGCCGGTACTGGGAAGTTTACTGTCGAATTGGCGCATAGGGCGTTCCTTTCTACAACAAGTTAAAAGCGAAGCGCTCATGCTAATGCAGCTCTTACGCTAGATAAAGCGCAGATTGAATAGGTTTGGCGAAATCTTGGTGATGAAATTGAATGACTGCATTCTTTTTACTGAATATGTTGTGAAGCTTTGTTATAACAGTGGGCATAATCGGAACGAAGGAGAGCAGTCATGTCCGAAGAAATGAAAACGAAGGGGCGATTGACGACCCGAACGGTTGCTATGCCTGGCGATACAAACCCGGCAGGGGATATTTTTGGCGGATGGGTGGTCTCTCAGATGGACATCGCCGCGGGTATTTGTGCTGGTCAGCGTGCGCAATCTCGTGTGGTGACCGTAGCGCTCGACAGTATGAGCTTTATTCGCCCTGTCAAAGTAGGGGATATTTTAGGCGTTTACACCTACGTAAAGTCAGTGGGCCGTACCTCTATGAATATTCATGTTGAGGCGTGGGTTCGTCGAGGCCGTATTGGCATTCGTGAAAAGGTTACCGAAGGCATCTTTAAATTCGTATCTATTGATGACGAAGGTAAGCCGAAGCCGATTCCTGCAGAGGAAGATTTGCCAGATTATGTGAATGAATCAATGCATGAATGGTAAAACAGCGTTTTTGTTTGGCCAGTACTAAATATAAAAAAAGCAGCGATCAGCTGCTTTTTTGCTTAGGATGGTTGCCGGATAATTAGAGCATGCCAATAGCAAGCTGCTCATTATCTGAATCAATCATTTTATTCAGATCTAATAGGATAACTAGCTCTTCGTCTTTTTGGTAAACGCCTTGGATGAACATCAGGGCTTCGTCATTACCGACACTTGGGCTCTGTTCGATTTCACCTTGGTATAGGTAGAAAACTTCTTGAACCGCATCGACCAACATGCCGATTTGTTCGCCATCGTGCTCAATGATGATGATACGAGTATCATCGGTGATCGTGCATTCAGGAAGGCTAAAACGTACGCGAGTGTCAATAACCGTTACTACGTTACCGCGTAGGTTAACGATACCAAGTACATAAGATTGGGCGCCTGGAACTGGAGCAATCTCACTGTAACGTAATACTTCTTTGATTTGCATTACGTTGATGCCGTAAGTTTCATCCAGTAACTTGAAAGTAAGGTACTGCAATAACTCGCCTTTTTTGCTTTCAGCTGGCAGTTTTCCTGTTTCTTTGATTGTCGCTAATTCAGACATGGGCTCTACACCTATTATCAATCCGGTGATACGCGCTAATGCGCTGCTCGTTTATTCAAACAAGAATAGACGAAATACAGCGCATTGGCTTGATAAATTAAGTAACAATTAGTTGTCTTGTTGAATACCAACAATTGTCCAATTGCCACGTGCATCCTCTAGGTTTTTCTCAAGGTGCCATACTTCATTGGTTTCACTGGTTTGATCGCCTTCTTTGATCCAACCGGTAAAGCGTAAAGAAATGGATGCCGTTGAGCCGATAAATTCACCGCGAACCAAGTCTACCATTAGGGAAACGACTTCAGTTCGGGCTTTATCAGCACCGTATTTTGCACGCTCTTGACGCAACATATCACAAAGATCTGGACTAAAGTAGTCACTGATCTCCTCGAAGTTATTGTCATCCCAAGCTTTTTGCAAAGTGATGTAGTGATTTTTCGCTTCCGCGATAAAGGCTTGTTCGTTGAAGCCTGGCGGCAATTGGATGTCTGGTTGTGCGCCAAAACCCGACATGCCCGCCATTGGCGAAGGCTGTACGTTATCGCGCGTTGAATTTGGCATTTCACGGTACATGCCTTGCGCACCCGCAGTTTGCGCTGCTTGACGTTTCTTCGCAAAGAACAACTTGTAAATCAAGAAACCGATCACGGCGAACAATAGAATGTCGCCAAACGCAAGACCATCAAATGCACCGCTACCCATTAGCGCAGCAAACAAGCCGCCTGCCAATAGACCACCTAAAAGGCCGCCTGCTAAACCACCAAACATACCTGGTTTTTTAGTGGCACCTGCCGCAGCAGTGCTGGTGCTGTTGGTTGCTGTACTAGAGCTGGTTGGGGTTTTGCTAGTGGAGTAGTTTTTGCCAAAGCTGCCGCCACCGCCCAATTTTTTGGCATGAGCATCGGCTGCAAAGCCGCCCGTACCAATGACTAAAACAAATGCCATTAAAAAGGCATAAACTGCTGATTTCACGTCGTTTCTCCAAAGTTAGACGAAGTTAACCAAACCTACTGCGTTTCGAAGGTCAGAGATCAGAGCTCGTGCTCGGGCACGGGCTTTTTCAGCACCGGCCTGTAAAACTGCTTCGATTTCGGCAGGGTTCGCCATAAGCTCAAGATATTTTTCTCTTGGCTCAGCTAGTTGACCATTGATCAGTTCAAAAAGTTCCTTCTTCGCTTCACCCCAAGCGATGCCATCAGCAAATTTTTGACGCATTTCTGCGGTTTGCTCAGGCGTCGCAAAGGCTTTATAGATATCAAACACGGTAGAATTGTTTGGGTCTTTTGGCTCACCAGGTTCAAGCAAGTTAGTAACAATCTTATTAACACCTTTTTTCAACTTTTTCTCTGTCTCGAACAGAGGAATGGTGTTGTTGTAACTCTTACTCATCTTACGGCCGTCAAGACCTTTTAGAATGGCACTGTCGTCTTCTGCAACAACCGCCTCAGGCAATACAAAGTGGTGACCGAAGAGGTGATTAAATCGAGCGGCGATATCTCGTGCCATTTCGATGTGCTGAGTTTGGTCGCGACCAACTGGTACCTTGTTAGCATTAAAAGCTAGGATGTCGGCAGCCATTAGCACTGGATAGCAGAATAATCCCATGGTGACGCCATAGTCAGGGTCTTGACCGTTGGCCACGTTTTCATCAACACTGGCTTTGTATGCGTGAGCGCGGTTCATCAGTCCTTTCGCGGTCACACACGTCAGTAGCCAGTTGAGTTCAGAAATTTCAGGAATATCAGACTGACGGTAGAAAGTTGCTTTGTTGGTATCTAGGCCACAGGCTAGCCAGGTCGCAGCGATCTCAAGACGAGACTGTTTCACGCGCTCTGGATCCTGACATTTGATCAATGCGTGGTAATCCGCCAAAAAGAAGAAAGACTCAGTGTTGTCTCGTTGACTGGCTTCGATTGCTGGACGGATGGCGCCTACATAGTTACCTAAGTGAGGTGTGCCTGTTGTAGTGATACCTGTTAAAACAATTTCTTTACCCATTTTCCCTTACTCAATCATATAAAAAGGTGTGTGTACCCTATCATAAAAAAAAGGGTAGACGTAGCTTTAAACCTGCAACAAATGCGCTACTCAAATGATGTTGTGCGAATCTGCCGAAAAGTAAGGTTTATACGGGCATTATGAGCTTTCTTAGTGGTTGGAAGAGAGTGAAGCCAGTGGCTTTGTGTGGTGCCTTGCATAACCAACAAACTGCCGTGTTCGAGTTGGATTGAGCGGGTCTCTTGGCTGACTTTGTGTTTGAAAGAAAACTTGCGTTCGACACCAAAACTTAGAGATGCAATCGTGCCGTCTTGTAGCAGCTCTTTTTCGGCGTCACTGTGCCAAGCCATGCCCTCTGAGCCATCGTGGTAAAGATTAAGTAGACAGGAGTTAAACCTAACCTGGGTTAGGGCTTCGACGACATGTCGCAACTCCAGTAGTAATGGCGTCCAAAGCTGGGCGGTCTTAGTGGTTTTGGAATAGGTATAGTGAAAAGGTTGATCTGCATACCAAGCCACTTTACGTTTTGTAATAATGTGCTTGCCATAGACAATGGCTTCATCATGTTGCCAATCAATCTCCTGCCAAAGCCGATGAAAGTAGTCGTCGGCTTCTACTGAGGGCAGCACTTGTCCATAGTAAACCGCTGAACCATCATAGGGTAACAGTTCAAGTAATGGTTGTTGGTCAGCAAATAAATCATTCATGGTTCTGTTCGATATCCGACTGAGCCGCTTCCCAGCCAATCATGGCGGTTTTTCTGGATTTTCCCCACCGGTAATTACCCAGCTCACCTGTATTTCGGATCACTCGATGACATGGAATAAGATAGGCAATGGGGTTTTTCGCAATCGCCGTACCGACCGCACGAGCAGCCGTTGGTTTACCAATATTCTGTGCGATTTGTGCGTAGTTTGACAACTGTCCAGAAGGAATGCTGAGCAAGCTTTGCCATACCTTAAGTTGAAAGGGTGTTCCTGCAAGATGCAATTTAATCGGCTCAAGTGCGGCGTTAGAGTTAGAGAAAATAGCCATCCCTTGCTGATGGTGGGGGTGTTCTTGATGTCTGAGCGTTGCCTGTTCAAACTGTGAAGTGAGCTCTTGTAGTGCACTTTGTCGATCTTCGCAAAACGCCATATGACAAATACCTCGCTCTGTCGCAGCAATCAGTACATCGCCAAATATGGTGAGATAAAAGTGGTAATCGATATAAAGTCCTAGGCCGCCAGATTTATATTGTCCCGGTGTCATGCCTTCAATCGAAATAAATAAGTCGTGTAGGCGGCTACTGCTCGAAAGACCCACTTCAAGTGAGGTCTGCTGTAGCGTGTAGTCCTGTTCGAGTAATGTCTTGGCATGTTCGATACTGATAAATTGCATAAATTTCTTCGGTGATACCCCGGCCCATTGCTGAAACATCCGCTGAAAGTGAAAGGGGCTTAAATGCACGGCATTAGCGATTGCTTCGAGAGACGGCTGTACAGGTGTTTCTTGAACAATAAACTCAATGGCTTGTTGGATACGCTGATAATCGTGGGAATGAGACATCACAATACACACTTTGCTAAAGGACTAAACTTCATACTAGCTTAGCGAAAGCAAAGATCGACCCGAAACTTGCGGGATTTTAGAGTAATACTGAAAAGAGTAATTGGTGGAGCTAAGCGGGATCGAACCGCTGACCTCTTGCATGCCATGCAAGCGCTCTCCCAGCTGAGCTATAGCCCCACAGATGTGGCCGATTAAGCCTGGGATGTAACACGATTGAAGAAATCGGGTGTTGCAGTAAATTTCGAGCTGAATTTTATTTAGCGCACATAAAGCTGTCAATTAATTTTTTAAGTTGTGAACTTTTTTTGCATGGTTTGTTTATTCTTAGACGCTACGCTGATATAAAAGATATCAGATAGTGTTTAGTAGGGATGCTGATACTAAATCGTAGCAATCATTGGCGTGCAGCCAGTGTCATCCTAGGGTAAAAAATGGACTTGGAAAAATATAATTATAACGAGTTGATGATGGCGCAACAGCCTATCTTTGATCGTCATAAAAAGCTGTTTGGGTATGAGCTTTTGTTTCGAGGCGAACATGAAGATAGGGCGAAAGTAGATAACCCAGAAGTAGCGACAAGTCAGGTTCTGGTTAATCTATGCATTGGTATTAGTGAATTTGAAGTTCAGACAAGACGACCTTTCTTTATCAACATGACGTCTGAATTAGTGTTGTCAGATGCTTTTTTTCCGATTTCTCCTGAAACAGTTTACATTGAAATTCTCGAAGATCAGCCCATCACGCCAGAGTTCGTTGCCGCAGTAAAAGGGTGGCATGAAAAAGGTTTTCGCTTTGTATTAGACGATTTTCAGTTTTGTACTACGTATCAGCCATTATTGCCCTTTATGTCTATGGTCAAAGTGGATGTATTAAGTACGCCTCCCAATACCGTACTGAAAGAAATAGAAGCTTTGAAACAGCGTCGTATTAAACTGGTCGCTGAGAAAGTAGAAAATCAAGACATGTTCCAACAATGTTTGGATTTAGGATTTGAATACTATCAGGGCTATTACCTGAGTCGCCCGGAAATTGTAAAGGGTAAAAAAATTGAAGCGGATGTTCAAAGTGCATTGAACCTCGTGAATATGCTGCAAAATGAATCCGTTTGTATCGGAGCCGTTGCTCAATTGGTAGGGCAGCATCCAACCTTGTCATATCAGATGCTGCGGCTTCTTAACAGCCCCGTTGTTGGGCTCACAAAAAACGTTGAGTCCATTAAAGAGGCTGTTGTATATCTTGGCTTAGAGCAATTAAAACGTTGGTCAATGTTGATCACGCTAAGTTCTCAGAAGTGTAGTAATCCTGAAATTCTTAAAATGTTGTTGATTCGCGCAAAATGCTGCGAACTACTTGCAGCCCAGTCTAAGTCTATTTGTGCTGATCAGGCGTTTACCGTAGGTTTGATTTCTGGCATGGATCGAATCTTGCAGATTTCCCAGCAAGAGTTGCTAAAACAAATCGCTCTTAATGGAGAGCTGCAAAGTGCGATTCTGGAATACAAGGGGCCTTTAGGTCGAATTTTATTTAGTGTAACCAGTATCGAAGAAGAGCGTTGGGATCGTATTGCTCAATTACCGAACAAGGTGCGTGGTTACCTAAATGTTGCTTTCTTTGAAGCGTTACAATGGGCTAACAAAATTACTGTTGCGCTAAAATAATTTCAACTAAGCCATTGACAGAAAAGTTAAAAACACTAAAATGTGCGACACAATTTCAAAGCCAGTGTGGTGGAATTGGTAGACACGATGGATTCAAAATCCATTGCCTATAAAGCGTGCCGGTTCGAGTCCGGCCACTGGTACCATATTAAAAAAGCCGACTTCTTTAAGTCGGCTTTTTTATTTCTATCTTGCCCAGTATGCTTGTTCTAAGCTGTCTTCTTGCTCGGGTAGTCCTTTCGAAAGTCTTGGTGAATGTTGGCTTAGTACTTCATAACTGACTCGGTTTGCGTATTTACAAATTTGTGCAAACGAAGAGTAGGATAGGTGCTTGGCAGTGTGCTTGCTACTGTGTGGCAGCTGTTGCAAGTGATAGTAGTTGGCAGCGATGTCATGCAGTAGGGCAGACAGCGCACCATCCCCTGCGCCATTTGTGTTGCAAATGCGTTCTGGACCGCCGAGATAAGGATCAATATGCGAATAGACTTTTATTGGCGCTTCGCAATCTTGTTTATGTTGTGGCCTCGAAAACTCCCATTGGTTAAAGTTGGTAATATCTTGAGACTTGATTGAGTGAGTCGTTGCGCGCTTGTATTGATCATCGCAATAACCGCATAAGTACAATCCTTCCGCGCCAGCTGTAAGGAGTACCATATCGCACCATTCTAGGGTTTTTTCAGCGGCTAACAGCGCTTTCGGTTCTCCTGTTAATGCCTCGGCTTCTTGTTCGTTCATGGCGACGACAGATGCGTATTTCTCGATGATGAGTTGGATTTCATCGCGAAATTCTTCTACCAAGTGTTGTGTGCCTAAGGTAATTATCACTGGTACGTTATATTGTTTAGTAAGCTCTAGACACTTCATAAGTGTTGCTTTGATGGGTTTATCTGCATGACGCAGAGGATAGGCACAGGTGACAAAAGCCGCGGCATTGGCAATCAGCTCTTCGTTTACACTACTTGGCTCAATATCGTCCATGGTATTGGGGGCGATAGCGAAAGTGCGCTCTCCATCCTCTGTAATTAAAGTAATCCCCCGTCCAATGTCTCCAGCAACACCTTGTAAATGATGCATATCGACATTACTGCTTGTATCGCACAGATAATAGTATTCGGGTGAGTTAAGCGTAATCTGGTTTGACATGACCCCTAGAAGCACAGATTTGTCGTCAGCTAAGACAGAGTAGTTGTGTAAGGTGTTGCCAATGGTACCGCCAGCAAAGTGATCCGATATACGGTTTTCAGCAATCAGTTCTTGGTAGATCGCGCTGGCTTGTTCTGGCGTGACTAGGTTTGACAGTCCTTTTCGGATACCATGTTGCGCCAGAAATATGTCATCGACCGTCGCAATCACATCCACAATGGTTTCATCTAGGCCAACAATATAGGTGTCTTGAGTGGGGTGGACTTCTGATTTCGGAAGTCTGTGTTTGCCCTGTGTGGCTGGGAAGTAGTGCTTTATCTTTCTGCGGCCGGGAAATTTCATTTTATTATTCCAGTAATACAATGCCTAGATATTAGCAAAATGCTGATCGATCGGGCAGGATTTATGCTATGAATGAACAATCGTTACTACGCTATAGTCGTCAGTTACTACTTACGAACTTTGACATTGAAGGCCAGATGAACCTATCAGGTAAGCACGCTGTGATTATCGGAGCCGGTGGCTTAGGGAATATTGCGGCGACCTATCTAGTTGGGGCTGGTGTGGGTATTCTGACCTTGATTGATGATGATGAGATCGAGCTAAGTAACCTACCTCGCCAAGTGCTTTACACTGAGCAAGATGTGCACACACCTAAAGTTCTAGCAGCACAAGAGCACTTACAAGCACGTAATTCTGAGGTGCAGCTGTTAGTCCACCAGCTTCGTTTAAATGAAGAGAATATTGAAGCTTGCTTATCTGGTGCAGATGTGATTTTGGATTGTTGCGATAATTTCGCGACGCGTCAAATGGTGCATCGTTGGGCACAGGCTCACAAGATTCCATTGGTTAGTGGTGCGGCAATTCGTTGGGAAGGGCAGTTGGTGGTATTTCGATACGATGAACAGTGCTCGCCTTGCTACGAATGCTTATATCCAGACCTTTCTGATCAGCAACTTAGCTGTAATACCAATGGCATTATTGGGCCTGTAGTAGGGACGATTGGGGTTCAGCAAGCGTTGGTCGCGATCAAGTTGTTGAGTGCTAAAGGTACTGTACGACATGGTGTTCTGCAATTATTTGATGGTCTAAGCGGTGAATGGCGCAGCATGCGTTTGTCTCAAGACCCTGAGTGCCCTTGTTGTGGCGTTTAAAATTCATAGAATACCTCTATTTCCGTAATTAATTTTCTTCGGTGTCTATTTGATAACGGTTTCTTTATCCTATGCCCATAACGAAGCCGTGTTAACCCTCGGCTAGGATATCTAATTTAAGGAGCATTCCAAATGAGCGATGTTAAACACGCTAAATTAATGATCTTGGGCTCAGGCCCTGCAGGCTACACTGCAGCGGTATACGCTGCTCGTGCCAATCTAAAACCAGTGATGATTACTGGCATGCAAATGGGTGGTCAGCTGACGACGACGACAGAAGTAGATAACTGGCCAGGTGATGTGCAAGGCGTTCAAGGTCCAGAATTGATGGAGCGTATGCGTCAGCACGCGGAGCGTTTTGAAACAGAAATCGTATTCGACCACGTCAATAAAGTGGATCTACAAAACCGTCCGTTCCGCTTAGAAGGTGACAGCGGCGTGTACACTTGTGATGCGCTAATCATCGCAACCGGCGCCAGCGCTCAGTACCTAGGCATGGAAAGTGAGCAGAAGTTTATGGGGCAAGGTGTATCCGCCTGTGCGACTTGTGATGGTTTCTTCTACCGTAATCAAGATGTAGCGGTAATCGGTGGTGGTAACACGGCTGTGGAAGAAGCGCTTTACTTAGCTAACATTGCTAAGACTGTGACTGTGATTCACCGTCGCGATAAATTCCGTTCTGAGAAAATTCTTGCGGACAAACTGTTAGATAAAGCTGAGAACGGCAATGTTAAGATCGAATGGCACAGTGAACTAGACGAAGTGCTTGGCGATGACGCAGGGGTAACGGGTGTTCGTATTAAGAATAACCAAACTGGCGAAACCAAAGAATTGGCGGTTGCAGGCTTGTTTGTAGCGATCGGCCACAAGCCAAACACAGATATTTTTGCTGGTCAGCTAGATATGAAGGACGGTTATCTAACGGTTCAGTCTGGTACTCAAGGCAATGCGACGCAAACGAGTGTTGAAGGCGTGTTTGCTGCAGGTGACGTGAGTGATCACATTTATCGTCAAGCGATTACTTCTGCGGGGACTGGCTGTATGGCTGCGTTGGATGCCGAACGCTACCTTGATGGCCTAGAAGGCTAATGTAAATAAACCAAGCCTGTGCCATAAGCGAAAAAGCCGATCCAAATGGATCGGCTGTTTAGATTCAAAGTAATCGTAAGATTACTGAGCGTTGTAAGCTTCTACGCCTTCAACTAGGGCCTTGCGAGCTTCTTCAGCATTCGCCCAGCCTTCAACTTTTACCCACTTACCTTTTTCAAGCTTCTTGTAGTTTTCGAAGAAGTGCTCGATTTGATCACGTAGTAGTTGTGGAATGTCGTTTACGTCTTGGATGTGGCCGTATTCTTTGCTCAGCTTCTCATGCGGTACTGCAACTAGCTTAGCGTCCATACCTGCTTCGTCAGACATGTTTAGTACGCCAACTGGACGGCAGCGAATCACAGAGCCTGGAACCACTGGGTAAGGTGTAATCACTAGCACGTCAACAGGATCGCCGTCGTCTGCTAGGGTGTTGTTAACGTAACCATAGTTAGCTGGATAGAACATAGGCGCCGTCATGAAACGGTCTACCACTAGAGCGTCCATGTCTTTGTCTACTTCGTACTTAACTGGGTTTGCCTCAGCAGGGATTTCGATGATTACGTTGATATCGTTTGGCACATCGCGGCCAGCAGGAATGTCTTTGAAGCTCATTGTTTTATATCCACTTGTGTTAAGTAATGCCGGCAATTATAGAAGTTAGCCCCGTCGGATGCTAGTCATCCCAAAGTCTAAGCAGAAATAATCGTTATAGAAAGCCGAAAAAAGCGAGAATTTTATGCCAAATCTGCGTTAAGTTATTGCTTTCTTTCTAAATTTAGCTAGTCTAAGGGTGTGATCAAAATATAGTCGAGAGGACACTGATGACAAAATCTGAGCTGATAGAAATGCTAATTGACCAGCAGCCTCATCTACCAGTTAAAGATGTTGAGTTGGCGGTTAAGGCAATGCTAGAGCATATGTCCGAAGCGTTAGCAAATGGCGAGCGTATCGAAATCCGCGGTTTTGGTAGTTTCTCTCTACATTATCGTGCGCCTCGCGTGGGCCGAAATCCTAAGACAGGAGAGTCTGTTGAATTAGGGTCTAAATACGTTCCACACTTTAAGCCTGGCAAAGAGTTGCGTGAATTGGTCAACTCTGTCGCAGATACGAAAGAGTTAAGCTAATTTTCTATCGAAATTTTCCCTGCTCCTCGGCATAATAAGTCGATCAACGCAGTATGTGGGTGTTTTATGCTTAAATGGCTGAAGCGAGTGGTGCTACTAGTAGCCTTAGCTTTTTTCTTATTTGTCGGTCTTTTCTTTGCAATTCGCAATGGTCAGGTAATCACCTTAGATCTGGTGCTTTGGCAATCGCCTGAGTTAAGTATCGCTCTATACATGATTATTGCTTTTGCATTAGGCATTGTTTTGGCGCTGGCTTCTTCGAGTGCACTATTGTTCCGATTAGAACGTAATGTTCGCAAGAAAACGAAACAGCTGGTAAGTCTACAGGCTGAAATCGACAACTTACGCAAAGCGTCCCTAACGTCAGAATTGTCGGAGCGGGAGTAGTCCCTTGACCGAGTGGGGCTTATTTGTCGTTCTCTTCGTTGCTTTGTTCATTGGCTGGATGCTAGGTCGACGCCGTACCAAAGAAACCCAAGATCAAGAACTTAAAAAAGTCCCGAATGATTATTTTCGGGGCTTAAATCATCTCCTCAATGGTCAGCAATCAGAGGCCATTGATGCCTTTGTGGATTCCCTCGAGGTCAATTCTGACACCTTTGATATCCACCTAACACTGGGTAATTTGTTTCGCAAGAAAGGCGAAATTCAAAAAGCCATCAACATCCATCAGAGTCTGCTAGCCCGCCCGGATATTTCGCCTCGAGACACTCGTTTAGTGCAACTTGAATTGGCCAGTGATTTTATGTCGGCTGGCTTACTGGATCGAGCTGAGCGACTATTGCTGAATATTGCCGCTCGTAAAACGGAATTTCAGAAAGAAATCTTCACGTTGTTGGTGGACCTATATGAGTTTGAGCAAAGCTGGGAGAAAGCGATCAGTATTGCCCATCAGTTGCAAGCGGATTTCCCGAGTCGCAGGCAAGCCCAGCGTTTGGCGCACTTTTACTGTGAGGTGGCAGAAGAGGCGATTCATAAAGAGCAGTGGACTCAAGCTTTTCAGAAATATAAGTCTGCTATCGAAGTGGATATTGACTGCGTGCGCGCGAGTATTGGCCTAGCTGATATTTTCATTAGTCAAAAACGTTATCGAGATGCAATCAAAGAACTGAAAATGGTCGCTGATCAGGATCATGAGTTCTTGCCAGTTGTTATCTATAAACTGCGTGAATGTTATTTGCAGGTGTGGGGCGGTGGTGGTTACATCAAGTTCCTGCAAGAGCAACTCAAAAAGCATCCTTCCGCTACGTTGATTCGTGCTTTGACAGAACATTATGCGCAAGATGACAAAGAGTTCGCAGAACAGTTTATAATAGAGCAATTACGTGCCCATCCGACGATTAAAGGATTCCAGGAGCTGATTGATATGCAACGCCAGGATTCTGAGGGGCACGACCAAGAAAACTTAAGTGTTTTGTACGAATTAATCGAGCAATTAACTTCTTCTAAGCCTAAGCATCGCTGTCGTCAGTGTGGTTTCTCAGGTCATCAACTACATTGGCAATGTCCAAGTTGTAAGAGTTGGGGTACGGTGAAACCGATTCATGGTTTAGAAGGAGAGTAGACTTTATATTCAGAGGAATTTTCATGACTTGCCAATCTCCAATCGTTGTAGCCTTAGACTACCCAACAATCGAACAAGCTACGGCGATGGCAAAGCGTTTAGACCCAAAATTGTGTCGTGTGAAAGTCGGTAAAGAGCTGTTTACCAAAGCGGGTCCGGCAATTTTGGAAGCGTTGCATAAGCTAGATTTTGATGTCTTCTTAGATCTTAAATTCCACGATATCCCAAACACGGTAGCGAATGCAGTCTCTGTTGCTGCGAAAGAAGGTGTTTGGATGGTGAATGTACACGCCAGCGGTGGCCGCCGTATGATGGAAGCGTCTGCCAATGCCTTGGCCCAGATTCACGATCACAATACTCTGTTGATCGCGGTAACGGTTTTAACCAGTATGGACGAAAGCGATTTGTCTGAAATTGGTATCGACTTATCGCCACGTGATCACGTGATGCGTCTAGCGAAATTAGCGCAATCGTCGGGTATGGATGGTGTGGTATGTTCTGCGCAAGAGTCTGAAATGCTATCAGACACTTTGGGTAAAGATTTTGTCTTGGTCACACCTGGAATTCGCCCCGTAGGTTCTGAGCAAGGTGATCAAAAGCGCATTATGACGCCTAGTGAAGCGATGAAAGCGGGTAGCCATTACTTAGTAATGGGACGTCCTATTACTCAGGCTGCTGATCCTATAGCAGTGTTAACTCAGGTCAATAATGAGTTAGGTGTATTGGCTTAAAGCTTGAGCTGGATAATAGTTATGCTATCCTGAAAACCGATCCTAGAGATCGGTTTTTTATTATCGGCAGGAAGCCGTAACTAAAGCATAAGGAGTATGCCAAATGATATTTTCACTAAAACGCCTGCTAGCGTTATCTCTGTGTATTTTTTCCTTCGCCTGCCTTGCTGCAGAACCGTTAGATTTGAACACGGCGACCGCTGACCAACTTGCTTTGGCGCTGAGTGGTGTTGGCCAAAGTAAAGCGGAGGCCATTGTCGCGTACCGCGACCAAAACGGCCCTTTTATGAATGTGGATGACTTAACGAAAGTAAAGGGAATTGGTCCAGCATTGTTAGATAAGAATCGTATGATTCTGCAGATCAAGCAGCCAAAGTAGTTTAAGTTCAAATATTATGGACCAAAAGAAAGGGTGATCATAGGATCACCCTTTGCTGCGGCAGAGGTCTTCAAATGCTTGATTTTGAGTTAAGTAAATGTTGCCGCTTAGATGAGAGATTAAAGTCGAGCCTTTTAATCGATCCATTACCGGGCCTTTGACTTCTGACAAATGTAAGTGAATGCCAGTGGAATGTAATCGCTCACAAATCATTTCTAAACTTTCCAAGGCGCTGGCGTCGATCATATTAACGGCGGTGCACATTAGAACCACGTCCTTGACTTCCTTGTTCTGGGCAACCAGTTGAGTGATTTTGTCTTCCAAAACTCGGGCGTTGGCAAAGAATAG
Organism: Marinomonas fungiae; assembly: GCF_001418205.1. Classification (GTDB taxonomy): domain Bacteria; phylum Pseudomonadota; class Gammaproteobacteria; order Pseudomonadales; family Marinomonadaceae; genus Marinomonas; species Marinomonas fungiae. The sequence goes on along the minus strand of NZ_LIQF01000006.1, from coordinate 214,370 downwards.
GCTTTCATCGATGCGAACAGTTAGAACTTCTTTGTTTGTTTCTACTTGAAAGCGCTCCACATTGCGAAAGTGCTCCGTCCCTGCAACGCGACCGACGACAGCAATATGTGGATGGCTGGCATGCCATAGGAATAATAGCAACGACAAGCTCACGCCCGTGATGATGCCAGCTTCTACTCCCGCTAATAGCACAACTGTAAAAGTAGCGATCAATGCACTGGCGTCTTGTTTTGAGTAACGCCACACTTCTAGAAAGCCTTTTACATCAATAAGCTGGACAACTGCCACTACAATCGTTGCGGCCAAAACCGCTTTTGGTAGATAGTAAAATGCCCCAGTTAAAAAGCTCAAAGTGAGTAGAATCAGTAATGCAGTAAATACGCCTGTCATCGGTGTTTTGGCGCCTGCATCAAAGCTCACGACTGATCGAGAGAAGCCACCTGTGACCGGAAAGCCGCCGCTGAATGCGGAGCTTAGGTTAGCAGCACCTAAGCCTACAAGCTCTTGGTTTGGATCAATACTTTGTCTGCGTTTAGCGGCAAAAGACTGTGCTACGGAAACCGATTCTACAAAGCCAACAATGCTGATTAAAATCGCGGCGGGCAGTAAATCCATGATCAGATTGAAATCCATATTTGGTAAAGCTAAAGGAGGAAAGCCACTAGGTACTTCTCCCACCACTTTAACGCCTGTTTGATCTAGCTTCATCATGGCGACGATTAGCGTTGAAATCACCACGACCAGTACGGGCCCTGCTTTCGATGCAAGTTGTGCTTGGTGACTGGACAATCCGAGAGCCATTAGAATGCCCTTAAAATATTTTCGTAGCAGATGAAGGGAAATAATAGCGCCAACACCAATGACTAAGGTTGTGAGGTTGGTGTCCGCTAAGTTGTGCCACATGCTTTCTAGCATCTCGATCAAATTATGACCTGAAGCTTTGACTCCAAGAATGTGTTTTACCTGCCCTAGAGCAATTAAAATGGCCGATGCACTAATGAACCCTGAAATAACTGGGTGACTTAATAAGTTGGCTAAAAAACCCAATTTAAATAAGCCTAATAGTAATAAAAATAGGCCTGACACAGCAGCTAGCAGAATCACAACTGAGAGATATTCGGCTGTGTTCGGTGCGGCAAATTGCAATGCTGCTGTGCCCGTCATCATAGATACTACCGCTACAGGCCCTACGGCTAGTGTTCTACTTGAGCCAAACAGAGCGTAAGCAATCAAGGGTAAAATACTAGCGTACAAACCCACAGCAGGAGGTAATCCTGCTAGCATGGCGTAGGCCAAGCTCTGTGGAATCAGCATGATGGTCACAATAATGCTGGCCATCATGTCGGTTTGCATATCTCCGCGGGTGTATTCCTTTAACCAGACGGTTGCAGGTATATAGCGGTTTAATCGGTTCATAGTCAGCCTTATACCAAGTTAATTGGTGTTTTAAGGTAGCGCGTACCGTTTTCCTCAGCAGGAGGAAGGTCGCCTGCGCGCATGTTGACTTGCACGGACGGCCAAATCAGGCGCGGCATCGCAAGCGTCGCGTCTTTGGAAGTACGCATCTTACAGAAAGCCTCTTCGGTAATGCCTTGATGGATATGAACATTGTTGGCTTTTTGCTCTGCTACAGTAGTTTCCCAAATATACTCTTCTCGTCCTGGTGCTTTATAGTCATGGCACATAAATAGGCGGGTGGGCTCAGGTAAGGCAAAGATCTTTTGAATAGAGCGGTATAATGTTGCGGCATCTCCGCCAGGGAAATCGCAGCGTGCGGTGCCATAATCTGGCATAAATAGAGTGTCGCCTACAAAGGCTGCATCGCCAATCACATAGGTAACACAAGCGGGCGTGTGACCTGGTGTGTGCAGTACTTCAACGCGTTGCTGGCCGAATGTTAGCTCATCCCCTTCATGTACTAAGTGATCGAATTGAGAGCCATCACAAGCAAACTGCGGTTCCACATTAAGCAACTTGCCGAAGGTATTTTGCACCGTTGTAATATTATCACCAATCACAATTTTTCCGCCCAAAGCCTTCTTGAGATAAGGTGCTGCGGAAAGATGGTCTGCATGAACGTGTGTTTCTAAGATCCATTCAACGCTCAGAGCTTCGGATTGCACATAATGGATAACATCGTCGGCAGACTTAGTTGAGGTGTGGCCGGAAGCGTGATCATAGTCCAGAACCGAGTCAATAATGACACAGGATTTTGTGGTTTCATCAGAAACAACGTAAGACACAGTAAAAGTGGCTTCGTCGAAAAAGGCTTTAACGAATGGTTGAGAAGACATGCTGCTACCTCTGTTAAGGTTATAAGGTTATTCTTTTATGCTATATAAATAGTTTTATATTAGCAACTGTGAAGATAGAGCGATTTGTACTAGCTAGTGTGCGCTTTATATTAATTATTTCTAATGTCATATTCTGACTAAGACGTTGCAAAGGAAATTTGTTACCCTTTAAGGCTTATCGCTGGTGAATAGTATAGGGCGTAAAAGTGTCGCAGGAATTTCAAGTCGTTTCGCAGTATCAACCTGCTGGTGATCAGCCGGCAGCCATCAAAAAACTGGTGCAAGGAATTGAAGCTGGTTTAGCCCATCAAACCCTCTTGGGGGTAACCGGATCGGGTAAGACTTTTACCATTGCCAATGTGGTCGCTGAAGTAAAACGCCCAACCATTATCATGGCGCACAATAAAACCTTGGCGGCTCAGTTATATGGCGAATTTAAGGAGTTCTTTCCAAATAATGCGGTGGAATACTTCGTTTCCTATTACGACTATTACCAGCCTGAAGCCTATGTTGCAGCCTCCGATACTTACATTGAGAAAGATGCTTCGGTAAACGAACACATTGAGCAAATGCGATTGTCGGCCACCAAAGCCTTGTTAGAGCGTGAAGATGTCATTATCGTGGCAACGGTGTCGGCGATTTACGGCTTGGGCGACCCTCAGTCCTATTTGAAAATGATGTTGCATCTAGATCGCGGTGATCGCATTGATCAGCGCTCAGTGTTGCGTCGTTTAGCGGAGCTGCAATACACCCGTAACGATATGGTGTTTGAGCGTGGTAATTTCCGTGTACGTGGTGATGTGATTGATATTTTTCCAGCGGACTCTGAGGATGAAGCGATTCGTATCGAATTGTTTGATGATGAAGTAGACAACCTCGCAGTGTTTGATCCGCTGACCAATCGAACTATTCGCAAAGTTCCGCGCGTTACTATTTATCCTAAAACCCACTATGTCACCCCACGCGAAACCATCTTAGAGGCGATAGAAAAGATTAAGAAAGAGCTGGATGTGCGTCTTGAACAGCTTAAATCTTTAAACAAATTAGTGGAATTGCAGCGCCTAGAACAGCGTACCAACTATGACTTAGAAATGATGCAAGAGCTGGGGTATTGCTCTGGTATCGAGAACTACTCACGTTATTTATCTGGTCGACCCGAAGGGTCACCACCGCCAACTTTATTTGATTATTTGCCAGCGAATGCTTTATTGGTCATCGATGAATCCCATGTGACGGTGCCGCAAATTGGCGCCATGTACAAAGGTGACCGTTCCCGTAAAGAAAACCTTGTCGAATACGGTTTTCGCCTGCCTTCAGCGTTAGATAACCGCCCGATGCGTTTTGAAGAATGGGAACAGATTAAACCGCAGACCATTTTTGTTTCCGCAACTCCTGGTAAATACGAAGAGCAACACCAAGATTGGATAGTGGAACAGATCGTTCGACCTACGGGGCTTGTTGACCCTGAGCTAGAGGTGCGTCCAGTCGCGACTCAGGTGGATGACTTGTTATCCGAGATCAATCTGCGTTTACCAAAAGGGGAGCGTATCTTAGTGACAACGCTAACCAAGCGTATGGCAGAAGATTTGACGGATTATCTGCATGAGCACGGTATTCGTGTGCGTTATCTGCATTCAGATATCGATACGGTAGAGCGTGTGGAGATTATCCGTGATTTACGTCTGGGTGAATTTGATGTGTTGGTCGGTATTAACTTGCTGCGAGAGGGTCTCGACATCCCAGAAGTGAGTCTGGTGGCAATTTTGGATGCAGATAAAGAAGGCTTCTTACGCTCTGACCGCTCTCTTATTCAGACCATAGGTCGAGCGGCCCGTAACGTAAATGGTAAAGCGATTCTATATGCAGATCGAATTACTGGCTCCATGCAGCGAGCGATGGATGAAACCATCCGTCGTCGTGCTAAGCAAGAAGCCTTTAACGAAGAACACGGCATCGTGCCAAAAGGCATTACTAAGTCGGTTGAGGATATTCTAGAAGGGGCTTATAACCCAGGCGCAGGCGGGCGCAATAAAGGTAAGCAAACCCGCAAAGTGGCTGAGAAAGTCAAAGATTACCAAATCGAAAATATGGACGATGTGGCTGAAGTGCGAAAAGCCATCGTACAACTTCAAAAAGATATGGCGCTAGCAGCAGAAGACCTGAAGTTTGAGTTAGCCGCGGCTTATCGAGATCAGATCCGTACTTTGCAAAAGAAACTCAAGGACGTCGGCGAGGCTTAGTTGTCTAGAAATTCATCAAGTAAAAACAAACACTTAAATTTTTATTTAAAGTGCTTGAACTGGATTAAGTGCTGCGTATAATAACCAGCACTTTCTAGGTCTATAGCTCAGTTGGTTAGAGCGCATCCTTGACATGGATGAGGTCAGCAGTTCGAATCTGCTTAGACCTACCAGAATTTTAAAGTGTGGTTTTAAATCAAAAATCATGCAACAGAAGCCGAGCCACAAGCTCGGCTTTTCTGTTTTTAACCCTTCATTTTTTTCTGCTCCCGGTTTTAACAATCGAAAGCCTTTGATCCCAGCGTCTCTTTACAAGTGACTTCACCGTCGAACAGGCGGCTTAGAAATGCTCAGTGGTCATCACCACTCAGATAGCTTTGAAATAAGTTCGAGACTTTCTTGATTCGGATTTAGTGAAGTTATGGCTCGATTCTCTTTTAAATGTGCTAGGAGGCCGTAAGGTAGGTGGGGCATGTGGTGATTGAGCTCAGGAACTTTTGCTTTGAAATTCAGAACATTACGACTAAGCTATAAAAAATAATTATAAAATCTTGGTGAGCTAATCTGGATCAATATTTTTATGGGCATCAGATTTCTTAACGGTTTCTAAATAACATGTACGATATTAAACTATCTTTATGATTTGAAGCGTTATGCAGCATTACAGTGCTGGTGTTTCATTTGTCGGTGTTTTCGTGTTTTTTTGTGTTTTTTATGTTGCTCTAAAAGAAAAACTGATTCAAATTAATGGCTTATAAGCATTTTTGTTTCGCTGACAAAGGATGCAATGAAACAGCTTTACCTTATAATGGTTTTAAGGTGCATTAAAAAAGCTAAGGGCGCGAGTTGCATGATGCTCTAGGCGCTCATGAAGGTTTCTAAGGATTGTCTCTATGCTGAAGTTGTCTCTGATACATGTGTTCGCGGTTGCAGTAGCTGGCCTGCTGGGCTTATCTGGTTATTTTTGGCCTGCCTTGTTGGTGTTAGTTTTATCTGGTGCTCTTCTGGTTTTTCTGGCCCGACACCACGCAAGTGACGATCCAGTTTCTCAAAATGAGACATATGAAACGAATGATTTAGTTGATAAAGCAGAAGCCCAAAAATTATTTAATCGCGAATTGATTCCTATCTTAAATGTGTGTAATGCCGATCTAGACAATGTCCTGACCACACAGCAAAGTGCTATTGAGTTACTTAGCTCCTCTTTCGAAGACACTCACCGTTTAATCCGACAGCAAGAAGAGTGTATTCGTTCCTTAATTAACGACAACCATGATGGTTCACGTAGTCACAGTGAAGTGATGCAAAACTTTGCAGATCAGACGGCGAAAACACTGGATCGTTTTATTAACACCACGGTTGAAATGTCTGCCGAGTCGATGGATCTGCTAAGCAAAGTAAACGAAATTCACGAAGAAATGCCGATCGTCACCAAAGCATTAAAAGACATCGATGACATTGCTGAACAGACTAACTTGTTGGCGCTTAATGCTGCAATCGAGGCGGCTCGTGCTGGTGAAGCCGGTCGCGGTTTTGCTGTGGTGGCGGATGAGGTTCGAACGCTCTCTAATCGTTCCGCTGGTTTCAGTGTTGCGATTCAGACGCAACTACAAAAGATTCAATCGCAGGTGGCGGCGTTAACGGCTTCGATGGAAAGTTTAGCGGCTCATGATGTGACCTACATTATGGAGTCTAAGCGAAAAATGCAGCAAGTTCTGGAGCACATCGTCCAGAAAGCTGAAAGCGATTCTAAGGTTACTACAGAATTAGATGAATTAGCCGGTGGTATTGAGAGTGCAATTTTTGCGGCGACTCGTGGATTACAGTTTGATGACATTAACCGCCAAAATATCGAATACACCATTGAAACCTTAAAGTTTATTGCTGAGCATCTGGAAAGTATTAAAACTACCTCTTTTGAGGATCTTGAGCATGTCATGAGAGATAAGCTTGAGCGAATCAAGGCTCACAGCCAAGAGCGTCATAATCCGGTCTCACAACAAGATGTGGGCAGCGGTGATATTGATTTATTTTAAAGATTTTAGGAAAGCATATGTCTCAGTCACCTGTCGTCATTAGTATCCCTGAACGATTCGATTTTAGTACTCATAAATGGTTTACTGAATCCTATGAGCAGGCTTTGTTGAAAAGCAACCAAGTTGTTTTGGATTTTTCTCGCGTAACCTATGTGGATTCTTCTGCATTGGGGATGATGGTTTTGTTGCGTCGTAAAATTAGCGCGTCGGGCGGTAAAGGTTTTGTACGAAACGTTACGGGAACAGCAAAAGATATTTTAGAAATGGCTAATTTCCATACCTTATTCGAGTACGAATAGGCTTAAATTATTATGTCTTTAGAAAATTGCGTTCTCATTCTGGAAGATGATATTAGTACATGCTTGATTGTTTCTAAGTCGCTATCCGCTCAAGGCATTAAAACAATTACTGCAAAGACTATTGCGGAAGCTAAGGCTTTAATTCCTGAGCATGACATTGCGTTGTTTCTTCTGGATGTCCATTTGCCAGACGGTGACTCTACGCAATTAGTGGAAAAACTTCGCGTAAGCCATCCATTAATACCTATTTTGGTGATGACTGGTGATTATGAGCAAAATCGAGTAGCTGAGTTTTTTGATCTAGGTGTTAGGGATTTTATTAATAAGTCTGTGCATCCTATTTTATTGGCCAGTCGTGTGCGAAATTTTATTCGAAACTCAATCACTGAACGTGCCTTATTTGATGCAAACGAAATGTATCAACGCATTGCTCATGAGAAAGAGCAAGAAGAAGAGTTAGCTCATTATGTGTACAACCACATTTTGAAAGTACATACGACTAAAGTGAATGGTCTGAATACCGTCATACGCTCTTCCGGTAAGTTTTGTGGTGACATGTTATTATCAGCCAAAGCCCCAAATGGCAATTTGATTGTTTTATTGGCGGACGCAACTGGGCATGGAATGGCTGCAGCGCTAACGATTTATCCATTGGTGTCTACTTTCGCTGCGATGGTGTCAAAAGGCTTGTCATTGGGAGCCATTCTTAAAGAGCTGAGTGCGAAGCATAGTCAATGTATTCCCCAGAACCGCTTTGTCGCCGCTGTTTTGCTTGAGCTTTCTTTGTCTGATAACACTATTCGCATTTGGAATGGTGGCATGCCCGCGGTTTTGATGTTTGATAATGATGGCAGCCTTCGTAAAGTCACATCGCATCATGTGGCAATTGGTATTCTTCCTGATGACCTTGTTAGCACAAAAATGGAAGTGTTTGAGCTAGATAAGATCAGCAAGATCGCTTTATTTAGCGATGGTCTTATTGAGAATAAAGTGATGGATGGCCGTAGCCTATCATTTGGCGAAACCTACGACATCATTGCCGCTAATTTAGATGATCCAGAAAGCTTGCTATCAATGATGCACAGCTATGAGAACTTTACCAACGATTTGAATGATCACGATGATATGACGTTGGCTGTTCTAGACTTAGCTTTGTTAAGGGAAGAACTTAAACAAGTTGAAGCGTTATCTAAGCCGCTACCTGGTTCTTTTAGTTTTGAATTTGAATTAACGGGTAACGCATTAAATAATGAAAAGTTTGCCTACAATATTGCTGAGTTGCTAGGCACTTATGGGTTCCATAAGGATTTTTGTCAAAAAACATTTACAGTTTTGACAGAGTTATTTGTCAATGCTGTTGACCATGGGATTTTTCATATTCCATCGAAATTAAAAGAAGAAGATTTTATTGCCTATCTCTCCATAAGAGAAGAGAAGCAAGCAACTATCGCGGCGACAGATAAAGTCACAGTGAAGCTTGCTTGGGATGAGACATCTCAAAAGCTCACCGTGAAATTGAGCGATAGTGGCTCTGGTTATGCCATAGAAAAATTAAAAGATTTGGGTAATGACGTAGCTTATGGCAGGGGGTTAAAGTTAATTACTTCTCTTTGTCATACATTCAGTTATGATCAAAACACAAATACGACCCACGTTACTTTAGATTATTAGAGGACTTTATGAGCAAGAAGCTGCTTATCGTTGATGATTCACCATCTGTACGTCAAATGGTTGAAATGACCTTAAAAGGGGCTGGGTACACTGTTAAAGCCGCTAAAGATGGCCAAGAAGCATTGAATTTTTGTAAGACGGAACGCTACGACTTCGTATTAACGGATCAGAATATGCCGAACATGGATGGCATTACTTTAATTAAATCTCTACGTGCTATGCCTGCTTATGCTCGTACGCCTCTTATCGTACTGACCACTGAAGCAAGCGATATGATGAAGCAAAAAGGCAAGGCGGCAGGCGCAACTGGCTGGATGGTAAAACCATTTGATCCTAAAAAACTGCTAGAAGTGGTATCGAAAGTATTGCGCTAACGATGAAAGCCAACGTAGGTCTTTTCGGAGAGTTTGATGGATAACTTAAGTCAGTTCAATGAAGCCTTTTTTGATGAGGCACAAGAGCACTTAGAGACAATGGAAACCATGTTGTTGGACTATGACGTGGTTGAGCCTGATATTGAGGTGCTTAACAGTGTCTTCCGCGCTGCCCACTCTATTAAGGGGGGCAGTGCCATCTTTGGCTTTAATGCGATGACTGGCTTAACACATGTGATGGAAAACATGTTGGACCGTGCTCGTAATGAAGAGCTCGAGTTAACCAATGAGTTGATCACGGTGTTACTTGAAACGGTTGATGTGCTGAAAGATATCCTTCATAGCTACCGTAATGACGAAGAGATTGACTGGGACATCATAGAGTCGAGTAAGGCCCGCTTAGAAACAGAATTGGCACAAGCCATGGCTCAGCAGGGTTCTGCGACCGATGCTTCAGCAGCTAACACTACCGCCAATGATGAAGATGAAGGCTTTGGCTTTTTCGAAGAATCTGAAACGACTGAGGTTTTAGAAGACGAAGGTTTTGGCTTCTTTGATGATGAGGCTGGCTCACCATCGAACTCGGATGATGAACAAGGCTTTGGCTTTTTTGATGAAGATATGGCGGAAAGTGGTGAAGAAGACCAAGGTTTTGGCTTTTTCGACGATGCGCCAGGTACGGTTGCTGCCGATGAGAAAACAACCTCAGAGGAAATTGAAGGCTTCGGTTTTTTTGAAAGTGTAGAGATATCGGATAGTGATGAGGCGGCTCAAAGTCAGCCTCAAGCCCCTGATATTGGTGTGCCTGATGTTAAGCGAACCCAAGAGGGTGAAGGATATGGTTTCTTTGATGAGGCGATGAAGGCTCGTCAGGAACAAGACAAAATCGATGATGCTAAAGGCTATGGGATTTATCCGAAGGATGAAAAAGCTTCGACAGAAGAGTTAAGTACAGCGACAAAAAGTCGAGCAAAACCGGTAAAAGCATCGACTAATGAGACTAAAAATGTCGAAGCGACCAGTATTCGAGTGGAAACCGTTAAGATTGATAAACTGGTTAACTTAGTTGGTGAGCTTGTTATTACGCAATCGATGTTGAATTTGATTGGTAATGAAGTTCAAGAAAGTGTTGCCGAAAAAATGATGGGCGCTTTAGCTGAGCTTGAACGCAACACTCGTGAGATACAAGAAGCGGTAATGTCGGTTCGAATGCTACCGATTTCATTTGTTTTTAACCGTTTTCCGCGCCTTGTTCGGGATTTGTCTACTAAGATGGGTAAACAAATTGAATTGGTCATCGAAGGCGCGAACACCGAAATAGATAAGAACTTAGTGGAGAAAATTTCCGATCCACTTACTCACTTGATTCGCAACAGTGTTGATCATGGGATCGAAACCGCGGAAGTCCGCAAAGCCTCTGGCAAAGTCGAGAAAGGTACTGTGCGCCTATCGGCGATGCAAAAAGGTGGCGAGATTGTGATCTCTATCCTAGACGATGGCGCAGGTTTAAACCGTGAGCGTATTGTTGCTAAAGCCGAAGAAAAGGGCATTGAATTACCTTCTCCACTAACAGATGACGCCGTGTGGCAACTTATTTTTGCACCAGGGTTTTCAACCGCCGCAGAAGTGACGGATATTTCGGGCCGTGGAGTAGGGATGGATGTGGTACGTCGAAATATTGAATCTCTGGGGGGGCGTGTTGAGATCAACTCGTCACCCGGCATAGGTACTGAGTTTGTGATCAGTTTACCGCTGACGCTCGCGATTCTTGATGGCATGTGTGTTGAAGCCGAAGATCAAATTTTCGTCGTACCTTTGGTGAATATTATTGAAAGTATTCAACCAATGGCTGAGCAAATTCGAGTGATCAAAGGCAGCAAAATACTATGGGCACGTGATGAATATTGGCCCTTAGTTGATATTGGTCGGGTGCTTGGCGGTCGTGATGACAGTATTGATAACTTTGATTTGTCCGAGTACATCATTGTGCTTGTAGAAACTTCAAAGAGCCGCTTTGGGTTAGTGGTAGATACACTTGTTGGTCAGCAACAAGTCGTTATTAAAAGTTTGGAACGTCATTATCGCCGTGTCGATGGTGTGGCTGGAGCGACTATTATGGGGGATGGCGGTGTTGCGCTGATTCTTGATGTCGATTCATTGACGCAGTTTATTAGTTCAGATTTAGGAGGCCCATCTTATGCCGTCAGAGCAGCAGGGTAATGTTTCAATTATGCCAACGAGAGAGTTTTTGACCTTTGTTTTAGGCGATGAAACCTATGCACTGGACATTATGACTGTGAAAGAGATTCGCGGTTATGAAGCCACAACTAAAATAGCAAATGCCCCAAGTTTTATTAAAGGGGTGATTAATTTGCGTGGCGATATTGTCCCAATTATCGATTTGCGAATTAAATTCGGTATTGGCGAGCCGACGTATAATGAATGGACCATCGTGATCATGTTAAACATCCATGATCGAATCGTCGGCATCGTGGTTGATGGTGTGTCCGATGTGATGAATCTAGAAGATGAAGAGATCCGACCCGCGCCAGAATTTGGTGTAGCTTTTGACAGCCAGTACCTCCATGGATTAGCTGCGTTAGAAGATAGCATGGTGATTATTGTCGATATTGAAGCACTGATCTCTAGTGATGAATTAGGTATTTTCGAGCCTGCTTGATTGACAGCAGTGTTGCCATTAGATGAACCAACTTAGGTAGGAAGGCTAAATATTATGTTTAAAGGCTTATTTGCTAAACCGTTAGAAGCTGGTCAGGTAATTGTTTCTCAAGATGAGTTGACAAATCTACGTGGCCAACTTGAAGCTCTGTCTAAATCACAAGCTGTCATTGAGTTTGATCTAAAGGGAACGATCCTATATGCCAATGATAACTTCTTAAATGCATTGGGTTATTCGCTTGATGAAGTAGTAGGAAAGCATCACTCCTTGTTTATTGACGATGCTTCTCGTAATAGCAACGAATACCGTGCTTTTTGGGCTAACTTGGCTGCGGGTCAATTCCAAGCGGGTGAGTTCTGTCGTATTACCAAACAAGGTAAGCGTATTTGGATTGAAGCAAGCTATAACCCAATCTTTGATGAAAATGGCAAACCTTTTAAAGTAGTGAAGTTTGCATCGGACATTACTGAAAAGAAAAATCAAGCGGCTGACTATGCGAGTCAGTTGGAGGCTATTTCAAATGCCCAAGCTGTGATTTCATTTAATTTAGAGGGTGTTATTTATGAAGCCAATAATAACTTTCTAAATGCATTGGGCTATACCGCCGAAGAGGTGCGTGGAAAACATCACAGTATGTTTGTCGATGCAAACTTTCGTCAGTCCGAAGAGTACCGAGAGTTCTGGCGAAAACTGAACGCTGGTGAACATTTTGTTGGCCGTTTTCCTCGAGTACGTAAAGACGGCAAGGTGATTTGGATTCAAGCCAATTACAGCCCTATTCGAGATGCGTTAGGTAATATTTACAAAGTTGTAAAATACGCGACGGATATTACCTCGCAAGTAGAAGCAGAGCAGCAATTACAAAGTGCAGTGGAACAGGTGAATGAGGCGATTGAAGCCGCTACTTCAAATGATCTCACTCAACGTGTTCCTCTCGAGGGTAAGTCAGGGTCGCTGTTAAGTTTATGCCAAGGTGTGAATGCTTTACTTGTCACTATGACTGATGTGATTACTCAGATTAAAAGTGCTTCTGACGCAGTTTATTTGGGTGCTCGTGAGATCTCAAATGGTAACACAGACCTCTCGCGTCGAACCGAACAGCAGGCCGCGAATCTTGAAGAAACCGCTTCTAGTATGGAGCAGCTAACCAGTACTGTTCGACAAAACTCTAACAATGCTCAGCAAGGGTCGGCTTTAGCTTCGAATGCGGTATCGGTTGCCACCGATGGCGGAGAATTGATTGATCAAGTCGTCGCAACGATGGCCTCGATTAATGAATCGTCGCAAAAAATTTCAGACATCATTGGTATGATCGATGGCATTGCTTTCCAAACCAATATATTGGCGCTAAATGCTGCGGTAGAGGCGGCACGTGCTGGCGAGCAAGGTCGTGGTTTTGCAGTAGTAGCCTCCGAGGTTCGGACATTGGCGCAAAGATCTGCGAATGCTGCCAAAGATATTAAAGGATTGATTTCTGAATCAGGCTCTAAAATTGCGGTAGGCAATGAGTTAGTGAATAAGTCTGGCGATACCATGAAAGAGATTGTTGGCGCCATTAAGAAAGTTAGCAGCATCATGAATGATATTTCGTCTGCCTCTTCTGAACAGTCTTCGGGATTGGATGAAATTGGCAAGGCTGTGACTCAAATGGACGAAATGACGCAACAGAATGCTGCCTTGGTGGAAGAGGCGGCAGCGGCTTCGGAAAGTCTTTTAAATCAAGCGGACCAACTTGCAACGAATATGAGTCAGTTTGTGATTGATGAGAGCCATACCGCTTCATCATTTAGCTCTAGAGCGGCTTTAACGGCTCCTAAACGAGCAGTCCCTGCTTCAAAACCAGCCTTGAAAAAACGGGAAGTTGTGGAGAAACCTTTAACTAAGCCAAAGGCAGAGGCGCAAAAAATACCTGCGCCGAGCAAGCCTTTGCCGAAGCCAACTGTTCAGGATGATGATGGCTGGGAAGAATTTTAAGGAAGAGATTTAAGGTTATTAATCGTTGAATAGCTGTCCTTAACGGGCTTGCGTAGGTGAACTATTTTGAGTACTAAGTTGTCTGTGAAATTTATATTACTGGTGTTGGTAACGGTCTTTGCTATTGGCTTGCCTTCTTATAGCTTATTCAAAGGCAGTAATGGCTCTGATGTCAGTGTGTCAACCGAATTACAGGCTCGATTGGATGAGTTAGCCATGACTTATCAACTTATCCAATCGCGAGCGGCGACAGACTCGATCTCTGCGGCTCAGGCGTTTCAGCAACAAAGCGCAGTGGTAGATGGCTTGTTTGCTGATGTACTGCCTCAATTAGTAAATGTCCAAACGGAAGAGCAAGGTGCTTCTAGTGCTTATCTTGCTATCGGGGCAGGTATTATCGCGATATTGTTGATTTTGTGGATTGCTACGAGTTTCACAACTTTAGTTAGCCAAATCTCTACCATGGTTTTAGCGATCTCAGCGGGACGCTATGAAGATGTCGCTAGGCTTAACAGTGATGGTGCTTTTGCAAGTTTAATTAAGCCATTACAGAAAGTAGCTATGGATCTTAAAAGTAAACAGGCTGAATTAGATCAGGCCAATCAAGCGAACCTAGCTCGCGAGCTTGAGTCAAATCGTATTCTTCAAGCGCTGAACGCAACTTCTACCAACGTCATGATCGCGGACTCTGAACGCAAGATTGTTTATATGAACAAATCTGTGGAAACAATGTTGCGCGGTGTAGAGGGTGAACTACGACAAGTTTTACCGCATTTTAACGTTGATACCATTGTTGGCTCGACGATGGATATCTTCCACAAGAATCCATCACATCAGGCAGATCTTTTGGCTTCTTTGGAAAAGGTCCACCAAGCTCAAATTAAAGTGGCTAATCTACATTTTCGCCTTATTGCCAATCCAATTTTTGATAGGAATGGACAGCGCATTGGTTCAGTTGTTGAATGGGCTGATCGTACGAGCGAAGTGCAGTCTGAGAAAGAAATTAGTCATCTTGTAGAAGAGGCTGCTGCAGGTAACTTTACGATTCGAGCAAAAGAAGAGGACAAGAAAGGCTTTATGCTGTTCATGGCGAAGGCTCTAAATCAATTGATGAGTACGGCCGATCACGGACTTGCAGACGTGGGTCGAGTATTGATGGCTATGTCTGAAGGTGATTTGACACAGCGAATCACAGAAGATTATCAGGGACAATTTGATAACTTAAAACGTTTCTGTAATGAAACCTGTGAAAACCTGACCAGTATGATTGCTGAAATTCAAGATGCTGCGGAAACTATTAACCATGCAGCGTCTGAGATTGCGCAAGGTAACTCTGACCTATCAGCTCGAACTGAAAGTCAAGCGTCAAGCCTTGAAGAAACGGCTTCGAGTATGGATCTAATGACAGGCAATGTGCGCCAAACATCTGAGAATGTGCGTAGCGCAAGTAGCTTGGCAAATGATGCATCGAAAGTGGCGAAGCAAGGTGGTGAGCAGGTTAAGCAAGTCGTCGCGACTATGTCATCGATAAATGATGCATCACGCGAGATTGCCGACATTATTAGCATTATCGACGGCATTGCTTTCCAGACCAATATTCTAGCGTTAAATGCTGCAGTAGAAGCGGCTCGCGCGGGTGAACAAGGGCGCGGTTTTGCAGTGGTGGCGTCAGAAGTTCGTACGCTTGCTCAACGTTCTGCAAATGCTGCGAAAGATATCAAAGAATTGATCTCTGACTCGGTATCGAAAGTGGAAGACGGCAACAAGCTTGTCAATCAGTCAGGTCAAATCATGGAGCAGATCGAGTCGGCAATTATGCGTGTTAACGATCTGATGTCACAAGTAGCGTCAGCATCCACTGATCAAGCAACTGGTTTGGATGAAATTAACCAAGCCGTGGTGCGGATGGATGAGATGACACAACAAAACGCCGCACTTGTTGAAGAAGCTGCCGCCGCCGCGGACAGCATGCGTTCGCAAGCTTTTAATTTGCAGCAGAACGTTCAGCGCTTCAATATTAAGCGTGGTTCTGTACCGACGCTTCAGCTGACGCAAGGGCATTAATTAAAGCGGCTTTCCCACCACTATTGCACAGGTCGTCGTCACTATGGCTCGTGAGTTTGGTTACACGGATGCGGACTTTAATAAAGTCCGCTCAGAGCTTCGTGCTCTAGCAGGAATTAATCTTGCCGACAGTAAGGAATCTATGGTTTACAGTCGGCTTGCTCCTCGTATACGTAAATTAGGCTTAAAGGAAGTTAAGCAGTATTTAAATTACCTAGAAACTCATCCAAATGAGCAAGAACATTTTATTAATGCGTTAACGACCAACTTGACGTCATTCTTCCGAGAGCCTCATCATTTTGACATGTTGCAAGAGTTTATCCATTCGGGGGAGCGTTGTGAGCGTCTATGGTGTGCAGCCTCCAGTACAGGAGAAGAGCCTTACTCTATCGCGATGACTTTAGTAAAGGCCTTTGGGCGCTTTGATATTTCCAGTCGTTTGATCGCCTCGGATATCGATAGTAATGTACTAACAAAAGCCAGTATGGGGGTCTACCCAATTGATAAAGTGGATCCTATAGAAAACAAGAAGAACTTTTTTCTACGCGGTAAAGGGGCAAATTTAGGGCATGCCAAAGTGGTGCCTCAGTTGCGTGATTTAGTTGAGTTCAGAAAAGTAAACTTGCTCGATAATAGCTATCCCATTCAACCAGGGTTGGACGTGATATTTTGTCGCAACGTGATGATTTACTTCGACAAAGATACACAAGTACAGATTCTTGAGAAGCTGCTTGAAAAGTTACGGCCCGGCGGACTGTACATCGCTGGTCATTCAGAAAACTTCAATCATTTGGGGCACCTGATGAAACCAGTTGGTCGTACTGCATATCGCAAAGTATAAGGAGGCTCAGTATGGCATTAAAAGAAGCTGCACAAGAGCACTTGGCGACTAGACGTTACTTTGATCGTCAGTTTGAAAGTGACGCAATGAAGGTGTTGCCGGGAGAATATTTCGCCACATCTGAAAGCATGATGATCACCACTTTATTGGGGTCATGCGTTGCTGTTTGTTTGTATGACCCCATTTCTAAAGTCGGTGGTATGAATCATTTTTTGTTACCTGAAGGTGATCCAAATGATCTTTTATCTGCATCTGGCCGTTATGGTGTATACGCTATGGAGATGCTGATTAACCATCTTGTAAAGTTGGGCGGACGCCGTGATCGCTTCCGTGCTAAGATTTTTGGTGGTGGGGCAGTGATTCGCGGTATGGTACACAACAATGTTGGTAAAAATAACGCTGAGTTTATTCAGTCATATTTAAAGAACGAAGGCATTCCTGTGGATGCTTCTGATTTGCTGGATATCTATCCTAGACGCATAAACTTCTTTCCTGTCTCTGGCAGAGCGTTAATGAAAAAACTGAAGAATCACTATGACGATGAGTTAATCGACAACGAGCTTCGCTACAAGCAGGCGGTTGTTGAAAGCCAGACTGATTCAGGTGATATTGATCTATTCTGATTAAGGTAACAAGTTGTATGTCACATCAACCCATTCGAGTATTAGTCGTTGATGACTCTGAACTTATTCGAAGGTTGTTAACTGAAGTTCTCAACTCTGATAAGGATATTTCTGTCGTTGGGGCTGCAAAAGACGCTTTTGAAGCCAAAAAACTAGTGAACCAACTCGCTCCTGACGTCATTACTTTAGACGTAGAAATGCCAGAAGTAGATGGTATCCGCTTTCTCGAAGTGTTGATGAAAGCCAAGCCCACACCTGTGATTATGATCTCTACACTGACGCGTGCTCGGGCGGAAATTACCTTGAAGGCCCTTGAATTAGGTGCGGTTGATTATATTGCAAAGCCTGTGATCAACGATATTTCCATGTTCCAGCAATATTCGACTACGCTGGTTAGTAAAGTCAAGATGGCCGCTCGAAGTCATGTTGGTCATGCTCGCCGCGAGCCAAGAAAGCCAGTTTCTTCTGCTGTAGATGTTAATCGAGTGATTGCTATCGGCGCTTCTACTGGTGGGACGGAGGCGATTAACAGTGTTTTACAGCAGTTGCCTGCCCAGAACTTCGCTGTGGTCATGACTCAGCATATGCCCGCAGGCTTTACTACCACTTATGCGGATCGCTTAAGTCGCACGACGGATTTCACTGTAATTGAAGCGCAAGGTGGTGAACAGCTACGACCAGGTTATGCTTTTTTAGCACCTGGGGGCTTCCATATGCGTGTGGTTCGAAAGGGCAATCTTCTTTATACCGATGTCTTTAAAGGAGAGAAGGTCAGTGGTCATTGTCCCTCTGTCGATGTTCTGTTTGATTCCGTTGCTACGGAAGTAGGGAAATTTTCCTTAGCCGCCTTGTTAACGGGGATGGGCAAAGATGGTGCGGAGGGGATGAAGAAAATCCATGATAATGGCGGTTTTACCGTTGCCCAAGATGAAGAGAGCTGCGTTGTATTCGGTATGCCGAGAGCTGCTATCGCGTTGGATGCAGTTAATCAAGTTGCAGCACTCGAAGATGTTGGGGCAGCGCTTATTTCAGGGTTGAAGCACCATAAAGCTGGATTGCCTTCTTAATGCCTCTATGACACGATTTATTGATAAATGTTAAATCCACCTTCTGAGCTTTACCGTCAGCGAGTACAAACGGGAGAGATCGAAAATGATGCTTTTCAGGCCGATGCACTCGCGGCACTCGATACTTTATGGCAACAGCTAAGCCATGAGGGCATCCCGCACAATCCTAGCTTAGGGGTCTATTTATGGGGCAGTGTAGGACGTGGTAAAACCATGCTTATGGATCTTTTTTTCCAGTCCTTACCTGACGGAATCGGGCGGCGCCAGCATTTCCATCATTTTATGAGTGACCTGCACCGAGAGTTGAATACAACTTTCGGTGTCGCAAATCCATTGCGTCATATCGCTGCGCGCATGGCCCGTGAGGTCAAAGTTATTTGCTTCGATGAGTTCTTTGTCTCTGATATTGCGGATGCCATGTTGTTAGGAAATTTAATTCAAGGGTTGTTTGATGAGGGGTGCTATTTGGTTGCTACCTCTAATATTCCAATCTCAGGGCTATTTCAAAATCAGCTGCAGAAGGACCGCTTCGCACCAACCATTGATGTGCTGGAATCTCGATTGTTAAGTTTTCACTTCGCCGGAAAAAAAGACCATCGCTTTCGCCTACCGGCGGACCAAAAGATATTTTTTACCTGCCAGTCTGAGTTCAATACATGTATGAGTAGCTTATTTGGAGAGCGCTCAAGTTTGCAGGGTACAATCCGAGTTAATCATCGCGAGCTACCTTACCTGCAGCAATCGGAATCCATTTTATGGTGTGACTTTAAAGATTTGTGTGTCAGCCCACGCTCTGCCCAAGATTACATCCGCCTAGCACAAGAGTATAGCTGTATTGTTGTTTCTAATATTCCTGAATTGAGTGGGACACCGTTCGAGCACATCAAAGCCCGTGGAACCGAAGACGGAGCCGTTGGTTCTGGTCAGACAGGAGAGCGAGAAGTGTCTCAAGGCATTCATGATGATGCCGTGAGGCGTTTTATTAGTCTGGTAGATGAATGCTATGATCAGCGTATTAAAATGCTGTTTCAGTCGGATGTTGCCTTAGAGAGCTTATATAGCAACGGTATCTTGTTATTTGAATTTCAGCGGACATTCAGCCGTATTTCTGAAATGCAAACGGCTGGTTATATATACTGATAAGGCACGCGTCTTATTTAAAAGATGAGTCGTCATCTCACTATACTGATGAGATGGTTTACACTTGTACTTGTGAACGCTCGACTGGTTGCTTAGCGCGTTATTTATATACGCACAAAATGTCAGGCGCGAGTTTACGGGCGAAAGTTCCGAAGGCGAGGCGTTCTAACTGATTCAAGCGTTGTTGTGGACGCAGCAATGCCAACCGAATTACGAGTATTAGATGTTGCTATTACGATATGTTCTTCGCGCTGATTTGCGTCGATTGATTCTTCTTTTAACCGTTGGCAGTGTTTTAGTAACATTAGGCAATAGTTATTTAGCGATATATAACGTGCAGCGTACGCTACTTGTCGAGAATACTCTAATTGCAAATCAGCGCTATGCATCGAAAGTCGCGGAGTCGGCTCAGATGATGCTAAATACCGCGCAACATTCGATTGCTTTTAGTGCGAGCTTATTCGCTAAAGAGCCTCTAACAAGTGTTAAAGCCGATGAGGAAGTGTATCGGTTGGTCAATCAGTTAGACGTGTTTAACTCTGCGATTGTGGTGAACAGTAAAGCTGAAGTGATGGCGGTTTATCCTGAAACAACCATCAGTAAAGGATACGTGCTGCCCGAAAATACTCGTCAATCATTTTATGAACGTAAACCTTTAATCAGTAACCCTTTTCATTCTATATCTGGTCATACGATTATTAGTATTTCTCACCCTATTTGGAACGAAGATGGCCAATATTTGGGCTACATCGCTGGCACGATCTATTTAGATAAGAATGGCTCTCTATCCCGCCTGATGAGAGAGCATTACTTTACCGATCACTCTTACTTGTATGTGGTTGATCAATACGGAGAGTTACTGTTCCACATCGATCCTGAGCGCGTTGGGGAAAATGTGGCGCAGATGCCGCTTGTGCAGAAAGCCATGACAGGTTTCGAAGGCAGTGCAGAAGGTCGTAATTCTAAAGGGATCGATATGTTGGCAGGCTTTGCACCAGTACGTGCCGCCAATTGGGGCGTTGTGGTGCAGAAGCCAAGAGAGCAGGTATTGGCTTCTTTGGATGAGCATTTAATGAGGGTGTTTTGGCAAAGTTTGCCACTTGCAATACTGACTTTAATCGTGATCTGGTTTTTGGCTTTGCTCATTTCCCGACCGCTACGACAACTTGCTCGCAATGCTGAAAGAGTCAATGAGAAAGATGTTCAGCAAAGTATTTTGGCCATTCGTTCTTGGTATTATGAAGCGTCCCAATTAAAAATGGCGGTGTTGAATGCTATTGGTTTGTTGAACGATAAAATTCATCAACTTGATACGGTTAGTCAAACTGACCCGTTAACCAATTTGTATAATCGGCGCGGTATGCAGCGATTACTGGATGAGTTTGAAGCGAACAATGAACCTTTCTCAGTGCTAGCATTAGATATTGATCACTTTAAGGCCGTGAATGATCGCTACGGTCATGATGTGGGGGATCTAGTGATCCAGCAGCTAGCGTTTCAAATGAAAACTTTTATACGTGAAGGTGATATTGCCTGCCGTGTAGGAGGGGAAGAGTTTTTGGTGTTTTTGCCGAACACCAATGCTGAAAAAGCGTTTAATCTTGCACAATCTCTACGTGAGAGCATTGCCAGTACGCAGATGCCAAAAGTTCAGCGTATTACGGTATCCGTTGGCTTAGGATGCGTTCATGAGAGCGTGACCATGCAGAATATTGATCTGGCGATTAAACAAGCGGATAGAGCGCTGTATAAAGCTAAAAACGCGGGCAGAAATTGTGTTTGTTTCTCGGATCACGTTTCTAGCTCAAAGTCTTCCGATCATTAGTTGTAATAACGTGGTGTTGCTTGCCTAGGGATATGAATGAGATGAAGGCCGTACTGTTTCGCTTGAGCTACCGCCAAGGTGCTTGGAGAAGCGAGATGACCAAGGCTAGCTACTTTGGCTCGTACTGCTTTTAGAATTAATTCGGTACTACAACGACTGCTCATTAATATATGCATATCTGCTAGCGGTATCTGATTTAAAAGTGCTTTACCAATTAGTTTGTCTAAAGCGTTATGACGGCCAATGTCTTCTGCAAAACATAGAAATTGACCTTCGGCGTCCAGCAACATAGCGCCATGAATAGCGCCAGATATACCGCCGACTTCTTGGTGTTCAGAGAAATGTTGTTTGGCTGCAAGCCATTGCTGATCTTTTAGAGAAGGGCTGGCTGTAAGGGGAGCGAGTTGTGGAAAGCTTTGTTCGATGGCTTCTATACCACAGAGCCCGCAGCCGCTGGTTCCTTTTCGTTGGCGCATGATCCCGGAGGAGCGATGTTGAGCACGGCCAGTCAGTTTTATGTTGGCATCAATGTGTGTTGGCACATCTTCAAGTTCGCTGGTGACATGGTTAATATCAATATCGAGTATTTCATTCGCTTGGATAATTAAGCCTTCAGAGTAGGCGAAGCCGACGATAAAGGCTTCCACGTCTACGGGTGTAATCATAATGACAGCGTAGTTGAGGTCATTGATGCTGATTGCAATAGGAACTTCTTGTACAAGTTCTATCTCAAACTGACCGTCTTGATTTGAGTAAAACTGAGTTTGGGTGCCAAGCTGCTTCATGGAAAAGTAACGCCTACTAGAACGAGAAGAGAGCCTCCAATGTATCCTAAAATTAGGTGTTAGAACATGTCTGATTAAGACAGCTAACTGACTTTGCTAGTTATTCTGTAAGGCTTGCTTACCTTTACCTAGTTATAGTGCGAGCTGACGTGATCATAGCTATTGTCGTGTATCAAGATCGTGTAATGGATACGATTTCATGCTCCTGCTTGGTCTGATGGACTGTCATTTTTAATGAGACTCAGGCAAGATGTGGCAGACTTATAACAAGCTCGGGTATATTGCCTGATTAGAATGATATTAATAATTTATTTTGGCAGCAGAGAGCTGCCCTGGAATGAAGTTTACTCTCTATGGTTCAACCGAAAAGGAAACTAAGTTGGCTACCTCGTGGCCCGCGACTTTGGGCTCTGGTCTTAGTATCAGTCTTTGTATTATTTTTAATTATTTATGAAGGGACTGTTGAGGACGACGAGCGGGCGGCTAACTATGAGGCGTTGCCTAACAGTCGCATAGTGCTGACGCCTATTACAACCCAGATAGCTAATGTGCCGCCGCCTCCCTCGCTGGATTCTTTAGCACCGCCAGAGATTGGCGTACGCGAAGGCGAAGAGGTTTCCCTAGTGGATCAAGTGGCTCAATCAGTACCAAAGCCTCGTCAGGTGGAGCATTTGATTAAATCTGGCGATACCTTAGAAGGCATCTTTCAAAGCTATGGCTTTCCGATTGCAACGCTTTACAACATATTAGAGGCAGATCAGGAATACTTGGTATTAGAACCTCTTCAAGTTGGGGACAGTCTGCGCTTTGAAACCAATGAAAAAGATGAATTAGTGCGAATCTCTCGTAAAATTGACCCCAGTAAAACGATTGCGTACGTTCAGCATGACAATGGTGGTTTTGTTTACAAAGAAGAGCTCAAGCCTATTAGTTGGAGCCAGTTTACCAAGCATGGTTCGGTAGAGGGCAGCTTTTATTTGTCTGCAAAACGTGCGGGATTGTCCGATGCTAACGTCATGACAATTAGTGACTTGTTAAAAGGGCGGCTTGATTTTCGTCGTGATATTCGCGCAGGGGATGCCTTTGATGTAGTTCTTAAGCAAGGTGATGTCGACGGTGAAACGGTTGGTTCGGAGCAAGTGGAAGCCGTGCGTATTAAGGTGCGTGGACAGTTTTATCAGGCGTTCTTAAATAGCTCTGATGGCCGTTTTTATGATGAAAATGGCAACAGTTTAACGCCAGCTTTACGTCGCTGGCCCACAGCGGCAAACTATAGAGTGAGCTCGGGCTTTAATCCAAATCGGTTGCACCCTGTTACCGGAAGACCCGCGCCACATAATGGCACTGACCTCGCTACGCCAAATGGTACGCAGGTGCTTGCGACTGGAGATGGTGTGGTGACGCGTACAGCAAATCACCGCTATGCTGGCAAGTACATCGACATCGATAACATTGGTAAGTACAGCACGCGTTTTCTGCACTTGAGTAAAATTTTAGTGAAAAAAGGGCAGCGAGTGAAACGGGGCCAGGTTATTGCATTATCTGGCTCTACTGGCCGTGTAACAGGCCCTCACTTGCATTATGAGCTGCATATTGGCGGTCGACCAGTTAATCCTATGACAGCCAAAATTCCGACCATGTCATCGATTCCAAAAGCTGAAAGAGGCGAGTTTGACCGCTCAATTGCGGCTTGGACTGAAATGATGAATGCCAAAGAGTTATTGTAAAGCTAGACGGTATTAGGGGATATAAAAAAACCTGCATGAAGCAGGTTTTTTTATATCAAAGGATTACTCAGTAATGCTGTGCTTCCGAGCACGTGCGTCTGAGTGAGCACTACGATGGAATTTATCGTGAGGCTTAGATTTGGATGAGCTATCTTCATCATAAGAGAAATTCGCACGTTTAAAAGCTTTCACGCGTTGCTCTTCAACTTCACCGTCATCCAGTGCTTTTCTCACCGCGCAGCCTGGCTCATTGCTGTGTGTACAGTCATTGAAACGGCATTTCTCAGCAAGCTTAGCAACCACTTCAAGTCCTGATGCAGAGCTCATCGCCTCACTCGCTTGTAGTTCTCGTAACTCTGGGGAGTCTAATAGAACGGAGCCATTTGGAAGGCGGAATAATGAGTCTTGCGCAACGCTAAAATGAGTGTTGGCATCATCTAAATCAATTAGGCTACGCACTAAACGGGACTTACCCGCACCCGGTGCACCAAGAATAGCGATTGTCTTACCTTTCTTAAAGAAGCTTTTTAGCGCTTCCACAGGCTCTGCCGACTTGGTATTAACAGTTTCTATCATAAGTAAAGGGTTGAGGCGCTGAACGCGATCCCGCTTCTCATCCACTTCCGTTTCGTCACACAAATCAGCCTTGGTTAACACGACAATTGCGTCAGACTCTGCTTCATGTACTAATTCAAGGTAGCGCTTAATCAGTTCAATATTAAAATTGTCATCAAGTGCACTTACGATCAATACCGTATCAATGTTGGAAGCAATAAGCTTTTGCTCTTGATTGAAAAGGGCGCTGCGATCCAATTTACGGACGAACTGATTATCAGAGTTAACGATCACCCAATCACCGATTGTCATATTCGGTTGCGAGGGTTGTACTGCTAAACTGATGAGACCTTGCTCAGAAAGTAAGGTGTAATTGGACGGTTCCACTCGGCAAACACGTGCAATTTTATGCGCTTCTAGGTCATCCAATGACAACTGCTGTTGGAAATAGGTTTGCCATCCTAGTTCAAACAAAGAGATAGATGCATCCATTAAGATAACTCCAGGTGCAAAAGCACCAACGAACTTGATAAAGAAAAGCCACTAGAATGCAAAAGTCGCTCTTCCCGTGAACAATTGGCTATGGTTAAAGAATGGTCAATAACTTCTAGCCAACAAAAATCGAGATTAGCACAGTGTTTAATCAGGAAAAATGTATTTTTGGTGTTTTTTATAGGCTTTCTTCTTTGTCTCTAAAATGCATAAAAATAGCGATATCCTCAGCAAAGATTTACGAATGAATGTCTTATGGTTATGGTATTGAAGGAGAAGCCGACCTTTGTAAAAGGATAGTCGGATAAGTTAGCGGAGTAGGAGGAGCCAAATATGCTGTTGCATACGAATATGTATTTTTTACTTGCCCTAGTATTTGTACTGTTAGGGATAACAACCGCCGACTTATATTTTCGCAGTGCTTGGGGGTGGGCGGCACTGTCTTTCTTTGTGGTGAGTTTAGCGTACATCTTTAATAACCCTTCCATTTTCAGAAAGCGGGCCGATGGTTCTATCCCTTTGTCTGTTCGTTGGACGCTTTGGCCATTTTTATGGGCGACACAATGCTTTAACGCCATCGCCCGCAGTCGAGATAAAGAACCTGCAATCCAAGAAGTCGAGCCCGGGCTGTTCTTAGCTCGACGCTTATTTCCGTCGGACATCCATTTTTTGAAAAGCCACAATATCTGTGCTGTGTTAGATGTGACGGCCGAGTTTAACTCCCTTAATTGGACTTTACTTGGAGAAGGGATTGACTATCTAAATGTGCCGATTCTAGATCATTCCACACCTTCTGAAGTACAGGTGAAACGCGCTTTAAATTGGATTCATACCCATCGTAAAGGAGGACGAAGCGTAATTGTTCACTGTGCCCTTGGGCGAGGGCGTTCGGTATTTATGATGGCGGCCTATTTATTGAGCCAGCACTCAGATCGAACTGTGGCTGGAGTGATCAAGCAGATTAAGAGTGTGCGCAAAAGTGCTCACCTAAACAAACGCCAGTTTCATAAGTTGTCGACAATGCATCACAAAGGAGCCTTGAGAGTCCATAACACCGCTTGGCTGATTGCTAACCCTGTGGCGGGGACTCGACAATGGCAACAAAGTAAAGAGCAAATAATAGAGCTTCTGTCACCTTATTACGACCTGACTATCCGCACTACATCGGAAAAGCATAATGGCAGCTATTGGGCGCAGAAAGCCTTGCGAAAACATCCAGATGTTATTATTGCCTGTGGTGGTGATGGCACCGTCGCTGAAGTTGCTCAGGAGCTAGTGAATACGCAGGTGAAACTTGGGATCATACCATTGGGCACGGCGAATGCTTTGAGTTATGCCCTTTGTGGTTTTGGGGTCAAAATTAATCCCGTTAAAACAGCGTGTATGGCGCTGATAGAAGGGGTTGAAAGCCGTATTGACACGGCGATCTGTAATGATGAAGTCATGCTCCTGTTATGTGGGGTAGGGTTTGAGCAGCAAATGATTGAGAAAGCAGACCGCGCGAAGAAAAACAACAGTGGGCAGCTGGCCTATTTGCAAGGACTGTCTGAAGCCGTAGGTGACAATAAAAGTACCGTATATAAAGTGCAAATGAATGATCAGGAAGTGACCGAGATTAATACGCCGAGTCTAACTATTGCCAATGCTGCGCCAGTAACCACCTTGCTTGCTCAAGGTCGAGGTGCACCAGACTTAATGGATGGGGAGATGGATCTGACTTGGTTGTCACCTGATCGAGCACAAATTTTAAATCTTTTGGAACTGGTTGGACACGGATTAACTAATCGTTATGAAGCCCACGATTACGAGGGGGTTCATCATGCGACTGCTTATCGCGTCAAACTTGAGGCTAAAAACGGAGAACTAGTGTCGTATGTATTGGATGGGGAGAATCGGGAAGCCGAGCAACTAGTAGTGGAAGTGATGCCAAAGTCTTTATCGGTTATGGTGCCAGCAAAATCAGCTTCTGTGAAAGATACGAAAGAGGAAAATGAAGAGGAAGCCCTATAGGCTTCCTCGACTCATGATGTCAATCCGGAACACGAATCTTTAATGTGCCAATAATCTGGCCTTTTTGGTCAGATGTTGGTGCATCAAATTCAAGTTCGTATTTGTCTCGATTTGGTCCAAATGTACCGATTAGCTTCTCATTCATGATGATTTGGTACGTTTCCGTATACGTTAAGTTAAGCGGCTCCGATGTCGCATTTCCCATTAGAAAGTTTTCGTTTAAACGAACCACTCTTGATTCGCCACGAATCCAATTACCAACTAACGGTTGCGCCTTAAATGAGGCTTGATTATCTACTTCCAATGCTGATAGATGAACTTGTAGCTGATCGCCTTTCTTGGGTTGATCACGACGTTCCATGACACGTTTATCTAGCGCCACGATCTGCGTTGTTAACTCACTCGTGAAACTTTGTAGCTCGCTCACCTTGCTCTTGAGTAAAGCGATATCATTTGTTGAAGGAATCGACAAGCTTGGTTTGTTTATGGTTCGTCCAAGACGCGACTCAAGTTCTTGAATATTCTGTTCAGCAAGCGTTTTCAACGATTGATACTGCGCCAACAGCTCCTGATTCGAAAGTTCAGTTTTTGCTGTCTTGTCCTCTTGGATAGACTGTGTTTCTGATGTTTGCTCAGCCTCTGTGTTGTTGGGTATACCTACTTCGTTTGCAGTGGAGTCAGAGGAAGTCGGTTTTGTCGGCAAAGAACATGCCGCTAACAACAAAGGAATTAGAACAAAACCAGTACGAATGATCCTCATAGTCGAAATGTTTCCTAATGTAAATAAGATGTGCGCCAAGTATGCGGTAATGAGGCTTAGATGTCGAGTCAGCGAATGCGCAACAAATCGAGGACCATGTAAAGAACCCCCGATTTAATTGAGATTTTACTGCTGATGGTTCCAATTGATGCAATCTTCAAGAATGACGCCTTTGCCACCAAAGATATCCAAAGCGCTGCCGATGGTTAAATCGACTTGACCATTAGACAGCTCATGCACACGCTTAAGATCTGCTAAGGATCGGGCTCCTCCTGCATAAGTCACATCAATTGGACAGCCCTGTCCTAACAGAGTGACTAGCCTTTCATCAATGCCAGCTTGTAAGCCCTCAACATCTGCCGCATGAATTAAGAATTCATCGCAATGGTTAGCGAGCTCGATTAAGTTGTCTAGGTTCACTTCTGTAGAGGTAATGGTCTGCCAGCGATCCGTTGCAATAAACCAACTGTCATCAACACGACGACAACTCAAGTCCAGAACCAAACGTTCGGTCCCTGTTTCGCGCTTAATTTGATCAAGGCGATCCCACGAGAATTCGCCGTTTTCGAATAAGTACGACGTAACTATAACGTGAGAGGCACCAGCTTTTAGGAATTCTGCTGCGTTTTTAACGGTCACACCACCGCCATACTGAAGTCCATTAGGGTAGGCTCGAAGAGCACTTAACGCTTCTAGTTTATTCTCGTGATCCTTGCCCAGTGCAATGACATGACCACCTGTTAAACCATGCTCACGATATAGGTTGGCGTAATAGGCCGCGTCGTAGTCGCTAATAAAGTTTTCTTTAGCGCCAGTGTCATTCAAGCTCCCCCCTACAATCTGTTTCACTTTGCCTTGGTGTAGGTCGATGCATGGACGAAATAGTGTCACTGATGGCTCCAGTCTTAAATCAAAAAGGACGTTGATTGTAACGAACTTGTCAAAAGATGCGAAGTAACATTATGAAAGCTAAGTGACCTGTTACAATATTGCCACGACAAACAGCAATTGAGCGAAGATATGGCGTTACAGGTCTCGAATACCGTAGAAATACCGGATCATGAAATTGAAATGAGTGCGATCCGAGCACAAGGGGCGGGCGGGCAAAATGTGAATAAGGTTTCTAGTGCCATCCATTTACGTTTTGATATCGTGCAATCTTCACTTCCTGAGCGCATCAAAGAGCAACTTTTAGCTTTGCAAGATAGCCGTATTTCTAAAGAGGGGGTGTTGGTGATTAAAGCCCAGCAATTTCGCACTCAAGAAGCCAACCGTGAGGATGCGTTAGCGCGTTTATTAGCGCTGATCCTCGACGCTTGCCGACCGCAAAAAGCGCGCCGAGCCACCAAGCCGACTAAGAGTTCGCAACGTAAACGCTTAGACAGCAAAAAGCAGCGTGGGGCGATTAAAAGCCAACGCCAAGCAAAATGGTAAAGAAAACTAATCATTATTAGCTATTGTTATATTGAGATTATTTGTATTGCCAAATGGTATAAGCTTATTACTATTTGTGTTGACTCATGTAAATAATAAGAATCTAATATGCCCCGAGCATTGCTTCTGGGTGTTATGCCACTTCGTGTTGAGAGTTATTATCTTACTTCCTTATTGTAAGGATTGTGTAAGTTGAACGAGAGTGAAGTTATTAGCGTTATTTATTGATCTAACGCAATGACCCATAAGCCTTGCTAATAAATAATTCACGTGTATGCCAGTCATACATTTTGTGAATGTTTTGGCATTTGTGGCGACCAAAAGAAATAAGAGCATTTCAGTGCCTAGGAAGAGCCGCCGTTTTCTTACGTTAGACATGGGTTAAGATCATGATTAATGAAGCAGTTGTAGAGCTCTCGCGGTTACAGTTTGCGCTAACGGCCATGTACCACTTTTTGTTTGTACCTCTGACCCTCGGCCTCTCTTTCCTTCTCGCGATTATGGAGTCCGTGTATGTCATTACTGGCAAACAGGTGTACAAGGACATGGTGCGCTTTTGGGGTAAGTTATTTGGTATTAACTTCGCCCTAGGTGTGACAACCGGTTTGACTATGGAGTTCCAATTTGGAACTAACTGGTCTTACTACTCGCATTACGTAGGCGACATCTTCGGTGCGCCATTGGCAATCGAAGGGTTGATGGCCTTCTTCCTAGAATCCACCTTAGTTGGCTTGTTCTTCTTTGGTTGGGACCGCCTAAGCAAAGTGAAGCACTTAATGGTGACCTGGTTGGTGGCTTTAGGTTCTAACTTATCTGCTCTATGGATCTTGATCGCTAACGGCTGGATGCAAAACCCTGTCGGATCTGAATTCAACTACCAAACCATGCGTATGGAATTGGTGGACTTTGGTGCCTTGCTATTTAACCCAGTGGCGCAGGTGAAATTTGTTCACACTGTATCAGCAGGTTATGTAACTGGTGCCATCTTCGTATTGGTTATCTCCAGCTACTACTTACTTAAAAATCGTGACCTTGCCTTTGCTCGTCGTTCTTTCGCTATTGCATCGGCGTTCGGTTTAGCGGCAACGCTAAGTGTAATCATCCTGGGTGACGAGTCTGGTTACGAGCTAGGTGAAGTGCAGCGTGTGAAACTAGCGGCTGTTGAAGCAGAGTGGGAAACTCACGAAGCACCAGCACCGTTCACAATCATTGGTTTCCCGAATCAAGAGCTTGAAGAAACTGAGTATGCCTTGCGCATGCCAGGCTTAATGGGCTTGATTGCAACCCGTTCCCTTGATGAGGAAGTGGTTGGTATCAAAGAGCTGAAAGAATATCACCGCCAGCGCATTGTTAACGGCATTTATGCTAACCAACTGCTAGCGGAACTTCGCAGTGGTAATGAAGACCCTCTATTGAAAGAGAACTTCGAAAAAGTGAAAGATGACCTTGGCTACGGTCTATTGGTAACAGCTTTTACGGATGACATTAATAATGTCACACCAGAGCAACTCGATATGGCTGTGGATTACTCGATTCCGAAAGTTGCGCCGCTGTTCTTTGCCTTCCGCATCATGGTGGCGGCAGGGTTCTTGATGTTGGTCGTGTTTGCGGTTGCGTTCTATCAAAACGCTCGTCGTCGCATTGGCCAAAACCGATTGTTCTTGAAAGCCATTATGTTGACGTTGCCGTTGCCTTGGATTGCCTGTGAAACTGGTTGGTTTGTTGCTGAATATGGACGTCAACCGTGGGCCATTGGTGAGGTGTTACCGGTTCACGTAGCAGTGTCGAACCTAACAACAGGTCAAATCTGGCTATCACTTGGCTTGATGACAGCTTTGTACACTGTGTTCTTGATCGCAGAGATGTACTTGATGATCCGCTTTGCTAAGCAAGGTCCTTCAAGTCTGCATACTGGCCGTTATGCGCTAGAAAAAGAAACAGACCAGCTTAAAGCGCAGGAGGTTTAAGATGGATTACGAAATGTTAAAAGTCATTTGGTGGGTATTGGTTGGCGTATTGCTAATCGGTTTTGCCATCACCGACGGCTTTGATATGGGCGTTGGCTCACTTTTGAACGTGATAACAAAAGACGACTCAGAGCGCCGGATTATGATCAACTCGATTGCGCCGCACTGGGATGGTAACCAAGTATGGTTTATCACCGCAGGTGGTGCCTTATTCGCAGCTTGGCCTGTTGTTTACGCTACGTCGTTCTCCGGCTTTTACATGGCCATGATCTTAACCTTGGCGGCGTTATTCTTCCGTCCAATTGGCTTTGATTACCGTTCTAAGCTTGAAGGTACGAAATGGCGTAGAAACTGGGATTGGGGCATTGGCTTTGGTTCGGCAGTTCCGCCAATCATCTTTGGCGTGGCGTTTGGTAACCTATTGCAAGGCGTACCATTCCAGTTTGACGAATACCTACGTGTGACTTACACCGGCTCATTCTTTGCTTTGCTAAACCCATTTGCGATTCTTTGTGGTTTGGTCAGTTTGCTGATGCTTGTGACACAGGGTGGTGCTTGGTTGCTATTGAAAACGGAAGGCAACTTATTCGCCAAAGTGCGTAAAGCAACGATGGTGTCTGGTGTGTTAACCGCTGTCTTGTTTGCACTGGCTGGCGTTTGGCTGGCCTATGGCATCGATGGTTACGTTATCACTAGCGAGTTTGATGGTAACTCTGTTATGACGCCTCTGATGAAAACAGCGGAAGTCCAAGCAGGTGCTTGGTTAGCCAACTACAGTGTTTTCCCTGCGCTAATCCTTGCTCCAATCGTTGGTATTGCTGGTATGTTATTAGCTGGTCTAATGGGCGCGGCGGGTCGAGGTGGCTTGGCATTCCTACTGTCTTCTCTAGGTATTGCTGGCATCATTATGACTGCGGGTGGCTCTATGTTCCCGTTCCTAATGCCGTCCTCGTCTTTCCCAAACATGAGTTTGACTATGTGGGACGCGACTTCGAGTGAGACTACCATGATGATCATGTTTGTTGTGGCGTGTATCTTCGTACCGATTATACTGCTTTACACTCTATGGAGTTACTTCGTGATGTTTGGTCGTTTGAGTAAAGAGCACATTGCTAAAAACTCACATTCACTTTATTAAGATGCAAAGGGGCAGGGGAACCTGCCCCGCTATAAGGAGTCATTATGTGGTATTTTGCTTGGGTGTTGGGTGTACTATTAGCGTGTTCATTCGGCATCATTAATGCTGTCTGGCTTGAATTCTCCGGCTATGACGGCGAATCTCCAGAAGATTCAATGTAATACTATTAGGGTTTATTACCTTATGATTTAAGGCTTTAGCGATGCGTAAACGGGTTAAGACACCAGAACATCAGTTTCTTTTCGACTTGCAACAAGCTGAAAAAAGACGCTTTTTAGCAGTGAAATGGTTAGGGGTCTTAATCGCGCTAGCGATCGTGGCACAAGCCTTAGGGTTAGCCTCTGTCTTTGCTAATCTTGTACTTGAGGGGGATCTCCCCCTCAAGTCAGCCGCCTTAGCTGGTGGTGCCTTTCTATTCAAAGCTGTGTTGCAGTTTGTACGTGAGCAACTCAGTGCAACAGCCAGCCGCAATATCCGCTTTTCTTTACGTAAACGCTTAATCCGTCATCTTGCCCATCTGGGGCCGAAACGCCTTGAGCTAGATGAAGATGCAGGGCTGTCTACTCGTGTTTACGAACAGGTTGATGCGTTGGATGATTATTACAGTCGTTATGTCGGCCAAGTATTTCTTGTGACCTTTGTACCTTTGACCATATTAGTGTCAGTATTGCCTGTGTCTTGGGTCGCTTTTTTTATCTTTGCATTGACCGCGCCTTTGGTGATCTTTTTCATGATTTTGGTTGGCCACAAAGCGGCCAATGCTAATCGTAAACAGTTCAAGGTGTTATCGTTGTTATCCAATCAATTCATGGATCTCAACCAAGGTATGGCGGAGCTAAAGCGTCTGGAGCAGGTTGATATTGCCCGCGAGCGCTTGGCTCTGACGGCCAGCGAGTATCAAAAGAACACCATGGGAGTGCTACGTTTAGCATTTCTATCAACAGCAACGCTTGAATTGTTCTCTTCTGTCGCGATTGCCATGGTGGCACTGTACTTGGGATTGGGTCTATTAGAGCAGTTGCCTTGGCAAGCTGGGGTGGCACCAGTGAGTTTGTTTGCGGCCTTTTACTTATTGCTATTGGCGCCTGAGTTTTATTTGCCTCTACGTCAATTGGGCAATGACTACCATGCTAAACAGAAAGCGGAAGCTGCTGCTACGCAGATCGCTGAGATCTTGTTGTTAACCGAGTCAGATCAAGAGGATTCGGCTGCCGTTTTAAATCCCCATTCCCTTGGCAAGCAATCTGCCTGTTTGATTGAGTTTCAAAATGTACATTGGGCTGACGCGGGCCGCATTCGATTAGCTAACTTAAGCGCGCAAATTAAGGCTAAAGATCGCGTTTGGTTAAGGGGGCGATCTGGCGTCGGTAAGTCAAGCTTGATGGCGATTTTGTTGGGCTTTGAGCAACATTATGAAGGCGGGCTTTTAATAGAAGGAGAGCCGTTAAAAGCAAGCAACTTATCAGCTTGGCGACGTCGTCTGGCCTGGTTGCCGCAAACACCAGAATGGGTGCAAGGCACGATTCGGCAAAACTTGGAGCTCGGCTTAGGGCATTGTACCGATGATGCGTTACGCAATGCATTAATGAAGGCTCAATGCTGGGATTTTGTTGGTAGCTTACGCTTTGGTTGGGACACTGCCATCAGTGAAGCGGGAACCGGATTGTCCGGTGGTCAAATGCAGCGTTTGTCCATTGCCCGCGCATTACTAAGCCAAGCGGATATCTGGTTATTAGACGAACCTTGTTCAAGCTTAGACAGTGAAACAGCAGAGCTGGTTCTGAATACATTAGATGAAGCCAGTTATGGCAAAACCGTTTTAATCATTAGTCATGATACGCATCCGGTGATTTGGGCGAAT
Source organism: Marinomonas fungiae (assembly GCF_001418205.1). GTDB lineage: Bacteria > Pseudomonadota > Gammaproteobacteria > Pseudomonadales > Marinomonadaceae > Marinomonas > Marinomonas fungiae. Next base: position 180,513 of record NZ_LIQF01000006.1, on the reverse strand, counting down.
CAGCAGTGGCTTATGACCGAGGAAGGTGTCCATGTCGAAGCGCAAACCCCCATCTCTTACGTTTAAATCTCTGTTACTGGATAACCCTGTTGGCTTATTAGTGGCGACGTTAATTGGCATCATTGCCAGTTTGGCGGCGGTGGCATTACTTGGCATATCAGGGTGGTTTCTATCGGCGGCAGGCCTTGCCAGTGCGATGGGCACGGCATTGGTGTTTAACTTTTTTACACCAGGCGCTTTGGTGCGATTGATGGCGATTCTTCGGACTGCTGGTCGTTATGGTGAGCAAGTTTTTTCTCATGACCATCTCTTAGGTTTATTGCGAAGTTTACGGTTGTGGGTGTGGGATCAGCGTGTCAAAACACCATTTAGCCATGTTTACCAACAGACACGAGGTGATCTGTTGCAGCGCTTGGTGGGTGATGTGGACATGATCATCAAGTGGCCGCTGGCCGTTATCATGCCTTGGATATATGGCCTGCTAGGCTGTCTGGCTTTGTTGCTATTGGCGCTGTCGATCAAAATGGAGCTTGTTTTTCCTATTTTGATTTATGCTGTGTTACAGCTATTTGGGATGATTTGGCTTGCCAATCGCTTGGCGTTGCCCGCCGTTTATCGAATGCAGGCTTTGGCCGTTCATCGCCGTAGTCGTTTTATGTCGTTTTTTTCTGCTCTGATTACTTTGACGATTCGTGGTCATTGGCAGCATTACGGTGATCGCTTAGGGATGCTCGATGAGCGACAAAAGACTTTGCAGCAGCGTTTGCAGCGTGTTGTGTCATGGCAAAAGCTCGTCAGTCATATATTCACCATCGCTTTAATTTTTGCTTTATTGATGCTCTGTGTTTCCTGGACGGAGCAGGGAGCTACGCTAGATACTGAGATTGATGGAGCTTGGTTGGTGGCGTTAATCTTAGCAGTACTTGGTGTAAATGAATTAATTCAACCTCTAGCAAATGCGGTATTGTCCCAAGGGCAGTCCCAGGTCGGGTTAAGACGCTTAAATCAATTAGCTGTGATTGCTGCCAGTGAGACTGGCGATAACATACCTGTTCCTAGTGTTGAAGCCATTGAATTAAGTAAGTTTGTTGGTTTTTATGATCCCCATTCCGTATTACGCCTGCCGAAAGTGACACTTCAAATGCAAAGTGGTCAGCGTCTTCGTATCACCGGATCCAGTGGCGCAGGCAAGAGTACTTTCCTTGCCGCTTTAGCTGGAGACTTGCCGTATCGTGGAGAGGTCTTTTTAAACGGTCACAATGTGTGCCTGACGGATCAACCAAAGTGGCGTAGTCAGATTGCGTATTTGTCGCAGCAATCGGTTATCTTTCAGCAGAGTTTAGGAGCAAATCTACGGCTAGGTAATCCTCAGGCGAGTGATGCGCAGCTGATGGAAGTGTTGAATCTGTTAGGTCTGAAAGAATGGGCCGAAGCTTTGCCCAATGGCTTGAATACCTTGCTTGGTGCGCAGGGGCGCGATATTTCTGGTGGGCAGGCTCGACGTCTTTGTCTTGCGAGATCCTTATTGCGTGGTGCGCCTATCATGATTTTGGATGAACCCTTCGACGGTTTAGACGGTTCGAGTATCCAGCGTGTATGCGATGCCCTAGAGCACTATGCGTTTAGACCTAAAATGCTTATTTATGTTAGCCACATTGATTCGCCGCTTGATCGACGCTCGCGACAGCTTGAGCTGCTTTAGTGGGGGGATTTCAAAGACACAAAAAGCCCACTAACAATGAGTGGGCTTTAGGATTGGGCGAATGGCTTTTTAAGCGGTCTTTTCCGCATCCTTTGCTTTTTGTAGCATGCCTACAAGTGTGTCTTTCAGATGCAGGCGTCGCTTTTTAAACTCTTCTTCTTCCATTGTGCTGGCGAGCACAATCTCTTTTTCGATGTTTTCAATTTCATGAGTTAAGAAGTTGTATTCTTCGAATAGACGACGAAAGTGGTCATCACTCATTTTTAGTTCGTGAATTTGCTCTTTGTACTCAGGTAGTTCGTTAACTAGACTATGGTTTTCAATTGGCATTGTCGTATTCCTTGTTCGTTCTTTGTACCTCTAGATTACGCCTCTTACGCCGCAGGTAAATTGATTTCTGTCACTTATAGATTAAATGCATATTCTTGACGTTTTTTGGCCACTTGTAGATTAAATGCATAATTGTGCCGTTTTCAGGTAACTATTACCCGTTTAAACAATATTAAACTGAATCACTAGTTCATGTATTGAATTGATGTACGGCATTCTCTAAAGGCGAGCATCTGTTAGATTCGAGAGCGTTGACGCAGGCGGAGCGGTATGTTTCGGCGTAAAGCAGATAAGTGATTGAACTGACAGAAAAAAATAATACGCCAGTACGTATGCATTTTAACTATCTTGCAGGTAACACGTTTATGACTTCAATTGAGCAAATTAAAGCCGCTCGCGAAAGCGCGCTTTCACTCACTCAAAACGGCGCTCCACAGGCCACTAGCAACCAATTCTTTGGTGTAGGCCCTATCACAGACATGACATTAAACGAAGTTGATGCTCGTCAACTACGCTTTGAATTTGATGCATGGATCGAAGAGAACTACCCGAAACTGGATGATAAAGGCAACCGTATTGGTAGCTTTACAACGGCTGAAATCGGTCGCGGCATGCACCGTGGTTACCCTGCAGACAAAGTCCTAAACGACATGATGCGTGAAATCCACCGTTACTTTGGCTTCCCTAAATCTAACAGCATGGCTGTGGGTCTTGGTGGTGGTCACAGTGGTTTCACAGCTGCAGCTCTACACCTAATGACTGCTAACGATCCATCTCAGATCGTTTTCGTTGACACACCTAAGCCTGAATCTGCTGAAGGTAAAGCGGGTGGTTTCTTCCGTCAGTCTTGGGGTACTCAGCTAACTGAGCTTCAACGCTACGCTACAAACGGTGACGAAAGCCGTATCATCTTCGCAGAAGGCGAAGGTGCGATTCCAAGCGCGTCTTTCCTACTAGAAAAGGGCGTTAAACTATTCTTCGGTGTAGGCCACGAAACAACGGGTGCGACGACTTACACTGAACAAGAAATCCGCAACCTACTTGAGTGGGTTGATGCGAACCCAGAAGAACACCACGCAGTCATCGACGCGACGTCTCTTCTAGGTGCGATGCCATGGGCGCAAGAACTTGTAGATGGCGTGTTGGCGAAATGTAACATGTTCATGCCATTCCAAAAAGCAATTGGCGGTATCTCTGGTTACTTCATCGTTTCTCTAACAAAGCCAGCGCTTGCGCGTATCAATGCGAACCAAAAAGATCCTTCTTGGGCGATTCCACGTCAGCTTAAAATTGCTGTGCCACGTGATGCAAAAGCGCCTCTATCAAGCGAAAAAACCACTGATCTTGGTCCTATTTACGATGCTGAAAAAGACCAAATGTTGGGTGGTATCATCAACACATTCAGTACACTTGCTTTCGCTGAAACAACTTTCGCAGTGCTACGTAACGAGCGCATGATCGGTGACGTATACACTCTAAACGCACGTTCTAAAGCAAACCGCGATCTAGTAAACCAGTGGATTGAAAACAACGATCTATTCGAACTAGGTGTATCTAATTCTGATTCTCGCGGTGCAGCAGTTACACTTCTTAAAGTCACTGACAAAGACATCACTGATGCTGACGTACATAATCGTATTATCGTGAAATCTAAGCAAATGCTAGGCTACGAAGGTATCACTCACACTGATGGTGCTCACGAGAAAGGTCTAGATGTAGCTCGCTATGTAAATGCCTTCCCAGGTTCTCCTGGTGACTACCGTGCTTGGATCGGTGGTATTCGTCCAGCGCAAGACATCACTGCACTACTAGATAACATCCAGTACTGCTACCTACGTGCGAAAAACGCTGTACTAGAAGAAATCCTAGCTGAGAAAGGTGAGTCTTTCGAAAGTGCTGTTTCTGCATCGGGTGCTGCTGACGTTCGTGTAGACGACGCTGACCGAGCATACAAGGTACTAATCGCTGACCTAGTAGGCATGGTATTCAACGCTGATGGCGAAGCTGACTGCTCTGAAGTGGCTGCTTACATTAAGTCTCAAGGCGGTGAGTTCCACTTTGGTTCTGTTTCTGAAGCGGGCGACCTAGAGAAAGGTAAAGTACACTTCTTCTACCAGCCAAGCCTAAGCCGTGAAGACGAGCTACTAGCAGAAACTGGCGAAGGTCAATATGACGCAGTGATCGCTGCTGCGACATTCTTCCCTGCAGAATCTAAATTCGAGCTAGGCGGTGTACGTATCGGTGCGGGTACTGGCAACATGGGTTCTGCTAGCTGGGGCGGCGGTAACGGTGAAGGTGGTGTTGCACCACTAATGAACACGCCAAGCTTCAACTCCCGTGCAACAGCACAAGCCGCTATGAAAGCACTACTTAAAGTGCTTCCAGATCTACAAGTTTCTGCAATGCACGATCGCGTTGTTGCTGGTGACTTCGACACAGGTAAGAACCTTGCTGAATTCCCAACCACTAAGCTTGAAGGTAAGAAACTAGCGGTTGTGGGTTACGGTAACATCGGTCGTGAAGTAGCGAAACTAGGTGCTGCATTCGGCATGAACGTTTCTGTTTACGCGCGTCCTGCTCACCAGAAATGGATCGAATCTGAAGGCTTCACTTACGCTGCAAGCATTGTTGAAGCAGCACAAGGCGCTGACGTTCTTAGCCCGCACACTGGTCTAGGTGCATTCAACGCTGAAACTGGCAAGTTCGCTAACTCTGACATCATCAATGCAGATGTATTCTCTGCCATGAACCAAGGTGCCGTGTTGGTAAACTACGACCGTGGTGAAGTAGTGGATATCGAAGCGCTTGACGCAGCACTAGCAAGCGGCCAAATCCGCTACGCTGCCATCGACGCTGACCTATTCAAAAACCCAGAAACGGGTGAATTGTCTGGCCCAATGGTTCCATACCGTAACATCTACGAGAAACACGTAGGCAAGATGGAGCTTCTACCACACGCTGCAGCGGACACTGAGCACGTATCTCGTGTAGAAGGTGCTAAGCAAGCAGTTGACCAAATTCTATCTGTTATCAAGTACCGCAAAGTAGTGAACCTAAAAGGCGACCTACCAGCTGGTTATACGGATGGCGGTGCGAAGACAGTTAACGGTGTAGGTAAGGTTAACTCTAGCTCTGTTGCGAATCTATCTGACGAGCAGATCAAGCAATTGGCTGACAGCGCGACTCAATTGGCTGCATTCTGGGGTGCGATCAACGCCACTCAAGACGCAGACAAGCGTGCAGCACTAGTTGCTGAGTACACTGAAATGATGGTGTTGAACTCAAATATCTACGGTACACTACTAGCTCAGAACGGCCTGCAAGGTCCATTCGGCAACTAATAGTTAGTATCTAGTTACATAGATATCTCGATAAGCCGCATCAACGCCGTGACGAAAGTCCTGTTGATGCGGCTTTTTTATGTAATAAGCCGGTAGGCAAATAAGGGGAATAGGTTTGCATTCAGTAGATAAAGAATCAGCCGTCGCTATTTTTGAAGCCGCTATTGATGCCGTCGCGGGTTTTAATGCTACACATCGCGCGGTCTCTGCATTTGACGGTTTTCAACCAGATCAAATCATCGCCGTGGGCAAAGCGGCAAGTGGCATGTGTGCAGGTGCTTTGGCGGCACTTGGCACAAATTGCCCAGCATTATTGGTAACTAAGTACGACCACACCGAGCAAGCAATGTGGGATGCGGAAAATGTGACTGTGATTGAATCTGCGCACCCAGTGCCAGACCAGCATTCATTGGACGCGGGTAAACAGATGCTAGCGACTGTTGCAGCTATGCAGCCTGGTAGCCAATTACTACTGCTGGTTTCTGGCGGAACGTCGGCCCTGTCTGAAGCGTTACCTGACGATGTGACATTAAAAGACTGGCAGCAACTGACCGATCAAATGTTGGCAGCAGGTTACAACATCGGTCAGATCAACACTCGTCGTAAAGAAACGTCCTTGATCAAAGATGGTAAGCTACTAGAAAACTTCAAAGGCGCAGAAGTGCGTGTGTTGGCGATATCTGATGTGGAAGGTGACAGCATTAGCACCATCGGTTCAGGTACGGGTGACACCAAGCGTTGCCCATCCAATTCGAGCATCGATTTGATCGCTACCAACGAAGTGGCGCGTATGGCCGCTGCAGCGAAAGCCAAGCAACTTGGTTTCACTGTGAATGATAACCAAGAGTGCCTATACGATGACGTGGCGGTGCTATCGGATCGTATCGGCCAAGAGCTTGCGAAAGCGGCACCTGGCGTATATATCTATGGTGGTGAGCCAACGGTAAAATTGCCAGAAAATCCAGGCAGTGGTGGCCGTAACCAAGCGCTTGCTCTTGGTTTGGCACAACATATTGTTGGTCGCAAGGACGTTCTTATCCTAGTTGCGGGTACCGATGGCAGTGATGGTCCAACTGATGCCGCGGGGGGGATTGTTGATGGTTCAACGGCTGCGGATATTGAAGGTGCTCGCGATGCATTGAAACGTGCGGATGCGGGGACTTATCTGCGTCAGCATGGTGGTATTTTTATCACGGGGCCAACCAATACAAACGTAATGGATATTGTCGTTGCGATCATTCGTTAATTAGATCGAAGCGCAGAGTTCTAGAAAAGCCTCGACTCTGAAAAGTGTCGAGGCTTTTTGTTTGCCTGCGCCAATTTATTGCTTTGCTTAAAACGTAAAGGTTACGTGTGGTAAAGCATTTTTATCTTTATCAATTGAAGGTGAGCACAAGAACACTCGCGAAGATGGAATGTCATGATCCACAAGATAGCGCTTCAATGACTCAGCACGGCGGTTGGCTAAATCCAGTAAATAGGCTCGATCCTCTTCGCTTAACTGCTTATAAGTGATTTCATCGTTGATATCACGCACCACAGAGACCCCGCAAGCCTTCAGTTCTGAGCCTTTACGGTCTTTCATTAGCTTAATCATTTGATCTAAAAAGGCCTCCTGCTCGGGGGCCGTGATGTTTTCTTCATCTAGGGCGTATTGCAAGGGTTCAACGCGCAAACGTAAGGCTTGTTCACCCGCGAACTGTACCAGCGTGATGACGTTGGCGTAGGGGATAAAGGTTTGCATCAAATAAGTGCTTGATGCTTTGAACAGCCCTTGGCGAATTGGCAATAAGAAAAAGTTTTGCCACTGGAACTCAGGATTGTCGATGTCGCCTTTCATCGGTAGATCTAAGACAATGTTATTGTCTCGGTTCTTCAAGGCGTCTACGGCAAGATCCAGCGGCACGGCGCCAGCCTTCAATAGGGCGTTGCTGTCGGTTTGTCCGCCTAGATCAAATTGACGTAACACAATATGAGAGTTGCCATCCAATACACCTTGTTTAGCCTTTAGGTTTAAGTCCATATTTAGCTGACCGGAATGTATTTGATACCCCAATGCACTGGAAACATAGGGTGAAACGGGGGGGAGTTCTATTTCTCGAATGGTAGCTTGTGCTTCCATTGTCAAACGATTAGCTGATGGTGTGATTTTGACATCACTGTCGATGGTGGCGTAATCACCATTTTTGGCTTTCAGCACCACATGCATTTGCTCATCCGGATCGCGAGTATTAAGGTTTTCAATAGTCAGCAGTTCGATGTCTAAAATGCGGCTGAGCGCTGGTTTAATACCGTTATCTGAGAAGATAAATTGAGAATCTGGTGACAGCTTCAGCTGATGCACCACGGCATAGAATGGCACTTCTTTATCTGGTGTGCTTGATTGAGCAGCTGTTTCTTTAGTTACCTCTGTTTGCTCTGCTTTTGCTTGCAGATAATCTGGTACTACTAAGTTGGCAATGGATCTGTCTTCGGCCAAAGTAATGCCCGCAATCAACTTATCCAGATTAATGGTGTCCACCGTGACACCCTTTGGTTCTAAGTGAATGTTTGTGACACTCATCTTCTCAAACGCTGCCAGTGCTGGCTGGGGGCGTTCGCTGTTGGGTTTAGAGGCAAGAAATTCATTTGCCATGAATGATTCAACTTGCGCACTGGTGCCAGCAGCGTTCATCGCAATATTCGAGCTGTTAATGGCAACATCTTTCCAGTTCACTAGTGAGGAGCCGTTCGCCAGAGTCGATGATAAAGGGCCAAACGCTAGTTGATTACGGTTGATTGCAAGTTGCTCTAGCCCATTGTTATTAAGGTTTACGGTGACATCGTCACTATCAAGCTGTAATGACTGTAATAGACTTTGCAAAGCATCTTTCTGATCAAGACCTAGATTCGCTAAGGTCAGACTATTCTGCTGTGCGTTTAATTCACTTTGCTCACTTTCTTTCTGCCATGTCAGCTGACTATTAAAGCTTAGATTGTCGTAACTTACCGTCGTTAGCGGCATATCGTTAGGTAGCTGACTGAGCTGAACCGTTAGGTTGTCTGAGCTAATACGGCTCTGGCCTGTCACCGAGAGTGCTTTAGGGGTTTGTTTAAACGCTAGCTTGTTCAAGCCAAGATTGAAGTCGCCAGATACTAAATCCACTTGGTTATTTTTGAAGGCAGCATTTGACAGGCTAAGAGTTGCTTCATCATTACTAATAGTCAGGTCGTTCGCTACTTGATTGATAAGCGTGTTGTTTAACCCTAGAGACAGTGTCTCAAGCTGCGTGGACAATCCGTCACCGTCAAATTGGCCATTATTTAAAGCAAGGTTAAGTTGGTCGGCTTGAACGGCTAGATTGTTCTCTTTTAATTGAGCGCTTAGGGGAGCGTTGAACTTGAGCGAATTCAGATCAAAATTTCTCCCCTGTGCCAGCTGGCCAACCAAGGTATTTGCTGAAAGATCCAAGCTAGCGGACACATCGCCGGTCAAATTATGAAGTGACAACTCCGCGGTCACATCAGAAAAGATGCTTTCAAATTGTGATAGCTGAACACTATTGTCACCCGCTTTAAGATGACTTTGCTCTAATGAAAGTTTGGTATTGGCTTTAGCGATGCGCAGTATGTCGCCGGACTTATCGAGTGCTAGGTCATTGGATAGATCAAGCTTGCCTAAATCTACACGCTGATCTCCCGTCGCAAAATGCAGACCCTCAACGCTCAAGCTATTGTTTGCTTCCACGCTAATGGTGTTGCTATTGATCATATTGACCGACACGTCTCTAATGTCGGACTGAAGTGATTGCCAACTAAGATCTTGCTCATTTTGAGCAATATTAACGTCGTGGCTTTTTAGCGTGATGAGTGGCGATGTAAACGCTAACATGGGGCTATCTTTAAAACGGTAGGTCGTTTGCGTAAAGCCTTCTAACTGCAAGCCATTGGCGGATAACTGCCCTAAGCCAGCAGGTAAAAAATGCTCAACATCTGAGCTGGAAAGTCGGACATTGCCAAGTTCTAATTCTGCATTTACCTTCTCTTTGTCAGCTCTAATATCCCCCTCTAGAACGGCCTTGCCATTGTTGATGCTTGCTTCAAGATCAAATATACCGCGCCAGTTAGAAAGCTCATGAGATACTTCAGAAATGTTTAAACGGTTAATGGCAAAAGCGTCGTTGCCATTCTCCGTGGTTAGATTGACCGAAATGTCTTTGATTGAGGCGTTACGAATGAAAAAAGTAGGGGGAACGCCGCCAGTCTGACTTTCTTCAGGAGCAATTTCTTCTTCTGTTGCTGGCTCAGTGGAGTAGGTTGGAATGCCTGCGACAACCCAGCCTTCCGGTACTTGTTGTACTTGCATGTTAAAGCCATCGACCAAGATATGGTTCACATGAAACGCGCCAGTAAACAGGGGCCAAAAATCTAAGCCAATACTTAGTTTCTTCAATGCTAAAGTGGGCTGCTCTGCTTGCGTGATGGCAACATCTGATAGATTTAAGCCAATCGGGAATAGATCAGGATTGATTTCGCTGGCCGTGAAATGAGCTTCATATGGCTCTAGAAAACGGTTCGCTAACGATTTTGTCAGCGTTGGCAGCAGCGTCCAAAACACAGTCAGGATGACCAGTATGGCAATAGAAATAATCAGAGTTTTTCGTTGCCACGGTTTCAAATGTGCTTGCACCTTAGCCATAACCTACTCCTTGCTGACTAATTTGGAAGAGCGTCAGATAGATTGACGCCGTAGAGTGATTTTAATTAGATGTCTAAGTAATGATAAGCCTAGAATATTGTAAGCATTGTTAAAATTGCGCGCGATATGGTGCACATGATTCTGTTTAAGCTGGGCTAAAACGACTTTAACGTTCCGTTTCTTCGTTTCGCAACGGCATACGCAAAAGATGAATGCTCACAGCAAGACCAATCACGCACAGGCCAACCGTTGCCCAAAAACGCCATACAATAAACATGGACAAACACATGCCGGCCCACATAAATAATAGTGCACGATTGCGGGCTTTTCTCGGGATCCCTTGATCCGACTGCCAGTCGGAGACAATTGGGCCAAAATATTTATGATTTAGCAGCCAAGCATGAAAACGCTCGGAAGATTTTGAGAAACACCAAGCAGCAAGCAGTACCAATGGTGTTGTAGGGAGCAATGGTAAAAATATACCGATAATGCCTGTAATGAGGGATACCCATCCTAGGATTATTAATGCCAGTCGTTTACCCGTCATAACAAGACTCTATGTTTCGAATAATGTCATTACTACAGCGAACAGAATTCTCTGTTACGCCTTGATCATAAGAAACCACCAACCCCAAGCCCAGTTTAAGTCTAGAGTTTGATGGATTTATGATGCGCTTAATTTAATTAGCGGCGCCAAATAAAGATTCCATTGTTTCGCCTTCTGTATCCGCAACCAAGCTCCAACCACCTAAGCGCTTCCAGCGGTTGACGATTTCACAAAACAATTCAGCGGTTTTTTCAGTATCGTATTCCGCTGAGTGTGCTTGGGAATTACTAAAAGCGATACCCGCTACTTGGCATGCTTTAGCCAATACGGTTTGACCGAATGCTAAACCAGATAAAGATGCTGTATCAAAGCTTGAGAACGGATGGAACGGATTGCGTTTAATATCATTACGTTCAATAGCTGCGTTTAAGAAACCATGGTCAAATGCAGAGTTATGACCAACCAAAATGGCGCGTTTACACCCTGTTGATTTCAGTTCTTTGCGGACTTTGCTAAACATCTGGGTTAAGACTTCTTTTTCTGGCAGATCATCACGACCCGGTGCAAAGGGGTCAATACCAGTGAAATCAAGTGCTTCCTTTTCAAGATTAGCACCTTCAAACGGCTGGATATGAAACGACATGGTTTCATGAATATACAACTCGCCATTTTCATCCATGCGAAGAATGCTGGCGGCCAGCTCAAGTAATGCATCTGTTTTTGCATTAAAGCCTGCCGTTTCTACGTCGATAACAATGGGTAGGAAACCGCGGAATCGATCTTTGATTTCGTGAGTAGACAAAAGAGAATCCTTAATTCTGCCATTACGATCAGAAATTTAATGAGTAGTTAGTGGAAGATGATAACATATAAGCTAAGTCGAGAACGAGAACTCTTACCGTGATAGCCAAACCTTTCGCACACGTAGTACTAATGTTGACCAGCTTTGTTTTTGCGGCCCAAGCCAATGCGCTAACACGCTACGAATCCAGTATTGAAGAGTCAAAATGGTCGTTATCGGGAGATATTTTTGCCTGCAGTCTTGAACATCCCATTCCACATTTTGGTTTAGGGGAGTTTATTAAGGAAGCAGGGGAACCAATGAAGTTCGTCCTGAAGCCAGACAATGAAAAGATTGGTCCAGGGCAAGTGTATATTATTTCTCAAGCACCTAGTTGGGTGCCGGGCATCTCACCTGAAACGCTTGAAGTCATGCCATATCCTGGTTATGGCTTGACCGTTGAAGTGGGTGGCAAAGTCGCGGAGCAAATGTTGACTTCACTTGATCGTGGTCGTCACCCAGTCGTGGCGGGGTCTGCTTGGGAAAATGGTAGAGAAAGTGTTGAAGTGGCGTTGAGTAATATTAATTTTAATCCCGCTTATAATGAGTTTCGCCGTTGTATGGCGAGTTTACTGCCAGTGAACTTCGAACAAATTGCACGAACTGCGGCACTATTTCCAACCAATGGCGTGGAGTTGACGGATCGTATCAAACGTCGCTTAGATTTGGTGGCCATGTATGTGGAAGCCGATCCGAGCATTGAATACATTTATATTGATGGTCATACCGACATTATTGGTTCTCGTCGCGACAACCGTGAATTGTCCAAATTACGTGCGGAGCGCGTCACTGAATACTTGTTGAAAAAAGGGATCGCGCCAGAAAAAATCGTTTCTCGTTACCATGGCGAGCGCTACCCAGCGGCAGATAACCGCTCTAATGACGGTCGCGAGCGAAACCGTCGTGTAACCATTCGTCTTGAGCGTTCAGGCAATAATGCCCAGTCGTTATCTGAGCCAAGTCCCTAAAAGTCTCGCTTTGTCCACATCTTAACCGTCTATTTTCCAGTGCGCCCCTTGCTAAGCAAGGGGCGAAATTTTACACTTACCGCCTATTTTATTTAACTATACGTAGTTCGCCTATTTGAACTGCGTTGAGTCTCGTTGAGGAGAAAGAAAAGAATGTCTGACGTGAAGAAGGTAGTGCTAGCCTACTCGGGCGGCCTAGACACTTCGGTAATCGTGAAGTGGCTTCAAGAAGAGTATAAGTGTGAAGTGGTAACTTTTACTGCTGACTTGGGTCAGGGCGAAGAAGTAGAGCCAGCACGCGCGAAAGCTCAAGCGTTGGGCGTTAAAGAAATCTACATCGAAGACCTACGTGAAGAATTCGTACGTGATTTCGTATTCCCAATGTTCCGCGCGAACACTGTATACGAAGGCGAGTACCTGCTAGGTACGTCTATCGCTCGTCCACTGATCGCTAAGCGTTTGATCGAAATCGCTAACGAAACGGGTGCGGATGCAATCTCTCACGGCGCAACAGGTAAAGGTAACGACCAAGTTCGTTTCGAACTAGGTGCTTACGCGCTTAAACCTGGCGTTAAAGTAATTGCGCCATGGCGTGAGTGGGACCTAACGTCTCGTGAAACGCTAATGAACTACTGTAAAGAACACAACATCCCAGTGGATTTCTCTAACGCTAAGAAGAAGTCTCCATACTCAATGGATGCGAACCTTCTGCACATCTCCTACGAAGGTGATCTACTAGAAGATCCTTGGGCGACAGCTGAAGAAGACATGTGGCGTTGGTCTGTATCTCCTGAGCAAGCGCCTGATGAAGCAACCATCATCGAGCTAGGCTTTGAAAAAGGTGATGCGGTATCTATTAACGGCGAGAAAATGTCTCCAGCAACGATCCTTGAAACACTAAACAAGGTAGGTGGCGCAAACGGTATCGGTCGTGACGACCTAGTAGAAAACCGTTTTGTAGGCATGAAGTCTCGTGGTTGTTACGAAACTCCAGGGGGCACAATCCTTCTGAAAGCACACCGTGCGATGGAATCTATCACGCTAGATCGTGAAGCGGCTCACCTAAAAGATGAGATCATGCCGAAATACGCGAAAGTGATTTACAACGGCTTCTGGTGGTCTGAAGAGCGTCGTATGCTGCAAGCATTGATCGACGCTTCTCAAGAATTCGTAACCGGTACGGTGCGTTTGAAACTGTACAAAGGTAACGTAATTGTTGAAGGTCGTGAGTCTCCATACAGCCTATTCGATAGCAAGATTGCAACTTTCGAAGACGACGCTGGTGCTTACGATCAAAAAGACGCAGCAGGCTTTATCAAGCTAAACGCTCTACGTATGCGTATTGCTGCTCAAAAAGGTCGTACTTTCCTAGACCGCGACTGATACATTTAGCTTCGGCGAATGTAAAAATTCGAAACGCCCGCTCTGCAAAGAGTGGGCGTTTTTTTTATGCCTATTGACGTTTCGGTCAGACGGACTATGTTAATCACTTCGGAAACATGTTTTTATTGACTGTTTGGTTAGATAAGTAAAACAAGGTAGCTTATGACCGTTTTTAATATCGGTTCGATTAATATCGATCACTTATATCAAGTGGATCATTTTGTGCGTCCTGGTGAGACCATGAGTTCTACCAGCTATCAGCAAGTACTGGGGGGCAAGGGGGCCAATCAATCCGTGGCGCTGGCCAAAGCTCAGGCCGAAGTAAAACATGTTGGCGCGCTGTGCTGTGCAGATCAACATATCCTGCAACAACTGCAAGAATATGGTGTCAATACGGATCACATTGCCAAAGTTGAAGAGGTCTCTGGGCATGCCATCATTCAGCTGACGCCGAGCGCTGAAAACAGCATTATTTTGCATGCGGGCGCTAATCATAAGTTGACCAAATCCCAAGTAGAATACGTTCTTGCTTTGGTTCAAGGAGGGGATTGGGTGTTGCTGCAAAATGAGACCAATCTGGTTGCGGAAACACTTCAGATGGCGCAGCGGGCTGGTGCAAAGGTGGCGTTTAATCCTGCGCCAATGGATGCGGACTTGACGCGAAAAGTGCTTCCTTATATTGACCTATTGATTGTTAACGAAGTGGAAGCGATGGATTTAGCGGAAACGGATTCTATTGAGAAAGCCACGCAAATCTTACCTGAGCAATACCCTGAGCTCGCAGTGATGATGACCCTTGGTAAAGACGGCGTGCGTTATTTTTCGCAGCAGGAAGACATTAAGGTCGATGCTTTTAAAGTGGAAGCCAAAGACACTACGGCTGCCGGCGACACTTTCATTGGCTTTTGCTTGGCTGAATTAGAGCGTGGCTCCGACTTTGAAACGGCTATGCGTACAGCGTGTGCAGCATCTGCAATTGCAGTAACGCGGCTTGGTGCAGCGCCTTCCATCCCGACGCTTGATGAAGTGACAGAATTTATAGCAAAACAGTCTTAACCCATTTAACGAGAGAACCATGACACGAAAAATTATTATTGATACGGATCCCGGCATTGATGATGCAATGGCGATCTTTTTTGCCTTTCAAGCGAAAGAGCTTGAAGTGTTAGGTCTAACGACCACTTACGGTAACGTACCAGTTGAGATTGCGACCCAGAATGCCTTGACGTTAACTGAAATCGCAGGTGTTGATGTGCCCGTTGCTGGCGGCGTTGCTGTGCCATCAAATCAAGCGCCGCGACCATTCCCCGACTTTGTCCATGGTGCAGACGGCTTTGGTAACATCGATTATCCTGCGCCAACGAAACAAGCCCTAGCGCAGAGTGCAGCGGAATTTATTATCGAGCAAGTGCGTAAATACCCAGGGGAAGTCACCATCGTTGCGCTAGGTCCATTGGGCAACTTGGGTAAAGTACTAGAGCTGGATCCTGATATTGCGAACTTGGTGGATGAAGTGGTCTTAATGGGCGGTACGGCGATTGAATACGGCAACGTATCGCCTGTCGCGGAAGCCAACATTATTAACGAACCTCATGCCGCAGATGCGGTATTTACAGCGCCTTGGCAAGTAACCATGGTGGGCCTTGATGTCACTCATCAAGTGCTGTTGGATAACAGCATCCTAGAGCGAATCAAAGCCAAGAACCCAGAACAAGGGGCCTTCTTGTACGACTGTGCCCAGTTCTATATCAATTTCTACAGTAATCGTTTTGGTGTTAATGGTTGCTACTTCCACGATGCATCAACGATCGCTTATCTGTTAGATCCAAGTATTTTTGAAGTAGAGCTTGGTGCGATTCGAGTTGTGACGGATGGTATTGCTGTTGGTCAGACCATCTTTGCACCACAAGGGATGGAATACCCAGAACCACATTGGGATGGTATCCCCATGACACAAGTCTGCATGGAAGTCGATGGCGAGCGTATGTTGAAATTATTTGAAGACGTTATGGTGGGCGCAATTTAAGCGTGGTATTTTGAAATAGCAAAAAGGCGCTGACGGCGCCTTTTTTATTAGCTGTGCATTTTCACAAACTGGTCGATAAAATCCCGCTCAGCTTCGGAGATCGTCCCAAACTTCATCTTGATATAGTGTTTGTCGTGCTCATTCAGGATGTCTGCAGAAGGGAGGCAGATGGCTTTAATCAGCATTTGCTTGCCTTCGTGAATCGCATTCAACTCAAGCTTCACTTTCTTGGAGCCCTGTAAACCAATCGGGGACTCTACTTCAACAAGGTCATGGGAAATATGGGTACAGTGAATGTCGGCCACTTGACCATTTGTCAAAAACAGTTTTCCGGTCCAAAAGCAGCGTACATAGGGAGATGAATGAGACTTAACCACGTTTTTTACCCGTTATATCGTAACTATTAAATCGCTCACCATTATAGTGATTTCTTAGGACTGTAACAGTATAGAAGTGTATTCAGGTGTTGTTTAAGTCGAAGTCTTGTCTTTGAACTCGCACAGGTCCTCAATAATACAGGCGTCGCATTTCGGTTTGCGAGCAGTGCAGATATAGCGACCATGTAGGATGAGCCAGTGATGGGCATCTAGTAGGAATTCTTTGGGCACGAAGCGCAGTAGTTTTTCTTCGACTTCTAAGACATTTTTGCCCGGCGCGATTTTGGTACGGTTAGAGACACGAAAGATGTGTGTATCCACTGCCATGGCCACTTGTCGGAATGCCGTGTTCAACACTACGTTGGCGGTTTTACGTCCCACCCCAGGCAGTGCCTCAAGCTCTTCTCGAGTTTGTGGCACTTCGCTGTTGTGTTTTTCAATCAGGATTTGGCAAGTCTTGATCGCATTCTCGGCTTTCGCATTAAACAAACCAATGGTTTTGATGTATTGCTTTAGGCCATCGACACCTAAGGCGTACATTTTCTCTGGGGTATTCGCCACAGGAAATAAATGACGAGTCGCCTTGTTGACACTGACGTCTGTGGCCTGTGCTGAGAACAGCACGGCGATTAACAGTTCAAACGGGGAGCTGTATTCAAGCTCGGTGACAGGGTTGGGATTTTCATTGCGTAGTCGCGTAAAAATCTCTTGTCGCTTAGCTTTGTTCACAGTCCCTCCGATTGATGGTTTAGTCAGTTACACGGACACGACGAGACACTTTCTCTTGGCCTGCTTGTTCGGCCGCGATACGCTTTTTCTCTTTCTCATCGTATGAGTTTTTAATGGCAATCAGAAGACCTAGGCCGATAAATGCGCCTGGCGGTAGGATTGCAAACAAGACATTCGGGTAATTGCTGAAAATAGTCAGTTTCCAACCCATTGCCATGTCACCAAATAGCAAGTGCATATCGGTAAATAGGGTGCCTTGACCAATTAATTCACGCATGCCACCAAGTAGCATGAGTACTGCTGTAAAGCCTAATCCCATCATCAAGCCATCCATCGCAGACGGTAGCACGGGGTTACGGCTAGCAAAGGCATCGGCGCGGCCAAGAATGGCACAGTTGGTTACGATCAGTGGGATAAATATGCCTAGAATCTGGTACAACTCGTAGGTATAAGCCTGCATGATCAGCTCGATACAGGTCGTAAACGAGGCAATGATCATCACGAAAGCGGGTAGACGCACGGCTTCGGAAACGTAGTTACGAATCAAAGAAACGGCGATGTTGGAACCCAGCAAAACAACGGTGGTTGCTAGACCTAGACCGATGGCGTTGACCACAGTACTGGTAACCGCTAGCAAAGGACATAAGCCCAGTAGCTGAACAAGGGCAGGGTTATTTTTCCAAAGACCGTTATACAGAATTTCACGGTAACTTGGGCCAGTGGCAGCGGGAGTTTCTTCCACTGGTGTATCAGGTGCAAGAGTATCTTGAGCGCTCATAGCTAATCCTAACGCGACAACAGCGCGTCTTTGTTCTCATTAAAGTAAAGTAGCGTGTTCTTCACCGCGCGAACCACGGCGCGAGGGGTGATGGTTGCCCCAGTAAATTGATCAAAGTTGCCGCCGTCTTTTTTAACATTCCACTGTTTCAAGGAGGTGTTATCTAATGACTTGCCGCTAAAAGATAAAATCCATTGAGATTTCTTTAGGTCGACTTTATCACCCAGTCCAGGTGTTTCTTTATGGCTGATCACTCGCGTGCCTGTCACCACACCATTACGATCAATTGCCACCAAAAGGTCTAGGTTGCCGTTATAGCCACCAGGGGCCACGGTTTCAAAAATGATCGCGCTGACTTCACCATCTTTACGTGCGATGAAGGCAGGTACTGGCTCTGTTGAACCAAGTAATGGATCTGCCGGTAGCAAAACGTGCGCTTCAGCGAGATTGTTGTTATAGCGATCAGCTGGCAAAATTTCGTTAAAAGCGGACAGCTGCGCTTGGACAATATTGTCTTCAATCGTGTGTTCCGTGAGCTGATGCGTCAGCGCAATCAGACCTGCGGTGAGTACCGCAAAAATCCCCAAACCAATACTGTTTTGGCGAATGGAGCTGATGATATTCATTACTTTTCACCTCCAATCGTTAAACCTTTCTTGGCTTTCTCATGGCCGTAAGCTCGCGGTTGCGTGTAGTAGTCGATCAATGGCGCGGCAAAGTTCATTAATAGCACACCGAAAGCCACGCCATCAGGGTAGCCACCCCAAGAGCGAATCACGTACACCAAAATACCGATGCCGGCACCGTACACCAACTTACCGCGGTTACTGGTACAAGAGCTGACTGGGTCGGTGGCAATAAAGAAAGCACCCAGCATGGCTGCACCTGAGGTTAGATGGAACAACGGAGACGCAGCATTGCTTGGATCGATTGCATAGAAAACACCTGACATGACGGCCAGAGCGGTTAGCATCGCTACCGGCGTGTGCCATGTGATGATACGCAGGGCAATCAATGCAAGACCACCCACAAGGTAAGCTAAGTTAACATACATCCAGCTCGATAAATTAGGGCCTTGCAGTCCAGCAATGCTGGCAAAAGCTTCGCTCGCCATTAAGCCATCTTTGTGTTTGAAGGCATCCAGAGGCGTCGCCATGGTGTAAGAGTCTACCGTTGGCAGAGTGCCAAAAATCGCTGCTAAGCTGTCGCTAAAGCTAGGGGTAGCTCCCGCAGAAATCAGGTCCGATGCCCCAATCCACTGCGTCATTGGTACTGGAAAAGACACCAGACAGATGGCGTAGCCGACCATGGCAGGGTTGAATGGGTTATTGCCCAAACCACCATAGACTTGTTTAGCAAAAATGACTGAAAACGCCACCGCGGTGACGGTCAACCACCAAGGCACCGTAGGCGGCAAAGCCAGAGCTAACAGTACTGCGGTCAGTAGAGCGCTGTAGTCCTTTAGGAAAAAGCCAATTGGACGATTACGCAGTTTTAAAATAAAGGCTTCACTAATTAGCGCTGTGATGCATGCAATCACAAGGTTGATTAAAGTGCCGTAACCAAATAGCCAAGTTTGCACCAATAGCCCAGGTACAGTGGCCAATATCACCATTTGCATGACCCACGATGTTCGTTGGCCCGCGCGATGTGTATGGGGTGAGGTGATACGCAATAATGCCATTTAACGATTCTCTTGCGTGTTAGTTAACTGTTCTAGTTTTGCTTCTTCTTCCTGCTGTTTTTGTTCTGCAACAGCTAGTGCTTGTTGTAGACACTCTGAAGAAGGATCTGCATCTAGTTGACGTTTAAGTTTGTTGACCTGCGCCTTTGCTAACGCGGCAGCGACTTTTTGCTTTTTCAGACGCTCTTTGAACTCAGCGTCATCGGCGCCATTGTCGCTCGACTCAGCGGGTTTGGTGGTCGCCTGACCGCCATTTTGTAAGGCTTGCTCCAGTTCTTCCGCGCGCGCTTTAGCCTTATTAACTTGCTGCTCTAGGCTGTCTTTATCTTCCGAGCCAAGTTCAATGGCTTTGGCTAGTGCTTTCTCGGCTTTTTTTACCGCCGCTTTGGCAATCGCCGAGTCGATTTTTAATTTGCGCAAAGCTTCCTCGTCTACCGCAGGTGTGACAACAGTCGAGGAGTCGCTTGGGGTAGAAGCTGCCGTTGGTGCTTCAAGGGCGGCAAGACGTGCTTCGGCATCCTTAAGAGCCTTTTCAAATTCAACGACTTTGCCTTGCAGCTCGCTGTTCTGTTCATCTTCTGCCAGCTGTTTCTGAAGCTTTTTCAGCTTGGTACTTGCAAGCGCGACATCGACCTTGGCTTTTTTATACTCATCCGACATGGCTGGTTTAGCCGCTGGAGCGGCCTGCACAGTTGGAGCAGAGTCAAGCTTGGCAAAGCGTGCTTCGGCTTCTTTTAGATCTTTTTCAAAGCCCGCAACTTTCGCTTTGATTTCGGCGTTGTCAGGGTCTTCTGCTAATTGTTTTTGTGCTTTTTTCAGCTTAGTGCTTGCTAGCGCAACATCCACTTTGGCCTTTTTCGCTTCATCGCTTAGGACGGGCTTGGCGGTGGCCGGGGCGGTTTTTACATCGCCGCCTAGTTTGTCAAAAGTTTCTTGCGCTGCTTTTAGGTCAGCAGTAAAGCCTGCTACTTTATCTTTTAGCTCTTGATTGTCTGGGTCTTCTGCTAATTGCTTCTCGGCTTTCTTAAGTTTGGTGCTAGCCAGAGCGACATCGACTTTGGCCTTTTTGGCCTCGTCACTCAGTGCTGGAGCAGCGGTTTTGGCAACAGGAGCGGCCGCTGGCGCGCTTGCGACGAGCTTTTCTAGCTCGACAATGTCTTTCTTGGCTTCGTCTACTTGAGTTTGTAGGGCGCTGATTTCTTCTGTGTGCTCTTTCTCTTGCGCTTCTAGCAGGGCTTTCTCAAGTTTCTTAAGTTTAGCCTTTGCAATGGCCAAGTCGACTTTGGCTTTCTTCGCTGCCTCGTCTACTGCTGGGGCAGGCGCTGCAGTGTCGGCTTTCTCAGGCGCTGGCTTAGCAGGTTTCTTGGCTGCCGGTTTCGCTGCCCCTTGACGAGCCAAACGTTTCGCTTCTTTCTCGGCCGCTTCCGCTTCATGACGGGCTTTACGTGCTTCGAAACGCTGCTTAGCAATATCCGATTTCACCGCGGCTTCACGGGTATCACGGATTTCTGCTTTGGTATGACGGTAATACTGCACTAATGGAATACTGCTTGGGCATACGTAGGAGCAGGCACCACATTCAATACAGTCGAAAAGGTTGTAGTGTTCTGCTTTTTCCAGTTCTTGGCTTTTTGAGAACCACAATAGTTGTTGTGGCAGCAAGCTAGCCGGACACGCCTGTTCACACATACCACAACGAATACACGCCTGCTCTGGATAAGGCGCTGGTAACTCTTTCTTGGTGGCCGCGAGTACACAGTTGGTGGTTTTCACCACCGGCACATTGCCGGAGTCCAACGTGAAGCCCATCATAGGGCCCCCCATCACGAGACGGCTCAGTTTGTTTTCTTGCAGATCAGCGTATGCTAGCAAGTGATCGATCGGTGTACCTAACAGCACCTCTACGTTTTGTGGCGCTTTTAGCGCATCACCAGTTAACGTGGTGAAACGAGAAATCAATGGGCGGCCTTGTTGAATTGCTTCGTACACAGCAATACAAGTACCGACGTTTTGACACAAAATACCGATGTCGGCTGGGTATTGGCCGCTTGGCACTTCTTTGTCTGTCAGCAGTTTAATCAGCTGCTTTTCACCGCCCGAAGGGTATTTTGTCGGCACCACAGCCACTTGGATTGAGCTTTGACGCTCGCGCAGTAGTTGTTGCAGTGCGGCAATTGCGGTCGGTTTGTTATCTTCGATACCGATGACCACATTGTCGGCTTCAACAATGTGTTGCAGAATTTCGATGCCCAGCACCAACTCTAGTGTCTTTTCACGGATCAGCATGTCGTCCGCAGTGATATAAGGCTCACACTCCGCCGCGTTAATAATAAAGTGGCTAAGGGTGTGTTTGTGAGCCCCTTGCAGTTTTACTTGCGTTGGGAAGCCTGCGCCCCCCATACCGATAATGCCTTTCTCGGATAGAAACGCGAGTACATCGGTTTTGCTAATGTCTTTCCAATTGGCAAGGGGTTCCAGCTCGATCCATTCATCAGCTCCATCGGGCGTCAAAATAATACACAGATCGCTCAAACCTGAAGGATGGGCAATTGGACGCGTTTCAATGGCGCTAATAGTGCCTGAAGTGGGGGCATGCAAAAAGCTGGAGAGGAACCCATTGTTCATAGCAACGGCTTCGCCTTTCTTTACCTTAGTGCCAACTTCTACAAGTGGGCGTGAGGCTTGGCCGATGTGTTGGCCCAATGGCAAAATCAATTCACGCGGTAAACTTGGATGACCAAGTGGCAACTGCAATGATTGCGTTTTGTTCTCAGGTGGGTGAATACCACCGTGGAATGAGTAAACAGGAGGCGTTTGCATTATTGAGCAGCCTCCGTTTGACGATCTGTCGCGATGATTTGTGCAGACTGTACGCCCACACCTTGTGGTTTTTCCCACGACCATGTACGTGATGTCACACCAACTTCAACCATATCAATACAATTTACAGGGCACGGCTCGACACATAAGTCACAGCCAGTGCATTCATCAGAAATAACCGTATGCATTTGTTTTGCCGCACCAAGGATGGCATCAATAGGGCAGGCCTGAATGCACTTAGTACAACCGATACACTCGTCTTCACGAATCACTGCAACCCTTTGGACCGGTTCTTCAGCACCACCATCCAATGGAATGGCTTCAACATCCAGCAAGTCTGCCAGCGCTTGGACCGTTGCTTGACCGCCTGGAGGGCAGCGGTTGATCGCCTCGCCGTTTGATATGGCTTCTGCATAAGGGCGGCAGCCCGGGTGGCCACATTGACCGCATTGTGTTTGAGGCAAAATAGCGTCGATTTGATCGACGATTGGGTCACCTTCTACATGGAAGCGCACGTTGGCGTAACCTAAGATCGCACCAAAAACGAGGGCGAGGGCAACTAGGATTCCGATAGCAAGTAAAACAGTCATCATATTTTCAGGCTCCTAGATTTGCACCAGACCAGTGAAGCCCATGAACGCAAGAGCCATTAGGCCTGCTGTGATCATGCCGATCGCTGAGCCTTTGAAGACCACTGGCACATCGGCCACGTTAATACGCTCGCGCATGGCAGAGAAAAGTACCAAAACGAATGAGAAGCCTACCGCAGCACCGAAGCCGTAAAGAATGGACTCCACAAAGCCATTTTGTTTTGACGTATTTTGCAGTGCGACACCTAACACCGCACAGTTTGTTGTGATCAACGGTAGGAAAATACCCAGTACGCGGTACAAAAGAGGGCTGGTTTTATGAACTACCATCTCGGTGAACTGCACCACAACGGCAATCACCAAAATGAAAGAGATGGTTTTTAAGTACTCAAGGCCAAATGGCTCAAGAATAAACTCAAACGTGAGGTAACTACATAAGCTCGAAAGCGTCAGCACGAAGGTAGTCGCCATGGCCATACCAATCGAGGTTTCTAGCTTGCTGGAAACCCCCATAAATGGGCAGAGGCCAAGGAATTGTACCAATACAAAGTTGTTGACCAGTATGGTACTGACGAGTATTAAGAGATATTCGGTCATCTCGCGTCCAATAAATACAGTGGTGTCTACGGATAAAAAGAACGGCCGACTAAACAAGTTCAGCCAAGCGTAACTATACCAAGCTGCTTATAACTAACAAGACTAAAGCACTATGCATTCTAGTTTATTTTAGAATATGGATAGCACGCAGCACGTATAAGCTTTCGTAATATTTTTTCTAAAACAACACCGCCTACAGAGCGTAGGCGGTGCTTTTAACGCGACGCGGATGCTGGATTACATCACACGTTGGCCAGGCTTAGCGCCTTCATGTGGCTCAAGTAGGTAAATCTCTTCACCGCCAGGGCCTGCAGCCAAGACCATGCCTTCAGACAAGCCGAATTTCATCTTACGTGGCGCCAAGTTAGCGACCATGATGGTTAGCTTACCTTCTAGATCTTCTGGTTTGTACGCCGATTTAATGCCAGAGAATACCGTACGCGTCTCACCACCTAAATCTAAGGTAAGTTTTAAAAGCTTATTGGCTTTCTCTACATGCTCAGCTTTGGCGATCTTGGCAATGCGTAGATCCACTTTTGCAAAGTCATCGAAGCTGATTTCGTCAGCTATGGGCTCTTTGCTTAACTCGGTTTCTTCTGTAGGCGCGGCTTGCTCTTTTGCTTGCGCTTCGGCAGCGGCTTCCGTTTTGCCTTCTTCGATCATAGCCTCGATTTGTGGCGCTTCAATGCGAGCCATCAAAGCTTGGAACTTATTAACGGTTTTGCCGAACAGTAATTCACTGCGGTTGTCCCAAGTCAGTTCTTTGTTTAGGAAGGCTTCAGCATCCGCCACCATACCTGGTAATACAGGCTTCAAGTAAGTGGCTAGAATGGCAAACATATTCAGCGCAACCGTACAGATCTCTTGCACCTGTGGCAGTGTTTCTTCGTTCTTCGCTTTCACCCATGGCTCTTCGTCGGCAATGTAAGTGTTAGCAATGTCTGCAAGACGCATGATTTCACGCATCGCTTTGCCGTATTCACGTGTTTCGTACAGTTCAGCGATCAGATCGCCAGCATCGACGAATTCTTGAATCATGGTTTCTTGCGCTGGTGTTGGTTGCAGCTGACCGTCGAACTTTTTGTTGATAAAGCTTGCGGTACGGCTGGCAATATTAACCACTTTACCCACTACGTCAGAGTTTACGCGCTGCACGAAATCACCTAGGTTCAAGTCGATGTCATCAACACGTGAATTTAGTTTTGCCGCGAAGTAGTAACGTAAGTACTGTGGATCAAGGTGGTTTAGGTAAGTGCGAGCCTTGATAAAGGTACCACGTGACTTAGACATCTTCTCACCATCTACCGTGACATAGCCATGTGCGTTGACCGCAGTCGGTGTGCGGAATCCAGCGCAATCCAACATCGCTGGCCAGAATAGAGCATGGAAGTTGATAATGTCTTTGCCGATGAAGTGATAAAGCTCTGCTTTGGAGTCTTTGTTCCAGTATTCATCGAATTCTAGACCTTCGGTACGATCGCAAAGGTTCTTGAAGCTCGCCATGTAGCCAATTGGGGCGTCTAGCCAAACGTAGAAGTATTTGCCCGGAGCGTCGGGGATTTCAAAACCGAAGTAGGGTGCATCACGGCTGATGTCCCATTCTTGTAGGCCTGAATCAAGCCACTCTGCTAGCTTATTCGCTACTTGATCTTGCAGAGTACCGCTGCGTGTCCATTGTTGAAGAAACTCTTGGAATTCAGGTAGTTTGAAGAAGTAGTGGTCAGAAGACTTCTCGACAGGTGTTGCACCAGAATACACAGAGCGCGGGTTAATCATCTCCATCGGTGTGTAAGTCGCAGAACACACTTCACAGTTATCGCCGTACTGATCTTCCGCTTTACACTTAGGGCACGTGCCTTTAATGAAACGATCTGCAAGGAACATTTCTTTTTCTGGATCATAGGCCTGCGTAATGGAGCGTACTGCTATTTTACCGTTGTCACGACAAGCTTTATAAATCAGCTCAGCAAACTCGCGGTTTTCTGGTGAATGCGTGGAATAGTAATTGTCGTAGCCGATGCCGAAGTCTTTGAAATCGGCCATATGTTCTTCACGTACGCCGTCAATCAATTGCTCTGGGGTAATGCCGTTTTGCTCGGCTTTAATCATGATCGCTGTGCCATGAGCATCGTCGGCGCAAACCGCTGTACATAGGTTGCCACGTAGTTTTTGGAAACGAACCCAAATGTCAGTTTGAATGTGCTCCAGCATGTGACCCAAGTGGATAGAGCCGTTGGCGTAGGGAAGGGCGCTGGTAACTAAAATTTTACGTTGCGGTTGAGCCATTATGATTAAGCCTGCTGGATTGTAATTTTAACGGATAAACGACGCCCCATGTCGCTGTCAGGTAAACGGGGCGATTTGTCTGTATTAATATAAGCGCGACATTATAAGTGGCCGTGCATATCGTGCAAGCTTCGGACTTGCTTTTCCGCATTTTGCCCCCACAATCCGCATCATCGAATAGAACACATCACAAATAGCGCCATCGAGTTGCTATTTTTAGGAGAGAACATGTCTGTAAACCCACAGCTACTTTCACAATTGGCGGCGTTGGTCGACCTTAATACCAACCAACCTTATGGTGATGTTTGGCAAGTACAAGAGAACGCTTCTGGCCTGTCTGTGATCGCAACTCTTGCGTATCCGGCGCAAACTGAACGTGATGCGCTGCAAACGCGCGTTGAAGAACTGCTGGGGCAGCCAGTGACCTTGGTACTTCAGCAGGATATAAAAGCTGCTTCTACGCAAGGTGCGGCGTCCAGTCTTAAGGGTGTGAAAAACATCATTGCCGTGGCATCGGGTAAAGGCGGTGTGGGTAAATCCACTACCACGGTTAACTTGGCCTTAGCAATGGCGCGTGAAGGCGCGAAAGTGGGTATCCTAGATGCAGACATCTACGGTCCAAGCCAAGGTCTATTGTTAGGTTTCGCTGGTGACACACGTCCTGGCGTGCGTGGTGAGCAGTTCTTTGTGCCGCCTATTGCCCATTGTATTCAAGTAATGTCGATGGCCTTCCTAACCACTAAAGAGACGCCAATGGCGTGGCGTGGGCCGATGGCGACTGGCGCACTGATGCAAATTCTGACACAAACCGAATGGCAAGATCTGGATTATCTATTTATCGATATGCCGCCAGGTACTGGTGATATTCAGCTAACACTTTCTCAGAAAGTACCTGTCTCAGGCTCGGTCGTAGTGACAACGCCGCAAGATATTGCTTTGTTGGATGCACGTCGTGGTATTGAGATGTTTAACAAGGTGAATATTCCGGTATTAGGCGTGGTGGAAAACATGTCGACTCACATTTGTTCAAACTGTGGTCATGCTGAGGCGATCTTCGGTGAAGAAGGCGGTAAAGCGTTGGCGGCTGAGTATGGCGTTGAAGAGTTGGGCAAATTGCCTCTAAGTCTCAACATTCGTAAGCAGGCGGATGCGGGTAAACCAACGGTACTTAGTGAGCCGGATTCCGATGTGACGGCAATTTATCAGTCGATTGCCCGTAAGGTTGGTGCTACTCTTGCGTCCCGTTCTGAACAGTTCTCAATGCCGGTTATCGGCATGAGCGATGATTGAGGTAAACCATGCGACTGTGTGACCGTGACATTATCCAAGCTCTAGACGATGGTGTCATTGCTATTGAACCACGCCCTGATAACGCCGTTATCAGTGGCGTGTCTTGTGATTTGCGCCTTGGCAACTCGTTTCGAGTATTCCAAGGGCATCCCGCGCCATACCTAGATTTAAGTGGCCCAAAGGCAGACTTAAATGCGGCGATTGAGTCGGTCATGAGTGAAGAGATCGTTGTCGAGCAAGACAAGCCGTTCTTTATTCATCCTGGGGAGTTAGTGCTTGGGATAACGCTGGAGTCGGTCACACTGCCTGATAATCTTGTTGGTTGGCTAGATGGACGTTCTTCATTAGCTCGACTAGGCTTGATGGTGCACGTAACTGCGCACCGTATCGATCCAGGTTGGAGTGGTGCGATCGTGCTGGAGTTTTTAAATGGTGGTAAGTTACCGATTGCACTGCGTCCGGGGATGACGATTGGTGCGATCAACTTTGAAACCATGTCAGGTTCTGCCGATCGTCCATACAATAAACGTGATAATGCGAAATACCGTGGTCAGCATTCTGCAATCGGTAGCCGTATTAGTGGTGATCAGTAGGAATTAGCAGGTCGTTTTTTGTTCTAAATTGCCTAAAATTACTCAAAACCAAGTCGGATGTCGTAAATGTGCAGCTTAAAGGCGTTATTCGACATCTGTTTTTGCGGTTTGAGGTCTACCTTCTCGGGTGCAATTCATAGAATAAAAACCACAACAGTTAAGGAGTACTTCTATGTCTCAACCGTCTAACCGTGGCGTCGTATACAAGGGCCCAGGCAAAGTCGCAGTAGAGTCTATCCCTTTCCCAGAGCTAGCACTTGGTGATCGTAAATGTAATCACGGTGTTATCCTGAAAGTTCTTACAACTAACATTTGTGGTAGTGACCAACACATGGTTCGTGGTCGTACTACTGCACCTGAAGGTCTGGTTCTTGGTCACGAAATCACTGGTATCATCCTTGAAAAAGGTGACGATGTAGAATTCCTAGAAGTAGGTGACATCGTATCTGTACCATTTAACATTGCTTGTGGTCGTTGCCGTAACTGTAAAGCTGGCATGACTGGTATCTGTCTAAACGTAAACCCAGCACGTCCAGGTGCAGCATACGGTTACGTAGACATGGGTGGCTGGGTAGGTGGTCAATCTGACTACGTAATGGTGCCATACGCTGACTTCAACCTATTGAAGTTCCCAGATAAAGGTCAAGCGAAAGAAAAGATTGCTGACCTTACTCTGCTATCTGACATCTTCCCGACTGGCTTCCACGGCTGTGTTACTGCAGGCGTAGGCCCAGGTTCAACTGTATACATCGCAGGTGCAGGCCCAGTAGGTCTAGCTGCAGCGGTTTCTGCTCAGCTTCTAGGTGCAGCTTGTGTCATCGTTGGTGATATGATCGAAGACCGTCTAGCACAAGCTCGTAGCTTTGGTTGTGAAACTATCGACCTACGTGAAGAAGGCGATATGGAAGACAAGCTAGAAGTTATTCTAGGTGAGCGTGAAGTTGACGCATTCGTTGACTGTGTAGGCTTCGAAGCTCATGGTTGTGGCTGTAACGCAGGTAAAGAAGCGCCAGCGACAGTTCTTAACTCTGCAATGACAATTACACGTGCGGGTGGCCAAATTGGTATCCCAGGTCTATACGTAACTGACGATCCAGGTGCGCAAGACGAAGCTGCTAAAGTAGGCGCACTAAGCATGCGTTTCGGCTTGGGTTGGGCGAAATCTCACTCATTCCACACTGGTCAGTGTCCAGTTATGAAATACCACCGTGCTCTAATGCAAGCGATCCTTTTCGACAAAGTTAAGATTGCTGATGCAGTAAACGTTCAAATGATCTCTCTAGATCAAGCTCCTCAAGGTTACGCTGACTTTGACGGCGGCGCAGCGAAGAAATTCGTAATGGACCCACATGGTGAATTCGTAGCGTAATTAACGCTTCGTATTAGCGGTTACAAAATGCCACGCTTTGCGTGGCATTTTTGTTTGTACTTACGGCAAAAAATGTATTAAAAATCTTATATCTAGAGATTGAAACTTCTTGTAAAACCCTCATTTTATTAGGCGCTGATTAATAATCATTGAAGGAATGTAAGATGACTGATGTGGTGACTGGTTTTAATGCAACGTACAGTGAAGATGACTTAACCTTAGAGCAAATAACTGCGCTCGAGGGGGATGTGGTGCTTGAATTTGGTACCTCTTGGTGTGGCTATTGTAAGCGAGCGCAACCGCTGATTGAAGAAGTGATGGATGATTTTACTGATGTGGGCCATGTGAAAATATTTGATGGTCAAGGCAAGCCTGTCGGACGTCATTTCCAAGTGAAACTTTGGCCAACCTTGATCCTATTACATAATGGTGAAGAAGTTGGTCGCGTGGTACGACCTGATTCGGCGGATGAGCTGAGACGGTTACTCGATTTATAAATCCGATAGGAAGGTGGGGAACTGGATGAAACAGTATAAATTAACAGTCATTGGCATCGTCTGTGCCTCGCTGCTCTATTTAATTTCTGTCCTATTCAATTTAGAAATATTTGAAGCGCTGATTGTCTTACTGGATGAACTCGAACATTTAGAAATTGATGAAATCATCCTGCCCGGATTCGTATTGGCCAGTTTTGTTATCGCGGATGTATTACGCCGAAATAAAGTTAATCGTGTCAGCCAAGAGAAGCTCAAAATATACCGCGCCATGGTGCAATCGACACACCATGTTTTAAACAACTTTCTAAACCAAATGCTGATTGTCAAAATGAAAGCTGAAAGCACCCCAGGATTTGATCCCAAAGTGTTAAAAATCTACGATCAGATCGCTGATGAAGCACAGCAACAAATTCATGCGCTGAGTAATATTTCTGATGTCAGCGAAGCGTCCATTCATGAGTCAGTACGACCGAAATAGTGTGCGCTATTGCACCGACGCTATAACGTAATAGGTTATTTATGCAGTACCAAGGGATCAAGGTAAACGTTATTACAGGCTTTCTAGGTTCAGGTAAAACCACCTTGATTAAGCAGTTATTGACTCAGATACCAGCGGGGGAGTCTTGGGCGGTATTGGTCAATGAGTTTGGTGAAGTCGGCATTGATGGCGAGCTAATTCACGATGGTGCCGTGGCGATTAAACAAGTTCCTGGGGGATGTTTGTGTTGTGTCTCTTCTGCTGCGTTTAGCGTTGGCTTAAACGACCTCATTAAAATCGCTAAGCCTGATCGCATTATCATTGAGCCGACAGGAATTGGTCATCCCCAGCAAATCGTTGATCAGTTAAACGCTGAGCATTACCGTAATGTATTGGATGTACGTGCAACGATATGTTTAATGGATGTGCGTAACTTGTCGGACCCTCGCTATCTTGGCCATCCTGCGTTCTTTGATCAGATTGATGATGCGGAGGTGTTAATCGGCAGCAAAGCAGATTTATATGACACCGATCTGGAACAGCGTTTTGTAGAATTTGCCAAACAGTTTGATCCAACCAAAGCGGTCATTGCTTTCAGTGCTCAGGGCGAGTTTGATCTGACATGGCTTGATGTGGCACGAACGCAGCATGATGCTCACCACGACCACGACCACGACCACGACCACGACCACGACCACGACCACGACCACGACCACGACCACGACCATGTGTACACGAGTCAGCCGACAAAGGGAGTGGTGTGTTATCAAAAACGAGATCAGGGAATGGCCAGTGTTGGTTGGATTGCCGATGGCTCATGGCAGATCTCTCGTGAGCGTTTCGAACAGTTTTTGACGGTATTAAAGCAACAATCCTCTTTTTGGCGCTTCAAAGGTATTTTGCAAGTGGATGAGTATTTTGAAGAGGTCAATATGACGGTCACTGAGCTGCATCGAAGCCCAAGCGATAATGCAGTAAGTTCAAGATTTGAAAGTATTTTTTCAGATAGTTCGGACTTTGAAAGCACGTTAGCCACCATCAATACATCATTGTTTTAGTCCTTCTATCGTTTCTCTAAATCTCAAAACGCGCCATTCTTGAAATCAAGTTGGCTCGTTTTTGTTATCTAACTTGCGTCGATATGTTATTGAGGGAAAAGCGCGCTTCGACAAAGCTTAATGCATGTCTTGGAAGACGTTTTTAAACCGAGCGTCCCTTATAAAAATAATGTCGAGGTGAGTGTTATGCCTGATTATAAAGCGCCCTTACGTGATTTGAAGTTTATTACCGATGAAGTGTTAGGGGTTCATCAGCATTATGCGTCTTTGTCTGGTGCGGAAGAAGCTACCCCCGATATGGTGGAAGCCATCCTTGAAGAAGGTGCTAAGTTTGCCGAGCGAGTGCTTGCACCATTGAACCAAATTGGTGATCAGCAAGGCTGTCGTTTTGATAATGGTGTGGTCACGACACCAGAAGGCTTTAAAGAAGCTTATCAACAGTATGTGGAAAGTGGCTGGCCTTCGTTGTCTCATGTCGTCGAAATGGGTGGGCAAGGCCTGCCAGAATCTCTCGGTATGATGGTGACGGAGTTGATTGCCACTGCGAACTGGGCGTGGAGCATGTACCCTGGTTTAAGCCACGGGGCGATGAATACCCTTGAACTGCATGGTACGGACGAACAAAAGCAGGCCTATTTAACCAAATTAGTCAGTGGTGAGTGGACTGGCACCATGTGTCTGACAGAGCCTCATTGCGGTACTGACCTTGGTATGCTGAAAACCAAAGCAACGCCGAATGAAGATGGCAGTTACACCATTTCCGGTACCAAAATTTTCATCTCTGCCGGTGAGCATGATATGGCAGAGAATATTGTTCATATCGTTCTTGCGCGTCTTCCTGATGCACCAGCGGGGACCAAAGGCATCTCATTATTTATTGTGCCCAAATTCAATGTTACTGATACCGGGGAAGTGGGAGACCGCAATGCGGTTCATTGTGGCTCCATTGAGCACAAGATGGGGATTCACGGTAACGCGACTTGTGTGATGAATTTTGATGGCGCGAAAGGCTTCTTAATCGGCCCGCCAAACAAAGGCCTGAACTGCATGTTTACCTTTATGAATACCGCTCGCCTTGGGACGGCGTTACAAGGGTTAGCGCATTCAGAGTGGGCTTATCAAAACTCATTGGCTTATGCCAAGGATCGCTTACAAATGCGAGCTTTGTCAGGTCCGAAAGCGCCTGATAAAGCAGCCGATCCGATTATTGTTCACCCCGATGTGCGCCGTATGCTGTTGACGCAAAAAGCCTTTGCCGAAGGCGGTCGAGCGATGATTCATTACTGTTCAATGCTGGTGGATACGGTCAAAGCGGGCTCTGAAGACGATAAAGCCCAAGCTGAGACGTTATTATCATTGCTCACTCCAATTGCCAAAGCGTTCTTAACGGAAACAGGTTTTGAAGCGGCTAACCAAGGCTTACAGGTGTTTGGTGGTCATGGCTACATTGCCGATTGGGGGATGGAACAAAATGTGCGAGATAGTCGTATCTCTATGCTCTATGAGGGCACTACCGGCATCCAAGCGCTGGATCTTTTAGGGCGAAAAGTGTTAATGACACAAGGTGAAACCTTAAAAGCTTTTACTAAGATCATTCACAAATTCTGTCAGGCCAATGAAAACGACAAAGCCCTTAAACACCTTATCAAGCCATTGGCCGCGTTAAACAAAGAATGGGGAGAGTTGACGCTTAAAGTTGGTATGAAGGCGATGAAAGACCGCGAAGAAGTGGGCGCCGCGTCGGTGGATTACTGTATGTATTCTGGTTACATCACCTTAGCTTATTTCTGGGCTCGCATGGCTCAGGTGGCACAGCAGAAACTGCTCGAAGGTAGCGATGAAGAAGCGTTTTACAAAGCTAAATTGCAGACCGCTACCTTTTACTTTGAGCGCATTTTACCACGCACCAAAGCCCATGCAGAGATGATGTTGGCCGGTGCTGGGAGCTTGATGGCGATGGAAGAAGAGCAATTCTTCTTACGTTAAGACAAATAGAACAACAGCTATAATGATGAGGATAAAAAAATGAGTAAAGCACAAGAGATTTTCGATACTATGATTAATCGCTTTGATAGCTCTGCAGCGGCCAACATGGAGGCCATCTTTCAATTTGAGCTGGATGATGCTGAGCCTTACGTTGTTACCATCGCGGATGGCGTCGCTGTGGCAGAGCAGGGTGAGCATGATGATGCAACGGTAACTCTTGGGATGGATACTGACACCTTGTCTGAGGTGATGTCGGGAGAATTAGACGGTATGCAGGCGTTTATGCAAGGAAAGATTCGCGCCGATGGTGATATTATGCTGGCGACAAAGTTGACGCAAATCTTCCCTGCGTAATGAACTTTGCCAGTTATATGGCATCACATGATTAGACAATTTTTATCTCTCCATATAACGACAATAACGGAGACTTTTATATGTTGAACAACAATGTAGCGGAACCCCTTGATCATGAGCCGGGCAGTTACATTCCGGAGCAACTTAACCCCAAAGGGTTTGAGTCGGTCATCGATGTATTAGATGAGGCTTGCCGTAAGTTTGCTGATCTACCGGCTTTTACCAGCGTAGGACGCACCATTACGTACGCGGAATTGAAACAGAAAGCGGATGCATTTACAGCCTACCTACAACGCTATACGGACTTAAAACCTGGGGATCGTATAGCGGTTCAGTTGCCCAACGTCGTGCAATTCCCCGTTGTGGTATTTGGTGCAATGCAAGCGGGTTTAGTGGTGGTAAATACCAACCCCTTGTACACCCCTCATGAATTAGAGCATCAGTTTAATGATGCCGGTGTAAAAGCCGTGGTGGTGTTTGCCAATATGGCAGCCAACGTAGAAAAGATTCTGCCTACTACAACGATCAAGCATGTTATTGTCACCGAGATCGCAGACTTTCATCCGCCACTAAAACGTTTACTTATTAACTCGGTAGTGAAATACATCAAAAAGATGGTCCCCGAGTATCATTTGCCCCAAGCTGTGACGTTAAATGAAGCCCTTGCGCAAGGTGCTCAGCACGCACCAAAGATTGCCACATTAAAGCGCACTGACCTGGCGGTATTGCAATATACCGGTGGTACAACAGGAGTCGCTAAAGGCGCTATGCTGACTCATGCAAATCTGATTTCGAATATGCATCAATTAAAACATCGCTTGGACCACCTGTTAAAAGATGGTCAAGAGATCTTTATTGCACCGCTGCCTTTGTATCATATCTATGCCTTTTTGATTCACGCCATGACATTGGTGGAGTACGGCGCCCATTCCATTTTGATCCCTAACCCAAGAGATCTGCCAAACTTCGTAAAAGAGTTGAAGAAATGGCGCTTTACTGGCTTTATCGGCTTGAATACCTTGTTTTCAGGGCTTTGTAATCGCGATGATTTTAAACACGTCGACTTCTCATCACTCAAACTGACGGCATCAGGTGGTATGCCATTGACGCACGCAGCAGCAGATCGTTGGCTAGAGGTCACAGGATGCAACGTGTCGGAAGGCTATGGTTTGACCGAAACATCACCTGTGGTGGCGTTTAACCCGATTGGTAAAGAGCAAATTGGCACCATAGGATTGGTGGTGGATTGTACGGACGTTAAAATTATCGATGACGATGGTCAAACCGTGTCATTGGGAGAGCCAGGCATGTTATGCGTCAAGGGACCACAAGTGATGCGTGGCTATTGGCAGCGTGAGCAAGCGACTCGGGATGTGATGACGCCAGACGGTTATTTAATCACGGGTGATATTGCCACCCAACAAGCGGATGGCTACTTGAGCATTGTTGATCGAGCCAAAGATTTGATTATTGTCTCAGGCTTTAATGTCTATCCGACGGAAGTAGAAGATGTCATCACCCAACATCCTGACGTATTAGAAGCAGCAGCGATTGGTGTAGACGATGACAAAACTGGTGAAGCGGTTAAGGTCTTTCTCGTGCTTAAATCGGGCTCGACGCTAGATGAAAAATCCATGCATGACTTCTGTAAACAGAATCTAGCTGCTTATAAAGTGCCCAAAAAATACGAGGTACGTGAAGAGTTACCGAAGACGAATGTGGGCAAAGTTCTGCGTCGTGCATTACGAGAACCCCAACATTAATCAAGCTAAGGTGTGGTTCTCTAACGGAGGGGGCTTATAGACCTAGTTTACTGAGAAGTTTTGAACTAGTCTCATCATTTGCTCGTTAAGCATTGCGGAGGACAACATGGCGGAGAACATCAGCGACAAGGTAGAACAAGGCGTTCAGATCCTTTCGTTAAACCGTCCGGAAAAGAAAAATGCCATCACTGTGGATATGTATCAGATTCTCAGTGATGCATTGCACCGCGCAGAACTAGATGAGTCGATCAAGGTGACCATCATCACTGGTGTGGGGCCTGATTTTTCCGCTGGTAATGACATTAAAGACTTTTTGGAAATTGCCCATGCGCCAGAAAAAATGGCCTCCATCATGTCTTTCTTGCAGGCACTGACAAGCTACAAGAAACCAATCATTGGTTGCGTCGAAGGCTGGGCGGTTGGAGTCGGGGCCACAATGATGTTGCATTGCGATATGGTGTTTAGCGCTCGAAATACGCAATTTGTATTTCCATTTGCTCAATTAGGCTTGGTGCCAGAAGCGGCTTCAAGCTTTCTTTTGCCTCGGATCGTTGGGCATCAAAAAGCATTTGAAATGTTGATGTTTGGCGAGCCTGTCAACGCAGAGACTGCCTATCAATTGGGAATGGTAAATCATCTTTGTGAACCGGGTGAGTCTTTATGTTTGGCGCTGAAGTATGCTGAAAGACTGTCTCAGTTACCCACGGAAGCGGTGCTGCTGTCCAAAGAATTGCTCAAATGCCGCACCATTGACGACATTCAAATGGCGCTTATGCGCGAGGGGCGAATTTTTAAAGAGCGACTTGTCTCTCAAGAAGCTCAAGTTCAGTTTCGCCGCTTTATCGACAAACAATTGTAATCTTGGGAATCTAGACTAGACTTTTATTGTTATGAAGTCCTACTCCTTATTCCGCCTTGGTTTCATCACCTTATTTACGCCCTAACTATTTAGGGCGTTTTTGTATCTAGAACAGGTAGTTAAAATTTTCTCTGGTACAAAATGTCACTAAACAGAGTGTTTTTTGTTATTGAGGAAACAGGCCAGCTCTCTAAGCTTAAAGAACAAAATCTAATACCCGTACCGAGGGCGTGAATACGCTCTGATGCTATAAAAATAAAGGTGGAGGCGATTATGAAGTTCGAAGGAAATACGCTTCGAGTGATATCAAACGAAGCAGGGATAGCAACCCTGACACTGGATCTCAAAGACAGTTCGGTTAATAAATTTGGCGCACAAGCGCTAAGCGAATTGTCGGATGTTATCAGTGAATTAGCCCAAGACGGCAGTATTAAAGGCCTGTTAATTACAAGTGCCAAAGAAGCATTTGTGGTCGGGGCGGATATCACCGAGTTTATGACTTGGTTCCAGCTTGACGACGATGCGCTGGCGCAAAAGCTTCAAGAAGCGCACGATATTTTTAATGGGATTGCGAATCTTCCTTTTCCTACCGTTGCTGCCATCAATGGCCTTGCGCTAGGTGGCGGCTTTGAAATTTGCCTTGCCTGTGATTATCGTGTGATGGCGGACTCTGCCAAAGTGGGTTTACCAGAAACCCAACTGGGCATTTATCCCGGATGGGGCGGCACCGTGCGCTTGCCGCGATTGATCGGTGTCGATAATGCCTGTGAATGGATTTGCGGTGGCCAACAAAAACGCAGTGCCGAGGCTATGAAAGATGGCGCAGTGGATGCTGTAGTCGCTGCGGGGGCAGTGGTGGATTCGGCAACACATTTGCTTGAACAAGTGCTGGCAGGCAAATTGGATTATCAATCTCGTCGTGCGTCGTTACGTGCGCCGATGCAGTTTTCTCCGATTGAAAAAATGATGATCTTTGAATCGGTACGCGCGGTCGTTGGCGCCAAAGCGGGTAAGCATTACCCAGCGCCGATGGAAGCCATTAAAACCATTGAAAAAGGCATTTTCCAGCCGATCGATAAAGCCATTGCCACTGAAATAAAAGGCTTTGTGAAGATGGCGAAGTCTCCCGTCGCTCGCTCTTTAGTTGGCTTGTTTTTAAATGACCAGCAGGTGAAGAAAGCTGCTTCTCGCTACAGTAAAGACGCTTCAACGATTCGCCATGCAGCCGTATTAGGTGCGGGTATTATGGGCGGTGGCATTGCCTATCAATCGGCGTCAAAAGGCACACCGATCGTTATGAAAGATATCCGCCAAGAGGCGCTAGATCTTGGTATGAATGAGGCGGGTAAGTTGTTTGGCAAGCAAGTTGAACGCGGCAAACTCACCACCGATAAAGCGATGCAAGGCTTGGGCAAGATTACCCCTGTACTCAGCTACGGTGAGGTCGCCAACGTGGATATCGTTGTCGAAGCTGTCGTTGAAAATCCTAAAATTAAACAATCAGTGTTGGCAGAAATAGAGGGGCAATTACGTGATGACGCAATCTTGACGTCAAACACGTCGACCATCTCTATTACGCATCTGGCCAGTGAACTTAAACGCCCCGAAAACTTCTGTGGTATGCACTTCTTTAACCCAGTACACAGAATGCCATTAGTCGAAGTAATTCGAGGTGCGAAAACCTCGGAAGCGACCATTGCAAAAACCGTAGCCTATGCTCAGGCGCTTGGCAAAACCCCGATAGTCGTCAATGACTGCCCAGGCTTCTTGGTAAACCGAGTATTATTTCCGTACTTCTCTGGCTTCTCTGCTTTGCTTAAAGACGGTGCGGATTATCAGGCCGTCGACAAAGTCATGGAGCGCTTTGGTTGGCCAATGGGGCCTGCATATTTGCTAGATGTTGTTGGAATTGATACAGCGTTCCACGCCGATCAGGTGATGGCGCAGGGCTTCCCCGATCGTATGGGGCACGAGGGTAAAAATGCCATCGACTTGTTCTTTGAATCGAAGCGTTTTGGGCAGAAATCGGGTAGTGGTTTTTATCTTTATGAAGAAGACAAGAAAGGCAAACCGAAAAAGCTGAAAAGTGAAGAGTCTGTACAACTACTCAATACTTTGCATGGGGCTACTAAGGACATTTCCGAGGAAGAAATCATTGCTCGAATGATGATCCCGCTGTGCATTGAAACGGCTCGTTGTTTAGAAGAAAACATTGTTGCCTCGGCGGCGGAAGCTGATATGGGGCTAGTCTATGGTATCGGCTTTCCTCCGTATCTAGGCGGCGCTCTACACTATATGGATGAAATGGGGCTGGCAGCATTCTGTGAGTTAGCTGATCAGTACAAACACCTAGGTAAGTTGTATGAGCCGACAGTTACGATGCGTGAGATGGCAGCACAACAACGTCGTTACCACCCATATTAATCCCATAGGAAGAGAGGAGTTTCATTATGAATTTCAATGCAAATGATGCCGTTATTGTGGATGCTGTTCGCTCTCCGATGGGGAAATCAAAAAATGGCGCATTCCGTAATGTGCGCTCGGAAAATTTATCTGCGAATTTGGTGAAAGCGTTATTAGTGCGCAATCCATCGGTCGATCCTGCCGCCGTTGAAGATCTAATCTGGGGCTGTGTAAACCAAACCTTAGAACAAGGCTTTAATATGGCACGAGCAGTGGCCCTGTTGGCCGGTATGCCAGTGACGACCGCCGCCCAGACTGTGAACCGCTTATGTGGCTCGTCAATGTCAGCGATTCATACGGCAGCGCAAGCGATCATGGTCGGGCAGGGGGATATCTTTGTGGTAGGGGGCGTAGAGCATATGGGACATGTGCCCATGATGCATGGTGTGGATGTCAATCCAGAGCTGTCTAAGCATATGGCAAAAGCCTCCATGATGATGGGGGTGACCGCAGAAATGCTGGGTAAGATGCATGGTATTTCTCGCGAGTCACAAGATGAGTTTGCCCTCAGGTCCCATCAAAAAGCCCACGAGGCGACGATTAATGGTCGTTTTGCTAACGAGCTGATTCCAATGGAAGGGCATGACAGTTTGGGCAACAAAATCTTATTAGAAGTGGATGAGGTGATTCGCCCTGATACTTCCTTAGAAGGGTTAGCAAGCTTGCCGACTGTGTTTATGCCAAAAGGTGGCACGGTTACTGCTGGGTCGTCTTCTGCGCTATCAGATGGCGCTTCGGCGTTGTTAATGATGTCAGCCGCTAAGGCCCAAGAGCTTGGTTTGACGCCCATCGCTCGAGTAAAAAGTATGGCGGTGGCGGGATGTGATCCGGCGATTATGGGGTATGGTCCCGTCCCTGCAACGAAAAAGGCGCTGAAACGTGCAGGCTTGTCTATAGAGGATATGGGTTTAGTCGAAGTGAATGAAGCCTTTGCAGCGCAGTCACTTCCAGTGTTAAAAGATCTAAAGTTACTTGACCAAATGGACGATAAGGTTAACTTAAACGGTGGCGCTATTGCTTTGGGCCACCCATTGGGTTGCTCTGGCGCAAGGATTTCGACTACGTTACTGAATCAAATGCTTGCGAAAGACGTACAATTTGGCTTGGCAACCATGTGTATTGGCATGGGGCAAGGCATCGCAACCATCTTTGAGCGGGTTTAAGTTTGGGGTGGTTATAATATGATCGACTAAGGTCAGGGGGACGCCCCTGACTTGCTTAAAAAGGATTTACTCGTAAATGAAAACCATTATGGTGTTTTGCTGTATTGGATTAATGGCTTTAAGTAGTCATGTGTCAGCACTCACACTTGTAAGTGAAGATAAGGAAATCTCGCTTACCACGGCGCAGCTTGTCGAGCAGGCCAACTATACTCACGAAATGTACGGCCCTTTCCGGCGACAAACCACTCTTTTTGAAGGCTTTATCCTCACTGATTTTCTAAAACAGCAACTTGGCGTCAATGCGACGTCAGTGCGTTTTATTGCCTTTGATGGCTACGACTTAACACTGAATAATGTAGATCAACGTAAGCTCATGTTGGTGGTAAAAGAGAATGGCGAAGTGCTCACGGTTCGTAACCATGGGCCTTTGCGTTTGATTGAGACAGATTTAGGTGGCCACGACCCTAAAAATATTTCATTGTTTGACGATTGGGTCTGGATGATTAAGCGAATCGAGGTTGTGGATGAATAGGCCATCTCGAACCTTGAGTTATATTGGCCTGCTGTTATTGTCGATCGTCGTAGTTTTTACTTTGGTGCTGTTGAATACAGTGCGTTTCGATGACTCACTGCGTGCCATCTTTAATCGTGATCACGGTCTATACGATCAGGCTTTTTCTGAGCGCTCCCAAAGCTATCTCATAAATGCATTACCTCTGCTGAAGGAGATGGAAGCACGCCCAAGTGATATGGAGGCATTACGGGAAGAGACATTAACCCAGCTGGATTTGGCATATGCCTACTTAAATATAGGGCGCTATATTGAACGTTATGAATGTGTGCCAGTGAGCCTTGATAGCATACTGAGTATTCGTAACCACATTGAGCAGGGGCACATACAGCCTTTTATGTACGATGCTTGGGCAGGTATTCTTGAATGTTACAGCTTGGTAAATCGTAACCAAAATGAACTCAAAGCCAATCTCATTGAGCGTGCCTTGGTTGCCTCAAGCAATAATCAATACTGGATGAATATAGGTGTTGTGGCTGTTTATGGTCTCGGCATCATGCTTTGGTTACTGTTAGAGCGGCAGCATCGTCGCGGTCATAAAAGTGAAGAAGAAAAGTTGGCTTGGCAAAACCGTGCAATGACAGACCATTTGACCGCAACCTATAGCCGCATGGCTTTGCATGAAAGTTTAGAAAACCTTATTAAGGATTGGCCTCATCATCATAATGATTCCATCGGTTTGGTATTTTACGATTTAGACCACTTCAAGCAGTTTAACGATAGCTTTGGTCATGTGGCGGGCGACAAGGCGTTGCGTGACGTAACGGCAGCGATAAACGAATTATTACCGAGCTGTGCTGAGCATTTTCGTTTTGGGGGGGAGGAATTTTTTATCATCCACCGTGGGCAAAGTCATGCGCAGGTCGTTGAGTTAGCGGATCGTATGTTGCAGGCTGTGCGTGACCTCAATATTCGGCACCCGAAAAGCTCAGCGGGAATTCTAACAACCAGTGTCGGTGTTTACATGCTTGAGCAGCGCGAATATTCCGTCGATGAACTTATCAAAAAAGTTGACGAATTGCTTTATGTGGCCAAAAAGCACGGGCGTAATCGAGTTGTGGACGAATTCGCAGGAGAAGAAGACGCCTAGCTAATTTGAAATTTCAGTTTAAGCGCTTCTTGATTCGCTTTATGCTGCTGTTTGATTTCCGCTAATACGGCTTTTGCGTTCTCTTTCGCCTGCAGCGTTTGCTCAGTGTTGGCTGCGAGTTTTAAATTCTCTTCATATTCATCCAGTATTTGATCAAACTTATCTTGAAAATTTTCTTCAAGTCGGTTTTGAGCCGTATAGTAGTCTTCAAATGTTTGGGAAATATGGCTCTTGAATGCAACGTGTTTTACATCTTCTGAGATAGTGCTGAAGTTACCATGAGAACGGTATGCCGCTTTTAAAACAACGTTTTTGGCCGAACGGTCTTCATCAGAAAACTGAGCATTGTAAGTCAGTGTGTTGGATGTGCTTGTATTGTTCTCTTCAGCATTAGCCGAAGGCTGTATCAAAGAGAGAACCAGTAGAGAAGACAGAGAGCCTAGGCGCTTTTTACGAATCATGATTTTCATTGAGTCACCTATTCCTATTCGAGACAGTGTTTCTAGAGTAATAGAGCTTAGTAGAATTAGGCAATGCCAAATTTGAGCTTTACAAAGTCTTAAGAATTCCTTTTTAAGATTTCAAGACAGAGTACATTTCCTTCCTTAAATTAAGCTTGTTCAGTGTGCTAACTTGAATACATTACCAATCGATGAGGGAGTAGATATCGTGCCATACCCAATTTCAGGTAGCTGCCAATGTGGCGGTGTCACTTATCAATTATTGGCGGCGCCAAAAATGGTTGTAGCCTGTCACTGTAAAGAGTGTCAAAAGCTGTCAACCAGTGCTTTCAGTATTACTGCAATGGTTGATGCCAGCGATTTGGTGATTCAAGGAGAATTAAAAGATTGGTCTCGAGTGGCAGAAAGTGGTAACACGGCCGCTGCGAAGTTTTGCCCAACCTGTGGCAATCGAATTTATCACTATGATCCAGCAAAGCCCGAGGCGATTAAGCTTAAGCCATCCAATTTAAGTGACACCAGTATTATTCAGCCAACCGCTCACGCTTGGGTAAGCGAAAAGCAGGGCTGGTATCAGATTCCAGACGGCGTAAAGGTGTTCGATAAACAGCCTTAATATCCTTTTGCGGCGCTTCTGCATCAGGAAGCGCTGTATTCAGAGGAAGCGTTAGGCGGCCTCGTGCTCATCTAGGTCTTGGCGTTTTTCAACTTTGTGTTGATCTTCATTCAAACCATGTTTCCAGTAGCTGGATACATAAATATTGCCTTTTTCCAAGTCATCGCGCTCTTTGAAGTAGGCGCGCAGTGTACGCATTGAGCTGAATTCACAGGCGGCCCAGATCGCGACCTTGCCGTCTAGCCAAGGTAGTGCTTTCACTTGCTCAAGCAGTGATTGGCTGTCTTCTCCAGGATGAGCATTGATGATCCAACGCAGTTCAATCCCTCCAGGCTTTGCTAATGGTTGAATGTCAGCTTCACTTTGTACTTCCAAAATGGCATAGCCACGTGCTTGGTCTGGTAACTGAGCCAAGTTAACGCTAATCGCCGGCAAAGATGTCATGTCGCCCACAAAAATCATCCAATCTGCGTCTTCAGAAATCAGTTTTTTAGGCCCCGGTCCGCCTACTAAGATCTCATCACCTGGTTGTGAATGCAGTGCCCAGTGGCAAGCCACACCAGAATCACCATGAATGGCAAAATCGATATCCAATTCATCAGCGCGTTGCTGGCGGATGGTGTAAGTTCGCATTAAGCGGCTGCCATCTAAAGTAGGGAACATCAGTTTGACGTAGCCGCTTTCTTGGTCTTTAGGGAAGTCTGCCATGGCATCGCCTCCTAACGTTACTCGCAGCATATTGTTAGTAACGTACTCTTTGCGCAGTACTTTTAGTGGTCGTGGTGTTGGTTTCACCATATCTTCCCCTTCAATTTTATTATTGAGAATGGATATCAATTTATATTAGGGGGGGCTCGAAAGCAACGGAACAGCGTGTTGCGTTTTTCTTAAGGGTTTTTAGGAAGCCGCTTAGTGGTAGGTTTTAGGTAAGAGCTTTCGTTTTTCAAATATTCTGGCAAAATCGTCGCCACAATAATAATTTCCATATCCCCCAAAGTAAGGTTCTCCATGCAAACACTGTTGCGTACCATTTACGAAGATGTCAAACCATTGATTGGACAGGGCAAGGTTGCCGACTATATACCTGCTTTAGCCAATGTAGACCCGAATCAATTTGGCATTGCTATCTACAGCAACCAAGGTGAATTGTTTCAAATTGGCGATGCTGAAACCCCGTTTTCCATACAAAGTATTTCAAAGGTGTTTAGTCTAACTTTGGCGATCAAACATTATGGCGAAGGGATGTGGCAACGTGTTGGCTGTGAACCTTCTGGGCTACCATTCAACTCCTTAGTGCAGCTTGAATACGAACACGGTATACCACGAAACCCTTTTATTAATGCCGGGGCTCTCGTTGTAAGTGATATGAATCAATCTCGCTTTGCCTCTCCGCACTATGCGATGCGTGAGTTTGTGCGTCGTGTCTCTGGTAATCCAGAGCTTATGACCGACCAAGTCGTGGCAAATTCTGAGTACGAATTTAGACACCGCAATGCTGCGATGGCTCACTTGATGAAAGCCTATGGCAACTTTGAGAACCCAGTTGACGATGTCTTGAAAAGTTACTTTTCCAACTGTGCTTTGAGAATGAGCTGTATTGACCTGGCCAAAGCCTTTAATTTTCTTGCAAACAAGGGTTATTGCTCGATTAGTCATGAGCAAATTATCTCCGAGCAGGAGGCCCGTCAAGTTAATGCATTAATGGCTACCAGTGGTATGTATGATGAAGCAGGCAGTTTTGCCTTTCAGGTTGGCTTGCCCGGAAAAAGTGGTGTCGGTGGCGGGATTGTGGCGATTGTGCCTAATCGCTTTTCTATTTGTGTTTGGTCTCCCGCTTTAAATAAAGTGGGTAATTCTACCGCTGGTGTGGCTGCGCTTGAATCTATGACCAAACAAATCGGTTGGTCGGTCTACTAACGTCGGGGTTTTAGTGAGGCAAGCTTTACAGTTTCTTAACAGCTTGCCTCAAAGCTTCACACCTTATTAATTTTCCACTTCGTACAATCGTCTCGTTATCATATTTGCGAGGCTTTATGATTCGAGTGACTTTAATGGCGCGCTTGTTGGCGCTGCCAGCACTATGGA
The DNA here is from genome assembly GCF_001418205.1 of Marinomonas fungiae. Taxonomy (GTDB): domain Bacteria; phylum Pseudomonadota; class Gammaproteobacteria; order Pseudomonadales; family Marinomonadaceae; genus Marinomonas; species Marinomonas fungiae. The sequence continues at coordinate 136,140 of NZ_LIQF01000006.1, read as the reverse complement.
TGGGAACGGTTCAGCTGGTCTTTGCAGAGCTATCCTTTTACCTCTTTATGGATGGCATGGGTCATACATTCTTTTATAGTGCGGCCGTCATTATGGCTTTATCTATTGCCGTTCTTTTTGGTGCGCGTCGTTACCGCTTTGCCTCAGTCAACAGCAAAGAAGCCATTTTCTATGCCGTGCTAACATGGATAACTGTAGGCTTTCTTGGAGCGATCCCCATTTTTTTTGTGGCCGGAGTCAGTTGGACGGATGCTGTCTTCGAGTCCGTCAGTGCCTTAACGACGACTGGGGCAACCATATTAAGTGGCTTAGATGCCATGCCTAAAAGTTTTTTAATGTATCGCCAGTTCTTACAATGGATGGGGGGACTGGGGGTGGTGATTTTTGTGGTAGCGGTGTTGCCGATGTTAAACATAGGTGGCATGCGTTTACTCAAAGCGGAAACGGTAGGTCCGGTCAAGGATGAAAAGCTCACACCAAAAGTGAAGAAAACCGCCCGTTATTTATGGTATGTCTATCTACTGATTACCCTAATGTGCGCCATTTGCTACTGGCTCGCAGGTATGAGTGCCTACGATGCCATTGCCCACAGTTTTACGACCGTTTCAACGGGTGGTTTTTCGACCCACGATGCGAGCATGGGGTATTTTCAAAGCGATACTATTTTATGGATTTGCTGCGTATTTATGGCACTGGGAGCCATTAGCTTTTCGTTGCATTACCGTGTGCTGGCGGCGAGGCAAATGGCACTTTATTGGCAGGATGAGGAATGCCGTTGGTTTTTACTGATTGCGCTAGCCTTCTCTGCCATGGTGGCACAGCAGCTGTGGCAGTTTGATGAGGCTCAAGGCACCTTCGCCATCATTACTCAAGCCACGTTCCATGTGCTGTCTTTTATGACTAGTACTGGTTACGGTGCCGCAGGATTTACCGAATGGCATGGGGCAGCTCCTATCTTATTATTGGTGGTTGGCTATGTGGGCGGTTGTGCTGGGTCCACCGCGGGTGGCAATAAGGTGGTGCGTAATGTGATTTCGTTTAAGTCTATTTTGCTTGAAGTAAAGCAGTTGGTGCACCCAAGCGGTGTGTTTACTATCCGTTATCAACATCGTCCCATTAACGAGCAAATCCGTAACAGTGTCATGTCGTTTATGTGTTTGGCGGCGATTACGACGACAGTCTTAACCTTACTGCTGATGATGACAGGAGTAGATTTTGTCAGTGCTTTGAGTGCGGTGGCTGCTTGTTTGAATGTGTTAGGGCCGGGCTTTGGTGAGTTGGGCAGTAACTTTGCGCCATTAACCGATAGCGCGACTTGGTTGATGTCCTTTGCCATGATACTAGGGCGCTTAGAGTATTTTACGGTCATTGCTATTTTTACATCACTCCTATGGCGTGAGTGATCTGTTGATGAAGGAGTCAATGGGTGTCTACCTCCAAGAAATGGTCTCGAATTATGTTAGCTTTGCTGATTCCTGCGGGCGTTATTTTGCTGGCTTTGCCGTTACGATCCTTTATTTCTGTAAGTGATGTCATGCTGCTTGGGGTGGCTTGCGTTACTTATAGTGGTTTTCGCTATGGTAAAGCAGAAGCCATGCTGTCGAGCGTAGTTAGCGTTGTGTTTGTGGATTTCTTGTTTGTGCAACCTTACTACACGCTGGCGGTACATAACTTTGAGTATTTTGTAAGCTTCGGTGTCATGTTGGCGGTTGGAGTGTTTATTGCGCAACTGGCTCAGCGTAATCAATTGGTCGAGCTTGAAAAGCAAGCGACTGTGCGCTTAAAAGAGCGCGAAGAAATTAGAGCTAATTTGTTGCGCTCTATCGGCCATGATTTGCGAACCCCTCTTGGTACGATTATGGGGGCGTCTAGTTTGATTATGGACGATCAGATTCCCTTATCTAAAGAGCAATATAGGGAACAAGCCACGAATATTTACCAGCAGAGTCTCATCCTCAAAAATCAAATCGATAAAATGCTGGAGCTAAGTCGTATTCGCGATTTACAAACTACTAATGATTGGTTGAATTTACCCAGTGAAGATTTGGTAAGTGCTGCGTTCGCCCGTACTAAAGCTAGCCAAAATGAGGCTTTTCAAGTGACACGGCAGGTCGAATTCATTAAGGGGGATGGCGCCTTGTTAGAAGTGGCGCTTGCAAACCTAATTGATAATGCAACGAGGCATGGCGTAGCCCCGTTTCAAATTACTTTGGAACAGCAAGCTAGCGAATTTTGCATCAGGGTCTGCAACCGCATTGATCGAGTTAGCGTAGCCAGACCCGACTCGGGTACGGGGTTGGGTTTATTGATTTGTGATGCCATCGCCAAGCTTCATAATGGAGCATTTTATTATCAGCAAGGTTCCCATGATTTCGAAGCAGTTATTCGTTGGAAGGAGCAATAATGCAACGTGTTCTAATTATCGAAGATGACTTGGCCATGCAAAGTTTTTTAAAAACCTTGTGTGAGTCGGCTGGATTTGAGGTGTTCCACAGCGATCATATTGCAGAGGCTAAGCAACTGGTTAAGCAGCATGTCATGGATCTTTGTTTGCTTGATCTCGGGCTGCCAGATGGCAGTGGCCATGACTTTATTCGCGAGGTAAAGCCAGAGGTAGAGTTTCCTATTATCGTGATCTCGGCAAGGGATACAGATTTTGACAAAATCACGGCTTTGGATTTAGGTGCGGACGATTATGTGGCCAAACCTTTTAGTGCTGGGGAATTAATGGCTCGTATTCGGGTTGCACTAAGGCGAGGAGGAGCGGTCGCGCCGACTGAGGCGACACGTTATCGTGTGCAGCATTTAGAGATTGATTTAGAGGCTCGCCAAGTGACCAGCGACCATTTGGAGGACGCCATCCATTTAACACCGATTGAATTTAAGCTATTGGAGCTGTTAGTGAAGAATCCTAATAAGGTGCTAACCTACAGCCTGATTGGACGAGAGGTGTGGGGCAATCAATTTACTGGTAGCACTGAAAAGATTCGTGTGCACATTGCCCAGTTAAGACAGAAGATTGAAGCCAACCCTGCCACACCGACACTGATCAGCAACGCCCCCGGAGTTGGATATCGCCTTAACCATTCCACTGAACTAGATGCACACTGTGGCCATCATGATTTTTCTTAGCCTTGTACATCGCTTTATCGGCTTTTGAAATAATCTTGGTGGTGTTCGCTTGCTTGCCAGTGAAGGTAGTAATGCCAATGCTAGCGTCAATGTAGAGCGTTTCACCGCCCACATAGTAGGGCGCTTTTAATGCCTCAACGATCTGTTCCGCTTTAGCGATGGCGCGTTCTTCATTACTAATATTTTGTAGCAGTAAAATAAACTCATCACCGCCATAACGGGCAATGTGGAAATGAGGGTTAGCAAATTGTTTTAAGCGAAAGCCCACTTCCATAAGAATCAAGTCACCTTTGTTATGACCAAAGGTGTCATTAACCTGCTTGAAGTTATTTAAGTCCAAAAACATCAAAGCATAGAGTTGATCACTACTGGCCAGCTGGTTTTGCAGGTTGAACTGCTCTTCAAAGGCCATGCGATTATCCAGTCCTGTAAGAGGATCTTTGTAGGCAAGGCTGGAGAGCTGTTCGCGTTCCGCAAACTCTTCACTGACATCTTCAATGCGCCAGACAATCAGGTGCTGGTTATCTTGGTAGACGCTGGTCTTCTCTACTTTCACAATGGCGCGTTTTGAGGCTAAAAAGGACAGTTGCCAGATGCCTTGTTTATTGGGGTAAGGGGTAATCAGCTCCTCTATCTTATGTTGTTGTGCTACATCAAAATCAATGCCGAGTAGTTTTGTGAATTTGGGGTTCGCTTGGATCAGATTGCCTTGATTGTCAGTGAATACCATTGCACTTGGCATTTCATTCAGTAGTGAGTCAATCAGTGACTGCTCTTTTTCTAAGGCTCGCAAGCGCAAGCGGTAGAGCCAAAATGCGGCAATAAAATTCAGCATGCCCAATACGAGTGCAATCGTTTGCAGTAAGCGAATTTGCCCTGTTTCATATCGCGCTTGGGTTTCGATCGCGAGGGCTAGCTCGTTCATGTAATCAAGGAGCAATGAACTTTGGGTGTCCAAGAGTTTATTGATGCGCAGGAAAAGCTCGGGGTTAGGGTTTAGGACGTAGCGTTGTAAATCTTGTCGTAATGGTACCCAAGTTCCCCAAGCTTTTTCGACGATATTAAAATAATGGCGCTGATCAAAGGCATCTAGGGTGACTGTGTGATTGTCGGTATCTAATGTCGTACCGCCAACCCGAAATGCGCTTAAAGTCCGATCAAATAGACTAACGGTGTGGCTTAGAGTATCTAAAGCCTCTTTACTAGCGGCTCCCGGTGGCGCGTAAAGGAATTCTTTCACCATTTTCTGGGATAGCATGCGTTGACGGCCTGCTAAGTTTAACTCTACGGTTTGCCCCTGCACTCGTTGCGTGAGCCAAATATTGAGGCCTAGTGCAGCGCCATCGAAGATAAAAAATAATAGGATGGCATAAGTTAAAAAAGGGTTGGTTTTATTGGTACGCCAGCTCATCCAGATTCTCCGATAAACAATCCTTTTCTTAGGAATCAATTAAACAGCAGCCCGAGAAAGATTAATAGAAGCTTTCGAATAATCTTAACCATTGAGTCAGTACTATATTAGAAGGTATGCAAGACTTTAGCCAAATGAGGCTATTGATAGACGTCATAAAAAAAGGGGGCCAAAGGCCCCCTGAACGAACAACACACTATAAGTTAGTGCGGAACTATTTCGACGAGGGTTTCACCGGGTGTTACACGGTCGCCCTTGGCCACATAAACGCCTGCGACTTTGCCGGCGATTGGGGCTTGAATTTCTGTTTCCATCTTCATGGCTTCGGTGATCAGTACCGCTTGGCCTGCTGCGACTTCGTCACCCACATTAACAAGTACGTCAACGATGTTGCCGGGCATAGCCGTGGTAATATCGCCAGGGCCTGACGCTTTGGCACGTTTACCGCCAGCAGAGGAGCCTGCGTCGTACTCATTTAATGACTCAATCAATACTTCTTCTGGCATACCATCAAGCGTTAGGTAAATATGACGCTTGCCTGCGCTGTCGCCACCGATACCAGTGATTTCCACTTGATAAGTTTCACCGTGAACGTCGATGCTGAACTCTGTTGAAACGGAAGCGGATGCCTTAGCGGATCCCGCTACAGCAATTGGCTCCAGCGCTTCAGGAACTAAGGTGCCAGCTTCGCGTTGCTCAAGGAATTGTTTACCAATGTCTTGGAACATGGCGTAAGTCAAAACGTCTTCTTCACTCTTCGCCAGAGCGCCAATGTCCTTGCGTAAGCGTGCCATTTCTGCGCCAAGACCATCCGCAGGGCGACCTTCGATTGGTTGCTCAGAGCCGATTGCCTTAGTGCGTACGGCAGGGTTTACCGCCGCTGGTGGTTGACCGTAACCGCCTTGTAGGTAGCGTTTCACTTCGTTAGTGATGGTTTTGTAACGCTCACCCGCAAGGACGTTCAATACTGCTTGAGTGCCCACGATCTGTGAAGTTGGCGTTACAAGGGGAGGGAACCCCAAATCTTCACGGACGCGTGGGATCTCAGCAAACACTTCACGAATGCGATCCAGAGCATGTTGCTCTTTAAGCTGGTTAGCCAAGTTCGACATCATGCCGCCCGGTACTTGGTTAATCTGTACCGAAACGTCTTCTTTAGTGAACTCGCTTTCAAATTGGTGGTATTTCTTGCGTACTTCTTTGAAGTAGTCGGCGATCTCAGTTAGCAATTCAAGGTCAAGGCCAGTGTCCCATTGCGTGCCTTTTAGAGCGGCAACTTGGGATTCAGTGGCAGGGTGGCTTGTGCCCGATGCGAACGATGAAATCGCTGTGTCAATGTGCTCAGCACCGGCTTCAATGGCTTTAAGCTGACACAATGGTGCCAAACCAGCCGTTGAATGGCTATGAACGAACAACGGTAGATCTACGTTTGCTTTAATTGCTTTCACTAGATCGTAAGTCGCGTAAGGCGTCAGTAGACCAGCCATATCTTTGATGGCGATGGAGTCAGCGCCCATGTCTTTTAGGGCTTGGGCTTGCTCAACAAATAGCTCCAATGTGTGCACTGGGCTGGTTGTGTAACAGATCGTACCTTGGGCATGTTTGCCTGCTTTCTTAACCGCTTTGATCGCTGTTTCAAGGTTGCGTAGATCGTTTAGCGCATCGAAGACACGAAATACATCGATGCCGTTTTCAGCGGCTTTAGCAACGAATGCTTCAACTACGTCGTCTGCATAGTGGCGGTAACCCAATAGGTTTTGCCCGCGCAGTAGCATTTGTAGGCGCGTATTTGGCAATGCTTTGCGCAGTGCACGTAGGCGTTCCCAAGGGTCTTCTTTTAGGAAGCGTACGCAGGCATCAAAAGTCGCGCCACCCCAAACTTCCAAGGACCAAAAGCCCACAGCATCAAGTTTGTCGCAGATAGGAAGCATATCTTCAGTGCGCATGCGCGTCGCAATCAAAGACTGGTGTGCATCGCGTAAGATAACGTCTGTAACCTGTACTTTGCTCATTCGGTGTTCTCCTCGTTCTCTTCCTAAACTGCCGCGTGTGCAGCAATGGCTGCAGCGATCGCCAAGGCAATTTCACTTGGTGCGCGTTTGTCAGAGTAATTCAATAGCTCAGGGTGATTCGGTACGAAGCTGGTGTTAAAGAAGCCGCTTCTAAACTCATCGTTTTTCAAAATTTCTTGGTAGTAGTTGGCGGTGGTTTTCACGCCCTGCACACGCATATCCGCCAGTGCACGAGCTCCACGATCCAACGCATCTTCCCAATTCAGCGCCCAGACCACTAACTTCAGACACATTGAGTCGAAGTAAGGTGGGATGGTGTAACCGGTGTAAATCGCGGTATCGGTACGCACACCTGGGCCACCTGGCGCGTAGTAACGGGTAATACGACCAAAGCTTGGCAAGAAGTTGTTTTTCGGATCTTCCGCGTTAATACGAAACTGCAATGCATAACCACGGAACGAGATGTCTTCTTGGCGGTAGCTCAATGGCAAACCAGCTGCGACACGGATTTGCTCGCGCACAATGTCAACACCGGTAATCTGCTCAGTGATGGTGTGCTCAACCTGTACACGGGTGTTCATCTCCATAAAGTAGATGTCATTGCCTGTGACAAGGAACTCAACCGTACCGGCATTTTCATAGCCCACCGCTTTTGCAGCTTTTACTGCAAGCTCACCCACGTAAGAGCGTTGCTCAGGGGTGAGCTGTGGACTTGGTGCAATCTCGATCAACTTCTGATTACGGCGCTGGATAGAACAGTCACGCTCGTAAAGGTGAATCGCTTCCCCTTGGCTGTCGGCCAAGATCTGTACCTCGATGTGTTTAGGATCGACAATGCATTTTTCTAGGAATACTTCTGCTGAACCGAACGCTTTGGTCGCTTCTGAGATCACGCGCGGGTATTGATCGCGTAGCTCTTTCTCGCTGTCACAGCGACGGATACCACGACCGCCGCCACCTGAAGTCGCTTTTAGCATGATTGGGTAGCCAATGCCGTTCGCCAGTACAACCGCTTCTTCGATGTCAGCCAGGTTGTCTTCTGAGCCCGGCGTCACTGGAACGCCTGCCGCGATCATGCTCTTACGCGCTTGGGTTTTATCACCCATTTTGGCGATAACGTCCGCTTTAGGACCGATAAAGGTAATACCGCGTTCTTGACAGATGCGAGCAAATTCAGAGTTTTCCGACAGGAAACCATAACCTGGGTGAATCGCATCACAGCCAGTTTCAACGGCTAGGTTGACGATACGGCGTGCATCGAGGTAGCCCGCAAGCGGGTCTTCACCCATGCTGTAAGCTTCGTCGGCACGCTTCACATGTAGGGCATGGCGATCTGGCTCTGTGAAAATTGCCACCGAGCGAATGCCCATTTCGGCACATGCACGAACGATACGAACGGCAATCTCTCCACGGTTAGCAATCAATATTTTCTTCAGCATTATTCTCTCCATCTGCTCAAATCAAGCATGGGAGGTACAGTATTCTAAAGTTACAAAAATAAATAATTGATATTTTTTTGGTAAACCATAAGTAATAGCTTATAGTTGTGGGAAAGTTATTTAATTTCATAGGGTTGAGTCATGGTGTATACGCTCGGTCAGCTTTTAAATAGGCTGACATTTCGTCAGTTGCAGGTGTTTCAGGCGGTATTTCATAAGCTAAGTTACTCCAAGGCGGCAGAAGAGCTGGGACTAACGCAGCCTGCAGTGAGTGCTCAGATGAAGCAATTAGAAGCTGCGCTTGGGCAGCCCATGTTTGATTACGTGGGTAAGCAACTGTACGTGACGCCCGCGGGCGCACAGCTTGAACGAGTGGTGCGAGAGATCTTTAGTGATCTCGAAACGTTGCAGATGGATTTGTACCAACTGGAAGGCCAGTTACGAGGTGAGCTTCGCCTATGTGTCGTAAGTTCCGCCGAGATTATCTTGCCGTATTTGTTGAAAAACTTTCTGCACAAGTATCCGCAAGTCGATGTACGCCTGACCGTACTAAACCGTACCAATGCTACCGAGCGTTTACTGCAAAACCAAGATGACATCGTTATTACGGGAATTGTGCCGGACACTCGCTTGCTCAGTCGTCAGCCATTTTTTGATAACTTGCTGGTGCCGGTGGTGCCAGCGGAACATCCTATTTTGGCGATATCCGAGATCGCGCCCCAAACGTTTTTAGATGCTGGCTTTTTGCAACGAGAGCAGGGGTCAGGGTCCCGTGGTGCAATCGAAGGCTTTTGTAAGGATCATCGTTTGCAGTTAAAGCCTATCTTGGAACTGGGGTCTAATGAGTCCATTAAACATGCCATTCTGGCTGGCTTAGGTGTGTCTCTATTACCGCTGGCGAATGTGATCACTGAGCTAAAAATAGGGTCGTTAATTATGCCAACGATCAAAGGCTTCCCAATCAAACGCAGCTGGTGTGCTGTTTATCCGAGTAGTAAACAGCCCACACCTGTAATGCAGGCTTTCTTAGAATATTTGCGTGATCAAGGGGACGCCTGTTTGTCCGAAAAGTTTAGCTTTAAAAGCTAAACGGCATCGTCCCCAAATAACATGTCATCTTCGGACTCAAGGTCGGCAAAGGTCCAGAAATTAATACTATAAGGGGCAACCAAGTCTAGCTTGGGCAACTTAGGGAAGTCTTTGAGGCGTACTTTGCCTTTACGAAATTTCGGGAGTACGCCGTTGATCAGTACTTTTTTGCTGGTCAACGAATCAGCGCTGATTTCGTAACGCTTTTTGGGTGAACCAAACGACTGAAACTTCAAACGATGGGGTTTGTTAGTCATGTTGATAATCAACAAGGTCATACGGTTTTGTTTGTGGCCGCCATGGCAGTAAACGATCAAGTCGGGGTTCTGACAGCTTACTTGATACACCTGTTGCCCCATCAAACGTTTCCAGAGCCAACTGACCCAAAAATCCGGATTGGGTTTTAAGCTTTCACGCTGAATCAAACCGTAGTCGCCGCCAATTAAAGACTGACGAATCATGACTTTTTGCCTGAGTTTGGCGCCACGCCCGAGTTGATCCGCCCACCAAAAGCTCGATGCAAAACGGTCAGATAGCTTAGGTTGACCACCACATTGAGCGGAGCCAGATTCACCGGTCCAAAGTTCCGCTTGGGGTTGATGACGTTTGCGATAGCGCTCCAGTTGTTCGGAAAAACGCTCAAAATCTTCTAATGAGCGTTGATCCAGTAGCTTCTCAATGCGTGCCGTGCGGGTGCGGATCGGCGAGCGTTGACTCTGAAAAGGGTAATAATGCCAGTCAACAATATCGAGCTGGCCTTCCAATTGCTCCAAAAACCCCGGTGTAATATTTGAAAGGTATTTAATGGTTTCACCCAGATAAGGCCAGAAGGCGCTGCCTGGGCCTGCGATACGGCTACTCGGGCTGAGGAGTCGGACTTGGTTAATAAAACGCTGATAATCGAGTACCAATTGCTTAGTACGTGGCTGGGCACTAAGGCCATGAAATGCCCAATATGCATTTAACTCATTGCCTAATTCGCAGACATCGATATTCACCCCGCGATCCAGTGCATGTTGCAGCAGAGCCGCACTGTCGGAGCCGTTCCATTTGCCGTGTTGCTTACGATCAAAGGCACCGTATTTGAAGGTGAACATAAATTTCAGTTGGTGCTGTTTGATAAAGTCCAGCAAGCGATTCCAGATGGCTTCGCTTAACTCCGGCTCTTTTTCATGGGGCAATTCTTGTGAGCAGAAGTAATGAATGGTGTCTGCTTCCGAACCTCCCACACGAAGATATGCGGGTTTTAAGTGCTCAACATATAGGCTTAACTTGGGGTGTTCTAGTGCCAAAGGTGGCACCCGATTGGTGCCAAGGCCGCGACTAGAGCCATTGCTGCCTTCCCACCATTGGCCGCCAATGATCAAAGAAATATCAATCGAAAAGGATAGATAACACGGGTCCACCTCGTGGATGGGCTGTTCCTGCTCAAGTTTGATTAAATTGATCGACTGCGCGCGTTGCGTAATCAAGCGGCGAAACGGGTTCAAGGCCATAGCAATCTCCATTGTGATTACCCAGTGTGCCTTGCAAATATGACACTCAAATGAAGTTGCCTTGGCCATCTAATTAGAACCATTCAGCATCACGTGAACAGAATTTGGCTCGATTTCGACTTCAATAGTTGCAATGAAATTCAATACAGCCAATGATTTACACTGATTTAATAACAACCAGTAAGTAATTAAGAGAGCTACCTGTGAATTCTGCTGCCAACCCTTATGGATTGACCATGCACGAACAGCGAGATGCCTTGTATGCTGAGCTGCATTCTCGTCCATTCCATGTCATACAAAGTCCCGCGCGGATTAGCTACCTTGCAGTAATGGTGGATGTTGCCCGAAAACAGGCAGATTTCGAACATTTTTGTGAGCTTTATCGCTACTTTGATAAGACCCCACCTAGTCAAGATTCAGTCTGTTTAGAAGCGGATTTTGGGGATTTACGTGTCCGCCGTGAAACCCACTTAGAATTTGTCTCCTACACGGTCGTCAATCAAGGGCAGCCTTTTTTAGATGATCCATTTGCCAACACGGGTTTAAGTCGCTTACCGAAAGACTGGCTACAAACACTTGGTGGCACCGTTGTATCGGCTTTTCATGTGGCGATTGAAGACGCCGCCAACCAACCAGAGCCCGAGCTCGCTCAAGTAAAGTCGTATTTTGAAGGCATGCGCCTCGTGGGTAGTCAGCCTCAAAATGGTGATGCGCAGGTGTGGACAACATTCAAAATTCACAGCGACGGTTGTGGTCGTATGTTGATCTATAACCGTGGTATGAGTAACAGCCAGTTAGGTCGAATAGTTCAACGTTTAATCGAAGTGGAGTCATACCGCTTGCTGGCATTGTTGGGGTTGCCATTAGCGCGATTCTACAACCAACATTTAGCGCAAATGGATCAACAATTAGTTGACCTCACCCAGCAGCTATCTGCTTCGAGTGGTGAATTAGACGAGCAGGCCGTACTGGAAAAAATCATCGATATGGCCGCTTGGGTTGAGTCAGCCCGCGCCGCAACGACTTTTCGCTTTAGTGCTACGGTGGCCTATCACGATTTGGTATTAAAACGACTTAATGAGCTAAAAGAAGATGAAGTGTCTGGTCACTTAACCATTACCGAGTTTATGACCCGCCGTCTAACCCCTGCTGTACGTACCTCTAAAGCAACTGGTGAACATTTAGAAAACCTCTCCCGTCGTATTGACCGTGTTTCGGACATGATGCGAACTCGAGTGGACATGACGATTCAATCGCAAAACCAGCATTTATTGGCATCCATGGACCGACGTTCCAAAATCCAACTTGCGATGCAGCACACGGTAGAAGGCCTATCGGTGGCGGCGATCTCTTACTACAGTATTGGTTTGATCAAATATCTGATTGAAGCCGCCTATGAAAAAGGTGTGCCGATTGATAAAAGTTTAGCTGTGGGGCTTGCAGTGCCGCTGGTTATCGGCAGTGTTTGGTGGGCCACACGCCGTATCCATAAACGCTTCCTAAAACTGGCCAAAGAGCAAATGGATATTGGCGAAGGGGAGCATTAAGAGTCGTCTTTGCTTGGAGATATTTGTTAAGGTATTCCATGCGTTTAATTGGCGCTGACGCGTCGGTGGTGAGGAACGAACCGAGACATGCGCAAGCCAATTGAATTGCATGGAATGCCATGAACCGATTTAGCTAAGGGATGCTGACCAATGATTAAAACCATTGCTATAGAAAACTACCGCTCGATTATCAGTTTAACCATCCCGCTAGGGCAGTTAAATCTGGTGACGGGGGAGAATGGTAGTGGTAAATCCAATCTCTACAAAGCCCTGCGTTTGCTGGCTAAGGTCGGGGAGGGCGGTATTGTGCGTTCTTTGGCGGAAGATGGCGGTTTAGAATCAGTGTTTTGGGCGGGACCTGAAAAAATTACCAAGCGTATGCGTTCTGGCGAAGTGCCAGTGCAAGGTGGACCGAGGCAAACTAAGCGCCAATTAAAGCTAGGCTTTGCAGGGGAAGACTACGGTTACTCGGTGTCGCTTGGATTGCCTAATTTTGGCGTGGCGATGCCTGTCCGTAAACCTACCTTGTTTAAGCTTGATCCTGGCATTATGCGAGAGACCATTTGGCATGGTGAATACTACCGGCCAGCGAGTGCTTTGGTGGATCGACAGGATAATGCGATTAAGCGCAGAGCGGGCAGAAGCTGGGAAGTGGTGTCTTACCATGCGTCGAGTTTTGATTCGATGTTCGATTTGGCGGCCGATGCCCAACAAGCGCCTGAAGTTTTCTTTATGCGTGACCGTATTCGTAAATGGCGCTTTTATGATCACTTTCGTACCGACCAAGGTGCCCCTGCTCGACAGCATCATCTAGGTACCTTTACCCCCGTTTTAAATCATGATGGTCGTGATGTGGCGGCCGCCTTACAAACCATTATTGAAATTGGCGATGCGGATGCCCTGCATGAGGCGATAGATTTCGCCTTTCCGGGGGCGCGTATTGAAGTGCTGCGAACCGATGAAGGGCGCTTTATGCTGCAATTTTATCAGCATGGTTTACTGCGTCCGCTCACCGCCGCCGAACTGTCCGATGGCACCTTGCGTTATATTCTTTGGGTAGCTGCTTTGCTAACCCCGAGGCCACCAGAGCTAATGGTGCTCAATGAGCCTGAAACCAGCTTGCATCCAGATCTCTTGCCAGCCTTAGCAAGGCTTATCACCTTTGCCGCCGAGCATAGTCAAGTGTGGGTGGTTTCCCATGCGCCGCGTTTGATTGCTGCGCTGGAACAATCCGAATGGTGTCATTCGATTCGTTTAGAAAAGGACTTTGGCGAAACCCAAATCCCCACCTTTGGTATGCTGGATTTGCCTCCTTGGCACTGGCCCGCTTAACCTGATGGAACTCATTTTATGTACGCAGTGATCTTTAAAGCCAAAACCAAATCCCCTGATGCTCAGTATTCAGAAACCGTGAAAATGATGCGAGAGCTGGCGTTTAGTCAGTACAACTGCCAAGACTTTATTGCTGTCACCGAAGGCGACCAAGAAATTGCTATCTCCTACTGGGAAAGTGAAACCGATATTCAAAACTGGCATCGCGATAGCCGACACGCGGTGGCACAACAGCTTGGTCGCGAGAAATGGTATGAGTCTTATGTGGTGGAAGTGGTAAAGGTAGAGAGATGCTACTCATTCACGGATTAGATCGTTCTTGAATTCCTCTCGCAGCGACTTCTAGAGCTTGCTCGTGGAGCAAGAAAGGATTTAAGAGCGATCGCCTGCTAACAATCAAAGGGTAAATAAGCCAAACACCAACTAACTCGTTTGCTACGCTCAATTTTTCTCGCATTTTGCGTTAGAATGGCGGCGAATTTTTAATAGGTGTCATACGTCGTGGTAGAACAAGCGCAATTCTCTAAAGCATTGCTTCATCCCAAACACTGGGGACTTTGGTTTGGTATCGGTCTCGGCCGCTTGGTGTCCATGTTGCCATTAAATTGGCAAATGGGCTTGGGTAAAGCAATTGGTCGATTGATAATGAAACTCGCTAAAGGGCGCGTACGCACGGCGAAACGTAACCTAGAGCTGTGCTTTCCTGATGCGAGTCTAGAGGAGCGCGAACAGTTACTGAAGCGTAATTTTGAAGAAACAGGCTGCGCGATTTTTGACACGATCTGTGCTTGGTGGTGGTCAGATCAACGAGTTCAAGCGCATATGAACATCAAGGGCCAAAAGCATGTTCAGTCGACTCTGGACAACGGCCAAGGTGTCATTTTGTTCGCAGTGCACTGTTTACCATTAGAAATGGGTGCGCGTATTTTTGGTCAATTTAACCCAGGTGTAGGTGTATATCGTCCGCACCATAATCCAGTGATGGAATACTTGCAGGTAAAAGGCCGCCTGCGTTCAAACAAAGCTTTGATCCCGAAAAAAGACATGCGTCAGATGGTTCGCAGCCTGCGTGCGCCAGATGTGATTTGGTACACCGCTGACCAAGATTTCGGTCGTTCCAGTGCGGTATTTATTCCTTTCTTTGCAGTGCCTGAAGCGGCGACTATCACCGGTGGTACTACATTGGCCAAATTGGGTAAGGCTAAAGTCTTGCCATTCTTTGTTCAGCGTAATGCTGATAACAAAGGCTATAGCATTGAAATCGGTGCGCCGCTTGAGAACTTCCCTGGTGAGAACGAACTGGCCGATGCTATTCGTGGAAACCAAATCATTGAAGAGCAGATCAAGCGCAATAAAGCCCAATACATGTGGCTACATCGTCGCTTTAAAACCCGCCCTAATGAAGACGATCCTTCAGTCTACTAATTAGTCTTTGGTGTCTGACCTGCCATATTGTGTTTCCGCTCTACGAGCAAGCTCTAGAAGTCGCGGGAAACACAATATGGAGATCTTACTTAAGCAGCTGAGTAGACAAGCTCTACAGGTTTATTAATTGTTCGTGACGAAATGTCAAAGAGACTTCGAGGTACATTTTTAAGCGACTTCTAGAGCTTGCTCGTAGAGCGAAAAATGTACCTTGACGTCGATAACTGAATGCAATGAGCCAGCTAAGCAATCAACTCTTCCGCATAATCCTGTTCATGGGCTATTTCAGCAGCTAGATAGTCGCTCAGCTGCTTCACTTGCTCTGGTGCGAACTCCAAACCAAGTTTGCTGCGACGCCACAAAATATCTTCCGCTGTACGTGTCCATTCATGCTCGATCAGGTAATCCACTTCTTTCTGAAATAAGTCGGCACCAAAACACGTGCCCAAATCGGTCAAACTCTTGCAGTCAGCCAATAGTATATAGGCTTGAGTGCCGTAGCTTGCAGTAAAGCGTTTGGCTAGCTCTGTAGTCAGGAATGGAAACTCTTGCCGTAATTTTTGCGCGAAAGCCTGATGGTCATTGCTCATATCCCCTCCAGGAAGAGGAGAAGCATGTGTCCACTCTTTACCCATATTTGGATAATAGGTTTTTAGGTCTTTCATTGCAGACAGGGCTAATTGACGGTATGTGGTGATCTTGCCGCCAAAGATGCTTAACAATGGTGCCTTGCCATGATCGTCTTCCACATGAAGTGTGTAGTCTCGGGTCACGGCGGAAGCGTTAGAAGACTCGTCATTCAGCAACGGGCGAACGCCTGAATAAGTCCAAACAATGTCTTGTTTAGACAGCTGGGTTTTAAAGTGCTGATTAGCTACATCAAGGATGTAATCTGTTTCCGCATCACTGATGGAGACGTCTTTTGGATCGCCATGGTACTCTTCGTCAGTGGTGCCAATCAGTGTGTATTGATCTCGGTATGGGATGGCAAACACAATGCGCTTATCGGCGTTTTGCATAATGAAAGCATTGCTTTGTTCAAATAGCTTTGGCACCACAATATGGCTGCCTTTAATCATGCGAATACTGTAAGGAGCTTTGCGTTCAAGCTTGGATTCAATAAAGCTTGAAACCCAAGGGCCTGCGGCATTAACCATGCCATCTGCGGTAAAGCGTTGCTTTTCGCCAGTTTCGGTGTTGACAACATCAATCACCCAAATGCCGTTTTCACGTTTGGCGGACTCGCAACGTGTTCGAGTCATGATTAAGGCGCCATGTTCACGAGCACTCATAGCATTAGCGATCACTAAGCGAGCATCGTCTACCCAGCAGTCTGAGTACTCAAAGCCTTGTGTAATGTCCTGTTTTAAAGGACTCGAGGCATCATATTGTACGCCTTTTGATCCCGGCAGCATTTCGCGTTTACCGATGTGGTCATAAAGGAACAATCCTAATCGTATTAGCCAAGCAGGACGTAGGTGAGGGCGATGAGGCATTTGAAAACGCATCGGCGTCACCAAATGAGGGGCATTTCTTAGTAGCACTTCGCGTTCGCTCAGAGCCTCGCGTACTAAGCGAAACTCATAATGTTCCAAATATCTTAGGCCGCCGTGGATAAGCTTACTGCTCGCTGATGACGTGGCGCTTGCCAAATCATTCATTTCGCACAGGCCTACAGATAGACCTCTGCCTGCAGCGTCAGCTGCTATGCCTGCACCATTGATGCCGCCACCGACAATGAAAAGATCAAAGTGTCTGTGCGTCATGCTCTATCCCTCTCGATTTGAATTATAAGATTGAAAATGAACTTTTATTTTCGAAAATGAAAATCAATGTTCGAATACTAGAGTCAGATGTTCACTTTGGCAAGCTGATTGGTTAAAAAATTATCAAAAAAATGTGACAGTTCTAGGAAAGGATCAGTGTATGGGAGTGGCGTGGAATTTGAACTGGTGAAGATTATTCACACAGTTCAAATTTTACCGAATGTTCTTTAAGTAAAGCGCGAATCGACTTGGGAGGCTGTGCATCACTAAATAAACGATCCACTTGGGTGATGTTGCCAAGACGAACCATGGCGCTACGACCGAATTTAGCGTGATCTGCTGCGAGAAAGACTTCTCTTGAGTTAGAGATAATGCTTTGGGCGACACGGACTTCTTGATAGTCATAATCCAGTAGCGACCCATCTTCTTGATCGATAGCGCTAATGCCTATAATGCCGTAGTCCACACGGAACTGATTGATAAAATCGACCGTGGCTTCGCCGATAATACCGCCATCTCGGCTACGAACTGTGCCGCCCGCGACAATGACGTTGAAGTCTTCTTTTATGCGTAAAATCGAGGCGACATTGATGTTATTAGTGATGATTTTAAGGTTTTGGTGCTGCAGTAATGCTCGTGCTACTTCCTCAGTCGTGGTGCCGATATTGATAAATAATGAGGCGCCATTTGGAATCTCTTTGGCGATATGCTTAGCGATTTGTTTTTTCGCATCAAGCTGTAATGCCTGACGAGTATTGTAGTCCACGTTAGTGGTTGAGGATTCGCAGCTAGCGCCACCATGATGTCGACGAATGACATTTTGGTCGGCCAGAGAATTAATGTCACGACGAATAGTCTGAGGTGTTACGTTGAATTGTGCGGCCAGCTCTTCAATAGAGACATACCCTTTATCTCGAACTACCTTAATAATTTGATCTTGGCGTGTCATTTGCCCCATGCCGACTCAAACTCCTTAATAGCCGCTTGCTAAAGCAAACGAATATGGTTTTAATACTGAATATTCGAATTTGAACATTTATGTTCGATTAACAAAAATAACAACACATTCATTGCTAAGAATCTGATTGCAATGTTTTGATTAACCAAGAGAGCTAAGTCATGAGCCAATATCTACTTGCTATTGACCAAGGAACGACCAGTAGCCGCGCGATCGTCTTTGATGCGAAAGGCGTGCGAGTGGGTCAGTCCCAACAAGAGTTCCCCCAGCATTTTCCGAATGACGGTTGGGTGGAGCACGATCCAAAGGATTTATGGCAGTCAACCCTTACGGTTTGTCAAAACGTGCTCAAGGATACAGGCATTGATGCAGATGCGATAGCCTCTATTGGTATTACCAATCAACGTGAAACAACGGTGCTTTGGGATACCGAAACCGGTGAAACGGTTTATAACGCCATTGTGTGGCAAGACCGCCGTACCAGCCAATACTGCCAATCCTTGGTCGATAAAGACTACAGCGAATTGGTGCAATCCAAAACAGGGCTTCTGATCGATCCCTATTTTTCAGCCACTAAGATTCGCTGGATTCTTGAAAATGTCGAAGGTGTTAAAGAACGTGCGAAATTGGGGTGTATCGCCTTTGGTACAGTAGACAGTTATCTGCTTTGGAAGCTGACGAATGGACGTTATCATCGCACTGATGCAACGAATGCGGCTCGTACTATGGCATTCAATATCCATACGCAACAATGGGATGAAGAGCTAATCGAACTACTTGAAATCGGTGATGTGATTTTCCCTCAGGTAATGGACTCAAGTGACGATTTCGGCACCATTGATGCCCAGTGGTTGGGTGCTGAAATCCCAGTAAACGGCATTGCTGGTGATCAGCAGGCCGCGTTAGTGGGTCAAGCTTGTTTCGATCCAGGTATGGTGAAAAGTACCTACGGCACGGGCTGTTTTATGATTCTGAATACGGGCGACAAACCGCTGAAGTCAGAGCATAAAATGCTGACCACCGTAGGCTATCGTATTAACGGCAAAGTCACTTATGCACTTGAAGGCAGTATTTTTGTCGCAGGTGCAGCAATCCAATGGCTTCGTGATGGCCTGAAGTTGTTTGATGACGCAGCTGAAACGCAAAGTCTTGCGGAGCGAGCTTTAAACGCTGATACCGTATATTTGGTACCCGCTTTTACTGGATTAGGCGCACCGTATTGGGACCCTGATGCCCGTGGTGCTATGATCGGCTTAACCCGCGATACCAGTGTGTCGGATATCGTTAGTGCAGGGCTGCGTTCCGTTTGTTACCAGACCAAGGATCTCGTCGATGCCATGGCTCAGGATGGTGCTAAGTTTAGCACGCTGCGTGTTGATGGCGGCATGGTGGTAAACAACCTTGTCGTTCAGTTTTTAAGCGATGTGTTGGGTATCACAGTAGAGCGCCCACAGGTTACAGAAACCACGGCATTGGGCGTGGCTTTCCTTGCAGGACTTCGTGTGGGCATGTACGAATCGCTCGAACAAATCAGTGAACTGTGGCAATCAGAGCAACAGTTCAATCCAGAAATGGGTCAAGAAAACCGCGAAAAGCTGTACTCCGGTTGGCTTGACGCGGTGAGTAGAGTGCGTTCGGTTCAATAACGATCTTCAAGCATCTCTGTAAGCTTGCTGTACACCTAATCCTGTTCGGCAAGCTCAGAGGCGAGAAAAGTAATAAACGTTCGAATGGTTGCTGGCACAAAGCGCGATTGGCTATATTCAGCGTAGATCGTGCCATGATAGCTCCCTTGGAACGCCCAATCCTGCAACAAAGCCACCAACTCGCCTTTTGCAATGGCCTCCTTTACCACGAACTCTGGAAAAATCGAGATGCCTAGTTCTTTATGAACGGCAGCGAGACGAATCTCAGAGTGATTGCTTGCAAACGCACCTTTTGTCATTACCTGCTCTACAGTTTCATTGTTGGCAAAGTACCAACAGTGATCATCGTTTTTTTCACCTAAAGCGATGCAAGCGTGTTCTTTTAAATCCTGTGGATGTTGTGGTGTTGGGTGCTGCTCAAGGTAGCCGTGAGTTGTACAGAGTACTTGCTTAACGAATCCCACAGGTCTTGCCACCAGATGTTCACAAGGAGATTCGGTCACCTGAAGCAGCAAGTCTACTTCCCCAGTGGCTGGATCGATCATATTGTCCGAGGCGGTGAGCTGTACTTTAAGAGCTGGGTGCAGAGCCATAAACTTAAAAATCAAAGGCGCGATGATGTGCTTACTTAACGCTTTTGGGGCAGCAATTCTTAACAGGCCATTCAATTCGTTTTTTTGGCTTTCAATCCGAGCAATCGCGGCTTTTGCAGCATCCATCATCGAAAGCGCTTGTTCGTATACATCCCGACCTATCGGTGTCAGTGCCAATGAACGAGTGGTGCGCTCTAATAATTTGCTGCTCAATTGTTCTTCAAGCTTGGAGATAGCACGGCTAATGGAAGAGGGCGGCAGTTGTAGGCGCCGACCGGCTTCCGAAAGACTGCCTGCATCGACCACCGTCACAAATGTGCCGAGCTCAGGCAGTAATTTGAGTAATTCATTTGTGTTCATAAGACAAAAATAATTTGTTGGTAGGTTGTATTATTGTCTTGAACGATACAATTTAGACTGTACCTCGTCAAAAGAAACAACGAGGTAACGTGATGACAACGCTAATAAACACTCCCTACCGGCCATTATTTGGTTGGACAGAATGCATGCTGCTACTGGTCGCGATCTTTTGGGGCACCAGCTATGGATTAACAAAAGACGCGTTAATGTATGTTGGGGTGTTCACATTTATAGGCATTCGTTTCGGACTAACATTTCTAATGCTTTTACCTGTGCTGGTTCGTGATTTTAAACAAGGTAAGAATCAAGATTGGTTACGTGCCTTACCAACAGGTCTCGTGTTGTCAGGAATTTTTGTCTGTGAGGTGTCTGGCGTGCTCTATACCAGCGCCACAAATGCTGCGGTGCTGATCAGCTTATCTATGATTCTAACGGCGCTTGCGGAAACGCTGATTAATCGTAGCCGAGTACCGTCATCGTTATGGCTAATGGGCATGCTAAGCTGTGTGGGCGTGTTGCTGCTCAGCTTGCACTCAGGTTTTAAGATATCCTTCAACTTAGGGGATGGTTTGATTCTACTTGCTGCAATGGGTCGTGCGATCATGGTGACATTGACGAAACGACTGACTCATAACCGCTCCATTACCATGTTGAGTTTGACCGCGATTCAGTCATTGGTAGTGACGATCATGGCCATCATCGTTGGCTGGTTCTCACATGAGCCGATTGCTTGGTCGTCATTCACTCAACCTGCTTTTTGGCTGATTAGTTTGTACTTGGTGCTGATGTGTACGCTGTTTGCATTTTTTGCTCAAAACCTTGCCATCAGTCGTACTTCCCCAACGCGTGTTGCGCTACTGATGGGCAGTGAACCGTTATTTGGTGCCTTATTCGCCATGCTGTGGTTAGGGGAGAGCCTTTCTCTAATCCAATGGCTCGGAGCCTTGTTAATCATTGCCAGTGTTATGCGAGTCTCCACTAGTCGTTGAGTGATTATCTTGAATGCAAAAAAAGACCGGCGCGAAGCCGGTCTAACACTTAGAAGGTGATCTTTTAAACGTTATTCCCAAGAGCGTAATAGCGCGTCGTAATCGACGGTTTTGCCCTGAGGTTTTTCGTTGCTAAGCTTCGCTTTCGGCGCGCCTGGTTGGTTCAACCAGTAGGCTTCATCACGAGGCTCGTTTAGTTTTGGTCCACAGTTTTCTTGCACGCCAGCTCGCTCTAAGCGTTGCATGACTTTGTCTTGGGCTTCAGCCAATCCATTTAGAGCTTCTTGTGGTGTGGCTTCGCCTGAGGCTGCTTGAGAAATGTATTGCCACCAAAGCTGAGCTAGCTTTGGATAATCCGGCACGTTGGTACCTGTTGGCGACCATTGCTCACGGGCAGGGCCTTTGTAGAACTCAACCAAACCACCAAGGAATGGCGCTGCTTCTTGCATTTCTGGAGAGTTGATGTCCGACTCACGAATCGGCGTTAACCCAACCAGTGTTTTCTTCAAGGAAACCGTTTTAGACGTGGTGAACTGAGCGTACAGCCAAGCCGCTAGTCGGCGGTCTTCAGGCGTTGAGTTCATGAAGGTCCATGCGCCCACGTCTTGATAGCCTAGTTTCATGCCTTCTTCCCAGTAAGGTCCACGTGGAGAAGGAGCCATACGCCATTTTGGTGTGCCATCTTCGTTTACTACCGGTAGGCCTTTTTGGGTCATATCCGCAGTGAAGGCGGTGTACCAGAAGATTTGCTGAGCCACGTTACCTTGTGCTGGTACTGGACCAGCTTCAGAGAATGTCATGCCTTGTGCTTCTGGTGGCGCATACTGGCGTAACCAATCGACGTATTTCGTTGTTGCATAAACCGCAGCTGGGCCATTAGTAGCACCACCGCGAGAAACACTAGAACCCACAGGGTGACAGTCTTCAACACGAATACCCCATTCATCCACTGGTAAGCCATTTGGCAGGCCTTTGTCACCAGCACCCGCCATAGAGAACCAAGCATCGGTGAAACGCCACCCTAGAGATGGGTCTTTTTTACCGTAGTCCATGTGACCGTAAACTTTTTGACCATCGATCTCGCCTACGTGTTTGGTAAAGAATTCTGCGATGTCTTCGTAAGCGGACCAGTTCACTGGCACACCTAGCTCGTAACCGTAGATTTCTTTAAATTGCTTCTTAAGCTCTGGACGTTGGTACCAGTCATAGCGGAACCAGTATAGGTTCGCAAATTGCTGTGTTGGCAATTGGTAAAGCTTACCATCAGGTCCAGAAGTAAATTTCAAACCAATAAAGTCGTCCAAATCTAGCGTTGGGGACTTAAGGTCTTTATGCTGTTCCATGATGTCTGAAATGGGTACGACTTTTCCGTAACGGAAGTGGGTACCGATCAAGTCGGAGTCATTCACATAAGCGTCATAGATATTTCGGCCAGACTGCATTTGTGTCTGAAGTTTTTCGACCACATCCCCTTCTTGGATTAAGTCATGATTGATCTTAATACCAGTGATTTCAGAGAAGGCTTTCGCCAGAACTTGTGACTCGTATTTGTGAGTAGTCAGCGTTTCCGATGCGACGTTGATTTCCATTCCACGAAAACGTTTTGCTGCTTCAGTGAACCAAGCCATTTCTTTTAATTGCTCAGCTTCTGACAAAGTCGATACAGTAAACTCATTATCTACCCATTTTTGTGCCGCATCAGAATATTGATCGGCCCATGCCGACGCTGACCCTAACGCAACGGCCAATGGGAGCGCAGCTAAAACGAATTTCTTTTTATTGTTGTACATGTTTTACCTCAATGATTAAAGATAGGTATTTCGCTTCCATGCAGGTTCTTCCCTGTACACTCTCACTTAGCCCCAGCGCATTAGGAAGCACATCCAAAGCACGCATAGGGCGGTTGCTACGTAAAGCGAGACATCACTTAACGCAACGAAACCTAGGTGAACAAAGGCACTACTCAGTAGGCCTATAAACAAACGATCACCCCGTGTGGTTTCAATTGGCAAAAAGCCTTTGCGTTCCACACTCGGAGAAATCGCTTGCCAAGTCGTCATCGCGACGAGGATTAAAGCGATGCCAGCAAAAAATGCAGCCGTCGGTAAAGTCCAAGACATCCAAACCATTTTGATACTCCTTAAACTCGGCCTAGGGCGAAGCCCTTAGCCACATGATTTCGAACGAAGTAAATCACTAGAATGCCCGGTACGATGGTCAATACACCCGCCGCTGCAAGTAGCCCCCAATCCATGCCTGAAGCTGATACGGTCCGAGTCATGATGGCGCCGATAGGCTTGGCATCCACGGATGTCAGTGTCCTTGCCAAAAGTAGCTCCACCCAAGAGAACATAAAGCAGAAGAAGGCGGTCACACCGATGCCAGAACGAATCAGTGGCAAGAAGATTTTGACGAAGAATTTCGGGAACGAATAACCGTCAATGTAGGCGGTTTCATCGATCTCACGCGGCACGCCACTCATAAAGCCTTCTAAGATCCAAACCGCCAGTGGCACGTTAAACAAACAGTGCGCTAACGCCACGGCAATATGGGTATCAAATAAGCCAACTGAGGAATACAGCTGGAAGAATGGCAATAGGAATACCGCTGGTGGCGCCATGCGGTTTGACAGTAGCCAAAAGAACATGTGCTTGTCGCCAACGAACTTGTAACGGCTGAAAGCGTAAGCCGCAGGCAGGGCAACCAATAAACTGATCACCATGTTCATCGATACATAGATAATCGAGTTCACATAGCCCATGTACCAAGTTGGATCGCCAAAAATCTTGGCGTAGTTTTCTAGAGTGAAATTCTCAGGAAAGAACGATAACCCACTTAAAATTTCCGTATTGGTTTTAAATGACATGTTAAGGAGCCAGTAAATTGGCATCAGCAACAAAATCAAATACACCGTCATACCGATGCGGCCACGCCACATAGCATGACGTGCTTTGCGTTCAGCTAGGCTGACTACCGGTGCTTGCGGCGCTTGACTTGAGTAAGAGCCTTCAGCAATGGTTTGTTCAGACGAGCGTTGTGTGTTCATGCTTGATGAATTAGACATGCTCACCTCCTATTTGTCTTTTTGCATGTGCATGATGGTGGTGTAAAACACCCAACACACCAGCAAGATGATTAAGAAGTACACCAGCGAGAAAGCAGCGGCTGGGCCTAGGTCGAATTGACCAATGGCTTGCTGTACCAATGACTGGCTTAAGAAGGTTGTTGACGTTCCGGGACCGCCACCGGTTAACACAAACGGCTCGGTGTAAATCATGAACGAATCCATAAAGCGCAATAGCACACCGATAATCAGCACATTGGTTAACTTCGGCAGTTGGATGTAACGGAATACTGCCCAGCGAGACGCTTTATCAATGCGCGCAGCTTGGTAGTACACTTCAGGAATCGCACGAAGACCTGAGTAGCAAAGCAATGCCACCAAAGGTGTCCAGTGCCAAACGTCCATTAGTACCACCGTCAACCAAGCATGCATTGGCTCAGAAGCGTAGTTATAGTTGATCCCCAGCTTCGCCATCATCGCCCCAAAGAGGCCAATGTCCGCGCGGCCAAAGATTTGCCAAATGGTGCCGACCACGTTCCATGGAATCAGTAGCGGGATCGCCACTAAAATCAGTGCCAGCGAGGCCCCTTTACCTTTGGTTGGCATCATCAATGCGACCATAATTCCCAATGGAATTTCGATCAGCAAAATGGTGAACGAAAAGATAAACTGGCGAATCAATGCATCGTGCAAACGCTCGTCCAGCATGACTTGTTTGAACCATTCCGTGCCCACAAAGTAGCGCGTGTAAGGGTCAAAAATGTCTTGTACCGAGTAGTTCACAACCGTCATTAACGGAATGATGGCGGAGAAGGCAACGATCAAAAATACTGGCATTACCAGCCACCATGCCTTGTTGTTTTCGACCTTAGTCATGGGGCACCTCCACTAAATAATCGTTGAGATAAATCTTGGTCCATTGCTCAGGGAAGCTGACAAAGGCTTTGCCTTGGGGCACTTTTTGGTCTTCGCTTAAGCGTGCTTTCATGGACACGCCAGCAAAGGTAAAGGTGAGGATTTTGTAGGTGCCTAAGTCTTCAACGAAGTCCACATCCACTCTGAAGGCATCCACATTTTGTCCGTCCCATACATGAACAAATTCAGGTCGAATTCCAACGGTGGCTGACGTCGCATTGCGTGCTTTAAGCTCGGCCAATAACTTGGGATGAATGTTGAGGGTATGGTCGCCAAAGGTCAGCGCGTCGTCGCCAACTTCCGCTTCTAAAAAGTTCATGCCAGGTGAACCAATAAAGTAACCGACAAAGGTATGAGCCGGGTGCTCGAACAATTCACGAGGCGTACCAAACTGCACTATTTGACCTTGGTACATCACCGCGATTTTGTCGGCAAAGGTAGAGGCCTCCAACTGATCGTGGGTCACATACACCATGGTGATATTGAACTGTTCATGGATTTGCTTGAGCTTGCGACGCAGTTTCCACTTCAATTGTGGATCGATGACGGTGAGTGGCTCGTCAAACAAGATGGCAGACACGTCATCACGTACTAAGCCACGTCCCATGGAGACTTTTTGCTTTTGGTCGGCGGATAGGCCTTTGGCTTTGCGTTTTAACTGATCGGAAAGCTCAAGGATCTCAGCCACTTCCAATACTTTGGAGCGGATTTTATGTTCTGGAACGCCAATGTTGCGCAATGGAAAGGCTAAGTTGTCGTACACCGTCATGGTGTCGTACACCACAGGGAACTGGAACACCTGTGCAATGTTGCGCTCTTCTGGCTTCAGCTCATTGACGCGTTTGCCATCAAACAACACTTCGCCGTCAGAGGGTTCCAGCAAGCCAGAGATGATGTTCAATAGGGTGGATTTGCCACAGCCGGATGGACCAAGAAGTGCGTAAGCGCCCCCTTGATGCCAAACGTGTTGCATTTGGCGAATGGCGTAATCTTCCGGTTTACTCGGTGCATCGCAATAGGTATGGGCCAAGGCATTTAAGGTAATTTCTGCCATGTTAACGTCCTCCTAAACCCGCTGGTGCATGGACAAGGCGACCCGCTTCATTGAAGGCGTACAGCTTGTGTGTGGGGAAATACACTTTGATCTGTTGATCAACGTGATACTCATGTACGCCGGAAAGGTGCAGCACCAAGTCAAAGTGCGGGTTGTGTACATGAAGGAAGGTTTCACTGCCGCTGATTTCCGCTAAATCCACTCGTACCGGAAGCTCTAAATCGTCGTCAGAATGTGGCACTAGACCAATGTGCGAAGCACGCACGCCAAAGCGGTAATTGCCTGGCTCTAAAGGGCGCAAGTCGCTGTTTAACTGGAAGTGAACGCTGTCATCAAAGGTGACTTCGGTATCGCTAACACGACCCGGCACCACGTTGATAGGCGGCTCTGAAAACATTTCTGCGGTGATAATGTCTTTTGGACGGTGATAAACCTCTGCGGTTTCGCCAAATTGCAGCAGCTTGCCTTCGTGCAAAACAGCGGTATTGCCCGCAAGCGCTAGGGCTTCATTAGGTTCTGTCGTGGCATACACGGCAATGCAGTTACGGGCTTTAAACAGTGCGCGTAACTCTTGGCGCAGTTCTTCACGCAGTTTGTAATCGAGGTTCACCAGTGGCTCGTCAAACAGAATGATTTGCGAGTCTTTGACCAGTGCGCGGGCCATGGCAGTACGTTGCTGCTGACCACCTGAAAGTTGCAAGGGTAAGCGATCAAGGTAGGGATCAATACGCAGCATTTCTGCGGTTTCACGAACTCGGCGATCAATTTCTTGGGCCGACATTTTCGCAAGGCGTAACGGTGAAGCGATGTTTTCATACACCGTCATATTGGGATAGTTGATGAACTGTTGGTACACCATAGAGATGTTGCGCTCTCGAACCGGAACACCCGTAACATCCACATTGTTCATCATGATCTTGCCTGATGTCGGGCGATCCAGCCCAGCCATTAGGCGCATTAGCGTTGTTTTACCGGAGAGCGTTCTTCCCAAAAGCACATTAAATGAGCCCGGTTCTAGGGACAGATTGACGTCGTCAATCCAAGTTTCTCCATCAACAACGCGAGACACATTACTCAGCGTCAGTGACATTGTAATTAACCCTTTTTTGTTGTTATGGCCGCCACAATGATGCGGTGTGTAGTCGGCACTGTGTTTTGCTTTGCCTTAAGAGAGTGGCTTGTCGCTTTCCGCAAATGCATAAACTAATCAGTGATCAGTTTTACAATACAAAGCCTGTGCCAATATTGTGTAAGAAATGTTTTTAATTCTTTATCTATATGAAAAATATGACTTTTATATGCTTATGTTAGCTTTAGTTAGAAATGTTCGTTTCTGAATGGTGATTGTTCATATTCGTAAAAAGTGTTCAGTGAACAGTTGCTGTGAACACTTGTGAACAATACTGAGCAATTAAATTGACCTTGTGGTCAGAGGCAAGCAGAATAGCGATTGGCTTGTCGCTCCTTTCGAAATGGAGCACATAATGACGGTAAAAAAAGAACAACAAGAATCGGATGACAGTAAGGCAATGCGCAGCCCTAACGTCAACTTAAATGACGAAGAACACAAGCAGCAGATCGAGGACTCTTGGTATCGGTGCGAACAGTTTGGTCTGGAGCATACTTCTGAGCCGAATTTTGCCACCTTACCGAAAGGTGAACTCAATGATTTACGGGATCAACATCGTAATTTATTAGAGACCACGGAAAACGAGATCATTCCCTATTATGAAAATATTCTAAGCAACTCTGCGTGCATCATAGTCTTGGCGGATCGGCAGGGGCATGTGTTGAACACTTGGGGGCAGGATCGTTTTGGTCGAGGGCATTATCATGGCTTGGTTGAAGGTAATCAGTGGACTGAGCAAGGTGTGGGCACCAACGCAATAGGAACGGCCCTAATCAGTGGTCGTGCCATACAAGTTGGCCGCGATGAACACTACCTGCGCGCCAATCGTTATATGGTGGGATCGGCTTCGCCGATCTATGACACCGGTAATGAGCTACTCGGTGTTCTAGATATCTCTTCTGACGCGTATTTACCCCAAGACCATACATTAGGCATGGTCAAGCTCATGTCCCTTAGCGTTGAGAATCGTCTTATTTTCGCGGCGTTTCAGCAACGCCATTTTATTGTTAGTTTTAATACCAACCTCACCAGTCTCGATAGCCATTGGTCGGGATTATTGGTACTGGATGATCAAGGCACCATTGTTTCTGCTAACCGCCGCGCTGAAATTGTTTTAGCGCGGGACTTATCACTGCTGAATATTTCGCAGATTTTTGACTGTGATATGCGTGAAATCAAAAATCAGCCTTTGCATATGCCCATGAAGCAGCGCGCTTTGGGGCGATTTCAGTTTTATATGAAAGTGTTGCCACCGGTGACGCAGGTGATGAAAGTGCCTGACTACCGCACATCAGGCGGCTATCAAGCCCCGCCGTCGCAACTTGCCAAACCGACCATGCCCAGTAGTATTCCTGATAATGTGATTCCTCTGGATGAACTAGAGCACGGTGATCCACAGGTTAAGCGAGTGGTGAAGCAAGCTCACAAAATTATGGAAAAAGACATTCCAATCTTAATTCATGGGGAAACGGGGGCAGGTAAAGAAATCTTTGTGCGCAGTCTGCACTATCACAGTTCTCGTCATAAAGAGATGTTGGTGGCGGTCAACTGTGCTGCCATCCCATCAGAATTGGTCGAGTCTGAGCTGTTTGGTTACGAAAAGGGCGCCTTTACCGGAGCGCAAAATAAAGGCTCCATTGGCTTGATTAGACGAGCACATAAAGGCACCTTGTTCTTAGATGAAATTGGTGAAATGCCTGCTACGGTGCAATCCAGATTGTTACGAGTGCTACAAGAGCGTGTTGTCACGCCGTTGGGATCGACCGAGGTGTATCCTGTCGATGTGAAGCTGATTTCAGCGACCAACCGAAATTTAAAAGACGAAGTGACGGAAGGGCGATTTAGGCAGGATCTATACTATCGTATATCAGGCCTTAACATTGAATTGCCATCGCTCCGACAGCGCCAAGACAAGCGCAAGTTAATTTCTTACGTTCATGAGCGGTTACGATTAGAGGAGCCGGGACCGGCATTAACAGAGGCGCTACTAGAGCTTCTCGCGGGACACCCTTGGCCTGGCAACATGCGCCAGCTAGTTCATGTATTGAAAGTCGGCATGGCCATGGCGGATGGGGATGAGTTAGAAGAGTGGCATTTGCCGGATGACTTTTTTGATGATTTACAGAGCCCTGTCAATGCTAATGAAAAACAGACAGAGCCAGAGGCATACGATATCTTGATCCCTAAGCTTTTAGAGCAAACTCATGGTAACGTGTCTCAAACGGCTAAATTGGCTGGGGTCAGCCGTAATACTGTGTACAAGTATGCGAAAGAGAAAAATCTTTAAAGAGAAATCTAACGTAACGTTTTAAGGAGAGAGCGATGATTCGAGTGATCTATGAATGGCATGTCAGTCGGGGAAGCCTACAAGAGTTCAGTGAGGCTTGGGAGCAAACCACTGTATTAGTACGTGAGATCTATCAAGGCGCGCACGGTAGTACCTTGTTACAGGATGGTTCTAGGGTAGATCATGTACTGACGATTGCCCGTTGGAATTCAGAAGAAGACTGGCGTAATTTTTGGACATCAGATAATCCGCCTGAAATTATGAAAATGAGTAAGCTAGGAAATTTATTATCCGTCAAAGTGTATGAAGAACTTGGACACTATATTTCCAAGTAAATGTATCTGGTGCTCAGCAGTGATAGGGTAAAACGTGAAGAAGTTTGAGATTTCGAAATGGGCTGCGGTGATGTTAATAACAGCGAGCCTTGGGTTAACAGGGTGTGCCAGCACGGCACCATCAGGCATTTCACTACCGTTGCACCAAGCATGGTTTAATGATCAGGTCATTTATTATGTGACTACGGACGTCTCCGATCAGGAGATGGCTCGTGCCATGGGCGTAAATTATGCACCACGCCTGCGAGACGCTATTCCCAATTATCCTAAGCCGCCACGTCAGAAAACAGTGATTGAAAGGGTCTATGCTTTCCCTAACGGAGAGCAACGCAATATCTTTCCCTCAGCGCCAACCCCGGTTGGCTCAGAAAGCACTGATGTGGCTTACTCGCCCGTTTGGTTGATGTATGCAGTTAAGTGGATAGAACCCAAGCATGCAATAGAGTTAACCTCAGAAGACGCCTTGCTCGATGCAGAAGCCAAAGGCTGGGTGAATATCGAGCGCACTAACATTGTGGTGAACTGTCCAATTGTGCCATCGACTTACGTAAGTCATTGATGGTGCAGAGAGCTTAGAAAGGCGCTTGATTATACAAGCGCCTTTAATGACGTTACTTAAAAGAAATAGAAGCAAGAATACGGCGTTCGCCTTCAAACGGTTGGCGTGCATGCAAAACAGTATGGTTATTGATCCATAAAACATCGCCAGCTTGCCATTTAAAGTTTACGCATAGCTTATCCATGGCCTCTACTAGTTGTTCTAGTGCCATGGCATCCATTGGCTCCCCATCTGCTGTGGTGACGGCTTTTTCACCTTGGTTGCGAGAGTCATTCCAGCCAGTGAATACCGCAACAATAGAATTGAAGAAAGTTTTTTGTTGAGTTTCATCGTCAAAACGAATGCCTGGTAACACGCGAGTTTCTGTGCGCACATCACCGTTTTCTAGCCACTCCCAATTCATGCCCGCTTCGCGCATTTTCTCTTCTGCTTCCTCACGGGTTTTTACATGGAAGGTTTCTTTCCAAGAGCGGCCGATAGCAGATGTGTTGTCCGTTACTTCAGGCATCACGCGAACGTAGCGAACCCCTTGATCTTCAATTTTTTTGGCGAAGTCAGGAGCGATTTCAAAGAATTTTTTGCAGATTTCGCCAGAATGAAGAATGGAGGTTGCGCCACCTTTGGTTGCTGAGGTTTCACAATAAAAGAAGATGTAACCCGGAGGCGTTGGTACTTGCGCCATTTCATGGTGAAACGGGATCTTTTCTGATGCTGGGGACTCATTGGCGGTCACGATACGTGACGCTGTCACCTGTGCACGTGGAGCGGCGCCACCCACATAGGGCATGTTTTGGTAGTCTGTTTGGTCGAGCATTTTCTCGAACTCGTCAGAGTTTTCGACCGGGAAACCACGAAATAATACGGCACCGTGTTTGATCAACAGGTCATGAAGTTCAGCTTTGTTGCTTTCTACCCAATTGAAAAAGTCCATCTTATTGCTTTGAACGTCTGAGTTGTGAGGCGTTACCAGCAATGGAAAATCCAACCCATTTACTTGTTTTTGTTCTTCTAGTTTGGAAATTACCACACTCATATTTACTCCCGATTTAGCTCATCGTGTTGTTAGAGATTCATTTATTGATGTGAATCAATGGTGAATGAATTTTCCTAACTCTAATCATGTGAGGTTTAAAAGTAAATCAATAGTGAATGAATTTTTCCTAAGAAACACCGTACTTGATCATTAGCTATTGATTTACTTGGTTTAATTTTCTGAAATTAATTTACGCGAAAGCGTAACCAGAGTCCGTTATTGTGACCGCTTGGCCGGTTTGTGCAGAGTGTTGAGCGGCTAAGCCGATCACGACAGCTTTCAAGCCATCTTCCACTGTGACGTCAACAGGAGCGTTTTCTGTGATGGCTTTGAAAAAGCCAAGGTGTTGGTAAAAAGTTGAGCCATTATGATCACCTGCATCCAATAAAGTAGGATCCACCGGGATGTCAGACTCGATTGGTCCTTTTGGATCACGTGGGCTGAGAACCACTTTCGGAATGGGAGCTGCACCGAGGGTTTCAGTGGGCCAGAAACGTCCAGGGCCTGGTACGAAGCATTCAAGTTTGGCTTTAGGACCAATAGCACAGATTTCTTCTTGGTAGCGGGAGCCTTCTGCAAACATGTTTAGGTCTAGGCAAGCGCGTTGCCCATCTTCAAAATCTACCACCACAAAGGCGTTATCGATGATGTCTGGTGTCTCGCCGTCGTAGCGTTCTTCCAGGTGGTTGCAATCTTGTCCTGTGGAAGCGTACACGCGCTTCACTTCACCTTGCATCAAAAGGCGCATTAGATCGAAAAAGTGGCAACACTTTTCTACTAGTGTTCCGCCTGTTTGACGATTGAAACGGTTCCAATCGTTCACTTTTTCAAGGAATGGGAAGCGGTGTTCACGAATATTCAGCATCTTCAGAGCGCCAATATCGCCATCTAAAAGCTGTTTGCGGAATTGAGCCACGGGTGGCATGTAGCGGTATTCCATAGCGACCCAAACCGGAGCGGGGTGTTTCGCTGCTGCATCACGGATTTTAGCTACTTGGGCGATATCACTGACCACAGGTTTTTCTACTAAGATCGGTAAGGTGGTGCGCTCAAATAGCTCTAGCAGTTGTTCTGCGTGCTGATAGTTTGGCGTAGCGATGACCAGTGCTTCAAGGTCGAGGTCGGCATTCAGCATATCATCCAGTGTGTCGAAAAAATGTGCGTCAGGCACTAGCTCTCTGCAACGATTTTGCATAGCTTGATTAGGTTCGGTGATCGCGACGACTTGTGCGCCGTCTATCAAAGCCAAGTTTCTGAGGTGTTCTTGCCCCATCATTCCGCAGCCAAGGATGCCATATCGAACGGAATTCCCCATCTTTCTAACCTCTTGTTTTTATTAAATGTTAGTGCCATCGAGCAACGTAACGACACTTGGCTGGGTCATACCATGTAAACGAAAACTCTTCGATATTGCCTTCGTTTGACCAACTTCTACGATGCACCTTTGGCATTGTTGTTTCTGGAGCTAACTCCAGATTGTCCGTCACCCATTTAGGTGCGGGGGCACAATCGACTTCGTCTTCCACTCGACTGATCCAAAAAGAAAAGTTGTCTCGATAATGGAGGTACAGCGATTCGTGTAAATCTTTTGGCTTAAGACTCGGCGCATGGGCGTGTTTAAACCAAATCTGTTCCATCGCAACAAGTTCGCGATTAAGGTAACGAGCACGTTTGATACACCATAGCTTGCCATCGGCTTCAATATTCAGTTGTCGTTTCACAAACTCATCGTCATCCATCGTGACAGACAAAATATCAGCCGTTGGTACTCCGCCACCTTCTAGGGTTTCCAAATGGAAAAATTGGTAAATGGCACGACCGCTCGGAGCGCGTTTCACATAGTTACCAGAGCCTTGGCGGCGCTCCAAAAAGCCATCTTCTTCAAGCTTTTTAAGGGCTTTTCGGAGAGTACCAATGGCAACGCCTAATTTCGCTGCCAGCTCTGCCTCAATCGGTAACCGGTCCCCTGGTAACCAGTGTCCAGCCGCGATCTCGCGGTTCAGTAATTCACTGATTTGGATATAGAGCGGTAGTTGCTTTGTTTTGTTTTTCTTGTCCACTTTTTCACCTACTCCTGCGCAAAAAGTCATCTTATCTTACAAGTCAAACGGCTGTATGTAAGCACTTTAAATAGCCTAAGTGACTGTCTTCGCAGTGTATTCGCCATGAATGTTTATATTGGCGAGTAAGGCATGGGGAAATTTTTAGTAAAATTCATTCACTATTGATTTACATCATTAGAATACACTGTTAGGGTAAATATACAACCTCTCATATCGTTCGCGATTTTTAGCAGTGAGCGGTAGAGAGCAAAAACAAAAACAAAAATTCTGAGCGTTAAGTTAAAGCGAAGAATGCTCAAAATTCGGAGAGACAAACAATGCGAATGGTTCAAGTTGGCAAATCTGATCTACAATTCAGCCGTCTAGTATACGGTGTTTGGCGTTTAGCAGACGCTTCTGATGTCTCTCTGACCCACGTCAGACAGAAAATTGATCTGTGCCTTGATCAGGGTATTACTACTTTCGACCACGCAGATATCTATGGCGACTACGAATGCGAAATGCTATTCGGAAAAGCCCTAGCCCAAGACCCTAGTTTGCGTCCTAAGATGCAGCTTATTTCAAAATGTGACATCGCCCTGATGTCAGAAAAATTCCCAGATCGTCGTGTGAAGTTCTACTACACCAGTGCCGCATACATAAACTCAAGTGTTGAACAAAGTCTCAAAAACCTGCATACGGATTATCTCGATCTGTTATTAATCCACCGTCCCGATCCTTTAATGAATGCCGCTGAAACCGGCGCAGCATTAGATGCGTTAATCGATAGCGGTAAAGTGCGCGCTGTCGGTGTGTCTAACTTTGACGTATGGGATTGGCGTTTACTGCAAGCGAACATGCGTCATCCACTGGCTGCTAACCAAGTGGAAATGAGCTTACTTCAACGTGATGCCTTCACCGATGGCAGCTTAAGTGCCATGCAGTTGGATCAACTTACTCCGATGGCTTGGTCACCTCTAGGTGGCGGTGCCTTGTTTAGTGATACGCCTGAAACTCGTCGCTTGGCCCCTTTATTTGAGCGTTTAGCAAAAGAGCAGGGTGCTTCTTCTGATCACGTCGCTCTTGCTTGGTTGTTGGCACACCCTGCAAATATTTTGCCTGTGGTGGGGACCAATAATCCAGATCGAATCAAAGACCTTTCTAATATTTTAGATATCCAGATTGATCGTGAAACTTGGTTTGAGCTTTGGACCGCGGCGGCGGGTCAGGAAGTCCCTTAAGCAGGGAAGCCCTTAAACAGTTAGACACGATAACAATAACAATAGGTTTTTGAGGGAGTAACACATGGCCATTCTTGGAATGCTGGTGTCCTGCTTTACCACCATCAATTTGCTGCTGAATCGCATAGGTCGCAACATCGCTTGGGTGCTGGTCGCATTGATGATCAGCGTCATTTTGTTACAAGTTTTCTGTCGCTATGTGCTAGGCAATGCCTTGCCATGGCCTGAAGAAGCGGCCCGTGCCTTGATGATCTGGATGATGGCAATGGTGGCAGGGGAAGCCTATCGACGAGGCTCTTTTGTTGCCATCGATATGTTTTTAGCGGCCTTACCAAGCAAGGCTTCCAGCGCGTTGAAGCTATTGCTTCTGTTAATTGCGGGGGCTGTGCTTGTAAAGCTAACGTTCCTTGGTGTGGATTTCTTTGAACGGGCTTCCGCTCTCGTGCAGCATCGATTCACATATCAAGAGCTTGGATTTACCTTGCCATGCCCGTGTGCTTTTTCACCATGTTGTTGGCAAACATAGAGCTTTGCCTGCGTGAAATAGGTTGTTTGTTGGGGCAAAAACAGCACTTTGCCTTGGCAACTGAGGTTCGTGCAGACGCTTCTGCCGAGTAGGTCTGCCGTCTATCTCCAAATGCTTGCTAAGAAGAACAACAATAAAAAGAGACGCAAATTATGTTAGCTCTGTTTTTACCTTTATTTTTAATTCTGCTGTTAATCGGTATGCCAGTATTCTTTGCCATGCTTGCTGCCCCTGGGGTAATGCTCTATGCCACTGGGATGGAGCGGGACATCTCGCTTCTGTTTCGTAATATTTATAACGGCATTGATTCGTTTCCGCTGATGGCCATTCCATTTTTCATGTTAGCGGGTGAGCTCATGAATCGCGGTGGTATCACCATGAATCTGGTTCAGTTTTCTCAAGCCTTCATCGGCCATGTGCGCGGCGGTCTTGCCCACGTCAATGTATTGTCTAGTATGCTGTTCGCGGGCCTATCTGGTTCAGCTGTGGCGGATACCTCCGCAATTGGTTCTATGATGATCCCCGCCATGGAAAAGAACGGCTACAGTCGTAAGTTTGCCACGGCCATCACCGCCGCTTCATCGGTCATTGGTCCCATTATTCCTCCTTCTGGCATCATGATTATCTATGCATACACCATGGAAGTGTCTGTGGCCGCATTGTTTGCTGCGGGGATCGTGCCCGGCATCATGATTGGCGGTGGCTTGATGATTATGATTGCACTCATGGCGAAGAAATACGATTTCCCAGTAGCCGGGCCAAAATCCACCTGGAAAGAGCGTGGTACTGCCACGCGCAATGCGGTGTTTCCGTTATTAGCTCCAGTCATCATTTTAGGCGGTATTATTGGCGGTATTTTTACGCCTACCGAAGCATCGGCTATTGCCACAGCGTATGCTCTGATCATCAGCGTCTGGGTGATGAAAACGGTTAAATTATCGGATTTACCGAGTGTGTTTATCAAAGGGGCGCAAGGGTCTGCTGTAGTGCTGCTACTGGTGGGCTCTGCCATTGCCTTTAAAACGGTCGTTAGTCTTTCT
The DNA here is from genome assembly GCF_001418205.1 of Marinomonas fungiae. Classification (GTDB taxonomy): domain Bacteria; phylum Pseudomonadota; class Gammaproteobacteria; order Pseudomonadales; family Marinomonadaceae; genus Marinomonas; species Marinomonas fungiae. Next base: position 99,720 of record NZ_LIQF01000006.1, on the reverse strand, counting down.
CATAGTGCCGAAATGTTGGCGGGATGGGTGCTAACAATCAGTGAAAACCCGCTGATGCTGCTGTTCCTGATCAACATTTTACTATTCATCGTTGGCATGTTTCTCGATGCGGGTCCAGCGATCATCATCCTAGGCCCTATCCTCGGGCCAATCTTTATTAATCTTGGTATCGACCCAGTTCACTTTGCCATCATTATGAGCGTGAACTTGACCGTAGGTTTGGCAACACCGCCAATGGGCTTGGTGCTTTTTGTCGCCTCCAGTGTATCTGGTGAGCGCATTGAAACCATCTCCAAAGCAATTCTGCCGTTCTTGGCAGTGGAGATCCTTGTGATTTTCTTAGTAACGTTTTTCCCATCTCTATCCATGACCGTGCCACGTTTATTAGGCTTGGTTGCAGGGTAGGCCAAACGCAAAGCAAAACCCTTAAAGAGGACTATTGAATGTTCACGAAAAGAAAAATAAATAATGTGGTTGCCGCGACGTTAATCGGTGCTGGAGTGATGTTGAGTGGCTTCACTTATGCGGCAGACTTTAATCTTCGTGCGGTTGCAAATTCAAACGAAAACGACGAAGACTACGATGGCCTGGTGGTTTTCAAAGATTTTGTCGAGTCACACTCAAATGGCAAAATCGCGGTTGATATCTACATGGGAACTCAGCTTTGTGGCAATGGTGTCGAGTGTCTTGAAGCGTTGGAGTATGGTTCTGTCGATGTCTATATTTCCACTTCTGGCGGCGCTTCGGCCATGTACCCATATGTTCAAGTCTTAGATTTGCCCTACGTATTGCGCGATGACCGCATTGCTGAAGAGGTTTTCACGGGAGACTTCACTCGCCAGCTACGCGCCCAAATTTTAGAGGACTCGAATGATACAGTACGTCTAATGACTATCGGTAATACTGGTGGGTGGCGCAATTTTGCTAACACCCAACACACAGTGAAAACACCTGAGGATTTAAAAGGGCTGAAAATTCGCACGGTTGTTTCTGACTTGCCACAAGAATTGGTACGTTCGCTTGGCGCCAGTCCTACACCGATTCCATGGCCTGAGCTGTTTACTTCGTTCCAAACTGGTGTAGTGGAAGGCTCCAAAAATGGTATCACTGACATCATGGGAATGAAATTTACTGATGCTGGATTGAAATACGTTACGTTGGATGGCCATGCGTACATGTCTGCTCTTTGGTACATGAATAACGAAGTGTTCCAAGACATGCCTGAAGATCTCCGTCGCGTGGTAGTGGATGGTTTCTCAGCATTACAGCAGGCAACTTTCGCTTCACCAAAACGTAAATCCATTGCCGCTTACAAAGCCTTTGCTGAGGCTGGTGGTGAGTTGTATGTACCATCTGCAGAAGAAAAAGCACAGTTCGCTGAAGCCGCTAAGCCTGTTTACACTTGGTTCCAAGAAAACATCGAGGACGGCGAGAAATGGTTCAACCTGCTCAATAATGCCGCGAAATCCGCCGAGCAAAAAGTGGCAGCAGAATATGATGCCGACTTGAAATAAGCGCCTTTCGTTCTTCTATGTAAGAGGCGGATCCACCGCCTCTTTCTCCTTTGACAACTCTATTGATTGACTGAATGGGGACATCATGTTCAACCCAATGAGGATCTTTGCGCCCAAAATTCCTGGTATCATGTTGGCTATCGTTATGGGACTGTCTGCCGCCTTTTTAAGTGAGCACTATGGCGCACCTGTTATGTTGATGGCATTGCTATTAGGTATGAGCTTTAACTTTATGGCGGACGAAGAGAAAACCTGTTCGGGTTTAGAGTTTACTGCGTCCACATTGCTGCGAACCGGTGTGGCGCTACTTGGAGCCAGAATCACCATCAGCTCCCTGACGGATTTTGGTTGGCCTGTTTTATTGTGTACAGGGCTGTTGGTGTTGGCAGTGATTATGATGGGTGTTGTTGCCGGGAAACTATTGAAGTTACCGGAAAACATGGGACTGTTAGCTGGCTGCGCAGTAGCGATTTGTGGGGCATCGGCAACGGCCGCTGTCGCATCCGTGCTACCTAAGAATGACAACACTAATCGTTCAGTGGTCTTTACCATTGTAGGGATTACCGCCATGAGCACGACGGCCATGATTGTGTACCCGATGATTGCCAACTGGATTGGCTTAGATGAGCGTCAAACCGGGTTCTTCTTAGGCGCAACCATTCATGATGTGGCCCAAGTGGTCGGGGCTGGCTACGGTGTTTCTGAATACACTGGTGATAACGCAACGGTGGTTAAGCTGTTTCGCGTAGCAATGCTCGCGCCGATTGTCTTTGTTTTAGCGCTGATGTTGGCGCGCAAAAGTCAGAATCAAAACGTTACTAAAAAGTTTCCAGTACCACCTTTTCTATTGGTTTTTATTGGCTTAGTGGTTGTGAACACTATGGGGGGGATTCCTGAAATCGTGATCGAATTCTTAGCACATCTGTCTCGCTGGTGCTTAGTGTTCGCCATTGCGGCAATTGGCATGCGAACACGGTTAAATAAACTCAAAGAAGTCGGTATGGCGCCACTGCTTATTCTTGTTGGGGAAACGGTGTTCATGGCGGTCGGCGGCGCTGTTTTGGCGTATTGCTTTATTTAAAACGAGAACTTGACGCACGTTTCGCCAAACGCCTTTTCTTAATAAAAATGCCAATCGTACTTGGCAGATTTTTGATCCTTTGCCTAGACTTTCCTTCCAACGGCTAGTCAAAGGATCTGATCATGCGTGTGCATTCTATTCGAGTCAAAGTAATGCTTCCCATCATATGTTTAGCGGCTATTTTGATGGGATTGTTTGGTTTTATGGTGTTTATGAGTTCGCTTCAGGCTCAAGCAATGCGAACGCAAGCGGAGCATTATTTCGAAGCCATATCTGAAGTACTTAACGCTGACCGAGATATTTACCAAGCGCGATTAGCGCAGGAAAAGTTACTCACCGGCGAAGGGGAGCAAACCAAAAATCTGAAGGATTTTTCTGAGAATGCCCAGCAAGTCTTTGACCGCTTTCAGCTTTACCGAAGTTATCTTGCCGAAGAGCCAGCTGAATTAGTTGAGCCATTTGTTGGCTTTGACGATTTATTTCAAACCTGGCTGCAACAAAGCGAACGTTTGCAATTGAATACTGAGCTGCGGCACCAGCGTACGGCTCAGGAAATGGAGCTTGATCAGCAGTTCACCACCATCCGCGCCATGTTGGATAAAGCCGGGGAAACCCTTAGGGAAAGAACAAGAGCACTCAATGGGGACATCTCGTCTGCAAAATTAGAGCGTTACTTTGAAGCCATCAGCGCTGTTTTAAATGCTGACAGAGACCTTTATCAAGCCCGTTTGGCAGTACAGCATTTACGGAATGGGCTGGAAAACAAAGAAACCGTCTTGAAAGTGTTTCAGGAAAACACGGCCCAGGTAATTGAGCATTTTAATGAGTATCGTATCCACCTAAAAAATGAGCCCCAATGGTTAGAGGAGTATCGTAGTTTTGATGTGCAATTTAATGCTTGGGTTCAAAGTAGTCAGCGTTATATAAGCACCTATTTGCTAGAAGATTCCAACATAGTCCCCCAAGAATTCCTATCCGTAGAGCAAAGCTTTGAAGCCATTCGAGATATGCTAGATCAGGCTGGAGAGAAAGTGCAAAGCTATGCTCGGACGATGGAGCAAAGAACGTCTGAGCAAATACAGACCTATCAAACGGTAGCGATCATAGTAATCGCCATCGCATTTATCGCAGCTCTTATTTTTGGCTACACTGTGCCGTTGGTTTTGACTCGAAATATCGAGCACATTTCCGCACGTATCAAAGAAATAGCTGAAGGCGATGGGGACCTGACCCAACGAATTCATTCCGATTCAAAAGATGAACTGGGGGATCTTGCCAGAGAGTTTGATGGATTTGTCGAAACCTTACGCGCCATGGTGGCGAGTATTGGCGAACAATCAAAATCTCTTGGAGGCGTCACTCACTCTTTAAACGAAGCATCGAACCAAACCAAGGAAATTACACTTTCATTGGCGAACTCGTCGGAGTTCATTGTTAGCGCTGGCCATGAGATGAATATGTCGAATCAAGAAATGGCGGGGGTGGCAACCAATACAGCAAAAGAAGCTTCTGATTCAAATACCCTCACGGAGCAAGGTATTCAAGCAGTGAATCATTCGCAACAGGCCGTATCGGCATTGGTCACTGAAATTGAACAAGCGGAAAATCATGCTAAGCAGCTTGAAGCAAGCTCTGAGGCGATCGCTTCAGTGTTAGAAGTGATACGAAACATTGCCGAGCAAACCAACTTGTTGGCGCTGAATGCTGCTATTGAAGCCGCACGGGCTGGCGAGCAAGGTCGTGGTTTTGCCGTCGTGGCAGACGAAGTCAGAACACTGGCCACGCGAACCCAAGACAGTACGAACGAGATTGAAGTGATGATTGATCAGCTGAAAGAAAGTGTAAAAGCAACCTCTGCTTCTACCAAATCCAGCAGAGAAAATGCGCTAACGACCTCTGAAAACTTTGGTAAAGTCACGGAGGTGTTCCACTCACTGCATCAGTCTTTCGCCAAGGTCGAAGGCATGGCGGCGCAAACGGCCCAAGCAACCAGTGAGCAGTCAAAAGTGGCCAATGAGATGAATGAAAACCTAGTTCACTTAAACTCACAAACAGAAGCTGCCAAACAAGTGGCTCAATTAATCAATGAGCAAGCACGACAGATTTCTTCCTTGTACCAAGCATTAGAAAGCCATGTAGGAAGTTTTAAAGTAACGTGATATATCTCTGCAGTGTATAGCCGGCGCTGCGATACCAGCCCGGCTTTGCTGGCAAATATTCCTGCCGCAATCATCCATCAGCATTAAACCGTTACTGGTCATTAAGGTAACGCAGCTGAGCCTTATATGTCTTTTTCCCGATAGAGAGTCTTCCTAACGCGGTTTCCAGCGTTGATATTCCCAATGGGTTATATATGTGTAAGCAATGCTAACCCTAAAGGATTTCATAGCTATTGAAACTGCTCGTATTGTGGTAGATTGCGCCGCTGTGCTTGTCGGCTAATGAGCCAACTAAGTTCCAATTCTGCCGGATGAAGAATTCAGCAGCAGATCGTATGCACAAGGAAAGGAATGATCGAATGGGTAAAATCATAGTCACGACCATTATCGGCCTCTTTACTGGAATGGCCTATTTATCAGACCCGTTTGGCTGGCTGTTTGGTGGTCTGATAGGGCTTTCGCTAGGGCAGGTCTGGCAGTTATCCGATCGTGTTAAAGGCTTAGAAAGAGAAGTCTCTCGTTTACAAACGAGTGCCCAGATTAAACGACCTGAAGTGGGGACCTCTAGGGAAACACAGACGGCGCCTGTCGCAAAAGCTCCTCTGTCTGATTTACCCAATGCTCAACAGATTACTCCTCGAACTGAAGCCGCTCAAGAAGCTGATCGCTGGCGGGATAAGCGTTTTGCCAAGGATCGCCAAGTCGATAAAGAGGCAAATAGTCTACAATTTTTTAACAAGCTGACTGAGCAGGTGCGCCGCTTCTTTACCCAAGGTAATCCCGTGGTGCGTGTGGGCATGTTGGTGTTGTTTTTTGGTCTGAGCTTTTTAGCTAAATACGCATCCAGTGCAGGTCTGTTCCCAATTGAAATGCGTCTGACAGTCATTGCGCTGATTGCCACTGCACTGTTGGTAATAGGTTGGTTTACCCGAGATCGGCACCATGGTTATGGCCTGATATTGCAGGGTGGAGGTATCGCCGCCTTGTATCTCACCATTTTCGCGGCGGGTAAGTTTTACGACTTGATGTCGACCACCATGACCTTCGGCCTAATGACGGTGATTGTCGTTTTTGGTGTGGCCTTGGCAGTGTTACAAAATGCCCAAGGGCTCGTGACTATGGCGACCATTGGTGGCTTTCTCGCGCCGATACTGACTTCCGATGGCTCAGGTAACCATGTGGCGCTGTTTAGCTTTTACCTGCTACTAAACCTCGGCATCTTGGCGATTGCTTGGTTTAAAGCTTGGCGCTTGCTGAATTGGATCGGTTTCTTATTTACCTTTGTGATCACGTCTCTTTGGAGTGTGCAAAGTTATCAGCCGCAGTTTTACAGCTCGACACAGCCATTTCTGGTGGCCTTCTTTTTACTGTATCTGACGGTCTCAGTGCTGTTCTCCACCAAGCAACCACCGAAACTGACGGGTTTAGTGGATGGCAGTTTGGTGTTTGGTTTACCGATGGTAGCCTTTGGTTTGCAAACTTTATTGCTCAAAGATTCCGAGTATGGCTTGCCGATCAGTGCCGTGATTCTTGCGGCTCTTTATCTTGCGCTGGCAGCGCTTCTAATGAAGAAATATCAGCAGTCCCATCGTTTATTGAGTGAGTGTTTTATCGCGTTAGGGATTATCTTCTTGACCCTTGCCGTCCCTCTGGCACTGGATGCCAGCTGGACCTCGGCCACCTGGTGTATTGAAGCTGCCGGGCTTGTCTGGATTGGCGCACGACAGCAGCGTTGGTTGGCGCGAGCCGCGGGTTATGTGCTTTATATGGCTGGTGCGGTAGCGTTACATGCGAACGGACACTTTTATCTCTCCGGCTTGCAGATAATCGCCGATCAGGTACTGAGCTTAGTTATCTTGGCGCTGGCGGCGTTTTGTATTGGTCTGATTCTGCAACGGCATCGTACCGTATTGACTCACTATGAAATGCCTCTAGAAAGCCTGTCTATTCTGATAGGGCTAGCATGGTGGTATGTGGCGGGAAGTATCAAGATCGTCAATGAGGTGTCCCATGAATACTTATTCTCTGGGATTATCTTGTTTATCTCCTTGTCTTCGGCGGCTTGCCTGCTGCTCAGTCGTCGTTTGCATTGGCCTAATGTATTAAATGCCGCTTACAGTTTGTTGCCGCTCGTGGTGCTCTGGAGCACTGTAAGCTTTGTTGTCTCAATGTTTGATGGCGGTTCGCTGCATCCTTTCCAAAATTTGGGCGGGCTGGCATTTGCTCTATTCGCTGGTGTGCAATATTACTTCCTGTGGCTGAAAGGCAAGCAGCATGCAGAAAGTCCAGCATCGAAATCGACCGAAATACTGGTGAAAGGCTGGCACGCACTCACCGTATGGGGGCTATGGCTGGCTTTAATCTGGGAGGTAAGCTGGTATCAAAACAGACAGCATTGGAGCGATATCACCTCGATACTAGTTTGGTTTGCGGTCTTTGCTGGTCCCTTGTTGTTACTTATGAAGCTGTTAAAGCGCGATATGTGGCCGATGGTACAACATCGCTCCGTTTACAAAGATTGGGTGCCTGTTCCTTTGGTATTAATGCTCTTGCTTTGGTTTTTTGGAGCGAGCGTTAACTCTGGCGCAACTCAATGGTTCCATCTACCGATCCTTAACCCGGTGGATTTGGCTCAATTAGCGCTGGTGATTTTAATGGCCTACGCTGTCCAACAAAATATCATGGCAACTAAGGCCGTTAGACAGGAATTGATCATGTCGGTGCCGCTGGTGCTAGGGTTTGTTTGGCTCAACCTTGTTTTACTTAGGGGCCTGCATCACTTTATTGAGGTCCCTTACAACGCACAGGCGCTGTGGCAATCCGACACGGTACAGATGTCTCTGTCGATATTGTGGAGTCTATGTGCCTTAGTGATCATGAATGTTTCCCGTCGTCAGCAAAGCCGTAATGTATGGCTGCTGGGTGTCAGCGTACTGGGGGTAGTGCTATTAAAGCTTTTTACCATCGATCTACAAGATAGCGGAAACCTAACGCGTATTGTTTCTTTTATGGTGGTAGGCGGGCTCATGTTACTGATCGGTTATTTATCACCGATTCCAAGTCGTGCTCCAACAGAGCCTGAGTCGGATAATCGGGAGCAGTTCTCATGAATAAAATCGCCATGCTCGCAGTGCGATGGTCAGCCTTATGGCTAGGTTTACTTGGTAGCTACACGCTTTTAGCCCAAGATGAGGTTACGGCACTTTATGACATCGAATCTGTCTCTGACTCTGCCGATGTGTATCTGGAAGCATCCTTACCCGCTGAGATCTATCGCTACACGGACAGCGCCCAACTCAAAGACATTGTTGTACTGGATCGCGAAGGCGCGGTGTTGCCATCGCGTATTCGCATGGCCGAGTCAAAGACACAATCTAAGCCGGAAATCATAGCGCTGAATTTTTTCCCTGTGCTGGTCGGCACGCCATTAACTGGAGCCATATTACAAGGAAAAACTCAGCTACAGATTGATAAAGGGTCTATTGCCATCTCCCTAGATCCTAGTAATGTCAAGCTAGCCAAAGATGAATATGTCTATCTAATTGATATGCGTGAACACGAACGCGTACTAAAAGGACTTGAACTGAGTTGGGCGGTCGATCCATCAAGCCAGTATTTAGTGGTTGAGGTCAGTGGCAGCCATGATATGAACCGTTGGCGAAGCCTATCCAGCACCACCTTAGTTCAGCTTCAACAAGGCGAACAAAGCCTAGTGCGCAACAAGATCGACCTCCCGTTAACATCACAGCCATATGAGTTTCTGCGAATTGCGTTCCCAGATCAGCCTGACGTGCAGCCGTTGACGATTCATGCCGAGCCTGTACAAGACGTTACTCAGACACCACTCTTAAGTTGGCAAGTGACCGGCACATTGGCCCAGCAGCAGGATTCACTCATTACGGATGATGGCCCAGTGAGTGCTTGGGAATACCAGCGTGATGATCAAGCGGCCATTCAACAGCTAAGCTTGGATTTCGGTAAAACAACCTTCGGGGATACTGTTCGTCTCTATTCTCGACCCGCTGCGCAGAGTGATTGGCGACAGCGTTACTTAGGTGTTTGGTTTAACGCCAAAGTGGGGGATGTGTGGCAACATAGCAAAGCCATTGAGATAGACGCCAATGCCGATCCCTATTGGCGCCTAGAGCTCAGTAACGGCTTGCAAGACACAGTAACGCCAAAGATAACCCTGCACCACCCGCAACAAATCCTACAATTTATCGCTAATAACAATGGGCCTTATCGCATCGGGAAAACAGCTGAAGTGCCGCAGCAAAATGCGTCAAACAGTGTGTTTAGCCAACTATTAGGGGAGAGCGACGTTGAATGGGCAGCGCTGGGGCTGAAACCGCTGGAAAATATCCGTTTGCCTAAAGCGCAGCAGACTCAGCAGAATTGGATGGACTTAGTGTTTTGGCTAAGCTTGGCCATTGCGGTGATAGTCTTGCTGTTCTTTGCGATCAAGCTATTGCGCCAGCTACCTCAGGAAAACGCTGAGAAATAAACGAAAAAACGGAGCCATGTTTTAAACAAGACTCCGTTTTTTTATGGATAACTCGTGGCTTTGTATTAAGCGTTAAACAGGCTATTAAACAGCTTTAAGCCTTCTTCTTTACCGCCTTTGTTGTACGCATCCAGCAGGGCAGAACCAATAATTGCCACATCGGCTTTGCCTTTTAGCGCGTCCACATGGGCTTTTTCACGGATACCAAACCCCACGCCAATTGGGGCGTTAGTATGCTCATTAATCTCTGCCAGGTAGTCGTCTAACGACTGCTGTTTACCATTGTGGTTCGAGTTACCGGTGACGCCCGAGCGCGCCACACAGTACAAGAATCCGCGCGCTTCACTGGCTAGGAACGCCAAACGATCTTTTGGCGTCACAGGCGTCACTAGCCATACTGGATCAACGCCGTGGGCGTTACAGTACTCGCGCAATTCGCCCGCTTGCTCATACGGTAGATCTGGCAAGATCAAACCAAGAATGTTCTCCTCGGCGCAGCGTTTCACCAGCTTTTCCAAACCGTAGCGGTACATTGGATTCAAATAACTCATCAAGGCAATGCGCGCTTGTGGGAAATCACGACCGAGCTGACCGATGTCTTTTAGGCACTGCTCAACCGTTAAGGTTTGATCGTGCAGGGCACCGTGACAGGCCGCCACGATAGTCGGGCCGTCAGCCACTGGATCAGAGAACGGAAACTGCACTTCGATAAAGTCCGCGCCCGCTTCTAGAAGCGTTGCCATCCAATCCAAACTTTCTTTTACCGATGGGTAGCCGTAAACCACATGCGTCATGGACAAAATCGGCTTTTGCTGACGCTTTTCAGCGATGTATTGTGCTAACTGACTCATGCTTACGCTTCCCCTTGGTTATTGTTTTCTGACAGGTGTTCGTTGTAATCGGCTAGATAATCTTCCAAGAAATCAGGGAAGGTTGCATCGTTCATCGCTTTGGCGATGTTAAAGATGTCTTTATCGCCACGACCTGACAAGTTGATCACGATACGTGACTCTTTTGGCAGATTTGGCGCATCTTTAAACGCACCCGCAAGGGCGTGCGATGATTCCAATGCTGGAATAATGCCTTCTTTTTTCAGCAACAAAGCACACGCTTCTACCACTTCGTCGTCCATGGCATAGGTCATCTGAATGCGACCTTCTTGTGCCAAGTGAGCAATGATGGGGGACACGCCCACGTAATCTAGACCCGCAGCGATAGAATGTGTTTCTTGTAACTGACCGTTTTCATCTTGTAAGAACATGGTTGCAAAACCTTGCGCGATGCCTTTTTGCCCCAAACCGTTCGACAAACGGATCGAGTGTTGGCCTAGCTCAAGACCTTTACCGCCAGCTTCCACGCCGAACATTTCTACTTCTTTTTCCTCTAGGAATGGCAAGAACAAACCACAGGCATTGGAACCGCCACCGACACACGCATATAAGCGATCAGGGTATTGGCCAAACTGCGCCATACTTTGCTCTTTCACTTCTTCACCGATCACCGACTGGAAGAATGCCACCATTTCTGGGAATGGCGCACAACCACAAGTCGTACCGATCAGGTAGTGGCTGTCTTCATGGCTTGAAGACCAGTCACGTAATGCTTCATCTAGGGCGTCGCGCAGTGTCTGCGCGCCTTCTGCTACCGGCACAACCGTCGCGCCCAACTGCTTCATCCAGAATACGTTCGGGTACTGACGTTTCACGTCTTTTGCACCCATGTAAATAGTACATTCCAGGCCTAAACGCGCCGCGATCAACGCCGTCGCTACACCATGCTGACCAGCACCGGTTTCCGCGATCACACGCTTTTTACCCATACGCTTCACCAACAGCGCTTGGCCGATCACGTTGTTCATCTTATGCGCGCCAGACTGATTTAAGTCTTCGCGTTTTAGGTAAATCTGAGCGCCACCGAAGTGATCTGTCAGGTTCTTACAGAAGGTCAACGGCGTAGGGCGGCCAGAATAGTTCTGCCAAGTGTCCTTCAACTCCGCAATAAACGCTGGATCGTTCTTAGCTTCTTCAAAAGCGTGAAGAATTTGCTGCTGGCTAGAGTAGAGAATCTCAGGGATGTAACTCCCGCCAAACTCACCGTAGTAACCATTATTGCTTTGCATGAAAGACTCCTATCGGATGAAACAATGCCTCTTTGGCATCAAAATTAATAACTAAACGATAAAGTAAAATTAATAGAGAAAAAGCCCACCGTCAACCCTTTTTATTTACCATATCGTTTAGTTATTAAGTTCATGCAAAATTCACCCGTAGGAGCGGTCCTCGACCCGCGACCAAACTATCAACCTCCACAACAAACCGAAGTAGCAAAGCTGTAGGACCTCGGTCCCCGAGGGATCAATCTGCTATCTAGGAGATATTTCTAGGCTGCTGATAATCAGCTTCAGCCTCACCAACCGCATTGCTGCGCCATTCCATGCAATTCAATTTGCTTGTGCCTGTCTCGGTTCGTGCCTCACAACCGACGCGTCAGCGCAAATGAAATGCATGGCATACCGCTAAATGGCTCTTGTAGGAGTGAATTTTTCATCTGCCCCCAGTAGCTTGAAAGCATTGAAAGGCAACTATGTGGCTTTTGGGATGTGGACAAAGAACATTTCTGTATACTAGTATCAAGAGGTGGGTAAAGTCACTTGACTAAAGGATACCATCAGGTACTATCTGCGCCCATAAACCTAGGAGGGGATGAATGGCGATTGTTGAACATTTTGCTCAGTATCAGAGCGCTGATGCTGCAAAGAACAAACAAGAACTTAAATATAAATCAACCAATCTAGAAGTACTTGATTTTTCTGAAGAAAGAAGCAAGTTAGAAAAGAAAAAATTTATTAATAAGGCACTAAAACGAGCATCACGCTTGAGTTGGTGAAAGGAAGGGCGAATATTCATATTCGCCCTTTTTTGTTTAAGGAAGACGAAATATGAGCGATTCAGCAGCACTTAACTTAATTCCAGTGGCTAATTCAAATAAAAGCACCAAGAAAAAGGGAAGTATAAACTCTCTTGAGGAAATACGTGGCAGAAGGTCGAATGAACTTGTGATTGGTTTGTGCGGTGCCGTTGGTGCTGGTGTTAAATCCTTGAATGAAACACTTAAAGATTTGTTAATTGAGAAAGGCTATAAAATTGTTTCTATTCGCCTTAGCAAGTTAATTGCAGAAAGCTTTCCAGAAGAAAAAGAAAAACTCTCAAAGTTAGTAGGTTATAAAAGATATACTGAATTTCAAGATAAAGGTGACAATTTAAGAAGGGCTAATACTAATCACTATCTAGCCGAACTAGCAATACAAGAGATTTATACTCAAAGACAAGCTGTTTATGAACAAGAATTTGGTTTCAGTGAAGATGAAGACGAAATCCGTCCAGAAAGAATTGCTTATATATTAGATCAGCTTAAACATCCTGATGAAATCAGCCTTTTAAAAGAAGTTTATGATAGTAGTTTTTATGTTTTGGGCTTGTTACGGACAGAGGCTGAGAGAAAAAAGAATTTAAGAGAAGAGGATATAAGTGTAGAAGATATTTCAACTTTAATGGAGCGAGACCGAAAAGATAGTGGTAATAAAAATGGTCAACAGGTAGAAAAGACGATCCAATTGTCTGATTACTTCATAAAAAATATGGATACAAGAGCTAGTTTAAATAGTTCAGTCGATCGCTTTTTAGAATTAGTACATGGAAGTGGTTTTATTACCCCAACTGTAGACGAAACAGGAATGTATACCGCTTTTTCCGCTTCATTAAGGTCAATCTGTTTATCTCGTCAGGTTGGGGCAGCAATATTTGATACTGAGGGTAATATATTATCTACTGGTTGTAATGATGTACCAAAATCTGGTGGAGGTCTATATTCTTCTGAAGATTTTCAAAATGATAAACGCTGCTACAACAAAGGCGGAAAATGTTACAATGATTCGCATAAAGGAGACTTAGAGCGTCAAATTGCTAGTATCCTTGAGAAGGAAAAGATAGGGAATTCTAAAGAAATAGCGAAATCAATTATAGCAGGCACTAAAGCTGATTCTATTACTGAGTATTCTAGAGCTGTTTATGCAGAAATGGATGCAATTATTTCATTGGCTCGGAACCCGTCTTTGAGCTCAGTTGGTAGAGTATTATATTGCACTACTTACCCATGTCATGGCTGTACGAGGCATATAATTGCGGCTGGTATTAAGCGGGTTGTATATATAGAACCTTACGAAAAAAGCTTAGCGGGTAATTTATATGATGACTCTATTACTACATCTGATAATTTAGATGATAGTAAAATTTGCTTTGAAAACTTTGAGGGTGTTTCCCCAAAAAGATATGTCACTTTCTTTATGCAAGCTAGAGTAAGAAAAGCTAATGGAAAGGCTGTATTTAGAAAAAGTATAGATTCTAATCATGTTGACCACCAGCATATACATGGTTATGTTGATTATGAAGCTAAAATCATTCAAATCTTGGAAGAAAAATCTGTGAGTACCTCAGGGTCAGATGAAAATTAATCTTCATTTGACCTTCGATATTCCCCAAGCAAAACCAATCAAGCCCACATTGCTTGCCTTCGTATGACCACTGTCAATTTCCCTAACCCAATCGCTAGGCATTATAGTTACTCAGTTATTGGGTTAAGGAGAACCCTATGCCAATCATTAGTCGATTTTATGGAATAATCATCGCAATGTACTTTAATGATCATAATCCGCCTCATTTCCATGCCAAATATGCAGGAATGGAAGCGCTATTTGGTTTTGATGGCAGTTTGTTAGAAGGTCAACCCCCCAAGCGTGCTGAATCGTTTGTGCAAGAGTGGATCTCTTTACATCGCCACGAACTTGAGAAAACTGGGAGCGTGCGAGATCGGGGCAGCCTTTGTTAAATATTGTCCCATTGGAGTAAGTTATGCTGCATCTAATAGACGCAAAATATGTATCTGACTACCGTATCTGGGTGTCCTTCGACGACGGCTCTGACGGTGTGGTGAATCTTTCAAACCTTCTAAAAGGGCCTATCTTTGAGCCCCTTAAAGAATTTGATCAGTTTAAGGCTTTTACTGTCGATCCTGAGTTGGAAACGGTGGTTTGGTCGAACGGTGCGGATTTAGCCCCAGAGTTTTTGAAAGCGCATCTAGAACCTAACCATTAGGCTCTCAATCATCGAGTTGGGAAGAAATAGTGCTCAACACTCCCCATCTTCGCTAGTCTTACTTGCTGCTTTGCACAGACCCCTTGAACCCTAAGCATTTTTCGTTTGCATTCATCAAGCTAACTTACTGATCCATTATCACCACGAGTCTTCATAGTGAATGTCTATTGAGGCGATGTGAAAATTAAAGTTTAAAAAGTTATAAGCATATTCTATATTGGAATACAGCGAAGTAACGCAAAACCAATCTATCAAAGAGGTATTCAATATGGCACTACGTATCAATGACACAGTACCTAATCTAGAGCTAGAAACTGATTTAGGTACTTTTAAGCTGCATGACTGGATCGGTGATAGTTGGGCGATTCTCTTTAGTCACCCTAAGGACTTCACACCGGTGTGCACAACAGAGTTCGGCGCTGTAGCGACATTAGCAGCAGAGTGGGAAAAACGTGGTACGAAAGTGATGGGGCTATCTGTTGATGGTGTAGAAGAGCACAAACAGTGGAAGGCTGATATTGAGACCTTCTCTGGTGCGACACCTACTTTCCCAATCATAGCGGACGAATCGTTGGCAGTATCTAAAGCATTAGACATGTTACCAGCTGATGCTTATTTGCCAGATGGACGTACCGCAGCGGACTCAGCGAGTGTTCGTGTCGTCTTTATTATTAGCCCGGATAAAAAGCTTCAGCTTTCCATGTCTTACCCAATGTCAGTTGGTCGTAATTTTGCCGAAGTGCTACGTGCTTTAGACGCATTGCAAACAAGCTACGGAGAACCTGTCGCTATGCCAGCAAATTGGCAGGTGGGTGATGAGGTGATTGTGGCATTATCTTTAAATGATGAGCAGGCTAAAGCCAAATACGGCGAAGTTGACATCAAGCTACCTTACCTACGTACGACTAAGCTCGATAAATAGCTTAGTTGTGGTATTGAAAAAACCGACTTCATATCAGAAGCCGGTTTTTTTGTTTGTATAAAAAGCCGATGCACTTTTGTGATGAGTTCATAAAGCATTTAACAAGCCACTCACTTTTTAAAGTGACTTATAGCTCAGCTTCACCTCAAGTATTCAAAACGTATGGATCGGAATAATCTAGATTACTCGTTAGCTTGGGCACTTGTGACACCGGTTGTTAGTGTCTTTCTGATGGGGTTTCTGTATGGCGCTTTGTACAGCGGTTTGTATCTCGCCTTTGTCGCTTGGTTTGCTGGAAGTAACCTTGGAGCGCTGGCAACCAGCGCCTTGGGATATGGACTCTTTCTCCAATCTGGTTGTGATCTATTTGCTGTTGTTTATTCTGTCATGCTACTACGAATTTAGTCGTCGAGCGTCCCATAAACTTTTACAAGATTCCTAACAATCAGGGTCAGATGCTGAGGTATCCCCACAAATTTAAGCATAACCTTGATTCCGTTTCTTAAGTTGCTGAGCGAGTTGTTTGATGCCCTCTCGCCAGTCATGTTTTGATATCTGGAAGCAAGTCATTACGGCTCGTTTTCCAAGGTAGAAGTGAGACAAGACTCTTCGCCTGCTTATCCTATTCACCTGGAAACGCTTCGCATAGCCTGCCAACTCTATGACTTTGCCTATCAAAACAAGCAAGATCGCAGTAAGAGTTGTGAGTAGAATCAAGTTGATCAGACGCTCTATTTTAAATGTATAACTTAGCTCAAAACCCAAGCCGAATCGGCTACTTTTCATATCTCGAAACCCTTCTTCAATTTGCATTCTTGTTTCATAAGCCTTGACGCATCGCTTCGCAAAAAGACGGTTCACTGAAAGAGAAGACACTAATAACCAAGGCTCTTCTGCTCCTCTTGCTGCGGTGAGTGAAGACAAGGAAGCTCGTCTTTTTCCTTTCTGATTTATAGAATGACGTCCTTTGGGGGAGCTTTTGTAGAGAGCAAACAGGTTGGTGGCCGGACTTGACTGGCGATGTTTAAGCTCAAGACGCTGAGGTTTTTGATTGACGTTTGAGAATAA
Source organism: Marinomonas fungiae (assembly GCF_001418205.1). Lineage (GTDB taxonomy): Bacteria > Pseudomonadota > Gammaproteobacteria > Pseudomonadales > Marinomonadaceae > Marinomonas > Marinomonas fungiae. The sequence goes on along the minus strand of NZ_LIQF01000006.1, from coordinate 83,322 downwards.
AGTGGAGATACAACGCCAAGTTTGAAGCGAGAAATCATAGTACTTACGTGGCTTTCTAACTCGACCGACATAATCCCAGCCTTGCTTCACGACTTCCTCTAACCAAGGTGTTTTAAATCCAGCATCCTACAGAAGCAGAAAGAGTTTTAGACGCTTATATTCTGAGTCAGATAAAATTTAAGACAATTTTCATCTGACTCCGCTGGCTTCCGCTAGTGTCGAATAGGCAGTAACTTGATTGCGACCATGATGTTTTGAAAAATACAGTGCTTTGTCTGCTTGAGCTAGTAACAAGTCTATTGTTGTTCCTCGCAGAGGTTTTTCAGTCACCCCCATGCTGGCGGTAAAATAAACAGATGACACGTCATGTGTTAGCTCGATTTGACTGATTTTTTGTCTGAGGCTATCTGCTACATGGAGTGCTTCATATTCTCCAATATCCGGCAAAATCACAGCAAACTCTTCGCCACCTAAACGGCCTATGATGTCGGTCGAGCTAAGACTGCTTTTCAACACGTCTGCAAAGGCTATTAGAGTCTGATCACCCAGCGCATGGCCGTAGGTGTCGTTGAGAGTTTTAAAATTATCTAGGTCAATCATAATCAAGCTAATTGAAAAATGTTGTGTGCCAGCCTGATTGAGTAATTGCTTTCCTGAATCAAAAAATGCACGACGATTGCAGAGTTTAGTCAGTGGGTCGGTATAGGCTAATTGCTCGGCCTTTTCTTTAGCCAGCTCAAGGTCTTGAGTTCGAGCTTTAATTTTCTCGTCTAGTTCTTGGTTTAGCTGCAGTAATTCTAGTTGGTTCTTATTGACCCGTTGAATCATTTGGTTATAACTGTCTTTTAGGATGATCAACTCATTTTCATCTGTCCAGTTAATTGCTAAATCTATTGGTTTCGGTGATTGTGGGTCTTGTCGGTGTATCTTGAGAGTGAATTCTTTTAATGGTTTACCAAGGTATTTATTAATAAAAAAATAAATAATGAACCAGAGCATACAGGTTTTGATAATAGAGTTGATTAAAATAAGGATGAAGCCATATTTTAATCGTTCAAAAACAAGTTGGTCATTTGAATAAAGCGTTACCGTGCCTAATGGTATAGTCTGATCAAACGCTGGTCCTTGGTAATAAATGGGAAACTTGTGGTCGAAAAGAGCTTGAGAGCCTAGTCCCGTGAGAATTTGCTCAGTCGGTAGACCGTTAGGGTCGTAGTATTCAACTTGACGCTGTTCGTTAAACACAGCCCCAATCTGAAAGTCCATTTTTTGGTCGAGAGTGTCTACTTTGATACCTACCACGATGGGGAGATTGTACATACCCTGTAAAATCGATTGCAGTAACTCTTGATTATAGGTCCAAACGGAATCGGAGATTCCCTTGCCGAAGGTAGAGGGTAATGTTTGAATTTCATTATAAAACTCTGTTTTGGTATTTTCATACTCTTTGTAAAGCTGAATCACAGTGACGAGCACGGCCACCAAAAAATACACACCAAAGATCACCAGCAGTAGGTGCAGAGCAATGGATCGGCGGTAATGCTTTAGTAACGATTGCATTTAATAGGCCTTAGTGTTTGTGGAGCGGTTTACTCGGCTTTCCAATCTTGAATACCGTAACGCTCTAGTAGCTTCTGAAGACGTCCATCTTCTCGCATTTTCAGCGTTTCTTCGGACACTATTTTGGCGTATTCAGCGGACTTAGGGTTTTTCGGAGAAAAACTGGTGTAGACACCAATCGTCACGTCAGTCGTACCTGAAACTATGATTTGATTAGCTTTGCCCATTTGCTGGGCTTTATATTGTAAGACGATTTTGTCTTCGATCACTGCAGTCAAGCGACCATTGATAAGCATTTCAAGCAATCTTTCTAAAGGCTTTTCACCCGTGATAGCCAGAACATTTTTTGGGTTTTGGTTTAAGTACGCCATCACAGTCGGATCAACATAGTCATACCCTTTAATGACGCCAATTAACTTTGCCTGCTCAAGCGACTTTTTGCCAGTATAGCGCCAGTTTGAACCTTTAAGACTAAAGAAAGTGGTGTTGCTCTTACCTAGGGCAAAGTCTGGGTAGACAAAATCGGGGGCTTCTTCTCGATAGCAAGCCATGGTTCCATCAAGCTTACCTTCTCTAACCAATTGCAGGCCTCGAGAGTAGGATACTTCAACAAACTCTACGGTATGTCCTTTTGCTTTCAGGGTTTCAATCAGCAAGTCTCCAAGGTAACCCACTTTGCCTTGATTTTGACTAGGGATACAGTCGTAAGGGCACCATTCATCAGTGGCGATTCTCAGAGTATCTGACAAAACAGGAGTAGCAAAAAGAGTAATAAAGCTTATGCATAGTGCACTAAAAGTAAGCGCTTTTAGAACTTGTTTTGTTTGTTCATTTTTCGTTGGCATGACTATCTTCCAGTGCGTTTGGCTTTAAACAGTATATTTGTTTTATGACACGAGTATAGTGTTTGTCATTTCTAGGAGTTCAATGTGGTCAGAGAGTGCTCAGACAACACCTCTATTAGTTACATTGAGCAGGCTCGATATCTTGTCCTTCAATATAGGTAATACCTCCACTTCAAACCATGGGTTTTGCTTAAGCCAGCGGTTATTCCTTGGGCTAGGGTGAGGGAGCGCGAGTTTGCCTTGCTCTAACCAATAGGCCCACCTCTTGACTTGCTCAGTGACCGTACTAGAGTGATTCATATAATAAGCTTGGGCATGGCTTCCAAGCACGATCGTTAGTTCTATCTGAGTCAACTGACTTAGCAAACGCTCATGCCATGTGGCGGCGCATTCCGGTCTGGGTGGTAGATCGCCGGATATCATGTCTTTTTTTACACCACTTTTGAAAAATGAATTGCCAGGGAAGCAAAATCCCATTGGGACAATAGCGACGTGCTTGGCATCATAAAAATCGCTTTTATTCAGTCCTAACCACTCACGAAGGCGGTCGCCGCTGGCATCATCAAATGGCCGACCTGCGTCGTGCGCTTTTCGTCCTGGCGCCTGCCCTACAATTAATAGACGTGCGTCAGGGTGTGCTTGAAGAATGGGCTTAGGAGAAAGGGGCAGCGCTGCAGCACAGATCTGGCAACTAAGTATGGCGCTGTGTAACGGCGAAAAAGATTCCTTGTCCATGAACTTGTGTCCGGTTGAGCATTGATTAAAACGGGTAGGTAACAAAAGCATTGTACCGTTGCGAACTTCAATAAAACATCATCAAGCGCTGTTTGACACTCAACTCGAGCCATCAGGTCCAACACCATTATGTTATTAAAGTCTAATGCAGCAAGGGTTTATATTCGCTAAACTTAATAAGTTAGAATTATGTATGCATTCTGTAAGGATATTGGTAGGGGGCTGATTGAAATCATAAAATAAACATACAAAACAATGATTTGGTGAATTATTTGGCGATTTTGGCGTCCTCTCAAAGGCATTAAAAACCAATCCTTAGAGAAAATAATGAAGAACTACTCACCTGTTAAATTTGTTTTGTTATCCCTTCCTTTTACCTTGACAGCGAACGCGGCGGAGGATTCCGGTGTCCCCGAGATCGTGATTTCACAGCAGCGTGCAGCACTGTCGACAACCTTAGGCACTGGCGCTGGGCCGCAATCCCCACGGGATATCGATCAAACAGCTGGGGCCAATGGCGTTATCTTTAGTCAAGCACCACGCTCGCAGGATATGAATCTGTGTAATATCCATTTACATAAAAATGCAGAGCACAAGGGCAGTGAGTTCACCAAGTATGTAGGCAACGGCGACGGCCATGGTTATGGCACGGGCTATCAATACTCTGGCGAACTCACTGCTGCAGAGTTAAAACCCTTGGCAAAAGCGGTATGTGCCAACAGCCATAGTGCGGTGCAATCGGGTGACACGATCGAAGTGCATTATGTCTATTCCACCGCTCAAGTTCAGCCGGGATTGACATTGGCCGCCTGTGTGCAGAACCCAATCTTGAATCCGCAGCTACGAGTTGAGGGGCAGGTGTTGGTGGCGGTAAATGATAAGAACGCCGCAGACTTTGGGGAGTTGGCTCATTTTGAAACTCTGAATCAGCGTCCGCAAGCGACCAATATCCCAACCGATACGGGCACGCCTGTGCAGTATGCGGGATCAACCACGGGCCCTAGTTACAACGAAAAAGCATCGCCATATCAAGTGACTTGGAGTGTGCGTCCGCAAGTGAAAAAGGTGAATATTGCCTCGCTTGGCAAGTGGTGTGAAGACAATGTTTTTGCAGAAGATCACGCCCATGGCGTGCGTAATCTAGTGACTAATCCCGCACTGTTATCGCCGATTCAGTAGGGCCTTAGTGGGGGAGGTGCAGATTTTGCTCATCTGCCCCAACCATAAACTTCATCATCCCAATGGACAATTTACTCTAATTCATTGTTTGTGATCATGTTTTATTTTGCTATTTTGCGCTGAAATATGCCGTTTTGATCTATTGTTCAAGTTTTAAAATGATTCGCTATGTATTATTGTTTGCATAGTTCTTGCAAGGATGAAGGAAGATATGAGGGAAGGATTGACCATATTGGTGATGAAGGGCGCAAGAGTGGTTGAGTCTTTATTAGAGAAGTATCTAGGTGTGACGAAATCCAACGAACAGTATCGCCACCTTAGCTTAGTGTTGATCTCCATACTGACTTGCACAGGGGTTGCAGCTTTTTTCGCCTTTTATAATTTGGTGATAGATTACTACCCACCACTTTTTTATGTGGATGCCGTCGGTACGTTAATGGGACTGCTCTCACTGTCCGCTTTACTGCTTTTTCGACGTGTTCTTTTGGCATCTTTTATATTGATGTTAATGGTCACCGGGGTCTGTTTGATGGTGATTATGGATCGGAATAATCTAGATTACTCGTTAGCTTGGGCGCTTGTGACACCGGTTGTTAGTGTCTTTCTGATGGGGTTTCTGTATGGCGCCTTGTACAGCGGTTTGTATCTCGCCTTTGTCGCTTGGTTTGCTGGAAGTAACCTTGGAGTATGGCAGCCAGCGTCTTGGGATATGGACTCTTTCTCCAATCTCGTTGTGATCTATTTGCTGTTGTTTATTCTGTCATGCTACTACGAATTTAGTCGTCGAGCGTCCCATAAACTTTTACAAGATTCCAATGAGAAACTGAGAATACAGGCTTTCACAGATGCCCTGACAGGTCTTTATAACCGTCGCTATATGGAGGATTTGCTCCTAAATTCTGATCAAGACTTTTTTATTGCGATGGCAGATATTGATAACTTTAAAAAAGTGAATGACGAATTAGGCCACGATGTTGGTGATGAGGTGCTGATTAGTCTAAGCAAGGTTATGCGCAGTTCGCTTGGCTCCAATGGCATTGTCGGACGTTGGGGAGGAGAAGAGTTTATGATAGTGGTGCATGGGGAGAGTGAAGAAAATTTTACAGGTCAACTTAGCAGCTTGTTAGAAAATATTTCCGGTCATTCATTTGGGATAGGGCGTCCTGTTACTATAAGTCTGGGAGCAGTCCGGCACAGTGCAAAAGGGCATCGAGCTGCTTTACGTTCAGTAGACGAAGCCTTGTATTCAGCAAAAATGTCCGGCAAAAACTGCTATAAGCTCGTTAATTCCATATCGGACTAACGGTGCATGGGAGTTATCGGCGTTATTTAAAATTCTTTTAAGAATGAAACATACACCTTTGTCGTATCTGTGGTCCTTTGATATCACGCGCTGAAGGTGTGAATCTATTCTAGTTTCTTTAAATCCATCATTTACCTCCTTACCGATCGCTCACTTTTCTCCTCAATCCGACATTACCTCTTCATGTAAACTTCAGTTTTAGCGGGGATAATTCATGCTGGCAGTCTCTGTCTTATAGGCAGGACGCATAGATAATGACAGGGGAGTAGAGGATGTATTTATTACTGGTCGAGGACGATTTAGGTCTTGGTAATGTGTTGTTAAAAATTCTAAGTCGAACTTACCGAGTGGATTGGGTACGCAATCTAGCGTCCGCTAAACGTCATTTTCAAGCTGCACATTACGACTTAATTCTGTTGGATTTGGGCTTGCCAGATGGCGATGGCATTGATTGGCTGTTGCAATTACGCCAAGACAATGCGGAGCAACCGGTGTTGATTTTGTCGGCTCGGGATGGCTTGGATGATCGTGTTCAGGGGCTGGATACGGGGGCGGATGATTATTTGGTGAAGCCGTTTGAGCCCGAAGAGCTGCAAGCTAGAATCCGCGTATTGCTGCGCCGTCATAATGGCCGAACACAGGACATGCAGAGCTTTGGTGCGTTGCGTTACGACCAAAAACTCGATCAGTTTACCTTATACGATGAGGCGTTGAGTTTACCACAAAAAGAAGCCCAGTTATTACTCATGCTGCTACAGGCGGGTGGTAATAAAGTCCATCGTGAGCGGTTGTTACAGCGTATTTATGGATTGGGCAATGAGTCAGAATCCAATACCTTGGATGTCCATATCTACGCGCTACGCAAACTGGTCGGTAAAGAGCGTATCGAAACCGTGCGTGGCTTTGGTTATCGCTTGGTCGAGCTGTGATAAAAGAAGGGCTATAACATGACAACTGTACGTTTGAGCATCAAATCCATTGCTTGGGTGTTGGGCATCTCCATGATCGTGTCCAGTCTAATGGGCGTGTTTGTCACCTATTTGGCGGCGGATGAAGAGTTCAACGAAGTGTTAGAAGACGACCTAAAGCAGAATGCTGAGTTGCTCAATGCCATGATTGTTGCCACGCAGGCCACACCTCAAGAATTACAGGCCTTCCTTGAAGAACACATTCGTAAAGACGATGAAGATACCATTTGGGTGACGGTGTATCACCCCGAGTCTGGCTGGCAGGTGAGTAACTTTGATCATCAACGGCCATTAGAAGAGCGCGGCTCAGATTCCCTTGAGGGAGAGTTTAAAGGCTATGGCTGGCATGGTTATCAATACGATGAAGACGGCCTAGTGGTGCAGATGTTTCGTCGAGACGATTTAACGAACGATATCATTGGCGATATTGCCGAAGAGATCACGGCTCCGACATTACTAGGCTCGGCGATCAGCTTATTGTTATTGGTGCTGTTGGTGCGGCTTATTGCCAAACCTTTAACGGCCTTATCAAAGGAGCTGCAACAGCGTCGAGGAGACGATCTGTCACCGTTGGCTTCGACAAGCCATAACCGAGAGATTCAAACCTTAACAGATAACCTTAATCGCCTGATGGCGGAAGTGGATCAAGTCTTAACCCGTGAGCGTCAGTTTGCCAACGATGTGGCCCATGAGTTGCGCACACCGTTAACCACGATCAAGTTGGAATTGTCGTGCCCTGATCCTGACATTCAAGCGATCACGTCTGAAACAGAGCGTGTGAATCGCATTGTGGAGCAGCTGCTGACCTTGGCGCGCCTGGATCAGCATCATTGGCTGCAGCGTTTTGACAAGGTGTTATTGGAGGCGCGGCTAAACAGTATTGCGGATAAGTTCCAACGCCGCTTTGATGCGCAAAATATTCAGCTGTCGATACAAACAGAAGCTGTGAATGTGAAGGGCGATGGCACCTTATTGCAAGTGCTGATTGAGAATCTCTTAAATAATATCTTACGTCACAGTGAGACGGCGGACCGGGTAAATATTGAGCTGACGCCGCAACAGTTAGTCATAGAAGACAATGGCGTAGGCGTATCGCCTGAATTGCTCAATAACCTGCATCGCTCGACCAATCGCTTAGACAGTAAAGGCGAGGGACTAGGACTGGGGGTGACGATTTGCCAGCGGATTGCAGCCATTCATGGGGCAACTTTGCGCTTCGAAGCGGCGCAACCGGGGCTTCGAGTCATACTTTCATTCTCCTAAACACCACTGACCTCGCTAGGACTTCAGGTTAACTTCATGTTGTGACTGTATGATTCATCCTAACAGTCACGCACAAGGAGAAAGACGATGAAAAAACCACTAATGATTTCAGCTCTGGTGATCGCGAGCAGCTTAACCATGGCGCAAGCGGCTTCGAACCCTATGACAGTATCCGCGGCGATGAATGCGTCAGATAACACTCAGGCCGTACTGCAGGGAACCTTAGGCCAATCACTAGGTAATGAGAAATATGAATTCAACGATGCCAGTGGTTCCATGACCATCGAGATTGATCAAGACATTACCCGTCACTTAACGCTAAGCAATGGACAAGCATTGACCTTGTACGGTGAAATTGACCGTGAGCATCATGGTAATGAATTTGAGGTCGATTACCTGACGCTGAATTAATCCTACGCGTTATTCTGACTTTCAAAGCCGCTTTATCGAAGCGGCTTTTTTCACTGAAGGTCAGTCACTCTACCGCAAGCTTTTAAAAAGTAATGGCGGTAGAGTTGATAAAAACGGCTGATATGCTGCGGTTTCTCGCCGGTGTATTGATGTAAAAAGTAGAAATGCCAATCTCTGCCGCGAAGCTCTGGCAGTACTCTTTGGATAGCGCCGCTTTCTACATGAGTTTGAGCGATAAACTCTGGTAGCAGAGCGATGCCCATGTCTAAAAGCGTTGCTTCAAGAGCGGTGATTAAGCTGTTCACTTTAACGCTATGGCGTAGAGAAATGAGCTGCTTATTTTCCAATCGATTATCAAACACTTCTATTTTTGGCCTATGCCATGCGGTGCTAATAAACTGATGCTTGATGAGATCATCAAGCGTTTTGGGAGTACCAAATTGAGCAAGATAGCGAGACGAGGCGCAGAATACTTCCGAAACAGTGCTCACGGGTAATGCTCGATATTCGCAATCTTTGATGTCTCCGCCGAAGACCGCAGCATCGAGATTATGTTCGATAAGATCTTGCCATTTTTCCGTAACAACAATTTCAGGTATCAGACTAGGGAATTCTATACACAATTGTCGGATGGCAGGCATCACCACTTCTTTTTCCGAAAATGGCGGGACAGACACTTTAAATGGCCCACTAGGCTGAGCCTTCACTTGGCTCAGTTCCTTAAATGCCATATTAAGTTGCTCATCTAATATTCGCTGCGGGCAAGCAAAGTCTCGCCCGCCGCGGTCAAAACAACGCCTCGTGTACTGCGTATTAGCAGCTGTTGTCCTAGATCTTGTTCAAGCCGCTTTATCTGCTGACTAATGGCCGATTTACTCAGACCAAGCTTTTTAGCCGCGGCCGTATAGGAACGTTTTGTCGCGACCTCAGCAAAAACAAGCAGAAGCGGAGCAAGTTTTATGTTGTTCATATAGATAAACAGACTGTTAATTTCTAGGTTATTGTTCAATTTAAAGCACGATAATAAGCTACGTCTATTCATTCATCCACACAAGGAAAATACTATGGCTAGCTTTGTTATTGTCGATGCAACCGTGATTAATCCCGAAAAATTAGCAGAATACAGCGCGCAGGCGATGGCGACATTAGAGCTGTTTGGCGGCCGTTTTATTGCCAAGGGCGAAGCGGAAATTTTGCATGGTGAAGCCGCGCACATAAAAAAATCTATTATTGAGTTTCCAGATAAAGAGAGCGCTAGAAATTGGTATAACAGTGAAGCCTATCAACGTCTTGCACCATTACGTGAGCAAGGTATTCAAAGTACTTTTCAGCTTTTATAACGCCTAGTTCGAGATAAAGAACACAGTTAAACCACAAAACCGCAGCCAAACGATTAATACGATGGAGCCAAGACAGAGAAATGATTGTAAAAGCAGTGACATTGCCAACACATAGTGCACTACTTGAGCGCGTTCAGCCTCATGACTTCATCGATTGTTATCGTGTTGCTTCAAACTTAGCACCACGCCAAGCGGCTGATATCATTACCGATTTTCCAGCGTGGGCACGTTTTTTAATTGCGCTTCGAAATGGTCTTACGAAGCCATTTGGTCTTTCGAGTGAAGGGCCTATGGTGGAGGATAAAGTAGGCTTTTTCCCTGTTGAGTCAGACAATGAAAATGAGCTGATCGCTGGGTTCGATGATAAGCATTTAGATTTCAGGGTGACGGTCATGTCTCACCAAGGCTGTGTTTATCTCGCGACTTGGGTTCACACCAATAATCTTGCTGGAAAGCTATATCTAAACGCGATTTTGCCGTTCCATAAGCTAATAGCTCGTGATGCATTAGCCCGTGTTCGACTTGTTGGCTGAGTTCTAGCGCTGGCGAGAATACGCTTAAATCGCTGGGCTAGTCTGGTGCCTTTGCTAGAGTGACGTAATGTAAGCTATTGGAGATCAACTGGCCGGTGAGGCGTTAACCGCATTTTCGGCCAGTTACGATGGGTTGGAACTTACTTATTTAAGGTTGCGCCAGATCTGAGTGAAACACAGTATCAATCAGTCGTCGTCATTGGCGCTTTGAATACGACCAAGGCGTTCTTGTTCCTCTTCAAAGGCTTCTTGAATTTCGACCAAAACAGACTCTACATCTGCCGCTTCGGTTGGTTCATCAAAATGACCTGTTAATACCGTCGTAGGTTTTAGCTTGCCAGACTCATAAATAGCCCAAATCTCTTTGGCATATTTTGTGGTTAAAAGTTCTGGTGCAAATTGGCCGTAATAATCGCGCATATTGTTGATATCTCGCTCTAACATCCATTCCGCATGGTTGTTAGCTACGGCATCAACTGCCTGGGGTAAATCAATAATGACCGGGCCATGCTGGTCTACTAAGACGTTAAATTCGGATAAATCCCCATGAACTAACCCAGCACACAGCATGCGTACTACGTCGCGAATGATTTGTGTGTGATGCTCTAGTGCTTCTTCTCGGGAAAGTTTCACATCGTTTAGACGCGGTGCGACATCGCCGTCCTCGTCTGTGATCAATTCCATTAGCAGCACCCCATCAAAGCAACCATAGGGCTTGGGCACACGGACACCCGCTTGGGCCAATTTGTAGAGTGCATCGACCTCCGCGTTATGCCAGAGTGCTTCTTGTTCTTCACGGCCGTATTTCGAGCCTTTTTCCATCGCCCGAGCTTGACGACTATTACGTACTTTGCGGCCTTCGCGATATTGCACCGCTTGTTTGAAACTGCGTTTATCGGCGTCCTTATACACTTTGGCACAACAAATGTCAGACCCACAGCGGACCATATAGACAGTTGCTTCTTTGCCACTCATAAGTTGGCTGATCACTTCATCGATTAACCCGTCTTCAACAAGCGGTTGTATCCTCTTAGGGGTTTTCATGAGATTCCTTTGGTTTGAGGGGATAGGCGGGGGAGAGTGGAAACTAAAATAGCGGGATTCCTTGCAATAGTAATAAACGATTCATAACGCAAGAGTATCGGACGCCTAGATTGGATATACAAGAGTAAGACAAGAAAACTCTGTTGAAAGAGTGCTTTACTCAATCGGTTACGTCCCCCTGACTTTCTACACGTTGCTAATGTTTGCCAAAAGGGGGATGGCCGAGAGCCTATAAAAAAGAATGGAAGCTCCCCACTAAGGTAAGCTTCCATCTAAATCAGATAAGCGTTACTTGGAGTTCAAGCATACTTTTCGGATATCGCATGGCCCTTTTGGCACGAAAAAATGAATGAGTAGATACACTCCACTGATGCCAATAGCGCTTAGCCAGATATAGCTACCCGTTGGGGAAATCATCGCGAAGAAACCGCAGGCGATCATCAATATACGGCCAAACAAAGAGACTTTTCGTTTGGCAAAGCCTGTTACACCAATGGCCCAAATAGCGGTTGAGAATATAAGTCCAAGTCCTGCAATGGCGATATTGGTATAGCTGCCAACGAATAGTAGAGCATCATCAGAAATAAACGCGAATGGAATTAAAAACGCCACAGCACAGATTTTGAAGGCTTCAAAACTGGTTTTCATTGAGTCAGTACCAGCAATACCGGCCGCCGCAAACGAGGCGAGAGAAACGGGCGGAGTGACCATGGACAGTACACAGAAATACATTACAAAAAAGTGTGACTGTAGCTCGCTGATGCCTAATTCTTTCAGTGCTGGTACATATAAGACCGCGCCGATGATATAAGCGGCCACAGTGGGGAGTCCCATGCCCATGATGATGCAGCCAAGCACGATCAATATTAAAGAAAATACAGACGACCCAGCGCCAACACTGATTAACCCCGACGCGAATTTCAGTGCTAGGTTAGACTGAATGGCAACGGACACGACGATACCGATGGCGATGATTGGCGCGGCAATCTTAGCGGCTTGAACCCCTGACTCAAGCACCATGAGAGGAATGTTCTTTAGATCGTAACGAGTGCTTTTATTAAAAAAAGGAGCCACAAAGCAGGTCACCGTAGACCAAAATACCGCAATCTGAGCGGAGAATCCCATGACCAATCCGCATACCAACACGACTGGCGGCAGCAACATATGTAAGCTGGGCAGAATAGGGTTGATATTTTTGATGTCCTCATCTTTTAGGGTGCCAGAATTTGTTTTCTTGGCATCAAGGCCCGCGAAAACAAATAAAGAAAGATAGAATGCAAGCGCTGGGAAAATACCTGCTAGGGCAATGTTCGAATAAGAGGTTGCCAGCATTTCAGCCATGACAAAGGCTGCAATGCCCATAATTGGGGGCATCAGTTGTCCGCCAGTAGAGGCAATGGCTTCATAAGCCGCCGCTCTTTCTGGTTGAATGCCTGTACGCTTCATCAAAGGGATAGTGAAAACACCTGTCGAGGTGACGTTGGCGACTGCACTCCCAGAAATAGTCCCCATTAGGCTGGAACCAACAATCGCCACTTTGGCACCACCACCGGTGGATTTACCGACCAATTTCACGGCTAAATCAATGAATAATTGGCCGCCACCCACGGAGCTGTAGACCACGCCAAAGACAATAAAGTAGAAAATGAAATTGGTTGAGGTTGCGGTGGTTACGCCCAGTATGCCACTGGTGGTCATACCCAAGATTTCGGACCACTCATACCAGCTGATCTGACTGAATCCCATTTGACCGTTCAGTTGATAGCCGAAAATGCCATAGACCAAAAAAGCCCCAATCACGAGCAATAAAACGTAGCCAACTGTTCGGCGCACGGCTTCCAACAGCAAAACAATCAATATTGAGCAAACAATGACGTCATAGATTTCAATCGGTGAAACGTTCTCGATACGATTCGATAATCTATCTGCTTCTAAGAAGTAATAAACACCGACAATCGCTACCATTGAGAATAACAAAAGTGAAAACAAAGCGTTGAGTTTAGGGGATGTCTGTTTTTTTGAGAAAGGTGTAGCGAAGCAGATGATGGCTAAGCTGATAACCAAATGCGTAGCGCGCTCAACCAATGGCAGCTCGGGATTAAATAGAATCCAGTACTGGAAAACCACTAAAGCTAGTGATAACCAAGCACAAGGATTCAGACAGAATCTGTACAGATTATTCTTCATAGTATTACACCAAATATTTATATTTATTGTTTGGTAATAAGGACGTTTGCTTAAAGTATCCTCATGGCAATAAGCCTATTTCCTTGTAATAACGAATGGCACCAGGATGAAGTGGAATACCATTTTTTTCAGGCAAGGCCGCATCTTCTAATTTGAAGGCTTTCCAAGCTTTAAAGTCTTCACTGAGTCGATCCATATTTTCTACGACTAATTTGGTGATTTTGTAAGCTTTGTCGTCACTCAAATTAGCGTTAGCGATTAAATGAGTTCCGAAATCTCCGCCAATATTCTCACCTGTTTGCGAGTCGAACCATTTGCCATAGGTGCCTTTTGTTAGACCTATTGAAGTAAATGCGGCAATGGCTTTTTCTGACATGTCTAAGAACTCGACATCCCCAGTCAAACTAATTTCAGTGATGGTTGGATGACCTCTTAAAACTGTATCAAAATACAGGTCGACACGTTTATCACGCATCAGTCCCGACATCTGAGAAGAATCCACTTGAATAATGCTACCGCCTTGAGACTCCAGTTTCTTTTTGTCCAAGTCATAAAGAGCAAGAATCGTTTCAACGACGGGCGGGATGTTGGAGCCAGCGGGCTTCATCATGATGTTGATCGGTTTTCCTGAGCTTAAGATGTCATCCAAAGTATGGAAGCCATTTTCGGCCATAAAATCTTTGCGGACAATGGCGCCGATATACACCGGGTTTAAGCCGCCCACAAGTGAGCGTATGTTGGTGGCTTTGCGGCCGTTATACAGCAACATGCCTTCAACAGCCCATTGTGAAGTTGCCACATTAGAAATGGCTAGCTGAGCTTTGCCTGCATCCACCACCATAGGGTTCGCGACACCGCCCCCTCGAGCGAGAATCTCAATATCTAAATCAGAGTCGCTTTCTTCGACCATCTTTTGGATGGCGGCAGCACCGACATACCACCCAGAGCCGACTGGCATTGAGCCTAAACGCAATTTCTCGGCCGAGGCCGAGACTGAGAGGCTGCTTAATACCATTGCAGACAGGAATAGAGAAAACTTGTTACTTATTTTTATCATTGGGTTCTCCTATTCTTCTAGGGTAGATAAACCACCCTAGAAGCTTTATAAGTTTTTTAAAATTTTAGCTATATGAGTACGCCTGTCATTAAATGATGCCCGCTGCTTGCAAGGCTTGTTTAATCTCAACGTCCGCACCTTCAGCCAACGGCAACAAAGGAGAACGTACCGTTGCATGTTCAAGAATGCCACGAGCGACTAGGGCGTGTTTCAACGCAACCGTGCCTTCCATATGCGAACCACGGTGATAAACGTTTTTAGTAACGGGCAAAAGCTTATCATGAATTGCTCGAGCTCTTGGATAGTCCTGAGCTTTACCTGCCTTGATAAGTTCGACTAACAGTTCAGGGGCAACGTTACCGTAACCAACTAGCAATCCATCCACATCAAACATGGTGTGAAGTAAGTATTCGTCGTGACAGCTTAAGATTTGTAAGTCAGGGCGTTCAGCGCGGATGACAGGGATTTCTGTATCCCAGCGTTTCATGTTACGTACACCGTTTTTCATAGCGAACACACCTGGTTGAGCCGCAATATCCAGCTGCGTTTCTAGGTCGTAAGTACATTTTGTCACATCAGGGTATTGGAATAGGATCAAAGGAAGTCCGCTTTCTTCGTAGCAGGTGCGGTATTTATCTTGTGGCGCACCTTTTTGGTAACCAAAACGAAGCCAACCATGTGATGGGTACATTAAGCCTGCTTTTGCGCCGGCTTCAATGGCATTACGACATTCCGCTGCAGCCACCTCAGTACCTTCGCGAGTAATACCGGCGATGATTGGAATGTCATCGTTTACCGATTCAACAAACGCTTCGATGACTTTCATCTGCTCTTTCTCAGATAGGAAAGTACCTTCACCAGCGTGGCCTAGAACAGTCAGACTTTTCACACCGTCAATACTTTTGAGCCATGCTCCTAAGCGTTGAATGGCGTTGTAATCTACTGAACCATCGCGATTAAATGGGGTAACGGGTGCTGGGTTAAGGCCGCGAAGATCTATATCAATTTTGCTCATTCTGAATACCTATCATTATTTTGGATTTATTTTTTTGGGGTTGTTCAAAGAACACACAGAAAGAGTAGGACTTGTTTTGATATGTTAATACTGTAAATATAGTATTTCTGATATGCATTTATTGTATGGGTGGCGATGTGAATTATCTAACATGGAAAACATTTATAGATGTCTGCGAATTGGGCAGTCTAAGTAAAGTTGCAGCGATGTGGGGAACCAGCCAACCTCAAATCAGCCGTCAAATTAAGGCCATCGAGGAAGAATTTAACTGCCAACTCTTTGTTCGCACAGGAAGGGGAGTAGAGTTAACTGATATGGGGCGTCGCTTAGAGCCTGAAATTCGGCGCTGGCTACAGCATACAGAGCAACTTGAGAACAATATTCGAAACAGTAGCGGCCTTCCTATTGGTAAGGTGAAATTGGCGGTTTTGCCTTCTACTGCAGCCCCGTGGTTAAGCGAAGTGTATCGGTTATCAAAGGAGCGCTATCCTGATATCCAATTGGAAGTTAGGGAAGCGCAAGGCAATCAGTTAGAAAGCTGGTTAGAGGAGGGGCGTGTCGATTTAGCCTTACTTTTTAGACATTCAGAGGACAATAGAAGCGGCGACCTGTACTTAAGAGACACCGCGACCTTTCTTGTCGGCCCGCCAAACAGCCCGATTACCGCTCATCCCACGATTGAGTTCAGTCAATTAGATGGACTGCCATTAACCATGTTCTGTCGCCCAAGCAGTTGGCGTGACCGGCTTGACGTGTTAGCACGGCGTTATGATGTGACATTAAACGTAGTGTTAGAGGCCGACTCGCTGTCGTTACAAACACACGCCGTGAAATCGAATGATTGCTATGCCATGCTAGGGGCGTACGCCAGCGAAGCGGCTAAGAAATCCCTAGGATTGTCTATGTCCCGTATTATCGCGCCAGGTATAAAACGCTATTTAGCCTTGGCGATGTCCCCCCATGGCCAAATGACGCTGGCGATTAAGAAGATTCGAGAGCTGGTGAAAGAGGTTGCAGACAAATGTCCTCCGGGCTTTGAGTAAGCCATTCTCCATATGCTTAAGAAGAGTCCTGCTGTTAGACGGATATTGAGAAATGTCTGACTTAGAATGTCTGAGACTGATTTCAGTCGTTATTTTGTGCGCAATGATTTTTTATCTTGTCAAAAAACCATTGCTCAAATTCTACCTCTGGTAGTGGCTTGGAAAAGAAGTAACCCTGAAATATCTGGTATCCCATGCGCCGTAACATTTCCAGTTGATCGATATTTTCAACACCTTCCGCAACAACAGAGAGCCCAAGGTTTTGCCCAATGGACAGTGTCGAAACACTGATTTCTGTATAAATTTTACCGGGTAGATTTAACACAAAAGATCGATCCAGTTTGATTTGAGAGACAGGAATTTTGGCGATTCGGCTGAAGTTTGAGTGACCTATTCCAAAATCATCCAGTGATATTTTTATGCCAGTGCTATGAAGGTTATTGATGCCATCAATCACCAAACTGCAGCATGTTATTTTATTACTCTCTGTGACCTCTATGGTGATCCTATCTGGCGAAATATTATTTTGCTTTAGGATATTTAGAATTCTCTCGTGTGTTTTTATGTCATTGAAGCTCATAGGGGAGAAATTAACAGAGGTGATAGGGACTTCTATGCCCTTAGACTCCCACTTTGTTAATTGTTGGCATACGTGATCAAATATCCAGAGATCTAACTCTGCGATAAAATGGTACTTTTCAGCGAGCGGAATAAAGACATCTGGACTGATTAAAGTGCCTTCATCTTTGTGCCATCTTGTTAATGCTTCCACGCCATATAAACCATTGTTGCTAATGTTGATCTGTGGTTGATAATGAACGGAAAGCTTCCCACTATAAACATCGTGCACTAATTCTTGGATCAGTGTATCGGATGATAGCGATCCGTTTTTTTGAGATGTTGGGATTTGATCAATGAGCTTAACGTTTAAATATTGCTCATTTGAAACTTCTAGTGGCTCTACCCATAATTTTAAATGGGTCGAATTATGATTTTTGTCAGTAAATATAAGGTCGATATCTTCACCAACTTTTTTATGGAACTCGCTAAAGTAAAAATAGCGCTGTTCTGACTCTAGCCATAAACAATTGGAAGGGGGCAAGTAGCGTTTAAGAAAGGGGGAGTAGGTTGCATTCAGTAGTTCGTTACAAAAAACCACAGAATGATTACTATCTAATACAATAAAGCATCTTTTCGTTTCTTGTAACGATTTCCAATCAGTCTCACAATCGCTATCAGTAGTATTCACCAAACTATCCATCAAAATGCTTTACTGCATGCAGAAATATTCACGGTAAGCTGATCTCTGCCTTAGCTAAACGACAAAGATTATCAATATCGCCAATATTGCCTTACGGGCAATAAATGTCAAGCGTTTTGCCCTACTGATTTTGCCTTGATGGCAAAAAATATCGAGTAATTTGCCTTATTGGTTTTGCCGAGAAGGCAAAAAAATACGGATAATCCTGATATGAATATTGGCTACGTTATTAAGGTTTTACGTAAACAGCGTAAAATGACACAAGAGCAGATTGCTCTAGAGGCGGAGATTGCTACCAGCAATGTTTCGCGCATTGAAAAGGGATTACGGCAGCCTTCGCAAAAGGTATTGCTGAAAATCGCTAAGGCACTAGACACCACGCCTTCTACTCTCTATGCCGCGTGTGAACAGCCAATTGCAAGCATCCCTAGTTTTCTAGAGGATCAAACGGCAATGCTATGCCATGAAAGTATGAACCATGTTCATTTGAGCTTTGATGCAAATGATCTGTTGACGCTATTTCATGAGCTATCACCTAGAAATAAAGCTTTACTGCTTGAACAGCTAAAAACACTCCACCGTTGGCAAATGTCGACGGACTTTGGAGCAGAAAGCCACCCTGAAAATCATCACTGCAAAATAAATATTCGTTAACGGGCGATTTGCGGACATTGTAGCCTCTGGAGGATCTGCTTAAATCACAAATGGTTGGCCGATCCTCGACCCGTCTCTAAGTCGATTAGATTCCCGAGGCCCCCAATTAATTTTTCACGGAAGCTCCGCTGGATCGAGCCTTCACTTATGTGGCGATATGTTCGATCAAATGCCGCTTTTCGGTGATGAGGCATTGTCCAACAGAATTGAGTTAAAAGATTTAGTGCTTTTTTACTGCGATAGATCAGTTTTATGGGTATTTGTAATTCCTGAATTATAAAAAATCTTTATTCTACAGTTGTTATATTCAGGTTTTCTAATTTTGTGTTGGTGGTCGGTTTATGTTGATTCGCTTTAGTGTCTTCATTGCCTGCATTTTGATCGGGTTGTTTTCGTTAAACGCTTCCGCAGCAGACAAGAAGATTGCTTATTTAGTATCCGATTTACGTATTCCTTTTTGGAACACCATGTGGCGTGGGGCTGAGTTTCATGCTTTGCAGCTTGGTTATGAGATAAAAGCCTATTCAGCACAGAACAGTGCAAAGTTAGAGTTACAAAATACCGTCGCAGCGCTTCGTTCTGGTGTGGACGGCATTATCCTGTCGCCAACCAATTCCTCTGCGGCGGTGACCATTTTAGGGCTGGCTGCGCAAGCCAACATTCCGGTGGTGATTTCTGACATTGGCACCCAAGGTGGTGAATTTGTTTCTTATATTGAATCCAATAACTATGATGGTGCTTACCAGTTGGGGCAAGCCTTGGCGCAGACTATGTTATCGAACTCTGATTACCAGGGTTCTGTCGGCATTATTGCCATACCGCAACAGCGTAAAAACGGTCAATTACGCACAGAAGGGTTTCTAAAAGCTTTATCCGAAGCCGATATCAAGACCTCCGATATTCGCCAGCAAGTGGATTTTTCTTATACTGAGACATACCAATTCGCCCAGCAATTGATTGTTGAAAACCCGAATATGAAAGCCTTATGGCTACAGGGATCAGACCGTTATCAAGCTGCCTTAGATGGCGTGCGCGACAGTGGTAAAGAAGGTGAGATTTTATTGGTGTGTTTTGATGCTGAGCCTGAGTTTGTTGACATGATTCGCGCGAAAACCCTCGTCGCAGCAGCGATGCAGCAACCCTTTTTAATGGGTGACAAAGCGGTGGATACTTTGCGACAGTATTGGCAAGGTATCAGTGTGCCTAAAATCCAGCAGTTGGATGTGTTAACAGTCTCCGCGCACAATGTAGAGCAATTGTTACCGACAATTAAACACAATGTTTTGGGTTTGATCCAAGATAATTAGAAGTATTGGAAAATGAGCTTGAGAAAAGTCAAATCCGCAAACAAGAAATCCCTATTTCTGATTGTCAGCAGCGCGATCATGCTATTGGTTTCTTTGGTGTTTTGTATCAACTCGGCGTATTTTTATCAAATCCAGAAAGAGCAGCTAGAAGTTGAGATTATCGGGCAGGCGAGTGAAAGTGCTGGGCGTTTAAGTCGAATTCTGTCGCCATTTCTGGAGTCCTATCAAATTCATGAGTACCAAAAACTGGTACAAAGTGAGCTATTGACCCCCAATCACTACGCCTTATCTGCCATCTTGGTAGACGACTTTAATATGGCCAAAATTTTAGGCGAAGCACATTATCTCACCGGTCGGGTGGCTGGAGGAGAAGGTCAAAGTCACGTCTATACTTCAGACAGCTCAGCCGATAAAGCCACTTTAGACAATGCCTATTACGTCAAAGCAACGGATATTCACGCCTCAACGGGGGAGGTGGTTGGTCAATTGTTTGTATACGTCAACGATAAAATACTGCGTAGCAATATCGAAAACCTGTTATTGAACACCGTCGCGGTTACCTTGGCGTTGCTGGTGCTCTTGTTGATTACGCTATATCTGCTGCTGAAAAATATTTTTATTAAGCCTTTGAATCACTTTACTCAAGTAATTGCTGATCGTGGTGAAGATGGTATTCCTCGTGCCACTTTGACGGACTCTTCATACCTTGAGATTGATGCCTTAGTTTCCACGGTCAGAGATATGGTAAACACCATTACTCATACGCAAGGGCACCTTAAACAGGAGCGTTTAGAGTTAGAAAACGTGATTAATGGTACGCGTACAGGCACTTGGTATTGGAATATTCCGTCAGGGAAAACGCATTTTAATGAGCGCTGGGCCAATATGTTGGGCTACACGGTAGAAGAGCTGCGTCCGATATCCATCGAAACGTGGACGAGACTGCTACATCCTGATGATGCTAAGTATTCAGAGCAAGCTCTTAACGCGTATTTTCGCGGAGAGACCGATTTTTATGAATGCGAAGCCCGTATGCGCCATAAAGATGGCCATTGGGTTTGGGTATTAGATCGTGGACAAGTGTTTCAATGGAGTGATCAAGGTGAACCCATTGATATGTTTGGTACCCATCAGGACATCACCGCGAGAAAGCAAAGTGAAGTGGATCTCGCGCTGGCTGCCAGTGTTTACGAGCAGTTGCATGAGGGCATCTTGATCTCCAACGTAGAGGGCAAAATTATCGATGTAAACGAAGCCTTTACCCGTATTACTGGCTACAGTCGTGACGAAGTCATTGGTGAGCGGCCGAATCTTCTTAAGTCCGGTCGCCACGATCGCGACTTCTACGATCAGCTGTGGCAGACCCTGCAGATAGAAGGGGTGTGGACTGGAGAAATTTGGAACAAACGTAAAAATGGCGATGTGTATCCAGAGTTAATTACCATTAGTGCAGTGAAAAATAACGTTGGCGAACTGACCCACTACGTGGCGTTGTTCTCTGACATTACTTCTCTCAAAGAACATGAGTACCAGCTTGAACGTATCGCTCACTATGACAATTTGACGGGGCTACCTAACCGTTTTCTATTTCGTGATCGTTTGCGTGTGGCCATGTCTCAAGCCAAAAATCGCAATGAAAAACTCGCGCTGCTGTTCCTTGATTTGGATGGGTTCAAAGAGGTCAACGACTCTTATGGTCATACCGTAGGAGACCGCTTGTTGGTAGAGCTTGCCCAGAGAATCAGTACCGTCCTGCGTGAAGAAGACACCGTTGCCCGCATCGGTGGCGACGAATTTATCCTAATTTTGCCGAACGTGATGCAAGATAATTCGTTGGAAGGCATGTTGGACACCTTGCTCGACACCATCGCCTTGCCAGCTGAACTAGACGGTCAGTCTGTTGCCGTGACGTCAAGCATAGGGGTGGCGGTCTACCCCGAAGATGAGGATGTTGACGCGGACCAACTGATTCGCCAAGCTGATCAAGCCATGTATGCGGCGAAACTGGCTGGTAAAAATATCTTTCGCTTCTTCGACCCTGCTCACGACCGTTCTATTCGTGGTTTTCATGAAAACATTGCGTGTTTATCTGAGGCGCTTACCGAGCATGAATTCGAACTCTATTATCAGCCCAAGGTAAACTTGGCGAGTCGTGAGGTGGTGGGGTTCGAGGCGCTGATTCGTTGGAATCACCCTGAAAAAGGCGTGTTAACGCCGGGACATTTCCTACCTGATATCGAAGGCAATATGCTAATGGTTGAAATTGGCGCATGGACTATTCGTCAGTCCTTGATGCAGCTGGAGCACTGGCAAAGGTCCGGGCTGTATGCGCCCATTAGCGTCAATATATCGGCCATTCATCTACAGCAGAAAAACTTTATGGACGCGTTAGAAGCTATTTTGTTGGACTTCCCAAGCGTAGAGCCGAAATACCTAGAGTTTGAAGTGCTGGAAACCAGCGCTATCGAAAACATCGAGCAAGTCCAACTGATTATTCGTCATTGTAATGATTTAGGGATTGGCTTTGCCATTGATGACTTTGGCACTGGTTACGCCAGTCTGTCATACTTGCGGAATATCCCTGCGAAAACGATCAAAATTGATCAGAGCTTTGTAAAAAATATGGGAGATGAAAGCGAAGATCGACTGATTTTGGTCGGCGTCATCGGCCTCGCTAAAGCGTTCCGAAAGAGCATCATTGCCGAAGGTTTAGAAGACATGCAATACGCCAACTTGCTGCTGGAGCTAGGGTGTGAGTGCGCCCAAGGCTATGGTATTGCGTATCCAATGCGGGCAGAAGACATACCAGCATGGACCGAAGAGTGGCGCAGTGAAGCGCTGCTAGCACACGGTTATTTCAACTAGACATGTATTAGCTATCTGGCTAAGTGCCGGTCGATGGCAGATATCGGAGAAAATATGTCAGATTGTGGTTGTGGGGCAGAGCAAGCAGAGAGACTTGAGAGGAAAACGCTCATTGCACTGCTGGCGATTAACGCCTTTATGTTTGTCTCAGAGTTGATATTAGGTTGGCTCGCACAATCAACGGGGCTGATTGCAGACTCCTTAGATATGCTGGCAGACGCGACCGTTTATGGACTCTCGCTCTACGTTGTTGGAAGGGGCGTTGCGAAGCAAGCCAAAGCGGCTAGAGTCAGTGGCTATCTACAGATTATTTTGGGCTTTGGTGTTTTGTTCGAGGCTGTAAGGCGCATGGTCTTTGGCAGTGAGCCTCAGAGCACACTAATTATCGTTGTGGGTGCAGTGGCTCTGCTAGCAAACATCATCTGTCTTGTTCTCATATCCAAACATAAAGATGGTGGGGTTCATATGCGAGCTTCATGGATTTTCTCAACCAACGACGTTATTGCAAACCTAGGCGTTATTGTCTCTGGTGTCATGGTTGCCATCATAGGTAGTCGATACCCAGATTTAATTGTCGGTACCCTAATATCAATCGTCGTCATCCGCGGTGGCTTAAGCATACTTAAGGATGCCAGAGAGACAGAATCCACCGAAGTGAGATGACGCAATATTTTAATAAGCGAAACAGTTTCGAGCAGTAGGTATTACTGTAGGAAAGCATCGCCACGGACTCAATTCCTAGGGAAGTGATCAAAGGCGTGATGGACCCCCTCAATCTGTTCAGCAACAACAAATCAGTGGTGTTGCCGATGCAACACATCATCCTGCACGATAATAACCACCAAGTGTGTTTTGCGAGTGAAGATAATTTTATTGCTTATACGCATTGGTTAACTGAGTTCGCTGGGCAGTTTCAGGTTAAAGGCCATGCATGGTTATTTATGACCAACCATGTGCATCTACTCGTAACTCCAATTCGCTCCCACCTATAGTGGCAAGTGAAAAGCGACAGCTCACTCGCCGTGATCTTTAGCATCCTCTTTGCTGTGCTTCTAGGGTATCGACTGGTAGTGAATCGTAAGCGGTTGGTACGTTGATTCGTGTCTTACCGCTCTCCAGCTTAGAGGTTACCCCTTAAATGTCTTGCGCCATGCGCTGGGGGAGACTTGAAACTGCTGCTTGAATTTGTCGCGAAAAGCGCTGGTGGACTGAAAGCCGACCTCTGCGGCAATGCGCTCCACTGATAGGTCGCTTTTCTCTAGCAAACTTTGTGCGTGGTGCAGCTTTTCCGTGATCAACCATTGGCCCACCGACAGCCCCGTCGCTTGCTGAAATTTTCGCGTAAAGGTACGACGGGTCATCGCGACTTGATTAGCAAGCTCATCGAGTGAGTAAGATCGGCTCAAATCTTGTCGCATCCTATCCAACAACTGGTTAATACGCTGATCATTACTGGTCGCCATGGGGCGCTCGATAAATTGCGCTTGCCCACCTTCCCGATGTGGCTGTAACACCATACGACGTGCCACCGTGTTGGCGATATCAGCACCATACACCTTACGTAAGATATGCAAACAGCAGTCCATGCCTGCCGCAACGCCAGCGGAAGTGATCAGACGGTCATTATCGACATACAGAGCGTTGCTATCCATGGTGATTGCAGGGAAGCGCTGCATAAAGTCTTGCTCTAAACCCCAATGGGTCGAGGCGCGTTTACCGTCCAGTAAGCCTGCATAGGCCAGAACATACGCCCCCAAGCATAAGCCAACAACCGTCGAACCGCTTTGATAAGCGCTGTTCAACGCGCCTATCAAAGCCTCGCTTGGGCGCTCTTCATAGCTACGCCAAAAAGGCACAATGATAATGTCTGCGTTGCTTAAATCCGCTAACGAGCCTGTTGTATGGATCTGCATACCTTCTTTCGAAAAGATGGGCCCTTGTTCCGAGGCAACAATAGACACTTCAAACAGACGCCGCTTAAGCATCTCAGAGCCAAATACCAAACACGGCACAGAAATATGAAAGGGGCTGAATTCATTGCACGCGACAATAGCCACTTTGGGTAAGCGCTCCGGTGCAGTAAAGGCTTCAATCATATAGGGCTCCGTGCTTGGGTTCAGACATTGGATCAGAGTGCTTTAATAGGTGAGAGTTTCCCCATCTGCTGGGATCGCCACAAACGCATCAAGCTGATTCAGCTGGGCGTATTCTGCCAGCTCAGAACGACTCAGCAACAAGTGGTTCATGGCTTCTAAATGACTCGCCACAATCTTAGCATGGGGCAATGTCAGATGGGTTTTAAGCACGTCTTCTTTGCCCATAATAATCGGGCCATATTCCAACACATGGGCCCAGCCGACGTTTAAAATCACCACATCTGGCTGGTGCTGTTGCAGGGTAGACTCGATGGCAGGTGTCCAAATCGTATCGCCCGCTAAATAGAGCGACTGCTCCGTAGGATGCGAGAAAATCACACCAGTGACTTCACCCATGCGTGCTGCCATGGCAGGATTTTCAAATAAACGGTCGTAACCGTGTTGGCACTCGGTAGTCGTCAACGTAATGCCACGAAACACCATACCTCCCTCGAATACCTGAACATTCTCAAAGCCTTGCTCGATAAGCGTCTGACGATCCGCCTCGTTTTGCGCCAGCAGTAGTGTATCTTTGGGAATAACTGCTTGCGCCTTAGCGTCCCAATGATCGGGATGTAAATGGGTGAGTAACACAGCATCCACCTGAAGAATGTCTTCGATGGAAAGTGGCAGTGGGGCAGTGGGATTGCGCTGCTCGGAATTCACCGTACCGGGTAAACCAGGATACGCCCCTTGATCGGCCAACATAGGGTCAACTAAAAAACGCACCCCAGCGTAATCGATGTGCAATGTTGCATTGCGTATTTGTGTGATCTTCATAATAGCTCCTGCTTAGACTGTGACTGTTGGAACTATCTTATGGGAGCGACTACGCCACAAACATTGGCCTTAGAGACATAGTTCAACGGAATCGGGCCAAAGTGCCATCCTAGACCACACACTCCGTAGGAGCGGTCTCCGCCCCGCGACCAAACCACAAATCTAGCGTAGCGTTTCCCGGCCACTTTGCTGCGCTATACCATGCAATTCAATTTGCTTGCGCCTGTTTCGTACCTCAACGCGTCAGCGCAAATCAAACGCATGGGAGGAGGCTAATAGGATAAGAAGGCTAATTTTCATCTGACGCTAAAATCTTATGTGTGCATCAAAGAAGCCGCTAACTCCTCAGAATTAGCGGCTTTTTGCTTTCTACCCTTTACTCAGGGACTTATTTCAAAACCTTTGCAATATCGCGCCAGTCGACGATTTTGAAGTTCTGGTTTTCGGTTTTGTATTGGCTATCAATGTTGTACCAATCCTGTGCTAAGAACAGGCCGCTCGGGAATGCTTCGCCTAGGTTTTGTGATACCGCATGGATGCCGTCGGTGTCGGTAGCACCGTCTGTGCCGCGTTCGTCATCGCCGATGATGGCGAAGCTTTTCACGAATTGGCCCTGCTGGTTTAGGTCAAACACGGTATAAGTGTTGTTACCTTGGCTTGAGGCGATCAGCAGGTTTTGCTCTTTGGTTTGGTAAAGGGTTAAACCTTCGATATCGTCGATTAGGTGCTTACCATCGACTTTGGCAAAGATTTTACCTTCTGCATTGCCGTTCTCACGGGCATCAAACGTCCAGATCGCGTGGTCTTCTTCGCCCACATACAGAGTCTGCGTGCGATCATCCACAACACAACCTTCTGGCTGTGATGGCACGTTTAGCGTGCGCACAACGGTGCCTTGAGCTTCGCCATTATGAACGCTGATGCGCCATTGCTCGATTTGACCATCTTTGCCGTTCACGAACACATAAGGCGTACCGTCTTCACCGCGCGACATACATAGACCGTAGACTTCATCGACGCTGGAAAGTAGCTCTGGAGCCTCAGGATGCAACGTGCCTTGAGTGGCGGGCAGTACTTTGATCGGCGTACTAGAGCCATCAATAGTGTACAGCGTAATGGTATTTTTCTTACGGTTTGATGCCGCTGCTAGCGCGATTTGATTGCCATCAGCATCGATTACATCTTGGCGAATATCGACGTTGTTGGGCTTGCCGCCTTCGAGGTATTGGATCTCATTGCCTTGAAGGTCATAAGCCATCAAGCCGCCCTTTTTGTTAGTGGCGATGATTAGGCTGTCTTTGGGGGATTCGGTATTGTACCAAAGGGCTGGATCGTCCGCCGCATCGCCGTGGTTATCCACGGCTTTGGTTTCTGCATGGGCACGTACCAGTTCGACACCCTTGATTTCAAGCTCACGTGGCGACAGGGTATTTTCGGCTTTATAGCCCGAAAGCTGCTCCAGCTCATTCCAAGAAAGCGTTTGATAAACCGACTCGTCTAGCTCGGTATTACCGATCCAAAGCTGCTGAGTAGACGCGCTGACCAGCTTGGCTTCTGCAACACCTGCAATATCAAACTTACCAAGAAATTTATGGCTAACGCGGTCGTACAGCACAAAACCTTGGCCTTCATCGGCGATCACGATGGCGCCTTTGCCATGTGCTTGATAAACGATGTCTAGGTTTTCAATTTCTTCTAAATGACCAAGTGGCTCAACCACATCAAGCAACGCGCGCTCTTTTACGTTCTCAGGGTCGGCACCGTACACCCAGACACCGATGTTTTGTTCTGCCACGTACAAGGTATTGGTCTCATCGTCCATGGCACAACCACTTAGCTCACCGCCCACATTCATAGAGCGAACAAACGTTGGTTTCCCGTTATGCTGGATCGCACTGTCGACCTGCTTGCCATCAAATGCCAGCTTGTATTGCACGAGGTTGCCTGCTTCGTCGTAGCTGGCGACAAACATATCGCCCGAAGTAGCATTTTTTCCTAAACAGACGCCTTCTGGTGTTATCTCTAGCGACAATCGTCCTACTTCGGTTAGCGGTGCATTAGCTTTGCCGTTGATCTGGTAGAACGCGATAGCGTCTTCATCGGGTAAGCCAACGGCTGCAATGTCGATCTTCTTACCATCTTTTGAGCGTAAGCCATAACGCACGTCTGCGCCCAATGCTTCGACATCTTCAATATGCTGAAGCTCTTTGCCTGACGCGTCGTAAACCGCGATGCCATCGCCCTCTAGGGTGCTGATCAATAAAGACTGCTGATCGTCTGCGGATTGCCATACTGCGCTGTCGGCAATGTCTTCATAGCTAGTGGATGTGGTGGCTGCATAGGTGCTGCTGGCAGCAAGTAACGCCGTCGCGAGAAGGGTGTGTTGGAAACGAGGCATAAAGGCTCCTAATCATTAAATAAGGGTTGGTCATAAGAATTAGGGGCACTGTAAAAAGGTTGTGTGGCAGATTTGTGACAGATTTTTCTGACGCTCTTGAAATGAAGCTGATTCGTTTGGTTTTGTAGGATTTTGAGCTTTTTAGCGGCCATTTATCCTCTTTTAAGTGGTTTTTATCATCACTTTTATCGTCCGTTCGGTCTTTTTGGAAGAATATTCACCTCTTTTGTGAGCTGATCGGACTTTGCCTGTCATATAAGTGTCACATGATGCGCGTACAACGTTGCTGTCTTGAGGAGAGCTAAATGATTCGTCGCGTTCGCTACACACTGCTACACACTTATGTTTTTACCAAAATGCTGATGCCACACTGGCCGTGGTTGATCGGCCTACCATTAAGCATGGCGTTTATCGTCTTTTTGAACAAAACCGCCGGTATCGCTATCCCATATATTGATTGGGTTTGGATGGATATTATTGGCGAAGGCGGTTTAGCGCTGTTTATGGTGACATGGATGCTGATTGTGCTGGCGACCCGTGAGCCGGGTTTTATTACCAATTGGATGGCATTTGGCTTCTTATGTCTGTGTGCTTCCAGCTTCCAAGACATGCTGGATGAAATCTATGTGCTACCAGACGCCGTCTCTTGGGATAAATGGATCGAGTCGGCTCCCGTGGGTTTAGTGTCCTTGGTGATCGGATTGATCCTTTGGTATCGCGAACAGCGCCAGCTCAAGAAGTACTTAAATAAACGCTCGGGCGTGCTGCAGAACGATTTGGCGCTGCACGAAGACAGCTTTTTGCCACAATGGTCGGCGTTAGCCAAAGCAGTGCAAGACGTTCCTGCACATCAGCCTACCTTGGTGGTGTTGCGTGTTGCCCCCGAAGTGCGTAGCCAACTGCCATTATCGCTGCAAGATCAAAGCAAATTGCGTTTTTTAATCGCTGAAATGCTACTTTGGAACAGTCCTGATTCTAGCCAAGTTTTTCAACTGACGGGGGAGGGGTACGCTCTTTTATCGGCGGTTCCGGTTTCTCAAGAACAGATCAATGATGTGGTGTTGCTGCTGCGCTCCATGCGCTTTCGTGGCAAAGGTCACAAGCAAGCGACATTGTTAGGAGTGAAATCGCGTACATTGATATTTGAAAATTCCTTGTCCGATTCCGAGCTACGCAGCAAAGTACAAGAGATACAAAGCGACCTCGCCATGACATGCGATGGCATTCAGAACAGCCAGTCGATTGTCAATGTTCATGTGGTGTAATGATGTCTAAGTCTTGGTGTGAGTCCCATGAGGCGACCGTCGTCCCGCAAGCAGGCGTCCTTCAAATGGGCGATGTGGCGCTTCAGCGTGCCATACCGATGGATGTGTTGCTGAATAAAACCAAGCTGTTTGCCACCGACCTACAAAATCCGAATACGCTACTATCCGCGAAACAGCTTGCCCAGCTGTTTCGCAACGCCAGCTTACTATTATCCCGCCCAGATTTACCCTTGGTCATCGGCCAGCAGCTTTTACCCATCAGCCTGCAACACTTTGGTTTAGGGGTTATGCACGCTGCCAACGTGGCGCAGGTGTTGGATTATTTACTGAAAGCACAAAGCCTTTGGTCGCCTCTACTGCATCTGACTGCGCTTAAACACGAAGGCTATTTATCGCTCTATTGGAGCGATGCGGGGGCTCATCTTGACCCAGAGGAATTCACTTTAGCGGTACTGATGGAAATGGAAGCCCTGCGCTCTATATTGCTCTGGTTAGGTATCGACCTGCATGCCTCTGAGTGGGTATTTGAGCTAAAAAGCCTACCCGCGAATACCCTGTCAGAATGTCAAAGCCGTTGGGCCGCCAGCCCTGTAAAAACAGACTGTGAGCGCTTTGCCCTGACTTTACCCAACACATTGCTGCACGAGCCGCTGAAGCAAGCTTCGAGCAGCCTCTTTTATGTTAGTGAACAGCAAGTCGCCCAACTTCCCCTTAGCTTTTTAGGCTATATACAGCAACGTTTACTGCAAGAGATACGCGAGATGCCGTCGTTAGAAACCTTGGCAGACGAAATGGCCATCAGCCCCGCGACCCTCAAACGAAAACTCAAAGCCCACGGCACCAGTTATCAAAAACAAATGGACCAAGCGCGCAGCTTAATGAGCTACCACTACAGCCACAAACTCGGCTACAGCACCGAAAGAGTCGCCGAATCGCTAAACTTCTACGACACCAGCAACTTCCGCCGCGCCATGAAACGCTGGATCCTAGTAGGCTAAACCACATGTACGACCCGACTCTATCGGGGATAAAAAGCCGCTTTGTAGGACTGCGCTGCGCGCGGGATCAATCTGCTTAGTATGAGATAAACCTCTCACTGACCTTTGAACGAGCCAATTGTATTCGGCGACTGGTATATCAATTCTAGTAGTTGGCGGAGGGCTCAAGTTATTAACCTTCGGCTTCCCAAGCTGCTTTGCGGCTCCCTTCCATGCAATTCAATTTGCTTGCGCCTGTTTCGTACCTCAACGCGTCAGCGCAAATCAAACGCATGGAACATCGCTAATTGGCTTTTGTAGGACTGCGCTGTGCGCGGGATCAAACTGCTTAGTATGAGGTAAGCCTTGTACGAGCCGATTGTATTCGGCGATTGGCATATCATTTCTAGTAGTTAGTGGAGGGCGCAGGTTATTAAGCTTCGGCTTCCCAACCTGCTTTGTGGATCTCTCCCATGCAATTCAATTTGCTTGCGCCTGTTTCGTACCTCAACGCGTCAGCGCAAATCAAACGCATGGAACATCGCTAATTGGCTTTTGTAGGAGCGGGCTGTGCCCGCGATCAACCTGCTTAGTATGAGGTAAACCTTGTACGAGTCGATTGTATTCGGCGATTGGCATATCATTTCTAGTAGTTAGTGGAGGGCGCAGGTTATTAAGCTTCGGCTTCCCAACCTGCTTTGTGGCTCTCTCCCATGCAATTCAATTTGCTTGCGCCTGTTTCGTACCTCAACGCGTCAGCGCAAATCAAACGCTTGGGAGGGAGCTAATAGGATCATAGTTTTGCTTGGGAAGGCTAATTTTCATCTGACCCTAAAATCTCGCGACATGGCCACAAATCCAGCTAGGTGCGAGTGAGCTGTGATTTATCTTGGCGATTCTTCTGAGAGTAAAGTGGCAGAACGGCTTCGCATCAAGCTGCCATGGGATAATGGCAGTTAGCGTTAACACATAGTGAGATCAGAGTATAAATACAGATCAGGTCAAAAGGTCTGAGGGAAGCGCTTGCCTTGCTTGTTGAATCAGGCTACAAAAGAGCAAAGAAAGAACCAACATAGCGGCGATCAAAGGTGATCTGAAGCGGCATAGTCCAAACAGACTTTGGTATTAAGCGAGTTATACAACAGGGAAGTCTCACCATGAAAAAAGCAAATCCCCTATATAGACAACGCAGCCGTTCAACAGTGGGTTATAGCCGCAGCTGCGCTGCCGTATAACCCTTAATTGTTAGCCACTCAAGGAGTTATAGTGAAGTTCCAGATACCAAGCAAAAAAACTGGATATTATCCGGAAGTCATTTCACTGCTCATAAACATGGAATGTTCAAATGCTGGACACAGTGAGTTAGGCCTGAATCATCCTGCGGATGTGTTCTATTTCTCATTTTTAGAAGTGATTGATAGCGCGAAGAGGTTGCTGGAAAGATTGAGTAGTGATGCTTTAAAGAGAAAGGAGAACCACGCCTATACACCTGACAATCTCGAGGATTACAGAGTAGATATATTTAATCTTATATTCTTTTCTGCAAATTTCATTGAGGCTTGCCAATCTATCTTAAAGTCGGTGCTAAATAAGGATGAAAGATTTACTAAGGCATCAAGAGAATTTAAAGATCTAACGTCATCTTATCGAGCGCATGTCTCAAAAATAATAAATGAGATAAAGCATAAGCATAGAAGGGTGAGGCCATTTTTATCATCATGGGATGCTAACTTGGTTGTTGGATACTATATAGAGGGTGTTCTCCCAGAAGGCACATTAGGGGCTGATCCACTAATTCATGATGACTTCCATGGAATGAAAACAGGGTTCTCTTTAAATAGAAACATCCCATATCACTTGATTAATACATACTTTGTTTCGAGCGCTCTGAGTAGCGTACTTGTTAAGTATTCGGGATTAGGTAGTAGCGAATGCAATAATTTTAGTTCCGACGAAATAAAAAAATGTTTTGATATGCTTTCAGATTTACCTCTGTTATTTTTTCCAGATGAAATTGAAATGAAAGTGCCTTCGATTAAAAGAAATAAAGCAGAAGGGTTTTCTTTGGAGCTTCCCAGTGGACGTAAGATTGAGAATAGAAGGCCGCATATTATGAACATTTCGCTGTCACAAAGAATTGGCCTTCAAGCCAGAAGTTTTTCTCTGCCATATTTCAGAGGCTAACAAACACATGTTGTCGGACTGGTTTTCCGCTGCGCTTCAAACCAGCCGCAAATGCGAGCGTTGGTGAATGGAGGTCAAAATGTCTTCTGTGCCAAAAAACAAGGATGAATTGGAGTTAGCGATAAACTCAATATTTCCGAAACTCATGGCTGACTATCGTTCAATTCCGGAAAGCAAAGCTCGCAAACCTGGAGTAGAGGGAAACGTCAAAGGTACAGTCATTAGCGTCAGTGATACAGTGGCTTACTTGATTGGTTGGGGAAGACTCGTTCTGAAATGGCATCACTTAAGATCTCAAAGCCAACATGTTAATTTCCCGGAAACGGGTTATAAATGGAACCAGTTAGGTTCACTCGCTGAAAGCTTCTACGAAGAGTATCGTGAGTGGAAATATGATGATTTACTCATTGAGCTTGAGTCTACGGTTAACGAGATACTTTTCCTCATTTCAAGCTTAAGTGACCATGATTTGTATGGTGTTGCGTGGTATGAACAATGGACTTTGGGGCGTATGATTCAGTTTAATACATCATCGCCTATGAAAAATATGCGCACAAAAGTTCGACGTTTCAAACGAGAATTCACATAACAAACAATTTTCGGGTTTTCCAGCAGACGCTACTATTTGAGCGTATACGTTATTTTGCTGTTGCGGGGATAGCGAGCCTCATGACAGATTACAAAATATTCTTCAGATCGCGATAGACATTTTCATGAGCACCCAAAGCCATCTGTTCGAGTGTGACGGTGCCATCTTCGTAACTATAACCAAGCAACGTAAGCTGCTTCACCATGTTAAATTTGTACACCCGAAGGAAGGATAAGTCGCCTTTCTTTTGCTGTCCTAGCAGCGGATCTTCCACCAGTTCTTTGATCGCCTTATCTAGATCCGCTTTTTGATTCTGGTGTAGCTTTTTGACCGCTTTTTTAAACGTGGGGGTTTGAAAAACTTGGGTAATCTTAGCCAAAGCTATATTCCTCAAGCTTTCCAGCTTCTTTCTCCGCTTGGGCAATGATGGCTTGTTTCACGAATTCGTAAGGCAAGTCGGGGTTGTCTTCCATCATTTCACCGATTTTAGCCCAATGCTCAATTTGTTTTGGTGTGGTTCGGTTCAAAGCTTTAGCCATTATAGCCGCTTTATCAACTAAATCTTGGTCGAGTCGAATGCTTGCAGTAGACATAATAAAATCTCCTCTATGAAGTAAGAATTGTAGCGAAGCGCTACAATTGTAGCAATGCGAATCATGTAAATTCTAAATAATGGATAAGGAGGATATTAGGTGTTTTGGATCTTAAAGTGTAGCAACAGGCATTTTTGCAGTGGTTCAAACCTAAAACTCAGCATGATTTAGGGGCAAAATCACGTTCTCTACCGACAGCCCTGTAGAAGTCGTCCATCCAGTTTTAATGGTAGCAATAGTGTGCTGAATTGATGCTGGTTGGCGTATTGGCAGAGGTTTGGCCTTTGTTGATACTCCACATGAAAGACAGCTTTGTTCTGCTGGATAAAGGGCAGCAGGGCGTCGCATTCTTGGTATTCGAGGCATTGTTCGTTGACGGCAAAGTCGAAGTCGTTGACCAGTTCTGGGATCAAGCCGAGGCTGTTTTTGAGGCCAACAGACAGTTCTAATATGTGGGCGCATTGGGCTAAGAAGCGGTTAAATTTGACCTGATCTTGTGCGGTGAGGGCAAAGCCTGAGGCGTTTTGATAGCCGTCGACGTTGTCTGGGTCGACGCCATCGCAGCCTTTTTGCGCTGCGAGTTTGATGCGGTTTTGCATGGTGCGCCAGACTTGCTTGTCACGAATGTCGAGCCAGCGCTCACCCGGCCAGTCATCCAGTGGCTTGCCTATGGCGCTTTTTGGGATCGCAGCGATGTCGTCCCGCCAGTCTTCCACTGAGCCTGCGGAAAAGTAACAGATCACCTTGCGCCCTTGCTGTTGCATGGCCTTGATTTGTGCCGCAGGCGTATCAAATAAGTCCACATCGTAAACTACAACATCGTAGCGAGTGTTCAATATGCCTTGTAATTGTAACTGCCAAGGCGTACCAGCAGATGGTTGATAGCCATTATCCGCCGCGACTGTCGTGAGCGGATACACGGTGAAGCTGAGCAAGGCGGATAGAATGATACGCGCTAGTGGCATGGATTATCCCTGCATGTCTTCAAAGTCACGCTGCGTTTTAAATGCCATTTTCTGTAACAGGCTAGAGAAGAAAGCGAATTGCGTATTTTCTGTTGCTTTATCGCGCAGACTACCTGTTTCCAGCTCGTCATTTACTCGTGATAGGGTTTCATCACGTATCGCTGAGTGCATGTCTGCCAGCGTATTGGTAAAGTCATCAAGAGAGGCTTTATCGCTGGCGGTGCTGCTGCCGCGCATCGTTTCAAAGGACACTAATGTGCTGACAAGATTGCCGACGTCTTGCTTATAACGGTCGAACGTTTTGGCGCTGTAGAGGTTCTCCGACTCATCGCCTTTTTCTGAGTGGCCGTTCACCATATTGGCTCGATCAGGTGTGGCACCTAGCAAAATTCGAGCGCCGCCTACCGCGGTCTCTAGGTCTTTAAAGATGGCAGCACCTTCTAAAGCCACCACGGTGTGACCTTCTTCGATATCAGGGCGTTTGATCAAGGTGACATCATGGTAGCGCCATTGACCAGTGATAGGACGTTTTCATTGCTGCGCAGATTGCTTACTACTTCCAAGGCTTCATCGAGGTTTTTCTTGTCAAAGTTTTCATCTACTTTGCTTTGTAGCATGTCATCTAGGCCGGTTGCGGTGATCTCGATATAAGCGCGTTTATCTGGGTTTGATAAGCCGTTTAACTCGCTGCCCATGGTTTCTAGTTGCTCGTCAGAAAAGTCGTATTGCTCCAACATAGATACCATGCTGGTGATGGAATCTAAGGCAAACTCCCGACTCTGACTTTCTTCATTATCTTTCAATAAGGCTTCATCGCCAAACCAAGCTTGGCCGAAATCTACCTTAACCTGAGAGATGAAGGATGCCATTTTAACCGAATCCGCCATGCTCCCCAGAGCGCTTAGCAGTGATGTTGGAAGGCCGTTGCCCTCTGGACCTGCAAGCTGAGCTAAGCGATTTCCAAGTTCGGTGTCTAGGCCATATACGCTGAGAAGACCCTGTTGCGCATCGTCGCTCATGTGGCCTAATTGATCCGTGAGTGCAGCCGGATCATCGATGGCTACCACGGCCGAAATATAGTTATGCAGGTTGTTGGATGACGTCTCGCTGCGATAGGGAGCATACTTGGCTTTGCTTTGCATTTGACCAAAGACGTTTTGCTCAAAGATGGCAAGATCATCTACGTCTACCTCTGCTGCGTAATCAGCGGATTGTTGTAAGATCGCTTCGCGGTCGCTGGTATCACTGCTTTTTAGTACCTGGACGAACTCTGCGACCTTGTCTTTATAAGAGCGGTCTTCTTCGTTTTGAATGGTGTAGTTCGACGAGGCTGGCAGCACCATGCCTTTAATAGTGGCCGCAAAATCTGCTAGCTCGTCGTCGCTCATGGAAGCCGCCATGTCCAAAAACTCGGGATCAGTTAATACGCCAGCACGCAGGAAATCTCCCATACTGTCTTGATAGAAAAAGTTGCCTGCATTTGCATCGTGTATGGGGCCATCTAAGCGCTCTGCTAGCTCCTTGGCTTTTTCTCTGAGTTCAGGTTGGTTTTGGTATAGGTTGAATGGGTCGCCTTTTGGGCGAATCAAGGCAAAAGATGACCCTTCTAAAGCCTCAGTATCGTTCTGCTGATCGACTAGGGCGGCGCTGACATCGGCTAGTGCATCCTGCATCGTATTGGAAGTGGAAGACGTCAAGGTGGCATCTGCTGCCCGTGAAGTAGAGGCTAGCATTACAGCAGAGTAAGTTGTATTAAGACCGGTGATAGAGAAATGTGCCATGTTTAAAATCCTTTTAAATCAATCTATAGCACCTTAACGGCCTCCTCAGGTAAAACTTAACCGCTAATAATCCTCCGATGTCGCAACATGCTGTTACGATTGGAATACTCTTCATTCAAATGGAAGGGGCGCTCCCTTCTGCTTAATCAGTCATGCATCGCCAAATCACAGTTGACCCGATGCAGATGGCTCAACATAGGCCTGTGTACCCCAAAGCGGAACGGTTGATAGGCTGTGCTTGAAACTGCCGTTGGTTTCTTTAGTGGTGTAAGAGACGTACATTAGGGTTTGGTTGTCGGCATCGTAAATACGGCGTACTTTCATGGTTTTAAAGAAGATGCTTTTGGATTTGCTAAACACCACTTCTCCCGATGAGCTCTTATCAATTGAGGCGATCATAGCTGGGGTAATTTCACCCGTTTGACGGCAGGCAATGGAGCTATCGCTTGGGTCAGAAAAGCTCAAATCCGCTTCAATCGATGCTACGTGGCAGGTGACACCGGGGATTTTCTCATCATCCAGCTTGGAGATTTTGATGTCCTTTAAGGTGAACATTCCCAGTGACACATCGCCCACTTCATCATTAGAGCAGCCGACCAGAGCCAGTGCCATACACCCTGATAACAGTAATTTCTTCATTGTGTTTTATCCTTCTTAAAGGCGTTGCAGTAGTGTCCAGTGTATTACTTAAACCAGACCTTGCCACCGATAAATTTAAACGCTGGTGTGCCGCGCACGAGAGTGTCTCGGGCGAACTCTTTCTCGCAGTTTGGGCAATGGCAGGGCATGGTGGTGAAATCTTCGACGATGCGTTCTTTAAAGCATTTGACTAATGCTCCCTTGCCGCCCTTGCGGTATTTGAACAGTTGCGCACCGCAAGCGTTGCAAAAAATATCGACGGTTTTGCTAGGGCCTTTTTTATTGGGTTTTGCCATAAAGTCTTGCTCGTGGTGACGGTCAATCAATTCTGCGCCCATCCTGACGAGTACAGCCGATTCTGTCAATCTTGTGCAAGGGGATGCTTAACAACCTCGACAAGCCAACGCAAATGACGTAAACAAAGGGGCTTACCAAGAGATCTAAGAAAAGAGCAAAGCGATGCAGCGCCCAAGTAAAGAAACCATTAACCAACTGCCGCCCTATGAGGGCTTAGCGTTGGCAGATATTTTGATCATTGAAAACGAACAGGAAGCAGCTCAAGCACTGGATGTGTTGCGTCAACAAGTGAGCGTCGGTTATGACACCGAAAGCAAACCGATCTTTCGCAAGGGCGAAGTGAGCCCAGGGCCAACATTGATCCAGCTGGCGACACCGAGCCAAGGCTTTTTGTTTCCAACGCGATTTCCGGTGGCACTGGAAGCGGCCGCTGAGATCTTGGCGAATCCAAAAATTCAGAAGGTGGGTTTTGG
This sequence comes from Marinomonas fungiae, assembly GCF_001418205.1. Lineage (GTDB taxonomy): Bacteria > Pseudomonadota > Gammaproteobacteria > Pseudomonadales > Marinomonadaceae > Marinomonas > Marinomonas fungiae. The sequence goes on along the minus strand of NZ_LIQF01000006.1, from coordinate 45,676 downwards.
TCTAAAAGACGATAACCGTGAATTACGCGGCAAGCTCGGGATTAGCATTGTTAACACAGAAGACTTATCCATGACCTTAAAGCGTTTGTCTGGCGAAAAGAATGCCATCGGTGCCAGAGCTGGGGTTGCGATGGTGTTAAATGCTCGTCTCGGAAAAGGCGCGCAAAAATCCAATTGGGGCGCGTATCCGCTGAGTGAAAGCCAAATTTTATACGCAGCCAACGATGCTCATTCCGCGATTTGCATTCAACAAGAGATCAAAGGGCACTAAGCCCTTTGATCTTGCTGTGGTTGCAGGCCGTTATAATAAAGTGAAATATAAATTGACGTGGTTAACCGTTGTCTATATATTGAACGCAGCTAGAAACACAGCGTCTTTTTACATCCTCCTTTACGTAGCGTTATTCGTAGTTCTCCGTCCTGTAGTATTTAAAACTTTGTCTTTTTTTCCGCTATTCCGCCCAAAAGGGCACTTATATTTTTATTTACAGGATACATATTATGTCTACTACAATGACTGGCACAGTAAAGTGGTTTAACGAATCTAAAGGTTTTGGTTTCATCGAGCAAAAATCTGGCCCTGATCTATTTGCACACTTCAGCGCTATCGTAAGCTCTGGCTTCAAAACGTTGGCTGATGGCCAAGCAGTTGAGTTCATCGTGACTCAGGGACCAAAAGGTCCGCAAGCTGAAAACATCGTAGCGCTATAATCGAAACCGATTACAGTGTTATAAAAGAAGGGGCTACCGAAAGGTAGCCCTTTTTTTATTTAGAATTTTTATCCACGCTTCTCACCGAATTGCTAGGCAAAGATAGATAACTATGACGATTGCTTTAAAGAATTTACCGACGTCTGAGATCACCTGTGCGACTTGCCGAGCTTGTTGCTGTCGCCTTGAGGTGATGATCATTTCTGATACGGGGGTTCCGCAAGAATATCTTGAGACAGATGAATGGGGAGGAGAAGTGATGGCGCGTTTAGACGATGGCTGGTGCGCAGCACTGAATCGAGATAACTTGATGTGCAATATTTATGAGAACCGCCCATGGATCTGTCGCGAGTTTGAAATGGGGTCTGAAGAATGCATCACTGAGCGCCGCGAAAATTTGTAGTTTAGTATTTAGAGCCTAATGGCTCTTGAGCTTCTATTCTCAAAAATAATGCTCCATTGCTTTATATCTCAGTCGAATATGCTCAATCAGTAGCTTGAGTTTCTTTGGTAATTGGCGAGTGAAAGGGTAGACCGCGTAGATGCCCAGTACTTTACCCACTTGCTGGGGCAGGATATCAATCAATTCACCATTGCGTAGATCGTGGTACACCAAGCAGCGTGGTACATAGGCGATGCCGTGTCCGCCGAGGGCGGCTTTGCGCAATGCGGAGGCATTATCGCTGGAAAAGCAGCCATTGATTTTTAGACTGTAGTTTTCTCCATTGTCACCTTTGAATTGCCATTCATTGGCTCCGTTAGTTTGGTAGGAATACAACAAGCAGTTGTGTTGCAACAGCTGCTCTGGGGTTTCAGGTCGGCCATAGCGTTTGATGTAGCTGGGTGAGGCACAAACAATCCAATGGGAGTCTAAATAGTAGCGCGCGATCAAGCTCGAATCTTCCAAATAGCCGGTTCGAATGACGAGGTCATAACCATCTTTCACTAAGTCGACAAACTGATTATCCAAGGACATGTCTACGGTTAGGCCGGGGTGCATTTGACAAAACTCCGCCACCGCATCCGCGATCAGCAATTCTCCTGAGATAGTCGGGACCGACATCTTGATATGGCCTTTAATCAATTCACCAAAGCCCGCAACCGCATTGGTGGCTTCTTGTGTTGCTAAGGCCACACGCTTGGCTTTTATAAACAGCACTTGTCCCGCTTCGGTAAGCGTCAACTTTCGCGTAGTACGATAGAGCAACTGAACGTTCAGGTGCTGTTCAAGTCGTGCAATGCGTTTACTGACCACTGAGTTGGTCAGGTTATTTTGCTCCGCTGCTTTACTAAAACTGCCCAGTTCTACTACTTGAGCAAACAAAATGAGGTCGTCTGAGTGCATGGCATTATGTAACTTTTGGAAATAATGTTTTTAATTATCGGCATATATTAAGAAAAGATAAACCTTTAGATTCCCCTGCAACAAAAATAAATCAAACATATGAGAGCACTCTGTCTTGCTAGGCTGACGGCACATAAGCCCGTTTTATAGGTATACAGGGGTTCTTTTGAGGAGTTTAAATGAGCGACATTCTGTTAGCCGTTATTGCCTTTATCCCCATCATTGTGGCAGGGGTGTTATTAGTCGGATTAAACTGGCCCGCCAAAAAAGCGATGCCCATCGTCTTGTTGCTGACCATCATTATCGCATTCACCACTTGGGGGATGTCGTTCAACCGTATTCTCGCTTCTGTTCTGCAAGGTCTCGGCATCACGGTTACTGTGCTGTGGATCGTATTCGGTGCCATTTTCCTATTAAACACGCTTAAGCATACGGGCGCGATCACCGCAATTCGTAACGGCTTTACCAATATTTCTCCTGACCGTCGGGTCCAAACCATCATTATTGCTTGGTGTTTTGGTTCGTTTATCGAAGGGGCATCGGGTTTTGGTACGCCTGCAGCAATCGCAGCGCCTTTATTGGTTGCGATCGGTTTCCCTGCATTGGCTGCGGTGATGGTGGGCATGATGATTCAATCAACGCCAGTATCCTTCGGTGCAGTAGGTACGCCCATTATCGTGGGGGTGAACAACGGTCTAGACGTTCACAATATCAGCAACGCTCTAGCGGCAAACGGTGCGACGTGGGAGTTTTATCTACAACAAATCACCACTAATGTGGCGTTAGTGCACGCCCTTGTCGGTACTTTGATTCCTACCTTGATGGCGGTGATGTTGACGCGTTTCTTCGGTAAAAACCGTAGTTGGACAGAAGGTTTGAATATTCTGCCATTTGCCTTGTTTGCCGGCTTAGCCTTCACTGTGCCATACGCGTTGACTGGTATTTTCTTAGGTCCTGAATTCCCATCGTTAGTGGGTGGTTTGGTCAGTCTAGTACTGGTAGTGAGTGCCGCGAAAGCCGGTTTCTTGACGCCAAAAACAGCGTGGGATTTTGAAGCTGAGCAGGCTTGGCCGAATAGCTGGTTAGGCTCGCTTAAAATGGACCTAAAAGAAGAGCCGAGCAAAGCGTCAATGAACCTTGTCAAAGCATGGTTCCCTTATGTGTTGTTAGCGGTAATTTTGGTGATCAGCCGTGTCAGCGTTGAGTTCAAAGCCTTTTTGTTAAGTGTGACGGTCGGTTTCAAAGATATCTTAGGTGAAGTGGGCGTTAGTGCGTCTTTTGCTCCGCTTTATTTGCCGGGCGGCATCTTGGTGTTTACTGCATTGGTGGCGGCGTTGCTACAAGGGAAAGATTTGAATGCCTGTAAAAATGCCTTGGGCGAGTCAACTAAGACGTTGATCGGTGCGGGCTTTGTGTTGGTGTTCACCATTCCGATGGTGCGTATTTTTATTAACTCAGGCGTCAATGCAGCAGACCTAGCCAGCATGCCTGTGACGACCGCTAATGTGGTTGCGGATCTGGTCGGAAATTCTTTCCCAGCGATCAGTGCTGTGATTGGTGCTTTGGGTGCTTTCATCGCCGGTTCTAACACGGTTTCCAACATGATGTTTAGCCAATTCCAATTCGAAGTAGCGCAAGCGTTAAGTGTGTCGAGTGCAGCTGTGATTTCATTGCAAGCGGTGGGGGCGGCAGCCGGTAACATGATTGCTATTCACAACGTGGTGGCGGCCTCTGCAACCGTAGGCTTATTGGGACGCGAAGGGGCGACACTTCGTAAAACCATCCTTCCGACGATGTACTACCTAATCATGACGGGCATTGTCGGCACTGTGATGATCTACGGTCTTCACTTGACCGATGCCTTGATGAATTAATCATTCTTTCTCAATAAAAAATGGGTGAGCAGTTTCACTCACCCAGTACTACCATGGAGCGCTTTTTATGATCATTTCAGCTTCTACTGACTACCGCGCAGCAGCAAAAGCTAAGTTGCCGCCGTTTTTGTTTCACTACATTGATGGGGGGTCTTACGGTGAACATACGATGCGCCGCAATACTGAAGATTTGGCTGACATCGCATTGCGTCAGCGTATCTTAAAAAACATGTCAGACTTGAATCTTGAGTCTGAATTATTTGGTGAAAAGCTGTCTTTGCCCATCGCTTTAGCGCCTGTTGGTTTAACCGGAATGTACGCTCGCCGTGGTGAAGTACAAGCTGCCAAAGCGGCTGAAAACAAGGGGATTCCGTTTACACTTTCGACGGTATCCGTTTGTCCAATCGAAGAGGTTAGTGCGGCGATCAGCCGACCTATTTGGTTCCAGTTGTATGTCCTAAAAGACCGTGGCTTTATGAAAAACGTACTGGAGCGCGCCAAAGCACAAGGCATTAAAAATCTAGTCTTTACCGTGGATATGCCTGTACCAGGGGCTCGTTACCGAGATATGCATTCGGGCATGAGCGGCCCGAATGCGGCCATTCGACGTGTGCTACAAGCTATGACTCATCCTGCTTGGGCATGGGATGTCGGCATTAATGGTAAGCCTCACGACCTTGGCAATATTTCTACCTATCGTGGTGAGCCGACTAAGCTTGAAGACTACATTGGTTGGTTGGGCAAAAACTTTGACCCATCGATTTCTTGGAAAGACTTAGAGTGGATCCGCGATTTCTGGGATGGCCCTATGATCATCAAAGGTATTTTGGATACGGAAGACGCTAAAGACGCGGTGCGTTTTGGTGCCGATGGCATCATCGTGTCAAACCACGGCGGTCGTCAGCTAGACGGTGTACTGTCTTCGGCAAGAGCCTTACCTGAGATTGCTAACGCGGTAAAAGGTGAGATCAAAATCCTTGTGGACTCTGGGATTCGTACCGGCCTAGATGTGGTGCGTATGTTGGCGCTTGGCGCGGACTGCACCTTGCTTGGGCGAGCATTTGTATACGCCTTAGCGACAGCCGGACAAGCGGGCGTAGAAAATGTCCTAGATTTGATTGAGAAAGAAATGCGTGTGGCAATGACGTTAACGGGTGCCAACAGCATTAAAGATTTGAGTACTGACTCTTTGGTTATGGGCTAGCTTTCATTGCTGTAGCGTTCCAAAAGAAAGCCCCTGCTCGCATGAGCTGGGGCTTTCTTGTGTCTATGTGTGATTACTCAAGTAAGGGGGTTAACTCTAGGGGCTTTCTATTACTCAGATTATGGTCGATTTTGGGCAAGATTATAAAATAAATTAGAAATCACTAATTTAGTGTTTTTTTTTGAGTGCGATGCTGTATTAAAAGATATCTATCTTTTTTTTTGCATTATTTTGCTCATCAAACATCTTGGGTCTTGTTTTAATTTGCTGTACTGTAAGGAAATTGTCAGGGAGAGACGATTTCTACGTTTTTTTACTTCGCCATTAGGATATTAGGCGAGTGAAAAATCATCTTATATTTCTCTTTACAAGCCTCAATACCGAATCATTGGGCGCGCCTGATAGAACTTCCCCTTAGTATTTTAAGCCTCTGATTATAGGGCAATATCCTTGAGAAGGAATTAGGATGAATCGTTCAAAACTTTATCGCTCCGTTGCAGTAGTGGTTGCTGCACCTGCATTACTTTCCGGCTGTGCTTCGATGGGAGACACCTCTAAAACCATGATCGGATGTGTGGGTGGTACCTTGTTAGGCAGTGCGATTGGTTATCTAAAAACGGGTGATGCGCGCGGAATTCTAGTCGGCGGTGTTGCTGGTGGTATGATTGGCTGTGGGATTGGTTCCTACTTAGATCATCGCGAAGAAAAACTGAAAAAGCTCGCTGAAGAAAGTGCGTTAAAGCCTGAGTTCGAGCGTATTGTGATGAATGACAAAACTGGAACAGGCTTCTCAAAAGACGCGAGCGATGATGTTATTGCTTCACAGGTTTCTTTAGCGGGTGTTCAGCCTTTATTTGCATCCGGCAAGGCTGTGATCGCAGATCGCAACAAGTTAAAAAGTCTCCAGTACTTTTTAAAAGGTTACGTGGAAGACCTTGCTCCGGGCTCAAAAATCTATGTAGTGGGGCATACAGATAGCTCTGGATCCGCCGCTTACAACCAGCAATTGTCAGAGAAGCGCGCCCGTTTCATTGCCGATCAGTTGGTGGCCGTAGGAGCCGATCCAGACAGTCTCTTGTATGAAGGTGTGGGGGAATCTCAGCCGATTGCTAGTAATGAAACAGAGCTTGGTAAAGCTAGAAACCGCCGCTTTGAACTGATTGACGTGTTTGTTTCTGAAAAGGACAAAGCCAAGAAACTCAATGAAGTATCTGATCAAAAGGTGCTTCAAGTCGCCTCAGCGAAGAAATCACGTATAGAAAATGTAACCAATAATCTACCGACTGCGCAAACGACTAAAACCACAAAACAATCCAAACCAGTCACCCAATTGCCTGAACCAAAAGTGGCGCTTTCACGTCGCAGCACTGATTCGTTAGAGCTTGGCGGTGTTCCCTTGGCAAGCTTTGATGCAGATTATGTTACTGCGGCACTGGGCGAAGCAGAGCAGGACTATGGTTTTTCTATTTTCTCCCAAGCGATTGCTGATGATGCACCGCTACTAGGCAGCTGTGCTTACACTACCCCTGTCGCTCAGTCTTCTTTGAAAGCCTATAGCGGTCGAACAATTGCCGCTACAGAAGTGAAAGTTGCGGACAGTCCGAAGAACTTATATGGCACTACTTGGTTTGGTATGGCGGATAAAACGGGAGTAACACTTGGTCCTGTTGGCATGCGAGAAGACACGCTTGCACCCACTTATACACCTATTCTGAGTTTCTATAAAAACTATGATGGCAGTGCGCTAAAACCTGATTATGAGTACCCAGTCAATGTCGAAACTTACCGCGGAGATAATACGGTATTGGTTCGCATGTATGCCAAAGATGATAACGCCTTAATGAAGTGTACTGATGTGGTGTATTCGTTGGACGGGGCAACGGCCACAAAGGCCAATGCAGTTATCTACCAGCAAGACCGCGATTTAATGGTTAAAGCATTTAAACTTAAATTAGTACAAGGTTAATAAAATGGACTTAATCTCTTTAATATCTGCTTACCGCGATATTTTAATCGTTATCGCTGCCACGCTAGCGATCTTATTTTATATTGCTTACGCCAATTGGGATGCCGTCAAACTTTGGTGGAAAGGCGTTAAGTATCATAATTTCTTATTTGGTAAATTACGTGGATTATCGAAAAATCCAGATGTTAAGGATCGCTGGTTCCATTCTGAGGCGGCGGTCTGCCAAGATTATAATGAGCTTTACAATAAGATTCACAAAGACGGTAACTACTATGAAGCTTGTAAGAAATACCTGTCGATCGTAGGTGAGTCGGGACGTAGACCATTGTCAGCTTTTATGCTGATCGGGCTGTTTGCCGTGTTAGTGTTAGAAGCATGGGGTTTCAGTTACACCATGAGTGGTTTTATCGATCTCAGTGCGTCCGAGAATACCCGTGTGGTGATGACTTGGATCGTGGCGATTGCCTTCGCAGTGATCCTAGCGTTCTTAACTCACTTGATGGGCCATGAAATCTACCGCAATAGCATCTTGGGCAGAATTCGTAACAACTGGAAAGCGGACCATCCTGATACGCGACCGAAAACCCTTGATGCCATTGAGTTTGACTTCGATATCGAAGATTTCTCAGATGACAATAAGCCGAATTACATGCGTCGCCTGTTCCGTTTGGATGTGGATTCTCCTAAGGAAAAGCGCACCTTTACGATTGCTGCTGTGATCGCCATTTTGACGATCGGTGCGATCATTACCTTTGTGCGTATCAAAACTCTAGAAGTGGCACAAACCCAAGATGTGATGTGTATTGCCGGAGAAAGCGCGGTCAGTGGCGCAGGAGCTATGAGCCTAGATGACCTTTACAGCGATACGCCGCCACCGCCACAAGCCGCACAACAGGCTGCCGCAGATGCCCGTGAGCGTGGTGAAAGTGAGATTTGTCAAGCTACCAAAGAAGGTAGCTGGGCGACCTTTGGCATGTTAGCGATCTTGTTCTTAGTACTACAAGCCTTTGCTACGTGGATTTCTTATAAGTTTGGTTTTGTGGGCAAACATTCAAAAACGGCTTGGGAAAGTACACACAAGTACAAAACCAAGAACCAATATGAAATGGCCATGGACAGCATTGCCAATAACATTGCACAACGCGCGCAGAAAACCTTGAGTGAGCTGCAATCTCGTATGGCCAAGAAGCTAAGTGGCGAGACCATGAATAGCAGTGTGGATGTGCTAATTAATACTTCTGCTGGCCGTACTTTCTTGGACTACGTGGAGCACGAAAGTGATCAGTCTCTGGCAAGCCGCAACCGTCGAGCACGAACTACGCTTGATCGTGAAAAAGAGCATTCCAGCATCATGACTCAGGCGACGGCTACTGAACATAGTGTGGCCGAGCAAAGTGTCGCGGAAGCGGTAACGGCTGGGCCGTTATCCGATGAAGAATTAGAGCGTCAGTTGTTGGCCGAAGCGCAAGCTGAAAGTGATGCTGAAATCGAACGTCAATTGCTTGAGGAAGCGCGTCGTCAGAAGCCTGAAACCCCAGAAGAGCAAAAAGCTCGCATCTTGGCCAAGCTACAAGCAGAAGGGAAGTTGTAATGAAAAAAGCACTATTAGTGTGCGTTATGGCCGCTGCTAGCCAGTTTGTTGTCGCACAAGATGCTCGTGACGACATTAAATCTTGCTACGATTATGCACAGATGTCTGAAGTGAAGCCGAGTAAGCCATTGCGCGATATTGTCGTCATGGTGGATCAAACAGTGAATCTTGATAGCACCTTGAAAAAATCGGTGCACCGCCAACTACAACAGCTGGTGACCAAAGGGGATCGAGTACGTGTAGTGTCCTTTTCAGCGAACGCACAAGGTCGCTATACGGATATCAGCTTTGATGGTCAATTTGATCAGGATCTGCCTACAAACGAGCGCAATGCTATGAACCGCACAGCTTTGCGAAAGTTTGATAACTGTATGGAAATGCAGGGTAGCAAAGCGATTGAGCTGGTACACAAACAGTTGAAAGGCTCGTTCCATGACAGTGACCAGATATATCCGAAAACTGAGCTGGTTGGCTCTTTATTGAATGTGGCGGAAGCAGTGTTTGCCGACATAGATTCAGAACGAACCATCTTGATTCTGGTGTCCGATATGTTGGAGAACTCTGATGTGTCGAGTTTTTATAGCCGCGGACATGTGAAAAGCATCGATGCCGAGCAGGAGTTTGCTAAGTACTCTGCTTCGATTCCACAAGGTGCTTTACATAATACGGAGGTGTTTGTGATCGGTGGTGGCTATGTGCAAGGGGGGCAAGCCTACTCTTCTCAAGCGGCGATTCGATCACTAGAAGACTTTTGGCATAAGGTGATTGCTCAAGCGGGCGGGCAGCTAGTGAAATTTGGCTCGCCACAGCTACTCACGGATATTAAATAATTTCACGCTGGTTTTATTAACCACGCAATGCTTATCGCCGCCTTTAGATTGCTCAGTCTATTGGCGGTTTTTTATGTGAAATGGGGCGATTCCAAGGAGCATGGTTTAGCCTATCCAGTACAACTGGTATCCTAGGTGCTTTGTGATGTAACTGAGAAGAAACAATGATTAACGATAATAAGGTGATTGATACGCTTGAGGAGCTGGAAGCATTTCTACTGGCGGTGGAGAGCGGTGGTTTCGGTCTGAATAATGTAGCTGGTGTAGCGTTGGCAACGAATAATTCAGATGGCCGTCCATTTGTTGCGGTGTTGGACGATAATCATCAGTTACTGCTTGGTCGCTGGGTAACGCAAGACGTGTTTGACAACGGCAAAGAGCTAGTGCGTCGCGGCCCCAATAAAATTCATTGAGTAGTGAGTTATGTCTTTACCACCTTGCCCTAAATGCCAATCCGAATATGTTTACCAAGACCAAGCCTTGTTGATCTGCCCTGAGTGCGCCTACGAATGGAATCCAGATCAGCCAGAGGATGATGATACACCTAAGGTACAAGATGCTAATGGCACCTTGTTGTCTGAAGGTGACAAGGTCACCGTAGTAAAAGACTTAAAAGTGAAAGGTAGCTCTATGGTTATTAAGATAGGTACCAAAGCTTTGATTAAACGTATTGTCGATAGCAAAGATCACCAGCTCGATTGCAAGGTTGATGGCGCTGGCGACATGATGGTGACGGCTAAGTTTGTTAAAAAAGCTTAATCCTCTAAAGAGCAACCTTGTGTTGTGATGAAAGGGCCAAGCGGCCCTTTTTTTGTTGCTAGGCGTGGATAGATCAAAGAATTCGATCTATTGGTCACTATTTCTTCGATTTCAATTATGTAAATGGCAAGCAGGTTATTATTTTATCCTCATCTATTAAGAACAGATTAAGAGGGGCTTTCTACTTAATCCATGCATGATTTGAAGATATAGATGGTTTGATGCTGATTTTTGCGTCCTAAATGTGAAAAGTTTTTACGACTTTTGATGAAATAAGAGTAAATAGTCCTGAACTTGCGTAATTGGTACTTTTATCGTCAATTAAGGCGCTTTTAAAGGTTTGAGGGAAGCATTTTGAAACGCATTTATAAGTACTTTTTTTCTGTTTCGCAGGGGTTAATATTATTCACATCGAAACGCGAAACACTCAATAAAAAGTTTCGCCAAACAACCCATTATGTAACAGATTAAAAGGTGAATAATATGAACTTTAAAACTCCAGCACTGATCGCCGCCCTAACTCTAGCCGCTTCTGCTTCTTTTGCTTCTGGCGATGAAAACAACCTGCTAGACAATTACCTAGATGCGCAAGCACACGCTAAAGCATTGTCTGCCCAGCTAGAAACAATGGGAGTTGAATCTAACCCTACTGTTGAGTTTAACTCGCCAGCGACTTTGTCTCAGAAACTAGATGCTTACCAAGAAAAAGTATCTGAACTGCAAGACCAGTTTGATACAGTTCGCACTGCAAACTAATCCATTCAAACGGATGATAGCGCAACAACCTTGATCCCTGATCAAATCGTCGCGTGACCAACAATAGCCCCGATAGTAATCCTATCGGGGCTATTGTGTTACGAGATATGGATTAGGGGATATCGATGGCGGTTTCAAATTTGTCACGCTTCATTGAAATCAAGGTGCGAAACTTACGCACATTCGGATCGGAATACAGTAGCCGATCACACAAAGATTCATAGGCCACCATGTCAGTGGTCACCACCACCAAGACAAAATCCACTTCGCCCGTCACTTGATAGCATTGTTTTACTTCTGGCGTTTCCTGTACTCGCTGTACAAACGCCTGAAATAAGTGCTTATGATCCCGTTCCATAAAGACTTCCACGACCATGTGTAGCATGGGGCCTAGCTTGCTTGGATCAAGTAGTGTGACTTGTCGAGCAATGTAACCTGATTCGGTTAGCCGTTTGACGCGCTTTAGACAAGCAGGCGCGGATAAACCGACAACTTCAGCAAGTTGTAAGTTGGTCAGGCGGCTATCTTGCTGTAATTGGCGCAGGATATTGCGGTCGATCTTATCGAGTTGAGGCATGATTAATTAAATTTTGTTTTTCAAGGCAAAAACAAATTTATCAGTAAGCATTTGCATATAAAAGAGAAATAATTTCTTATGGGTGCCTTACAATGACGGCATTAAAACATTGCATATAAGGTTGTTATGATGCGTTTGCTACGGGAATGCCGCATTTTGATCCAAGAATCGGGTCGAGTCTATTGGACGTTATTAAAGGTGATGATACCGGCGCTATTGATCGTTAAGGCGTTGGATATGCTGGGCGGTGTGGGTGTATTCGGTCAAGCATTATCGCCGATTATGCAGCTCGTCGGTTTGCCGGATGATGTGGGTATCGTTTGGGCGACTTTAATTCTCACCAACATTTATGCGGGGATGTTGGTGTTTTTTAATCTTGGCGTGTCTGAAAACCTGACCGTGGCTCAGGTGACGGTGCTTGGGGTATTGATGTTATTAGCCCACTCGTTACCAGTCGAAGGTGCCATTGCTAAACGTATGGGAGTGAGTTGGCGAGTGACCATTGCTTTGCGTTTTGGTGGTGCTTTGGTGTTAGGGTTTTTGTTGCACCAGTTCTATTCTTACTTTGATTTATTGCAGCAACCGAGCCAATTAATGTGGCAGCCACCGGCGAATCCAGACACCAGCTTTTTGGGCTGGTGTATAGGGCAGGTTAAAACCATGGCTTGGATTTATGTGATTATTTTATCTCTGATGATCATTTTAAAAATTCTGCGAGTACTGGGGATAGAGCGCCTGATGCATGCTTTGCTATATCCCATTCTGCGTATGCTGGGGATTGGCAAAGCGGCAGCGAATGTGGCGGTGATCGGCACCGTACTTGGCCTTACATTTGGTGCAGGTTTATTGATCAAAGAAGCCGAGTCAGGCCATCTGACAAAGCGTGATATATTCCTAACCATTGGCTTTTTGAGTTTGTGTCACAGCGTCATAGAGGACACTATGTTGGTATTGTTATTAGGGGCGGATTTGTCGGGTATTCTCTGGGCACGTTTGGCCTTTGCTTTGTTCACTATTGCTATTTTGGCACGCTTACCCTTTGTCTCAAGACGCTTGGTCGAGACGAACTAAACATCCTAAACGGGAGCTACCACGGCTCCCGTTCTTTTATATTTCCTTGCATATCTCCTCAATAACATTACATAACGCCTTATCATCTTTCATTATAAAAACTTTCGCTTTTTCTGATGACGGCCTTGGTTTTAAAGCGTGCTGAATTATGTTCTAGTATTGCTCTAATTATTGTTCTACTTTCGCAGATAGGATCCTGAGATGAATATTTTAGAGCAGTCAGATGAGCAAATCCGAGAGCTTGCTGACATCATTTGGAGCGATATGGTTACAGGGGCCAATAATAAAGATTGGGAACTGTATTCTAAATATATGCTTGAAGAGTCGGCTGATGAGCAAGCCCGAGCTGCGGTGGAACATCAGTGGCAATATAGCAAGATGTTTACTTCTCTGACACAAGAGCGTGAGTATCTCGGTGTGTTGCGTCAAGACGATCATGTTTTGGTGTTGTGGAAGCAGTGGAGTACTAAGGTCGATGGTGATTTCTTAGTGATGCTATATCTGAAGACCATTGCGGAAGAAGTCAAAGTGATTGGCTCTTGGATTCGTTAACGGACGGGTTCTTGATAACCTTTAATTTGCTTCGCACCGTCCTCAAATAGCTCAAGCGAACTCAGCTTCTATGGGCTAATAGCTCATAAGAATTTAGGACCAGAAAGTCTCATCTAGTAGTCTAGATGGGGCTTTTTTATTAAGTTATTGATTTTTATGTGTTTATAAAATTAGATCTAATATTTTATAGATTTAACTTGAACGATCGTTTAATAAAGGTTACTAATAAAATGTGTTATGACATTTTTATTACAAAAGGAACGTTCACAATGAAGAGCTTGAAAACATGGGTTGGGATGTCTGGGATGTTATTGACGAGCTTGGCTGCGCAGGCGACGGAGCTGGAGCATTGGCCTGAGAATATTGCGAGTCAGCTAAACCAGATGATCGAACAAAATGCAAACTCGGGAGCGTATGCGGTATTTGACATGGATAACACCAGTTATCAGTTTGATATCGAGGAGTCATTGCTACCGTATTTGGAAATGAAAGGTGTTTTGACCCGCGAAACGATGGACCCTTCATTGAAACTGATTCCTTTTAAAGATACGGATACCTACAAAGAAAGCCTAAATAGCTATTATTACCGTCTCTGTGAGATTGATAACCTAGTATGTTATCCGTGGGTAGCGCAGATATTCTCTGGATTCACATTATCTGAATTGAAAGGCTATGTCGATGAAGTCATGGCTTATAAAAAACCAGTGCCGATTACCTATTATGATGGTGACAAAGTGGTGGAGAGTAGCGTTAATCCGCCGATTGTCTTTAAGGGGATGAACGAGCTTTATAATCGACTACAGGAAAATGGCATTGAAGTGTATGTCATGACTGCTGCCAGTGAAGAAATTGTACGCATGATCGCCAGTGACCCGAAATATGGTTACAACGTTAAGCCAGAGAATGTGATTGGCGTAAATATGCTGCTGAAAGATCGAGAAACCGGTGAACTGACCACATCGCGCTTGCAGATTCGTGACGGGGAATACGACCAAGGCGCTAACATGAAGCTGGAATTGACTCCTTATCTGATGAATCCGATGACTTGGTACGAGGGTAAATTGGGCTCTATTACTGGCTGGATTGATCAATGGCGTAAACCTGTATTAGTTGCCGGGGATTCACCGCTGTCAGATGGTTATATGCTGTTTAATGGTACCGATATTGATAAAGGCGGTATGCGTCTTTGGGTAGATCGTAAAGCTAAATATATGAAACAAGTTGAGGAGTGGAAAGCGGATGCGGCGGAACAGCAAGCAGCTTTAGGCCAAGCTGTGACCGCAAATAAAAATTGGCTGGTTGTGAAACCAAGTGATCTGCATTAATGCTTAAGTAGCGCGTTACTTAATACCTACAATGAGCCCCATCAAGAATCCCTTGATGGGGCTTTTCTATGAAAGATCGAATCCTTTGATGATTCTCTATCTACTTCTTCGATTTCAATTATGTAAGTTAACTCGGCGTTATTGTTTCACTGAACCGATTTAAGGATAGATTGAGGTCTACTTTATACTTAGTTTATGCGCGATGATTGTCTGATCATCTTGAAATACTGGTTTTTGGATGCCGAATTTTGAATGGTTTTTGCGATTTTTCATAAAATAAGAGGGGAATTGTTTGGGGTTTACATATTTTCTACTTTTATCGTCAATTAAGGCGAATTCATCAGCTTGAGGGAAGCATTTTGGAACACGGCTTTAGCCCCTTTTTTTCTGGTTTGGAAGCATTAATATTAATTCCATCGAGACGCGAGATACTTAATTAAATAGCTTCAATTAATTAAACCGTTTCGCCAGACAAAACACACAATGTTTAATAGATAAAAGGTGAATATTATGAACTTTAAAACTCCAGCTCTTATCGCAGCCCTAACGCTTACTGCCACTGCATCGTTCGCAGCGAGTGATGATAACAACCTGCTAGATAACTACTTAGATGCGCAAGCACACGCGAAAGCGTTATCTGCACAACTAGAAACAATGGGTGTTGAATCGAATCCTGCAGTTGAATTCAACTCACCTGTGACCTTGTCGCAAAAACTAGACGCTTACCAAGACAAAATCGATTCGCTACAAGCACAGTTTGATGCACACAGCACATCAGTGACTCAAGCAAACTAATGCATTACAACAGCGTATCGCTTAAGCCGAAAAACAACAAAGCCCCGGTAGGTAACTATCGGGGCTTTGTTGTGTTGGGATTAAAAGTTACCCGGTGCGCACTGCAGGCAAGTTAGCCCCAGCTTACGCCATTGTTCCACCACCGCATCGCGATCATCAAATACTATCCAAGGTTCAAAACCATCGGCATGAATGCGTTCAAGCAACTGCTTTTTTACCTCTTCATCAGATACATGGTCCGCATTTAATGGTCTTAGATAGACGCCATCGTATGGAATATTGTTCTGTTGCATCCAAGCTTCGGAATGCTGCTGATGGCTTTCTGGGCGACCTGAGCAGATGAGGATCTTTTCACCGCTATTCTTGAGGATACTTACTAGCTTAAAGACATTTTCGATCACGGGGGCGTCTTTCATATGATCAAAGAAAGGGTCCCATTGCTTCTCCTTACCTAGTACCCAGTCTTTTACAAGAATTGGATCGAATTCGGCTAAGGTGCCATCTAAATCGACGATGACTGCACTGTGTTTCATAATAAATGTCCTCTGTATGGAATAAGTTCCCAGCAATTGGTTTGGTCACGTTTAGGCTGCACGGTGATTGGCTCAATATTGCCAATGCGCGGACCTTTTGGTGTGCCAAATAGGGAATGATGAATAGCTCTGTAAATACCCGAATGAGCAATGATTAAAGGGTGTTCGTACTGCGCTAGGATATGGTTGATCGTATCGATACTGCGCTTATAGAAATCATCCCAAGGTTCACCGTTTTCAGGGGTTGCGAAATAGTCGGTCGCATCAGGAATAGGGCAGCCCTCTAGACAGCCCCAGTCACGCTCCCGAATACCTTTGAATTGTTTTAGCTCATGGCCCGGTACAGCAAGTTTTGCGGTCTGAATGGTACGCGCTAAATCGCTGGTACAAACTGCTGACCAAGATTTATTAAGAAGCTTAGCGGCATTTCTAGCTTGTTGCTCACCAAGCTCCGATAAGTGACTATCTGTACTGCCTCCAATACGTTTAGCGGCGTTAAAGTTACTCTGGGCATGGCGAGCAAAGACAAAGGGTTTTGAGATAAGTTGCATAGCTAAAGTTCAATGATTGAGGTTGCTAGAAGGCTGTCGCCAAGGCGATAGCGCCATTCGTCGATATCTTCAATAGGGCTAAAGAGAGGCACACAGCGCTGACATTGCAGTTGATCCATAACTCGCGCGATGTCTTGGCTGATCGGGTGAACATTCCAGCGTACAAAGTGCGCATTTCCTGCTGCAACGGCTTGTCTTGCGTGAGCGGGAAGGTGTCCGGTATAGATCACGTTGTACTGCTCAGACTGTTTCAATAATCGTCCTGCATCGCCAGAGAAGCCTTCTGGATCACCACATAAGATAATCGGTGCGTGCTCATCAAAAGCTCTAGGCGCAATATTGGCCGCTAGTTTTTTTAGCTCTGAGCAAACCAACTCATCCGAGACTTGAGTGATGTTATGGGGCTGCAGGCAATCATTGCCTAGAACCCAATCCCTAATACCTTGTTGTTCAAACCAACAGGCCATTTCTAATGCGCGCCCACTTTGCGGCACTGGCATCAAGTTAGGTTTTTCTGTTGAGAGGACAGATAAGATATCTTGTTTCGCTTGATCTTGAGTACGATCGTACAAACCATAAGACGCATCTAATAATGCCGTAGCCGCTTTGGGCGGTCGGTCAAACGGAAACAGTTCAGACTCTAGACAGAAGTCCCCGCTGTAAAAGATGCCATCTGCTAGGTCCAAATGTAGCCAAATACCACCAAAAGAGTGACCTGCGCAGCCCGTTTGAACCCGAACACCACTAATTTCTATCGAGCCTCGGTTTGGAAGTCGCTGAATATTCAAGTGCCTAGGCAAATAAGGGATCACTTGCTCCGTTGCAAACACTGGAACCGATGCTGGGACGTCGCTTAATCCACCTATATGGTCCGGATGATCGTGACTGATAACGATTGCATCGACATCTTCAGGGAGCTGCCAACCTTTATCGGAGTGGCCTTCTAGTGAACCGCCAGCATCAAGCAGAAAGTGCACAAGTTGGCCATTTTCTAATTGGGTTTTAACGGAAATAGCTGCTGCGGCCTTCGCGCCAAAGCCACTTAAAACATTAATAGTCGTGGTCATGGGAAGGCTCTAAAGTCCAAGCTTGTTGAATCGATAATTGGCGTGTTTCGCCAATCTCTAACGGCTCCGTATGATAGGCGTGTAGCGTATCGCCATTTTCAAGCACTAAGAAAATATCGTATCGCTCACCACGGAAAATACATTCGCGAACCGTGCCTTGTAACATGTTGGAGGTGGCAGACAAATCAACATGCTGTGGACGCACCAGCATACGACCTTGATGTTCCGTTTGATCATACAGTAGCCCAATCACATCGGTGGATGTCAGCAGTTGGTTGCCAGAAACCGATTGGCAACGCAGGATCGAGCCTTGGCCGATGAAGTTTGCTACCCACTCATTATTGGGACGAGTGTACAAATCTTCAGGGGTGCTCCACTGCATCAGTTGGCCATCTTTTAATACAGCGATTTGATCCGCCAATGCCATCGCTTCGGCTTGGTCATGGGTGACATAGACCATGGTGGCACCGGTGCGGCGATGGAATTCACGGAAAGTGATTTCCATGCTTTCGCGTAAATGACGATCAAGGTTAGCGAGTGGCTCATCAAATAAAATCACATCCGGCTCAGTCACAAGACTACGAGCGAGCGCTACACGCTGGCGTTGACCGCCGCTTAACTGGCTAGGTAAACGATCTTTAAAGTCGTTAAGTTGCACAATATCCAAGGCATCTTGTACTCGACGTTGATAGTTTTGACGATCCACTTTCTGGATTTTCAACGGATAGCCCACGTTTTCCATCACGGTCATATGTGGCCATAGGGCATAGGATTGAAACACCATGCCAAAGTTGCGCTCTTCGGTTGGTAAATGAAATTTCGTGCTTGAAAGGCACTGATCTCCGTGCTGAATATCGCCAGCCGAGACGGTTTCAAAGCCTGCTAACATGCGCAATATTGTTGATTTACCACAACCACTTGGGCCAAGCAGTGCGACAAACTGCCCAGGTTCAATGGTGAGGGAAAGAGCATCGACGACGGTTTTATCGCCGAAAGACTTGCTGACTGCGTTTAAACTGAGTCGTGCCATGGGATTACACCTTTTGGTAAGCGTGGCGCGAGTAAGCTCAGACAGGCCATCAGCGCTGCCACAAGTAAAACAACTAATACGGAAATTGCAGACGCTAGAACGGTGTCACCGCTTTCGTCCAAGTTAAAGATCAATACCCCCAATGTTTCATTACCAGCGCTCCAAAGCAGAGCAGATACCGTTAGCTCATTGACTGAGATAAGAAACACTAGGATGGCGCCAGCAAAAAAGGCGGGTGCTGTCAGCGGCAGAATAATGTGAACCAAACGCTGAATGGCATTGGCGCCTGCTAGTTGTGCTGCCTCTTCTAAAGCCTTGTCCATCTGGGACATGGCGCTATATATCGGTTTTAAGCAGACACTTAAAAAGCATGACAAATAGGCAAGGAAGATAATGCTCATAGAGCCGTAGATGCTAACGCCAAGGATAGGCAGAGGGCGAGCAAACAACAAAATGAAGGCAATGGCCAATACAATCCCAGGAATGGCATAAGGCACCTCGATCAAGCTAGTGGCTAAAATGCGTGCCTTAAGCGGTAGCTTTAGCAAGATGTAGCTAAGTGGTAAGCAAAGACACATCAAGACCACGGAGGCTGCCCCAGCCAACAATAAGCTGTTGCTAAATGCTCTCGTGGTTACACCTTGGTTCGCGAGCATTTCAATGTAGGCGGAGACAGTGAACGTTTGACTGTTCAACGGCATACCTAAAGCGGGAACAAAGGAGCTGACGACAAGAGCTATGCATGGCACCACTAAGATCATCAGTAATATCAGACCAAGAGCACCTTCGGTTGGCGTGCGCCATTTGCCTAAACGAAATGACATATGACTAGAACTATGCCCAACCAACGCGTATTCACTACGTTGTTGTAGCCATTGCTGCAAAATCATTCCGCCCAATACAAGAAACGAAATCAACATGGATAAGCCTGCCACTTCACTCAGCATACCTTGACCAAAGCCAGCCATCTTTTGGTAAATCAGCGTCGGCAGAACTAAATAGTTCACTGGGATGCCAAGCATGGCAGGGATACCAAAATTGCCTAATGATGAAACAAACGCCAGTGCGGCGCCTGCGATTAACGCGCCACGAGTGAGGGGCAAAATGATATCGATCCAAATGGCTTCTTGTGAGGCACGAGCAACTTTAGCCGCTTCAATCAGGTCTTGAGGTAAACAAAGCAGCTGAGTGCGCAACGCAAGAAAGACTAATGGCGCGTTCTGAATGCCCAATAGCAAGGCGATACCTTCTGCTGAGTACATAGGATTTGGGCTGCCCAGTGCAGGGGCAATGCCAAAGGTATTCAAAATAGGGCTGGCTGGACCAAATAGCTGAAGCCAGCTTAGTGCTGTGACTTGCGGTGGAATCATCATCGGCAACATAAACAGAAATACCCAAATTGCCCGAGCACGGATATTCGTTAGGGTGACGATAAAGGCAAATCCTGCGCCTAATACCACGGCGATCAGTGTGCCAAGGCCTGAGGTATAAAAGCTGTTGCGAAACGCTGTCCATGTTTGGCTGCTGCGCATGATTTCACTGAACGGTGACTGCACATCAAATTGCACGCCTTTTAAGGCTTCAACGATGAGCCGTGCACTGGGCAATAGGCTCAGTAAAGCAATCAAGAGAAAAATAGAAAGAGATAGCCAGCGCAGCTGGCTATCGGTGTTGCGTAAGTACATCGTGGATTAGCCTTCAAAAATATCGCTAAAGCGTTGTTTGTTGGCTTCGTTGTTTTCCAATGTTTTTGCCGCATCGAAAGGCATCAGCTTAATGTCTTCACGCGCAGGGAAGCCTTCTGGAACTGGCATATCAGAGCGTGCTGGCAAGTAGCCTTGGTCAAGCACAAGCTGCTGACCTTGTTTGGATAAAACAAAATCTACGAACTTTTTCGCCGCTTCTTGGTTTTTTGAACCTTTCATGATCGCGACCGGCTCTGTCACCATGCTGACACCTGTTTTCGGAAATATGAATTCAAGAGGTGAGCCTTTTTGCGCTTCACGAATGGCAAGAAAATCGACGATCACGCCGTATGGTTTTGTGCCTGAAGACACGGCTTTTAATACGCTACCGTTACCTCCTTGAGCCATGACTTGGTTGTTATGTAGCGCTTCGTAATATGACCAACCAAGGCTTGGTTCATCCGTAAGTGTTGCTAAGTGAATCAGTGCGGCGCCAGAGTAAAGTGGGCTGGGCATAGCGATTTGGTTTTTGTATTCAGGCTTTGCGAAATCCGACCAATCTGTTGGTTTTTCTGGCGCGCGTTGGTGACGCACGATCCCTGTTGTGATCAGTTTAGTGCCGTAGTAATAACCCTCGTTGTGGTAAAGCGATGCATCGTAGTTTGAGCGGTTAGGGCTTAGGTAGGGGGCTAGGTAGCCATCTTTTGCCATGGATTCCATGGTTACGCTATCAGCGATCAACAGTACATCTGGGTTCACCACACCGCTGCTAAGTTCTGCACGAAGCTTTGTCATCAGTTTGGTTGTGCCATCACGTACCCATTCCACATCGATTCCTGGGTTCGCTTTTTCAAATGCATCGACAGTCATTTGTGCGTCTTTATTTGGCTGGCTGGTGTACAGGGTCAGTGTCTCGGCGATGGATAGAGAGGATATAGAAGCCAAAATACTGGTCGTTACTAGCGTTTTTAACATCTTCATTGCAAGCGTTCCTTAAAGAGTGAGTGTTACTGAAACACTACCGCCATACTTTGACACTAAGATGACTATTGCTTTTCGTTTGAAGTGAAGTTGCTTTCGTTTGAAGTTTTTGTATGTAGAGGGGGGATTATGAATCAGCGTCAACTGGATATTATTCAATGGATTAATGCAAATGGCCGTCAGTCCTTACAAGCGGTAGCTGATGCTTTCGCAGTCTCTGTACAAACCATTCGAAGCGATGTGCGCTTATTATCGGAAAAAGGACTAGTATTAAGGAATCATGGGGAAGTGGTTCCGTTTCCGAACCAGGAAAACATCAGTTTTAATCAACGCCAAATTCACAATGCGGAGGGCAAACGACGCATGGCGGAGCTGTGTTTACAGCAGCTTTCAGATTATCAATCGGTCTTTCTAGGCTCTGGGTCCACCGTTGCTGAATTGGCAAAATGTCTGAATGAAAAAGAAAACTTACATGTGATGACTACGAATCTCCATGCGGCGCGTATTATCAGTGAGCAGCCTAATGGTGAGTTAACCGTTGCTGGAGGTAAAGTTCGTAAACGCGATCAGGATATTGTCGGTGCAGATGCGGTACGCTTCTTCCAAAAATATCGGGCGGATGTAGGTGTTTTTTCGGTATCCGCTATCGATAAGCATGGTGTTCTGTTTGACTTCACGGACGATGACATTAGCTCTTTGGAGGCGTTGGTTGATAATTGCCATTACCGGATTTTAATGGTCGACAGTACAAAGTTTGAACGCGCTTCACGTTGTGTTTGGACGCGTTTGAAAGATATTGATTGCTTGATTACGGACTGTCAGCCGCCTGCTTATCTGCAAAGCAAGATCACTTCTTTAGGTGTGAAATTGATCTTTTGATATTTGGTTTTCTGCTCACCAATGACCTTGTCGTAAAAACTAGACGCTTACCAAGACAAAATCGATTCGTTACAAGCTCAGGCTGCTTTATCCGTATATTATTCCACTTATCCTCTTATATCCCCGTTCGTCACTTGATCATGTCCGCTTGTCCGCTTGTCCGCTTTATGGGATCTTTATTTCATGCTTTTAACGAGCATTTTTTAATCCTATGAAACAGACTGAGTGAAATGATATGAAAAATT
Organism: Marinomonas fungiae; assembly: GCF_001418205.1. Classification (GTDB taxonomy): domain Bacteria; phylum Pseudomonadota; class Gammaproteobacteria; order Pseudomonadales; family Marinomonadaceae; genus Marinomonas; species Marinomonas fungiae. The sequence goes on along the minus strand of NZ_LIQF01000006.1, from coordinate 23,349 downwards.
CTCTATTTACCGTCACTGTAAAATGTGGCTTGCCCATTGTTTTAGCAAGTATTAGCTATGCTTCATATGCTACTGAGTGGAACGCAGATTTGGGGCTTTCTGTATTGGGTGAGCAGAGCCATGTTTACGGCGAGGAAAACAAAGCTGAGATTCGTCCCTATTTGAACCTTGAGTATGGCATGTTCATTGTCGGTCCAGAAGGGCTGGGGGTATCGGGAAAAGTCGGCAATAACGACCAGCTAAGTGCTGTGTTAGTAATGCGTGAATCCGTTATTGATCGCGATGAAAACGAGCTGCTAAAGCACTTCGAGAAACGAGATGATGCTACAGAGCTGGCGTTTCAATGGACTCACTTCACTCCCTTTGTTGATCTCACAGCGGCGTTATCTTCTGATGTATCAGATACCCACGAAGGCTACGAAGCGAAATTTATGCTGTCCAAAAAGCTGGATACAGACGTAGGCGCTTTTATTCCTGCCGTGGCCATTCAGCATCAATCTGAGGAATTAGTCGACTATTACTATGGTGTTCGAGCGGGTGAGGCCACTAGTCGATTTGCGGCTTATAAAGGTAAAGCTGCAACGAATGCGAATGCCTCAATCACGCATGTCTATCCTATTACGACGGAATGGCATGTGGCGACCAGACTTGCCTATGACCACTTAGGAGAAGGAATCAGTGATAGCCCTATTGTTGAGCGCTCTGGTTATTGGAGTGGTGCTATGTCTGTCTTCTACCGATTTTAACCAATGAACACTGACATTCGCATAGACAAAACATCACACTTGCTGGCTGGGACGGCAAGTGTGATGGCGGGCATGTGTTTCTTGTTTGGCATGATCGTATACATCACAGTATTTTCTTTCGGCTCTTATGGCGACATAGGGAAGTCAATCGCGCCACAGCTGACGTTAATGTCCACTTACTCGGCATTAATGTATTTATGGTATTTTGTGATTTACATCGTGTTCGGTGTGGCGTTGATGGTTTTCCAGATTGCCATTAAACCCCATCTTCAGACGGGCTGGTTTGCATCAATAGCCTTGGTATTCGGCTATTTTTGGTCTGGGCTTACGATTGCAAGCGGAATGTTAGCCAATATCGGTACTCACATGGTTTTAGAGCTTATGGAGGTAAATCAAGAACTTGCTATTTCTCTCTGGTACACATTGCAAATGCTGATCAATGGAATAGGTGGGGGGAATGAGTTAGTGGGGGGGATTTGGTTGCTTTTGTTAGGGCTGAGTTATAAAGCGGATCTTATCATTGAGCGCTGGTTAAGGGCTGTTGCAATCGTGTTTGGCGGTATTGGTCTATTCACGGCTGTGCCTATTCTTACCGATTTGGGAGAGATTTTTGGCATTGGTAGCATGGTTTGGTTTTTAGTGATGGGCTGTTATCAATTGGGACGATACCGAGGGGGAAAAGCGTATGTTTAAACTACCATTTCGGGCTTTTTGGAGCAGCCACGAATTATTAAAGGATACTTTAACAGTATTAATCTACTGCGCTTTAATTGCCGTTGTAATTTGGATTACCGAAGCGGGTGAGTTCTGGATGACGCTACAGATTTCTTTAGTGTTTGGGGCCGCTTGTTTATCTTGTATTCGTTTGAGTATTTATTACCTTCGGGAGAAGCTTTCAGTACTAGGTGCTACCATTCTTGGTTACTTTGGTGGCGTTATCATCGGTATGGGGTATTTGCTTTACCAAGTTTATGACTCCGTCGATGCGGTACTGAATGCCTCATGGTCAGATTTACTGCTTAAAGTGCTGTTTAGCATGCTTGTGACCTATATCTTTTACAATGCTCATCGACTAAGCCGAAAAGAACGAGAGCTGCAAGAGCAAAAACTGAAAACGCTGATGCAAGAAAAGCAGTTAGCAGAGTCCAACTATCAGATGCTGCAATCACAAATTGAACCTCACTTTTTGTTTAATACCTTAGCGAACATTCAAGTGCTGATTGATATTCGGCCTGATGACGCTAAGCGCATGTTGGATGATCTGACCAGCTTGCTTCGTGTGTCCATGAGTAAGATAAAGCAGCCTCGTATTCAACTAATCGAAGAGCTAGATTTAGTGGCAGCGTATTTATCGATTCAAAAAGTGAGAATGGGAGATCGATTGCGCTTTCATATTCATAAAAAAGGCGATGTTGAACGTATAGAATGCCCTCCGTTTCTGTTACAACCATTGGTTGAAAATGCAATCGTTCATGGCATAGAACCGAGTTTAAAAGGCGGGGAAATCGAAATATCAGTTAAGGTTGAAGAGGAGAATTGCCATGTTTCTATTCTGGATACAGGTCTTGGATTGGCGCCAAATTGGCAAGCGTCAGTCTCGTCAGATAAAAAGCATGGCATTGCTTTGAGAAATATTCGACAGCGTTTGTTTTTGATCTATGGCGACCAAGCTCATTTTGATATAGAGAATGTTTACAACGACCAAAAGCAAGTTTCGGGTTGTCTGGTGACCTTGAGTTGGCCGTTAAGTGACTCCCAACAAAAAATGCTAGGAATGGAGCATGTCACACATTAAAACGGACGGATTGATTCAGGTAATGGTGGTGGATGATGAACCATTACTACGTTTTCATCTGCAGAAATTGTTACAGGGATTATGGGAAGACATTGATCAAATCGTGGCGCTGGGGTCAGGGATAGAGGCCATAAATGTTGTTAAGGAACTCGACATCCATACGATTTTTATGGATATAAAAATGCCGGGGCTAAGCGGTATTGAAACAGCCAAGCAACTTCGAGCGTCTGGTTATCAGGGGAATCTGGTATTTGTCACGGCATACGACGAGCATGCGGTCGCGGCGTTTGAGCATGAAGCGCTAGATTATTTGCTCAAACCCGTTGATGAAAAGCGTCTCTATGAATGCATTCAAAGGTTACAAAAACGCTCGCATACAACGGTTAAATACGAGCTTGATGCGGAGCAGTTAAGCCAGCTACTGCCACAACATTCAAACCCAACACTACAATGGATTAACGCCTCTCGTGGTGAGGCCATCCATGTGATTAAAGTCAGCGATATCAGCTGTTTCATTGCGGAAGATAAATACACAACCGTCGTGACGTTGAGCGGGGAGTACTTGATTAAGAAGTCCATTAAGCAGCTCGTAGAGGAGCTTAATAACAATGAGTTCTGGCGTATTCATCGCTCTGTTGTCGTACAAGTCAGTCATATCGAGCGAGTCAATAAAGACGATAATGGAAATTTAACGGTCTACCTAAAAGACATAAAGAAAACCCTGCCGGTCAGCCGAAATAATATGCATCTGTTTAAACAGATGTGATGCCGTGTTAGCTGCAACTGGGAATAGCTGAAAAAACAAAAGCCCCGATAGTAAACCTATCGGGGCTTTGTTGTTTGGTTAGGGACGAAATTATAGGCGTGCCGCTAGCGCTTTAATGTGGTCAGGACCAATACCACAACAACCGCCGATCAGGGTAGCACCCAGCTCGCACCATTTTTCTGCCCAAACTAGGTAGGACTCGGGTGTGAGGTCTGCGCGGACTTCATCTAAGCCATCGTTGGCGGTGGCGTCTTTGGGTTGTGGTGGGAAGGCGTTAGCGTAGGCGCCGATTGCCATCTCTTTGTTCAGCGCTGCTAATGTTTGTTTTGTCACCGTAATGGCGTCAGCAATGATTTCTGGCTGACAGCAGTTAAATAGAATGCCATCTACGCCCGCTGCGACCATCGCCTTTACACCGTCTACTACGGTTTCACCTGAACGTAGACATGGTTCTGTAGTCGGTTCTGCATCTTCCAGTGTGAACGACACCCAGTATGGTTTTTTCTCACCGTCTAGCTCGTCCACGAGCTTTTTCATTAACAATGCTTCAGCCAGCAAACTTTGGGTTTCGTTTAGCCAAAGGTCCACATGAGGTGCTAAGGCTGTGATCAGAGGACGAGCGATTTCTTCGGCGCGATCTGCTTGATAAAGATCGGCGCGGTAAGAGCCAAACAATGGCGCCAATGAACCTGCAACTTTAACGTCTTTGCCTGTTTCTTCAACGGCTTGGCGAGCAACCTTAGCAGAGTCCACCGCTAGCTCGAAAGCGCGCTGTTTGAATACGTCTTCACCAATATGAAATGGTACTAGGGCATAGCTATTCGTGGTGATTACACGTGAACCTGCTTCGATAAAGGACTTGTGAACATCCTTTACGATTTCTGGGGCTTCCATCATAGCCAAGGCTGACCATTCAGGTTGTTTAAAGGGGGCGCCACGGCGCTCTAGTTCACGGCCCATGCCGCCATCAAGTATGGTGACTGTCGTCATAATGCAGTTTTCCGATTGGTTGAAAATCGGCACATTTTAGCGAGGCTGATCTAGAAATAAAATCGAATTCATTATTTTTGGTAGGTCAAAAAGGCTTTTTTGTGCCTATAATGACTAACAGATAACAAAAAATAGCCCTACCCATTAAAAAAAATGGGTCTTAGACCCTGATCCTGTCGATACTACTCTTTTCTTCTTTTCGGTATATTGTGTCACCCTTTAGTTCACGGCTTAATGCTTGGTGTTTCTGCTCTAGGCATGGACTTACAACAAAACAAATGAATGAGGAATGACATGAAACTAGGTTTCAAAAAAGCGCTAGCGGGCTTAGTTGTGGCAAGTTCTGTACTAGGCAGTACAGTTGTTAATGCGGCGAATTCAGCAATCGATGGCATCATGTCGAGCGGCGAGTTAAAAGTATGCTTTGAAGCTGGCTACATTCCTTTTGAAATGAAAACCAAAGATGACCGCTTTATCGGTTTCGATATCGATATTTCTAAGCATATGGCTCATGCCATGGGGGTTAAATTTGTTCCAGTCAACACGGCTTGGGACGGCATCATTCCTGCTTTACAAACCGGTAAATGTGACATCATCAATGGCGGTATGGGCATTACACCAGAGCGCAACCTGAAAGTATTGTTTGCTGACACTTACCTAGAAATGGGGCAAACGGTGCTGGTGACTCCCGAAGTTGCGGCCCAGATTAAAGACTATCGCGACCTTAATGATCCGAAATACCGTTTGGTATCGCAGATTGGTACAACTGGTGCGATTGCTGCGAAGAAATACTTTCCAAATGCGCAGCTAAATTTGTTTGAAACCTCTGCTGACTCAGTGCTACAAGTGAAAAATGGCAAAGCGGACGCGTTTGTTTATGACTTGCCATACAACGCAATGTACGCAGCGCAGAACAAAGGCGGCGTGGTACATTTAGATCAAGCTTTCACTTACGAACCGCTTGGCTGGGCAATTCGCCAAGACGATGTGAATTTCTTAAACTTCTTGAACAATTACCTAGTGCAAATCAAGAAGGACGGTACTTACGATCGTATTTACGACAAGTGGTTTAACTCGGATGCTTGGGTCGATAGCATTCAGTAAACGCGCTACCGATCTGTCAGTCTGACCAAGAGCCTACGATGTTAGGCTCTTTTTCTATATAAGAGACAACATGCAAACACCATCTAACCGCTGGCTTGGACACGGCTTATATCTCGTTATCATGGCGGCCTTGATCGCTGGGATTTATTTCTCGGGACAAAAAATCAATTACACATGGCATTGGGAGCGTCTGTGGCCCTACGTAATTAATACGGAACCACAGGACATCATTGCACAAACAGATGGCACCGCGGTGGTTAGCGCCTCAGGCCAGTTAAGCATTACGCCCGATTACGGCGGCGCGCCGCAGGTCGTGCCGGACTATGACAAGCTGGTGGCCCGTGATGGAGATTTAATTTTCCAAGGCGATACCATTGCCCGTATCGAAGGTTGGCGCTTTGGTCCGATTGCCGAAGGCCTGTGGGTGACGATTGAGATTTCCTTCCTGTCGCTGATTTTCTCGATCTTGCTTGGTGTGGTGTTTGGTTTGATGCGGGTGGCCCATGGTCAGGTATGGCGCAATTTGGCCGTGACTTATGTGGAGATCATTCGTGGTACACCGCTGCTGGTGCAGATCTTTATTGTCTACTTCTTCATTGGCACTGTCTTCGATTTGGATCGTTTTACCGCAGGGGTGGCAGCTTTGTCGATTTTTACCGGTGCTTATGTGGCGGAAATCGTGCGTGGCGGTATTCAATCTGTGCCTCCTGGGCAAATGGAAGCCGCGCGTTCGTTAGGTATGAATTATGCCCAAGCCATGGCTTATGTGGTGATGCCTCAGGCAATCAAGCGTACCTTGCCGCCGTTGGCGGGGCAGTTTATTAACCTAATCAAAGACTCGTCCTTGGTGTCGGTGATTTCCATTACAGATCTGACCAAAGCTGGTCGTGAAGTTGTGAGCGGTAGTTTTGCTCCTTTTGAAGTGTGGTTTACTGTTGCGGCTTTGTATTTAGTGGTGACGGGTGGATTATCTTGGGCCATTCAGCGTTTAGAAAAGAGGTTAGCGGCCAGTGACTAATCAAGCACAAAAGCAGGTATTAATCGCAGCGCGCGATGTAAACAAAATCTTTGAAAATGGCTGTCACGCACTTAAAAATGTCTCACTGGACATCCACCGTGGTGAAGTGGTGGTGATTATTGGTCCAAGCGGTTCGGGAAAATCGACTTTTCTGCGTACGTTAAATCAATTGGAAACCATCTCATCGGGTCATATCAAAATTGATGGTATCGACTTAGTGGATAAGAACACCAATATCAATAAGCTGCGTGAAGAAGTCGGCATGGTGTTCCAATCGTTTAATTTGTTTCCGCACAAAACAGCCCTTGGTAATGTGATGCTGGCACCGTTAAAAGTGCTCAAACGAGACAAAGCTGAGGTTGAGCAAGAGGCCAAAGATTTATTGTACCGTGTGGGATTGCATGACCGTATGCAGAGCTACCCGTCACGTTTGTCGGGAGGCCAGCAGCAGCGTGTGGCGATTGCTCGTTCGTTGGCCATGAAGCCTAAAGCCCTGTTGTTTGATGAACCTACCAGCGCCCTCGACCCAGAGATGGTTGGAGAAGTGCTCGACGTGATGAAAGGCCTCGCTAAAGAGGGCATGACCATGGTGGTGGTGACCCATGAAATGGGCTTTGCCCGAGAAGTCGCCGACCGAGTGGTATTTATGGAAGAGGGGGAGCTCGTCCTCGAAGAATCACCAGAGCGCTTCTTTAATTCTGAACACCCACGCTTGCAACGTTTTCTAGGTCAGGTACTCTAAGCGCCTTTCTATCAGAAACGGTCGGCGCTTGGGTGCTTAGATGAATGAGAAAACACTTCCCCCATTAAATTGGTTACGCACCTTTGAAGTCTCTGCGCGCAGCTTAAACTTTACCAAAGCCGCGCAGGAACTGCATTTAACTCAAGGTGCGGTGAGCCAGCAGATTCGTTTATTAGAGCGCCATTTAGGGGTGTCCTTGTTCAAGCGTTTACCTCGAGGACTCACGCTGACCGACGAGGGCATGTCTTATTTGCCAGTAGTGCAAGATTCTATTTCTCGTTTGGCCGCTGCGACCAATGAGTTGTTCAATTCGGATAAACGCACTCCGGTAAAAATTCGCGGCAGTTTGTCCTTTTTTGTCCATTGGTTGGCGCCGCGTTTGGCGGAGTTTAACCAACAGCACCCTAATATCGACATTCGATATATCAGCTCTCTTTGGGTGAAAGACACGGATGCGGACGATGATTTTGAAATTCGTTGGGGCAACGGCCAATGGCCGGGCTATGTGTCACAGCGCTTAAGTTGGGATACGCTATTTCCTGTCTGCTCGCCAGAGCTTATGGAACGCGAAGCGATTGAAAGTCCTCGTGATTTAGCTAAAACCACCTTGCTGCATGTCCTCGGCTACGAAGAGGGCTGGGGCTACTGGCTGTCGATGATTAACGAAGAGAGTGTTGACCCTTCCCGCGGCATGCAACTGGATACCTTGCTGGCGTCATTGCGTCTAGCAGAGCTTGGTGTAGGGGTGGCATTGGCTCGCTCTTCCATGGTGGAAGATATGCTTGCCGATGGCCGTTTAATTGAATTGTTCGATAAACGTATTCCCGCCAGTGAGTCGTTTTATTTGGTGCGAAAATCCGGCACCGATTTATCTCCTGAAGCCGTATTGTTTTTTAACTGGTTAGAGCGTCAAAGCCGCATAAACTAGTGGCTGCGAAAATCAACGCATTACTTAAGAGAGCCTTGTTATGACAATCGGACGTCAGCGATTTCGTGTATTCCAAAGTGTGTTTCCTATCGAACGTGCGCAGCTGCCTCGGGACGTGCTGGCAGGGCTAACGCTGGCGGCATTAGCGATCCCTGAGGTGATGGGCTACACCCAGATTGCGGGTGTTCCCGTCGTCGTAGGTTTGTATACCATGCTTCTGCCTATGTTTTTATTTGCCATGTTTGGTTCATCGCGGCAGTTGGTGGTGGGCGCGGATTCCGCTACGGCGGCTATGTTAGCCACGGCTTTGGCAGGCATCGCCGTGTCTGGTTCGGATGAATATTTAAGCATGGCGTCCACACTGGCGTTAATCGTTGGCGGCATGTTGTTACTGGCACGTATTTTAAATTTGGGCGTGTTGGCTAACTTTTTGTCTCGTACAGTATTAATCGGCTTTTTGAGTGGGGTGGGCATTCAAGTGGCCGTAGGGCAGGTACCAGGCATGCTAGGTATTCACAGTGACGGTTTGAGTTCCATTACCCATTTGCTGTTGCATTGGCCAACGCTTGAGACGCTGAATGTACACACCTTAGTTGTGTCGTTATCTACCTTGATTGCCGTGGTTGGGATGCATTTAGTTTCGAAGCGTTTTCCGGGGGCCTTGGTAGCGGTTATCGGGGCTATTTTCGCAAGCTGGTTGTTTCAGTTAGAAGAATTCGATATTGCTCTGGTGGGCAGTGTACCGAGTGGCTTACCGAGTCTGCAGTTTCCATTATTTAACTTAACGTGGGAGCAGTTCACGCATTTGCTACCCACTGCGTTTGCTATGGTTATGGTGATTTTGGCGCAAAGCTCAGCCACCTCGCGTGCTTATGCAGCGCGTCATCAAGAAACGGTGAACGATAACCAAGATTTAGTTGGTTTGGGATTGGCCAATATCGGTGCGGCCGTGTCTGGCGCTTTTGTGGTGAATGGCAGCCCAACCAAAACGCAAATGGTCGACGGTGCCGGAGGGCGTAGTCAGTTAGCGCATTTGATTACCGCACTCATTGTTCTACTCATGTTGGTGTTGTTTACTGAGCCGTTAGCCTATTTACCTCATGCAACCTTGGCCAGCATTGTCTTTTTAATTGGCTTCGAGCTAATCGATATTAAAGGCTTACGTAAGGTGCTTTATGAACGCCCTTGGGAGTTTTGGGTATCGGTCGTGACCATGGTTGCGGTGGTGGTGTTAGGCGTGCAATTGGGGATTTTGGTTGCCATAGCATTATCGCTTTTAGTGCATACACGACATGGCTATCGCCCAGTGAACAGTGTGGTGATTTCCAATGGTCATGGGCGTTGGCGTGCTGTGCCGCTGAATAACAACGCGCAGTTAATGCCGGGATTACAGGTATACCGTTTTACTCATGGTATGTATTACGCCAATGCCTCGTTGATGAGTCGCGAAGTCCTGTATTTGGTAAACAGTGCCCGCCCGTCCTTAGAGTGGTTTTGCATTGATGCGGCGGCTGTGGATGATGTGGATTATACGGCGGCGCAAACTCTGGTTACCTTATCCTATGAGTTACGTAAGTTAGGGGTTCGTTTGGTGTTTGCAGAAGTTACGGATCGTGTACGTTATGGTATGGATCGTTCTGGGATTACCCAAGCGGTTGGTGAAGAGGCCTATTTCAGTTCCGTATCCGATGTGGTTGAAGCCTTTTCTGAGCGCCCTCATAACATACCGGTATCGTTGAGTTGATACCGGTGATGTGAGTGAGGACCTGTTTTAAACATGCAGAATACGCATGTATCCGGCAATATCGACTCTAAAGTTTGTGGTTTGTTCGAGATGATCGCGCATCCCTTCAAGCGCTTCCGGCTCCCCGTGGATTAGATAAATTTGTGTGCCTGCTTTGAGCTCAGATGCTTTGAGCCATTGTTCAATATCGACATAGTCGGCGTGTCCAGATAGCGCATCCATACTCTCAACTGATGCTCTGATTTGAATCCATTCACCGTGTAGTTTGACACTGTCGGCGCCGCCCACCATTTTTGCACCTCGTGTACCACCAGATTGATAACCGGCGAACAGCACCGAGGTTTTAGGGTCGCTGAGATGGCGTTTGAAGTGGTGCAGAATGCGTCCACCAGTGGCCATACCACTGCCAGCAATGATGATGTGTGGGTAAGTCAGTTCGTCCAAGGCTTTAGATTCATCCACTTCACGGGTGTAGTGGATGGCTTGGCACATATGATTGGCTTGCTCTACGGTCAGCTTATGCAAGGCAGCGTGTTCGCAATAGAGTTCTGACACGTTAATGGCCATGGGGCTGTCGAGGTAAATAGGGATAGGAGGGATACGCCCTTCCTGCATCATACTAAGCAGCATATGCTGTAGTACCTGCGCTCGACCAACGGCAAACGATGGGATCAATAACACGCCGCCGCGCTTGGCGGTGCGTACGACCATATCCGCGAGCTGTTCATAAGGATCGTCCTGTGAATGGCGACGATCACCGTAGGTTGATTCCAACATTAACAAATCTAGTTCGGGCAGCGGCTTCGGTGGGTAGTTGAGGATGTCATCAGGACGTCCCACATCTCCTGAAAAACCGATGCGCTTACCTTCGGCCTCAATAATAACACTGCCTGCACCGAGGATATGTCCCGCCGGCTGCAGATGGAAGCGAATGTCGCCAACTTGTACTTGCTCTTCAAACTCAATGCCTTGGAATAATTGCATGGAAGCTTCGGCGGTCGCGCGGTCGTACAGCGGCTCAGGGTTTTCATGGCGACTGAGCTTATGCTTGCCGTAAAAACGTGCGTCTTCTTCTTGTAAGTGACCGCTATCAGCTAACAGGATCTTGCATAAATCTCGAGTAGCGTGGTGGGTAAAGACTGGTCCACGATAGCCTTTTTTATACAGTACGGGGACATAGCCTGAATGATCGAGGTGAGCGTGGGTCAGTACCACTGCATCAAGATCATCAATATCAAGCGGTAGAGGTTGTCGGTTACGCTCCCTTAGCCACTTATACCCTTGGAATAACCCACAATCGACTAAAATGCGTGTGGTTTTGGTTTCAATCAAAAATTTAGAACCGGTAACGGTTTCGGTACCACCCAGAAAGATAATCTTCATAACGGCCTCAGACTATTTGAAACGCGGATACTTAAGCGAAAGCTAAACTTAAGTATTACACCTACTTATAGTGCCGTGTCTGTGTTAACAGAGAAAACACTGATCTAGCTCTATATTCCGCATCGTTGCCATAGGATGGACTAGAGCGGGGCTGATATCTTGCATTGATATTTTCTAGTGCACACCCGTTAAGAGATTCTTGAATGAGTATAAAGTTAGCGACGTTAATTCAATCGGCACGTGTTCCGTTTTTAATACTGGCACCTGTGAGTGTGTTTTTAGGCATTTGTACTGCCTATATCAGTGCCGTTGAAATCGATTGGCTTCATGTCGCGTTAGCGGTAGTGGCGGCGTTGTTGGCTCATATCAGCGTCAATGCATTTAATGAATATATGGATTTTCGCTCAGGCTTAGACCTTAAGACTGAGCGTACGCCGTTTAGTGGGGGCAGTGGCGGGTTGGTAGAGAATCCCGCGGCGCTCAACGGTGTTTTAGTCATGGCCTGGGCGACCTTGTTAGGTACTATCGCGATTGGTAGTTACTTTGTCTACCTAAGAGGAGAGGCCTTACTTTGGTTGGGTGCGATAGGCGTCTTGCTGGTGGTGGGCTATACCCCTTGGATTAACCGATCACCCTTATTGTGTTGGCTAGCGCCGGGATTAGGCTTTGGTCCAGTGATGGTGTTAGGAACGCATATCGCGTTAACCGGAGATCTGAATGGCTTAGCCTTGTTGGTATCCTTAGTGCCTTTTATGTTGGCAAATAACTTGTTGCTACTGAATCAGTTTCCAGACATTGACGCTGATCGCGTCAGTGGTCGTCGACACGTTCCCATTATTTATGGCAAATCGGCCAGCCTAGCGCTGTATAGCTTTGGGGTGTTGGTGGCGAGTGTGGCGATTATTATGGGCTGCTTCCTGTCGCTGCTACCGTGGTTGTCATTGCTGGCATTACTGCCTCTATCGTTGGCGATCACTGTGGTGCTCGGTCTAAAGCCACTGCTACGTAAAAGCTCAGCGACGTGGCTGCCATTTCTTGGACGCAATGTGATCATGACCTTAGTGACGCCCCTTATTTTAGGGGTGACGTTGCTACTAGGATAAATCTGTTATTCATAGATTGTGTGAAATACTGTGCGATAATTTAAAAACGTGATTTCTTCATTAAAGCATGGATTTTTATGACCAATGCTAGACGATCATTGACGTCAAATTTATCGAATAGATTGCGAATATGGGATTTAACAGTACGTTCTGAAATATCCATGATCTCAGCAATTTCTTTGTTGTTTTTACCTTGCAATAAGGCATTGGCCGCTTCAGTTTCTCGTGCTGTGAGGTGATGATTCCATTGTTCAGCAGTGGGATCATCATTATTGACATTGTGTACGCCACAAATAAGAGCCCTCATGATGTCATGGCCAATCCAGACGTTACCTTGTTGAATCGTGGTGATCGCTTGCTCAAGGGAAACCAGCGGAATGTCGCTTTCAAGGTATCCTTTTATTCCCATTTTAAATAGCTCGATGGCTTCTGAAGGATTACTTTGATCGACAATAATCAGCACGTAATCATGGTGGCTAATGCACGCTTGGATCTGTTGGCGCTGCGCGGCAAAACTATGCAGGTGAAACAGCGCCACCAAGCTGCCATCGTATTGTTTTGTCAAAACAGAAGCAGTCATCATCTGTTTGCGTTGAAATAGCCAGTGTTTAAAAGTACGTGGTGCGTCGGTATAGATAACGCATGACTCTAAAGCTGTAGCATCGTAGCGGGCTTCAAGATGACTCATTAGGATTCTCTCAAGGCCAGTTCTTTGGTTTTCAAAATAGGTTTCAGCAAGTAATCCAATATGGTGTGTTTACCGACGATAACGTCGACATTTGCCATCATGCCAGGCATAAGATTAAGAGGCTGATCCTCTGCGCCTAGATAGTTTTTCTCAGTACGGATACGTACCAGATAATAACTTTTTCCTTCTCCATCGGTAATAGTGTCTGCAGAAATCTGCTCGACGGTACCGTCTAAGCCGCCATACACGGCAAAATCATAGGCGGTGAACTTAACCTTCGCAGGCAGACCTTTTTTGAGAAAACCTATATCAGATGGCTGTACGCGAGTTTCTAAAACAAGTGAATCTTCGATAGGAACGATCTTTGCCAAATCGCTACCGGGTTGAACCACTTCCCCTAGGGTATTTACTAATAGCTCTGAAATAACGCCGCTCACGGGTGACTTGATATTGGTGCGTTGTACCTTGTCCTCTAACGCCACATTGATATTTTCTAATTGTGAAATGCGGGCTAAGGTTTCATTTAGAGACTCTTGCGCCTCGTTGCGGTTCTTTTGACGTATTTCGGCGATTTTTTGCTTCGTTTCAGCAATCAAAGCGCGATATTTAGGAATCGACTGCTCGATGGAATTAAGTTTGCCAAAGGTATCGTTACGCTCACGACGCGTTTTCAATAAACTTACTTCGGAAGCAAAGCCACGTAACACCAGTGGTTCAGTCATCTCAATTTCTTGATCTAATAGCTGCAGCGAGTTGCGTAATTGATCTAGTTGCTCGCGTGCGTTATCCAGCTCTGTTTGGTGCTGTACGATCTGTTGCTGAATAATACCAATCGCAATCGCTTCCTGCTTTTTACGCTCTAGCAGTAGGTTCTGCTCGCGAATATAAAACTGCTTTTCGAAGTCAGATTCATAGTCTTGTGGTTTTACGAACTCTGCGGTATTAGCTTCCGCTGTTAGTCGTGCAGCTTTGGCTTTCAGAGCTTGCATTTCTAACAGCTTTTCGCTGAACGAGCTGGCAAACTGAGTATTATCAAGCAGGATTAAGGTCTGCTCTTTTTCAACAAGATCGCCAGAAGAAACCAGAATTTCACCGATTATACCCCCTTCAAGGTTCTGCACGATCTGTACCTTGTTAGATGGTACGACTTTTCCAGAGCCGCGTACGATCTTATCTAGCTCAGCCATATTGGCCCAAACGATCAACCACACTACCGCGAATACGATCGTCCAGGTAATCAATGTGGTATAGCGTTTTGGTTGCTCTAAGGTTGCTTGGCTAAGGCTAGATACAAACTCAATATCCTCTTGGGGAAGCATTTGCTTTGGATGTTTTTTGGCCATGGTTAGCTCTCTGATTCTGCACTAGAAGATGTTTTTTGCTGTAGGCTTTTCAATACAGCATTCTTTTCACCGTCGGCCACCAGTTGTCCGTCTTCGATGACCAGAATCCGGTTTACCAAAGCTAGCAGGCTCATTTTATGAGTCACCAGTAAAAAGGTGGTATTCAGCTCAATCTGCTTAAGGTTTTTAAGAAGAGTTAGCTCGGTAGTGCCATCCATAGTATTAGTGGGTTCATCCAATAATAGGAAAGGGGCATCCAACAATAGGGCGCGTGCAATACCAATACTCTGACGCTGTCCGCCAGATAGGTTTTGGCCGTTTTCGCTGATTTGTAAGCCATATCCTGCTGGATGACGCTTAATAAAATCATCTACGCCAGACAGTTTTGCTGCGCGCATAATGACCTCATCTTCAACGTAAGGTGCGCGATAGGCAATGTTTTCTCGCACATCACCACGGAACAAGACCACATCTTGCGGCACATAGTTGATATTACGGCGTAGCTCTGCAGGATCGAGCTGCTGAATATCAATACCGTCAATTAAGATGCTGCCTGAGTCGACCGGATAAAAGCCCATAATTAGCTTTTCAATAGTGGTTTTACCTGAGCCAATGCGTCCAATAATGCCCACCTTTTCATACTTGTCGATTTTAAAAGACAGGTTTTTAAGGGTTGGTTTGGTATCCCCAGGGTAAGTAAAGGTAACATCGACAAATTCGATGCAGCCTGCAAAATTAGGGTGCGTAATAAAGCGCTTATCGGCAGGGCGCTCAATCTCTTTTGCCATCAGGTCATTGAGTGAATAGTAGGCAGTTTTAGTTTGTTGATAGCTGCCAAGCAGTCCCGCAACTTGCCCCATCGGTGAAATGGCCCGTTGGCTTAAAATCACGGTTGCGATCAATCCCCCAAGCGTTAAATCACCATCGGCAATTAAATATACGCCCGTCAATACTACCAATACCGTGCTCATCTGTTGCATGTAACCAGTCATACGTGAGACCGAGCTTTGCAGCATTTTGGACTTTAAACTGGTACGTGATATCTCACCGACGGCCTGTTCCCATTTCCACTGCATTTTCGACTCAACCCCCAAGGACTTTATTGTTGCCATAGTGGAAAGGGACTCGATAAGCACACTGTTTTTTTGATCTTGGGCTTGGTAGGTTGCCTCAATACTACGTTGAATGGGTTTGCGGATGATGAGGCTATAGGCAATCATCAACAAAATAATGATGATCGGTACCCAAACAATTTGTCCTGCAAGGTAGAAAATAGCCGCTAGAAAAATGATCACAAACGGCAAATCTACCAAAGCAGAAATGGCGCTGGAAGTGATGAAGTTACGGATACTATCAAACTCTTTCAGTTTGTTTGCAACGCTGCCCACGGTGCCGGTGCGGTTAGCTTGGGTCAAACCTAAGGTTTGTTCAAACAGCTTAGCGGAAATTAAGACATCACTCTTTTTTGCAGCCGTTTCGAGGAAATGCGTACGCAAATACTTCAGGGCGAAGTCGAACAAATAGATCACACTAATGCCAAGAACCAAGACCCCAAGTGATTCCATAGCATTGTTCGGCACGACGCGGTCGTAGACATT
Source organism: Marinomonas fungiae (assembly GCF_001418205.1). GTDB lineage: Bacteria > Pseudomonadota > Gammaproteobacteria > Pseudomonadales > Marinomonadaceae > Marinomonas > Marinomonas fungiae. The sequence continues at coordinate 7,401 of NZ_LIQF01000006.1, read as the reverse complement.
CATCACAAATAAGGGATTGGCTAAGACAAATAAATTGATGATGAAAGATGCCGCGACCACATCACGATACATCGACTTGCTTTGCCAAATAGACGACCAGAACCAATGTTTGTCAGACTGATAATCGACTAATGGTTTAGAGGTGCTGTTATGTTGCTGCACATGACTAAGATAAATGGCATAGCCCAGATACTCTTGCTCCAAAGCATCTAGATCTACTAGCTTCCAGCCGTCTGGTGCCGAGCTATAAATGACCTTCGCTTGACCTGTTTGTTGATGGACCTCCTGTAGCACACAAGCAGCATTGTCTTTGAGTGTCAGGATACACGGCAACACAAGTCGTGGAATCGCTTCAATAGAGCGTTTTTTAAAACTAGCTTTTAAGCCTGCACGCTTGGCGGCACGCTTAAATAGATCAGGTGTGAGCGTGTCATCATTTAAAGGCAAACCAGCAGTTAACGCATCTTTGCTAAAGGGGGTTTGTGCCAGCTTTGTATAGATGGCTAAACACTCTAATAATGGATCATGGGACTCGATGTGTTGAGCATCCTGATCTAGTTGATAGGTAAAAGCTTCACTCATAATGGAATCGGCGTACTGAAGTAATAACCTTGGAAGTAAGTCACACCAGATTGCTGGAAGGCCTTAAGTTGTGTTTCTTTCTCGATCGACATGGCAAACACGTCGATGTCTAGATTACTGGCCACTTCACAAATACTGTTAACATAAGAGCCTGTGCTGTTGTCTACTTCAATCTGATCGCTAAAAGAGGCGTCAAGCTTGATGTAGTCCGGCTGAATCTCTTTAAGATATTGCAGATCTGCAACTTGAATACCAAAACGGTCGATCCCTACTTTAAAGCCGAGTTTTCGCAATGTGTTAAAGATTGCCTTCGCTGTATCTAAATGTTCATAGATAGCAGCCTCGGTAAACTCGAAGGCTAAATTTGCGCCTTGTGCTTGTTGGAATTTAGGCAACAGCTGCTCGAATAGTTCAGCGTGGATAAGCAGTGCTTTACTCAAGTTGATTGAATGATGCGAGCTGCTGTGATGTTTCTGTAGATGAGTGGTGACCAGTTGCAGCACCAATTCATCGATCTTGCTCTGCATATTTAATTGTTCTACGGCTGGCATAAAGTAGGCTGCCGATTGGATCTTGCCATCTTCTGCGACCATACGTACTAACAGCTCACTGTCGTATACGCTGTTATCAATGCCATAAGCTTCTTGCTTGAAGAGTTTAAAGCGCTGATCTACGATGGCTCGGTCGATAAGTGCTTGCCAATCTTTGTTATTGAAGCCGTTATGAGAGTTTTCTTGCTGTAATTGAACCGGTTCATTGCCCGCAATTTCTGCCTGTTGAATTAAAAAATCTAGCTTACTAAAAAGGCTGGACTTTGACTCATTAGGTTCATAGCGTGCGATAGCAGAGGTCAGAGTAATAGGCATATCAGCTAAGTTTAATTCTTGTTGTAGACTACTCGGGTAAGTCAACAACGACTCCACTTTAGAGCGCAAGACGTCAGCTTCAGCGTTGGGCAACACCGCAATGAGTTCGATCCCGTTCAAGCGAGCGAAAATGACATCGTTTAGGGCTAATTCCTGACGGAACTTCTGAGCAATGTGTTTAACCAGTTCATTACCTAGCTGATAGCCGTATTGAGTATTGAGTTCTTTCAATCCGTTAATGCGCAATAGGCAAACACTGCCTTTGGCGCTGGCTTGTTCCGCATCGACAATGCTGTTGAACGTCATGTCGAAATAATGGCGATTATATAGTCCTGTAACACTGTCTTGATAAGCCATCGCGCGGAGCTTTTCTGCTACCTGCGCTTCGCGAGTGAATACCTGCTGTAACTTAGTGACCATACCGTTCATGGCGCCTGCTAACTGACGAAATTCAGTGGTCGCCGGTAGGGGATTTTGCAAAATGTATTCCTTATTAACAATGGCATGGGCTTGTTGCTGAGCTTTGTTAAGAGGACGTAATAAGAAAAGAACCGCTAAATAGGCGCTGCTTAAGAAGATGGCTGCGGCAAATAAGAACCATTGTACTAAGCTTTTAAACACTAACCATAACTCAATGTAGGCATAGCCATCTTGAGCTTGTACTTGAAGCTTGCCAATAGGCATCCAACCTTTTTGGACCACCGCATGAGAGGTTGGGATGTCGATGTCGACTAGTCCTATAAACCAAGCTGGTACATCGATTTGGTCGGAAGGATTAGTACGCATGTAGATGTCGTCGCCATCCATATTTACCAGCTTGATCATTGCAAAATGTCCGCGATCAAAAATCGCATCAATCATGGTTTGAGCGCTTGATGGGTTGTCGGCCACCGCACTCAACGATAAGCCAAGAGAGTTGGCGGTATCGTATGAATGAGATTGCAGCTGCTTTTTCAAAAATGCTTGTGTGGTCGACATATTCAAGCCAAACGTGCCAACTAGCAATACTAGAAGCATGACGCTTATAAAAATCAGAATATTTGACTTAAAACTCATAATGAATCCATTGTTGAGTAACGGTTAAAAGGTCTATTTCAAAATGCCTTGTTGCATGCGATTGATCATTTGCCCCCATAGGTGCATCGAGCTTTCAAAGCCTTGTTTACTCGAAGCCTGTGTTGAGTCACGTAAGTCTTTGGCATTAAAGCTGTAGATCGGGATCAAGTCTGATCTTACGCTCGCCTTGAGCACTCGGTCCGTTAAACTGTCGAGGACCAAGGGCTCTGAAGTTGGTGTTCTAAAGTAGGTTAGCACCATATGAGAACGCTTAATTCGAGTTGCGGTTACATAAGAGAAGTACAGCTTCTTCTCGTCTACACCCATGGCGATCAAGGTGAAATACTTGGCGATCGCAAAGTCCTCAGCATCGCCTTTATCCTTGGCCAAGAGCTCTGCTGGCGTTGACCAGAAATCGTTGACGCCCCAGACTTGTTTATCTTCGGTGTAGGTGACCTTGCTAAAGAAATCATTTACCAAATTGATCTTAAGGCGTTCGGGGCGATTGGAATTCTCAGCGATCAGAGATAGCAGTGCTTGCATGCGTCGTACAGCAAGCACTCCATATTTCTTACTCGCAACATTAATCTCGTTTTGAGAGATTACTTGGGTGGAAGTGGCACTTTGCGCAGGTAAAGTTATAAAAAAGCAAAATATTATCCACTTTACATATCTATGCTTTGATATCACTATATGTATCCATTGCAAAAGCCATTTTAGCATTACTGAGGTGAATGTAGCATTGCACTTTGTGGTAGAACATTTTGCGTCATTACCTCAAGTTCAATACGGCGGTTTTCTTGACGTCCTGTATCGGTAGAGTTATCCGCTATGGGTGAAGAATCACCTTGACCGATAAGGTATATTTGCAAAGGGTCTACATCAGAATGAGTTGTCAAATATTGCTTAACACTTGCAGCTCTATTCCAAGAAAGACGGACATTGTCAATATCACGACCAACACTATCAGTGTGGCCTGTAATTAGAACTATTTCATCTGCTTGTAGATCCTTTAGTGTGCTTAAATCTTTCATTAAGAAAGATTCTTGATCAGGACGAACTACCCAAGAAGCTGTATCAAATACGATATTCACGAGTAAAGAGGTGCGTGGTTGGCAGCCGAACTGATTCACCTCGACACCCATTGGAGTATCTGGACACTGGTCAATATTGTTGGCAATGCCATCATTGTCTGAATCATCAACGATTTTACAGCCATCTACATCCACCTTAGTGCCTAATGGCGTCATTGGACATCGGTCTTTTGTGTCCACAACGCCATCATAATCTGTATCCGCTGCACAGCCTAAAAAGTTTACAGGTGTATTCGCTGGCGTGTTGGGACACTGATCATTTTTATCGTAAATACCATCCTGGTCAGAGTCTAAATCACAACCGATAGTGTTTACTGTCTCAGATAATGCGGTATTTTGGCATTGGTCATAGCGCGTAGTTACACCATCTTGGTCAAGATCAGAGTAAACTTCGTTAATTTCCTTAGTCGATAAATCTTTATTATCAATCTGTGATGAAGGCTTATCTTCAGCCAAAGTAATGCTGCTGGCCAATAGTGCTGCAGTGATTGGTAACCATACAAACTTCATACTAACAGTCCTTTTGATCTACTTAACGCTGTTTACGTCATTAATTCGATGAGTGGCTTTTTCGATTAATTGCTCGGTAATATCATTAGCTAATAATGAAAAAGCGTCCTTTTGAGCTTGTTGTCCATCAGATGAAGCATAAGTTGTTGTACTGCTTAAAGAGTGGAAAGCCTGCGCACTTCTATCTTTAAATTCGAAATCAGCCACTAGCTCGACCTCTCCTTGATCAGAGTAACTGTCGATAAAGTATTCTAAAATTAAAGAAGGTCGACGAGCACTGATATTCAAGCCTTCTGACTTGAGTTCCTGTACTAGTAGAGCTTCAAACTTTTCGGTTTCAGGTGTAAGTGCGTCTAAACTGATCATAAAACTGCTGAACAACTTATTTATTTGAAGATCCATCAACTCAGCCATTCTGTCATTAGCTAGTTTAGGCTGTTCGTCAAAGCGCTCTAGCAGTGCTATTTGTAGTGCTTTACGTTTTTCAATAGAAGGTAGTGCGGGTAATAAGGCCCATAATTGTTCAAGCGCGCTACCACGATAAGTGGCGTGCTTGAACATTGATAAGCGACTATCAGCATTTTCTAAGTCTGCTAGCAATTCATCTTTTGAAGCATTAGCTAAGTAATCGAAGTTGATGTTCATATCCGAACGAACTTGGTTACGTATCTTTGATTCAAATGAGTTTGTAGCTATCTCACCTGCTTTGCGGTGAGACAAGATGCCCTCAGAAAAAATGCTTTGTAAAGTCTGTGAAGATACTTCGACAGAGGTATTTTGATTGGCATCGGTCACCACCTGCTGATTACTACAGGCTGCTAATGCTATGCTGCTAGCAACCAATAAACCAACGAAATGTTTTTTACTTTTCATCATTATAAATCCCTTTATTGGTCGTTCTGAGCTAGGTGGGTATCAGCATTGATAAGATCGTAGCTTAAGTCGAAGCTTGGCAGTAACGTGCCCATCCCTGCCATTACACGGTAATTAGCTTTAAGAAGCTCATATTCGCTGCTGATCAAGTTCTGTGTGGCACTGTAATATTCGTTTTCCGTGTTCAATAGGTCGAGAAGAGTTCGACGACCTAGAGTAAATTGATTACGGTAACCGGTGAGCGTGTCATACGTGAGCTTGATATGCTGCTCAATGTAAGTAAGCTGCTGTTCAACATAGGTTTTTGCATTCCAAGCGTAACGAAGGTTTTCAATGACTTGACGGCGTGTATTATCACGCACTTCATTTGCCTCTTGGTATTCATGCTTGGTTCGGTCCTTATCGGAAGAGTCGCGACCACCACTGTATAGGTTATAGCTTAGGCGCAGCATAGCTTGGAAGTTATGATCTTTACCTTCGATACCGGAAATATCGTGATCAAATGTCTGTTCCACAACTAAGTCGACACTAGGATAATGGAAACGGCTAGCAGCCTTATATTGATACTCTGTTTCCAAAACGTCATTGTTGGCTGTGCGCAAAGTGGGGTGCTCGTTTAAGGCAAGTTCTGTTGCTTTTTCTAATGACTCGGGTAGCTGCTCTTGGAATACAGGCTTAACCAGCATATTGTCTGGGTCACGGCCTAAGACTCGACGAAAGCGGGCTTGTGCATCAAAGTAATTATTCTCTGCGGCAGCATAGTTTGATTCAGCTAAAGCTAGACGAGCGCTTGCCTGATCGACTTCGACTTGATCTCCGATACCTGCATTATTTCGTTGCGTAATCTGCTCAAAAATTTGTTCATGAGTACGCATATTCTCGAGTGCTAATTGGCGGAATTCCTGTTCCTTTAGCAAATCTATGTAAGATTCAATCATCTCAAGAGCAACATCGTTTGCGCGAGCTATAGCGACGAAGGCTTGAGCGTTAGTGCGGTACTCTTGTCGCTTTACTTCATTTACATCGCCAAAACCATTGAATAGGTTTTGTGTTAAAGAAATTGAAGCTTCCTTACGCGTTAAGCCATTCCCTGTATTATCTATACTTTGGTTATCTACTTCTTCATAACCAATCCCTGCGTTCAAGTCAATGCTAGGGAGGTAACCGCTTTTTGAACCGCGTAAATCTGATTGATAAGAGTGGTAGCGTTTAACTTCAGCCCTGAACTCAGGGTTATTAATAACGGCATCGTTTACCGCTGATTCTAAAGTTGTGCCAAAACTGAAACTGGAAAGGCCAAGAGAGGCAACAATGACCGTGTAAGGTAGAGATCTTATGAGCATAATATTCCGTTGCTTCCGTAGATTTTTAAGGGATGCAGATTTAATAATAAAAATGCTTCTTGAGGAAGGGTGAGATATGTTTTTATGTGAAAAAATGTATTTTTTTGTAAGTTATTTTTGATTTTCTGCCCATATGCTTTTTTCTTGTATATCAGTCAGGTGATTATATTTACTGCGCTATGGCGGTGTCGTTAAGGAAGAGAAGAATAATTTTGGTAATGTAACTAAATGTAAGGGATTCACAAATAAAGCCACTATGTCTTTTTGTTATAAATTGCATGTATATTATTTATTTGTTTGCCTTTTCTGTTGGGAATATGACTTTGCATATTTTAATGCGCACCATACTGTCCTTAAGTACATTAGTGCTTCGTTTTAATTTTGTTATATTTCGTCGAAATATATTGTATTTAAAGGACGCTCAATATGGCTGTAGTAGCAGGTAGAATCATTGGGATCAATGGTGAGGTATTAGTTTTAGATACAGAGACGCAGGAGGTACGATCAGTACAAGATGGCTCTGAAATCTTTTTGAATGAGGTTGTTATCACCCAAGAAGGCTCAACTGTTGCAATTGAAACAATTGATGGCAGTACAATTTCCTTGGGAGGCGATACACAGTTTGTTCTGAACAATGATGTCGTTCCTCTACAAAGTCTTGAAAACTTGCCTAATGAGCTGACAGGTCGATTTGAATCATTACAGCGCGCTATTATCGAAGGTCGATTTGAAAGTGTGGACGGTACGCAAATCACGTTGGCAGCAGATCAGCAGCAAGCTATTCAAGCGCAAGCTGAAGTTATAGCGCAGTCTAATCAAATAGAAGACGAGCTAAGCTCTTCAAACCAAGAAGGTGTAGCGGATCAACGTACTGCCGGAGAAGGGCAAGTAACTGCAGGTTACGTGACAGAAACACGTGACGTAGAAACCGAAGTCGAGGCGCAACAGGTCATCAACGACACTCCACAATTTATCATTCCCCAGCCAGAGCCTGAACCAGAACCAGAACCAGAACCAGAACCAGAACCAGAACCAGAACCAGAACCAGAACCAGAACCAGAACCAGAACCAGAACCA
>NZ_LIQF01000005.1 GCF_001418205.1 Marinomonas fungiae | reverse complement strand
TGATAAGCCTGCAAACAGCCGCATTGAGGTTATCTCGTAGAGAGCATCTTCCATCGCAGGATCACTCATGTTGTACCAGTTCTGCATAAAGTGAATACGCAGCATGGTAGCGAGAGGATATGGACGTCGACCATTGCCAGCTTTGGGGTAGAAGGGTTCAATTTGAGCTTCAAGCTGCTGCCATGGAATCAGTCCATTCATTCGAGCAAGGAAAAGCTCTTTGCGGGTTTTGCGGCGTTTGCTGGTAAATTCGGTATCGGCGAAGGAGAGCTGGTTCATGCAGGGTAGGAGTCACAGTTAATTTAAGTCGGCAAGATTGTCTCATGTTGCCAACTTAATCGCATGTTCCTTAACGGTCTCTGATTTGATGGCAGGATTGATGATGGTATTTTTATTCATTGCCATTGCCTTCATGCGACACGTTTCTATTGAGAGGGACAAAATTAAAGATGTTGCAGTAGCTTACCAAGAAAACCAAGTAGCTATTTATGAAGCCTTAACAAAAGAGTTTGAGACAGACTTAGGTAGGTGGAAAGCATCTATAGATCAAGAGACACTAGCTTTTCAGTTTAACTCGCCAGAAGTTTTATTTTCGACGGGTGAAAGTAGCTTAAAGCCTGAGTTTGAAAGTATTCTATCTGAATTTATTCCCCGCTATTTATTGGTGCTTAATGCCTATAAAGATAGTATTGATGAAGTCAGAATAGAAGGCCATACATCATCTGAATGGGCGGCGGATACAAAGCCAAATGATGCTTATTTTTTAAATATGAACCTCTCTCAAGATCGAACTCAGTCTGTTTTAAAGTATGCCTATTTCCTGGATGCTCTTTCAGAAGAGCAGCAAGCTTGGATCAAGTCTTCCTTTGCGGCAGTTGGTCTTGCATCTTCTCATCTTAAGTTCAATTTTGATGGTACTGAAAATAAAGAAAAATCACGTCGTGTATCTTTCCGAGTCATTACTAACGCTGATATTCAGATTCGTAAGATTATTGAAGGTTTATAGATGAAACTTGATGTAGATTTTTCCGCACTGGATATGGCTGTCAAAAAGATGGGAGCTCAGTCAATTAAGATTGAGTTCACTGATGAAATCATTCCAATTGAACCTATCGATAAGCAATTAGATGAAGGGATTGAAGTCAACTTTCAAGAGATTGATTTTGATACAGGGCTAGCGAGTTATCAAGGTCGTCAGGTCTTACTATATATAAAAGATCATAGTTATGGGAACAAAATTCATAGTGTTATAAAGGATGGCTCTAAAGGTAATAGGTTTCATATTGCGGAATGTCAAAAACTGGCAGAAATGCGAAGAGCTGGACGCTTTGAGCGATATGTAGTCACCAATAGAATTGACGGTGTTTTTAGTGTATCCGGTATGGATACGATTGTTAATCAACTAGTTGAAGGGGAAGCCCAGCTCAACGTCTGCCAATATTGTTTAGAAAGTATTAACTATAAGAAATTTGCCTCTTTACCAAGAGGGATTGCTAGACGTGATTTTGTCAAAATTTTCAATATGGCTGATTTCTTCGATACCTATAGCTCTTTCTTTAAGTTTATGCCATCCGGTATTGCTGAAAAGTCATCTAATGCTTATAGCGATGATTGGGAAGTTATATCGAAGAAAATACGCGAACAAGTTAACTATCAATGCCAGCAGTGCGGACTGGATTTAAGTTTTAATAAAAGATTATTGCATGTACATCATGTAAATGGTGTTAAGTCTGATAACAGTGAGACGAACTTAAGAGCATTATGTTGTGACTGTCACCGTAAACAGCCTAATCATAATCATATGTTTGTTCCTCATGAACAAACACAGCAGATTAACCATTTAAGAAAAGAGCAGGGAATTAACTTTAAAGAGAACTGGAGAGATGTCTATGACTTAGCTGATCCAGGCATGCACGGTGTTATTGATCTGCTCGAGCGCTACCAAGTTCATCTGCCAGCAGTTGGTGAGGAAGTTCAAAATCAAGGTGGGCGAGTTATTGCTGAGTTAGAGCTTGCGTGGCCACTGAAAAAAGTTGGAGTTGCAGTAGATAAAGAGGATGCAGTTCAAGCAACAAAGTTTGGTTGGAAAGTATACAGTATGCGTCATGCATTAAGTCAAATTGATGATCTAGTGGCTAGGGTACGGTAAGTTATTTATTGTATGAAATAATTATTGGATTTTATATATATGTAGTCGTTTTTTATATGGATATTATTTTAAAAATTATAATTGTAGTTTCGATGTCTTTCTTATGTGTTTTTTGGGCTTATATATATGGCTGGAAAGAACCAATGGAGAGAGAAAAGAAAAGAGTAAAAGAAGAGGAAAGAAAAAAAAGGAGAGATGAGGAAAATAGAAGGGAAAGGGAATATAGAAAAAAAAGGAGAGATGAGGAAAATAGAAGGGAAAGGGAAGAAGTAAAAAAAATATATGAATCTGAAAAAAAAGAAAAATTAGAAGCATGGGAGCTTTTGCTTGGTGAGTCTTTTGGGGTTGATTGTAAAGATAAAAATAAAGATAAAATAGATTTATATGGGATTGATTTTTTATATCATATGACTGATGTTGAAAATTTATCTATGGTGCTAGAGCATGGATTGCTTCCACATAATAATAGCTATGTTTCTGAAAGAATTGATAATAAAGATGTTAATGGACGAAGGAATAGAAAAGACCCGATTTACGGAAAAGTAATTCATGATTATGTTCCTTTTTACTTTAATCCTAAAAACCCTATGTTGTTTGTTAATAGGTATAAGCAGCATGGTATTATTATTTTGGTTTTTAGTAATGATCTACTATTTAGGGAGGGGGCAATTTTCACTAATGGTAATGCAGCAAAAAATAATACTAAGTTTTTTAGCTCTCTCGACTGTTTGGGCGAAATTAACTGGGACTGTATCAAAGCTGAGTATTGGAACTCATTTGAAAATGGGAAAAGTGAACGTATGGCCGAGATTCTAGTACCTGATCGGGTAGAAATTAACAGTCTGTGCCATATAATTTGTTTTGATGAGAGTCAGAGAGTTTATGTTAAGTGTATGGCTCCAGAGATTAAGGTGATTGTCGATAGAAATATGTACTTTTAAGGTGTGCTATGATTGAAATAAAGACAGGAAACATCTTCACTACGTCATGTCAAACAATAGTTAATACTATTAATTGTACTGGTGTTATGGGTGCGGGAATTGCATTAGAGTTTAGGTATCGATACCCAGAGATGTTCCTAAAATATCGAGACCTATGTTCAGATGGTATGATAGATATTGGAATGCTTTGGATCTATAAGTCGCAAGATAAATGGGTGCTAAACTTTCCTACTAAAAAAAATTGGAAATACCCTTCAAAGGAAGAGTATTTACATGAGGGTCTTAAAAAATTTGTTTCAACATATAAAGAAAGAGGAATTGAATCTATCGCATTTCCATTATTGGGGGCGGATAAAGGAGGGATTGATTCAGATGTGAGTCTAAAAATAATGACTTCCTACTTAAGTGACTTAGATATACATGTCGAAGTATATAATTTTGACAAAAACTCTAAAGATGATATCTATGAGTTAATCAATACTTTTTTTCATGAACATGATATTGAATATGTTTCTAAAGTTTCTAATATTAGTAAAAAAAGTTTGATGATATTGTTGTCGGCTATGGAGGGCGCTAAATTTTATCAATTAAATCAATTAAATCAATTTTCATCTGTTAAAGGAGTTGGAGCTCAAACTATGGAGAAACTATATTCACTAGCATTTAGCATAAGAGATGGGAAAATTTGATATAACTTAAAAATACAATATATTCTATTTTTAAGTGATAGTTTATATATTACTTAAGGGTAAGAGGCTTTTTGTCTTCTGGCTTGGAAAGCTCTTTATGAAATCTATTCCAAAGTGGCTTTAGTTGGCGCTTTATTGTTGGACTCTGCATTATTTTTGCAGCTCTAAGTCCATAAGTGATAAAGTTTCTTTTCCCTAAATGAGTATATCTGCTATAAAGTTTACGTTTAAAGAGTTCTTTCTCTGAAAGGCCTTTTTTAGATCTAATAGAGTTATACTTGTCCCTGGTTTTTTTGGCTACACGAACACCACGCTTCATTCGTTCTGAGTATCTGGCTAGAGACGATGATCTGAGATAAATGTTCTCGCCGTCAAATAAAAAGCCTAAATATTGCAGCATTTTATCTGTAGTAAGTGAGTTGTTATTATAGGTGAATGTTCTTAATTCTGTTTTACTTGTATTAATTGAAACTTTCAGTTTGCGAACTTCTTTTTGAGCTTTTTCTGCTACAATATCTCTTATTTCTGTTGGGACTATAAACAACATGTCATCACAATATCTAAAATACTTTCCATTATATGAATCAGCATATTTCTTCATTGCAAGATCAAAATTAAGCATATAAATATTGGAAAGCAGAGCGCTTATTGGTGAACCTTGTGGTATTCCGTAGTGATGAGTATTAGGTTTAATAAGGCCATTCGCTCGAACAATATTACGGAAGTCAGAGATGCTGCAAACACGTACCCTATCTTTTTTAGAGTTATGAGGAGATATGTTTAGTAGTTTATAAAGTTCGATTTTTTTAACCATTGAAAACTTAGTTATCGATTTATAAACATTGTAGTGGTCTTTAGGGAGATGGTTTACACCTAATAGATTACACCAAGACTCTTTTATCAAATTATGATCAAGGGTGTCAAAAAACTTAGTGAAATCTAAAGCAACAGCGCTACATTCGCCCATTTTTTTAATTTCTTGAAATGCCTCATACGCAAAATCAATATTACTTTTATCCAAGCTTCTAAAAGCTATGATAGACTTATCTAATCCAAGGGATCTAATTCTATTTTCATATAAATTACTAAGTATTTCACAATAATAAGAGTATATATGACTGTCGATATGAGCCGAATATGCAATAGGTCTATCTTTTGTTTTGATTTTTACCTTACCATTTGTATCTTTGGTGATTTTCTTAGACTGGATTTCATAAGAAATAAACGGAAAAAAAGAGTATTTAGCAACTAAGTCAGGGGCTCTAACTATACTGTTTGCTTTATCATAAGATACAGGATGATCGAAGTGAAGATATCCGCGACTGCGGTACCAATTGGCAGATTCTATTGACATATTGCATCCAAGCAAAAGCAAAACCGAGGTAGACTTGGAACTGCGGCAATTCAAATCGCCTTACCTCGGCTTAACCAAATTATTTGAGATAACCATCGTTGAGCTAAGCTCATAGCCGCGTAACTTTAAACTTAAAATCCTAAAAGGAACCTTCTAATCAAATATTAGAAGCCTAGGCAGCATACCATTAGGGTTCAGTTCATTCAAGCACTGAATCCTTACTAGTTTATCGTGAGGTAAGAGCTTGAGGCAATTTCAAGTTTTGAAAAGCACATAGTGCATGCCCAAAGCATATCTCGCTCCTTCAATAGCTTTCCCTGTCCTGCGATTCACTAAGTTAATCCCCAACCAACCAACCAACCTCACCGGCCTTAGTGTTATTGTTTGCCAAAGCAGTCTCAAATGACTCCTTCTTCGTAAGCGTCACTAAATCAGCCTATAGTTTTCGTGCTTAGTCCCAATAATCGACGGAGTAACCAACATGAGCACAAACACTGTATCAAACCAAACTTGGGCTGCCCATTTCGAAAAGTGGCGGTCATCTGGATTATCCGCCAAAGTGTTCTGTGAACAAGAAGGCTTGGTGTAGAACGAGTTCGGCTATTTACGGCAGAAATTTTTACCTGCCGATGGCTCGCTAAACGGATCGAAGTTAGTACCGGTAACACTGACAACGCCTTCCAAGCAGACTAGCGATTTAGAAATCGAGTTTTTACAACATTTATTGAAAAAGTCAGCTTTGATTATGAGAAGCTGAGCGATCAGTTTGAAGTTGATTGTGTCTCCTATAAAGATTGGGATAAAGAACTGCGTGATCGACAGTTACTAAGTCTACCTAATCTGATATACCAATCTGGTCCAGTCTTGTCTCTCGTTCAATATCGAAAGCAAAGTGAGTATTGGCTGTTGAGACCTAGAGGCTCTCAGTTGACCCTTGACAAAGACAGTGTTGCCCACCGTAGAGAGAGACTTGAAAAGGTGCCTAACTGGTTGCTTGCCTGCCTTCTTGTCAGAGCCATGCCCCGTGTGCTATCTCCGATTAATAGAGATCAGAACCGGATCGAAGCAGATGGGCTTCACTATGTGGTGAAAAGTAAAGCAACGATTCGCGGTCACCAGCTTGTGGCGGTCAAAGTGGAGCCTTTCTTTGGAACCTTTACTGGAAAGGGCGTACTAAATGTAAGTGTTGCAACATTTTCCAATGTTCAGGCTCATCGTTTGCCCAATGGAGACTTGCCGCATCAAGTCGCCAAGCTACGTCGTTTTACATTCGACACCATCACTCAGCGGCTCATTCACTGTCCAAGTGGTGAATACGTGAAAAAAGCGTTGTATCCGAATAATAAAAACCGAGTAAAAGCGATTGATTTGAGTAATAGCAACACGTTGGAAGCTTATTACAAAACTCGGTTGGGCGTGATCTCCATGTTTCTAGAAGATATCGAAGATGTTTATAGCGGAGCTTTTGAAATCACACTTAGAACCATTCAAGCAGATGATCACAATTTGCTTCATAAAAACCTTATGGCTCATAGCTATAAGGCAATTCATCAATGGTTTGAAAATCATCCTGTGCATATCGTTAACAAAAGCCAAACACTGGGGGCCGAGCAGCAGTTATTAGCAGAGCTCAGCGCTAAACATATTCCCGCTACCGTTTCTGAAGTGTTGCAACCAAAGCAATTAACCATATTGATTGTTGACCGAAAAGAGTCTTATAAAGAAGCGCCTGAGTCCGACCCATATCAGGTGTTACGTGCAGAGTATCCCGAAGCCGTTATTCAATCTTGCTACCCTGAGAGTCTGATAGGCAAAGGTCGGGACAGCGTAGTTGACGTTTTATTGAAAGAGCTACTGGTGAAATTTGAAGTGCGACATCGACAACTGCAACTCGGTTATCCGACATTGCCAAGCAATGCTTGGTTTATTCACCCTGTGAAACCTGATGTAGGCGATGCGAATAAAGTAGCTTGGCCATTGTCTTACTGTCGTGTTGGCGCTGAAAGACTAGAGTTCGGGTGGGTGACGGCCGACATGGAAGAGTCCTTAAAAATGAACTTAACGCCAGCTGAACAGCGCCAAGTGTTTACTGGATACGAGCGTGCGGATGTGATTTTTTGGCCTGACTCGGATGAGTTTATGTTGATAACGGACACATCCGCAATCACCTTGCCGAATGAAGCGAAAGTGTATCAGCTAATCAAAGAGCTCGATAAAACCACGGCTTCAGGTGTACCAACAAAATTGCTTGAAGGGTACTTGGCTTGTCACAAGGAAGAGTTAGAGGGCTCAAAGCTACAAAAAGACTTAGTAAAGCTTTTAGGGGCTCACATGCAAATTATCCCAGTCAGTTCATTTAAGGCAATTAGCTATAAAAGCAAATCCAATCAAGCTTTCTATCACTATTTGGTGGAATGCGGTTATCGCATCAAAACCAGCTGGCGTTCGGCTGAGGATGGTCCGATGTATATAACAGCTGGAATTTGGCGTGATCGTGAGAATGGTTTTTACTCAATTGGCTCAGCAGGACCTTCTAAGCAGGACTTAGATAATTTCCATCACATTTATAATGTCACGAGCACACTGCCTGGTGCTATACCTGAATGGTTTTGGCAATCGTTAATGGTGTGGCATATCAAGCATAAATCCGCCACCGTCTATCCATGGGTGTTTAAGCATTTAAGAGAATTTGGGGCAAGGGAAATGCTCAATCAGCAGTCTTAACTGAACACTGGCGAGTTTTAATGAAGCTTAAAGAAACCGCTACAAAAGACTTTAAGTAGCGGCTTTCCACCTTAGATACCCAAGAGCTTTTGCTCCCATATTTGATAAGGCTGCTTGTTGTGCAATTGATACAGCAATTTGCCTGTTGAGCCAATGTCATCACTTTGTTTTTCAGCTTGATGTACCAGCTCAACCACCAGTTGGTTGTTGTCTAAATACATCAGACGTTGGCAAAGGTTCTGAAGTACATAGGTTGAAAAGTCATGGCTGAAGTTTTTAAGTATGCCTAAGCACAAAGACTGCTCTGGTTTCGATGGGAAATACAGTATTCGGTGTCTTAAAGTCAGCAAACATGCCTCTCGACTTATCTGTTGTATCGCATTCCTTTCCTCACTTTTAGGTTCCATCAAAAGCCCTGTTACGGGCTCATACCAGGCTAAGTAAAAAAACTGGCCATTACGGTAACGTTTTACGGCTGCTTCGAGTTGAACATAATCGCCAACGAAATGATTTATTGCTAAGAAGTTGCTTCCTAACAGTCGTAGTTCTAAGGAATTCTGCTCTTCAACATCCTTTATAGTTGCTACACGTACTGGCCAGCCGGTATCTGTAATCTTTATTTGTACAGACTCTAGCAGGTAGCAGCCCTTGAAACGCAGACAGTTAGCCGCTTCTGACAAGCTTGGTTGAGCCGTTAGACTATGCATACTTCACCCCCAATTTTTTCTGTAGCAGTTTCTCAATGGCTGAACCGTCCATGCGAGTCAAGTTTGGTACGTATCGAGAGTACACACGGAATAACATGGATGTATTTGAATGGCCCATTTGGCGAGCAATCCATTCTGGCGATTCGCCAGATGCTAACCATAATGTCGCGGCTGTATGGCGAGTTTGATAAGGGCGTCGCTTTTCAAGGTTGAGGCGTTTGAGAAGAGGATACCAAATACGTTGAGTGACATTGTTGTGATTGATCGCTTCACCATTACGATTACAGAAGACAAATTTACCGAAATGCTCAGAGTGCTTTTTCTTACGCAGCAGAGCATTGTAAACAGGTGTGCTCATATGAATATCACGGATAGATGACTCTGTCTTTGTGATGTCCTCTTCACCAGCTACGATAGTCTCACGGATTTTGATTACTCGATGCTCGAAGTCCACATATTTCCACTTCAGACCATCAATCTCGCCTGTGCGCATCCCTGTAAAAAAGCGAATCAAAAAGTAGTCTCGATAGTCTGGGCGGACGGCATCAAGAATTAAGTTCACCTCTTCAATGGTGAACGGAAAGGCATCCGTCTTTGGGCTTTTCAGCGGTTTGATACGGATGTAAGGCGTGGTAAAGTTGTATTCGTCGGCGGCGTCCTCAAATATGCGTTTTAACGGGTTAACTATCTTATTGATACGTGTGTTAGCTAGGCTTTCTTTTCCATTTCGACCCGGAACTTTGGCGAGTGAGGTGCGAAATTGAAGAATGTCGTTACGAGTGATGTCGTCGATTTTCATCTTTCCAAAGAATGGCAAGTAATGCTTGGAAACAATGCTCTCAATATTGATGATATGAGAACGGCGCCAAGATACTTTATTGCGATCAATCCAGCCTTCAACAAACTCTTCAAAAAATGGAGTCTCGACCTGTTCTTGAAGCGACTTCCACTCATCAGGCAGATGAGTTTGCAATTCTAAGTCTGTGAAGTACTCAACCGATTTGCTATTAGGAAAGTGCGCTTTATAACGAAAAGTACCTGCGACTATTTCAGACTCGATTTGCACTAAGACTCGTTCAAGCTTTTTACGGTTTGCCAAGGTTGGCTTTAGCGTAGTTTGCTCCCGACAACGTTTTCCCATGTAACGGAAATCGAGGTAGAGGGTATTGGTTTCCTTGCGAATGCTGACGCTTGCCATAGTTAGACCTCCTCTGTGTATGCCAATGCTAGAGAGTCATCTTGAGTCAACATATCTGCTTCAATGTTTTCCCAGATGAACAGAATCTTGCGACGTTTAAATGGACGAATGTAGTGGCGTCCTTCGAATAGACAGGAATCCAAAAGCTCATTTCGAATGGTGCGAGGCGTGTAATGGATTCTCTCTGACAGCTGTTCTGTGCTAAGGTAAGTACTCATATGTATATATCCTATCTAATGATCAGAAATCCTAATAATTGATAATAAATATTATCAATATGTGTAAATTTAGGGCAGAGGCTGTAAGTTGTCAATATTTTTGATCAAAAAAAAATCAAAAGAGCTTATTTATGATCAGATTTAGATTGAACGAGATGATTTCTGAGAAGTCATTTCAAGAGGGAAGAAGGATCACGATTGGTGAGGTTGCCAAAGAAACAGGGATTAACCGCATGACCTTGTCAAAGATGATTAACCACAAAGGGTACAGCACGGTCACTGATAACCTAGATAAGCTGTGTGCTTATTTTGGGTGCTCTTTGGAGGAGCTGGCGGTGTATGTGCCAGAACAAGATTAGTAAGCTTAACTGCTCCGAACATATATCTACGTTACTATATGAATAGATGTGAAAAATTGGTAACTAGGTGAGGTGACCTTAAATCTTCAATGACTGTCTAGAATTGATATAATCATTATGATTTACCGCATGGGCATTTGTAATGAAGGCTGGAAGTATTTCTACAGTTCTGCCATATAAGGAACATATAAAATAAATGGAAGACATGAGTCTTAACTACGATAAAAACTATGCAGAGGGGCTCGATGATGAAGCTTTATATAAGTGCTTATATGAAGCTTGGGGTATCCAAGATAGAAGAATACGAGTTTGGGGGCGGCTAGAGGTCAATGCACAGGGTAATTGGTCGGGTATCAAGCAAGCAAAATTGCTCCAAACCAATGAACCTATTGAGTACCCCCTTCCAAACAGTGGGGAACTTCAATCAGGAGTATTTTTATCTCCCAACAATGCGCGAACTCTCCTTAATGGTAAAAACTCAGTGTTTATAAGATGTGAACTTACATTAGCATCGCATCAACAACGCCAGCATAAAGATAACCCATTTTTACTTTCTATTAAGCCTGACAGTGTCGAGTTACTTACTGAATTACCAAAATTTAGCACTGACGAGGTCATGCACTCAGATCTATCAACCTTCATATCAGATCATATTTATCGACATTTTCTAACAACGTTAGAAAATGAGACGCGAGAAGCAGAAGAAAAAGCTCGCTATAAAATTGAACAAATAGAAGCTGAATATGAAGAGCTACGGCAGAGTTTAACTGACCAGACGGAAGATATAGACAGTGAACTCACCACCTTGAAAACCGAAAGAGAAGCGTTGCAGGGCAGACTTTCAGAATTTGAGGCTAAGCAAAAAATAGTTAAAAACAATATAGAGCTAGAACAGTCAGCACTTAACGCAATCATAGAAAAACAACAGCAGATCGAAGGTGAAATGAGCAAGAAAATAGAACGACTAAAACAATACGTTGAAGAAAAAGCGGGCTTTCTAAAAGATTTTGAGTTTATCGACGAAGATGTTTATGCTGAATTGTCGGGTGAGAAGCAAGTTGGTGAAAATGTTGTTGGTGGTTTGAGCTTTGTCGATGACTTTGAATCTGACTATTCGCAACTTACATCATACTTACAGGCATACCTAAGAGAGCAAGGGCAGTATTACTCTCGCCATATTATCGAGAACTACTTAACCCTCATTCGAACAAATGACTTGGTCATTCTTGCTGGTGACTCTGGTTCAGGTAAGACGAGCCTAGTGCAGTCTTTTGCTGAAGCCGTAGGCGGGGTAGCTAAAATTATCCCTGTTAAACCGAACTGGACTAGTTCTGAGGATCTTTTAGGTTATTACAATCCTTTAGAGAAAAAGTACCTTGCTACTCCTTTCCTGGAAGCATTACTAGAGGCAAACCAAAACCCTGAAATACCTTATTTCATTTGCCTAGATGAGATGAACCTTGCTCGCGTAGAGTACTACTTTGCCGATTTTCTATCTAAGTTAGAAGAGCGTAAGCAGCAGCCTGAAATTCAATTGTATTCAGATGATGAGGCGGCACATGTGTTATCAGAGCTGCGTGGTGTCGTTTCTATCATCAGTGGCGCCAAAGATAAATACAACAAGAATGGTGTCGTTGATTTTGTTGCACTGATGCAGGATGAAGACGTAAACACTGAG
The DNA here is from genome assembly GCF_001418205.1 of Marinomonas fungiae. Taxonomy (GTDB): domain Bacteria; phylum Pseudomonadota; class Gammaproteobacteria; order Pseudomonadales; family Marinomonadaceae; genus Marinomonas; species Marinomonas fungiae. Next base: position 278,257 of record NZ_LIQF01000005.1, on the reverse strand, counting down.
ATGAAGCGAGCATTTGGCTTCAGTGACAAAGACTCGTTGATTAAGTATCACGGTGATGTTAGACGAATGCTAGCTGGCGTTATTGGTATCCCATCCACAATTACTATCCCAAACAATATAAGAATTATCGGGGCGATTAATATTGATGAAACGACACATTACCTGTCACCAAAGATTCTAGACCGTGCCCATATCATGAAGTTTAAAAGCCCTTTGCTGACCGATTGGCATGCGATTGAGCAAGAAATCGAAAGTTATGGTCTAGGTGATGTTACAAAGTTAGTTCGTTTAACCGTTGATGAGTTGGGGGTACGTGAACCTTATCCTGTTTTTTCGCCAGCTGATGAGTTCTGTCGCTTGTTTACAGCGTTAAATAAGGAGCATTTTCATCCGCTAGGGGTGGAGTTTGGCATGCGTACCATCAGGCAAGGCCTTAACTACCGAGCTCTGTTTAAAGATGTTAATCAGGATGATTCGCTTATCCTAAACAACTTTTTACTACATAAGGTATTGCCTAAGTTCACCTTTGATGGCTCAAAGCCCATTGGCAATGCAGACAAGCTTACTCATATCGAGCGTGTGTTCTTCACACAAATAGAGGAACAGTTATTAGGTTTGGCTGTGGCTGATGAGTTTTCTGTACTTGAAGCTATCAAAGAGATAGTAGTCTCTGCTAAAGCTAACGAAGATGTTGTGAATTACTGGTCATAATCATGAGCACTGCTGGTTTTGAAGTAAGGTACATTGAGACTCGCTGGCATGATAAATCGACATTGCTTGAGTTAATAGAGTCCCAATATGCGTTGCCACTTGAAGAAGAGTCGTCTGGTGGGTACGTAGCATGTACGACGATTTATCCAAAAGTAGATGAACTTCGCTTTTCTCAATTGGCGATTACGTATAATGATCGCGGAAGTACAAGCCCTCCAGTTATTCTTGCATCTGACGGCACGATTATTCCATTGAAAAAAGTGGTTCACCCTGAAACAGGCAAGCAGTGGTGGATCGAGCCTGGAGAGTGGAACCCTAAGAGCAAAGCTTGGGTGACAAATACGCATCGTACCGCTGGGATTATTTCTTTTCAGATAGGAAAGCAGCGACTAGATTTGCACATTACACTAACTGACTCCTCGAAAGAACAACTCGACAAATATCTGATCGATTTCAAGTCAGATATGTGGGAGTTAGTCTTAGACGAGAGCAGTTATATTCAGGCTGAGGCTAAGCAGGGGATGATAGGTAGTGTGGATGAATCTACACTTAGCTTAGTCGGTTCTATATGGAGTTATGGTCGAAATGTTCTAAAGAAACCGAAGTCTGAATTGCGTGAGACCCAAGTTCTCAAACCTCGTATGGCTGTAAAGCCAGTACCTCGTACCTTTATGGAAATTGCTACTAAAGGTAGTACCAAACAGCTGACAAGCCGAAGTACCAAGCCTAATTTCAATGTGGCGGAAAATAGCTATCTACTTTATGCATTACTTAGTACGCATCGGATTGTGTCACAGCTTTGTAGGGTGTCACAAAGCAAAACCGAACGATTGGCAAATAACCTCAGCAAACTCGATGAGCGTCTAGCCAGTTTGAAAGATTATAAGACGGTTAATCGTGACTTGGTTGTTAAGGACTACAAGAAAGCCAAATTAGAGCAAGATCTTAATCATATTAATGTAGAACTGGAGCGAGAGCTACTGGAGATTAATTCTGGTGCATCATCTCACGGTGTTACTGGGTATCTGAGAATTCAAAAGCAAAGTCAATATGGATCACATTTTTGTTTGTGTAAATTCGAAGAGGCGCAAGAATGGAAGCCTCTTCCTGGCTTTAAATATTCTTCCATTGAACTTGATGGCCGATATAAGGCTCTTTTTCAAGCTTACACCGACTACAAGCTGACTGCTGACATGAGCAGCCGCCCTGTTGGTGGTGGTCAAGGTGCTGTTCTTTCTATCGAACACCTTTCCTCCATAGAGATTATTGGTGAACCCCTATGGCTTAAACGTAAACGTGAAAAGTTTCGTGATATGGAGGAAATGGCAGTAGCATTGAGTAAGAGTGATTGGAAAAAACAACTGACCAACCAAGAGTTAGAAGAGCAGGATAAGGAACGAGAATCCATAGAAAATCGTAAGAAGTTCTTTAACGAGCAACAACAGAATGTATCTTATGTTCGTAAACATCTTGAACCTAAAGAAAAACAGCTCAAGGAGCTCACCAAGCAGCTAATTACGTTAGGGATAAAGCCCAAACGTACATTTCCCAACTCAATGACATTTGTTCAGAACCCAAATTATCAAGGCGTTCATGCAGGTTTTAAGAAACTCAAAGAGCAGATTGGCTTAACAGATGAAGACATACTTATGTCGCTGGAAGCAATTGACAGAATTGGGTTGGTCAATATCCCCTTGTTATACGAGCGATGGTGTTTGTTACAACTAATCAAGACACTGCAACATCAGTTCAGATTCACCCCCGAGGATGGTTGGAAACGTAAACTATTAAAAATTTTAGAAAACAAATCAGATAACACCTCAATCCAGTTTACTAACTTGCAGGCAAAACGACAGGTGGATTTGTTTTATGAGCCACGCCTAGAGAATGGCAAACTTCCTGACTTTGTTTTAGATATGACCTTTGAAGCAAAAGACGGCAGTCAAGCTCAAAAAAAGGTAGTGCTTGATGCAAAGTTTTATTCCGATGGGTTTATGCGCCAGCAAGGTGGACTAAGCGGGGTTGTTAAAGGCCTTGCGTTACGCAAGGACTATTCAGAGGGTGGTAAAAATGCAGTATTCATTCTTCACCCAACAGCTCAAGCAGTGATAGAGGCTAATGGGCCAGTATCACCTCAAGAGTGGGGGAAGGTATCTCATCTTGGAGAGTTGAAGCTTTTTGAATGGGACCAGCGTGAACAACCTCATCAATTTGGTGCAATCTGTTTGAATCCCCTTATTTCTCACCAGCATGGCGATGAAATGCAGAGAATGTTGGGAATGTTCTTGCAATATGAAATTGATAATAGTGGCTCTGATGACGATGTAGCAAATCACAATTTCTGCATAGGGTGTGGCTCTACAGCATTACGTAAGGTTGAGCATACTCACAGAAACCAGAGCAAGGTGTGGTATCAATGTACCGAGTGCGATCTTTTCACTGTCTACAATCATTGCTACCAGTGTAATCACAGACTAATAAAGAACGGCGAACACTGGACTTATCACTCCACGATGCCAATGCAACCAATAAATATTAAGTGCCCTAGTTGCGAGGTTCCAATCTGACAGTGGCCTATCGGATCAAAGCTGAAAGCTTAAAAGCTATGAGTGTAGTTGTTGGGTAAAACTAGCTAAAGCTTTGTTGCATGTTTGGATTTTGAACAATTTAGTAGCTTAATTTCATTTTTCATTTCGCTTCTATTAAAAACGCATGAGTTTTTTTAAAAAAATGTTATCCAAAGCTAGACATAAAAATTCAATGTTGTATCATCTGCGCCCGTTGTCGAGCGAAGCTCATCAGTGAGTACTCTTCCTGTTGAGATGATCAAGTAGTGCTGTGACCACTTTTTTTATAAAATTGGCCACAAAGCTTGAACGTTTTTTCTTAGGGCTCTGAAATAAACCAATAATTTATTTTCTAAGTTATTGATTTAATATGATATTAAGTTAAAATGCTCTTCAAGGTTGGTTGAGGCAAGTTAAAGTTCTTTTGATTTTTAGCCCTTACAAGGCGAATGTCGGGAGTTCGAACCTCTCCACACCCACCACTTATAAGACAGTGGCTAAACAGCTTATGACAACGGAGTGGTAGTTCAGTTGGTTAGAATACCTGCCTGTCACGCAGGGGGTCGCGGGTTCGAGTCCCGTCCATTCCGCCACTTACTTTCAATGAGAAGTGAGTTGGCAGTGTTACCATCATTACGATGGGTGTGTAGCTCAGTTGGGAGAGCGTCGCCCTTACAAGGCGAATGTCGGGAGTTCGAACCTCTCCACACCCACCATCAATTCTTCTTGCTCAGCAATTCTCTTAAAGCTTCTGATTTTTAATAGTTTATTTTTTCAATCTGTACATGGCATTTATAGCCTCGGTTGACCACAACTTTTATTAATTTCCCATGTGACTTCGGTTTGACCGATTTGTGTCATATTTTACGAATTCCACTTTTAGTAACGTCTTTTCAAAAACATTCCTCGTGTGATTTAGCGGTTCGTACTATCGAGCTATAAATCAACAAACTCTCTTCGACAACCTTATTTTACCAACAAGCTTTCTTTTCCAAAGTATCCATACAATTTCGTCTGAATGGCCATTTCTAATGCGAATTAATGGCGCAAAACTTCAATACAAACTCATTATGACACTGTTACGATCGAAAGGGCCTCATGCTGTCTTCCCGTTTGTCTACAAACGGTGATGGACGGCACACGTAGCCTGTGTGATCGTAATCGACTCCGCTCATCTTCGTTATTTTTTAATATGAATGTCTGAGTTAGTAGTTGTGTCTCCACAGTGAGGAGAGGTGAATAGAACAGATTGTTCGAAACGTTACTGGGTGTAATTTTATATAAAGCGCGGATTATTTGAGTCTGGCTTTGAGTAATTCAATGACTGGACGAACACCCATGTCAGCACTTCTAGTGCTGATGTTGCTTACGATTGAAATAGCCTAAGGAGAAGTAATTTGTTTGGTCAAAGACGCATCAGAGCTTTAGAACAAGAGCTGAACCAGGCTCGACAAGAGAAGCAATCACTTGAACAGAAAGTGATTGTGCTGACCGAAAGTCTGCAGCAAGCTTCTGCTCTCAAACAAGAAAAGCCAGAACCTAGAATAGACACTCAACTGTTACAAAACCAGCATGAGGTGTTTGTTCGTGCCTTGAAATTTGCAGATGATATATCAGAGCAATTGTTTGAACCCATGACGGCTTCTGAAGGTACGAATACCAATATTCAGAGTAACAAACAGGACATTGCAAAGCTGACCCACAGCATGTCTGGTATTTCTGAACGAAGTCACAGTAGTCTCGAAAATGTTAAGGCCCTTAAGGATATTTCTTCAGAAATTAAAAGCTTTACAGATACGATTCAAAGCATTTCCGAGCAAACAAACCTGTTGGCTTTGAATGCAGCTATTGAAGCGGCAAGAGCAGGGGAGCAAGGCCGAGGCTTTGCGGTGGTTGCCGACGAAGTCCGAACATTGGCCACCAAAGCTAAAGAATCCAGCGATCATATTTCAAGTCTAGTGCAACGTATTGATGAGCGTACACAGGCCGTATTAAACCAAATAGGGGCTCTTAGTAGCGACGCTACTGTACTGCGTGAAGCGAGTAGAGTACTAGAGCAATCGTTTGAAATTTCTTCAATTAGTATTGATAAATTAATGCTCTCTGGATACCAGTCGATGGCCTATGCCCACGCAGCAGCCTCAATTTTAGAATTGCACGCATGGCGTTCTAAAGTGCTAATAGCGTTAGCTGAAAATGATAAAAACGCTTAGCCTGAAGGTCTAAGTCAAACAAAGTTCTACGATTGGTATCATCGAGGCTCAGACAACGAATTCAACTATCGCAACCAGAGCCACTTTGTAGCGATTAATAAAGATCTAGAAGAGCTTAATGAGCTGTCATTAAACGCTGAAACACTTGATGCTCATGAGATAGATGCCATGATACAGCTTGATATGCGGATGAATCGCGCAATTAACGCTGTCGAATCACGCTTAGAAGCGGTACAACAATATCTATTTAAGTGTATTCAAAGCCAATAACCTATGCGTAGAAGGCGCCTGAAGGGGCGTCTTTTACGTTCTGAGTTCTAGGAGGGCTCTAAAGCAGTTGTCCAATTAAGCGATAGCTATCAAGACGATCTGCTTGGCTGTAAGTAACGGTTACCATTGCTATTTCCTGGCAACCAAATTCAGTTGATAAGCGGTGGATCTCATCCCAGCATTGTTCTGGGGTGCCTACGGTATACCCCGCGAGAATATGATCATAAGCACTTTGCAATGACACAGGTAGATGGCGGTAGCGGTCTTGAACCTCAGCAGGCGTTAGAAAGTCAGCTCTCTGCCCCATTTGCGCTGCTAACTTACGGTACACCGCTGTGCCAGCACGTAGCTTGGCTTCCTCTTCTGTCTCGGCACAAATGCACGCAATCGCCAACATGGTATGGCTTGAATACCCGTGATTTGCTTTTTCAAATGCTGTTCGATAGCCAGTAAAAATCGCAGGATGACAGTTATCGGGGTCAATAAAACGAGCTAAGGCAAGGTTGTAACCTAACTGACCTGCTAACTCAGCACTTCCGCCACTAGAGCCAAGCATCCATAATTGCGGCTGAGGGGTATGATCAGACATTACTTTAATGCTATGAAAGGGGTGCTCTTTTGGTAGCGTTTGATGTATGAATCCTTTTAATTGTTGTGCTTTATCTGAATAATAATCGCCAGCGTTCGGTACATTTGGGTAGGCTAGCGCTTGCGAGGTCAGCGCAGATCCACCTGGGGCACGACCGATGCCTAAATCAATTCGGTCTGGGAACAAGGTCGCCATCATCGAGAAACATTCCGCAACCTTCAATGGACTGTAATGAGAGAGCATCACGCCGCCACTGCCGACACGCATACGCTCGGTCACACTCGCAAGATGAGAGACTAATATCTCTGGGCAAGGATTAGCAAAGTGAATACTGTTGTGGTGCTCTGCAACCCAATATCGGTAATAACCCAGTTGATCGCATAATTTTGCAAGCTCTACACTAAGGGAAGGGGCTGCATTTTTATCATGGGAACCGTGTACGGGGGTTTGGTCAACGACTGATAGCCTGATGGACATCTCTGTTCCTAAAGATAGAATATGATTAACAAGTTAACTATATTCTATCATGTCTAGCTAACTTGCTGTATCCGTGAAGCATAAGAGCTTTCTAGAATTTTACGTTGATAGGCGAACGGTGTAGAGCTGACGAGATTCTTAAACTCACGCATGAAATGGGGTTGATCACTAAAGCCGAGGTTATGAGCAAGCTCGATAAACGTTACTTCAGACAGTTGATTGATCTGGTTCACGGCGCTTTGGCAGCGAATGATCCGACTAAATTCCTTGGGTGAAATCCCTAGTTCTTCTCTAAATAAACGCTGTAGGGTTCGTTTGCTTATGCCTGTGATCGTTTCCAATTCGTTGATTTGAATGTTGCCTGAGCATTCATTAATGGCATTCAAAGCAACTTGGGTTTTATGAGAGGGTTTAGAAAATTCCTCTCGTGCAAGGTGTTTCAGGATAATTTGAACTTGGTGGTTAAAGTTTTGGTTGGTAATGAGCTTTTCCAAAAGATGGTCGCGATCATGGGCGAGATCAAATAAATTCAGCCGTTGGCTGATCAATTCTTTCGCGGATATATTGAGGTATCTTGGCAGTGCACCTGGTGTAAAGCGTACTCCAAGGTATTCGTGACCAGATTTTAACTTTGCATTTTGGGCTCGCAATGTTGAGCCACAGATTTTGGCGCTTGGCGTGGTTTCCGTACAATCAAACATAATATCAATACAGCCATCCGGAATCGCAAACGTCGTATCCGAGCTGACGCCCGCTTGAAAACGATAAATTTGCGAAATGCCTTTTAATTGGGGCTTATATTGAGTTAATCCCTTCATTGCATTGAGCACAAACCACGGCTGCTCACTCGTTCCTTGACATACTTTTGCTAATGTACGCATTGCTGATGCCTTTTTAATTCTTGTTTTCTTACTTTTCAACTGTGCAGCTATTTCTGCACTTGGCGCGTTTCTTCAATATTTTTAATGCCAAACTCTTTAACGTATTCAAATGATAGTACGACTCCCATGAGTTGTAGTAAATGTAATTAAAAAAAATTAACATGTTAAGTATAGGTGTGGCATGGCCGAGAATACTAAGATTGATTTTATTTACTTGTCTGAAGAAGACATGATCAAAGCTGGCGTCACGGACATGGCGCAGTGTGTGGATACCATGGAAGAGATGTTTGCTTTGCTGCATAAAGGTGACTACCGAATGGCAGGGCCGAATAATGATTCTCATGGAGCAATGATTACCTTTCCTGAGGAGTCTCCATTTCCAACCATGCCAAAACCAACGGCAGATCGTCGCTTGATGGCTATGCCAGCTTACCTTGGTGGAGACTTCCAGACCTGTGGCGTTAAATGGTATGGCTCAAACATCGCTAACCGTGAGCGTGGCTTACCTCGTTCTATTCTGATGATGATCTTGAACGACATCGAAACCAGTGCCCCCTTGGCGATGATGTCGGCAAACCTGCTTTCTGCCTACCGTACTGGTGCTATTCCTGGTGTGGGCGCAAGACATTTAGCTCGCAAAGATGCCAAAGTGATTGGTCTACTGGGGCCTGGTGTAATGGGTAAGACAACCATCGCTTCTTTTATGGCTGTGCGTCCTAATATCGATACCATCAAAATCAAAGGCCGTGGCCAGAAAAACCTAGATAACTTTGTGGCTTGGGTGAAAGAGACTTACCCGCAGTTAAAAAATATTCAAGTGGTTGATTCCATTGAAGCGGTGGTTCGTGACTCTGACCTAGTGTCGTTCTGTAATTCAGGCGAGGTCGGAGATCCTTCTCTTTACCCGATGGTGAAACACGAGTGGGTGAAACCTGGAGCGTTCTTAGCGATGCCAGCGAGCTGCAGCCTAGATGATGGTATGAGCAGCGATAATGTTCGTAAAGTCATGGACAGTATTGGTCTATACAAAGCTTGGTACGAAGAAGTGCCAAAACCTGCTCACAATCACATTCCTCTAGTGGGTATGCGCTTTATGGACATGATTGATGCCAAGCTAATGGCTGAATCAGATCTGGAAGATCTAGGCGCGATTGTCTCTGGTGATACGCCAGCACGTAAAAATGATGAGGAAATCATCATCATGTCAGTCGGTGGTATGCCAGTTGAGGACGTCGCTTGGGCGACTGTGATTTACCGTAATGCAGTTGAGAAAGGCATTGGTGTACCGCTAAACCTTTGGAATACCCCAGCACTTGCTTAACTTCCCATTGTATTTGAATTAACTCTTAACAGATAAAGGCATACCCATGGCTAAAATTATTAAAGTAAAAACTGGCTCAAAATTTGAAGAAATCGCTAGCTACTCTCGTGTTGTTGCGGTTGATAACTGGATTTACGTATCTAACACAGCGGGCCGTAACCCTGATACCAAAGAAATTCCTGAAGACGTGATTGAACAAACGGCACAAGTCTTTGAAAACATTGAGCGCGCACTAGTGGCGGTTGGCTCTAGCCTAAAAGACGTCGTTGTGTCACGCGTGTTCATTCAGGATCCTGCGGATACTGAAAAAGTGATGGCCTTCATTGGGACTAAATTCCGCGGCGTGGATCCAACCACCACGGTAACCTGTCCACCTTTAGGTTCAACGGTTTACAAGGTGGAGCTAGAAGTGACCGCTTACCGTGGTGCCGCTGAAGCAGACGTGGAAACCATCACTATTGCCCAGTAATTAACGGCTAAAGGTTGAATTGATAAGCTGGTTCAACCTTTATGGAGGAATGGTATGACGATTACACTTGAGCGTTTGGCAACGCAGGACGAGCTACCTAGCTCAGCATCGGTTGTAGTAATTGGTGGTGGTATCGCAGGTGTTTCAGCGGCTCTTGCGCTGGCAGAGAAAAATATTTCTGTGGTTTTACTTGAGAAGGGCCATATTGCTGGCGAGCAATCCTCAAGGAACTTAGGTTGGATTCGTAAAACCAGCCGTCATCCTGAGGATGTCCCCCTAGCCTTAGCTGCGGACCAGCTTTGGTCGCAAATGGCAGAGCGGGTTGGAAGCGATGTAGGCTATAAGCAATCTGGCATTATGTTCCTTTCTCAAACGGATGAATTATTAGGAATGCACGAGTCGTGGCTCAAGTCTGTTGAGTCATTATCTTTAGGCTCGAAAATGTTATCTCAAAAGGAAATTGATAAGTTGGTGCCTGGCGGTGTAGGGCAGTGGAAAGGTGGGTTGTATACCCCAACCGATGGTAAAGCTGAGCCTCATCTTGCCGTGCCCGCTATGGCTAAAGCGGCCATCCAAAAAGGGGCTACGATTGTACAACACTGCGCGGTACGATCATTGGTGACGACAGCAGGTAAAATCAGTGGCGTGTTAACGGAAAAAGGCGAAATTCGCTGTGAGCAAGTACTGCTTGCGGGCGGAGCTTGGTCTCGTCGATTCCTTGGTAATCACGGAATTTCATTACCCACTTTGCCGTTAGTGTGTTCTGTATTGCGTACTGCGCCGATGGACGGCCCAACGGATATTGCGGTTGGTGGACCAGATTTTTCATTTCGAAAGCATCAAGGTGGCGGTTACATAATTACTCAACGCGGTAAGCTCGATGCACCCGTGACATTGGATCATCTATTAATAGGACATAAATATTTAGAGCAGCTAAAACACCAGCGTAGCTTTTTGAAAGTATCATTTGGTTCAACGTTCTTTAAAGATCTAGCTTTGGGACGTAAATGGCAAGCGGGAGCGGTAAGTCCTATGGAAAAAGTTCGGGTGAATAATCCACCCGTTAACCATGGGCTCAATCAGGATGCATTGAATAACTTAAGTAAGGCGTGGCCTGCGTTTGAACGAGCAACCATCGAAGAGGCATGGGCTGGCGTGATTGATGTGACACCAGATTCTAATCCTGTGATTGATCGTATTCGCAGTATTCCTGGCTTAACAATCGCTACCGGCTTCTCTGGACATGGGTTTGGCACAGGGCCCGCAGCGGGTCAATTAGCAGCGGACATTGTGATGGATGTGAAGCCTATTATCGATCCTACTCCTTATAAATTTGATCGATTTTAACTAGACGTAAAATGTCCCCAAAGAGCTATTTAGAGTGTTCAATCATACCGTTAGACTGATAAGTGATGATTCTCGATCATCACTTAATGATTGAATTAATTATGAGTTCTGCCCTTTTTTGCGCAACCTTTTGGTTGCGCTTTTTTATTTATTTGGAGGAGAAAGTTTTATGACTTCGTCTAATAATGAGCTTAACTCTTTTAATTTTTTCTCACCTAATTGATCGATCAGCTGTTTATATCCCGCGTCCACATCTGGGCGAAATTCTGAAACAAGTTTTTTGGCTTTGTCAGATAAAGAGAGCAAAGTGATGCGTTGATCCTCGTGGGAGCGAATGCGAATGATCATGCCATCTTCTACAAAACTTTTGATAATGCGAGTCAGACTAGGGCTCAAAATACAGCAAAGATGAGCTAGCTGTTTCGCTTCCAACTCTTTATGGTCATTTAGTACACGTAAAACCCGCCATTGTTGTTCAGTAAAGCCTGCTTGCTGTAGTACCGGTCTAAAAAAAGTCATCGCTGACTCACGGGCTCGGAGTAGCTGTAGGGTTAAAGAGTCTTCAAGTTTCTTCATGCGTTAATTGGGCTTAATTAAAAAGTATCGTAATAGTTTAAAGGTAAGTGGTTGGTATTCATAGTTATGCGGTTGGCTAAAGCGTTTTGTAAACGCAGAAGTGCCAGATGGCGGCCGCGGCACAGAAAGCCAGTATACAGGCTGCGAATAAGCTGCTATGAAACGTAATGAGCCATGGGGCAAGTTGAGAAATCAGCGCGCCCATAGAAAGCTGTAAAAAGCCCATCAAGCCTGCTGCGGTTGTGGTCTGATTCGCCAGTGCGCCCACGCCTGCAGATTGGTAGGATGGCTGGCTGATGCCTCGTCCAAAGGTGACTAAAGACATGGGGAGAAACAGCATCGCATAGGATGCAGGGAAAATGAGCTGGGTGAGTAAAAGCAAAATAGCGCCCATTACACACATTACATTGCCAGCATTAATGGTCTTATTAACACTCCAGATTTTATTTAACCGAGTGCTGCAAAAGCCGCCCACTAGAAAACTGGCAGAAATACAAATAAACCAATAACCAAATAACTCAGGGCTATGTGATGTATCGGGAATTAAATAAGGGGCGCTGGCAACGAAAATATAAAAGCAGCAGGCGATGAGCGTATTGGCACCGGTATACGTCCGAAATTGCGTGTTTTGCAGTAATTCACGGTACTGAATGAGGGTCTCTGTTAAGCCAAGTCGAGTTGTTGGTTTAATATGGCCTTGTATTACTTTCTTGAACGCTAGGATGAGGATAAAAGCCTGAACCGCGGATAGGAGCCCAATGCTCGGCCATCCAAAATAGGTGCTGAGGTAACTTCCTAGGAGGGGGGCAATACTTTGTGCTAGAGCGATTGCCATGACAATATAGCCCATCATATGTGAGCTTTGCTCTTTACCAAACGTCAGCACCAATAATGAACGGGCATTAGAGATTAAAATCGCACCTCCTAAACCTTGTAGAACTCGACTAACCAGCAGAATGTATATATTTAAATCCTGCCAAATCAACATTCCTCCAATCAAGAAAAGGGACAGTCCAATCAGAATGGTTTTAGATTGACCTAGAGCATTGATCATAACGCCTACCGACAGTTGTCCCACAGCGAGTGCAATCAAATAAAGCGATACGCTCATCTGTATTAAGCTATGACTGACTTGAAAGTGCTGCGCCAAATTGGGCAGCAGGGGAATGATCATGTTCAGTGCCAGCGGGCTGGCCATCGACATTAAGATGAGCGTGCTAAGGGTCTTATTCACGGTTTATCTCTTTTAATCTGAAAGCACGAAAGGCCAAGAGGAAAATTCCCCTTGGCCTTTGAATGTATTAACTCAAAAAGTGGATGTTTACATCAGCAAAGCTGTCTAAGCAGCATCTGAAGTTGCTGCTTAAAGACTTCATATTCTTCATCCGTGAACTCTTCAAACACTTGGTCGGTTTGCTTTTGTGAAATATCCCAGAGCCTATCGGCCATCTCTTGGCCTTTTGGCGTTAAAGAAAAATCAGCATTAATAAAGCCAAATTGCTGTAAGCTTTCAACCCCCGCCGCCACATCTTCCTCAGGAATGGTGACTAGGTGTTTTAAGTCTTCAAGAGTGGTGTTTGATGTGTCACTCAGTACCAGTAGCAAACGCGCTTCGCTGGTGCTTAAGCCTGCCGCAGATTGTTTAGGTAGATAGTTCTCTTGAATTTTTTGCAGCACCTTATTCATCAGATAAATGGCACTGTTATGCAGGCGTTCCAAAGTAGAAGGTGACGCGACAGGGTCACTAGACTGTGTCCCTGTAAATGGAATCGCACCAGCATAGTTACCTTGAACATACAATAATGGACTGCGGCTATGATTTTCAAAAGCCACCACTTTACCGATCATAATCCAGTGGTCGCCACCGTCTACGATTTGGTAGTTTTCGCACTGAAAATTGGCCGCCGTATTGGCCAGCAAGGGGGCACTACCTGCTCCCAAAGTAAACTCCGCTTCAGCGAATTTATCTTCGGTTCGACGGGCGAAATGATTTGAAACATCAATTTGATCAGCGGCCAGAATATTGACGGCAAAGTGGCTCGCTTTTTCAAACACGGGGTAACTGCCAGACTCTTTGATAATGCTCCATAGCACCAATGGTGGATCAAGGGAGACTGAGTTAAAACTGTTGGCAGTGACGCCGACTTTGGTACCGTCTTCAGATTGAGCGGTGATAACGGTCACGCCAGTGGCGAAGTTGCCAAGACAACGGCGGAATTCTTTTGGATCGAAGTTCATAATCTGAGTGCTCTTTTAATTTTTAGAAGAGAACGAGAGCGATCAATGAAGGCCCTCGTAGCCATAGCGCTTAAAGCAGTGATGGATCAGGCTCAAGCCCCATGATTTCTCGGCCTAGGATCTGGGCGCAGACATCGTAGTCGGTGTAAGCATGAGCGCCACACATATGGCAATCACGGAATAAGCGCTGTGCTTCTTTATCCAGCATCCATTGTGTTGCACCGATCGCGTTGAACAAACGGTCGACGGCTTCAATACACATTTTTACGGCATAAGCTTGATTGGTGCGCCAGTAAGCCAGCTCTTCACGATTCGGGTAACGGTGCGCTTCAGCGAACTCACGGTGCTCGTCCCATGTTTTTTCCATGAAAGCGCGGGCAGCATTGACCTGATGAGTTGACTCCGCTAAACGCATCAGGGCAGGGGTTGCGGCATTGACTTTAGCGCCTGTGTAAGCACGTACACGTTTAGAGGTAACGTCTTTAAACACTTCAAGCATGCGCTCAGCCACACCTAATGCCATGGATGCAAAGCCAGAAGCAAAGTAAGGGCGGTAAGGCGCGTAGAAAACTTTGCTGTCAGGGTATAGGCCAAAACCAGCAGATTTCCCTTCCATCATATCTTTTGCTTTTTGAATACGATGTTCAGGGACAAAGGCGTCTTCGATTACCAGAGTCTTGGTACCTGAGCCTTTCATAGCCAACGAGTGCCAATCATCTTGGATGCTGTAGTCAGAGCGAGGAATCACGGCGAAGCAGTAGTCTTTAGCACCTTCACTGTTGTCACGTAGGAAGCCGACAATGGCCCATTCAGCGTGATCACAGCCACTGCTCCACATCATATTGCCGGTGAACTTGATACCGCCTTCCGCTTCTTCGTATTTACCAAACGGGGCAATGCTACTGCTAGCGGTCGCATCAGGATTGTTTCCCCATACATCCTCTTGAAGCTCTTTTGAAAACATCGCCATTTGATGGTTGTGAGTACAAAGCAAACTAAAGGCCCAAGCGGTGCTGCAACAAGCGCCGGCCAGTGCAGCGATGCAGTCACAGAACTCTGGTAGCGAAATTTCATAGCCGCCGTAGGCTTTAGGTAAAAAAGCTTTGTGCAAACCGATCTTTTTCAATAGTTCGATATTTTCTGTTGGGACTTTTCTTAAATCTTCCGCGTGAGATGCGTTTTTGGCAATCTCAGGAAGGACAGACTTAAGATCTTCAAGTAATGGATTAGGACGCTTCATGACACAACCTCTTATTTTTATTCATTCAGATTGAGCACATTATTAGAAATGCTCCAATTGAGATAAATGGCCAATTCGAGCTAATCACTAGGACTTTTCTAGAAAATTAAGTATCTCGTTAACCGTTAGTTGATATTCATTGACAGTCATTAATTTAACATGTTAATTAATTTTTATATAGGGATTCAGTCCCAATTTGAAAAGAGGAACATGTAATGCAATATCATTTGAACGGGTTTAAGCCGGGAAACTATCAAGTACCTGATAAAGCTCGTAAGCCATATCCAAACCCACCTGTAGCGGATTTACCGACGAATGTGGATGTTTTAATTGTCGGTACCGGACCTGCGGGACTGACGATGGCGCGTCAAATGGCAGAGTTCGAAGATATCAAAACCTGCATCGTAGATATGGCGCCAGGTCCACTGCTTTTCGGCCGTGCAGACGGTATTTCGTGCCGCACAATAGAAATCATGGAAGCCTTCAATAGCAGTGAGATGGTCGTAAAAGAGACCTATCAATTGAAGCAGAATACTTTCTGGGAGCCGGATGCACAAAATCCTCAAAACATTAAGCGTACTGAGAAAATTGCAGATGCCCGAGCGGGGCTGTCTGAGTTTACCCACGGTATTGTCAACCAAGCTCGTCTACATGAGCTACTTATCGATGGTATGCGCAATTCCATTACGCAGCTTGAGCCTCACTACAGTCGCGAGTTGATTGACTTATCAATTGACGACGCGCTGACTCAAGATCTTCAGGCGTATCCGATTACCGCAGTGTTCAAACGGACGGATGCCGCTGGAAATGGCAAGACGGAAACTGTGAAGGCACGCTATGTGGTTGGCTGTGATGGTGGCCGCAGTCGGGTACGTAAAAGCATGGGAATTGAGTTGCAAGGTGATTCCGCTAACAAAGCATGGGGTGTTATGGATATCCTGCTTAATACGGACTTCCCTGATATCCGTGTAAAGAGCTTTATTCAGTCCAAAGACCACGGAGCCGTCATGACCATACCTCGTGAGGGTGGCTATCTATGTCGCTTCTACGTTGAGTTGGATCTATTGGACAAAGATAAGCGTGCCAGCGATGTAAAGATGACAGAGAAAGATTTGATTGCCAAAGCGCAGAAAATTTTTCATCCGTATACATTGGATGTGAAAGAAGTTGCTTGGTGGTCGATCTACGAAGTAGGTCAGCGAATTGCTGAACGTTTTGATAATCGACCTGTTGGCAGCTCTGAAGACATCATTCCACGAGGCTTTGTTGCGGGTGATGCGTGCCATACTCACAGTCCGAAAGGGGGCTGGGGGCTGAATACCTCTTTGCCAGATACCTTTAATCTTGGTTGGAAGCTGGCGTCTGTGCTTCAGAGAAAAAGTGATCCGAAGCTTTTGCATACCTATGAGACCGAGCGCCGCAAGGTGGCACAACAACTTATTGATGCCGATCGTGAGTTGTCTAAACTGGTGGCGACGCGTCCTGATGCGGGTGATGATTCCAAACAAGCTAAAGTCGACACAGCTAAAATTGAAGCTTTCATGAAGCGTCAAAGTGGCTTTGTCTCAGGCACTGCGATTGAGTATTTTCCTTCTTACATTTGTACTGGACAGCAGCATCAAGAGTTGGCTTCGGGGTTCAAAATCGGACAACGCTTCCATTCTGTCGAAGCGCAACGTACCGCAGATGGACGTATTGAGCATCTAGGGCATTTAGTTAAAGCGGATGGTCGCTGGCGTCTGTTTATCTTTGGCGGTGAGCAGAGCCCAATTGATACGTCTTCTGAAATCTATAAGCTGATTGATTTTTTGGCCCATGACATCTCCTCTCCAGTTATCAAATTCACGCCAAAAGATGCCGACATTGATTCCGTCATTGATACTTATACGGTTTTCCAACAACAAGATTTGTCAATTCACGAGCTTCATCCTTACCTTTGGCCTGGCAAAGGTAAATACGGCCTACGTGACTACGAGAAAGTGTATCAATCCCAACCTGGCAATGATGTTTATGACCTTCGAGGCGTCAATCGAACGGATGGGTGTGTGGTAGTCGTTCGTCCTGATCAACACATTGCCGCGATCTTACCAATAACAGCCCATCTTGAACTGGCAGAATTCTTTAATCATTTCATGATTCAACAGAACTAGTCGAAGCGGCCCGGAAAGCAATTTTCGGGCGCTAGCTGCTGCGCTTTCAAAAATGTCCCCAAAGGGACATAGAGGATGCTAGCGCGCAAGTGTAATTTTTAAGTAACGCAAACAAAAGGAAGCATAAAAATGAAAAAAAGCGCAAAACTTATCTTGGCTCCGATTGCCTGCTCCATGCTAATCGGTGCTGTATCCACGGCGGCCATCGCGGCCGAATATCCAAATCGCCCAGTTCGCTTTATTGTGCCTTGGCCTCCAGGTGACCTAGAAGACGTACTTACTCGTAAAATTGCTGAAGAGATGTCTAAAGAAACAGGTGTACCAGCGAGTGTAGTGAACAAGCCTGGCGGTGGCGGTGTACTAGGCGCGACTGCGGTCGCTCAGTCACGTCCTGATGGCAGTGTGATCGGTTCTTTCGTGGTGGACCTTGTGACCTCTCAAGTGGTAGGCGGCAATGCACCTTACTCGAGAGATGATTTTGAGCCAGTGGGTATCTTTCTTGATTACCCATTCGTACTGGCAACCAAAGCCGATGCGCCTTACAACACGCTGGCTGAACTAGCTGAATACTCTAAAACCCATGATATTTCCCTTGGCCACTTTGGTTACCAAGCCCTACCCACAGCCTTAACTTTCAAAGCGGCTGAACAGTTGGGCATCAACATCGCATCGGATTCTGCTTTTAATGAGCTGAACTGCGCAACACTAGCGAATGGTGATGCGGATATTACCAATACAACCACACAACAAATTCTTCCCTGTTTAGATTCTGGCGAAGTGAAGCTTCTCACTTCCTATACCTTCAATCGCTTATTAACTGCTCCTGATGTGCCAACGCTAAACGAGCAGACGGGTATTCCTCAAACACTCTGGAACGGTCTGTTTGTTAAGAAGGGTACGCCAAAAGAAGTGAAAGAAAAAATTGCTTCCATTGCTCAAGCCGCCTTGCAATCACCTGATGTCGTTAAACTGCAAGAGACGACGGGTGCAGGGGTGTATTGGACGAATATGGATGATGCAGAGAAAGTAATCGAGCTGGATTACGAAAATGCGAAAAAACTGGCGGATGCTAATAAATAGCCCGTCATTCCAGCCGGTTTGAAATCCACATAACAATAATATGGTGTGTACTACATGACGATTAATGTAATCAACCCTGCCACGAAAGCTGTTTATAAGAGTATCCCGGAAACAACGGAGGCTGAGCTAAACAGCATTGTTGAAACAGCGAAAGAAGCCTTTGAGATTTGGCGCTCCAAATCCGATGAAGAGCGTACCCAAGCCATGCTAAACATTGCCGATGAGATTGAGGCTTGTGCAGCGGAATTGGCGGAAATCGTTGTTTCAGAACAAGGTAAACCGCTTGCGATCGCTCAAATTGAAGTGGGTGGCGCAGCAGGTTGGACTCGATACAACGCTAGTTTGTCACTTGAAACAGAAGTGATTGAAGACAGTGCTGAGCGTTATGTTGAAATTCAACGTTTACCGGTCGGGGTTGTGGCTTCTATTACGCCATGGAACTGGCCACTTATGATTGCAGTATGGCACATCATGCCTGCGTTAAAAGCGGGCTGTAGTGTGGTGGTAAAACCGGCTTCAACAACGCCTATCAATACCATCAAATTGGCCGAAATCATTAACAAGCATACGATCCCAAACTTAGTTCAGGTGGTTGTAGGTGGCGGTCGAGCGATTGGTGAGCCATTGGTGCAGCACCCTGATGTCAAGAAACTTGTGTTTACGGGATCCACACCTGTTGGTAAGCATTTAGCGAAAATTGCAGCAGGGGACCTTAAAAAAGTCACGCTTGAACTGGGTGGCAATGATGCCGGTATTGTGTTGCAAAACGCCGATATCAAAAAGATTGCCGAAAAGATCTACATGACGTCTTTCATCAACATGGGACAAACTTGTGCCTGTTTGAAACGTTTGTATGTGCATCGTTCTAAGTACGACGAGCTTGCCAAGGCCTTGGCAGACATCGCAGCGGCACAAGTGGTCGGTAATGGCATGGACGCGGGTGTGACCTTTGGCCCTGTACAAAATGAGAAGCAGTTCAACAGTGTGAAAGCCATGATTGACGAAGCCAAGGCATCTGGTGCTGAGGTGATTGAGCCGACGCTACCAGAAGGGTTAAATGGCTACTTTATTGCGCCGACACTGGTTAAAAATCCTCAACATCAGATCTCTGTAGTGTGCGAAGAGCAATTTGGTCCAGTGTTACCGATCATTCCGTTTGATGATGTCAAAGAGGTCATGTCCCATGCGATTCATAAAGAGTTTGCATTAGGTGGGTCGGTTTGGGGCGAACCATGCGAAGAGTTGGATTGGGTGGTTTCGCAATTGGACTCTGGAACGGTATGGGTAAACAACCATGCGGAAGTCCTGCCGCATATCCCATTTGGTGGCAATAAAGACTCTGGCTTAGGCGTTGAATTTGGTAAAGAAGGATTACTTGAGTATACGGTTAGAAAAGTGGTTAACCGAGCTAAGTAAATCATAAAGATAAGGCGCAGCTTCATTGTGAAGCTGCGCCTTTTTTATGGGGTAAGTCATGAAACATATTCTTTATGCTTCCGATTTGGAAAATGGAAGCCGAGTGGTATTGCACGCTGCGATTGAGCAAGCAATCCAAAGCAAAGGACGAATTTATTTTCTACATGTATCTGAACAGTTTCACCGTGGTCAAGATGAAACACTGGGCGGCTTTCGAGTAAAAAAAGCACACGATAAGCATCTAGAATCGCTGAAAACCGAAATACGTGCCTACATGAAACAGCGCATCCATAACTTTGTTGCGGAAGAGTTAGAACAATCTGAATTCGATGCGGAGCAGATAGAGGTCATCGTAACCTTTGGCGAACCCGCGAAAAAGATTGTCGAGGTGGCCGAAGAAATTGAGGCGCAAATGATCGTGATGGGCGATCGAAGAGTGAATGCTTTGTCCCGGTTATTTTTAGGCTCCACTGCACAGAAAGTTATTCATAGTGCTTCAACCCCCGTATTGATTGTCCCGATTTCAAATACCATCAAGCAAGTCAAGGTTGGGGCATAATATGGATCAAGCTTATCGTAAATCTAAACTGTTTTTCATCGTGACTTTAGTCATCACTTGTTACCTGATTGTTAGCTTTCCGGAGCATACCACGACACTAAAACGTGCTCGAGGTTGGTATACGCAACCTTATGTCGCACCGCTAGTTGGCTTAAGTATTCTGGCCTTTTTCTCCTTTATTAAGCTTCTAACTTTGTTAAAACCAGTAAAAGGCGAACCTAGCCTTATTCAAGGACTGATTGAAAATCTACCTTACTATCAGGTGGTGGTGATCACTGGTGGGTTGTTCATTGCTTACATCTACGCCTTAGGCTGGATTGGTTTTGCCCCGGCCACGCTGTTGTTTGTCTTAGCACTACTCTGGTTAAGTCGTTTGCTGTCATGGTTTTGGGTCGCATGTGCCGTTGCTGCTGTGTCCATGATCGTGTTGATTTTCCGAGTTGGGGTCAATATTTGGTTTCCAGATGTTGTGCTTTATGAAGCGCTGTTTAGTGACGGTGTCCTTTGGTTTATGAACAGTTACTTGTAGAGATGATGTATGGAACTGATTAGTTTAGGTATTAATGAAGTCCTAAGTGGCGGTGTCATTTGGGCAGTGATTATTGGCGCGCTAATTGGCGTGACCATTGGCTCTATTCCAGGACTGGAACCTGCAGGGGTGATGGCGATTCTGCTGCCATTAACCTTTTCTATGGAGCCGTTGTTTGGGGTCACGCTTTTGTTAGGAGTGTATGGTGGCGCTTGGTATGGTGGAGCCATTCCAGCCATATTGATGAATACGCCCGGAACGCCTGTAGCGGTATTGACCACCTATGACGGTTACCCCATGGCAAAAAGGGGGGAAGGTAAAAAAGCACTATCGATTGCTTATACCTCGTCTTTTTTTGGTGGCATTATTTCGGTGTTATCGTTGGTCTTTTTCGCTCCAGTTTTGTCTCAAGTAGCCACTTTATTTGGCTCCGCGGAATTTGCCATGCTGGCGTTGTTAGGTATGGTCTTCGTGGTCTTGGCACACAATGAATACGCCATTGAAGCGGCGGCGATGATAGGCTTGGGGATGTTTTTAGGTACCATTGGTATCGATCGTTCATACAGCACTCAGGTGTACACGCTAGATCAGTCATTTTTATTAGCAGGGGTGCCTTTAGTACCAGCTGTAATTGGGCTATTTGCCATGTCTCAGGCGTATATCCTGCTGTCGACTAAAAGTGGTGATTCATTCAAAACAAAGCTGGAAGGATCAGGTCACTTTTCAGGTTTTGTGGTTTTACTTCGTAATAAGGTGACCGCTATTCGCTCTGCTATTCTTGGAGTCTTAATGGGACTTTTACCAGGGGTAGGGGAGTTCGGTTCACAGTTTTTCTCTTATACCTTAGCTCAGAAGTTTTCTAAAAAACCTGAGGAATTTGGCAATGGCGCCGAGGCGGGTATTGTTGCATCAGAGACATCAAACAATGCCGTCACAGCATCGGTTTTGATCCCTCTATTGGCGTTTGGCATCCCAGCGGATGCGTTGATGGCCATGCTATTGTCCGTATTTATGGTGCATAACTATATCCCCGGACCGCGTTTGTTCACAGAGCATCCAGAGTTTATCTCTGGTCTTTACGTTTCCTTGTTCATTATGAACATCTTTGTGTTTGTGTATTTAACGTTTGCCTCGAAATACATCGTTAACATCACTCGTATCCGTGGTCGATTCATTGGTGCATTGATTTTTGTACTAGGTTTCTTGGGGGCCTACAGCCAGAACTATCAGATCACTGATGCCCTGATTGCGTTGTTTTTCTCAGTCATTGGCTACATCATGAAGCGCAACAATATCCCAGCTGTGCCAATTATCCTCGGCTTAGTACTAGGCCCTGTGTTTTTGGATCGTATGCGTCAGGCATTAGGGGTATCCAATGGCAACTTCGAGATCTTCGTAGATCGTCCGATTGCTTTTACCTTATTGATGCTCACCATGTTGTCTATCACCGTGTTTGTTTTTAGCAAAGTTCGTAAGAAAGCTGTTGCTTAAAAAGATAAGCGTTTGATAGTAAACCGCTAAGACTAATTTCCAAGCCATTATTATTGCCTGACTTCAATATATTATTGAAGTCAGGCTTTTTAGTTTATGCTTCGTCAGATATTCACAATAAAAAATCCCCAATAGTTGGCTACTCCAACTATTGGGGATAATCACGTCACTTGAGTGACGGTTAGGCGGATCGAGCGTTAACAGGAGGCACTTTATGAGCCCAAGGTTGTGCTTGCTCTAACTGTGCGGCGAGTTGTAATAATGTCGCTTCCTCACCAAAACGCCCAACAAAGTGCGAACCTAGTGGCAGTTCATTTTGAGTCCAATAAAGCGGAACCGACATAGCAGGCTGCCCAGTTGAATTAAACACCGCAGTGTATGGGCTGTAGCCATGAGAAAGATGAATAAACTCGTCGAGCGACGCCTCCGCATTAAGCATACGAATATCGCCTATTTTTGGAGGCTCGCGTGTTAAAGTCGGTGTTAACAAAACATCAAACTGCTGCATAAAGCCCGCCATTTCACGTCCTAGACGATGGAAATGCTCAATTGCTTGAGTGTATTTTACTGCACTAATATTACCTCTTTCGCGCAGGATAATACGGGTTCCGGCCTCTAACTCTTCATCTTTTACTGGCGCTCCTCGCATATCTCCCAGTAACTGAACATAGCTTAATGTGTTTGGTGCAATCACATCGAATGCGCTACTGAAAAATGAAGGAAGGTCTACAGGAAACTTCACGATTTCGACTGAATGCCCTAAGCTTTCGCATAGTTTTGCTGTATGCCTTACGCTAGCCAACGCTTCTGGAGATAAGCTCCATGGGCCAGCATCTTCGACCAGCGCAATACGTAGTGGTTTTACTTCCTTTTGCATTGAGCTCAGGTAAGAATCTTGTTGTATCGGCGCTGCGTAGGGGGCTCCTAGATCGCTACCTGCGACGACATCCAGCAAGGCTGCACTATCACGTACAGAGACAGTAAGTGCGTGAGCACATCCCATGCCGCCCCAACCTTCACCGACTAAGGGGCCACTTGGAACCAATCCTCGACTCGGCTTTAGACCAAACAAGCCACAGCAAGAGGAAGGCACACGGATTGAACCGCCGCCATCATTACCATGTGCAAAGGGCACAACCCGGGCCGCAACGATTGCTGCGGAGCCACCACTAGACCCCCCCGCACTATGATCAAGATTCCAAGGGTTGCGCGTCACACCAAAACGTCCCGATTCAGTGGTATAAGAAATACCAAATTCGGGAGCCGTTGAGGTGCCAATAAAACGCAGACCGGAAGCACGTAAACGTGAGACCACTGAGTCATCGAATCCTGGGCGGGCTTTACCTAGGGAGAAAGAGCCATTACTCATACGTGCTTCTTTCATTGGTGCAAAGAGGTCCTTCACCAAGGTAGGCACGCCCTCAAATGCCCCTTCCGTAGTCGGCGCTTCACGTGCCGCGTCATACAGCTTTTCCGCTACAGCATTAATAATAGGGTTTACCTTTTCTAAGCGCTCGATACTCGCATTCAAAAGCTCTTGCGCCGTTACCTCTTTATTTTTCACATGTTCTGCCAACGCAATACCGTCGCATTGATCCATTAACGAATGAATGTCTTTCATAATATTACCTACAACATCTGTTTAAAGTTTGTTTTGAATGAGCTCTCTTTTGTTAAGCTGCACTTTCTTTATTTAAAGGTTGGCTTTTACCACCAAGTAATCTGGAAAGGAGCCATATAGCCGCCACAACCGCACTTGCTATCGCTAAATAGACAATAGCGCTGGGCAGGTCTGTTTGAGTCATCGCGATAATTGTTCCCACGACGATTGGGCTGATAAATTGCCCGAGATAAAGTGCAGAAGTGAAACCACCAATACCGCGACCACGCACGCTATCAGGTAAAGCGTTCATTACTGAGGCCATCAAGTTTGGTACCATTAATCCAGCACCTAAACCGTGAATACATACTGCAAACAGTACTTGGTTATAGGTTTCTGCATTGGCCAGTAACCATAGTCCTACAGCAAGTAAAGCCATTAACAAAGCGTTGCAGCCTGATAGACCAAACAGGCGACGTAATAGTGGCCAAGTTAACGATCCGCCAAGAGTGGCTAGCAAGCCAAGCCCTGCGGATAGGCCGATTTTAGTCGTGGATGTAACCCCTATTGCTACCAACAAAGCAGGTGCTTGCACTGGGACGATAAAGTTCAGCACCATGCCACCTAGAATCATAAGGTAACCAATAATGAGCGGAGCAAAAGCTGTATGAGCATTAGGATCAACTGGCGGCAAATGCCCTGAGTTCTTCTTAGGCTCCCATAAAATTCGAACCATGAAAGGAATAAGTAATAGTGGCCCTAAGTACAGGTAAAACGGGGTACGCCATGACTCTTCCCCCATTACCCCACCTAGGACAAAGAAGATTGAGCCAATGATTCCGATGGAGACCACTTGGAAATTAACAAACTTAAACCGCTCCTCTCCGTGCCAATAGTCTGCTATCAATGCAGTGCAACAGGTCATAATGACCGCCTCAGCACAACCAAATAACAAACGTGAAATAACGATGTCATTCAAGTCAGTGAGGAGAGCAGGCAAAACACCCAAAATGGCATACAAAAAGGTAGCCAAAATCAACATCGCCTTTCGTCCGACACGGTCCGAAATCCACCCAGCAATGGGTGCAAATAAAGCGATTGCCAACGCCGGGCCAGTCACCGCTAGGGGTAATAGCGTTCCCGCATCAGGGGTCACTGGGCCAAACTCTTGCCCCATCTTTGGTAGCATGGGGGCGACCATTACAGAGCCCATTATGGTTAAACTACTTCCTAGTGCGATCAGAATACCTTCGCGTCCAGCGGTGGCTTTTTTAACAGTGAATTGATCTGTCATATTCAGCCTCCTTAGAATGAATGTGCAACGCGAAGTGCTATGTTATAGCCTTCACTGCGATTAACTGAGTCGAACTCTTTGTAGGCATGGAACCATACATTTGGCATGCCTGGAGAGAAGTAACTAATGGCTGGTCCCAACGCGAGAGTTTCAAGCTTATTACCATCTACAATGGGCTGGCCGGTATAATCGCTACCGGTTTTATCGTCCGTTAGCTGTCGGTAGTAATAACCGCCTAGGCCAAGTGTCCATTCGTTAACGTGCTGACCAAAACCAAACTCGTGTCGGTATTCAAGGCCATTTTGGTAGTCGGTATCTTCATTTTTAGTGCTGATATCGAGCTGAAAATTGGAAGAAATTTCGAAACCACTTTGGGTGATATAGGTGAAGGCCGCACTAGGCGTAAATACCCAGTGGTTGATACTTGGAGATATAAACCTATCTTTATCGTAATCCCCCGTTGGCGCTTGAACAGCAAACTGAGTGTTTACTGCAAAATTAGGGGCTAGGTTCCAGCCCAATATAAAGGGTACAGCTTGAATATCCCCTAATCTGAATAACTCCGCGTCATCCTCAAACACTGTGCCTACACCTGGCACAGAGACTGAAAGACTGCCATCCATCTTCAAAAATGGAACAATAACAGAGTAACCATAACGCCCACCTAGAAGTTGTTTATCCGTCATTTTTAGATAAACAGCAGAGATCGAAAACACATCAAGACTAAAGTCCTGACCAGGGGTGCTGTCCCCATTGCCATTAGCAAGTTTATCTGCGCTATAGATGGCTGCCCGAGAAGCAAACGATCCATGTTCTGTAGCTGGTGGGAGGAAGCCCGCTCCGAAATCGTACACCCCCACTGAAGTAGAAGGGGAGCCGCTTTCGGTGGCTAGCAAGTAAGAAGAACAAGAAATAGCGGCAGCTAGGCCTGTATATTTACATACAACACTCACACTCTCTTTCATAAATCGCTCCTAATGTGAAAATATAATTATTTTGTTAGTCAACAATTTCACATTACAACGACTAAAAAAGAGGCGTTAGCCAATATTAGCAATATTAATAAGCACGTTTTAGCGTCTCTGAAGGAAGCTCATCAAATAGGGAACGATACTCGGCAGCAAAACGGCTTAGATGTAAAAACCCCCACTTTGCCGCAACATCCTGAACACAGCTTCCACCCGTTAAAAGATCACGATGCGCCGCATTAAGCCTTACTAGACGTAAATAACCAACTGGATTGATCCCTAAGGTATCTTGAAAACAGTATTGCAGCTTACGTCGGCTGGTTCCAAGCTCACTACAAAGCTGCATAATAGTCGGGGGAGACTCAAGATGAGACAGCATATACTCCCGCGCGCGGTCAACGAGTTGCTTGCGAGACGAAAAATCAAGATATTGGATGTTATTGTCATCTATCACATCGAGCAAATACGACAACACACTTTCTCTAACAGTAGTTTGAATACTGTTATATTTCAGTAGCGTAGTGTTGTGCTCGCCAGATAGCACAGATGAAAGAAAAGATTTGAAACTGGCTCCTCTAGGCAATCGGGACAGATAAAAGTTTTCCATTCTCTGGTCTAGATCTACCATGATGTTTTGTCGCTCTAACATGCCCTGCAACTCATTCATATCGCAGGACACGCAGAAGATATCCAATCCTTCTGGTGTCAGAACCTCAGGTAAGCGACCATTTGGTGTAAGTAAAGCATAATCCGCCTCAGATCTATGTCCGTTACAGTAAAACGAATCAACATTTGAGTTAACTGGAAAGCTCAAACTGAGCGCGCCAGCCCAAGAGTCGCCCACTTTTCTGATTGACTGATTAGCGCTATCACGCACCAATTGCATACTGCCAAGCTGCAACTCAGTGACACGTCCTTTAAAACGCCCGGCCGAAATCTGGTCATACTGAACTTGCCAGTTACTTAGAGCTGCCGCATGCTCTTCAATGTCCCAAGTGATCTGGTCGTTATAAACAACATCCTCGGTTAAATCTGTAATGGTTAGGTCTAACATATCCCCCCTTGATTGGTTGTTAAGCAACCAATCGTCCTAACATCACTCAATTTCATTGATCTGTAAAGAATCCAAGATAAATCCTGCCAAAATTGGATATTACAAATATCATCCAGCATATTCATAAAAAGCATATCTATGCAGTACGGATACGCAAAACAATTGTAAATGTGCAAAAAGATAGAGCTCCAAATCCCGCCATAATCAGCAGTAGCGAGTTAGGGGTACCATCAAACAATAATGTTGTGATGTAAGTACTTAAGGCGCCCAGTGCGAATTGCATGGCCACCAATAAGCCCGCAGCTGTTCCCGCTCGGTTGGGGATAATGTTAAATAAGCTGGCCAAACAGTTGGCACCAATAGAACCGGTAACGCTAATGTAGAGCATGCTGGATAGCATAAACAGTGGGGCAATAGCCGAGCTAACTGCTCCAATAGTCGTCATACCAAGAGTGGCTAAAACTGAAACAAAGATGGCAAACCGTAATGCATGTTCTGAGGAATAGTGATGCAAGATCCTCTTGTTGATCAGAGTCATGACGATAATCGCGCCGATATTGGCTGAGAAGAGCAGGCCGTAGGTGGATTCGCTGTATTCGAAATGCTCAATATAGACAAACGCAGAAGCGGCGATAAAGGCAAACATACCGGCAAATGAAAAGCCATTGGTCAGTATCAAAAAGCAAACTTTGGGTTCTTTTAAGCAGGCCACATAGGAAGCAAGGTAAGCTTCCAAATTGGGTGCATGGGCTACATCTCTTGTTGGCTCTTGAATCAGGGCGAAAATGCCAATAAAGGCGACCACTGAAAATGCTGCCAAAAAGTAGAAAATCCAACGCCAATCAAAGATTTCCACGATATAGGCGCCTAACAGCGGCGCAAACAACATCACGATCATCGATATGATGTGCATGGTGGATAAGATGCCAGCGGCTTGCTTCGGAGCAAAGTAATCACGTACCAGCGCTCTGGCAAGTACTGCAGCCGCCGCTGCTCCGATGGATTGGAAAGCGCGATAGGCGATCAGGGATTCGCCGGATTGTGCGATGGCGCAACCTAAACTGGTGAGTGCATAAA
Organism: Marinomonas fungiae; assembly: GCF_001418205.1. GTDB lineage: Bacteria > Pseudomonadota > Gammaproteobacteria > Pseudomonadales > Marinomonadaceae > Marinomonas > Marinomonas fungiae. The sequence continues at coordinate 250,140 of NZ_LIQF01000005.1, read as the reverse complement.
GAAAGGTGCCAGCCAGAAGTAACTTCTTGCGACCCAATTGGTCCGATAGGGGACCAAACAGCAGCATGCCAAAGGTCATGCCCACAAGAAATGCGGTAATGCTGTACTGAACCGTTTGTTGGCTCGAATCTAGGTCTGCGGCAATGATAGGCAAACTAGGTAAGTACATATCGATAGACAGTGGGCCAAAAGCAACGAGATAACCGAGCAACGGCACCAGCCATCGAGAATGGGGAGAAGTCATGTTGGTCTCCTTATTAAAACAAAAAGCCAACATAGAGTTGGCTTTTGCGAAAAAAAATGAGCGACTTATTTAGGTGTACGTAACACCATTAGCTTCAATTCGGTCATGTCTTCGATGGCATAACGAATGCCTTCACGGCCTAAGCCACTGTCTTTCACGCCACCGTAGGGCATGTGATCCACCCGCCAAGAGGGTACATCACCAATCACGACACCACCGACTTCTAGCTCTTCCCAAGCTTTATGGGCTTTGTAAATGTCTTTAGTGAAAATCCCTGCTTGTAAGCCAAAATCAGAGTTGTTGACTTCTTCTAGGGCTTTATCAAAATCAGAGAACTTAGACAAAATAGCAACGGGTCCAAATGCTTCTTGGTTATTCACTGTCATATCAGAGGTGACGTTCTCCAGTAGAGTCGCTTCCAGCATAGCGCCGTCACGATTCCCGCCGGCTAATACGGTTGCTCCAGCTGCTTTGGCCTCTAGTATCCAGTCATGAAGGCGTTCTGCTTCTTTTACCGAGATCATCGGCCCGATGAATGTTCGTTCATCCGCAGGATCGCCCATCACAAGGTTACTAACGGCTATGGCCAGCTTGTCTTTCGCTTGGTCGTATAGGGATTCATGTACCATGATGCGTTGAACGCTGATACAGCTTTGACCTGATTGGTAGTAGGCGCCAAAAATAATACGTTGTACGGCATCCTCTAAATCCGTCCCTTCATCTACGATACAAGCGGCATTACCACCCAGTTCGAGTACTACTGGTTTTTTGCCTGCTTTCTTTTTCAGATCCCAACCTACATCTGGCGATCCCGTGAAGCTTAGCAGTTTCAAGCGCTCATCAGTGGTAAATAAGTCAGCACCGTCACGGCGGCATGGTAGGATGGAAAAGGCCCCTTCTGGTAGTTCTGTTTCCGCTAGGATTTCAGCGACGATCAATGCGCTAATGGGCGTTAACGAAGCAGGTTTCAGAATAAAGGTACAGCCAGCTGCGATTGCCGGTGCAATTTTATGTGCCGCAAGATTCAACGGGAAGTTGAACGGAGAAATAAAAGAGCAGGGGCCGATTGGGAAGCGTTTCCATTGGCCTTGGTAGCCTTCCGCACGAGGTGAAATATCCATTGGTATTACTTCACCATATATACGTGTGGCTTCTTCAGCCGCAATCTGGAATGTGTCGATTAAACGTGTCACTTCACCACGAGCGTCTTTAATTGGCTTGCCGGCTTCTTGGCACAAGGCTACAGCAAGCTCTTCGAAACGTTCTTTAAAGCGTGCCACACAATGATTAAGAATGGCTTGGCGTTTGTATGATGGCAATGTTTTCATTGCTGGCTGTGCTTTATCCGCTGCGGCAATTGCCTTATCGATATCGGTCGCCGAAGCCAGCGCAACGGTTGCAATCAGTTCGCCAGAATACTTGTTGCGAACTTCAAGATCTTCATTGGCATATACAGGTTTGCTAGCCAAGTAAAAAGGGTACTGTTTCTTTAACATAGCGTGTGTCTCTCTTTGTTTTTATCCGAAAGTTGTTATCCGAGTAGGATTTGAATGGCGTGCTGCGCACAGTCAATGTCCTGATCTTCACTGCCCCCAGAAACACCAATGGCGCCTACCACTTCGTCGTTGATGACAACGGGCAGGCCTCCGCCTAAATAAGTGAACTTGGGTTCGCTTTGTAGGGCAGCCAGTACGGTTTGTTTGTGCGCTAAACTGGTTTGCCAATCTCGTGTTGGACGGCGAAATGAGAGGGCGGTGTAGGCTTTGTTCTCCGCTACGCCCACCGAGATCAATGGCGACTGGTTCATCCGTAAACTGGCGAGGGGTAGCCCCGTGGTATCCACAATCGTCAGGCTGATATGGATATTTAAGCTTCCAGCGCGATCGATGGCTGCCATTCCCATTTGAATGGCAGCCTGAGTGGTTAGATTTGTCTGAGTTGTCACGTATGTCGTCATGTACTTACTCTATGGGAAAGATTACGTTTACTTGACCTGTGCCGGAGCTTGGGAAGTAATCCGTAATGATTTCAGCTTTACCTTGGTATTTGTCCCAACCTAAGGCCCCAAATAACATTGCGGTATCGTGCATGCCGCCTTCTCCGCAGCAGTACTGAGCGTATTCTGGCAACATCGCTAAAAAGGTTTCGCTATCACCCTTCTGCCAAAGTTCTAACACGCGCAAGTCTACTTGGCGGTTAAACTCGCGTGAGATGGTGAAGGTGCCATTATTCGCAGCGTACAGTTCGTTTTCCCAAATCTTGTGGGACAACGACCCTGAAGCAAGCAACATGACATTGTTATCGCTGGCTTCAATCGCTTCCAAAATCGCTTCGCCAATCAAACGCGATTCCTCTAAATTATGAACCGTGCACCATGCCGCGACCGATACCACATCAAAATGATGGTCAGCGTTCATGTAGCGCATGGGGACTAAGGTACCGTACTCTAAATCTAGTGTTGCCACCTGATGCGATAGCATGTGTACACCCTTCGCCGTGGCTTTTTCAGCGATGGCATCGCCAAGTGCTGGATTGCCACGGTATTCATATTCCAAGTCTTGGATAAAATGTGGGAACTCATGGCTGGTGTAGACACCTTTAAAGCTGGCATTCGAATTAACGTGATGCCCAGCGTTCACCAACCAATGGGTATCCAACACGACGATGGTGTCGACTCCGGCTTCTTTTGCTCGACGAGCTATTTCTTTGTGTCCATCAATGGCGGCTTGCCGACAACCTTGAAGGTTCCCTGGTTGTTCGGAAAGCAGCATGGTTGGCACATGTGTGATTTTTGCCGCAATAGATAACTTACCCATAACTGATACCTCAAATAGTATTTTAATTAACATGTTAAGTAAATATATGTCGGCGAATTTATTGCTTCAATTACGGATGGTTTGTTGTTTGACTTAGGGCAAGAGACTATTGATTGCTTTGCTGATTTCTAAAATCTGTTGGAGACAGGCCCGTTTTGCGCATGAAAAAGCGTGAGAAATACGATGGCTCTAGCATGTTTAAATGATAGCTGATCTCACTCAGACTCAGATTGGTATGGGATAGTAAGCGTTTTGCTTCCAGAATAACGCGGCCATTAATAATTTGCTTGGGGCTTGAACCTGCAATCTTCTTACAGATGTAATGAAGCCTGCTTTCATTCAAATGCAAGTGTTCGCAATAAAAGCTCACATTGCGGTGCTCAATGTAATGTGACTCCACCAAGTGGCTAAACTTGCGGAATAGGGTGACTTCGGTGTGCTTATGTTGATTCTTAGGTGATTTTGACTCGGATAAGCGCACCATTGTAATGATCAGTAGTTTTAGAATTGAGACCATCGCAGGGTACTGCAAAGCACGTTGCTCGTGCCACTCATTCCTCAAGAGAGAGAAGAGAGTTTCAATGGTTTGCCATTGTGGAGTATCTGTTTGCTCAGAATGGAGTACCAGTGGCATATACAAAGTGGTTCGGTCAATATTCAGTTGCTCAATGATTTCCTCAAGCACTAAGCGGTGCATCGTGATCACAAACCCCGGTGCGTCAGGCTCTGTCCAGAAGGCATGTGGCGTAGAGCTAGGCGTATAAAACAGTGCTTTACCTTGGGTTTGATAGGTGTTTTGATCGATGTTGAAGAGTGTTTTGCCAGACTGGACAAAGTGAAACTGACAGTATTCACTGTGAAGATGCATGGGCATATCACGCCCAAAAAAATCCGCCAGCTTGCCCAACTTATCAAAGTGAATGGTCGCATCTTGATAGGCTAGATCGTAGTCTTCACCGATATTGATATTAGGTATCCATTCAGTCTTCATAGTATTTATTATTTCTTCTATTAGAACAAAAAAATGCCCAGCGAACTGGGCAAAAAAAGGGTGATGCTTGAACGCTTAGGCCCATTCTAAACCATAGCGCATGTTTAACTAGTAGACGGATGCATTACCCTGGAGGTCATTGTTTAATTCAGGCTTAAACTCACTGACTAAATTTTTTGTTGCGGTCATCAGCAAGCCCGTGTCACTGCCAACAGCCACAAATAGCGCGCCACAGTCTAAATAGCGACGAGCCTGTTTTTTGTCGGCCATCAGTACGCCCGGAGCTTTGCCTGCGGCAACGATCTTGGCAATGCTGGCTTCGATGACTTTGACCACTTCTGGGTGATTTGGCTGACCAATGTAGCCAAGTGACGCACTTAAATCCGCTGGGCCGATGAACACACCATCCACGCCTTCGAGCGCGAGAATATTGTCTAGCTCTTGTACCGCTTTCGCCGACTCAATTTGAACCAACACGCAGATTTCATCGTTTGCAGTCGTCAGGTAATCTGGAGTACGGTTGAACTGAGAGGCACGAGCCAAAGCACTACCAACACCACGGACACCCTGCGGTGGGTAACGTGTACCACGCACGATTTGCTCGGCTTGCTCTGCACTGTCGACCATTGGTGCCAGAACTGTTTGCACGCCTAAGTCTAGGATTTGCTTGAGTGCTACATCGTCCGCCCAAGCTGGGCGCACAATCGGATGTGTTGCAAAAGGGGCGAGTGCTTGTAGTTGCCCCAACATCGTTTGTAGCGTGTTCGGAGCGTGTTCGCCGTCTATCAATAGCCAGTCAAACCCAGCGGAACCAATCAGTTCCGCTGTGTAATTGTTGGCAAGGCCTAACCAAAGACCGATTTGCGGCTCTTTGTTAATAAGGGCCTGTTTGAAGGTATTTTTAGGAGCAGACATGCATAACCCTTATTTAAAGTAACAAGACACAGAGCCTAGGGTGCCGAAGTCGACATTGAAGGTGTCGCCTTTGCGTGCCGCAACGGGACGAGTGAAGGAGCCCCCCAGAATAATTTGTCCGGGTTGTAACTCCACATCAAACGGTGCCAATTTGTTAGCCAACCAAGCCACGCCATTCGCTGGGTGGTTTAGGACACCTGCGGCTACGCCTGTTTCTTCAATCACGCCATTGCGTTGCATGATGGCAGAAACCCAACGTAGATCCAGCTCATCAATTTTGATTGGGCGGCCACCTAAGATAATGGCAGCGTTGGCAGCATTGTCTGAAATGGTGTCAAACACTTTACGAGGGCGGCCACTTTCTGGATCGATGGATTGGCTACGCGCATCGATTAGCTCTAGCGCAGGGACCACGTAACCGGTTGCGTCATAGACATCAAAAATCGTGACATTTGGACCTTTCAATGGTTTTTTCAAGATGAAAGCCAACTCAACCTCAATGCGCGGCACAATAAAATCGTCAGTATTGATTTCACAGCCATCGTGGTAAAGCATGTCATCCAACAATGTACCGTAATCGGGTTCATCGATCTGCGAACTCATTTGCATGGCGCGAGAGGTTAAACCGATTTTATGACCAATGATTTTGCGACCTTCATTGAGTTTAATGTCTAACCATTCACGCTGAATCGCGTAGGCATCTTCAATGGTGATGTCAGGGTAATCCAATGAAATCTGACGGATCTGTTTGCGAGACTTTTCAGCGTCATGCAAGCGTTGTGCGCAGGTAGCGATAATATCTTTTGAAAGCATGAAAGACTCCTAGTTTAAGCTCGCAAGGTATTCAGATTCAGAAATGATGGTGTTTGTCAGCACGCCAACCCCTTCCACTTCCGTCGTAACAACGTCGCCTGGCTTCACATCCGCTAGACCTTCAGGTGTACCGGTGAAGATCATGTCACCTGGTGTCAGGGTCATGATCTCACTTAGGTAAGAGATCAAGTGAGGAATATCAAACACAAGGTCTTTGGTATTGCCTTCTTGCTTTAGCTCGCCATTGATGTAAGTGCGTAGTACTAGATTATGTGGATCTTGGATTTGATCCGCGTCGACAATGTAAGGGCCAATTGGCGTACAAGTGTCGCGGCTTTTCACGCGAAGGTTAGGGCGGTAGTAGTTCTCTAGGTAATCACGGATAGCGTAATCGTTACCAACGGTGTATCCGCCAACATAAGACATGGCGTCTTCTTTAGAGACGTTTTTAGCTTCTTTACCAATGACGACCACAAGCTCACATTCATAGTGCATGTAGTCGACATTGTCTGGACGGTACGTATTTTGTTCGTGACCAATAAGTGTGTTGCTGTTTTTTAGGAACACAAGTGGTTCATCAGGCGCCTTAAACGACAGTTCGGCAGCGTGATCGGCGTAGTTAATGGCAAGCACAAACATCTTGCCTTCACAGGGTGGCAACCAGGTAAAAGAGCCAGCATCAAGCACTTCACCTGAAGCAGTTACGACTTGATTATTGTCATTTACGGTAACGTTTAGGGTTTGATCATTTACTTTTACGCGAGCATGTTTCATGTTCGATCTCACTCTTGTTCAACTGGGTTCGCTAGACGGCCAACGGCCTCAACATCAATCATGACGATATCGCCACCTTTTATTTCTAAAGAGGCGTCACGTAGCGGTGTGCCCGCGATGATGAGGTCACCTTCTTCAAGGGTCATGAAGCTTGAGATGTAGCTGATGATCTTCTCTACGCTATGAACCAAACGGTCGGTGCCTGTGGTATGAACCAGTTCGTCGTTGACATAAGTTTTGATCGATAAGTTGTTTGGATTTGTGATGAGCGATTTATCAACCACCCAAGGTCCAATTGGACAGAAAGTGTCGCGGCATTTTGCTTTGACCGCTGGTCGGTAAAACGAGGTTTCAGCCAGAGAGACTTCGTTAACAACGGTGTAGCCTTTGACGAAATCCAGCGCTTGTTCTTCCGTCACTCGAGTCGCCGTTTTGCCGATAACGATACCCAAGGCTGGGCCCGCATAAACGGCGCCTTTGTCTGTTGGAACCTTGATGGTTTGGCCATGACCAATATGGGTGTTATCGGTTTTGATGTGAAGAACTGGTGTTTTAGGCGCGGTGACATAGGGCTTGTCTTCGAACTGATCCGCTAAGGTCGCCACTAAATCTTTATGGTTTAACGCAACGCCAATCACTGCACCCTTGACCGCTGGAGCAAGTGGTTCTGTCATTTCTATAGCAAAGGTTGCGTCACAAGTTTTTGTCACCACTTTGCCGGATTCTTCTAGTCGGTATGTGTACATAGGAATAGTTACCAAGTTACTTTAGTTAACATGTTAATTATATTCTCGTAAATAAAACTCTGATGTCAACTTCTGTTTTTAATTTAAGAATTTTCTAAACAAATCTCGCTGGGAACGGATATTCAGTTTGCGATAAATATTTTTGCGATGGTTCTTGATCGTACCTTCCGAAACAAAGCACATTTCAGCGATATGTGCGGAGGCTAAGCCTTGCAAAATGTATTGCACCACCTCTTTTTCTCGTTTCGTCAGTCCGAACTGATCCATCACTTGATCTGGTGCTTCTAACGGGAGGGTGTGGTTATTCGCCAAGATATGTGCGTCGTTTTCAACGGTCAGGATGGTTGAAAGCAATGCTTCATGCTTTTGAATCGCAGATTTTATCGACTCTAGGTAGGGGCGTAATTCACTGTTTAGCTGATGAATTGGTGTGTTATCTGCTGTGTACGCGAGACAAATCGTCCGCTCATCGTTCAGGCTAACAATTAGATTAGCTTCGTTTTTCCAGCCGATCTTATGGTAAAAGCGATCGTAATACGTGGAGCTTTCAAAATCATGTCGCGTAATGCTGTCTAGGGTCACCAACGCTTTGTTCTGATGTTGATTAATGACATCGTAAAAAGGGTCAAGCTGATAGGCAAAGTCGCAATAGAGCTGGTCGAGCTCTGGCTCTTGAAACCCCGCTAACAAGGCTGGTTTATCCGCTTTGGGGTAACTGAATACCTTAAAGTTGGAAACGGTCGAAATTTTACTAAAGCAAACGCCTACCTGCGAGTAAAAGCTGGGCTCTCCAATTGCCCCAATAAGCTCTGGAAGAGTTTGAAATAAAGAATTGTCCATAACCGTCATATGCACCTCTTAATTGTTGTTCTTGAGCTGGGTTTTACTGCAGGATCGATGGCTATTTGGCCTATCTTAAACGTGTTTCCTAAAAATTTCTCTTATCACAACTAGTTTCGTTCGTACCAAGAGCCCTTGACAGATCCTAATCTCAGTATTAATTTACTTAACATGTTAATCAATTGAAAGGGTTTTTGCCTTTCCATCACATATAAATGCTTCATAGGAGAGCAGGTGAAAATGATCAAGAATTTAATTAACGGCGAATGGGTTGAAAGCGAAAAGACGTTTCAAACCTTTAACCCAGCGACAGGTGAAGTGCTTGCTGAAGTGGCTCATGCGTCCGACGAACAGGTTGCGCAAGCGGTACAAGCTGCCAAAGACGCTTTTCCAGCATGGGCAAATATGCCGATTGCAAAACGCTCAAAGATCATTGAAAAGCTAGGCGATCTTATTGCCGAAAATGTTGAAGAGATTGCTCGACTAGAGACGGCTGACACGGGCCTGCCGTTGTATCAAACGCTGAATGCATTGATCCCTCGTTCATCGAATAACTTTTACTTTTTCGCTGAAAAAGCAAAGCAAATGAATGGTCATACCTACCCAGTTGATGACCAAATGTTGAACTACACACTGTACCAACCAACGGGTGTGTGTGCATTGATCTCTCCATGGAACGTACCTTTTATGACGGGTACTTGGAAAACGGCGCCTGCATTAGCACTGGGTAATACCGTTGTGATGAAACAGTCGGAGTTGTCTCCACTAACCACGGATTTTCTTGGCCGTTTGACCATTGAAGCAGGCATTCCGCCAGGCGTATTCAACATCGTTCATGGCTTCGGTGCCACGACGGGTAATGCCATCATTACCAATGATGACGTTGATGCGATTTCCTTTACGGGTGGCACTGCGACCGGTAAACACATTATCGCCAATGCTGGTCTGAAAAAATTCTCTATGGAACTGGGCGGCAAGTCGCCAGTAATGATTTTTGAAGACTGCGATTACGAACGTGCGCTGGATGCAGCGGTATTTGGCATCTTCTCTATCAATGGTGAGCGTTGCACTGCGGGTTCTCGTATTTTTGTACAGAAGGGCATCTACGACAAATTCGCTACCGAGTTTGCTGAGCGCGCCAACAAAATCAAAGTTGGTGATCCAACGGATCTTGACACCAAAGTTGGTTCACTCATCAGTCAACAGCATTTCGACAAAGTGACTGGCTACATCCGTATTGGTATCGAAGAAGGTGCAACACTGATTGCTGGTGGCCCAGATAAGCCAGTAGATGAATTGCCAGATCATCTAAAAGACGGTCACTTTGTTCGTCCTACTGTTTTCCGCGACGTAACCAATGATATGCGTATTGCACAAGAAGAAATTTTTGGCCCTGTTGCCGTATTGATTCCATTTGAAGATGAAGACGATGTAGTGGCAATGGCAAACGACAATGAGTACGGCTTAGCGTCTTACCTATGGACTCAAGATGTTGGCAAAGTGCATCGCATCGCTCAGAAAGTAGAAGCGGGCATGATGTTTGTTAACTCACAAAACGTACGTGATCTACGTACACCATTTGGTGGTGTTAAAGCTTCAGGTACCGGTCGTGAAGGCGGTGATTACAGTTTTGAAGTGTTCTGTGAACCTAAAAACGTATGCATCAGCCTTGGCTCTCACCATATCCCTAAATGGGGTGTGTAAGCTGGTTTGATTATCAATGGAGCTGGCTTAGTCAGCTCCATTTTTACCTAGAAGGATAGGAAATGCCGCATTTTATTGTCGAGTACTCTGGAAATTTAGAAGAAAAGTTGGATTTTCAGCCGCTGTTTGAACGCCTGCATGAATACGTCATTGGTACCGGCCAATTCCCAATCGGTGGCGTACGTAGCCGAGCGATCAAAGTTGATCATTTTCGGGTAGCCGATGGTCGAGAAGACTTTGCACTTTTAAACATGAATCTAAAAATCGGTCATGGTCGTGATATGGAGCTGAAAAGGGAAGTGGCTAAGAACGTTTTTGCCATTTTGACTGATTGGATGAAGCCGGTCACGGATGAGCACTATGTTCAGATCTCATTCGAACTAACAGAGCTAGACCCTGAATTGAAATACAACCAAAACAATATTCACCCACTTTTTAAGTAAGTGAACCAAACAAGCGAATTTTCTAAAGCAATTTAAATAAATATAAAAAGAGGAAATCGTAATGCAGACTAAGATTAGTTCAATCATTCTGGGTGCCGCCATTCTAGGATCGACAATGGTTTCAGCGCAAACGATTCGCGTAGCGAGCTGGTTACCACCCACTAATCCAATGAACGAGGTTGTTATACCTGCGTGGGGAAAAGCGATCAATGAAGCGACCGATGGCCGCATTGACGTTGAAATTGTCTATGGTCTTGGTCATCCAAAAACTATGTGGAACCTCGTTGAAGATGGCATCGTTGAAGCAAGCTACAGCTACCATGGCTATGTCCCTGGGCGCTTTGAATTACCACAAGTAGTTGAACAACCGGGTCTTGGTACCAATGCGGAAGCAGCGTCTTATGCGCTATGGAAAACCTACGACAAGTACTTTAAACAGTCAGACGAGTTTAAGGGGCTGAAATTATTAGCGCTTTTTACCCATGGCCCAGGCCAGATACACTCCAAGTTTGAATTGAATGATGTGGCGGATCTTGAAGACAAGAAAATCCGTATCGGTGGCGGTGTCCAAAGTATCATTGCTGAAGAGTTTCACGTCACGCCTGTCGGTGCTCCAGCACCCAAAGTCTATGAAATGATGCAGCAGGGCGTTATTGATGGCGCATTCTTGCCAGCAGTAGAGCAACGTGTGCTGCGTCTGTCTGAAGTTACAAATAATCTAACCATTCTTCCTCAGGGACTATACATGGGTAGCTTCTCCATGTTTATGGACCCCTATGTCTTTGAAGAATTTTCCAAAGAAGATCAGGCTGCAATTAATGCCGTATCCGGTGAATTTCTCTCGATCCAAGCAGGTCAAGCATGGGATGTGAGTGATGCATCGGGTGTCTTATCTGCTCGCGAAAATGGCGTCGCCGTGAAAGTCCTAAAAGAAGACGATGAGTTGACCAAACAGTTTGAATCTCGCCTTAAAAATGTGCCTCAGCATTGGGTGAAAACAGCGAATGAGAAAGGGTATAAGGGCCAAGAAATTCTAGATTACCTTCGCTCTCAAGCGCATGAATATGCTGACAGTCATGGAGCTTAAACATGTTGTTGACTCGACTTGTCGATAAGCACCATGGTGGGTTTGGGTTAGCCAAGTGGCTAACCTTTACCCTAGAGGTGATATCGTCTCTGATTCTAATGGGGCTCATGTTACTCACGTGCGGTGATGTCATTGGCCGCTACCTGTTTAATAACTCCATCAATGGGACAACCGAACTCACCGAACTGGCGCTAGGGATTATCATATTTTGTCAAATCCCGGTCGTGACCATTGCTAGTGCTCATGTCGTGGTGGATATTCTTGATCGGTTATTGCCAAGCATTTTCCTACGTTTATCAGGTGTCATCAGTAACCTAATAGTGGGAGCAGGATTTTACTATCTCGCTGGACGTATTTGGTTTATGGCTGAACGCTCGCTGCGAAGAGGTGTCTTCACAGAGTTCTTGCAAATCCCGGTCGCTTACTTCATCCAATTTATCAGTGTCATGATGTATCTGTCCGCAGCGGTGCTAGTCATTGTTGCTGTACGCAATCTGTTTAAGAAAGATCTGTAGCGAGTATTTGTATGTTTGAATCATTTATTGGCTTTTTGATCTTATTAAGCCTGATTTTAGTGTTTCGAGTGCCCATCGGCTTTGCTATGGGGGCGGTAGGTATTGTTGGCTTTGCTGCTCTACAGGGCCTAACCTTTGATAATCTGTTTGAATTCAGTTGGCGAGGACCGATCTCTCTTGCTTCTAATCGTATTATTGATACGGCGCAAGAGTACGGCTTGTCGGTGATCCCGCTATTTATCTTGATGGGTAACTTTGTCACCAAAGCGAATTTATCTGGAGATTTATATCGCGCTTCCCATGCATTTTTAGGTCACCGAAAAGGCGGCCTTTCTATGGCAACGATTGTGGCATGCGGTGGTTTCTCGGCGATTTGCGGTTCAAGCCTCGCGACCTCTGCAACCATGGCGAAAGTAGCCATGCCGCCGATGAAAAAATATGGCTATTCAAATGAATTGGCCAGCGCATCCATCGCGGCAGGCTCAACGTTAGGTATTTTAATACCGCCAAGTGTTATTTTGTTGATGTATGGCATTTTGACGGAAACCAGCATTCGCGAGCTGTTTGCAGCAGGTTTTATCCCGGGCATGTTAGGCATAGGTTTGTATTTGTTGGCAACTCGTTACGTGGTTTGGCGTCATCCTGAAGCTGGCCCAGCGGGTGAACCGCTACCATGGTCTGAGCGCTTAGTGTCACTGCGCAATGTTTGGGGTGTCTTGCTGCTGTTTGCCATTGTGATGGGCGGCATTTATCTAGGTATTTTTACACCTTCTGAAGCGGCTGGGGTTGGTGCAGGTGGTGCATTTGTCATTGCCTTAATACGTAAATCACTCAACCTAGATGCGTTGTTCCATGCTTTGATTGATACCGGTCGCACCTCTGCCATGCTTTTCACGGTGTTGATTGGTGCGTTGATTTTCTCGGATTTTATTACCTTGGCTGGACTGCCTGCTGAGCTATTGGCCTTTGTGCAAAGCTTTGAGCTATCGCCGATGGGAATCATGCTGATTATAGTCGCGATTTACCTAGTATTAGGCATGGTGTTCGAAAGCCTGTCGATGATTCTGTTGACCGTACCGATTTTTTATCCGCTGGTGCAGAGCTTGGGATTTGACTTGGTTTGGTTTGGCATTCTTGTGGTGGTGGTGACAGAGATTAGCTTGATTACACCGCCTGTTGGGATGAATGTGTTTGTGCTCAGTGCAGTATTGGATGACGTAAAGGCCGGCACAATCTTCAAAGGAATCGTGCCGTTCTGGTGCGCAGATATGATTCGTTTAGCATTGATTTTATTTGTAAGTTCAATTGCTTTGTTTTTACCTGAGATTTTATACAGATAACTGTTTTACCGGAGAGCTTCCATGGGCAAGTTAGCGTTAGCTGCAAAAATTACCCACGTACCATCTATGTACTTATCCGAACTTGATGGACCTAAGAAAGGGTTCCGTCAGGCGGCAATCGATGGCCATCATGAAATCTCGCGTCGTTGTCGAGAGCTGGGTGTTGATACCATAGTTGTGTTTGACACGCATTGGTTGGTGAATGCTGGTTACCATATTAATTGTGCGCCTCATTGGGAAGGGGTTTATACCAGTAATGAGCTGCCACATTTTATCAACAACATGCCATATAGCTTGGATGGTAATCCAGAACTGGGCCGTATTATTGCCAACGTGTGTAATGAGCAGGGCGTAGAGACGATGGCCCATGATGCCACGACTTTAGCGCCAGAGTACGGTGCGTTGGTGCCGATGCGTTATATGAATGAAGATAACCACTTTAAGTGCATCTCAGTATCAGCGTTGTTAACGGTACACTATTTGAATGATTCGGCTCGTTTAGGGTGGGCACTGCGAGAAGCGATCGAAAAACATTACGATGGTACCGTGGCGATCCTTGCCAGTGGCTCTCTATCTCACCGCTTCGCACAAAACGGTCAAGCACCAGATTTCTCAGACAAGGTTTGGAGCCCGTTCCTAGAGGATCTTGATCATCGAGTGGTGGAAATGTGGGAAAACGGCGAGTGGGAAAAATTCTGCGCTATGTTGCCTGAGTATGCGGCCAAAGGTCATGGCGAAGGCTTTATGCACGATACAGCCATGCTGCTCGGTGCCTTGGGCTGGTCTGACTACGATCAAAAAGTAGAAGTGGTAACACCTTACTTCGGTAGCTCTGGTACGGGACAAATCAATGCGATCTTCCCTGTTTCCCCGCAAACAGGAAACGCGGTACCAGCACCGCAAGCGTCACAGGAATCAGGCGAGTTTGTTTATGGTACGAGCCGTTTGTAATCACTACTGCTAAGTCTAATTTGGATAAGCCCCATACAGTGACGTATGGGGCTTTTTACAGGAGATGGTACAAGATATTCGAGTAATACTATTGAAGGAACTGATAACCGACCATCCGCTATCTGATAGGTAGGCCACCAAGCGATCTCTTTTACCTCTAAAGAATAGGGGGCCATAATTACTTGCCATTGGCAAATAATGTCCTCTTCCATCAGGTTAAGACTGTGTGCCCGAATTTTTTTATAGGATAATCATTGATAACCTGCTGCAATATTTCATTCATTAACCATTTTTATAACTTAAAGATAAAAACGAAAATAATTATTTGGTATTCATAAAAGACCGAAGAAATAAAATTTAGTTAAAAATTAAAAAATGGAGTAGGGTTCTTACTGCTATTCCCAATAGGATTCCTAATATTGCATATTTAAACAGACTTACAAAGCGGTAGCTTAACCCTAAAAATATGCCTATACCTGGTAAATCGAATGTATTGACCAGAAATCCGGTGGATATGTTTATTTGAGTAATGGTCATATTGCCTTGTTGGACCAAATCGGAAGCTATCCCCAAATAGGCTGTTCCTCCCCCTAGATATTTTGCCAGAGTAGGCATAACAAACATGGAGGATATATTTGCAGCGTTCAAAAGAGGTGATAGCGTATTTTCTAGGGCTGTAATGGCACCAAAAGCTTTGAGAGTTCCGACAATAGTAATAGATAGAGTTAGCATAGGAACAGCAGCGACAGTTAGTCGAATAGCATCAAGGCCAGCATCATTTATTACTTTGACTAGACTATCGTTAGACGAGCTGTCTTTTAAAGCTGGGGTCGAAGAATGGTCATTTTTATGGGATAAATGTTGACCCGAAACATACCAAGTAAATGTTGAGGCACACAATCCACCAATGATAGAAATGGCAATTGCTGCTGTCCAGTTGAGACCTAATGGGATCATTGGGTAGAGAATATTGCCTTGCCCCATTGCTAATAACATCGCTAGTGTTGCAGCCAAATGTCTATCTGATATACCTCGATTTTGCATAATCATTAGAGTAGCAAGTGGCGCTGCAAAGCTGATAAAGTTCATTTGCAGTAAGGCGAATGTGCTCATGCCAGTCAAACCAAAGGGCTTCAAAAGCGGACTTAACATACTAACAATAAAGTCCATTATCCCTATCGCTTCGAGAACTTTCATAATGCAAAGCATCACTATCATGATAGGTAGGAGCGTATAAAGTGCAATATCAACAGAAGATCGCCCTGAAGACAAAATAATTTCAATGAGCGACATATTTAATTTCCGAAAATTCCTTGAACGTTAAAACGATGATCACACTACTGTGGTGTTTACTTAACTGAGAAGATGGCTTCTACTTGAAGAATCATGCTAAAAGGCAGTGAACTAGCGCCCATAACAGAACTGGGGGTGATAGCTCCCTTTCGCCTAAAACTTCGACTAGTAAATCAGAGCTACCGTTAACAACTTTAGCATGGTCAATGAAACTATCGATGGAAATGACCATCTTCATTTCTTAGACCTTGCCTAGATAAATAAAGCACATTTCCAACTAAACAAGCAGGTTGATATTGACCTGCTGGTTTAGGCGCTGAGAGTAAAATAATATTAAGTGATTCAAGTGTTTTCTCTGGTGATATGGCATACCAATCTTTTCAATCATTAGTGAATGTTATTTGATCAGCTAAGCAATCGTGCGCTGCCTGACACTTTGATCCCAGAACCCATTTGAGGTGAGATCTCAGCGGTTAAGCGTGAAGGCATACCCATATCTTCCCCTTGATAAATCACAATAGATCCCTGATGAGGCCAAGTGATATCTCTGAGATATCCAGAAAGTGCTGCTGCTGCCGCTCCAGTTGCAGGGTCTTCAAATACTCCTCCAACAGGAAACGGATTTCGCGAATGGAATACTTGATTCTGCTCAGCGTAAATCAGATTGAATGTCACCAGCTTTTCTCGAAGAGATAAATGACGACCCTCTTCTTGGTTATACTGCATCGCTTGTAATGTTTGTCTGTCTTTTAAGGCAAGGATCAAGTGATCTCCACCGCCATGAGCTATCGCAGGTGGAATTCGTAGATCAAGTTTTGCCTCACTGAGGCCAAATAAAGCGAGGGCTTCGGCGAGTAATTCCTTGTCAATCGGGCGGCTATGCGTAGGTGGAGATATAAATGAAGCCCCCCAGTCCTGCTCTGAGAAGTAGCCTTCGACACTGATTTGCGCGTGATTGAGTGTTAAGTGAAAGGTTCTAGGCCCAAAATCTCGTGCAAGAGCAGATCCGAGCGCAATGGTTGCGTGACCGCAAAAGTCTACTTCAACTTCTGGTGAAAAATACCGAACTCGCCAACCTGTATCGTTAGGAGCTGCAAATACAGTTTCAGAATAACCAATCTCTGCTGCCAATGTTTGCATCGTTGTTGTTTCAGGCAACGATTCACATATAACAACGCCAGCGGGATTCCCCCCTTCTGAACCGTTTGAGAATGCAGCAATGCGCTGAATATTCATGATATTTTTCTCCGGAAGTAAGTTATTACAAAGATATGCCAATATCTCAACGGGTAAGTGGTTCAAAGGAAGCCACTAAGTCTATTTCAACCAAAGCATCTTCAAGAGCCAGTTGTGAGATAACGGTAGAACGAGTTGGCAAATGGTCGCCAAATGCGCGGGCAAATGCGGCATCAAATTTCTGAAAATTATTTCGCTCGGTAATCCATACACCGGCTTTGACGACGTTCTCTGGCCCCAGCTCATATTCAGCCAGAGCTTTAAACTGATGAGCAAGAATTAAAGCTGTCTGCTCTTCAATATCACCATGGATTTTGCCGTTGCTATTGAACGCAAGTTGACCAGATAAGAAAAGTAGCGAGCCTGTTTTTATTGCTGGGGAAAGGTGTGGCATATTGAAATCTCCTGTATTTTTCTACTGGAGATGATTGTGTCAACATGCACTGTGGGAGGCAATATCTTAAATTTGCACAATACTCATGCATTATTTGCATGAATAAAACTTACAAAGCAGCACTCACTATTTCCATGGTACTGGTTGAAATAACTGCGAAATCCATTCTCCAAATGCGTCCGTTCGTGCTGATATATAGTGGCGCGACGCGCGAACCAAGTAGATGCCGCCATCACTATCAAAATGCCAATGTGGCATCAGTTGTACTAAAGCTCCTGTATGTATGTCTTGAGCAACAAGCCACTCACCGGCACCAAGTATGCCAATGCCAGCCCGTGCTGCTTCTAGCATGGCGATACTATCGTTAGTGACTAAGGTTCCGTTGGTACGAACCATAGCTAGTTGTTGCCCATCGGAAAGGCGCCATATTGGGTAGGAGTGAAGACTCGGGTTACCGATACAGTTGTGCTCAAGTAGTTGGCCTGGCTCCATGGGCGTTCCATGCTGTTGCAAATAATTAGGTGACGCAACGAGAATTCGTTTATGGCTGGTCAGTTTACGTGCAACGAGACGACTGTCGGTCAGTTGACCAATTCGAATGGCCGCATCAAATCCACCTTCAATAAGATCGACATAATTATCGCTATAGTTAATATCTAGCTCTAGATTGGGATACTTAGCCATGAATTCCGGGATTTTCGGTGCTAACCACAAACGTCCCATAGTGGCTGGAAAAGCCAATTTTAGTCTCCCGCTCAGGTTATTCGCGTTTTCAGTCGCTTCTTCTTGTGCTTCCTCTATAAGGTCAGTCGCTACCCTATATTTATCAGCGAGACGTTTGCCTGTATCTGTTAGTTGAACCTGACGTGTCGTGCGTTCAACCAAGCGAACACCAAGGCGGGTCTCCAATGATGCGATACGTTTAGAAATAATGGTAGGATGTCGCCCAATTGCTTTTCCGGCTGCGGCAAAAGTTCCATTAGCAGCAACGGCTATCAGAGCTGCAATTTCATCAATATGTTGGCTGTTTATTTTTATCATAGATAGGAAATCTCCTGATTAATGTTAATTTGTATAAATAGTATCTTCTATTTTCATTTGGTCGGAATAAAATAAACAAATCTATTTACTATTGAATCTAATAGTTACTATCAACCGTCAGAAGTACTCACAATTCCTTCATCTATCTGGCCAATAACTTTAACGGAGATCTTTAGCATGTTAGCTCTATGGAAATCTCTGGAGCTGACCATGAGAATTCCTTTGCTCCCTTGGTTCATCTAAAAATGTCAGAGTCTATCAGTATTTATTGTTTATATAGAAATGTCCCGAAAGGGACAGTTTATCTATAGGGGCTAAATGATAAGGTCATATAGTGATTCCAAAGAAGAATCATTTTCTTAAAAAATACTTACTTAAATAGTCCATGCTGTTTTACTAACAGAATGGTGTATTAGGTATGTGATATCACAAATTGAACTTATATCAGGACAATACTATGAGTGAAACGATCCCCTTTTTCACCAAGAAAATTTTACCTACCATGATGGCTGCGGCACTTGCGTCAACCGCTCAGGCTTACAATGTATATGATGCCAATGGCACAGAGCTTAATGTCGATTTGGAAGCGATGTTTGGTGTCTTTTCCAGTGATCATAATTACGACACGTTAGGCACAAAGCAAGCGGGAAGCTCAGCCTGGCAGGAAGGTTATCTCAAATATGGTCTATCGGGCAGTCATGTCACCGGTGACAATAATTCCAGTGTTTACGGCGCCGTAAACATTGTCAGCTCCGGTACATGGGGGGATGGCGACGCGGCAGGTTTCACCATCGGTAATGAGCGTGAAACGGATTTAGAAGATGCCTATGTTGGCTGGCGCTCAGGTGACCTGTTTCCGGCACTAGGTAAAGACGGCTTGGATCTATCGTTCGGACGTCAGAATTTTGCCGTGGGCGATGGCTTCCTAATTAACGGCGATGCGTTAAATTTTGGTAATGCATTCGACGGTAGTATGAATCGCGGTGGTAGCTATTGGCTGGCACCTAGAAAAGCCTTTGATGAGACTGCTATCTTGCGTATCGGTGGCAGCGAAGGGGCCCGTGCTGACGTTTTCTGGTTGAAATCTGACAACGTGGCTCAAGCGAAAATGGAGCTGGCAGGACTGAATGCGGAGTATGTGACGCCTGAAGGTACGTATGCCGCCGTTTACATTAAAGGCTTGGATGCAGATCAGGGCAGTGTTCGTGATGGACAAGAAACCATGAGTCTACGTTACCAAGGCAATGCGGGCGTAGATAACCTATTCCTATCAGGCGAATACGTCACTCAAACCCAAGGCAACGGAGGCATGGACGGCGATGCTTGGTATTTGGAGGCGGGTTGGACCTTTGCCGATGTGAGCTGGTCACCGAGTATTAACTACCGATTTGCGCAGTTTGATGAAGGCTTTGACCCATTATTCTATGGTTTCAATCGCGGTTATGGTACCTGGTTCCAGGGTGAAGTAGCAGGTAATTATGCCGGACCGTTCAACTCAAATGCGGATGTTCAGCAGGTTGCTTTAAAAGCATCACCAACCGACATGCTATCTCTCGGAGCAGTGTTCTTCGACTTTAGTAACACCAGTGGCGGTTTAATGGATGCTCAAGAGCTCGATCTATATGCAGAATGGGTTGTTTCACCTAATTTAATTATCAGTCCGCTGATTGGCATTTATAAACCTGACAATGCCGTCAGCACTCAATTAGGTGATAATGACACGAATGTGTACGGACAAATCGTTGCGATAGTTCCATTCTAGTCGCAATTTGCTACAAACGTTCTTTTGTAAATTTTCCCCCTGTTTACTCCACTTTAAGCCTAAATAAACTGTTATTTAGGCTTTTTTTTGCCTATATCGAGTCTGGCGAATCTGATGTGAAGTATTCTGATAGCCAATCTCTTGTACACTATCCTTTGTACTGTTCTAGTATGCTGTCCAGCTCACTGTATCTATTCTTCCCATAAGAAAACCCCGCTTAAAAGGCTTTAAGCGGGGATATAGAGAGAGTTTTCTATAGCTTATTTAGAAAGGGTAATGCTGGTTTGGGTCTTCAATGGTAATCCAGCGAAGATCGGTAAACTCTGCAATAGCAGCCTTGCCGCCGAAACGGCCATAGCCCGAGTCACCTACGCCACCAAAGGGCATGTGAGGTTCGTCCGCGACGGTCGGTCCATTAATATGACAAATGCCACTTTCAATCGCATTGGCACAGGCTAGAGCGCGGTTTATGTCTTGCGAGAATACGGCAGCCGATAAGCCATATTCCGTATCGTTCGCCATAGCAATGGCTTCCTCGTCACCATCAACACGAATAATAGACTTTACAGGGCCGAAGCTTTCTTCGTTAAAGATGCGCATGTTTGGCGTTACATTGTCGAGCAGTGTTGCAGAGAAGAGGGCGCCATCGTTTTCACCACCACACACTACGCTAGCGCCTTTGCTAACGGCATCGTCAATCAGCTTATGCATCTTATCAGATACCTCTGGATTGACCAGTGAACCAAGAACGACATGGTCGCGTGGATTTCCCCAAGGAAGTTTTGCGGCGCGGGCAACGAGCTTCTCAACGAATACATCGGCAATCGCGCTATCAACGATTAAGCGCTCCGTCGACATACAGATTTGCCCTTGGTTCATGAAAGCACCAAAAATAGCAGCATTGACTGCGCCATCAATGTCAGCGTCTGATAAAACGACTAAAGGGGCTTTACCACCTAACTCCAGTAAAGCTGGCTTAAGGTTTTCTCCGGCGAGTCTTCCAATAATACGACCGACAGGACTTGAACCCGTAAAGTTGATATGGCGAACTTGTGGCGCCTCAATTAAAGCTTTCACTATTTCAGCCGCATCTTCTGGAGCATTTGACAGTACATTCACCGTACCATCTGGGAAGCCTGCTTCAATAAAACAATCAATAATTAGGCGGTGGGTCAAAGGGCAAAACTCAGAGCTTTTTAAAATGACGCTGTTGCCACAAGCCAGTGGCGTAGCGATAGCACGTGAACCAAGGATCACTGGCGCATTCCAAGGTGCCATGGCTAAACACACCCCTTTAGGTTTATAAACAGACATGGCGAGGGTGCCAGGTTTGTTTGAGGGAATGACTTCACCATTTAGCTGTGTGGTTAGCGCGGCCGCTTCTCGAATATGTCCCGCAGCCAGTGATACATTGAATCCCGCCCAAGGTCCCGTTGAGCCCGTTTCTGTGATCATGGCCGCGATAAATAGGTCACTTTTTTGTTCCATGATATCTGCGGCTTTATTCAGCAGGTTACGGCGCTCAGCCGGTGTGGTTTTGCTCCATGTTTTAAAAGCCTCATGGGCTGCTTTTACCGTTTGATTCACATCCTCTAACGATGCCGCAGCCGAGGTTGAAGCAATCTCACCAGTGACAGGATCGATTCGATCAAATGTCTTGCCGTGGCTAGCCGCCAGATCTTGATTAGCAATACGAAGCATGACAGTCATATTATTCTCCTTATAGCTCAAATGTGTCTTTGTTAACAACAGCCTCTAAGCCACCATCAGTCGCTAGATTGTGCCCATTGATCCAGCGTGCGCCATCAGAGCATAAAAAGCAGATAGCAGGGGCGATGTCTGATGGTGTAGCAGGACGTCCTACTTTATTAATATCAGCATTAACTCGATCATCACCAAGTACAGCACGAAACTCATTAATAATAGGCGTTTCAACAGGTCCAGGAGAGACGGCATTGACGCGAATACTTTTGTCTTTAAACAATGCTTGTTGTGATGCAAGCTGAGTCCAAACCAATAGTGCTTCCTTAGAAATTGGGTAACCAAGCTCATTGGCGATATCATTTTGTTCCATAAAAGAAGCCATATTTTCTGGGAAGCCTGATGTATGGGCGATGGCGGAGGCTCTTTTGGCATTCGTTCGCCAACCATAGCCAGCAATAGAGGCGACATTGATAATGCTGCCACCAGAGAACATTTTTCCAACAATCGACTCAGACAACATTTTTAAACCGAAGAAGTTAACTCGTAAGGTAATATCGGCACCTGCTTCTCCTGATACGCCGGCCACATTGCAAAGCGCGTGAATTTCTTTTGGCAACCTGTCAACTATCTTGGCGACGCCTTCCGCTGAGGACAAATCTCCTGCCAGAAATGTACCGTAGTGGTGCTTTGGTGTGTTGATATCAATACAAATGACATTGGCGCCCATTTGGCTGGCAAGCTCCGCTGTACGGGCTCCAATTCCACTTGCTGCGCCTGTAATGACGATATTCTTTCCAAATAACATAACACTCTCCTAGTTTTTTATTTTGAATAACAACTGACAAGATCTACTTTATTGGACGGTTATCCAGCGTAATTCGGTAAATTCATCGATGCACGCTAGCCCCCCAAAACGCCCATATCCACTGGATTTCAGTCCGCCAAATGGCTTAGAAGGATCATCTTGAACGGTGGACGAATTGATATGGCAAGTGCCTGATTCAAGCCGTTCTGCAATATAGGTTGCTTTGTCGAGATCTTGGCTGAATATCGCAGCGGCTAGGCCATACTCGCAGTCATTGGCCAGCGTGATGGCTTCTTCGACATTTTCTACACGGTAGATACCAGCAATGGGGCCAAAGCATTCTTCCGAATACAGCCGCATCATTGGGGTGATACGATCAATTAATGTGGCATCAATGAATTGACCTTGAACGCGAGCACCTGTTAATAAGCGTGCTCCTTTATCCAATGCATCTTCTATTAGTCCTGAGAGTCGATTAGCAATGGACGGGCTTGCTACTGGGCCAAGTTGACAGCCTTTTTGAGACGGTGGCTGCGCAGTAATGGACTTAGCTCTTTGAACTAATCGACTAATAAACTCTTCGGCGATGGCTTGTTCGACGATGATCCGGTCCGTGGCCATACAAATCTGCCCTTGATTTAAAAAAGCTCCATGAATGACAGCGTTCGTGGCAAGCTCTAAATCTGCATCCTTTAGCACAATCACAGGAGATTTACCGCCTAGCTCAAGTAGACATCGTTTGACGTGCTCGGCAGCCATACCCGCTACAATGCGGCCTACACGAGTAGAGCCCGTAAAATTGATACGCCGCACGGCAGGGTTAGAAATTAAGCAGCGAAGAACGGCTTCAGAGTGTTCTGGGCGATTGTTTATGACATTTAAAGCCCCAGCAGGCAGCCCGGCCTCTTTTAGTAATAGTGCAATCAATAAATGTGTTTGCGGGGACATATCGGAGGCTTTAAACACCACCGTATTGCCAAAGATAAGGGGAAAGATTACTGCGCGCATACCAAGTGCTATCGGCGCATTCCATGGAGCGATCGCTAAGCAAACCCCGGCAGGTTGGCGTATTAAAAAGCTATTTTGGGAGTCTGCCTCGTCACTATCATGTTGACACCTTCTCGCTAAATCGATGGCGGCATCGATGACATCCATGGCAACGTTAAGATTAAAGTCAATCCAATCTTGGGCCGCGCCAATATCCTCTTGCATCGCAAGTGAAAAACGCTTTTTGTAACTCGGTAATAAGTCTTTCGCTCTATGGAAAATTTGGATTCTGTCGTCCAGTTCCATTTTGGACCAGGTGGCAAAGCATCGAGTGGCTGCGAACAGCATTTGTTGCGCGTCACAGGCACGTCCGTCTGCTACCTGACTGCTGACAGACTGAGTGGCGGGATTTAAACGTTCGAAATATTGCTGATCTCGAGCCGCTCTTAATTCTCCGTCGATAAACAACTCTACTACCGCGCTGCCCAGCTGCGCAGAGGTTGCTGACTGATCCATAAAACCACCTTACTCTTTATTACTGTTTTTATTGGGTGATGATGTTTTAACAGATTAGCAAGATGAGTAGCTTAAAATATTGTCGTTATGTGGGTTAATATTGTTAATTAATGGGTATTTTTGAGGGTGGAATGGTAGAGGATATCATCGGAGCATCGGTTCGATTTGCATCGTATCAGGCTGGATTGCAGTCACGGAGTTACAGCCTGAGTGATAGCGAAATGACAGGGTTCTATTACTTAGTATTGCAACAAAGTGGCAGATCCGTGATTCGATCTGATAGTGAGGAGTATGTCTTGCTTGACGCTTCCATGGCCATCCTCAATCTAGGGGCGGGAGCAAAGTTGGATCTAACCAGTGGTACACAGGTACGCTTGATTGGCTTTGAAGAGACGCTCCGTTCAATGATAATTGGGAGTGAAGTCGAAAGCACAAAGCTCAAGCAGTTACTGCAACAGCCTACGGTTCTAACTGTAGAACAACCATTGCTGGAAGCGACTATGCTGCCACTGTTTGGTTTGCTTGAAAAAGAGATTTGGCAAGAGAAAAACCGCTCACCAATGGTTATTTCTTCTCTTATACGCGTGTTGTTGATTCAGGCACAAAGAGTATTAGGGGAGAGCTCAAATGTGTCTTCTGATTCTAATGATGAAAGACTCGTGCAGCAATTTCAGCAACTGATAGAGGTGGCTTTTAAACAACGCCTTCCGCTCTCTTATTACTGTGAAAAACTGAATATGACCTATGACAGGCTCCATGATGTGTGTCGTCGCTCACAGGCCAAAACGCCCAAAGAGATGATCGACAGCCGAACACTGATGGAGGCCACTTATCGACTAAGAAAGCTACCCGACACAATTCAATCCATTTCAAATGAATTGGGTTTTTCTGATTCGAGTCAGTTCAGCCATTTTTTCAAAAAAACAATGCAGCAATCGCCTAAGCAGTATCGTCAGCTGTATCGAGAAAGCCAGCGCAACCTATCTAAAGAACAAGGCATCGACTTCTCCGATTGGCCCTAGTGTGGAGAGGCGCTTTTTGTGTGCTTTTTAACCTTATGTTTAGTAAAGAAATAGTTTAAAAAAATGGTTGCGCTTAGTGATTTTTATCCTATAATACGCCGCATCTTCTGACGCAGACAATTGTTTGTGTTGAGGTTAGGAGCGGTAGTTCAGTTGGTTAGAATACCTGCCTGTCACGCAGGGGGTCGCGGGTTCGAGTCCCGTCCGTTCCGCCACTTACTTTCATCAGTAAAGTAAGTAGCCTTCTTAAAGATGGGTGTGTAGCTCAGTTGGGAGAGCGTCGCCCTTACAAGGCGAATGTCGGGAGTTCGAACCTCTCCACACCCACCATCTTATGTATCATTTCTCGTTCTAAATTTTCTCCTGATTTTTATAAACTCTCATTTGCTAATGAAGCGTTAGCGGATTCATTCAGCCGTAATCTTTCACTACCAGTACGTTTTTGCAAGATACTCCTCACCGTTATTGAGGCTAAGGACGCATGGCTAGGGACCAGCTATTCAAAAATTGCGCTTTTTTATGCTGGTCTAGGTACAGTAATAACTCTGGACCAAGGCGAATAGGGTGGAAGTTGGTCGATTTTTGAAGTTGCTGTTCGGGATCATTATGAGAACCTAGCTGTCGATTAAGAGGCATGAGTGCAGTTTTTGTCGCAATGGTTATTTGCCCAGCTGGCGAACGTAAGTATCTAATAAAGGCTGCTGCTAGCTCTGGTCTAGTGGCATTTTTATGGACAAAAGCTGAGCGCAGAATGGCTAAGGTATAATCTTCTGGAACGATCACGCCAATATGCTCATTATTAGTGGCTTTCGCCATGGCATAAGAGCCTAAGAGGTTATAGCCAAACACCAAATCCCCCGTTGAAAGACGTGTCAGTAGTATTGAAGAGCAACAATGAATACTGGCTTTGGCACGCCCTAAGCTTTCCTGTAAACGTCCTGTAAGACTAAACGTCACTTCATCTTGTGATGCGACCAGATAGCCAAGACCTGAGCTACCCGCATCATAGGTGCCAATTCTATCCTGATAAAATGCGGCTTTTTCACGTAGTTGTTCTGCGAGGGCTTCATGGGTGTGTGGGATGGCCGTATTTTTAAAGGCTTCCTTATTGTAAACAAATACGATGGGTTCATAGGTGAAGCCAAAAAGTTCGTTACTCCATTGCGCCCACGGTTGATTAGGGGATACATCAGGCACGTCATAGACGGGTTGAGCAAAGCCATCATTGACCAATTTTACCTGTAAATCCGCAGCAGAGCTGATGACAACATCTGGAGCTGGCAAGCTTGGATTGAGTAGCTCATCAAATAGCTCTATCGTATTAAATTCTCGATATAGAACAGGGACGTCAGGATAAAGACTTTCAAATTCATGCAACATGGGGCGTATTGCGCTGATGTCAGTCGCGCTGTAAATACGAAGAACGGTGTCGTTAGCGAAAAGGTTGGCGACAAAAAAGAAGCTAATTAGACTAACTATTAAGCGATGCATTCGACGCCTCCGTTAACCGAGGTAATAAAAAGCAGACTGCTAGCCCTCCCAGCTCACTTTGAGACAACATAAGTTGGCCGTGATGAGAGATCGCAGCAGTTTGCGCGATGGCAAGCCCAAGGCCAGATCCTTGAGTGTTCGAACCCACTTTTACAAAGCGCTCCAATGCCCGCTGTCTTTGTTCTTCTGGTATGCCTGGTCCATTGTCTTCCACCCATAACTGACAGTTGGGCCCAGATGCTTTGAGGCTAATGCGGATAAGTCCGTGCGTTGCAGCATTTCCTGTGGAGCCATGGGCAACGGCGTTATCAATGACATTTCTTAGTGCTTCTTTAAGGACTATTTCATCGCCAAGTATTGCTACCTTTTCATGCGCCGCAACGTATTCAAACTCGATATCAGTATGGGCATAATCGCGCACCGCATGAGTAATCACTTCCTGCAAAATCACAGGTATGTCTAAAGGTATAAACTCTTGGCGATCCCCACGATGAACAATCGTGGCATGGACTAATAATTGGTTAGTTAAACGCGTCAGTTTGGTGTGATCTTGGTAGATGGCCTCGACGACGCTTCTATCGATTTTCTCGCTTTGGGAGGACAGTGCTATTTCAAGCTGGGCTTTGGTTGTTGCTTGAGCGGTACGAATTTGATGTGAAGCATCTGCGATAAAATCGCGCATGACCGCCAAAGCATCCAGCCATTGCTGTCGATAGTTATTAATCGCCTGAGTTAACGGGGCGACTTCCATTATCTTCGTGGCTGGCAGTTGTCCATTTTCCAGTGGTGATTGCGAAACAAGCTGTGATGACAACCAGCTGAGTGGGGTTAACGCACGATTTATGGCTAACCATAAAACCAATAAGGCAATGGCCATCACCGCCATTAGTGTTGTCAAAGCGGCGTAAAGTGTATCCCGCATTTGCGTGTCTCGAGCAATGGTGGTTTGCCCTAAAATGACGGTCACATTGCCAGCCACAGAGCGTTCACTCAAGCGTTTGTGGCGCACGATAAAGCGAACTTTTTGACCTTTATAGGTATGTAGTTCATAACGCGGTTGGTCCGCTGCGCGTTCTGTCATGCTTGGTTCTAGAGGCAGATCGGAATATCCACTTAGTAAATGACCGTTTGGACCGTAAATGCCATAGTAAATTTTGTCCTCAGGCGCTAGCTGCAAAATCTCAAAGGCGGAATAAGGGAGGTCAATATGCACCTGATTTTTGTCGACGTTAATGCCATCGAGCATGGTAACACTCGCGCTGGATAATAGACGATCGTAAGAATAGTCGGCACTTGTGTTGGCATAATGCCAAACCCCGACACTCAAGATGGCTAACACAGTGCACATCAATAAAGCTGTGCGCGTCAGCATTCTCTGTCTCAGGGAATACATCTGTGTTGGCGTGAGCTTTGCGAGATGATGTTTAATCATCGACATGCGCTAGATATCCCAAGCCGCGAACGGTCTTAATAATCAAAGTCGATCCTTGAATTTGCTTTCTGAGTCTTGTCAGAGTCTGCTCTACCGCATTGGGTGTATAGGCTTCATCAAAATTATACAGTCGATTTGCGATATCATCTTTCGTTAGCATCCTATCGAGATGCGTCAGAAAAAGTTCCAGCATCTGTACTTCGCGTGGGCGTAGTTCGATGATCTCATCGTCAATTTTTACGGTTTTAGTTGCGCTGTTGAAGCTTAAATTGCCGCATTGAATTTCATTATCAGACTTTCCTCGCTCCCGTCGAACCAGTGCTCGACAACGGGCAGCTAGTTCTCTTAAATCAAACGGTTTGACTAAATAATCATCCGCGCCTAAGTCCAGCGCGCTGACCCGATCGTCGATATCTGCACGAGCCGTTAGGATTAAAACGGGTAGCGGGTTTTTACGCGATCTCAACGACGATAGCAGCTCAAATCCACTTTTTCCCGGCAAGTTAACATCAAGAATCAGCATATCAAATTCATCGTGAGAGAGGATTAAATCGGCTTTTTCAGCACTGTGGACCCAGTCAATAGCGTGCCCATTATCAGTAAAATAGTGAACGATAGAGTTTGCTAACCCTTCGTTGTCCTCGGTGAGTAAAACACGCATAGAGAGACTCTTTTTATGGCTTGTCAGGTTGATGTCAGTTTCGGTGCTTACTTTTACCTTACTGCGATCTTCAGCGCAGAACAATAACAACAAATGCGGAGCTTTTATAATGAAGACTTTCAAAAAATCCCTACTGGCCCTTTCACTGATAGGCATGACATCGATGGCTTCAGCCTATGAACCATCGAAGCCTACCTGCATCGCCCCAGCCAAACCAGGCGGTGGTTTTGACCTGACATGTCGAGTGGTTTCCACTGGTTTCGAGCGGGCACATTTGCTTAATGCACCGATGGCTGTGAAATTTATGCCCGGTGGTGTAGGTGCGGTTGCTTACAACCATATCAACAAGGTGAACCCAGATGATGGTGACGCACTGGTCGCTTTCAGCTCTGGTTCGCTGTTGAATCTAGCGCAAGGCAAATTTGGTAAAGATCTAGACGAAAATGATGCCCGTTGGGTCGGCACCGCCGGTGTTGATTACGGCGCGATCATGGTGTCTTCAGATGCGCCGTGGCAAACACTTGGCGAGCTGGTGGAAGATATGCGCAAGGATCCATCAGCCTTTGTATTGGGTGCCGGTGGTGGTGTGGGTAGCCAAGACTGGATGAAAGCTGCCATCTTGATGAAGGCATCCGGTATCGATCCTAAGAAAATGCGTTACGTGGCCTACGAAGGCGGCGGTGAAGCGGTTGCTGCATTAATGGGTGGACATATCAAGGTTTATCCCGGTGATATCGGCGAAATGAAAGGCCAGCTCGATGCCGGCAAAGTACGTGTTTTGGCGGTCATGTCCCCAGAACGTTTAGAGGGTGAGTTTGCCTCAATCCCTACTGCTCATGAGCAAGGATACAACGCTGAATGGACCATCATGCGTGGCTACTACTTGGGGCCAAAAGTATCGGATGAAGCGTATCAATATTGGTCAAACAAATTTGCCG
This sequence comes from Marinomonas fungiae, assembly GCF_001418205.1. Classification (GTDB taxonomy): domain Bacteria; phylum Pseudomonadota; class Gammaproteobacteria; order Pseudomonadales; family Marinomonadaceae; genus Marinomonas; species Marinomonas fungiae. Next base: position 220,679 of record NZ_LIQF01000005.1, on the reverse strand, counting down.
AAGCCTACAAAACAGAAGGCTTTAAGCAAACGGTTGCGGAGAAGGGCTTGATGCCATTCTACATGCATGGTGAAGCCTTGGACGAGTATGTAAAAGTGCGAGTTCAAGACATGCGTGAATTAGCAAAAGCTGCTGGCTTGCTTAAATAACTAATGGGGCTTTATATGTTTGACCGCCTATTTGCTGGCGCTCTGTTATGTCTGTCTGGGCTTATTGCCTGGACAGCATTTCATTTTGAAGTGCCATTTCAGTATGAACCGCTTGGCCCCAAGGCCTTCCCCCTGATTTTGTCCGCAGTACTTGGTTTTTGTTCGGTTTGGCTGCTCGTTAAACCAAGCGCTAACAAATGGGCGCCTACCGGAGCTGTTTTGATAAAGCTCTTAAGTGGTGTCGCATTAATGACGGGTTACGCTTTCTTGTTTGAAAAAGCAGGGTTTATAGTATCGACGGCAATTGTTGGCACAGTATTTTGCATTCTGTTTGGCGAAAAGCCAGTACGAGCGATCATGTACTCAGTCATTTTAAGTGTCGTTAGTTACTTTGTGATGAAACATCTACTGCAGTTAAACGTACCGATTGGTATGTTATTCGGAGGGTAAAAATGGAGACGCTCGGATTTTTAGCGACGGGCTTTTCGGTTGCCCTCGCGCCAATGAATTTGGCATTAGTTTTAATCGGTTGTTTTGTCGGTACGCTTATCGGGTCTTTACCTGGAATTGGTCCGATTAATGGTGTCGCTATTTTGCTGCCATTGGCGTATGCGATGGGGTTTCCGCCTGAGTCTGCCCTGATCCTACTGGCTGGTGTGTATTACGGAGCAGAATACGGTGGCCGTATCTCCAGTATCTTGCTAAACGTTCCCGGTGATGCTGGGGCGATTATGACGACTTTGGACGGTTACCCTCTGGCGCAAAAAGGCGAGGGTGGTCGAGCGTTGGCATTATCAGCGGTGGCCTCTTTTGTGGGTAGTATCGGTGCACTGATTTTAATCGTACTGTTTGCGCCAATGCTAAGCGACCTTGCATTGAAATTCGGCCCTAGTGAGTTTGTTTGGTTAATGACGTTCGCATTTACCTGTCTTGCGACGATGGTGGGAAGCCGACCACTAAAAACCACCATTGGTGTGGTGATTGGTCTGTTGCTAGCGACCGTTGGTGTGGACTCAGGTACCGGTTTCCTGCGCTTTACTATGGACATTCCAAACTTTTTCGATGGCGTTGATTTCTTGGTGGTGGTCATCGGGATGTTTGCGATCAGTGAAGTATTGGTGTTGCTAGAAAGCTGGTTACGCAACGATATGAAAATGACGCCGGTTGGCAAAAGCTTTGTATCCATCAGCGATTTGCTTGCGGTGAAATGGGTGGTGTTACGCTCTACTTTAATTGGCTTTGTCATTGGTGTTTTGCCTGGAACAGGGGCATCCATTGGTAGTGCAGTGGCCTATGGTACGGAAAAGCGCTTTGCGGAAGGCAACGATGATCAGTTTGGCAAAGGGGACATTCGTGGTCTTGCAGCCCCAGAGGCAGCCAATAATGCCTCCGCTGCAGGCTCAATGTTACCGATGCTGACCTTGGGGATTCCCGGCAGCGGTACCACGGCGATTCTACTGGGTGCCTTATTGATGTTTAACATCACACCGGGGCCGCTATTGTTCGAACAGCAACCAGAAATCGCATGGGGTCTGATTGCATCGATGTTTGTGGGTAACCTAGCCTTATTGGTAATGAACTTGCCACTGATTGGTATGTTTGTTCGATTGCTTTCTATTAAGCAGTCTTACCTAGTGCCTATTATTGTTATGTTGACCTTCATTGGTATCTACTCAATTCATGGCGATAGCTTCGATCTTTACTTCATGGTTGTGCTGGGGGTATTTGCGTTTATTCTTCGTAAGCTAGGGTTCTCTTTGGCGCCAGTCATACTTGGCCTAGTGCTTGGTGAAGTGTTGGAGGATAACCTACGTCGAGCACTCTCTATTAGTGGTGGGGACTGGGGGATCTTATTTAATGGTCCGATTACTATCACGTTAGCAATCGCAACCTTGCTTGCTTTGGTTGGGCCATTTGTCATGAAGACGTTAAAAAAACGCTGAGTAAATCGATAGGTTCAGACAAAAGCCACCATGGGGTGGCTTTTTGTTTTTGAATGAATGGCGGCTTGTTGAGCGGGGCGCTTTCGTAGTTCTTGCTAGACAAGCTCGCTAAACCTATGTCTTAATACTGTTTATTTAGCCAGTATTTTTCTATGTCTAGTCCTGTTCATTCGCAAAGGAAGATCATTCATATAGATATGGATGCCTTTTTCGCATCGGTAGAGATGCGTGATCAGCCGGAGTATCGTGATATACCACTGGCGGTAGGGGGTAGTGAGCGTCAAAGAGGTGTCATTAGTACCTGTAATTACGAGGCTCGAAAATACGGCGTGCGCTCTGCCATGTCCACGGCTTGGGCAAAGAAACTGTGTCCTCATCTCACTGTTGTCCCCGGGCGGATGCAGGTCTATCGCGAAGTGTCCGCTAAAATTCGTAACATCTTTGCCCGTTATACGGAGTTAATCGAGCCCCTTTCCTTGGACGAGGCTTATCTTGATGTAACCCATTGTCAGCAATTACACGGCTCGGCTACTTTGATTGCTGAAGCCATTCGTCATCAGATTCGCACTGAACTCAACTTGACTGCGTCGGCTGGCGTCGCTCCAGTGAAGTTCCTCGCCAAGATTGCTTCTGATATGAATAAGCCCGATGGTCAGTTTGTGATTACCCCACAAGAGATGCAAGGTGTGATTGATGAGCTGCCATTAGAGAAGATTCCTGGGGTAGGTAAGGTGAGCTTGCAGAAGCTGCAAAAAGCGGGCTTTTATGTCTGCTCGGATATTCGAAACACTGATTATTTGAAGTTAGTGCGGCAATTTGGCCGTTTGGGCGAATCCCTCTGGCATCGAAGTCATGGTATCGATCCACGTGAAGTGACACCTCATCGTCAGCGTAAATCTGTTGGCGTTGAAAGAACCTTTGCAAACAATATTTCTAGCTTTGAGGAATGCTGGCAAGTGATCGAGCACAAGTTGTTTCCTGAGCTTTATCAACGCTTGGGAAAAGCCTCGCCGGACTATGCTATTACAAAACAAGGGATCAAAGTGAAGTTCGCTGACTTTCAGTTGACCACGATTGAGCATGTTCACAGTTATTTGGATCATGCGTATTTTCATGATCTATTAAAGGAAGTGTTAACTCGACAAAACGGTCGAGAAATTAGATTGTTGGGATTACACGTCATGTTGAAATCCGAAGAGGAAAGCAAGCAGCTTCAACTCGATCTTTCTTAGTTCGTCTTTTTTACCGCGCAAATTCAGCCTGTCCCTATAAATTTTCTAAAAAAGTGTGCCTGTCCCTGTTTTGACACTGACTCTAGTATGAAGCAGTCATTTTGAGTGGATATGAGGTAACAACATGGGCTTGGATCTGGTAACTGTCTGGTCAATCGTTTTGGCGCTTGGGTTGGCGCTGTACGTGTTATTGGATGGCATGTATTTGGGGATCGAAATGCTGCTTTTAAGTGCTCGTAAGTCATCTGAGCGTGAGGAGATGATAGGCAGTTTAAAACCGTTCAATATCGGTAATGCTGTCTGGCTGATGCTATGTGTGGCTGGCTTTATCGTAACCTTTCCTTTGGCCGGTTCAGTATTTTTGCAAGCATTTTGGCTACCGTGTTTACTGATGTTATTCGGTTTTCTACTTCGTATCATAGCGACAAAATGTTTGTCTAAGGCTCCGAGCGGCCATCAAGGTCCTTGGGGATTTTGTTTAGGTTTTGGCTCAGTGCTAGCAACGTTTTGTCAAGGCGCGTTGATCGGAGCATTCATGCAAGGCGTCTTGGTGGAAGACTCCCGCTTTGTCGGTAGTGTTTGGGATTGGCTGAGTTGGTTTAGTGCTCTAACAGGTATCACCTTGATCCTAACTTACCTAGTACTTGGCGCAACAGGACTCTTGATGCCGCCTGCTCTGAATAAAGACATGAAGCAGAAAATGCGCCATTACTCACATCATCTACTAGTTTGGTTCGGTTACGCGATCGTGGCTGTGCAGTTGATCACGCCTTTTCTAACGGACGCACTTAGGGAACGTTGGTTGGGCTTGCCTAACTTCTTCTACATGGGGTTTGTCCCCATGCTTGGTTTAATGGCGTACGTGTGGGTCTATTATGTTATTCGTTTTTCAACGTGGAAGGTGTGGCCATTTAGCGTGTTCTTAATTTTTTTAGGGACGGTGTATTTCACGCTTATTATCAGCCTTTGGCCTATGGTGCTTCCAGCCGAGCTAACGATCCATAATGCTGCTGCATCAGAGTCTACCTTGAGGCTTGCTTTGTGGGGCTCGGCGATAGCCTTGCCTGCGCTCATGGTTTATTTATATCGATCTTATTGTGTGTTTTATAAGAAAGGCTCTGAAGACAATTCCGGGAGAGCGTTTAAGTCTCAAGCACTGTCTTGAAAAACGGACAATGCCTAGGTTTACTCTCATCGATCAAAAGCTAGCCAGCAGCCTGAGTGACATTGCATTCAGGCTACTGACCTGTAGACGGAAGGTCTGATTCTAAGGCATTCCTACACAAGGAAGCTGTAAATCATTCATGTATTGTTCGGGGGCGTTTAATCACTCGTTTTACAAAGCGGCGCTGTACGGTTTTTAAGCTGCTGTTAATTAAAGAATTATTTTTAAGAAAGTGGTTGCGTTCAATAAAAGTTTCCCTATAATACGCTCCATCTTCTGACGCAGACGATTGTTTGTGTTGAGGTTAGGAGCGGTAGTTCAGTTGGTTAGAATACCTGCCTGTCACGCAGGGGGTCGCGGGTTCGAGTCCCGTCCGTTCCGCCACTTACTTTCATCAGTAAAGTAAGTAACCATCTTAAAGATGGGTGTGTAGCTCAGTTGGGAGAGCGTCGCCCTTACAAGGCGAATGTCGGGAGTTCGAACCTCTCCACACCCACCATCTTTATATCTTAGATAAATCTCTCTTAATTCCATACTTATTTCAAAGCGTGCTTTGTTACACGAATTGTCTCATTTATTTCGAATGCCATTTTTCACCTTTTTAAACGTATTTCTCGTGTGATTTTGAAGTTCGTACTAAAAGCCGTGCCCCTATAGTTTTCTTTTTTCGGTTACCTTGTTTTACCTCATTGGCTTCTCTCGCTCTCTGCTAATTTGAGCTTTGATTGCAGATTGTAATATTCATGAAGTCCATGCCATCAGCTCCCATGACGTTTACTATTGCCGTATTCGTGACGCCAAATGAAAAATTGTGATCATTAAAACGCCCAGTCTTTGCTGGGCTTTTTTGTCTGTATGCTCTTGTGCAACCTAGGCCTATACGTCAAATGACGTATAGGCCTAGTGCATTTAGCGCATACCTGTTTGTCCTTATTTTTTGAATACTGATTACACAGATAAAGGGGGTGGGTATCTCCACTAGATGTCCCTGAGTCGATACATAATCAACATCACAAAGGACGACACGCAACATGAAAATCAAATCTCTTGCAGCCGCAATTGCGCTTTCAGGTGCAACCTTCATTGCAATGCCTTCGATGGCAGCGGACGACACAATTAAAGTCGGTGTTTTGCATTCCTTGTCAGGCACGATGGCCATCTCTGAAACCACATTAAAAGATACGGTTTTAATGATGGTAGAAGAGCAAAATAAAAAAGGCGGTTTGCTTGGCAAAAAGCTGGAAGCAGTTGTGGTTGACCCTGCGTCAAACTGGCCTTTGTTTGCAGAAAAAGCGCGTGAGTTGATTACTGAAAAAGACGTAGACGTCATCTTCGGCTGCTGGACTTCAGTATCTCGTAAGTCTGTACTACCTGTTATTGAAGAGCTTAATGGCTTGATGTTCTACCCAGTGCAGTACGAAGGTGAAGAATCGTCTAAAAACGTGTTCTACACAGGGGCGGCACCAAACCAGCAAGCAATTCCAGCGGTTAACTACCTAAAAGACGAGTTAGGTGTTGAGCGTTGGGTGTTAGCGGGTACGGACTACGTTTACCCACGTACCACTAACAAAATTCTAGAAGCCTACCTAAAAGACATGGGAGTCGCAGAAGAAGACATCATGATCAACTACACACCTTTCGGTCACTCTGATTGGCAGTCGATCGTAGCAGACATTGCTAAATTTGGTTCCGAAGGTAAGAAAACCGCAGTAGTGTCGACCATCAACGGTGACGCTAACGTACCTTTCTACAAAGAGCTAGGTAACCAAGGCATCTCTTCTGAAGACATCCCAGTGGTGGCTTTCTCTGTGGGGGAAGAAGAACTTTCTGGCCTAGACACAGCGCCATTAGTGGGCCACTTAGCGGCTTGGAACTACTTCCAGAGCGTTGAAACGAAAGAAAATGAAGAGTTTATCACGCAATGGAAAGCCTTCACTAAGAACCCAGATCGTGTAACCAATGACCCAATGGAAGCGACTTACATTGGCTTCAACATGTGGGCAAATGCGGTTAAGAAAGCGGGCACGACTGACGTGGATGCGGTTGAGCAAGCGATGATTGGGCAAGAAACACCTAACCTGACGGGTGGTGTGGCGGTGATGAACAAAAACCACCACTTGAGCAAGCCAGTTCTAATCGGTGAGATCCAAGACGACGGTCAGTTTGAAACCGTATGGAAAACAGAAGGTGTTGTGCCAGGTGACGCTTGGTCTGACTTCCTGCCGGGCTCAAAAGACTTAATTGCTGATTGGACGGACCCAGTAAAGTGCGGCAACTACAACACGGAAACGAAAACGTGTTCGGGTCAGAACTACTAATCTGACTGCCTCCCAGGGTTAAAACTTGACCCTCAGAGCGAGTTCTGAGGGTCTTTTCTAACGCCCCACATTTTCCAATCCTGGAGTATCTTCGTGAAATATCTCATCTCATTTTGTTTGTTAATGTTTGCCAGTTGGATGCCAGTGCATGCGGCGTCTACCGAAACCTTACTTGAGCAGTTAACAACAACCAAACTTTCAAAATTACCCGATATCGTCGAGCAACTTGCGGCACAAGAGGACGAATCCCTGTTACCAGTTTTTAGAGCTTGGCTAGCGGGTGATTTGCATTATGTCAAAGACAGTAACGCCATTGTGGTGGAAATCGATGTACAAGGTAATGACGCCTACGTTGACCCATTTACTCAAGTGCAGCTAGAGGGGATTTCCAGCAAAGACGTTAAGAAAATCAAAGTTAATAACAAGTTGCGTGGCCTGTTGCGCGGTGTGATTGCGCGTCTTCAATTGACCTCAAATAATGCTGACGTGCGTGAAGGGGCGGTGCGTGAACTGTTGGCAGACGTTGATGAAGACACCTTTGCAGCATTAGAAAATCTATATCCAAAAGAATCCAATAATGATGTGAAAGAGATGATGCAAACGGCATTGTCCATTTACACCGCGATGGATAAAAGTAGCAGTCAAACATCGCGAGTTGCTGCGATTGAGTTTTTGGGTGGTAGCTTAGAAAACGACGTTAGAAACGCCTTATTAAAATTGTCTCGTGACAGTAATGAAGCCGTTGCCGCAGCCGCGGATAAAGCACTGGTGAACATTAACCGACAAGTAGAGCGCTATGCTCTGGTGGATCAGTTGTTCTTTGGTTTGAGCTTGGGCTCGGTATTGCTGTTGGCGTCGATTGGTCTGGCAATCACGTTTGGTGTGATGGGGGTGATCAATATGGCGCATGGTGAAATGATCATGCTGGGCGCGTACACCACTTACGTTGTGCAGTTGGTCATGCCGAATTACATCGACTACTCAATCTGGGTAGCGATTCCTGCAGCTTTCCTAGTGTCTGGCTTAATGGGCGTCTTGATTGAGCGTCTAGTTATTTGTCGTCTGCATGGCCGTCCATTGGAAACCTTGTTAGCGACTTTTGGTATCAGCCTGATTTTACAACAGCTGGTGCGTACGATTTTCTCTCCTCTTAACCGTCAAGTGTCAACGCCGAGCTGGATGAGTGGCTCTTGGGAAATTAACCCAGTGCTTTCTCTAACGTTGAACCGTTTATACATCTTAGCGTTTGCCTTGCTGGTGTTCTTGGCACTGGTGTTCATTTTGAAGAAAAGCTCATTAGGTCTAAACGTTCGTGCTGTGTCGCAAAACCGCAGCATGGCCAAAGCCATGGGGGTGAAAACCGAGTGGGTCGACGCCATGACCTTTGGTTTGGGCTCAGGTATTGCAGGTATTGCTGGGGTGGCCTTGTCTCAATTAACCAATGTCGGACCTAACCTTGGCCAAGCCTACATCATCGACTCGTTTATGGTGGTGGTGTTCGGTGGCGTGGGGAATTTACTCGGCACTCTCGTTGCAGCATTTACTCTTGGTATTGCGAACAAATTCCTAGAGCCGACCACGGGCGCGGTGTTGGCTGCGATCTTGGTGTTGGTCTTCATCATCCTATTTATTCAGAAACGTCCTAAAGGATTGTTCCCACAAAAAGGGAGAGCAGCAGAATGAGCAAGCTGATCAACTGGTTTTCCGAAGGTCGCTCATCAGGCAAGTACACGCTGCCGTTTGTCATCCTTCTTTTGGCGGTCACGGTTTTAGCTTCAGCCGCGAACCTATTGTTACCGCAAGATTCAGCGCTGTACGTCAGCACTTACAGTATTACGTTGTTAGGCAAATATTTGTGCTACGCCATGCTGGCCCTAGCGGTGGATATTATCTGGGGCTACTGCGGTATTTTAAGCTTAGGCCACGGTGCGTTCTTTGCGCTGGGCGGCTATGCCATGGGCATGTATCTTATGCGTCAGATCGGTGATCGCGGTGTATACGGCCATCCCATCCTGCCAGACTTTATGGTGTTTCTAGATTGGCAGGAGTTGCCTTGGTTTTGGCATGGCATGGATCAATTTTGGTTTGCCATGATCATGGCGGTGCTGGTCCCAGGACTATTGGCCTTTGTCTTTGGTTGGTTGGCGTTCCGTTCTCGTGTGACGGGGGTGTACCTATCCATCATGACGCAAGCGTTGACCTATGCTCTGTTGCTGGCCTTCTTTCGCAACGAAATGGGCTTTGGTGGCAACAACGGTCTGACCGACTTTAAAGAAATCCTAGGCTTTGATTTGCAGGCCGACAGCACGCGTGTGTCGCTGTTTATCATCACGGCAATCTTATTAGCGGTCGTGCTGATGCTCAGTCAACGCATCCTGTCATCACGTTTAGGCAAAGTCACTCTGGCGGTGCGCGATGCCGAAGCGCGTACACGTTTTATCGGATATCGCACAGAGCGCTACAAAGTATGGTTGTTCGTGTATTCAGCTGTTATTGCGGGTGTGGCAGGGGCCTTGTATGTACCACAAGTGGGCATCATTAACCCGGGTGAATTCTCTCCTATTAATTCCATTGAAGTGGTGATTTGGGTAGCGGTTGGTGGCCGTGGCACCTTGATTGGCGCCATTATCGGGGCGCTACTGGTGAACTACGCGAAGACCCGCTTTACCGCCATCATGCCGGATGGCTGGTTGTTTGCATTAGGTGCTTTGTTTGTCCTAGTCACTTTGTTCTTACCAAAAGGCTTGATAGGTCTTTATGGCCAACTGAAATCGAAACGTCAGCCTGCTTCATCTCAGGAGGTGACATCATGAGTGCATTCGATAACTCGATCCAAGGGCTACGAGAAACCTTTCGTCGTGACCAAGTTTGGCCATTTTTAGCGCCGGAGCAAGCGGCTAAGGTCGACGTGTCGAACCAAATGATTTTATACGTAGAAGGCTTAAACCTCAGTTTTGATGGCTTCAAAGCGCTTAATGATCTGAACCTATACGTAAACGATGGGGAGTTGCGTTGCCTAATTGGCGCCAATGGGGCGGGTAAAACCACGTTGATGGACGTCATTACGGGTAAATCCAAACCCGATGCTGGCTCGGTGTTTTTCGGTCAGACCCATAACCTGCTGACCAAAGACGAGGCCGACATTGCGCAACTTGGCATTGGCCGTAAATTTCAAAAGCCAACCGTGTTTGAAGAGCAAACTGTGTTTGACAATTTAGAGCTGTCGTTAAAAACCGATAAACGCGTACTACCAACACTGTTTGCCTGCTTATCGCCAACGGAAGTTGATCGTATTGATGAAGTGTTGAGCATTATCGGTTTGAAGCAACAACGTTTTATGAAAGCGGGTGCTTTGTCACACGGACAAAAACAATGGCTCGAAATTGGCATGTTGTTGGTCTCTGATCCGCGTTTATTGCTGATTGATGAACCGGTTGCGGGGATGACCGCGCAAGAGACGGAGCGTACTGCCGAGCTTTTAACATCATTAGCAGGAGAGCGAACGGTGATTGTGGTCGAGCACGATATGGAGTTTGTGCGCAGCATTGCACGCACTGTAACGGTGCTTCACCAAGGCTCGGTGCTCGCCGAAGGCACTATGGATCAAATTCAAAGTAACAAAGATGTGATCGAGGTTTACCTCGGTGAAGAAGCGGCGGAGGTCTAAGCATGATTGCAATGAACAAAGTGAGCCAACTATACGGCGGCACACAAATACTCTGGGATTTGGACTTAGACATCGAACCAGGCTCAATCACCTGCATCATGGGGCGCAACGGAGTAGGTAAAACCACGCTGATGAAAGCCATCATGGGATTGTTACCGATTAAAAGCGGTGAAATCACCATGAATAACCAAGCGCTTCACAAGCTGAGTGCTGAACGTCGAGCTTACGAAGGGATTGGTTATGTGCCCCAAGGGCGTGACATTTTCCCCATGCTGACGGTGGAAGAAAACTTACGTATTGGACTGCCAGTGCGTAAAAGCAAAGAGATCCCAGAAAAGATTTTTGAGTTGTTTCCGGTGCTCAAGGAAATGTTGCATCGCCGGGGTGGCGACTTATCCGGTGGTCAGCAGCAGCAATTAGCGATTGGTCGCGCCTTGGTGCTTGAGCCAAAGGTTCTGATCTTGGATGAGCCAAATGAAGGCATTCAGCCAAACATCGTCAAGCAGATTGGCGATGTGATTCTTAAGCTCAATGAAGAGGAAGGCCTAACCGTTATCTTAATTGAGCAGAAACTGGGATTCGCCCGCCGCGTAGGCAAAGAGTTTCGTCTGATGGAAAAGGGGCGCATCGTCGCAGCCGACAAGATGGAAAACTTGAATGATGACCTAATTAAGCAATACCTCGCGGTATAGGCTTTGAAAGCAAGCTAAGGAGTTGCATGAGTGCTGTAAAAAATGCGTTGCCCTCGATGGAAACCATTTCGCCTGCCAGTCAGTGGCAGGCGTATTTGACGCTGGGGTTCACGAAGAGTGTTCGTGGCACCGTATTAAAAACCTGCGATCACAAGGGGCCTTTGTATGTGCAAAAGCCCTTTTATCCAGAAGGCAAAGATACGGCTCACGTGTATTTATTGCACCCTCCTGGCGGTTTGGTGTCGGGTGACGAGCTAGTGATCGAATCCAATCAAGCCCCTGATACTCATGTGCTGATTACTACTCCAGGAGCAGGGCGCGTTTATAAAGCGCGCTCAGACCGAACCTTGCAACGCCAAACGACCCGCTTAAACGTGCCGAAAGACGCCATCATGGAATGGTTACCGCAAGAAACCATTCTTTATCCTGATGCTAACACGCGACTACGCAACCAGATTGAGTTGTACGGCAGCGCGCGCTTTATTGGCTGGGAGATTACTTGCTTTGGCTTACCTGCTAATCAGTTGGATTTTGGGACGGGACATGCGGATCAGAGCTTCCAGATTCGTGTCGATGGCCGCTTGCGCTTGCGTGAGCGCTTATTAGTCGACGAACACAGCCGTGGCTTGATGGCGGGTAAAGCAGGCTTACAAGGCAATCCTGTCAATGGCTTATTGCTAGCGGGGCCGTTTGTGAAGGTTGAAGAAGACGTGATTGAAACATTGAGAAGTTTTTGCCAAGAGAGCGATGGTTTATCCGGTGTGACACAAGTAGATGAATTTATTGTGCTGCGTAGCTTGAGTCACGACAGCGAAAAAATGAAACGATTATTTGCCCGTTGCTGGGAAGTGCTACGCCCAGCATTGATCGATAAAACCGCGTGTGCGCCGAGAATTTGGGCGACCTAAAACACAGGTCACTAACCACATACGTGAAGCAAAATGATAACGAATAAAGGGTTTAACGATGGAATTACTACCAAGAGAAAAGGACAAGCTGCTGGTGTTTACTGCCGCCTTGTTGGCCGAACGACGTTTAAATCGTGGCCTGAAGCTGAATTACCCCGAAGCCATGGCCTACATCACCATGGAAATTATTGAAGGTGCACGCGATGGTAAAACCGTGGCCGAGCTGATGGCATTTGGTAAGACTTTATTGAGTGCTGAACAAGTGATGGATGGTGTCGCGGATTTGATTCACGAAGTACAGGTGGAAGCGACGTTTCCAGACGGCACGAAATTGGTCACTGTGCATAACCCGATTAACTAACTCACGGAGGCAACATGATTCCAGGTGAAATTCAGGTCGCTGATGGAGTGATCGAGTTAAACGAAGGCCGTAAGACACAGACATTACGTGTTGAAAATACGGGTGATCGCCCAGTACAAATTGGCTCCCATTACCATTTTTATGAAGTGAACCCTGCTCTGGTATTTGATCGCGAACAAGCCAAAGGTTACCGCTTGAACATAGCCTCGGGAACCGCGGTGCGTTTTGAGCCGGGCCAAGGGCGTGAAGTGGAATTAGTCGAATACGCGGGCACGAAAACGATTTACGGCTTCCGTGGTGAAGTGATGGGCAGCTTGGCAGAGGGGGCAGAATAATGGCGACAATGGACAGACACAGCTATGCACAAATGTTTGGCCCAACGACCGGCGACCGTGTGCGTTTAGGTGACACCGATCTTTGGATTCAGGTAGAAAAAGACTTCACTACCTACGGCGACGAAGTGAAATTTGGTGGGGGTAAAGTCATCCGTGACGGCATGGGGCAAAGCCAATTAACCAATGACGTAGCAGTGGATTTAGTGATCACCAATGCCCTTGTGCTGGATCATTGGGGCATCGTCAAAGGCGATGTCGGCATCAAAAATGGCCGTATCTTTAAAGTCGGGAAAGCGGGTAATCCAGACGTTCAAGACAATGTTGATATTGTGGTTGGCCCAGGTACTGAAGTCATTGCAGGTGAAGGTTCTATTCTAACGGCGGGTGGCATTGACGCGCACATTCACTTCATCTGCCCACAGCAAATTGAAGAAGCCCTGACCTCTGGTGTGACGACGATGATTGGTGGCGGTACCGGCCCTGCGACGGGTACCAATGCAACGACTTGTACCTCAGGTCCTTGGTATTTGGGCAAAATGTTACAAGCAACCGATAGCATGCCGATGAACTTAGGTTTCTTAGGCAAAGGGAACGCGAGTTTGCCTGAAGCCTTGGAAGAGCAATTGGAAGCGGGCGCTTGTGGTCTAAAGCTGCACGAAGATTGGGGCACCACACCGGCCTCGATTGATTGCTGTTTATCGGTTGCCGAAAAATACGACGTACAAGTGGCGATCCATACGGATACTTTGAATGAGTCAGGCTTTGTCGATAGTACCATTGATGCTTTCAAAGAACGTGTTATTCACACCTACCATACGGAAGGCGCAGGCGGCGGTCACGCACCGGATATCATTCGTGCAGCAGGCTTAGCGAACGTTTTGCCGTCTTCCACCAATCCAACACGTCCGTACACGCACAACACGGTGGATGAGCATTTGGATATGTTGATGGTGTGTCACCACCTCGATAGCAATATTCCTGAAGACGTGGCTTTTGCGGATTCGCGTATTCGTAAAGAAACCATTGCCGCAGAAGACATCTTTCACGATCGCGGTGCGTTCTCAATGATCTCATCTGACTCCCAAGCCATGGGCCGAGTGGGGGAAGTGGTTACTCGTACGTGGCAAACGGCACACAAAATGAAGCAACAGTTTGGCCTGTTGCCAGAAGACACCGAGGTGGGGGCGGATAACTTCCGCGCCAAACGCTATATCGCCAAATACACCATCAACCCCGCCATCGCACACGGTATCAGCCACGAAGTGGGTTCCATTGAACCGGGTAAGCTAGCAGATTTAGTGTTATGGAAACCGGCGTTCTTTGCGGTGAAACCGTCGATGATTATTAAAGGAGGCATGATTGCTAGTGCACCGATGGGCGATCCTAATGCCTCTATTCCCACGCCACAACCGGTGCATTATCGCCCGATGTTTGGCTCGTTCGGCAAAGCGCCGGCGGCAACGTCGGTAACCTTTGTTTCTGAAGCTGCTCTCAACAATGGCATTAAAGAATCGCTTGGCTTAGATCGCACTTTGGTGGCCTGTAAAAACACTCGAAATATCGGCAAAACCGACATGATTCATAACGCCTGGATGCCGAATATCACCGTCGATCCGCAAACCTATGAAGTACGTGCGGATGGTGAATTATTGACCTGTGAGCCAGCACAAAGCTTGCCATTGGCACAACTGTACAACTTATTTTAATCGCGTCCTGCGCAACCAATTGGGGTAGTCCTATGTTAGATATTTACACTCGCCTCGGTACACATTGCCACGATGAGGTGTACACCACTGTGATCTTGACCCATGAGCAGCGCGAGCGAGGTCGCTTAAAACTCGTGGGCGAAAACGGCGAAGAGATTCGTGTGTTTTTAGACCGTGGTAAGCCTTTGTTAGTGGGAGAATACTTGCGTTCTGAGTGCGGTAAAACCATTCGTATCGTGGGCGCAGTCGAAGACATCGCCCATGCTAGCTGCGAGGATTGGAGCACGTTTGCCAAAGCTTGTTACCACTTAGGTAACCGCCACACCAAAGTGGAAGTTGGAGAGCGCTGGTTGCGTATTAAACCGGATCACGTGCTGGAAGAAATGCTGCATTTGTTGGGGTTGGTCGTCACCCATGAGCAAGGCATTTTTAATCCAGAATCTGGAGCATACAGCCATGGTCATCACCACCACTGATCACGGACTGCTGCGCTTATTGCAGCTTAGTAGCGTCAGCTTGCCCGTTGGCGGCTATGCCTTTTCGCAAGGTATGGAGTACGCCATCGACAAAGGCTGGCTAACCAAACCAGCGCAGGTGGCTGATTGGACACAGCTTCAGTTGTTACAGTCTTTGGCGCGAGTGGATTTGCCTGTGCTGCGTTTGGCGATGGCAGCGTGGGCGCAACGTGATGAAGCGCGCATAGTCGAACTGAACGATCTGATTTTAGCGTGTCGTGAGACCAAAGAACTGCGTCTAAACGATACCGCTATGGGCGAAGCCTTGGCGCGTTTGTTGCGTAGTTTGGAGATTGAAACACCGTTTGTGCGCTTGGAAGACATTAGCTTCGTCGTGCTGTTTGCGATGGCCGCGACGCACTGGCAGGTGGAATTTGATAGCGCGGCATTGGGCTTTTCATGGTCTTGGCTGGAAAACCAAATCGCCGCGGCGACCAAGCTCGTGCCCTTAGGGCAGACCCAAGCACAGTTATTGCTAGGGGAGTTGCAACCGACTTTATCGGAAGCGATTGCCTTGTCGAAAAGCATCGACGAGGACGACATTGGGGCAGGTTTACCAGCGGTTGCCATCGCCAGTTGTTTACATGAAACCCAATATTCAAGGTTGTTCCGGTCTTAGAAGATTTTGTTGTGAAGAGTGAATAAATGACGTTTAAACATGGCCAGTTTTTAGGCCCTACAATAGGAGCGAAATATGAGTAAACCTAAGCAAACCCTACGAGTCGGTGTAGGTGGCCCAGTCGGTTCGGGCAAGACAGCATTATTGCGCTCTTTGTGCTCTGCGATGCGTGATCACTACAACATCGCCGTGGTAACGAATGATATTTATACCCAAGAAGACGCGAAATTTTTAACTCGGCATGAAGCACTGGATGCCGATCGTATCATTGGTGTGGAAACAGGTGGCTGTCCGCACACTGCGATTCGTGAAGACGCGTCGATGAACTTAGCGGCGATTGATCAACTACTCGATCGTCACGGTGAGTTAGACATTGTATTTGTTGAGTCTGGTGGCGATAACCTCAGCGCAACCTTTAGCCCTGAGTTGTCGGATCTTACCATTTATGTGATTGATGTATCAGCGGGTGACAAGATTCCACGTAAGGGGGGGCCAGGCATTACCAAATCCGATTTATTGATTATCAACAAGATTGATCTTGCGCCTCTGGTTGGCGCGTCCCTTGAAGTGATGGACCAAGATGCTAAAGCTCAACGTGGTGAACGTCCGTTTGTGTTCTCAAATTTAAAAGCCGCAAAAGGATTAGATGAGATTATTCAATTTATCGTATCGGAAGGTATGCTCGAAGCAAAAGTAATTCCCCCCGCTAAGGCAGTTGTTTAAGTTAGGTTTTGGAACTTTGTTGAGGAGAAATATATGAAAACAACCATGGTAAAGGCCTCAGTTGGCGCAGCATTAGTGATTGGTTCTAACGCTGTATTTGCTCACGCTGGACATGAGCACACGTCTAGTTTTATGTCGGGTTTCCTTCACCCAATGGGTGGTTTGGACCACTTGTTGGCGATGATTGCAGTGGGTCTTTGGGCTGCCAGTATGGGAGGACGTGCTTTGTGGACAGTACCAATGGCATTTGTTGCCATGATGTTGTTAGGTGGCGGCGCAGCCATGGCGGGCCTAGAAGTGCCTTTTGTTGAGCAAGGCATTCTATTATCTGTGATGGTGTTGGGGGTATTGGTATTAGGTGCCAAGCGCTTGCCTGTCGCGGCTTGTGCTGCGATTGCAGGCGGTTTTGCGGTTTTTCACGGTGTTGCGCACGGCATGGAAATGCCTGCTAACGGCACTGCTGCTCAATACGCTCTAGGTTTTGCTGTGGCGACTACGGCACTTCACCTAGTGGGGTTAGGCTTTGGTCAGCTGATGGCGCGTATCGGTACGCCGCTTGTCACGCGCCTTAGTGGTTCGGCCATTGCCGTATTAGGTTTACTACTGTCGATTGCTTAATTCAGCAGTAGATATAAGGGGATGGTTTTATCTAGCCCTGAAACAAGCGCCAAGAGTGTGAACTCTTGGCGTTTTAGAATGGAATAAGGCGAAATGGCTGCTGCTCAAAAAATCTTCAAAGTAAGGCGACACTACAATAAGTGGGTCGCGGATCAAACGATGGAAGATTACGCTTTACGTTATACGGCGAAGCACGGTCATACCATGAGTATTGACCGCGTAGGTCATACTGCCTTGGGCGCTGCGGCATTTCTGGCGCTAGAAGGCTTAGCGGCAGTGATTACTCTAACGTACGGTTTCACCAATGCCGTGACTGCTATTGTGACGGTGCTGGCGGTTTTCTTTATTACTGGGTTCCCCATTGCTTATTACTCGGCTAAGCATGGCTTAGACATTGACTTACTCACCCGTGGTGCGGGATTTGGCTATCTTGGCTCCACAATAACGTCGCTGATTTATGCCACGTTTACGTTTATTTTCTTCGCCATCGAAGCGGCCATTTTGGCATCTGCCTTAGAAGTGCTACTTGGGATTCCTTTGCCTATTGGCTATGCCTTATCAGCCATATTCGTCATTCCCATCGTGACTCATGGGATTAGGGCGATCAGCCGCTTCCAAGTGGGGACTCAATGGCTTTGGCTCGTATTACAAGCGGCGGCCATTGGCGTTGTGGTAACGCAGGAATATCAGAATTTTTCTGGCTGGACTGAGTATGTGCCCGGCCACTTACCCCAAGAGACGGGGTTTGACTGGATGCTGTTTGGCGCAGCCGCCTCAGTGTTGTTTGCGCTGATGGCGCAAATCGGCGAGCAGGTTGACTACTTACGCTTCTTTCCGAAGAAGACCAAAGAAAACCGCAAACGTTGGTGGTTTTGGTTAGTGTTGGCAGGGCCTGGGTGGGTATTCATCGGAGCCATAAAAATGTTGCTGGGATCCTTTCTTGCCTACTTAGCGATTTCTGATGGTGCCACGGCGCTGCAAGCAACCGATCCCACGTATCTTTATCAACGCATCTTCTTGTTCTTAACCACCTCGCCAACGACGGCTTTAATTTTAGCGGCGGTATTTGTGTTTATTTGTCAGATGAAGATCAATCTGACCAATGCTTATGCTGGTTCCATTGCATGGTCGAATTTTTTCTCCCGTCTTACGCACTCACACCCAGGCCGAGTCGTTTGGTTAATCTTTAACGTTACCATTGCGCTCTTGTTAATGGAGTTAGGTATTTATCAAGCGTTAGGTGCCATCTTAAGTGTATTTGCTATCAGTGCTGTCAGTTGGCTATCAAGTTTATCGGCGGATTTACTGATCAACAAACCGCTGGGGTTAAGCCCTAACTATGTGGAGTTTAAGCGCGCGCATTTGTATGACATCAACCCAGTGGGAACTGGATCGATGTTGATTGCTACTGCTCTTGGGTTATTGTGTTATTTAGGCATATTCGGTGATGTGGCAAAAAGCCTGTCGCACTTTATTGCCATCGCGTCATGCTTTATTTGTGTGCCGCTTATCGCCTTTCTTACCAAGGGGAAGTATTACATAGCACGACAAAGTCCTGAGTTAATACCGCTTATTGCGACGGTTAAGCAGGCCACTCCAAACTCGCACCCACACGGCCATTCTGTGGTCACGTTAAAGTGTGGTATCTGTGAAAATGAATTTGAAAGCGAAGACATGAGTTTCTGCTCAGCTTACCAACAGCCAATTTGTTCTTTGTGTTGTTCGCTCGATGTTCGTTGTTTAGACAGCTGTAAGCCGCAAGCCAGCATTTCCCAACAAAGCGATTACTTTCTTAAGCTATTTTTACCGAAAAGACTGGTGCGGGCGATCAACTCACGTCTAGGGCGTTTTGCCTCTATGCTGGTGGTGATTAACATCATTAATGCGGCGCTGATGATGCTGATTTATCGTCAAATGGCACCGCAAACTGCCAATGAAGCCATGTTATTAGAGCAGGCGATGTTTGCCTTATTCTTCACTTTGTTGATCGTGTCTGGGGTGTTGTCTTGGTTGTTTTTACTTGCCCACGAAAGTCGTGTCGTGGCACAGAAGGAATCGAATCGACAAACTCGCAAGTTGACACAAGAAATTGAAGCGCATAAAGAAACGGATTTGGCATTGCAAAGTGCTAAAGAGCAGGCTGAGCGATCAAATGAAGCGAAAAGTCGCTATTTGGGCGGGATAAGCCATGAGCTAAGAACACCGCTGCAATCGATTATTGGTTATGCACAGTTACTTTCCGAAAAAGATAATACACCACTAAGCCACCAGAATGGTTTAGAGATTATTCATCGTAGTGGCTTGTACTTAGCTGATTTAATAGAAGGCTTGCTTGATATCTCAAAAATTGAAGCGGGACGTTTTGAGCTGTATCGAAATACGGTCGAGTTACCTAAGTTAATTTCGCAGTTAGAAAGCATGTTTGCCATGCAAGCCAAAAACAAAGGTATCAAATTTGAGTGTCGTGTTCTTTCACCATTACCGCGTGTGATTGCAACCGATGAAAAGCGCTTACGACAGATACTCATTAATCTACTTTCCAATGCTGTGAAGTACACGCAGCAAGGCTCTGTCGTTTTTGAGATTTATTATCGCAACCAAGTGGCAGATTTTAAAATCCGCGATACTGGATTAGGTATTAAAGAAGAAAACCTCGATCGAATTTTTGATCCATTCGAAAGGGTTCGAGATGCGAGCACGGCGAATCTGCCGGGCACTGGATTAGGGCTGACCATCGTAAAATTATTAACAGAAATAATGGGGGGAGACTTACAGGTAATCTCAAATGTGGGGGTTGGAAGTGAGTTTCGCGTGAGTTTGATGTTGCCATGGATGACCGAAGATTCGTCAACGTTACCAATGGAGCGAAAAGTGGTCAGTTACAATGGTGCGCAAAGGACTATTATGGTGGTTGATGATGACCCTGTTGTTCGAGGACTTCTGGCTGAAATGTTAGCCCCCATTGGTTTTAATGTTGTGGAAGCTGAAAACGGCGTAACTTGTCTAGAAGAACTCAGCCTATGCGAGCCAGATTTATTTATTTTAGATGTCTCAATGCCAGTTATGGATGGTTTAACTCTAACCAGTGAGCTAAGGCAGCGACATTATAAAGTGCCGATTTTGATGCTTTCTGCGGATGCAAATGAGCGCTCGCGTGATGATAAAGTACTGTTCAACCAGTATCTTGTTAAACCAATAAAAAATGCCGACTTGTTGGAAGCGATCAAACAGTGGCTGCGTTTGGACTGGGTGTATGCAGATGACGAACCTGCATCGCTGGTTGAAGATACGCCTAATGACATTTCAAATGAGTCACTTGAGATTGTCCCAATTCCTGATCATGAAATGATTCGGGAGTTAGAAGCTTTCTCGGAAATGGGGTACAAAAAAGGTGTACGCAAAATGTTGGATCAACTTCAGCAAGTCGACTTAATCTGTCACCATCATTTACAAACATTAGAGCATCTTTATAGTCAGTTTAAGTTTGATGATCTAGTGAATTATCTAGAGCAGCACAAGGCCTAAGTAATCGGAAAAGAAATATGAAAGTAAACAATGAAAGCGATATTGTGCTGGTTGTAGATGACTCGGCAGATGCGCTGAGTTTGATCCATGACACATTAGAATCAGAGAACATGGATGTGCTGGTGGCGCTTGATGGTAGACAGGCATTAACCATCGCCAATCGAATTCGGCCAGATATTATTTTGCTTGATGCCATCATGCCTATCATGGATGGCTTTGAAACCTGTAAAGCATTAAAAAACGATCCGAAGCTATCAAATATCCCTGTTATTTTTATGACTGGTTTAAGTGAAACAGGGGACATTGTGCGTGGGCTTGAAGCCGGAGGTGTTGATTATCTAACAAAACCTATTCAGCCAAATGAGTTGGTGGCGCGAATGAAGGTACACCTTTCAAACGCGCGCATGAGTAATAATGCACAAGCGGCATTAGATACAGTTGGTCAGTTTCTTATGTCTTTTACCCTTCAAGGCGAAGTGTCATGGGCGACTCCACAAGCCTATGCATTAATGGCAAAGGCGCGTGTGACTCCAGAATGGCAAGCAAAGCAGCTGGCGACACATATTTGTGAATGGTTTAGCCATCAGCCTAACGTCGGGCAGACGATAAAACTTTCAGGCTTGGAATACCCTTTAGCATTGAAATTTTTAGGCTATACAGAATATGGCGATGGATTGGTCCGTCTTGAAGATGGGCACAAATTAACTGGTCCTGAGCTGCTAAGGCAGAAGCTTGCATTAACTGAGCGTGAATCCGAGGTTTTGCACTGGATCGCCAACGGTAAAACGAATCGAGAAATTGCTGAAATTTTAAATATGAGCCCTCGAACTGTTAATAAGCATTTAGAGCAGATTTTTCCAAAGTTAGGTGTTGAGAATCGCACCTCTGCCGCAGGCGTTGCACTTAAGGTTGAGGTTGCTAACTGAACAATGGAAGAGCCAACTTTTAATAGCCTATGAGTTGAATCATCTAAGCAATCATTCACATCCACTTCAATAGGACGCCCTGCAAAAAATAACATGGCTTTACACAGTGCATGAGGCGAACAAGGCGGCAAATAATGCTAGACTGCGCGCCATATTGACGCTGGAAACCCACCATGGAAATCAAAGTAAATTTTTTAGATAACCTTCGCTTAGAAGCCAAGTTTGACGATTTTACCGTCGTTGCCGATCAACCTATCCGATACAAAGGTGATGGCTCTGCGCCTAGCCCATTTGATTACTTCCTAGCGTCTTCTGCACTGTGTGCGGCGTATTTTGTAAAGGTGTACTGTAAAGCGCGTGATATCCCAACCGAGGATATTCGTTTATCGCAGAACAACATCGTTGATCCGGAAAATCGCTACAATCAAATTTTCCAGATTCAAGTTGAGTTGCCTGAGTACATCAGTGACAAAGACCGTGAAGGTATCCTGCGTTCGATTGATCGTTGTACCGTTAAAAAAGTTATTCAAACGGGGCCAGAGTTTAAGATCGAAACGGTAGAGGATTTGGATGCGGGAGCTTCGCTGATGGCGATGGCGCAGCCGGATCAAACCCAGAAAACTTCGATTTTAGGTAAAGACTTACCTCTAGAAGACACCATCGCCAATATGTCAGGTCTGTTGGCAGATTTGGGCATTAAGATCGAAGTCGCGTCTTGGCGTAACATCGTGCCTGGCGTTTGGTCTTTGCATCTGCGTGATGCCGCCTCGCACATGTGTTTCACCAATGGCAAAGGCGCGACTAAAGAAAGCGCGCTTTGTTCGGCGTTGGGTGAGTTTATCGAGCGTGCCAGCTGTAACTTTTTCTACAACGATCAATTCTTTGGTGAAGAGTTAGCCAATGCTGAGTTCGTGCATTACCCAACGGAAAAATGGTTTCCATTGACCGAAGACGATTCGTTACCAGAAGGTCTGTTGGACGATTATTGTCTAGATATCTTTGATCCCGAGCAAGAGCTGCAAGGCTCTCATCTAATTGATACCAACTCCGGCAATATCGAACGTGGCATTTGTGCGATCCCATACGTGCGTCAATCGGATCAAGAGACGGTGTATTTTCCATCAAACTTGATCGAGAACTTATTCTTAAGTAACGGCATGAGTGCTGGCAACACGTTACCTGAAGCCATGGTGCAGTGTTTGTCTGAGATCTTTGAGCGAGCCGTGAAGAAGCAAATCATCGAGCAAGAGATCGTCCTGCCAGATGTGCCGATGTCGGTATTGGAAAAATACCCAAGTATTCTGGCGGGTATCCAAAGCCTAGAAGAAAACGGCTTCCCAGTGGTGGTCAAAGACGCATCTCTGGGCGGTCAATTCCCAGTGATGAACGTGACCTTGATGAACCCACGCACAGGCGGTGTGTTTGCCTCGTTTGGTGCTCATCCAAGCTTTGAAGTGGCGTTGGAGCGTAGCTTAACCGAATTGTTGCAAGGTCGTAGCTTCGAAGGTCTAAACGATGTGCCATTGCCGACCTTTAACTCGTTTGCGGTACAAGAGCCGAATAACTTCGTTGAGCACTTTATTGATTCAACCGGCGTGATCTCTTGGAAATTCTTTAGTGCCAAAGCGGATTATGAGTTTTGCGAATGGGATTTCTCTGGCACCAACGAGGAAGAACGTGATGGCTTAATGGGCATTCTCGAAGACATGGGCAAAGAAGTCTATGTGGCGGTGTTTGATGACCTAGGTGCCAACGCTTGCCGAATCCTAGTGCCGGATTACTCAGAGGTATACCCAGCCGACGACCTAATTTGGGATAACACCAATAAAGCACTGTTGTTCCGTGAAGACATTCTTAACATCCATTCACTTGATGATGAAGCGCTTGAAGCACTGCTTGAGCGTTTAGAAGAAAGCGAGCTGGATAACTACAACGACATTCGTACGTTGATCGGCGTTGAGTTTGATGAAAACACGCCATGGGGGCAGTTAGATGTGGGCGAGCTGAAACTGCTGTTGTTCTTGGCGCTGCAAATGCACGAAGAAGCCAAAGACCAAGTGCAGGAGTTTTTAAGCTACAACAACAATACCGTGGAGCGTGGTTTGTTCTACCAAGCGATCAGTGCTGTATTAGAAATCACGCTGGATGATGAACTAGAGCTGGATGACTTCCTACCAAACTTGTCGCGTATGTTTGGCAAAGAGGTGATGGAAAACGTTGTGGGCTCTGTTAATGGCACAGTGAGGTTCTATGGCCTCACACCGACCAGCATGAAGCTAGAAGGCCTAGATCGTCATTTGAAACTGATCGACAGCTACAAAAAGCTTCACGCACATCGCGCGAAGAAAGCCGGTCTCTAAAACGGTAGCGAAAAATGCAGAGCTATTACTCAGCTCTGCATTTTTTTAGCGAGGTATTTACGCCGGTATGGTTAAGCAAAAGTTCTTTGTGACGAAGTTCACTCAAATGGACCACTGCCATTCACAAGCGTCAGCAAAGGTGCGCACCAGTTGCTCAATGCCAGCCTGATCAGTGCTGTCAAAGCGATCTACCTTAGGGCTATCAATATCAAAGACGGCTTTTAGCTGTCCTTCCACAATAACTGGTATCACCAGCTCAGCATTCGACGCGGCATCACAGGCAATGTGATCAGGCACAGCATGCACATCATCAACCCGTTGTGTTGTTAAAGTACGCGCTGCAGCACCACAAACACCGCGGGTAAAAGGGATGCGAGTGCAGGCGACTTTTCCAACGTAAGGCCCAAGTACAAGCTCTTCACCCCGAGCAAAGTAAAAGCCTGCCCAGTTTAAATCTGGCAACGCTTGCATGATAAATGCTGAGAATTGTGCGGCGTTACAGATCAAATCCCGCTCATCTTGTAAGAGCGCTGATAATTGCTGATTCAGTTGCTTATAAAGTTCATGTTTCGGTAAATTCGCATCGTTTGTTAGGGTAAACATCGTTTCTCAATCCCGTGAATTAAGCTTAGAAATAGTTTGGAGTATTGTATTACAAAGCTCGCTGCTTAGTTTGCTGACTCTCATTTTGTTGCATTCTCTCAACCTAGCCAATGTGGTTTAATAGACAAAAGAAAATTAGTCTGAGGTTGGTTATGGCGAAGTTTGATTTCTCAAAAGCATTGAAATTGGTATCTGTGGCGTTGGTTGCGTCTTCAGCCTTGACGGTGAGCGCCGCTGAACGTGAGGCAGATGACTGCACCCCAAGGCTTGAGAAGTACTTACAAACGCTGCGTGACAATGTGTCATCAGACTACATTTCACCCCGACAAAAAGAAGCATCGCAAAAGCTGTTGGATAAAGCGGCGCGTTTGAAAGCGAACACAGAATACCATTACACAGACTGTGCGGTATTCGATAAATTGCTATTCTAATCAATACTCTTCGTATAGCAAAAAAGCTGGCTAAGGCCAGCTTTTTCGTTTTCAGGGCGTACTTGATCGACTTAATAGACCATTCGTAATTGTTTGGCTTTCTCATGATTGTTTTTTGTCCAATCTGAGATAGGGGACGGCTTACCGAAATAATAACCCTGCAAGGTGTCACAGCCCAAGCCAATCAACAGGTTGGCTTGTTCACGTGTTTCAATGCCTTCAGCAATGACGCTCATATTCAATGACCGAGCCAATTGTATGGTGGATTTGACGATGTCCAAGTGGCGATTATCATTTGGCAAAGGTGCGACAAAGCGGCGGTCGATTTTTAGTATGCTAGCCGGTATATCAATCAGCTGACCGAGTGAAGCTTGCCCAGTTCCAAAATCATCAATGGCAATCGAGTAACCATACTGAGAAAGCGCTCGCAGACGTTTATGAATCAGTGGGTGCGTCATGACAGGACTTGTTTCTGTGATTTCAAGTTCCAGCATTTCACTTAACCAAGGACGCTCTGATGTCATCGACATGAGTAAAGCAAAGAACACGTCGTTCATTAGCTCTTGTCCTGCCAAGTTAAAGGCAATCGGTGTTTTGATGCTTTCCGCGTGCCACTCTTCTAAAACGGCCACAAGCTGTTTTAAAAGATTTTCCGCCAGCTTTGGTAAAAGCCCTAATTCTTCCGCAAGCTTGATAAAGACAATTGGAGAGATGAAGGTGCCGTCTTCCAACTGCCAGCGCGACAAGGCTTCAAAAGAACGGATGTCACCAGAAGACACTACCTGAGGTTGCAACCAAAGTTGAATTTTCTTGTTTTTGACCGCCTCACCAAGAGCCAGCCCTAATTTATGCTCTTGGATGAGTTTTGTTTCCAGTTGCTTGTCAAAGAAAGCAATGCGTTCCGCGGAAGTGGAATACTCAAGTGCCATTTCACAGCGTTCGAGCAGTTCTTCTGCTGTTTCGCCTTCATTCTGGTAGTAGGCCACACCAATTTGATAATCGATGTTGAGTATGTCTTCACCAATACGAATTTGTTCTGGCAACACGGATTTAATGAGGGTTCGCAGATTGCGTTGAATCAGATAAGTCTGACCCACTGGCATAAAGCAGGCAAATTTCACGCCACGTAAGCGTCCTGAAATGGTCTTGTCGGATAAGCGAGACTGAAGGGTGCGTGAGAAATTAAGAATGACGCGGTTGGCTTGGTCTCGTCCGTATTGCTTGTTCAAGAGTTTAAACTGACTAATACGAATGATAAACATGGCGCCAGTGTAATAGTCGGACACATTGTGAATACGATGATTTACCTGATTACAGAACTTCTGCTGATTAGGCAGTTGGGTAAGAGCATCATAGTGCACAAGTTGTGAATTCGTCTGCTGTGTGTTCTCCAGCTTTTCGGTCAGGGCGCGTAGATGCGTGACATCTTGCAAGTGCAGGACATAGTGACCGTGAGTGGTTAAGCTAGATCGATGTACTTCCAGAGAGTTTCGGGTGTTGGATTTCAACACACATTCAGAAACATTACTTTGCCAAAAAAAGCGATTAGAGGAGTCTGAAATAGACGAAATCCAATCATTGATCTTTGACCCTTCAATCGTCTCTGGGTTAACACCAGGAAACAGGTCTAATGCTTTCTGATTAAGCTTGATAATCACGCCACGCTTGTCACATAACAAAGTCGGCGTACCCGTATGCTCAAAGATTTCCTCGTACAAATCCGAGTGGTGACTCACACTGTTTGTTAGCTCTTTTAAACGGTGAATGCTTCTTTGTAAGGTTTTAATCAAACGAGAAGCCGCTAAAGGAAGCGCAAAATTTAACAATGTGAACACCATTAGCTGAGCGTATAGATCGCTAAATAAAGCATTCGCGCCGGATTCAAACGGTAAGTGTTCCGAGACATGCAGATCCATTGCTAACGTTGCTGTGTTAGCAAAGGCAAACAATAAGGAGACTTTAAAGCTATAAAATAAGCGGGCCAGCAGTGGCAGTGAATAAAGCAAGATAACGCCAAATTCGATGCCATTGGGATGCTCTGAGTAACGTATGAAAAGAACGCCGGTTACAGCAAGGGCAACAATCAAAAGGAAAGAGGATTGCCGATTAAATCTTTTCGAGGTGCACAGTAAAGTGATTAAGACAAGTGAGCAAGCAGCGCCTACCACACTTAACATAAAAGCGTCATCCGTACCATCAATACGGAAAATACTGTGAAGAGTGAACGCTGAAGCAACCAGTAAACTGGTGCTCAATAAAATTCTGAGCGCACTAACGTGAAAGTTGTGCAGGTTCCCGGATTCGTGCTCAGCGTCATCGATTACAAAAAACTGTTTAAAAAAGTTTAATAACATCAAACTACTACAATCAGATTAATGGTCGCTATAACAGCACGAAATGTGCAAGCTAAACCATTTTACATTACCTAAAAAAACTGCTTCTGACCATCCTGAGTGTGATGCAATTTGTTAAATGTTTATGCGTTTAAGTTAATTCGCCTTAAATGATTGTCCCAATGCAAATCGGCGAGCTGGTTTATTTGGCTAATTTGACGTGTGCGGGGCGAAGAAATCAACTGTTTTCCTGTGCCGCTGGTCAATACAAATTCATGTTTCCTATTTGTTGCAATCACGCCGCACACATCGCGACAGTTATCAACGCCTAAAAAGGTCTTCGAGGGTACATCCCAGTAGGCAACAAATCCACCTCTTGGAGTACTAATCGCCAGTGTTTCTCCACTGGCATCAAAACAAACGCTGCCGCAGTACTGTTGGAAGCGAGCTCGAATTTGTTCTGGCATATCAAGGTAGTCTAGAGTATCTGAATTTGCGCTCACTAATGCAACTAAAGGAACGTTTTCCCATAACTCGCCTTGGTATTGAAAACCTAATGCCACCACCCCTTGGCGATTCACATCGAGGTGGCGAATACTCAATTTGTGAAGTAATGGCTCTGGTTCGGCTTGGTTGATGACCCTACCGTCTTTTAATGACAGAAATGTTACATTCGGTCTCATGGTTTCTAAGTTCATGATTTCACGGTCATTATCAGGGTGAGTTCGTAACCCCCCATTGGCAATGACTATTACGTCTTGATCCATTAACACTGACTCGTGCGGCCCAATACCGCCACTGCTGTATTCATTAAGTACCTCACCTTGAGGCCAAGAGCGAATCACAATTTTACCTGCGCCAGTAGGATAATGATTCTCTTGGGTGATTAGGCGCTCACCGTCTTGGCTAAAAACCGCGTGGCCGTAGAAATGATGCTCGGCCAAAGGCTCAATTCGCTTAATCGCCTCCCCAGTTAATGGGTTGAAGAAATCTATGTAAAAGCCCGGTCGACGTGCAACGGCACCAACTACGGAGTGAGTAGGGTGAACGACGGGAGCGTGAGCGCGGTCTGGCAAAGGCATTGACCAGAGTAGACGGCCATTACTCCCAAAGGCACCCACATAATGATCCGTTTTACCTTTTGAAAAAGCCGAAAAGAATAATTCGCCTTGAGCTTCAATCGGCAAAGCCGAAGCCCAAGTTGGGATCGACATAGCGGCTAGCGACGAGGCCAAGAATGCGCGACGGCTTAGTAACATGGATCAGTCTCCGTCACGGCTGTTAAAGCCGATTTGAAAGCCCAGTTTGGTAACGAGATTACTCAATTTCGTTTGACTATTTGAAATGGAAAGGACGAGAGGCTTAGCCATCTCAATCCGTTCAGCTTGAGAGTAGTCCGCAGTGAAGTAATCATTAGGCAGTTGCAATGCAGCTTTCACGTTCTCCGCGAGAGCTGACTCTAATGCTTGAGCTAACTCCGGTTGTTTAGCCATTGCCGTATCAAATAGCGACGGTTGTCCTACATGATACAGATTACGGTACGCTTTTAAATTGGTCAGGATCGCTGGCAAGGTTTGCTCACTGCGATAGAACTCCGCCAGTTTCAAGGTTGGCTGATCCTTGTAACCAATCGGTGTTTCCAGTTTGGCATCTTTCACCACTGACATGTGCTCGATCCACTGTTGCATCAGCTGCTCAACCACTAAGTGTTCTGGTGTGGCGGTGGTGCCTTCTTCAGGGAAAATCCAATCCGTTGCTTGGCTCTGTTGCCATTGAGTTAATACATCATGGGTGGTCGTGGCGTGATGGCGACTGATGGCTTCTAGCACTTCACAGTCACTGTTTTTTGCCACAACATCAAAATCAGAATGGTAAAGCAAAGATTCAATGGCCGTCATGCCGCGTACCGCGATACTCGCAGAAGTCCAGAATTTAGGCGTAGCCATCGTACTTGGATCGGCACTTAGAGTGCGTAGCTGGCGCTGTGTCACGCCTTTTTTATCGGGCCAATATTCGTAGGCATAGTAACGCATAAAGTAAGTGACTGGGCCAAAGTTAAGCCACTGTACCTGCTGCCAATCTTGAATGTTTTGACTGAAAGCTTGCTTTGCAGTTTCTAAGGTAGTGTCACTTGGCGCCAAACAAAGAGCCGCTGTCGCTTTTGCTAACTCATCTGCACTGGCACTGAAATTCTCATATTTCGGCACGATATACTGAGATTGAATTTGCTCAAGGGTGTTATCCCATTGGTCGGCAAATGCAGAGCTTCCCGCCAGCAAAGCAACTGAAGCTGCGAGGGCTTGTTTAGTAATTAGCATTAAAGAGACTCCAAAAATCTTACGAATAGGGTGCGTTGTTTGGCATTAAGTGATTTATACGCATTCTTACTGGCTTGGGCTTCGCCCCCATGCCATAAAATTGCTTCTTCAATGGTGCGTGCCCGACCATCGTGTAAAAAGCCATTGCGGCCAGAAACGGCTTCTGACAAGCCAATACCCCAAAGAGGGGCCGTTCGCCATTCAGTAGGGGATGCGCTAAATACTGGAAAACCGTTGGCAAGCCCCGGGCCCATGTCGTGCAGAAGCATATCAGTAAACGGGTAGAAATCTCTACGATGGAGTGCCGTATATTGCGATGGGCCAGTGCTTAGTTTTGGTCGATGGCAGCTGCCACATTCTAACGCATCAAAAATTTGTTTGGCCTCAGGAAACCAAGGTTCATTTAAGTTTCGCATAGCGGGAGGCATGCTTAGCGCGACGTAACTATCCAGCAACGCCATTTGCTCATGGCTGACTTCGAGATCGTCTAAATGAGCACTGTTGCCGTTTGGAGCACGCAGACAATCAGCTTGGGCTTCGGTACAGTCGCCACTAGGATAAGGGAAGAGTTCTGTAGATAAACCTAAGTCACCATTAAACGCCGATTGATTTTGTTCATTCAAGGTCGCAACGCTGGCCTTGTGTCCAAAGCGGCCTAAACGCTGACTTTGATCGCTTATAATCCAGTTTGCTTTACCGCTGATGCCATCCTGATTGCGATCAGTCGGATCAGCGTATTCCAGAATGACAGATTCGGGAACCAAATCCAGTAACCCCATGCCCACCAGCGGCGGAGAGACGCGCATTGAAAAGCCCGTGTTGGGGGAAAAGTCACCATAATTTAATCGAATCCATTGCAGCTCAGGTTGACGCAATGTGACTTGATGACCATCGGGAAATGTCTCGACAATCTCATGCCATATAACTTTGTAATCGCCTTCTGAATTCGTATTGGTAGAGCTCAATGGCTGAAACTGTCGGCCATAAATCTCATCCCCAAGCAATGTCTTATGATCTTGAGGCGATTGTTGAGCGAAGCGAATAAAAAAAGAGGGGACTTCACTACCGAGTTGATCTGATTTTGGGGCATGACCACGGCCGCTGTTGACATGACAGCTGTGACAAGAGCGCGCATTGAACAGGGGCCCAAGTCCATCGCTCGCTGTGGTAGAGGACGGCGCAGGCACCCAGAAACGCTCAAAAATACTTTCGCCTAAATAGAACGCCTGCTTGTCTTCTGCAGAGAGCGACGGAAAAGGTTGGTTGTAGGCATGGCTATCAGCATATGAGCTGAGACTAACGCTGCTAAGCATCATCATGCCAAAAGAGAACAAAAAACGGGTCATATTAGTAAACCTAAAACGACAAAAGGGGTGAACTTGTCACCCCTAAATAACCTACGGTATCCAGCGATTAGAAAACAGCGCTTGGATTATCTAGGCTGTCAGAGCCTTCAAGGGTAATGCCCTCTAAATTCAAGGCGCGAATCACTTCTTCTGTGGTGCGCGTTTGGTCTACCAACGAATCGACAAACGTTTGTACTAATGCATTGCCTGCTGTGTTATTCATGGCGATTAGCACATCAAATGTTTGACCTTTCTTTGCAGCGTCTACCATTGCTTGACCTGCGGCTTCTGTACTCTGAAGGTCCGCTTTCATCTCGACATCCAGAGCAGGATTTTTGGCCGCCACTAATGCAGACAGAGACGGTCCTTTTACCCAGCTGCCATCAACGCGCTGGTACTCACCAAGGTAAACGTTCTTAATACCTTTGGCATCGTAGTAATGTGACCAGTGGGTGTTGTCAGAGAAACAATCGTGCTCTTCTTCAGGATCATGCAGCATTAAGCCAAGCTTAGTGCGTTCACCGCCCAGCTCACCGTAAGCCAAGCTACCCATGCCTGTTAGAATGGTACTGAGGCCTTCTTCTGGTGATTGCTCAAGCAATGCGCTACGGGCATCACCGCCATTTTTCCAAGCATCCGCCATAAACTTAAGATCTGACACCAACAGCTCAGTCACGGCTGTTAGGTATTCACGACGACGCTCGCAGTTGCCATTAGAGCAGTTATTCACATCGTAGTCCGTGGCAGTGCGTTTACCTGCGCCTGGGTTGGTGCCATTTAGATCTTGTCCCCACAGTAGGAACTCGATGGCGTGATAACCGCTGGCTACGTTTGCTTCGATACCATCGGCTTCTTGTAGAAAGTCAGCAATCAGCTCAGGTGTGATCTTGCTTGCGTCTACTGTTTTGCCGCCGATCTCAATATTGGCATTCGCGATGACATTTGCTGTGTACAGAGGATTCATGTCAGACTCAGAACCGTATTGCTCTTCAGCAACATAATCGATCAGGCCTTCGTCTAGAGGCCAAGCGTTTACCTTGCCTTCCCAGTCATCTACAAAAGCGTTACCAAAGCGGTAAACTTCGGTTTGCTGGTATGGAACACGTGCCGCAATCCAAGCATCTTTGGCGACTTGTAGATTGGCTTCTGTCGGCTTCGCTAGAAATGCTTCAATGCTACTTTGCAGAGTTAAAGCCGTGGTGTACGAGTCACCATAAGCGGCTTCAGCAATGTTGGCGTACTGATCAACAACCGAGCTAGGTGTCAGTACCACAGAGTCACTAGATTTAACAGACTGTGAACCGCATGCAGTCAGCAGACCAGCTGCTACAAGCGCTGCGATTGGGGTCAATACTTTTTTCATTTGTTACTGCTCCATATGCAAATTGTGTTCACAGTCTATTAAAAATGAAAATGATTATCAATGGTGCTTTTTGCCTCAATGCGCCATAAGCTTGATTCAGAACAAAAACTAACGTCACGCTGAAAAATAGTTTTAAGCAAGGGAATATAAGCCTTTGAGAGAGTTACTCACAGGTTACACCGAATTGACTCAGTGAATCTGTGGACAAAGCATATTGACAGCTCGAATCGCGGAAATGACCATTCGACTCCCATGAAATCGATACGCTCTCAGGCGAGCTCTGTTTATAACTTGGAATAAAACGATAGGAAGCTAAGACTTCCACCTCACTATTTGGCCCAAGTTCAATCGAATGGCCGATTAAACGCTGTCGAGTTGCTGGATCGTAAAGCGTGTAGTCAGTCGTGTACTCGCGATTACCGTTTGCATGCTCGAAGTACAGCCAAATTTTTCGATAACTTGCCGCTTGGTTAGACGGATTCTTGAGAGTGAATTTAGTGAAAATCTGTTGTGGTACAGAAAGTGACTGACTGACCTTTACAAAGCCCTGATGAGCGGTCTGACTTTGCCAAGGCGTGTGACCACCAAACGAAATGCTTGTCAGCTCAATTTTGGCGTCTGCGATCGTTTTATTGGCATACGAAAACAGATCTTTAGCAGGTGCGTACATAGCGACCACAATGGCTAAAAAAGCGAAGAATTGAGTTTTTCCACGTAAGAAGTAGATGAAAGCGTTCATAAAATCACCTTTACTGTATAGATATACAGTACTGTATATAAAAACAGTTTTACTGTGCAAGTCTTTTGTTGACGATTTCTTGAACAAATATTGAAATTGATGCAGAGCGAAGCTTTGAAAGAAAATCTAAAAAAACGCTTGATTTGAAAAATATCACTGATTTATAAGGAAAAAAACGGAATTCCCACAGTCTTTTTCACGGATTCTGTGGAAATAAACGGGAATGCCTTCTGCTGTATAGGTTTGCACAAGATGGGCATATTTTTCATCACTTAGGTATAATGCGCCCCTTATTATACAGGGGTAAAAATGGAAACTTTCGACGTCGTTATCATCGGAGCGGGTGCTTCGGGCTTATTTTGTGCCGCGCAAGCGGGTTACCGTGGGCGCAAAGTATTGGTGCTTGATCACGCCAACAAAGCCGGTAAAAAAATCCTTATGTCCGGTGGCGGTCGCTGTAACTTCACTAACCTTGATGCTGCCCCAAAGCATTTCCTATCGGCCAATCCGCATTTCTGCATCTCTGCATTGAAACGCTACACCCCGAATGATTTCGTTGAGCTAGTCGATCGACATGGGCTCGAATACGTCGAAAAGGCACCTGGGCAGTACTTTTGTCAGCATTCTGCGAAAGATTTGCTCAATATCTTGCTAACGGAATGTGAGTGGTCTGGCTCAGAAATTCGTCTCGACACCAGCGTTAAAACGATAAACAAACGGGATCAAGGATTCTC
The DNA here is from genome assembly GCF_001418205.1 of Marinomonas fungiae. Lineage (GTDB taxonomy): Bacteria > Pseudomonadota > Gammaproteobacteria > Pseudomonadales > Marinomonadaceae > Marinomonas > Marinomonas fungiae. The sequence continues at coordinate 187,050 of NZ_LIQF01000005.1, read as the reverse complement.
TCTAATCACAAACAAAGGAGAGATTGAATGTGAATCCCTCGTCGTGGCGACCGGAGGTCTTTCCATTCCGACACTGGGTGCATCGGGTTTTGGCTATCAAATCGCAGAGCAGTTTGGCTTGAAAGTGCTACCAAGACGCGCCAGCTTAGTGCCAATTACAATACAGCCAGCCATGAAAGAAAAGTTATCCACATTGTCTGGCGTGAGTGTGGACATTGAAGCCAGTGCCAATGGCGTAAGCTTCAAAGAACCCATGCTGTTTACCCACCGTGGCATCAGCGGCCCGGCGATTTTGCAAATCAGCAACTTCTGGCAACCGGGCGATGAACTGCAACTCAACCTGCTACCAGATTTAAACCCTGAAGAGCACTTCAAAACCCTGCGTAACGACAAACCAAAGCGTGCTTTAGAAACGGAATTAAACCAGCTGCTACCAAAACGATTCGTTGAAGTCGTCAAACAAGACCTACCTTGGATCACCAAACCCATGGCGGAACTGTCCAACGACAACCTCGCGGAATTGATTCAATACCACACCCATTTTGACGTGCAACCAAATGGCACCGAAGGCTACCGCACCGCCGAAGTCACCCTAGGCGGCATCGATACCAACGAAGTCAGCTCCAAAACCTTTGAATGCAATAGTGTTAAGGGACTGTACTTTATTGGCGAAGTACTTGACGTGACGGGTTGGCTCGGCGGCTACAACTTCCAATTTGCCTGGTCGTCAGGCTTTGCCGCGGGGCAGTTTGTGTAGTGGATTCAAACAATTAAACCTTATACTTTGTAATTAACCTTAAACTTTTGGCGAAAAAACTAGGAATTGCACCGTAAACTTTTCCAAGGCCAAAAATTGATTAAAAGCCTCTATCCCTTACAGGATGGGGGCTTTCGTGTTTTTAGAGCTAATTTCTTAGAAACATGAAATTAAACCGTATACTTTTCCTCAATGCACAGGCTTGGTGCATTGAGTACTGATTCCCTAAACTTTGCCCGTTTACACGTTCCTTACGCTATAGGCCTATGGTAGATTCTTCTTATATATGGTTTATAACCGCTACGTCATTGTAGCGGTAGCTGAGCAGGGTGTATGGAAGCAGTTTTAGTAACATGGATAGGCAAGCGTGATCTTGAGACCATTGGGACTCCTAATCAGGGGCCTATCCTAACGACATTACAAGCATTCACTTTTGATAAAGTGGTTATAATTGGGGCTTACACCGAGTCTGAATTACGTGAGTTCAAAGCGTGGTTAATTGAGTGCTTAGGCGCTTACTCGATCTCTATTGAAGCCCATCAAGAAACGCTTCTTTCTCCTATCGACTTTGCCAGCATTTACCAAGTGGCAGATCGCCACCTTCAGCAACTTCATTCGGATCGTTCAAGCCTTTCGGTTTTGCTGTCGCCTGGTACACCAGCCATGCAGGCGGTTTGGATCTTACTGGGTAAAACCAAATACCCCGTGACCTTTTATCAATCCAGCCGAGAGCAAGGGGTTGAGCAGGTCGAGATTCCGTTCAATATTGCCGCTGAGTACATTCCTAGTGCGGTGTCGGTGAATGACCAGCATTTAGCGAATCTGATCAATGACCAGGCACCCGTTCATGCGGCATTCGATGACATCATCACCCAAGACCCGAATATGTTACGCCTTAAGAAACAGGCGCAGATTTTGGCAGAGCGTGAAGTACCGGTGCTGATTCAAGGTGAAACAGGAACTGGTAAAGAGCTGTTTGCCAGAGCCATACATAACGCTAGTCAGCGTGCTAATAAGCCCTTTATTGCGTTGAACTGTGGAGCAATACCGCCAGAGTTAATCGATACGACGCTTTTTGGCCATAAAAAAGGAGCATTTACGGGGGCTACCTCAGATAGCGCGGGTGTCTTTCAGCAAGCCCATGGCGGAACATTATTCTTGGATGAATTTGGTGAATTAACGCCAGCGGCTCAAGTACGCTTACTTCGCGCAATACAAGAAGGCTTAGTTACGCCAGTTGGCTCTCAAAAAGAAGAATCGGTTGATGTCAGAATCATTACCGCGACGCATCGAAATCTGATCGAAGACATCGCCAGTGGAGACTTCCGTGAAGACTTGTTCTATCGAGTTGCAGTTGGTGTGCTAACGCTGCCGCCTCTACGAAGCCGTGAAGGTGATCTACTGCATCTCTCTGAAACACTGCTTGCAGGTCTAGCAAAACAAGATAAAGCGCTCGAAGATACAAAACTTTCTGTTGATGCAAAAAATCTTATCCTGTTGCACCGCTGGCCTGGCAACATTCGCGAATTACGCTCTACGATATTACGAGCATCACTATGGAGTAGTGATGAACTCATCAGTGGTGAGGAAATGCAGCAAGCATTTTTCCATCGACCACAAAAACAAGATGGCTTGCTAGATAGGGAAATCTCTCAAGGTATTGATATTCAAAATATTATTTCGGAACTGGTAGGTCACTATGTGCCTAAAGCACTGTTAGCAGCCCAAGGCAATAAGTCCCGTGCAGCGGAGCTTTTAGGGCTTAAAAACTACCAAACACTGAACAATTGGATTGATAAGCACAATGTAAAAATCGATGCCTAGCAAACTTGGCATGACGTTCGCAAATACATTGGTATGGATAAAATATTATTTATGAAATCACAAAACTTTGAGTTTCTTCGACCAGAAAACGAAACGCTGGCTAACCTAGCAGGATTGGCTGAGGCTGTATTGTTTATTGACCCAGGTAGTGCTTTGACTCGTTTACGAGCTTTCGCAGAAGAGCTAACCAAGGCTATTTATAAAGAAGAGCGCCTACCACGTATACCAGAGGCAAGTTTCTACGAGCTTATCAAAGACAGCACATTTCGTAACTGTGTAAACCAATCATTGATCCATCAGCTGAACTATTTACGAGCGCTGGGCAACGATACGGCTCACGGCGGAGAAGGTGATACCCGAACAGCATCCATCGCCCTTGGTACAGCTCATCAGCTTGCCTCGTATTTAGCGATAAAATATTACGTTAAGAAAAAAGCCGATATACCGGCTTTCACAGATGTAAAAGACAACCGTGCAGAAGCCATTGCTCTATCGGGTTCAGTTGCCAAGTACAAAGAAGAGTTAGAAAAGCAACGTAAGCTAAACGAAGAGCTATTAGAGCAAGTCGAGCAAGAACGCACCAAGAACCTTAAACACCTTGAAGCACCGGCATTTCCAGATCAGCAAAAACGTAAACAAGAAAGTGAGGCCGTTGCAGACAGCCTACAGTGGAACGAAGCTAAGACTCGTAAGCTACTTATTGACTCTATGCTTGCCCAAGCAGGCTGGGATGTATCTAACAAAGAAAGTGTTGGCATCGAAGTAAAAGTTGATTTCCCAAACAATCCGACAGGTGTGGGTTACGTTGATTACGTCCTATGGGGCAGTGATGGTAAGCCGCTAGCGGTAGTGGAGGCTAAACGTACTGGCAATGAATCCGATCAGGCGGGTCGTGAACAAGCTCGCTTGTACGCAGACAGCCTAGAAAAAGAGTTTGGTCAGCGTCCAGTGATCTTCTACACCAACGGCTACGAAACCTTTATCTGGGATGATGCACAGTACAACTCGCCACGTATGGTCTACGGCTTTTACAGTCAAGATAGTTTGAATTACCTGATTTACCAGCGTACTTACCGCAATAATCAGCTTGAGCAAAACAATCCAAACCTTAAAATCGCTGATCGTTTGTACCAGATTGAAGCGATTAAATCCGTGGCCAAGACATTCCAAGAGCAACGTCGCAAGGCGCTTATTATCCAAGCGACTGGCACGGGTAAAACTCGTGTTGCTATAGCCTTGGGAGATTTGCTTCTAAACGCAGGTTGGGCAAAGCGCGTGCTTTTCCTATGTGACCGAAAAGAACTACGTACACAGGCCAGTGAAGCGTTTAAAACCAATTTACCGAGTGAACCTCGTTGCGAGATCGGTGAAACTAACAAGATCGATGAAAGTGCGCGAATCTACGTGTCGACTTACCCAGGCATGATGAACCGCTTTGCACAGCTTGATGTAGGCTTTTTTGACCTAATCATTGCCGATGAGAGTCACCGCAGTATCTATAATCGTTACCGCGATATCTTTGATTACTTTGATGCGTTGCAAGTAGGTCTAACGGCGACACCAGTGAAGTTCGTTAGCCGTAATACCTTTGATATGTTTGGTTGTGAAACCACAGACCCAACCTATGAATTTACTCTCGATCAGGCAATCAATCACGAGCCGCCGTACTTGGTCAACTTCAAGGTGAAAGATGTCACGACGGAGTTCTTACGTGAAGGTATTCACTACAAAGATCTCAGTCCTGAGCAAAAGCAGCAGCTAGAAGACGATCTTGGCTTTGATGAAGCGCAGAACGCTAGTTATGCAGGTAAGGATATTGGTCGTCGTATCTTCAGTGAAAAGACCGACCAAGAAATCCTTGAGAACCTGATGAATAACGGCATCAAGGATGAAACCAATTCCTTGGTGGGGAAAACCATAGTCTTTGCCAATAACCAAAAGCACGCTGAGCACTTGGAAAAATTGTTCTGCAAGCTATACCCACAGCACGGCAATAAAGTCTGCAAAGTGATTCACAACAAAGTGCCTCATGTTGAAAGCTTGATCAAAGAGTTCAAAAAAGGCGACAACGACTTCCGTATCGCCATCTCTGTGGACATGATGGACACAGGTATCGACGTACCAGAAGTGGTAAACTTAGTGTTCGCTAAGACAGTAAAATCGTCAGTGAAGTTCTGGCAGATGATCGGTCGTGGTACTCGTCTTTGTAAGAATCTTTTTGGCCCGGGTAAAGACAAGAGCGAGTTCTTGATCTTCGACCACTACGGCAACTTTGAATACTTTGAACAAGAGTACAAGGAAGCCAAAGATGTGGGTGGCAAGCCACTACTGCAAACCTGCTTTGAAGCCCGTGTCGAGTTAGCGATTGAAGCCCTTAAGCACAACCATCGAGAAGCTTTTGATACGGCAACTGAATTAATTAAAGCCGATCTTGCTGATTTACCGCGTGACAGCGTAGCAGTACGAAAAGAGCTTCGTCAGGTCGATAAGCTTCTGCAAACCGATCTTTTAATGGGCTTTTCATCAACGACTCAACATCTTTTACTTGAAACCATGGCTCCACTGATGGCAGCTCGTGTTTTAAAGGACAAACACGCGACGCAATTTGATCGTCTTATCGCAACGGTTGAAACCGCTCTGGTTATGAAGTCCTCTAGCTTTGAAGATGGGCGTGCCACGGTACTTGAGCAGCTAGCGAGCCTTGCGATCAATATTCAAGCAGTACGCCAAAAACAAGCCATCATTGATGAAGTGAACAGCGCGGACTTCTGGAACAATCCAAGCATTGAAAAGCTGGAGAACGCTCGTACTCAGCTACGAGGCATTATGAAGTTCCGTCAGTCCAGTGGAACGGGTGGTTTTGATACCCCTAAAACACGTACTCAGGACGGTGAAGTACGCTCAGAAGATCGTCAGCACACGCTATTTAGCAAAGATGAGGTGAGTGCCTACCGTCGTAATGCAAAAGAGCTTTTAGAAAAACTTGTTTCTGAAAACCAAGTGCTGCAAAAGATCAAACAGCATCAGCCGGTTTCTGTCGACGATCTGAAAAACTTAACGTCAACCATCCTAACAACTCACCCGAGGGTTAGCTTGGATGCGTTGAACGAGTTTTATGGCCGTACTGCCGATCAACTGCACATTACCTTGCAAGAACTGATTGGCTTGGAGCCAGAAAAGGTCAATGAGCATTTCACTGACTTTGTTCACCGACACCCGAACCTAACGGCTCAGCAAGTCCGCTTTATGGACATGATGAAAAGCTACATCGCTAATTACGGTTTCATCGACCTTGCGAAGTTATACGAAGCACCGTTTACCAGTGTGAACCCAAATGGTATCGACGGTGTGTTTAAAGAGAGTGATGTCTATGACCTTGTTGAAGTGCTAAAGCCGTTTGTTAAACAAGAAACACCAAGCGCTTCGTTAAGTTAACAAGCCAATAAAAAAATGAATAACTTAGATGCTGTGATGTTCACAGCACCTTTAATGATTTAAAGAGTGACTAAGAGAGACCATATGCTAACCGGACCAATCCGTAACGACATCGACAAACTTTGGGAGAAATTCTGGACTGGGGGGATTACCAATCCGCTAACCGTGATCGAACAGATCAGTTACCTATTGTTTGCCCGTATGCTGGATCAACAGGAAGAAACGGCTGAGCGTAAATCTAAGCTAACTGGGAAGCCTTTTACACGCTTATTTCCAGAAACTAAGGAAGGTCAGCTTTTACGCTGGAAGAACTTCAAAAATCTATCGGGCAAAGAGCTGCATAAGCACCTAAAGAATGAGGTATACCCATACTTCGCGAAACTGGGCCAATACTCAGATGAGCAAGACGGCATCGGTCAAGAAGGCAGTACCCAGCAAGCACTTGGTCACATTAGTGAGTACATGCAAGACGCTGACTTGGAAATCAAAAACGAGTCTGTGTTGGTTGCTGCGCTAGAAATGGTAGATTCACTGCCATTGAACCAGAGCGATGTGAAGGGAGATATCTACGAATACCTGCTAAGCAAGCTAACCACAGCAGGTATCAACGGTCAGTTCCGTACTCCGCGTCATATTATCGATGCCATGATTGAGATAATGGACCCACAGCCTTGGGATACGATCTGTGACCCGTCCTGTGGTACCGCAGGTTTCCTTGCGCGCACTATGGAATACCTGAATCGTAAGCATTCTAGCCCTGAGGCCATTTGGGAAGACGAAGAAGGTAACAAGCATTACCCAGGGGATTTGCTGGAAAACTACCGCGAGCACATCAACGAAGACATGTTCTGGGGATTAGACTTCGACAGCACCATGCTGCGTGTTTCGAGCATGAACATGATGCTACACGGGGTCAATGGCTCCAACATCGTTTACCAAGATACCTTGAACAAGTCGATCCGCGAGAACTACCCAAAGCAGGAAGAAAACTTCTTTGATGTGATCTTGGCGAACCCGCCATTTAAAGGCAGCTTGGACGAGACCAATACCAACCCTGAACTGCTAAGCATGGTCAAAACCAAAAAGACCGAACTGTTGTTTGTGGCTCATATCTTACGATCTTTGAAGTTGGGTGGCCGTGCCGCAGTGATCGTACCGGATGGCGTATTATTTGGTTCCTCTAAAGCTCACCAACAGTTACGCCAAGAATTGATCGAAAACAACCAACTGGAAGGCATTATCAGCTTACCAAGCGGTGTGTTTAAACCTTATGCCGGTGTTAGCACGGCGATCCTATTGTTTACCAAAGGCGGTAATACCGAGCGCGTTTGGTTCTACGACCTGCAAGCCGATGGTTACTCACTAGATGACAAACGCACACCATTAAAAGGCGAAGACAGCAACGATCTACCCTATGCCATCGACAAATGGAAAGCTTACCGCCAGCTAGTACTCGACAACGCACCAGCAGAGCAAATCCTAGAGCAATTTGGCGACAAGACTCAAAAAGCCTTTGTGGTGGATGCAGCGGACATCGCCAGCAATAAATACGATCTCTCCATCAACCGCTACAAAGAAGTGGTATATGAGGAAGAGCAATACGAAGAGCCGAAAGTCATCCTTGGCAAACTGATGGCTCTAGAAAATGAAATCATGGCAGACCTAAAAGAACTGGAGGGGATGCTATGAAATGGCCGATGGTGAAATTTGGCTCTGTTTGTAAACTTCAAAATGGAAGAGCTTTTAAGCCTGAAGAGTGGTCAACATCGGGAACTCCAATCATCAGGATTCAAAATTTAAACGACGATACTAAGTCATTTAATTACTGTGACTTTGAAGTTGAAGATCGCTTTCATGTTAATTCAGGCGATCTGTTGTTTTCTTGGTCAGGTACTCCAGGAACATCGTTTGGTGCATTTTTTTGGAACAGGGGAAAAGGTTTCCTGAACCAACATATCTTTAGAGTTGATATTGATGAAAATGAAGTTAGTAAAAATTACCTTCGTTATGCAATTAACTCAAAGTTAAACCTTATTATTGATCAGGCTCACGGCGGAGTAGGTCTAAAGCACATAACAAAGGGAAAGCTTGAAGCGATAGAAATTCCACTTCCTCCACTGGAAGAACAAAAACGCATCGCCGCCATCCTCGACAAAGCCGACGCCATCCGCCGCAAACGGCAACAAGCCATCGACCTCGCCGACGAATTCTTGCGCTCCGTGTTTTTGAATATGTTTGGTGATCCAGTGACCAACCCCAAGGGGTGGGAGGTTGTGGAGCTTAATCAGCTTATTGTGTCTAATGATAAGTTGAACTACGGAGTTGTTCAGCCTGGGGAACATGATGAAGATGGTGTTCCATTAGTGAGGTCTGGCGACTTATCAGGCCGAACTCCTGATAAGTCGACTATTCGACGAGTCTCAGCCTCAGTAGATTTAAAACACAAAAAGTCTCGTCTAGTGGGCAATGAGATATTGATTGCATGTGTTGGGAGTATAGGGAAAGTTGGCTGGGTTTCTGAAGAAATGAAAGGCTGGAATATCGCCAGAGCTGTAACCCGTATTCCATTAAAAAGTAGTGTGAATCGAGAGTATATATACAGATATCTTCAGAGTCCTGTTGTTCAAGGCTACTTTGAACGTGAGACCCGCGCAGTTGCACAACCTACATTAAACGTAGGTCTTATTGGAAAAACTCCTATAGCACTTCCTTCTTCAGATCTTCAGGATGAGTTTTTATCGAGATATTCTGCTATCGAATCATATAAGAATAAACAACTAAGACATCTTGATGAGGAAAGCACGTTATTTTCTGCTCTTAGTCAAAAAGCATTTTCTGGTGAGCTGTAGTTTTGCCTGAACTTGATGAGATAAGGCTGAATCTAAAGCAAGCTCGAAGTTACTTTGAAGGGCTGGCTAAGCAACCGCAAGGAAACTATTTATTTGAGCGTTTCCCAACAGGCTGCTGCGGCGAGTCGTATCCTTGGTTGTTTTCTTATCACCCAAGGATATGCAAATGTCCGCTATGTAGCGGGCGAGAGAACAGTAAATGAACAGTGCCAAACACACGTTTGTCTTGAATGGGACGGCTGGATTATCGACATCACCGCTGATTAACGTATACGGAATTCTTAGCTAAGAAAAATTTAAAAATTGGAGTATTTATGAAGAAGCTAGCTATCATCTCTATCGCGTCACTCGCTCTATTTGGCTGTAAAACATCAGCCATTAAAGAGAACTTTAATAGTACTTTTAATCTTGATGAAGTCTCATTTATTAAAGAAGATGGCACTAATACGATTACAGGTAATGCATTTTTAAGACAAAGAGGCGGCGGTGTTGTGACCTGTGCGGGTGAAAACATTACCTTATACCCAGTTACAGACTACTCGTCTGAACGAATGCAGTATCTCTACGGTAGTACAAAGCACGGTTACAACTCGGCAGCAAGTCTCAATACCCGACTGATAGATTTTAGTAGTACTCCAGATAGCTATTTCACTATGACTCGAAGCACGATTTGTGACTCTGATGGTAGATTTAAGCTAACAGAGGTTCCTGATGGGGAGTATTTTGTAACGGCTACAGTACTATGGGTCGTAAAAAATACTCAAGGGGGCTACCTAATGGAAAAAGTATCTGTCTCTGGTGGAGAGATTAAAGACCTAATAATTACCCATAAATAGGTTTCATCTGTAGTTTATGGTGTTGAAGATTTAATATCTCGATACTCGCAATATCGAGCGCTGTATTGCTAATGGGGATAGGTTTAAAAGGAGAGCGTTATGTCTACGACCGGCGAAAAATCAGGTAAAGGCACTTACACGTGTACCAACTATCTAGAAAAGGTCACTTTGGATGACACTAGCGATAGATACTACCATGTTCGAAATGCCATAAAACAGGATACAAACCCTAAGTAGTCTGCAACGCCTCGCGCAGGATAGCGCGAGGCTTTAATTTTAAGTGGATTATGCCGAGAGTGCATTGGCATGAAGGTGATAGCAGCGTCTGCCTAGCTTACAGCAATGAAAATGTGACCGTAGAAGCTTGTCTATTTGGAAGTTCAAATCTTCCTGAAACATTGAATAAAGCCCGAAAGGGAACAACTGACTTGAAAACACCTGAGCAGAAGGGAAAGCCTATGAAAAATAGTTTAGTAACCAAAATCTCTCGTTGGGCCAAGGCGTCTGTTATCACTGTTTCACTGGGGTTAAATGGTGCGACCTACCTTCAGCCCAATGTGCTTTTTAATTAAATAGTACCCTTAGATGCTTAAGGGTTAGGAGTGGTAATGTTGGAATTTTTGAGTGATTACTGGTTTATACCTAAATCAACTTTAGGCCTTTGGTTTTGGGCCTCACTATTAGTGGTCTTCTTTTTCTTTTTAGTTCAAACGGTTGTTCTCTACAGACGATTTAGCTTTAGTATCAAGCAAGTCTGGCTGATTATAAATGATCAGAGTATTGACTTACTCTATCAAAATATTGGTGATATTCGTGAAAAAGGCCAACAGTCAGAAAGCGAAAAAATTAGAAAGCTTTGGCATGAATTTGATGAAAGTTTGGTACTAGACCATCGTGAAAAAGGAGTATTCAATACTCTTGATGCAGAGCATTTTTTTAATACTAGAACGTTAGCATCAGGAATTACTTCAAGCCGCTTATTAGCCGCTGCACCTTCATTTTTAACCGCTATCGGTGTGTTAGGTACTTTTATGGGCTTGACTATGGGGTTACAAGGAATTCATTTAGATAGCAAGGATATTGATATTTTAAAGGCCGGAATTTCAAGCATGATGAATGGTGCTGCTTTTGCATTCTTAACATCAGTTTGGGGAGTTGGTCTAAGTCTGTTGCTCAATATTTTTGAGAAAATTGCTGAGAGGAGTGTAATTAGAAAGGTGAGCTCTTTACAACAAGAAATTGACGCCTTATTCCCTCGGCTACCCGCAGAAAAATCATTAGTCGACATTAGCAAATTCACTGGAGAAAGCAGTGAAGCTCTTCAAGAGCTGCATGAACGTATCGGTGATCGCCTACAAGAGACCATTTCAGGCGTGAGCGATAGCATGCAAGAAGCTTTCACCAATGCGCTTAACAATGTCATGGCACCGGCTATGCAGTCACTCGTTAGTAATACCAGCCAACAAACAAGTGGTGTTTTAGAACAGTTGATCGGTAATTTTACCGAAAGCATGCAAGCTGCTGGGCGAGGCCAAGGCGAGTTAATGCAAAAGTCTACTGAAGAAATGCGTCAAGCCGTTGCCACCCTTAGCGATCAGATGAAGACAGTTGTAGATCAAACGTCTAATAACCATCAAGCAATGGCAAAACAGCAAGAGCAAGCGTCGCAGCAGTTTAATGAGCAGTTGCGTGCAATGCTTTCACAGAGTGAAGAACGTCAGCAAGCAATGGAGTCTAAATTTGCTGAGACTCTAAATGCGCAACAACAAGCACTAACTGAGCGTGAGACCGAGCATCGAGATAAGCTACAAACACAGCTAGATAGCTGGCTTGAAAAGCAAGCGCAGTTAATTGAAACCATGAAAGATGCTGTAGAGCGTACTCAAGCTCATATGGATTCAGTCATTGAACAACACCGTGATGTAGTGGGGCAATTGAAAACGGTTGCGGATACAACGGCAACAAGTAGTCAAAATCTAAGCAATAGCTCAAATCAAATCGGTGTGCTTTCTGGGAACCTTGTTAAAGCGACAGAGCTTTTTGATACACGTTTAGGCGAGATGACAGATTCTATTAAAGGCATTTCAGCTCAAAATGATGCATTAGCATCTCATGTGATTGAGCAGGCCAAGGTGCTTAGAGGTCTTGAGACGTCTTTGGTAACGACTACGGATAAGTTCGGTGAAACTGCACAGTTAGCTCAGAATGGGTTTAATGAAATGAAAGAACACCAAACGGAGTTCATTGCTAATATAGAATCGTCATTTGAGTCCTTGGGTGAGAACCTGAAAAAGCAAGTTTCGGACATTGAGAAGCAAACCAACGAATGGCTACGTTCTTACTCAAGTGAGGTAAATACTCAGCTTAAAGAGCGTATGGAAACATGGAACGATAAAACTCGTGAATTCAGTGATCAGATGGTGAGAACCGTGAGCTCTATTTCTGATTTAGTGGATGAGTTGGAGCGTAAGTAATGCGAGTGTTCAAGTCTGGGCAAGTCAATGTCGATGAGGAAAACCCATATTGGATGTCTTTTTCTGACATTTTGTCAGGTCTTTTGATTTTGTTTGTTTTGGCCTCTGTTGTGCTTATGGTCGAGTTGATGGAAGCCAAGCAGGAGCTTGAAAACAAGCAAGAAGCGTTCACCGAAGAACTAGAGATGCTTCATAAAGCAGAGCAAGTTCGTAGAACTCTTCTTCATGAAATCGCTGACTCTCTTCGTCAAATGGGCATTCAAGTCACGATCAGTGAAAATGAAACGGTGCTAAGTATCCCTAATGATATTCTTGGTTTTGATAGTGCGGCATTTAACATTGGTCCTAAATTTGAAACGACAGCTTTAGAAATTGGTAAAGTATTATTCAAGAAAATAAGTTTGGATAAAAGTGAGCAATATTTCGATACCATTTTCATTGAGGGTCATACGGATAGTAAGAATTTCAATGGCATGATGGGTAAAGGTAACTGGGGGTTATCGACTTTCAGGGCAATTTCTTTGTGGGAGTTATGGAGTTCTTCATTGCCTGAAGATCTTCAATTAGATAACCTAAAGAATCAAGATGGTAATCCACTATTCTCAGTTAGCGGCTATGCAGCAACTCGACGTGCTGTTGAATCAGAAGCTACAGAGCAAGACTATCGAGCTAACCGTCGAATTGATATTCGTTTTACCATTCGCCGCCCCAGCAGTGAAGAGTATGAGTCCGTTAGAAATAGGCTGGAGATGCAGTAGTTATGTTGCAATTACCTTCTATTCCTAAGTTACACGATGCTCAGTGGGAAAAAGTCACTGAGCAGTGGGGTAAGCTAACAGCAAACACCAAAAAAATTGCAGACGGTGCAGGGCAAAGCCAAGAATTTAAAGCGCTTGAAGAAGGTGTTCGACGACTGGTTTTGCAAGGTGACTTCGAGCAAGTAAAAAAGATCCTCCGGAAGCGACGTGGTGTTCGTGTGCTGACGCAGTTGTGGATCGATAATGATGAAGTGAGAAAGAGCTCTTTTAATGAGTCTTTTATCTCCTTCATTCAAGAGCAGCATCCTAAACTAGGTATGTCGTCTCTGATGAACTTAATTTCGCTGCTTTATCGCTATTTTGATGACTTAAATATCGGGTCAGCTTTCCATAAGTTGACTGCTTGGTTGTCGCAGCAGATCGATATGCGCCTAAAAGATCGAAAGCGTAGTAGCGATACCATTCTTTCAGTTCTGCATCAGCACAAAAGTTGGTTATTTGACATGACGGCTCCGAAGGCAGTCGTAGACCTAGCTAAAAAGAATCATTTAGATTTGAATGACCAACTTAAACAATTACGTTTAAGTGAGCTTCCACAAGGACGTTTTTTAAATATTTGTCATGCTCAGTACTACCTAGAAACATTGCGAGACATTCCGTTAGGAGAGGATCACGAGATTTTATCTGAGCTGTCTAAAACTGAAGTGGCAGGAATGCCCTTCGAAGACGGTAAGCGAATTGGCCATATTGCATTAGAGATCATCATTGACCGCTCTGGTGGTGCCCCTTCAAGTGTTTGGCAAAACTTTGTCCTTGATCTAGCTGGTGACCCTCGTATCGCTAGTACGGCTAAGAACTATCGTGAGTGGTGGATGCCGATAGGCGAAAACCGAATCAAAACAGTAACCAGCTGGCTTGCGAAAGAAGATTTGCGCTTGTTTTTGGGGGCAATCGAAGAGTATGGCAAGCAGTCTGGTGATGAAGCTCTTAATCGAATGTTTCCTGCTCGAAAGAAGTTCTTAGAGGGATTATATGAGCACGGAATTATCCGTAATACTAGGCTGATGCTAGGTAATAGCGCAGCATCTACAGTCAAAAAAGTGCTTGGTAAAAGCATGACTACAAATTTTATAAAGCTCTCTGATTCAAGTATGAATGACAAAGCAGTCATCTACTTAGATTGTGGAGATTTCCATATCGTAGAGGGTTCTCACGCATTTAAACTATGGATCTATATGGGCCTACCAAGTGCTCGACTATCTGATTACTCATTGAAGAAGCTGAGTCATTCAGACTTAACTACAGGTTTTGTTCGTGATTTTAATAATGCATACGATGAAGGGAGCTACAAGGCTATTACCCATTCGCCGACGACTTGGCAGAGAAATGCTATTGAGTTTCTTGCTGAGAATGGGGTAGAGCTTGATCTTGAAAAGGTCCTCTCAAGAGAAGATTACCAGGTTTATCTCAGAAGATTTGGCACACCAGTAGTAAAGAAAATTAAAACCGAAGCGAGCAAGACGCTAGAAGCCCAAATCTTAAGAATATTAGAGACCAAATCTCCGATTAAGGCGAAAGGCTTGGTCAATGCAATGCTTTCAGAATTTGGATTAGTGATTGAACGATCAAAAATAAACTCAATTTTGTACTCACTTCGCTCAGAGGGGAAAGCAGTATTAGATTCTGAATACTTCTGGAGCCTGCCTGAAGATCACTAGTTATTACTAATTATTGAAGTCCGTAAATCGTAATCTATTAATTGTTAGGTATCAGAAGAAGATTTAACTATGTCTCTTGTAAATTTTATTAAAGGCTTGATCTCAAAGGACGAGCAGCACAGCAGCCATAAAGATAATGCTTATGAGTGGCAATCTGATTCTTTTGGTTTGATCTTTAAAACAGATCAATCGGTCTATCATTGTTTAAATCAGGGTGAAGGTTCAGGTCGTCAGCTTGTTCAGCATATTTTGCTGAAAATGTTAGAAGAGCGTGACATAGCCGAGGCTCTGCCAAATGGTTTTAGGATTGATAGTGAGCAGGCTTGTTTGTTAGAGCCTGATGATGCAGAGGCTCTTGGGTTACCGCCTTTTTTTAATGGCTTTTTTGATATCGATATCCAAGGGAGAACGACAAAGAGTAGTTTTGCTCTTCAGCTTTTTGTGAAATATGGGAATCAAAAATACCCCGTTCGGCGCAAAGGTCCCGTGTTGGTCCTAAGTGAGCAAACTAAGTTTCTACTCACACCAGAACAACTTGATGCTGTTATTGCGGTTGAAGAGCATAGTGGTCTTTCACCAGATGATCGAACAGAACTAAACAACACCTTGGCCATGGCTAAACTTCAAAATGCCATTAACCAAGGTCTAAAGCTCGATCTTAAACATTTTAATAATTTTGAATTAGTCCAACCTGAGCACATTACGGTAACCGCTAAGCAGAATGCCGATGGCAGCCTTGAGCTATCTCCAAATATGGGAGAGGGGTCAACCCCAGAAGAGCTTGAAAATCGTTGGGCGCAACTGGCCAATGATGGTCAAGTCATGCGAATCAAAGATCGTATTGTTTTGCTTTCTGATGAGAAAAAGCGAGCTGTGCAGGAAGTGCTTCAACATCGGAAGATTCCTGCGCACAAGGTTGCAGAGTTCATTAAAACGCCGTCAGCGTTCTTAGATGCATCGATTTTAAATTTGGATCTTGGTTTCTCGGTAAGGGTCTCAGGCATCGGCAAAATGGTGCATATCCCGTTTGGTCAGGACTCAGATGGAAGTAATGGTTGGTTCTCAACTAATGCCCAAGCTGAGCCACCAGAGCGCCTGACAAAACTTCTTGAATGCGAAGAAGATCTTGAGTCTTTTGAGCAAAGCTATGCGCAAGCCAAAGCGCAAAATGCTGAAAGCCTAATGGTTAATGATGAAAACATCGACATCAGTGATGAAAAACGGGTTCAAGAATCTATATCAGAAGTACGAGAAAGAATATCTAACCCTCCCAGTGCAGATGGAGCCACTGACATTGACGAAGTATTAGAGCGCAAAGAAAAAGTTTCTTTGCTGCTTAAGGATGCGGATGAACATAACCAAGAGATCGTTTCTAAGGTCTCTCAACTGGATAAAAACACCGGTTTCGATAAAACAAATCTAGCACGAACGCCATTTCCTCATCAGGAGTCAGGCATTAGCTGGATGGTGGCTTTATTGAAATCAGTATTGTCTGAAAATCATGATGACATGTATCGAGTACAAGGAGCCTTACTCGCCGATGATATGGGGCTGGGTAAAACCTTTATGACGCTCGTGATGCTGTCAGAATATCTGGCCATGCAAAAGTCTCAGTCTAATCCTGAAAAGCCAATTCTTATTGTTGCGCCTTTGAGTCTGTTAGAGAACTGGGAGCAAGAAGTTGAAGCTACGTTTAAGCTCTCGCCGTTTAGAGATATTAAAATCTTACAGTCAGGGCGTGATCTAAAAGAATTTAGAAAGCAAGGTGCTGAGCGAGAGTCAATGCAGTTAACAACGGTGATGAATGAGACCACAGCGGATCATGAATCAATTCGATACGCTCTTCATGTTGGCTCTGAGGCCGCGACAAAACGATTAGATATGGATCGTCGTATCGTAATCACAACTTATCAAACGCTTCGTGATTACCAGTTCTCTTTGTGTGTGATTGACTGGGGTGTTGTGGTATTTGATGAAGCACAAAATATTAAGAATCCTAATACTCAAGCTACTCGTGCTGCAAAAGCTTTGAAAGCAGACTTCAAGCTTTTAGCAACGGGTACGCCAGTTGAAAATAGCTTAAGCGAGTTTTGGTGCTTGATGGATACAGCACAGCCTGGACTATTAGGCGATTGGGGATATTTTAGAGAGCGCTGGATTAAACCTATTAGCAGTGCAAGCGAAGAGGAAAAAGCTGAGAAGCGATTAGAAGTTGGTGAGGACCTACGAAGTGCTGTAGGTCAGTTTATGCTTCGCCGAACTAAGGAAGACCAACTTCAAAATATGCCAAATAAAACCATTTTAACAGGTGTTCATTTGGATATGCCTGATAATATGAAGTTTGAACCTAATCTTGCCCGCAATATGAGCGGAGGTCAGCTTTTAGCATATAACGATATTATTGAAGAGTATCGAAAGAAAAAAGCCAAAGAAGACGGTTCAGGCCACGCTCTAGCTGTGCTTCAAAATCTTCGCTCTATAAGCCTTCACCCAAGGCTTGACGAAATTTTCAAGTCACCGCCATCCAACGCAAAGGAGGCACAAAACCAGTTGCAGGAGTCTGAGAAACTGAGAATGATGCTGGATACTCTAGCTGAAATAAAAAGTAAGCAAGAGAAAGTAATCATCTTCGCAACGACTAAGAAACTGCAAGCAGTGCTTAAGTTGTGCCTAGATAAGCTTTATGGACTTAGCATTCACATAATTAACGGTGATGCTAAAGCAGTAGCCACTAAAAAGGATCAATTGTCTCGTAAAGGAATGATTACTGACTTTGAGGCAAAGGAAGGTTTTAACATCATCATTATGTCACCCGTTGCTGCTGGTGTGGGGTTGACGGTAGTAGGGGCCAATCACGTCATTCATCTAGAACGTCACTGGAACCCTGCTAAAGAAGCGCAAGCGACAGATCGAGTTTATCGAATCGGCCAAAAGAAAGATGTATTTATCCATTTACCATGCTTACTTCACCCAGAGTACGACTCGTTTGATGTGAACTTAGATAGATTATTAGCCAAAAAGACTATGCTTAGAGATGCTGTTGTCACACCAGAGGCAGTCAATGAGCATGAGCTGATGAATTCTATGGGATTTTAGTCCATCTTCCATAAATTTTCCATTTAAAGGTTTTCTAAATTTAAAGGCTATAATGAGATGAAAAAGTGTATATTGAAGCTTATTTCTATAAATCTAATCCCACTTATAGTACTTTCTGGGTTCAGCATTGATGTATTTGCTCAAGCTAATTCAAAAAATGATCCTTTGACACAATCTGAACTAAATCAGTGTTCGAAAGTAGACTATAAAGAAGCAAAAGATGAGTTGGATTTATTAATAAGTAAAATTCAATCCTTATATGATGATACTATTTTTTTAGAAGCTTTTGAGGAATCTCAGGTTCATTGGGAAAAGCAGTTATTACTTGATTTGAAAATGAGGTTTCCTGAGGCCTCCAAAGGAATATACGGTTCTATATTCCCTGTTTGTTATTACTCGAACTTAGAGAAACTAATTCGTGAGCGCATAAGCTTTCTTACAGAGTGGGCTAATGGACATGAGGATGGTGAGATGTGCTCAGGATCCGTGCTTCATGAGTACTACATCGATGATTCACGAAAAATAGAAGAGGATTACTAAATGTTCTACCACACTCGATTTAGGTGGTTTAGAGCTGGTGTGTCAGCAAAAATTGAGAATCTATCAAATGTTGATCCAAAAACAACAGCACTTTTAAAGAAAATGATCTTAGAATGGCCTTGTGAAAAGCCTTTAATACAGTTTTTTGATGATCTGTATAAAAATAAGACGCTTAGTGAAGATGCGAAATATATAGTTGGAGCTATCGCAAGCTGTGTAATAGCGTGTCTTAATACTAGGTCAGCTTATGAGAATAGCGGCGATTCTAGTTCTTTGAATGTTGATTTTGTATTAGCTGTTGAAGAAAATACACATTCGATAATAAATTATTTTATAAATCAATACCCTAATCATGCGCAACAAGCTGAAAACTTTGAAATTATAAGTAAAGCCTATTCACGTTGGAAAGAATTAGCTGACAAAGACAGCGATTTTTTAAATGATATTTGATAATAAAATTTCTTTCAAACATAAAAAAATTTATGTCATTACTGATGGGGTTTTTGTTAACTATATGATCTATAAAGAATAAATCCCTGGCACGCCTTCTGCTCTTAAATGATTAAGACCTCTTTAAAAAGAGTGCTGTTTTTCATTTAACACAGAAGGTGCTGTCTATGAATATCATCAAACATCTACTTACCGGCTCGATTGCCTCAGCCATCATCATTGGCAACAGCTTTTCATGGGCCGAAGAAAGTGCTTTCCCAGAGCCATTTGGGCTCAAATGGGGAATGTCTAATCAAGAGCTCATCCAAGCTGGTTTTAACTCTCCTAGGCCCACAGGCCAGTTTGAATACTTAACATCTCTCACTACCCCTAAGCCTTGGTCGAAGGGCGATCAGTACCTTGCGCTGACCTATCAAAACAAACTGGTAAAACTTATCGTTAGCTCGAAGAGTGTTACTGGTGATGTGTACGGAACACAGGGGAAAGCGCTGTATGACAACGTGAAAACCATTATGTCTAAGAAATATGGGCAACCCACTGACAAGCTTGAATATGTTGGTATGAAGTTATATGACGATGCTGATGAGTTTTATCAATGCTTGGACTACGATGGCTGCGGTAACTACATTACTCAGTATGATTTATCAGGTGGATTGCTTGCGATTCAAATTGAAGGTCAGGGTAGAGGCAAGGGCTATATCAAAATCATCTACGAAAGCCCCGAGTTTTATGTTGCAAAAGACCAGGTAGATAACGCTGATAAAGCAGACGATCTGGAGGCATTTTAATGTTTATCAAGATGAAAGTCTCAAGCTTAGCTTTTGTTCTAATAGCTGCGACAAGCATTAGTTCAGCGAAAAACTACCAAGGCGTAATAGAAGATATCATTGAATCTGACTCTCGTAATCAAGGTGTTGAAGTGACCTTAGAATCAAAGCGAAATGATCTTTGGTTTTGTGTTAAATCACTTGAGGATTTTGTTGGGCCAATGGATGTATTTCGAGTTTTTTTGCAAAGCGCTGGGCGATTAAAAGAAGAGTCTTTCGATTCTGTGAAGCTTTGCTATGGAAATGCTGAAAAGTTTAGCCTGCCAGGAACACAATACAGCGTGATGGGAAAGCAGTTAGAAACTCAAAATATCATGTATACGATTCGCACTTTTCCTAAAAAACTGGCTTTACCAACCGGTAGCCCTGCTTTTGAGAAACATCGTGGTGGCGTGTTGTATGAAATGAAGTGGCAAATGCGCGATTTTAAGTCGATGAACGAACAGTGGTATTTAGTAGATGTCATTGAGGCCAGAGAAGCTAAAAAAGATGCCATGAGACCTAAGACGTTTGCACCGGATGAAGAGGTCTTCTAACAACCTTGCCCAAATGGTAATTAGTTTAGCAGAAGCCGCTTTCTGTAATCGCTGAAAGCGGCTTAAATTTAATAGATGGGCTGGCAGGTGTAAAACCGCATAAAGAGCACCAGAAAAGCATAATTTTAGGCGGCAGTTACCATGCGTGTTTCAGTAACTGATGTCGATCTAATCTTATTCGCATCATTGCTTGATATGAATATCCTTGGTATTCGTATCATTATTTGTTTTTAATAATTAGTTAATTTGAATCGAAGTGGGGGCAATATGTGGATTTGGGAGCACGCAGATTGGCCTCACTTCACTTGGGAATCGAAGATAGTAGAGCCTAAGTTAAGAGATGTGTGTTTTCATCAAGGTGTTCTTGTAGGCAAGATGTCTAGCAAAACCAAAGATCAAAACCAAATTATGTTAGACACAATGCTGGCGAACATTGTGCATTCGAGCGCCATTGAGGGTGTGAAACTTACTGCGCTTTTCGTTCGTTCATCTTTGGCTAGTAAGCTTGGCCTTTCCTAAGAAAAACCTTTTCCTAGAACCGATCACACTGATGGATTAGCTAGACACAGTGGAGAATTTGGATTCAGCGCTCTCACTTGAAAGAATATTGAAATGGCATGAACGACTGTTTCCAGAAGGCTACACCTTGTTTAACCCAGTTAAAGGTGGGCAGCTACGTGGGGATGAGTCAATGCAGGTTGTTTCTGGGCGAATTCACAACTCTACTGTTCACTTTGAAGCCCCAAGCAGAGAGGTGCTTGATTCCGAACTTGCTAACTTTATCGACTGGTTTAATGATTCACAGGCGAATCCAGTTTTCGACCCTCTGCTTAGAGCGGCCATAACACACTTTTGGTTTGTGACTCTCCATCCTTTAGAGGATGGTAACGGCAGGATCACACGGTTACTTACTGACTTAGCACTGGCGCAGGCTGAGCGTTGCTCTGCCTGTTTCTATGCGATGCCAGTAGCGATTCTAGCGAATCGTAAAAGCTACTACGAAGCATTAGAGCTATCCCAGAAAGGTGATCTTGATATTACTGTTTGGCTTATTTGGTTTTTAAACACATTAGATGAGGCATTTGACTGTGCGCTTGAAGAAATTGATCAAACGATTTTCAAAACAAACTTCTGGGCAAAAGTGGATCAAACTCAATTATCTTCAGAGCAAGTAAAAGTTCTTGATCGTATGCTCGATGGGGACTTTGACGAAGGCATTAGCACCTCGCAATATCATAAGTTGATGAAAGTAAGTAAGCCAACCGCTTCACGTCATTTAGCTCTCTTGGTTGGGTTAGGCTTTCTGGTAAAAAGTGAAGCCGGTGGACGTAGCACAAGGTATACACTTGCGCACTTTCAGGATTGATCTACCACGATCCCTGTTTCAACTTTTCAACTTATGGCTGTACCTCAATTTTGAAATTTGTCACTTTGCAAATGCTCAAAAGATCCAAGCAGCTTCTCTGTTCAAATTCTGATCGTATCTAGATTCATAATCACTAACGTTGACTTCGGAATTGCTCCCGAAAATAGGGCTGTATTCCAAAAAAGTGTTCGTTCTGAATTCAAAGCTTGGCTATTTGAATTATGGTTTTAGGTTCTTTTAAGGGAATGTTTGATTATTTAATTGTGCAAATAAAGTGTAATTCACTTGGTGTGATAAGCTGATTTTTAATGGTTTTAGGGCTTTATAATAGAGTGTGTTTTTATTTCGAATAATGTATATTTTTTCATTTTTTGGTGGTTTTCAATAAAGATGTATTTTTTAAGCTACTGAATTTTAATGGTTTTATTTTCGTCTGATTTTTTATACATATTATATAATAATTAAAAATCCCATCAATAATATTGGTTTTTAAATATTTTATTATATTTCGTGTATCTTTTTTCAACTTGACTAAAAATATATTGGGATTATGTTTTTCATTATTCGGTTTTTGATTTGGTAGGTGAAATATGAAAAACGATAATCTAATTGTTGATGAACATCAGAAGAGACGATATGAAATACACAAGAGATCATTTGAGAATCCTAAATGCGAGTATGAACCGTTCATTAGAACGATGGACTTTACTCGCTCGGCAGGAAATCGCTCTAAAACACCTCATCTTGAAAACAAAGACCGACTAGTACACACGCTGTCTGCCAACGAGCTATGGGCTTACTTAAACATCATTCATAGTCAGAATGTCGTGGACGTTTATGAACAGTGGGCTCTTCCGGTTGAGTACACAATAGAGATTTGTTCTGAGCTTGAGATTAATCATCCAAGGGCTAAACGTAGTAGTAAATTAGGTTATGAGTCATTTGATTTCTTAGTGAAATTAGATCCAAGTAGCGATCATAAAGACCTTAAATTCGGGACATGGCAAGCCGTAGCAGTTAAGTCGACGAAAGCCCTGTTGACGGATCGTGTTCAAGAAAAGCTGAAAATACAAGAAGCTTTTGCAATGCTGAATGATATCGAATTCATCGTTCTAGACAGTGATCAGCTACGCACTGTTTACAGCGAAACCCTCGAAGGGCTGTACGTCCATCGTCGTTTACAGCCATTTACTGAAAGCGTTTACCCCGAGTGGCTTAGCACAATCCGTGGTGAGCTTCTGTTTCATTCGAACATGCGTATGGGCGAGTTGCTGAAAAATGTAGCTTTTTCTGTGGGCATTCAGCCGGAGTTATCCCTTCACTTCTTCAAGCATGCGCTATGGGTTCGCGATCTGACGATGAATTGGAATGAGCGTTTACGTCTAGAGCGTACAGCCCTGAAGCTAGAGGTGAAAAGCTTGTGAGTAATGTACTAAGTTCACAGCTAGAGCAGAATGCTAAGCCAGTTACGCTTTTAGCGCCAATAAAACTTTATGATTCATTTTTCTTAGCTGATGAGCAAGACACTGTATATGTTAGTCAGCGTGAACTGAAAGAGCCGATGATCGTTGTTCATATCAATGAAAAACGTGGTCATGCATTTCTGATGAACATCAGAGGAACACTCAAAAAGCCAATACGGGTTGAGATCGTTGATCTTATTGATGCAGTGGAGTCTTCAGAGCTTCAGAAAGGTGAAACATTTCAATCGACTCAGTCTAAAACGCCTTATGATCAATTGAATGATAATCAAAAGGTAAAGGCATCTTTGAGATTGAAGATCATAGAGTCTTTAGTAAATGACTTAGATAGCGTTTTCTACAGCTCGTATAGAGATGGAGCTATCACAAAAGTTGCTAATGAAAATAATCTGACTAAAGCAACG
The DNA here is from genome assembly GCF_001418205.1 of Marinomonas fungiae. Taxonomy (GTDB): domain Bacteria; phylum Pseudomonadota; class Gammaproteobacteria; order Pseudomonadales; family Marinomonadaceae; genus Marinomonas; species Marinomonas fungiae. The sequence continues at coordinate 163,699 of NZ_LIQF01000005.1, read as the reverse complement.
ATTTATCGCTACCTTTGGGCATATTTATACTCTGGAATGAAGTTGGCTGCGCTTGGGTTTGGTGTCGGGGAGTACGCTAACTCTGTTCAACCAGTACGTGTTTTAACCAAACCGCAAGGTCGGCCCAGTAAGCGATCAAAGGTAACAGGAATAGAAACTAGAAAGATCATTGACTCGACTGATATTGAAAACTTTAAGTTTGCTATCGCACTCATGGAAAAAGGCGGTAAAGGCGCACCGAGAACCTTCAAAGCTGCTTATGATCGAATGGTTCCAAAAAAGTACGCAGAAAAAACAGTGCTGCTAGACAATAGACAAGCATATATATCAGGTAATGAAAAAAAGATTCATTTAAAACCAGAGAACGAACGACCCAGTTTTTGGCAGTTTAAATATTGGCTGGAACAGACCCATGGAGATGGATTAGTTGCATTAAGAAATAAGATTGTCCCACATTCAAAGCGGCATAGCGATCTTAATGGTCGTGTTGGTAATGCGTATGTGAATGTAATAGGACCTGGCCAACGCTATGAAATTGATGAAACCCCGTATGATGAAGAAGTCCTATCAGAGTATATTCCTGGCTTGTCACTCGGAAAACCTACGCTATACGTTATACGGGATGTCTACAGCCGATACATAGTTGGCTTCTATCTTACGTTCGGCAATCCGTCAGTTTTTGAGATGCGAAATGCTATTTATCAATGCCTGAGAGACCGGAAAGCATGGTTAGAATCAATTGGCTGTGCTGACTATCTTCCGTACTGGATTCAGATGGGACCACCGGAAACCATTGCTGTCGATAATGCTGAATTTAACAACACACTATCTGAGCCTCTTTTGAAATCTTTGGGTGTTCGTGTGGATTTTGGAAAGCCACGCTCAGGGAATGATAAGCCCTTCATTGAAAGTGTGTTTACGACCTTAAAAAGAACTAAGGAAAACACTTCGCCATCGCATAGCGGTGAGAGTAAGCCTGAGCAAAGAAGTAATGAAGCTCGTAAACATGCGTTATTGAATAGAACTCAGCTTTATAGAGATCTAATGCGTGAATGTGTTCATCATAATACTAAAGCGATAAATGAGCATTTTCATCTAGAGAGAGAAGCCATTCTGGATGGTGTTAAGCGTATCCCTGCTGACATAGTGACTTGGTCGGTGAACAATATGAAGTCACGGATGCTTCCGATTTTAGATGATCGTGAACTTCGTTTAGCTCTATTGCCTCACGGTGAAGTATCAGTCCGACAGAAAGGAATATACCTCAAAGGACAAAGCCAAGAGCTTTTTTATAACTGCCCAGCGATTCGACTAACGGGGCTTCAAGACCGCCCGCATAAGGGTGCTTCACGTTCAAAAATTCTTTCATGTCGATACGATCCGAATGACATTAGCCGAATCTGGATTAACTATAAAGATGAGCAATATGAAGCCTTCATTGATCAGAAATACCATCGCTACGAGGGTATGAATCAAATAGAAAGAGATGAGCTTGATGCGTTACTTATTTTGAATGAAGAAGAGGCTCACCAAGAAGAAGCAAACTCTAAAGCTAGCTTATTCGCAAATTCTGAAGCTGCGGTAAAGCAAGCAAAGCAGCAGATAAAACAGTCAGGACGAATCAGCTCAACTGCTCAAAAAGTTAGAGAGAATCGAAAGCTTGAAAATAGTTTGACGGATGCACCGCTTGAAATTGAACCGAATGATACTTCTCTGTCCGACCTGGATAGTGGGGATAACAATAAAAATAACGACTCTACTAAGAAAACACCTTGGGTGGATAGGAGATAATTATGAATAGAAATTTCGCTAATGATGAGAATCAAGCAAGTCGTACCGACTTGAAGAACCACTTACTTGATGCTTTGCCTCCAAAGATGACAGCTAAAGAATTCTATCAAAGCAATCACTACCCGATGCTCTATCCAAATTCTGAAGAGTTTGAAGATCGTTATGAATTGCTAGAAGAGTTGCTTGATTCCGTGGATCGATTTCGGTTTGTAAAAGAAGAGCATTATGACCTTTACGAAAAAGTACACCTGTTAATTCGTAGGGGCTACAAGGGGTTAGCGCCCACGCATCCAAAATATATTGATTACATGTATTCAATTGCTGCGGGTGAAAAAGTACCGTTCCCTTCAGGCAAAACAACTGCTGAGACTGCGGCAGTGGTTGCATTCAGTGGGGTTGGCAAAACATCTTCTATCGAGCGTATTTTGAGCTCTTGTTTTGATCAAGTGATAAAGCATTCACAATCAGACTTTAATGACTTGCAAATTACTTACATTAAAGTGGATATGCATCATGACGGATCACGTTCAGAGCTATTAAAACGACTGCTTCAAGAGGTAGATAAATTAGTAATCAACGCCGGTTATCCAAATCCTGGCTACGCTAATTCTGTGACTAAAGCCAACGGAGAGAATGTAACGATCGCACGGATGGTCGAGACAGTAAGAACAGTCTTTGTTCGTCATCACGTAGGTTTGTTTGTCATTGATGAAGTTCAGGTTCTGAGCTCGACCACTGACCATGATCGCAAACACATGATTCAGCTGTTTGATGACCTTAGTAACAATCTGAAGATTCCTCACATCAAGGTAGGCACTACAGATTCGATATTGTTGTTCTCAGACCGGATGCGACATCAGCGCCGTCTAGGTGAGATTATCGAGCTAGCTCGAATAACAGATCACGATGAAATGGAAGCATTCAATGAAGCTTTCTTTGCTAATATCGAGCGTTCTATAAATGTGTCTTCTGTAGACGATGTCATCAACGAATTTTGGATTCAAAGCGCCGGTATTCCATCTACTTTGTTGGATCTCTTTCGGACTTGCCTAAAAGAAATTGTTCCTCGTAATAAAGCTCTGACGCCAGCACTTATCAGCAAAATCATGAAAAAGCACTTCGGTAACCAAGTACCTGCACTTCAGGAGCTTAGAGTGAAAGGTACTAGCCAAGTGATAGATTTCATGACGGTTGAACAGATGTATAAATTTGAAAGCAAGACTTATATCGATAGTTTGAAAAAAGCGATTAAGAAGCAAAATCCCATGGGGATGGCTGCACAAGCACACTTGGACAATATACAACGATTTGAAAACTCTCAACCGCTAAGCAAGGCAGAAAAAGAGGCTCTGAAACATTTAAAAATAGGGCTTGAAAAAGCTACTCAAAAGCAAGCTGGTCCTCAAACCCTCGAAGAGGGGCAGTAAAATGATTCTTGAAACACTGCAACAGGATGAGCATGTATTTAGCGGGCTAGTCCGATCAAAGCTACTCAGCGGCCAGAGGAATATGGGAGAGCGTCGTTGGTTCAACCACTTGGAGTTAGCTAACAGGAAACTGCATGCACAAGCTCCCTTTAGCGATCAGTGCACTGAGATCGTTCAGCGATATAGAGCGCATGATGCTTCTAAAGCTGAGCATGAGTTTTGGTTAGAGCACACAACGACAGCACCTTGGGTGATCTCGCTTGATCAAGAGAATACTTCGGCAAGAGGACGTTTACGAGCAAGCGAGCTTACCTCATTTGCTGGGCATCGAGGTTGGCGTTTTTGTGCAGACTGCGCACAGAAAGAAAGAGAGATGCTAGGATTTTCATACTGGCATTCATCGCATCATTATTTTGGCGCTATGATTTGCGCCAAGCACAAGACCCCATTGTTTACACATCAGAAACTACATGTGCATGACTATAGCTTACCTCAGGAATGGCTCGGGAAAGCTGAAGAGATGGTTATTCAGTTTGAGTGGCAACTCAAGTGGCAGTCATTTATATATCAACTTTGTGAAGCCTTTAAAGCCGATTTAACCCTGGCGACACGCATTAAGCAAAATGTTTTCGAGTTGCTCGAAATTGATCGTAAAGTCACTTATTACTTTGATAAAGAACGAATAAACGCTCTCTTTAAAGAGATGTACTCAGATCTCGGAGAAAACTTCTTTGTTGAGATGATTAGGCGATACGCAAATGGGCATCAATATGTCTCTAATCCATTATGGCTCGCTTTGCATGAGGACAAATCGTTCCAAGGCGTGCGCTCACCAATCTATTGGTTAGTAACGATATTTTGGCTTCGTGAAAAACTATCGACTCTCGATGGAGTGATTAATCATGAATGGCATTCCACCACAAATTAATCGCTTAGATTTTTACCCAGCTGAAACAGTGTTTAGTTGGGCTAGCCGTTATCATCTGAGATTCGGTAACGCTCAAATAAGAGATACGTATGAAGCGCTTTTTGGTACGAGAAGAATAAGAGTTCATCCATTTCTACCGCAATCCCTAATGAATATTGCAGGGGAAAGAAAGCTAGATGAAATCGTGAGGGAGCACACTTTATATCCACTATTTGCCTACTTTGGATATGACCCAAAAGGTGACTACATTGCTTCCTTGACTTACAACTCAAAAACACCCCTTCCAAACTTGATTGCAAATGCGGGTTTGGGCTGTGAAGCTGGACACTATTTTTGTCCATTATGTGTCGATGAATTAAGGCAGGAGACAGGCCTACGAATCTATACAGTTCACCCTCAATTCCCAGGCATTGACTCTTGCCCAATTCATGGCATTCAGCTCATCGTTACCGAAAATTCAGACTTTGGTATTGATCGTAAGTTTCAGCTGCCAACCTATTTACTAAGTAGAGTAGAGAACTGTGCGAGTAAGAATCGTATTGTCGCTTTTAAAGCGATGCAGATCGTAAACAACTTGGTTCACTCATCTTTTAATGAGCATGAAAACCATCTCCAGTATTATCGATCAATTCTTAAGCAGCTTGGTCTTGTGACAAGGAATGATCGAATTCGCGAGTCTCAGCTACGCCATGATATTTGTAGATACTACAACGATTTTCAGCCGCAAAAGGGTCTTGAAAAGGTTATGACCTTTAAGTTTCTTGGGCACATGCTTCGAGAAAACACGAATTTCATACAGCATCCATTTCATCATTTGCTTTTGCAGGTATGGCTTGATCATGTGATTTCCATAGATGACGGGCGGTTTTTGAAGCAAAAGGAGAGAGTGAACAAGAAGCAGAATATTGATGATTTAGTGCTGTTTATGATCAAAAGTGGTTTCAGCAAAGCGGAAATAAAAGCAGAACTTGGATGTGTGTACTCTGTCATAGAGAGAGTAGCAGCCTTGAATGGCATTAAAATTAATCGCGTGCCTAGTGCCACTCCACCCTGGTATCAGCAATTTTTGATCTTCGCTTTACTGGGAAGGCACAGACAGTTTATAGCTGATGCATTTAGTTTAAAGCTTCACGTTATAGAGACAGAAATTAGCAAAGTGCCAGGATTACCCGAATGGCGACATAATTTGGCTAAGATGAGACGACTTGAACGCTCTATATATATGATCAAGCATGCGGTAGAGAATCATCCTGATTGGTCTAGGCAAAACATTAAGCAAGTGTATAACAAGGAATTCTTTTACTTGTACAAATATGCACCACAGCGACTTGAAGAGCTGTTACCTCCTAAAATGGCTTTTCAAACGCCAGTTATGGATTGCTCAGAGGAAGATGAGCGTATTTATTTAGACATTCTGAAGATTGAAAACATTCAAAACATGCCAATTTCGAAAGTCAGTCACTTACTATTAGGACACGGTAGACTGCTGAAGCGGCTGGAAAAACTTCCTAAATCGAAGCATTTACTGATGATGTTAGGCGTACTTAAAGAGGAATCTTAGTATGTGGCTGGATCATGATGTGGTTATAGGACTGGTGGTTACAAGAGAGGACTTCAAGTTTTATCCCTGCATAGAGATACCAGACCAATACGCATTCACATTTTTGGTGATGCTGCACAAGTTATGTGAGCAACCTTACCCTCTTGAGGTGCTTCACATAGAACTCGATCCAAGGACTCAAATCCCACAAACACAGCTAATATCGAGTTGCCCCAGAGAACTGTTAGAGCCAATTCTTGACGAATTCGGTGCAAAACTAAGAATCTGCCTACAGTGATAACTGAGAATGAATGCTCTAAAAGAATCTATAATCGAGGAGGAGTGAATTATGTTTTATATTGGAGTTAGTCGTTATTTCGCTACAGGTGAAGGTGTGACTATTTACGTTGCAACAGGTAGTGAAGAATCGATTCGAAAAGCTATCCCTGAGTTTTTTCACCATGGGCTGAGTCTTTTAAGTCCGTCCGATTGGCTCAAAGCAGCAGAAGGTGGCTGTGTCGATGAGTATCTCCAAGCTGATGCTGAAGCTATTAAGGTCTATTTACCAATGCTGTGGAAGCAGATTGAAGAAATTGCGAAAGGACGAGCCTGTCATCTGGATTTTTTCATGAAGTATCATTTTAATTATGCGTAACTATAAAGAAGGATAAGAACTCAAGTTCTACCTAGGTATTGATATCCCTGATCAATACGCCTTCACATTTTTGGCAATGCTTCACAAGCTCATTGAGCAGCTATACCCTCTATAGACTCTCCATAACAGCTTACATCCAGGGACAAATACCCCCGAAACACAGCTTATTTCAGGCTGTCCCAACGAAATATTGGGTCCGATTCTTGACCGCTTTGGGCGTGAGCTTCGCAAATATATTCATAATTAGTTCGCTCGATAGCTCTATCTAAAGTGATATTAAAGGCGTATTAAGGTTAAAAAATGCTTTGGTAGTGTGGTCCATAAGTCTCTTTGCCTACATCAGATGCAGTTCGGATCTCTAGTATCATTCGATGTAGACTAATTATTGCTCTAAGGGGGGGCTCATAAACTTCGCCTTATGCAGAGAATGCTATTTTTCTGATAAGTGCTAAGATAGATATGTGATGTCATTTTCGAGGTGTGCGCGTGTCTAAGACATCATTAGTATCTCTTGCTTGGTAGGAAGACATTATTCAAATGGTGTATCAGCGCACTGTTTTGGTGCTTTTTCGCATTAAAAGTATACGGTTCAATTCCTTTTTCTTATTTCTGTGTGAAAAATGATCGTTAGTAAACTTTTTGGCAAAAGTATAAGGTTGAATTTCTTTTTGTAGAAATTTTCGAGTGCCAATTCACTGAGCTAGAGACCTCAAAAAGTATACGGTCTAATTCTCTGAATCCAGTAGAGGGTTGGATTCAATAAATTAAACCGTTAACTTTTTAGCCCGAATTCTCCTCAAATAGCCTCAGTGCTCGATGCGCTGGGGCTTTCAGTGTTTTCTTCTCAAAATCCCGCCAAAAATGGAATTGAAGTGTTAACTTTTGGTTTTGCATTGATACGGTGTGCCTGTCGAATTATGAAAGCGAATGAAATAACGAATCCAATACAAGTAGGACTTTTCCGTTTTCATACTGTAGCCACGGATACGCAACTCGCTGCGAAGGTGATTCATAAAAGGGCTGGAAGACATCACACACTCCTTGTGGATATATCTAATAAATCTGTATAAATATACAGTTTATTTTTGTATTCGCAAATTGGGTGCCTGTTTTTATGATCTGAATACTATTCAGTTTCTCGTTTTGTCATAGAAGCGTCAGTGAAAGTGTACTAAGATCAATAACTAAACAATGCTGCAGCCAGAATAACGTGCTGTGGACAAAAGATATAACGCGCATGCTCGATTTCATGTTTTGAGTTGCTATGGGGTAAGCCAGAAAAATACTTTTAAAACAAATCGTTAGAAGGTTTTCTTTTAGTGCTCCGGCAATGCGTAAACGCGCATGCGCACTATTAAGCTGTTGTTTGCAAATAGAACGCGTGGTTACTTGATACAAGGATAGTACATATAAGATATTTTATGTATATCCATCCAGTATATTGAGAGGAATTTTTAGAGCGAAAGGGTATTGGAAATATGATTGACAGCCTTTTACTCTTTTAACCTTAAAATGAAGTGCTTGCTGATGAACAACGAAGTGGGTTGTTACAACAGACAAGCACTTCATTTTAAGGTAATGCATGAGCAATCATAGCTTTCTTTTTCCACGCTTTCTCTTGTAAATTCCTCGATGGGGAGGATGCCTGAATATATTCAGACGCTTTTGTTTCTCGTCATCAAACAACAATTTGCCGAAAGCGACCGCTAAAAAGCAGCGGCGCTTTGGCTGGACGTTAAGGCTACTCGCAATGAACACACCATTATCAGTAGAAAAGGTCATAAAGGAGCTAGTCGAACTTTATCCAATAGACAAACTGGTGTTGTTCGGGTCTAGAGCCGTTGGAGATCACGAAGATAGATCGGACTTTGATATTGCGGTTTTTTCTAAGTCTTTATGCAGGAAAAAATTCTCAAAGTTACGATTGGACGCTGCCGAGTCTAGAACATTATATTGGGTTTCACTTGTTCACTTCGAGTCAAATCCAGCTGCATTACAACAAAGAATACTTGAGCAAGGAATTATAATTTATGAGCGATCGTAAACTACAAGATAGCCTAGGAAATCTGGAAAAAGCACTAACAAAACTTGAAGCTGCATTGCTTATTCCAAGAGATCGTGAGCTTGTTGTCGAGGGAACAATTCAGCGCTTTGAGTATGTTATCGAGCTGATGTGGAAAACACTAAAAAGAGCTCTAGAGTTTGAAGGTGTTCATCCAAAAACCCCACGCGAAAGTGTGAAGGAAGCCTTTAAGATCGGCTGGCTAGATGATGAAGATGAATGGCACGATATGCTCGATAGCCGGAATACGACTTCTCACAATTACCTCGATGAGGAGCTGGCTGAAGACAATTATGATGACATTATTCATGTGACCCCAATCTTGAGGAAAACATTTGATTTTCTTCGTGCCCGTTATCCAGAAAAGCCTTAACAAAGTGCTGCTAGGGACAAACCTACGCTACGCTTCGGTTTGCCCCAGAGCACGGCGTTAGTTTCTAATGGAAGTGTAGTACCTTCAGTCAGCGAATATTTATAGTTAATTTTTTAAAGATGTGAGCCCTAAACTAGCCAAGGCTACAAAAAACTATCGAGGATGCAGTGAAAGGAATTCGTCAATGAATGTTCAACAAAAATTAGATGTACGTAAAGCCTTTAAATTGCGTATACATGAGTCAAATGGAAATGCATTCGAAGATTTGTTTTGCGATGTGATGCGTGCATCAAATAAAGAATTTAAAAAAGTAAAACCACAAGGACGCATTGGTGATAGAAAAAATGATGGATTCATCCCATTAGAGGGAAAATATTTTCAAGTTTACTCTCCTCAATCTCCGACTGGCAATCCCACTTCAGCTACTTCAAAAATCGAAGAAGATTTAGACGGACTAATAGCGTATTGGGGGAATGAGCATAAGTATAAAATTAAACACTTCTACTTTGTGTTCAACGACAAATATCATGGTGCCTACCCAGAAATTTATACAACGCTAAATAGCGTTAAGAATAAGTATGGTCTGGATATTTGTGATGTATTTCTTTCTTCTGATTTAGAAGATGTTTTCATGGAGTTGCCAGAGGACAGTATTGCATCAATATGTGGTTATTATCCAAAGCCAGAAGATATTGGGTTTATCGATAATTCAATCGTCGCAGAAATTGCAGGTTATGTATCTAAGAACTACAGCGGTTTTTCTGATTCTCAAGTCAATGAACCACCCGATTTTTATAACAAGATACTATTTAATAAATTGGGTAGAAGTACTGCGATGCACCTTAATGTCGGGGCTTATCAGGTAGGCTATGTTGATGACTATTTTCGAACCAATAGTAAGTTTTCACGCCAACAGTCTAGAGACTCGTTGAACGAAATGTATCAACACCACTTAAATACTGACAATGCAGAGGCTGCGATAGCTACAGGTTTGTCTGAGTCCGATATAGTTTTTAAAAACATGGTTGATGAAATGTTGCCTGAAAACTTGTCTAATATGCAGAGGCGTGATTACGAAAGAAATGTAATCGCTGTTCTGGCTTACTTTTTTGAGGCATGTGACATCTTTGAGGAACCACTTGAAGGTTATGACCCGAAGGTGATTGAAAATGCTTAGTCCACAAAAGCACATACGATTGTCTGAGTCACTTTTGGGGTTAGGCGCAAATATTCTAAATTTATTGTCTCGTCCACAGACCCCTGAACAAATCTATGACAAGTTGAAGAATCTAAATTTGCTCATTAGTCATGATTTTGAACACATTATTTTAGCGTTAGATTTTTTATATGCATGTGGAGCGATTGAGTTGAATGAACAAGGAAAAGTAGTCAAATGCAGTTGATTTCTCTAGAAGCGAATAAGCCATCTTTTAACACAGTTCATTTTAACCCTAAGGGTTTAACCCTAATTATTGGGAAAAGCACATCAACTGATAAAAATAATACATATAATGGTGTTGGGAAGTCATTGTTGCTCCAGCTCGTAAATTTTTGTCTTGGCTCCAACAAAATCCCAGCATTTGAACAGCATTTGTCGGGATGGGAGTTTACTCTTAGTTTCAAGGTTGGTGATAAAATATTTACCGCAAACCGTGCTGCAAAAAATCAGAACAAGATTTATCTAAACGATAAGGAGTTCGGGCAAACTGCTTTCAATGCTGAAATGGAGCGAATGCTTGTAGATATCCCCGAAGACTCTCCATATCTTACTTTTAGGACTGTTCTTTCACGTTTTTATCGTACAGGCCGGGGAAGTTATGTATCAAGCCTCGCAACTGCGAAAGAGCAGCCATTTTCATCCTTGGTAAATAATGCCTTCTTACTTGAATTAGACCTTGATTATGTCTATCAAAAACGAAACACACGGAAGCGTTACCAAGAGTTAGAAAAGTTCGAAAAGTCGTTCAAAAATGACCCGGTAATAAGGGAATACTATACTGGCGATTTGGATGTTGAATTTGAGATTTCTCGCTTAAAACAAGATGTAAAGAAACTAGAATCTGACATTAAAAACTATAACGTGGCAGAAAACTACGCGGCGATCCAATCGGAAGCGGATGGTATGGCTGAAAAACTGTCACAAATGAAAAACAGGCTTTATTACTTAAATACTAGTATCAAAAATATTAAGTACAGTATGAGCTTATATCAGGATATGGACTTAGAGAAAGTTTATAGTCTTTATGGTGAAATTACTGAACTGTTTAAAGAAGGCACGCTACAAACGCTCGAAAATGTCACTGCATTCCATAAAAGTATTCATATTAAACGAAGTGAACGATTAGCTAAAGAACTTAAGACGTTATCTGCTACACATTTGGAAGAAGAAAAAAGCAAGAATGAACTGCAGAAAGCTTTTGATGAGAAAATTAAGTTGCTGGCAAAAAGTCGAGCGTTAGACTTTTTCGCTGCAATCAATGCCCAATTAGCCGAACTAAAGAGCAAGCTTTCCAAACTGCAAGATTACAAGAATATTTCGGCACATTCTAAAAAGGAAATGGCAGAGGCGCAAAAGGAACTATCAAGCCAAGAAGTAACTACAATCGAGTATTTGGAAGCTTATAAAGAACAAGAGCATCCGGTCTATCTTGGATTTAGTGACCTTGCAAATGAGTTTTATCCTGAAGTACCTGCTGGCATTTCAATTAAAAATAACGAGGGCAATAACCAAGAACGATTCAAAATAAGTGCAAAAATTCAAAATGACGCTTCAGATGGAATTAACGAAGTTAAAATCTTTTGCTATGACTTGAATAACTTAATTAATTCCAGAGTTCATCATTTTCAAAGCATTTTCCATGATAGTAGGATGTTTAGTGATATAGACCCTAGGCAAAGAGCAATATTGTTACAGCTTGCCCACAAATTGACTAAAGAATATGGGAAACAATATATAGCGACGATTAACGAAGACCAATTAACATCTCTAAAAGATGTTCTTGCAGAAGAAGAATTTGAGGAGATAATTGGCACGGTAACGCTAGAGTTAAAAGACGATTCTCCGGAATCTAAGTTGCTCGGTGTTCAGATCGATATGCAATACGAAAAAGACTAAAAGTTTGTGGATAATGATACGTGGCTATCCCTGTTATTAACAAGAAAAAAGGTTGATGACTCAGTACAGGTTTGGTCACTACTAAAATTAACAAAACAAAGCAGTCGGACGGCTTTCAGCCGCCGCTGTTTGTGGCGTTAGTGCTTATGTGGGAGTATTGGAGAATTCAAGGATAAGGTATGTATATGAGCTCATTAAGAATACGAAATTTTAGAAATTTCTTAAGCGCAAATTCCAGTGAACATTGAGATCCAGTGCCCAAAAGTGACTCGACATTTTTTGTCATCTGCGAATCGTACTGGGTTAGTAGACATAGAAATAAGTACTTCTTGCCTAGTATTTTGGCAATCTCTGTCAGCATCGTCCCAGCCGCTACCAAATTAGCTTCGGCTGTATTTCGTTGTTTGGTCATTGCTGGCAATCGAAGAGTGTGCTGAACTAGTGGCGTTTCATATCGCTTTCATTCGATTAATACTAGCCATACTTTAACCTTGGTTAGGCTCCTCTCTGTGCCAACTGCGGCATGGGGGCTTACTGCTCTTCTCTGATTTCTAAGACTCTTCTTTGCAATATGCGCGTGATTTACCCATTTTGCCCCACACTGTGCACTAATCTTTATGTTGTTATGGTTATAAGGAGGTATTGGCAAAACACCATAGCCTCTAGCCATCAGCATAGGCGTTGGTTGGTCTATGTTTAGGTTCAGTAACAATGATAAGGACGCTACCATGAGTGATACGTTTAATGTGAAAGATACGATCTCGGTCGATGGTAAAGAGCATGCCTACTACAGTTTGCCCAAATTGACCGACACCTATGAGAACATCAGCCGCTTGCCATATTGCATGAAGGTTGTTTTAGAAAACCTGTTGCGTAATGAAGACGGTGGTCTGTCGGTGGGCAAAGACCACATTGAGGCGGTGGCCAATTGGGACGCCAAAGCAGAAGCCTCAAAAGAGATCGCTTTCATGCCGGCGCGTGTGGTGTTGCAGGATTTTACCGGTGTGCCATCGGTGGTTGATCTGGCCGCGATGCGTGATGCGGTGGTGAAGCTTGGCGGCAAAGCGGAGCAAATTAATCCGTTTATTCCCAGTGAGTTGGTGGTCGATCACTCTGTGCAGGTGGATGCCTATGGCCGCAAAGATTCGCTGGACTTAAATGAAAAAATTGAATTTAAGCGCAACCAAGAGCGCTATGAGTTTTTGAATTGGGGCAGTAATGCCTTTAAAAACTTCGTGGTGGTGCCGCCTGCGACGGGGATTGTGCATCAGGTTAACCTCGAATACCTTGCCCGTGTTGTCATGGCTTCGGAGGTCGACGGTGAGTTAACCGCTTACCCAGATACGGTGTTTGGCACGGACAGTCACACGACCATGATCAATGGTATCGGTGTGCTTGGCTGGGGCGTTGGCGGTATCGAAGCGGAAGCGGCCATGCTGGGTCAACCGTCTTCCATGCTTATTCCCCAAGTGGTTGGGTTTGAGCTGACCGGTAAACTGACGGAAGGGGTGACGGCCACCGATTTGGTGCTGCGTGTGGTTGAGATGTTGCGTGCCCATGGGGTGGTGGGTAAGTTCGTTGAGTTCTTTGGTGAAGGCTTACACAACATGCCGCTTGCCGATCGGGCTACTATTGCCAATATGGCGCCGGAATACGGGGCGACGTGCGGCATTTTCCCCATTGACCAGATGGCGATTGATTACTTGCGCCTGTCCGGTCGTGATGAATCTCAAATTAAGCTGGTGGAGCAATACGCTAAAGTACAAGGCCTGTGGCATGATGCCGACACGCCTGCTGCAAACTATTCCAGCAAGTTGGCGCTTGATTTGTCGTCTGTACAGCCCGCATTGGCGGGGCCAAACTTACCGCAACAACGCATCAACCTAGCGGATATGCATCAAAAGTTTGGTGACACCATCGCGCTGATGGCAAAAGGTCGTACCTCTGAAAGTGAAGCCAAGGCACGTTTTGATCACGAGGGCGGGGAGAGAGAGCAGGCCGACAACTTGGCCGCTGAGCCAATCATAGACGTCGATACGCAAACCGAAGAGAGTCAAGCCTACCGCCCAGCAAACGATGTATTTTCAAGCGTCAGTATTGATGACAAAAAGCACAAATTGCGTGATGGCTCAGTGGTTATTGCCGCGATCACCTCCTGTACCAATACGTCTAATCCAGCCGTGATGATCGGGGCTGGATTGGTGGCTAAAAAGGCCGCAGCAAAAGGCTTAAAAGCTAAGCCTTGGGTGAAAACCTCCCTCGCGCCGGGTTCTAAAGTGGTCACGGATTACCTAAAGAAAACCCACCTGATGGATGCGCTGGAAAAAACCGGCTTTTACTTGGTCGGTTACGGCTGTACCACTTGTATTGGTAACTCAGGGCCACTGCCTGAGGCGATTGAAAAAGGCATTGAAGAAAACGACTTAGTCGCGGCGGCGGTATTATCCGGTAACCGTAACTTTGAAGGGCGTATCCACTCACACGTCAAAGCCAGTTACTTGGCATCGCCACCGCTGGTGGTGGCCTACGCGCTGGCTGGGACAGTGGATATTGATTTGACGACCCATCCTATTGGTCAAGATCAAGACGGCAACGATGTGTACTTAAAAGACATCTGGCCCACCTCGGATGAAATTAACGAGCTGATCGCAAACAACATCGATGCCGACATGTTCCGTAAAAACTACGGTGAAGTTTTCGCCGGCAGTGACGCGTGGAATGCCATTAGCTCAGAGGACAGTCAGCTGTACCCTTGGAATGACGAATCGACCTATATCAAAAACCCACCTTTCTTTGAGGGGATGACGCTTGAGCCAGAGGGGATTCCTGATATCAAAGGGGCGCGTATCTTAGGTTTGTTCGGCGATTCGATCACCACCGATCACATCTCGCCTGCGGGCAACATCGCAGTGGATTCTCCTGCCGGTCAATACTTACAATCCCGTGGTGTGCTGAAGGAAGATTTCAATAGTTATGGCTCACGCCGTGGTAACGATGCGGTCATGACTCGAGGTACGTTCGCCAACATCCGTATCAAAAATACCATGTTGGGGGGCAAAGAGGGTGGCTACACCTACTATTTCAACGGCGACAACGCCACGCTTAAAGATGGCGAAGAGATGCCTATTTACGATGCTGCGATGAAGTACAAAGCGGAGCAGCGTCCTCTTGTGATTCTTGGTGGCGCGGCGTATGGCTCGGGCTCGAGCCGTGATTGGGCAGCGAAAGGTACCAGCTTGCTCGGCGTCAAAGCGGTATTGACCAGCTCATTCGAGCGTATTCACCGCTCGAACCTAGTGGGAATGGGCGTGTTGCCGTTGACCTTTAAAGACGGTGAAAATGCGGCGACCTACAAGCTAGACGGCTCGGAAGTGCTGAGCATTACAGGGCTGGATAATGGTAAGAGTAAGATGGCGACGGTGACCGCTACACGTGCCGATGGCTCGTCTGAAGTGTTTGAGGTCAATGTGATGCTACAAACGCCAAAAGAGTGCGAGTACGTGCGTCATGGTGGCGTACTGCACTATGCACTACGCCAATTGGCCCGTGAAAACAGTGTTTCAGAATAACGGGGTAGCGGGTTGGAGCCCGCTAAAGCATTGATTTTCATCGTTTAACCCCCACCTTTGATTTATCAGTAAAGGAGGTATGAATATGAGTCGTCATTTTGAGCAAGCCGAGGGCTTGTGTGAAGAAAAAGATCCGGCAACCAATGGGTTTGTGTTTAACCAAACCATGCTGCGTATCGCTGATCCGGTGCGTTCGCTAGATTTCTACACGCGTGTGATGGGGATGACGCTATTGCGTAAGTTGGATTTTCCTGAAATGGAATTCAGCCTGTACTTTTTGACCTACGGCGAAGATTTCTCGGATGTTAGCAGCGATGAAGCTAAGCGCACCGCGCAAACTTTTGGTCGTCCGGCGGTGCTAGAATTGACGCACAATTGGGGAGATACGGCCGACACTGTGCAGTATCACAGTGGCAACAGTGATCCACGTGGCTTTGGTCATATTGGCTTCCATGTGCCGGATTTAGAAGGCGCGTGTCAGCGCTTTGAAGATCTGGGCGTGACGTTTCAGAAAAAGTTGTCGGATGGCAAGATGAATTACATTGCCTTTATCAAAGATCCAGACGGTTACTGGATTGAGATTTTCGACGCAAATCGTGTGCAGAGTTAAATCGAGCTAGGCGATGTATCTAATTCTGAACAGGCTCACTTATTGTTTTAAAGTGTCAATTGAAACGCTGGTTTAGTAATTAAGACAAATTGACGTCAGGTTGAGGTATTGAGCCCTTATCCAAGCTTGGATAAGGGCTTCCAACGCGCTTTTCTGCCCAGAAAAGCAGTTTTACTGTCTTGGTTTAAGCGCTAGTTTGCCTTGTTCAATCGTTAGGTTCAGCGGTACGCTGGACAATAGCTGAATGGCATTATTGGTGGTGTCGAGTGTGTAAACTGGATTCGATGCTAAGTAGCCGTTGATGAGCATCATGACTTCATTGCTAAGCGGGGCTAAGTTGCCTTTGTAACCCGCTGCATCCACTGTGCTGTCTAATAATGCTAATGAGTGCACGAAGATCGCTTTTTTCTCGCTGTCGTAGTAGGGCGTGCCTTCTAGTTTAAGGTTCAGCTTGGCTGGGTAATTAAAGCCAAACACGCCGATACTTGCTGTGGCTTGGGTGCCTAGCTGAATCACATCTCGGCCATCTGGGCCAATGTTTACGCTAATATCATCGATTGCTAAGGTCATTGGGATGGCGCCGAGCTTGGCGTCTGTTTGCAGTTCCCCAAGTTTGCGGTCTAGCACTTGCTCTAATTCGGCATTAGAGACCGTGTAAGTTGACAGTTGCGATAAGGTCGCGCAACCACTAAGCAGGATGGCAAAACAAGCAGTCAGGAAAACTTTCATATGAGGCTCTTTAAAGTGAATCAAAAAGTTAGTTTAGCGTGTCTTGGGTGAGTATGTAAAAACTCTAGTGGGTGTTGTGATGAATACTGTTCCAGATGATACAAGTTGTTTTGATCTGATATAAATGAACGTGTGTATTGTCCTTTTTATCTAAGTTTTTCTCTAAAAAAAGGCAGCAATTAGCATTTTTATCTAGGGCAGAGTGAAGATAAGAAAAACTCTAAACACTTTGTGGTAGGTTACTGATTAAAATAATGATGGGTTAATATCACTGTTAAGGAGTCGCCAAGGTGAGTTTACGTTCTAATATTGTGATGGGTATGTTGCTAGGGGCGAGCAGCCTTTCAACGTTTGCGGCCACGTTTGAGGTGCCACGAAACTTCCAAATTATGTATGTAGATCTAAAAAGTCCCGGTAGCTTTGGTGGTGACTTCAAAACGGAAGTGGCTGCGGGCGAGCGTCAATTTGTGGTGCGTTTCAATCAGCGCGTTGGCGGTGGCAGTAATGCAGAACAGTTTCAATCTGAGCCTTTTATCATTGATGTGAACGTGGCAGAGGATTCCAATATTGTCCTTGAAGCGCCTTACTTCTTCCGCAAAAACGATGCCGCGAGTTTTGCTAAGTCGCCAGAGATTACTTTGGTTGATAAAGGGAGCGAGGCGGAGCTGGATTATGAGATGCGTATGCTGCCAGCTAAGCCTGGTGTTCAGGTGATGCGTGATTACAAGAGTGAAGTACGTGACTTCACTAAGACCTACAAGCAGCCTGCGGTAGATACGCCGATGCCAGCCCCAGCGACGGTTGCTGCAACAGAAGAGTTGGAAATGCTGAAGTTTTGGTACAACAAAGCGGACGCTGGCACACGCAAAGATATGCGTATTTGGATGGTGGAGCATTCACACCAGCCAAAGACAGCCAGTACCGCCTTTGAGATGCTAGGTTTCTGGTTTGAAAAGGCCTCTGCAGCTGATCAAAAAGCCTTCCAAATTTGGTTGCTGAACGAATAATCTGCACAATGAACGCCTGAAGCCGATTTGTTTTCAAATCGGCTTTTTTCTGGAAGGATGAATGCTTGATTTAGTGAATGGGTAAGCTTTAGCGACGGTTCACGTGTATATGGACAGTGGCTTCTCTATTAATGGTCTCCACATCAATGTATTCGCCTTCTGTGGTTTTCAACCCTCCGCACAAAACACACGTTTGATACTGGCTTAGGCTGAAAGTCAAAGGTGTGCCTTCTTTGCTTGGCAATTCAAACGTCGTTTCAAAAAGGCGATAGGGTGGCATAGACAATCTAAGGATCGCCACTAATGTTGGATAACCTTGTTTGCCGGTTAATTCTTCTATTTCACTGAGCGTGTAATCGCTAATGTCTGGCCGAGATTTAACAAGGGAGGCAATTTCTGCACAGAAGCTTCCTTGCGGGTAGAGTGTGTCATCCATCAGCTGAGCAAGTCTTCGTTGTGTTAATTTGATTTGTTCACTAAACATACATTCAAATCCGTTGAGTATATGGTTTAAATCTAGAACACTTGGTCAAATATTTCTGTTGATGGTGCGATGCATCCAATGGGCTTTTGTTAAAAAGTAATTCACGCAGTATTGTCAATGTTTCAAATTGTAATCTTTGAACGCTTCGACGGCGCCTTTCATGACTTTCTGCTCTTCAAATAAATGAGCTGCTCATATTTTTGCAATCTTCTGTTGCTAAAACCAATCAATAGCTCAGACATTGGAGGAGTGATGGCGCGTTCGATATTGCTTGATGTGCTACGAATAGTGGCCATCGGTTTGGTGTTTGTGGCGCACTTTGGGCAGGTTTTGGGCCATTGGAGCGGGGATTTTTTCGGCCTGAAAAATTTCTATTATGTGAGTTTGGGAGGCGTCGGCGTGACCATGTTTTTGGTCTTATCCGGCATCTTGGCAGGTTTAACGGACTTACCTAAACAAACACCGTATGGCACTTACCTATGGAAAAAAGTTCTGCGTATCTACCCTCTGTACTGGTTGTCCATTCCGGTAGTTGTGGTGGCTTTTGTGCTCGAAGGGTTGTTGCTGGAAGGGGAGTGGCGCTATCCATTTCCTAATGGCTTGAGCACGGATTTTGTCGGTAGTTTCACTGGTTTCTATGCTTGGTTTGGGCTCTGGGGCGGGCCTTATAATCCGCCCAGTTGGTTTATTGCGCTGATAATTACCTTGTATGCCATGTTTCCTCTTATAGCCTTTTTATTACGTCGCTGGCCTAACCAGACCTTGTTCGGCTTATTGCTGGTGAGTCTTATTAGTCGTTGGTATGTGGGGCGCTATGGCGTGCCATTTGTACCCAATGATTGGTGGGATGGTGTCGAAGAGTGGGCTTATCGCTTATACGGCTTTATGCCGGGTCGCCCTGGCGATTGGTTTCCATTGTGCCGAGTGTTTGAGTTTGGCTTTGGGATCTGGCTTGCCTTGAAGTTAAAGCCAACTTGTTGGTTGCTGTTAAATGGCTTGCCCAATCTCTTGAAAAAGCCCATTACTCGGTTGAGTGATCTGTCTTTTGCTCTGTTCTTAATTCACGTGCCATGGTTGTTTTTACTTAGCTGGTTCATGGATCTGGGGATGAACGTCGCCGGTTCGGTGGTGATTGTGCTGTTATTTAACAGTATTTTGGCAAACTATTTACAGCGCATAGACCAAAAAATCCCCCGAAAACGTTGGTTTTTGTAGCCCTCTTGAGGACTTGTTCAATCTTTTGGCCTCTAGAGCTTATGCTAATAATTGATAGTTCTTTCACAAATTTGGATGACCTACTTCCTATCACAAGCATTAGACTTTAATTGTTTAGCCTATAAACAAAATGTCTAAGGGAATAACTCTCTATCCTTGGTTACATAACAATAATTATACGTTGGGGGTTGATATGACAATTTGTCTTACTGCTTGTGATCACGAAGTCAGCGGTATTTCTGCGCAATCTGTTTCTAGCTTTTTAATGAGTAAGCATTTTGGAGAGCATGAGCTGATTCAGAAATCCTCTTACTTGGCTCAGGCCGGTATAAAATTCAAAAGCTTTGGTGAGCTGTCGATTTCAGAGCACAGTTTTGGCTGTGAAGTACAGATGCAAACGCCGATGATGTCAGATATTTACCATTTGCAGGTAATGCTTGAGGGTGAAAGTCTGGTGCAATGTCACGGAAAATCTGAGCATTTAAGTGCGGGTGATGCGTTGATTGTATCGCCAAACTCTCCGTTAATTAGTCATTACAGTGCGGACTGTCGCAAGTTAGTTATTCGTATTCCTGTGAATTTTATGGTGCAAACTGCGCGAGAGTTTGGCTACCGGATTTCGAAAGACAGCATTGTGTTTGATTTTGAGAAGCAGCCGCTGCCTACATCGGGTTCTTTTATTAGCTTGTTGAATGATATTTTACAGCAGCCACAAGGCAGTTTGTGCGAGCGTGGTTTGATGTACTACAGCAAGCTTCTGGCCAATGCGATTTTTGGTACCTTTGCCAGTAATGTAAACCCTGTCAATATTGCCCACACTAGCCAACATCGATTGGTCGAGCGTATTCGTGAGCACGTTTTAAGCCATATCACGCAAGATATTAGCATCGACCACTTGGCTGAAATTTGTCAGATTAGTCGCAAGTCACTTTATAATCTATGCGATCGTGAATTGGGCATGACACCATCTTCTTATGTGCGTTGTTTAAAACTTGAAGGCGTTCATATGGAACTGAGCCAAAATGAGAGAATTCGAAATGTGACGGAAGTGGCGATGAAATATGGCTTTACTAATTTGGGGCGATTTTCGGCGCAGTACCGAGAGCATATTGGTGAGTTGCCTTCTCAGACATTGCGTAGCATCACTTGCTAAAAAATTGCTTTTGAAAACAAATAACCCAAGCAAAGGGGAGCTTGGGTTATTTGCAGTCGCTTGCATTAATAAGTGAATCAGAACATTAGAACTTGTACATTGCCATCAGTTCTAGCTGCTTGCCCGCCGGGCGGACAGAAGTGCCTTGAGAGGATGGTGGACGGTTAGCCGCATTTTGATCACGTAATTCAAAGCCTAGCTCAACATTTGGCATGTAAGTGTAAATCATGTTAAACGCCGTCTGTTTTAGAGTGTCTTCAGCAAGGCTCGATTCATCTGCTTTTACTTGGCCGTAACGTAAGTTAGCGCGAAGTGTGTCAGAGAATTTATGGCCGATACCTGCACTAAAACCTGTTGTAGTGATCAAGTCGCCATTGGCGTTAACTTCCATTTGACCGTCTAGGCCTCGTGCACCGTTATAACCCCAGCCAGCGTAAATCGCAGCACCTTCACCAGTGAAACCACTTAGGCTAAGTGATGTATCGCCAAATTTTAGTTTGGTCGCTAGAGAGATGGCTGCACCGTATTCTGACTCATCGTCAGAGCTTACGGTTGGTGTTGTGTCTACTTCGCGACCTGTTACCGCTACGTTAAATGCATGGCCATTGGTGCGATATGTGTATTGTGCAACTAGATCTGGAGAGTCAGCATTGCTGTAAAGTGGGTCTTGCAACGTTAGACGCATGCCATCTTTGACATAGTGAACCACTAGATCTGGGCGGATAGGAGCGCCGTTACCAGCAATCGTACCAATACCAAGACCCCAGAAGTTTAGCGTTTCCGTATCAAATGGAGCATTGGCAAAGAACTGACCGTTCCATGTTTGACCAACGGTTAAATTGTCAATGTTGATGTAGGCATGACGAAGGCGCCAAGCATAGCTACTGTCTTGAGATGTGTTGTTATCCCAAAAGTCACCTTCAATGAAACCACGTACATTGTGACCATCTACTACGCTAGATGTGCCCAAGTTAAAACGTGATTGACGAACACTACCTTCAACAGAATTTTCACCTGAATCAGGGTGGTCGAATACTGTCTCTGCTTTTAAGTAACCCCCGACGCTAAATTTAGTGCCGTTGAACTCGCCCAGTTCGACAGCGAAGATTTGCGACGAAAGACCTGCGGCCAATACTGCCAACGCTACTTTTGATTTCATCATACTTTACAGCCTTCATTATTATCATTGTTAATAAGGTGTAATAACTATGGCAAAGCTGTGTAAATCCGAATATTCAAATAGTGTAATCTTTGTACATTGTGTAAGTAACAAGGTTGCTGTCTAGATGGGGCTCTTTTAGAGGCGAGCTGAATAAAATAAATAAGATTTATGCCAAGTAAGACATGAATCACCAAGCCTTCTAAATAGATCAATTTTTAGACGCTTGTAACATATTGTCATAATTAACTGGTGTATAACTTACTTGTAAGCCACTGAGCTTTCCTAAAATCGCTAAGGAGGTTGGTCATGTCTATCTATTCGGAAGTGTTTGCAGGTAACAATATTCGTGTCGCGGAGTTTAAAGAAGGGCGCTATTTTAACAAAGCAGATTTGCTGCGTGCGTCTGGTCAATCCCCATTGCAGGATTCAGATACGCAGTATTTGGATATTTTAGAGGCATCAAAGCTGGTGGGGTTCGAAAAGGAAAGACTGTTAGAAGCGATGCAGTTATGGGCGCCACATTTGTGTCCTCAGCACACCATCGAAGTGCACTGACTTAGCCAGCCTTCAGACTTGAAAAGCGCATGAATCAATGCGCTTTTCTTGTAATGTCTGTCCTGTCCTCAAATGCTTGGACATGCTTTTTATAGAGAAAGCGATAAAAGTTATATCTGAGATATGAAAGCGTTTGCTTTCAGGAGAAATCTCTATTAACTTCAGTGCGTTATTTCAATACATAGTGATTTATAGAGCAATGCAACGACTGCACTTAACTAACCAAGTCAATACTAAGCAAGGGTATTTATGCCTGTTGCTATTGCTTGTATCGTTAGTGTTTTCGGGTCTAGCGTCCCTAAAAATGACGCTGGAGATGTTGCCTAGTCAGTCGTCGGTGAGTGCTATGCAAATGGTACACGCGGACAGTCAAGCGCATAAACATTGCCACAGTGACAATGCTTCGACTTGCCAGATGAGTGATAACGACCACGATCATCAGGGGTGTACTCAAGCACACTGCAGTACCTTACCTGTCTTGGCGACACCTTATCATTTTATTTCCATTGCACTGCAGGTTGAGCAGCGCGATTTTATCGCCCCCATGACCTTGTCTGGTGTGCCGAATACGCCCTATATCCCTCCGATTGCTTAAAACTCTAGATTCCTAATGTGATGTATGAAGCTTTGTCTTCATGCATGTCTATTTAGCTAGATTTTTATGAGCAAACATAATGTTCCAATTAAAGACGACTGCACTTCGTGCCTGCGCGGCACTGAGTCTATTGGCGTTGGCGAGCTCTGCTTACGCTGAACCCTTGACCCTAGCGCAAGCGGTTGAACAAGCGATTAAACAAGATGCTTGGCTCGCCTCCAACAGCAAACAGCAGCAAGCTTCTATGGCTTTAAGCCAAGGGGCCACGGCATTGCCTGATCCCAAAATTACGCTCGGTTTACTGAATATGCCAACCGACACGTTTGATTTTGAGCAAGAAGCCATGACGCAAATGAGCGTGCAGGTCACGCAAATGTTTCCTGCTGGCGATACCTTGAAAATCAATAGCAATCAGTATCGCGTTAAAGCTAAGCAAGCCCAATGGCAGCGCGCCAATCGCATTGCCTTAGTGGAAAAAGACGTCACACGTTTGTGGCTGACGTCGTATTACTATCAGCGAGCGTTAGCTATTGTTGAGCAAAGTAAGCCGCTGTTTGAGCAATTAAACGATGCGGTGGTGAGCAACTATCGCTCTTCCTATGGCTCCGCCCGACAGCAAGATCTGGTGCGTGCTGAGCTTGAATTGAGCAAATTAGATCAGCGTTTAATTGAGCTAGCCCAAGCTAGAGATAACGCTGTGAATCAGCTTAAACAGTACCTTCCAGAGCAATTTTCAACGCAGTTGACCATTGCCAATCAGCAGTCGGCGTTGGATGCCTTGGTGATTGTGCCGGAGCAAATGTCTCAGTCGCTAACCACCTGTCTAACCAATCACCCGTTAGTGAAGTTGCTGGATGCGCGCAGTGATAGTGCACAACTGGATCAGTTGCTGGCCGAGCAAAAGTACAAACCCCAATGGGGGGTGACACTGGGCTATGGCTATCGTGGCGATGCGCCTAATGGCAACGATCGAGCAGACTTAGCGTCGTTAGCAGTCAGTGTCAGCTTACCTATTTTTTCCAGCGTACGTCAGGATGCAGAAGTGTCTGCGGCTCGTTTACAGGCCGAAGCCTTGTTGTCGGACAAAGAGCTGTTACTGAACGAGCTGAAAGCCCGTTATCAAGCGCTGATGAGCAATTGGATGCAGCTCAAAAATCGAGAAAACCTCTATCAGTCGAAATTGTTGCCACAGTACCACGCCAGCAGTGAAGCAGCGCTGAACGCTTATACCCGAAACGATGGCCGTTTTGTTGATATCGTCCAAGCACGCATTGCCGAGCTTAACGCTCAAGTCGAGTTATTAGGCATCCAAGTGGAGCAAAGCAAGCAGGCAGCCGAGCTGCATTATCTATTAGCCAGCCAGAGTGAAGCCCATTTAAAAGGAGAGCAACTATGAAAGGATTAGCCTATGTCGGCACTTTGGTGTTGGGTGGCGCTTTAACCTACGGTGCTTTGCAAATGGGCTGGCTGCCTAGCACTTCGCAAGCGTCGTCAAGTTCGGCGAGCAGCACCGAAAAGCAGCCTTTGTACTGGGTCGCGCCGATGGACCCTAATTATCGTCGTGATGAACCGGGTAAATCGCCCATGGGCATGGATTTGATTCCATTCTATGGGGATGAAGGCGGTGAAAAAATGGGCGCAGGGACAGTCAGTGTTGCCTCTGAAGTGGTGAACAATCTCGGTGTGCGCACGGGCGTTGCCGAGCGTGGCCAGTTAAGTACCCATATTCGTACCGTGGGCTATTTGGGCTATAACGAAGAGCAAATTGTGCATGTTCACCCACGTGTTGATGGTTGGATTGAGAAAAGCTTTATCAAAACTAATGGTGACAAGGTTGAGCAGGGCGCGCCCTTGTTTGATTTGTACTCGCCAACCTTGGTAAATGCTCAAGAAGAGTTTGTGTTTGCCCTAGGGCGTAAAGATGCGCGCATGATCAAGGCCGGTGAAGAACGCCTACAGGCACTGCAAGTGCCGCAGAGCTTTATTGATCGCTTAAAGAAAACACGCCAAGTGTCACAAACCGTTCGCTTTTTCGCACCGCGTTCTGGGGTGGTGGATAATCTGTCGATTCAAGATGGTTTCTACGTGACGCCTGCGAAAACACTGATGTCGATTGCCGATCTGTCTGAGCTCTGGCTCGAAGCGGAAGTGTTTGAACGTCAAGCCAGCTGGGTCAAGGTGGGGCAATCGGTCAGTGCTGAATTAGATTTCTTGCCCGGTGAGCGCTTCCAGAGTCAGGTGGACTTTATCTATCCCACCCTTGATCCCAATACCCGTACCTTAAAAGTGCGAGTGCGCTTGGACAATCCCGATGGCCGTTTGAAGCCGAAAATGTTTGCGCACATTGATATTGATGCCAAACGTCAGGGCGAAACGCTACTGGTGCCAAAAGAAGCGGTGATTCGTGGCGCGAAACAGAACCGCGTGGTGTTGGCATTAGGGGACGGACGTTTTAAATCCATCGCCGTGGAAGTCGGCGCTTTTTCAGATAAGCAGGCAGAAATCCTATCGGGTCTTCAGGTCGGAGATCAGGTGGTGACGTCGGCACAATTTCTGTTGGACTCTGAATCTAGCAAGACATCAGACTTTAAACGTATGACCAGCGCTGAGGATATGTCTGATAAGGAGATGTCTTCAGAAGCCGCTGCCGCCCCACCAGAAAATGTTTGGGTCAAGGCCAGCGTAAACAGCATTGATCCAGGCAATGGCAAGTTGAACGTCAATCACGCTGCGATTGCTGAATGGAATTGGCCAAAAATGACTATGGATTTCTATGCCGCTGAGTGGCTAGACCTAGAGGCTTTGCCGCTTGATGTCGATCTACAGCTGGAAATTATCCGTGAAAGTAGCCCCCGTTATGTGGTGAGCGATTTTCTGGAAACGGATGATCAATAAGGAGCGATTATGATTCATAGCATTATTTATTGGTCCATTAATAATCGCTTTTTGGTGTTGTTGGCCACGCTTATTTTAGTCGGGCTAGGGCTGTATTCGGTGAAGAATACACCGGTGGATGCGATCCCTGATTTGTCCGATGTGCAGGTGATTGTCAAAACCAGTTACCCAGGCCAAGCGCCGCAAGTGGTCGAGGATCAAGTGACCTATCCGCTGACGACAGCCATGTTGTCCGTACCTGGGGCGCAAACCGTACGAGGCTTTTCCTTTTTTGGTGATTCCTATGTCTACGTGATCTTCGATGAAGATACCGATATGTACTGGGCGCGAAGCCGTGTGTTGGAGTATTTGAGCCAAGTAGCGCCGTCGCTGCCCAGCAATGCGCGTCCACAGTTGGGCCCAGATGCAACCGGTGTAGGCTGGGTGTATTTGTATGCACTGGTCGATCGCACGGGCCAGCATGACTTGAGCGAACTGCGCTCATTACAGGACTGGTTCTTGAAATACGAGCTGCAGACCGTGCCGGGGGTGTCAGAAGTGGCGCCAGTGGGCGGTATGGTGAAACAGTATCAAGTACAGGTGAATCCAGAAAAGCTACGCGCGTTTAATATGCCGCTTAGCCTGATCAAAATGGCGATTGAGCGCGGCAACCAAGAAGTGGGTGCCTCTGTCATTGAGATGGCTGAAGCCGAGTACATGGTGCGCACCTCGGGTTATATCCAAAGCGTTGAAGACTTAGAAAACATTCCGTTAGGGGCGAATGATAGCGGTGTGCCGATTTTGCTAAAAGATGTGGCCGATATCGTCAAAGGCCCACAGATGCGCCGGGGTGTTGCCGAGCTAAACGGTGAAGGGGAAACGGTCGGTGGTGTGGTGGTGATGCGTTTTGGTGAGAACGCGCAACAAACCATTAATGGGGTGAAAGCCAAACTTGAGACCCTGAAAAGCAGCTTGCCTGACGGTGTAGAAGTGGTGACGGTGTACGACCGCTCCGGCTTGATCGACAGTGCCGTGGACAACCTTTGGTCAAAACTGATCGAAGAGTTCATTGTCGTGGCTTTAGTGTGTGTGCTGTTTTTGTTCCATGTGCGTTCCTCTTTGGTCGCGATCATCAGTCTTCCGGTTGGCATCCTAGCTGCTTTTATTGTTATGCACTGGCAAGGCATCAATGCCAACATCATGTCCTTGGGCGGGATCGCCATCGCCATTGGTGCCATGATTGATGGCGCGATCGTGATGATCGAAAACCTGCACAAACATATTGAGAAAACGCCACTGACCAAGGAAAACCGTTGGCAAGTGGTGGCCAAAGCCGCTTCGGAAGTGGGGCCTGCGCTGTTCTTCAGCTTGCTGATCATCACTGTCAGTTTTGTGCCGGTGTTTACCTTGGAGTCCCAAGAAGGACGCATGTTTGGCCCCTTGGCCTACACCAAAACCTATGCCATGGCGGCTTCGGCGGCGTTGGCGATAACCTTGGTGCCCGTGCTGATGGGTTACTTTGTGCGTGGTAAGGTGCTCCCTGAGCATAAAAACCCAATCAACCGTAGTTTAACGGCGTTGTATTTACCGGTGCTGAAACGAGCCTTGCATTACCCCAAAATGACCATAGTGGTTGCGGTTGGTGTGTTTGCCATCGGTATGTGGCCGTTGGATAAATTGGGCAGTGAGTTTATCCCGAATCTAGACGAAGGCGACTTGATGTACATGCCGACGACTTACCCAGGGATCTCCATTGGTCAGGCGCGTCAAACCTTGCAACAAACCAATAAGCTGATTGCCTCCGTGCCAGAGGTTGAGACGGTCTTCGGTAAAGTAGGGCGTGCGGAAACCGCGACCGATCCCGCACCGCTGACCATGATTGAAACCTTTATTCAGCTAAAGCCTAAGTCTGAGTGGCGCGATGGCGTGACTACCGAGTCCCTGAAGCAAGAGCTGGATCGGCTGGTTAAGGTGCCGGGTGTCACCAATGCTTGGGTAATGCCGATTAAGACCCGTATCGATATGCTGGCAACCGGTATTAAAACACCGGTAGGTATCAAGGTGGCGGGGCCTGATTTGGCCGTCATTCAGGGAATTGGTCAGCAGCTTGAACGGGTACTGAGTAAGGTTGAAGGCACAGCTTCGGTCTACTCTGAGCGCGTAGCAGGTGGTCGTTATATTAAGGTCGATATTCAACGTGCTAAAGCCGCTCGCTACGGCCTTAATATTCAAGAAGTGCAGCAGCTGGTGGCTTTGGCGGTGGGGGGTATGAATGTTTCCACCACGGTGGAAGGCCTTGAGCGTTACCCAATCAATATTCGTTACCCGCAGTCATACCGTGACTCGCCGGAGCAATTGTCCTTGTTGCCAATCGTTACGCCTAGTGGTCAGCGTATTGCATTAGGCGATGTGGCCAATGTCTATCTAGAAGATGGACCGCCAGGGATTAAGAGTGAGAACGCACGCTTAAATGGATGGACCTTCATCGACATCGACGGCATGGACTTAGGGCGTTATGTGGAACATGCCAAAGAAGTGGTGGCTAAGGAAGTGGATTTGCCAGCGGGCTATTCGCTGAATTGGTCTGGGCAGTACGAATACATGGAGCGGGCGAAAGAGAAGCTAACCTATGTGGTGCCACTCACTATTGCCATTATCTTGGTGCTGCTATACCTCAATTTCCGTTCGCCGATGGAAGTCGCCATCATCATGGCTACTTTGCCGTTTGCCATGGTCGGTAGTGTTTGGTTGATGTATCTACTGAACTTCAATTTCTCGGTGGCGGCCGGTGTGGGCTTTATTGCTCTAGCTGGGGTGGCGGTTGAGATCGGTGTCATCATGTTGGTTTACCTCAACCAAGAGTGGCAGACCTTTAAAGAGCAAGCCGCTAACTTAACCAAAGAGCAACGCCAAGAGCGTTTGCTTGACGCGGTGATGCATGGCGCGGGCTTACGAGTGCGTCCCGTTATGATGACCTCTGCGTCGATCATTATTGGTCTGTTGCCGATTCTATTTGCCACCGGTACAGGTTCTGAAGTGATGAGTCGTATTGCGGCCCCAATGGTGGGCGGCATGATCAGTGCGGTGGTGCTGACCTTAGTGGTGCTCCCCGCGGTGTACTATTTATGGAAACGCTTTGAACTTGCCAAAGTGTGACAGACAACCGGATGCAGTGGTTGTCTGCGTCCACTTTGAATTTAAGTGAACTTCAATAGGAGAAGGAATCATGAAAGCAGTGAAACTTACTTTAGCCGCAGTAGCCATTGCTGTCTCTGCCGGCGCGATGGCGGATAACTCAGGTCGAGGTATGGAGCATGGTGAAATGGATCACGGTTCAATGCCGGATGTTTCGATGAACCACGATGGCATGGGCAGCATGATGCACTCAACTTACCCTGAAGACGGCGCTATGATGATGGCGCCAGTGGAGCATCTATCGCTTCATTTTACTCAGCCCATGCAAGTGATGAATGTAAAGTTGGTTGGCTCTGATGGTAAACCTGTTGCGCTTAAGTACAAACGTGGAGGTGAAGCAATGCAAGAGTTCACGATCAATTTGCCAAAGCTTGAGCCAGATACGTATCAAGTGCACTGGAAAGCCAAAGGCCAAGACGGCCATATGATGGATGGTGCCTACGGTTTTATGCAGCACTAATGGCTATTATTGCTAGCAAGGCGCTTGGTAACACAAGCGCCTTTTTTATTTGGCACAATTTTTTCATGCTTTCTAGAGCTAACTACGCAAAAACTGGGCCATCTCATATCGCCTCAAACGGGGTAATGTGCGAAAATGACCGTTTAGTCAAGATCAATGCTATTTAAGAGGTTTCCATGAGCGTTTATGAAATTCGCCACCCCCTAGTTCAACATAAGATTGGCTTAATGCGTAATCAGAAAATGAGTACGCGTGGTTTTCGTTTGTTGGCGTCAGAAGTGGGTAATCTGCTGACTTATGAAGCAACGAAAGATCTTGAACTTGAAGAATACGAGCAAGATGGCTGGTGTGGTCCAACTACTTGCCAGCGTATTAGTGGTAAAAAGATCACTGTCGTGCCCATTCTTCGTGCGGGTTTAGGCATGTTGGATGGTGTGCTTGAGCTGATTCCCAGTGCTCGTATCAGTGTGGTGGGTATTTACCGCGATGAAGAAACACTCGAACCAGTGCCTTACTTCGACAAGCTGGCGAGCGATATTGATCAGCGTATGTCGCTGGTGGTGGATCCCATGTTGGCGACAGGCGGTTCATTGATCGCAACCATCGATCTTTTGAAGAAAAACGGTTGTGACAGCATTCGTGCATTGGTCTTGGTGGCTGCACCGGAAGGCATCAAAAAAGTGCAAGAAGCACATCCTGACGTAGACATTTACACCGCGTCAATTGATAGCCACTTGAATGAACAAGGTTATATCGTGCCGGGTCTAGGCGATGCGGGCGATAAGATCTTCGGCACTAAATAATAATTTAGTATTCAATCATTAGTCTTGGTTCCCTTCACATGACAACACCAACTTCTACTACTCAACAGGACAACATGCTTGCGGGCTGGCGTCTGGCTTTAGCTGGGGCGCAAATGCTATTCGTAGCATTTGGGGCTTTGGTCTTAGTTCCTTTGATTACGGGTCTAAATCCAAGTGTGGCATTGTTCACCGCAGGTTTAGGGACGTTAATTTTCCAACTGTGTACGAAACGTAGTATGCCAGTCTTCTTGGGCTCGTCGTTTGCCTTCATTGCCCCGATCATTTTTGCGGTGGAAACTTGGGGACAAGCCGCGACCATGGGAGCTTTGTTTTGTGCGGGTCTAGTGTACGTTTTGCTATCCATTCTAGTGGCAATTCGTGGCCCTGGCTTCCTGCATCGTCTATTGCCACCCGTTGTAACGGGGCCGATCATTATGGTAATTGGTCTGGGTTTGGCGCCCGTTGCCGTAAACATGGCATTAGGTAAAGCGGGTGATGGCTCTGTGCAGTTGTTCCCTTATGCAGATGCCATCTTAGTGTCTATGCCAGCATTGCTGACCACCTTGCTGGTTGCTACTTATGCGAAAGGTGTCTTCCGACTTGTGCCAATTATCGCGGGTGTGGTGGTTGGCTATGTCGTGTCCTTATTTATGGGCATTGTCGATTTCACTAACGTACAACAAGCAGGTTGGTTGAGTGTGCCTGCGTTTATCATGCCTGAGTTTCATCTAGCAGCGATTTTGTTTATGTTACCGGTTGCGATTGCGCCAGCGATTGAGCATGTGGGTGACGTACTAGCGATTGGCTCGATTACGGGTAAAGACTACGTGCAAAAGCCTGGTCTACATCGCACCTTGCTAGGTGATGGTTTAGCGACGTCAGCAGCGTCTTTGTTCGGCGGCCCACCAAACACGACTTACTCTGAAGTAACTGGTGCGGTCATGCTGACCAAAGCTTTCAACCCTGTGGTGATGACGTGGGCAGCAGTATTTGCTATTGCCTTAGCCTTTATCGGAAAATTTGGCACCATGCTACAAACCATTCCAAGTCCGGTAATGGGCGGCATCATGATCCTGCTGTTCGGTTCGATTGCTGGTGTGGGTATGAATATCCTGATTAAGTCACGTGTTGACTTAGGTGTTCAGCGTAACCTAGTGATTGTAGCGGTGACCTTGGTGTTTGGTATTGGTGGTATGACACTTGGCTCTTCTGGCTGGCATCTACAAGGCGTGAGTTTATGTGGTCTAGTGGCGATCTTCCTAAACTTGATTCTGCCGCACGCTGATCAAACTAATGATCTACACGAAGAACAAGAAGTGGTGGAAGACATGGTTCACCATGGCGAAAGCAAATAGCTATAAACTGGCTTTTATGTGAAAAAGAAAAGGGTGGGCACTCAGTGCTCACCCTTTTTGGCTTTATAGAGATAGAGGTGTAGTGGGTACGTTTAAGGCTTTAGTAGCTTCCGTTGAATGCACTGTTTGGTGCAAGCTCTGGCTCCATGCCCATGTTATCAACACTGTAAATATTCCAGCGCTTGGTTTGCATGGTTTGCTCGCTATAGACTTCTGCCACCACGCGTCGATTTTTCTCTCGGCCTATTGGCGTGTCATTGGTTGCTATAGGGCGGGACTCGCCGTAACCAATACCGCGTATGCGATTACGATCAATTCCAAACTGTCGAATCACGACTACCGCGATAGCATTTGCACGGTTTCTTGAAAGCTCGATGTTTGATTCATCATCACCAACGTTATCCGTATGGCCTTCAATAACAACAGTCGTATTTGGGTTGGCATTCATGAAGTCAGCCAGTTTCTGAATTTCTGAATAGTAAATGGGTTTAACGTCAAACTTGCCAGTATCAAACAGAACTTCAAGATTAATAGACTGCAAATGTGTTGACTTGCTAGGGCAGCCATCATTATCCACTTTCGCTCCCTGAGCTGTTTGGGGGCAAAAATCTCGAATATTAATGACACCATCTTTGTCTTCATCTGCAATATTAGGCATCAATGGCTGTGCGTCATACAGGGGTTGATTGGCGAAGCTAAAAGGTGTCACAGCAACACCAAGCAAGATCATGCTATTTCGGGCAATTGATTTTAGAATCATTGTGCTATTCCGTATTTCCGTTGGCTATACAAATATAGTGGCAGAAACATCCTTGTCTTTATGTAAATCAATTTAGCAGAGGCCAATAAACTTCAAATCTTTGTTACCAAACTTAAAGTTTTGTTAACAAATGTTACCAAGAGCCGGTATTAGCCATAGATGCCCAAGGTTCTTGAGGTTCTAATGAGCCATCCTTTTGTAGTAGCTCAATGGAAATGCCATTAGGATCTTTAATAAATGCCATGTGACCATCGCGCGGTGGGCGCAGTATGGTGATGCCCATATTCTGCAAATTTTGACAAACGTCGTAGATGTTTTCGACTTCAAAAGCTAAATGACCGAACTGATCTCCGCCAGAGTAGGTGCGATCATCCCAGTTATGGGTAAGTTCCACTTCGGGTGCGCCAGGTTCTGTAGCGTAGTAAATCAAAGAAAATTGGCCCTGCTCGCTGTCATAACGGCGTGTTTGTACCAGACCGAGGCCATCGGTGTAGAATTCATGGCTAGCTTCTGGGTCTGTCGTGCGGATCATAGCGTGAAGATATTTGATGGACATTTTGCTTTCTCCTGTAAGTGATTTTTCCTTATGGTAGTGGAACTTAGGAGCCGGAGCAAAAGTCGAGAAAAGCTTACAGGGACTTTCCTTAATCTTCCCAAACGTAGCGAATAGGATCACCAAAATCGTCGTAGATAACTTTCTTTTTCGGTTTTCTTGGTTTGTTTGCGGGTAACGCTGTGGCGGGGGATTTCTCAGACTTTCGTTGCTGTATAGCGGCAACCACATGATTAAGCGGCGTACGTTCTTTTTTAGGCTCGATAAACCCCATGTGGCTCGTGTTATACTTGCCATCTTGTAAACCGGAAGCACCCATTTCGACTTGCTGTATTTCACCTTGCTGGCGAATGAAGCTTTCGATTTGAGACTCAATTTCCTTTCGAGTTTGTGCCTTTGTCTTCGTTGGTTTTGTCATATCGATGATTATAGCTGTGTCCATTACGGCATAAGAAGTGTCACAAACCAATCATACTAATAGTAAGAGGTCGCTAGTGTCTATTGTCAATTTAATTGTCCATGAAGTTCAAAAAGCGGAAGGGGAGTCCAAAGCGCTCTTAGTAGCGCGTCCCAATGAAAATCCGATTGACGCTGAAGCCGAACAATTGGCTGCCAAGGTGACACACCTTTTTAATCGTTCTGGTATGAATACAGGACAATTTTCTAATCCAGAAGGGAGCGATGACGGTAGTAAGTTGCCTGCTTTACTGCACAAGCACTTCAATGGTGAGGCGTTTGATGACTTTGCTGCGTTTACTAAAGCTTGTGCGGCTGAATACGTGCGTTATCTTGAGCCTGTTAATGAGGCGGAAGGTGGCTTGTTGTGGTTTAACCATTATGAATTAGGTGGCTCGCACTTTTTATTTATTGTGCTCCTTAAACGCAAAGCCGGAATTACGTTAGGCGAAGATTTAAGCTTTGCTCAAGTTCATCAATTGGAAACAGATAAGTTGCACATGGCTTTGCGCGTTAACTTGTCGGCTTACCATGACCGTGATGACACCCGTTATATAGCGTTTCGATTTGGCAAGGCGCCCAAATGGGAAAGTGAATATTTCACACAGTTTATTGGTTGTGATGAGCCGAAAGTGGCAGCCAAAGAAACTCGCAAGTTGGTCGAAGCAGCATCGGCTTTTTGTCAGTCTCAGTCCCTACCATCTAAAGCTGCCAACGACTTTAAGCGTGCTGTGGCTGAGCAATGCCTTGAAAAAGCGGAAGAGCGAGAGCCATTAGAGTTGTCAGAAATTGCTCGTCAAATTGAAACGCGATTTTCACCGGAGCAGGCAAGTAAGTTTCTTGAGCTGGCTGAGTCCGATGCCTTTCAAGTAGAAAAAGAAATTTTTGTCGAAAAAGCAGCACTTAAAAAGCTAACGCGAGCGTCAGGATCAAACCGATCCCTAACGCTGAGTTTTGATACGGATTTATTGGGTGAGAGCATTCAGTTCAATGCCGATACAGGTGAACTGACGATCAAAGACCTGCCGCGTAGCTTGCTTAAGCAGCTTATGTCACTTGAGTCCAAGTAATGTCATTAACTCTGGCATACTGTTAAATGTCAGAGTTGCTCCTGCATCAAGTTGTGCTTGTGCGGTGAAAACCGCGCTGTAAGCCAATACGGTTGCTCCAGCGGCAACACCTGCCCTGATCCCCGCTAAGGAATCTTCTATAACAATGCAGTCTTGCGGTGCCACACCAAGTGCTGAGGCGGCTTTTAAATAGAGATCGGGAGCGGGTTTCCCTTGCTTTACATCGTCCACAGCAAAGCGGGTGTGAAACACATCCGACAGCTGAATCAGTTCAAGTTTAAGTTCAAGTTCTTCGCGTTGAGCATTAGTTGCCATCGCGATAGGGCATTGAATGGCGCTTAGCAGCTCAGTGACACCTGGAATAGGTTGCAGTGAAGTCTTGATGCTGCGTTGAAACTCATCTCGGAATTGACTGGCAAAGTTTGCGGGTAATGCTTTTCCGAGCATTGACTCGGCAAGGGCTAAATTTTCTTGGTTAGTGTGTCCGGCAAATTGTGTATGCAAGGTGTGCTCGTCAAGGTGAAGTCCCTGCTCGGCAAGCATACGTTGTAGAATATTAGAAGAAAGTGTTTCGGTGTCTACTATTACGCCGTCACAATCGAATAAAATAGCTTGGTAGCTAAAGCGCATGACAACTCCTTTAAGGTGGATGTGTTGGTGCGAAATGATTGTAGCGAGAGCGATAAGAGAAAGGGAGGGATGTTATTTTTTTTCTTCCCAATTACTGAGTTATTGCAAATTGTGAGTTGGCTCAACCTTAGTGGCTGGAAATGTGGGCGTTAGCGCTCTGTTGTTTGGCTAATAATGGTGATGCAGTCATCATGTTATAACTGGATTTGAGTGCGCTAAGTACTTTTTTGGCAAAAGTTGAAATTTTCTTACTTAGGGCAATCTCGGAAGCGTTTTTAGTTGCAAAGCCCCAATTGTTTAGCAAGGCTTCGTATTGCTCTTGAGAGTCTTTCGTTTTCTTTGCAGCGCCTGTGTAGTGCAGGTTGTATAGTGCGGCTGTGTTAACATCTTCGGAAGTGTACATAGTCAGTCTCCATGAGTGATTTTTTGAAAATGTAGTTTTATTACTACATTTGTAGGTTAGTTGTTTGAGTTTTATTCTTCAAACGATGCTTTTTCACGAATTAGGTTACTTTTTTTCAACAATAGAGGTTGTATGTCTCAATATCGATCATTAGCGGATAGTGGTAAAGAGTGGGTCTTTCGTCGAGAAGAGCCCTTTGTAACGCAGGAAGATCGTGCCGCTATTTTATTAATGACCGAATCCGCCGGTGCGAACATCTGGCGTGATTACATTTCGGATGCTTTTCTATATCCCGATTTGTTCAGTAAAGATATGTGGGTAAAAACCGGTAAGACAGGGGAAGATGACTGGGAGTCAGTATGGGAGTCGGATGAGCTTAAGCTGCCTGAAGGTGTTTTGACTCATTGTGCGAATTGGGGGGACGACACCAAGGTGTATTTCTGTTGCCATGCAGACTTTGTTATTGAAACCACATGGGGGGGCTTTGCGCGTAGCTGGAAGGCCTTTCTGTTTCTAGACAGTGATGCCGTACTGGTGGGACGTAAGAAGAAGCAAGCCTTGCAGTTTTGCGAAAATGGCCAAGTGGCTTTATTGCTAAGACCCTAAAATAGAGTCCTTATTCGCTTTCATCTAAAATGGCGAAAGAGAGGCATGTACTGAATAGTACGCCACCCACCAAGATAGGTGGGCTTGGAAATGCCAGTATCAAGAACCCTGTGCCGGTCCAGAGGGTACGAACTAGGCGCCGCTTGGCTCGATAGTGTTTGCTAAAGCGTCTGTAATGGGCATGCTTCGAGGGTTTTTGGTCGTCGAAAAAGTCTCGTTGATACCAGCTTGGCATGAGTACTGATAGTGCCAGCTGAATGTGAAAAGAGATAAATGCTTTTAACATAGTGCTTCACCTAACAAACTGAGGACTACAATCTGACCTGATGCAGATGTTCCCTTAGTTTAGGTGATTCTAAAGCTTTTGCAGTTTTATTGTTTCTTTGGAATCTTTGCCGCGACTAGGCTGGGGTAAGCGTCTTTTGCCTGTGTCGACTCCACATGCTGTGATTGTTGAATACGTGATAATAGTGCGCTAACGCTTGGCTTTGTTGTATAGCATTGGCTTGGGCTAGCAGCATGGCGACCACTTCAGCGGTGGCAAATTGATTATCGTGTTTAGCATGCCTTACCTTAAAAGAGCGGATAGCCTCTTCGTTAATGGCGAAGGTAGAGAAGTCATCAAGCCAGCGACTTTGATGCAGCATCTTGCTAGCCAAACGCCAAGTGGCATCCAAAACGATCACATTCAACGGTGTATCTAAATCTAAGGGTGGAAGGTCGTGCAGGTGTGTGCCAGCGTTCTCACGTTTTTCGGTGCTGGGGAAAAGGATGATGTTATTGCCAGAAAATGACTTTAAACGCTCTAAAAGCAGGTCGTTGGGAGCAGTGCGTGACCACAGATAAGCGTCGGTTTGCTGTGGAAATAGGTCGGCGATAAGGCGACCACTATTAGTCGGCTTGTGTATCTCTGTACAGTGATAGAGCAGAGTGAAATGAAGTGGGCTCTGCATGGTTTTTCGTTGATCACAGAAACAAGCAAAAGTGGCCATCAAGCAGGATGGGCAACGTTCTGCGTTGGCACCACGGGCGATAAACTCTCTGCGGCTACCTTCTTTTGCAAATTCTCTGAGGTGATCAACGCAGTGAGGCGGGTGTTTCAATGTAATCATGGCTTTATATGTAGTGATACTGATAACAGGTTTATAGTGTGGTTGACTAGGGATTCTGACGATTTTTTATGTATTTTTCTATTAAAAATCAGCCTGCTTTACGCAAAATATGCAAATTTGGTGGAATCACTGTAGAAGGCTTTGTAACGCACTATCAAGCTGTACCCGCTCACGCTAAGGTAAGCGATGTGATGTTTTTAATGAGTGAACTATGAGTCGTTACATTTCGCCCGTGCTGTACATTTTGATGATGCTAATTGGGTGTGTGGCGTTTATTGCTATAGCCGGTGTTCGTGTTGGTTTTATTGAGCCGATCGCCGCCTTTGATATGTTGCGCAAAACTGTTTTTTCTGCCTTGGCATTGACCATTTTAACTCTGGTGGCTCTCTATGTGTGCCGCAAAGAGTGTAGTGCGGGTGGTCGTCGCTTCTTTTGGCTTGTTTGTGTCGTCTCATTTATCTATAGCGTCATGTGGCTGGCGCTTTTTATGCAAAAGTCTCGTTTGCCAGATTTATATGACATCTCGACCGATCTCAATAACCCTCCTGTTTTCATCAATGTGGCCTTTTTGCGCAAAGCCTCTGAGCATGACCTAACTTATGATTTTGCATGGGTGCCAGTGCAAAAGAAATACTATCCGAAAGTGAAGCCCTTAGAAGTTACCAATTCCTTTAAAGAAACCTACATCGAAGCGGCTGCTTTGGTGAATCAGCGTGGCTGGGATGTGGTAGCGCAGTACCCAAGTGCGGGTGTGATTGAAGCAACTGCTCGAACGCCAATTTTTGGTCTACGTAACGACATTGTTATCCGTATTACACAGCAGCGCGATAAAGTAGTTGTCGATATGCGTTCCAGCTCGCGCTCAGGTGAGTCTGATCATGGTAATAATGCAGAGCGCATTCAGGGATTCTTAGGTGAGCTCAGGAAGCGGTTGCAACCTATACCCGATGGTTTAGTGTTACGTAATTGATGTTTTTTTGTTCACCCTAGACGCTCTTTTCGATAGACTCATCGATGATGAAGTCAAGGAGTGAATGGGTGTGAGTCGTAGAGTCCAGCAAAAAGCAAATACACGCGCTAAAATCAAACAGGTTGCTAAGCAGGCGTTTTTTGAGCAGGGTGTTGAAGTAACAACGACGCGAGAAATTAGTCGCCTAGCTGGGGTGGCGGTTGGTACCTTCTTTGTTCATTTTCAAGATAAGCTAGATCTCGTCAAAGAAATCTATTTTGATGCCCTAGACGAAACGTTGAGTGCTAGTGTCGGCCTTCATCCTCCTACAACCTCTCCCACTGAATACCT
This sequence comes from Marinomonas fungiae, assembly GCF_001418205.1. GTDB lineage: Bacteria > Pseudomonadota > Gammaproteobacteria > Pseudomonadales > Marinomonadaceae > Marinomonas > Marinomonas fungiae. The sequence continues at coordinate 125,152 of NZ_LIQF01000005.1, read as the reverse complement.
CTCTCAAATCGTTACAACCTTATTTCCATTTTATGAACAGTACGATGAATTTACTCGTGTGATTCTGGTGGATAGTGTACTGAATGGGGGATTTCACTCTCAGCAGATGGCTTCCATTAAACAGGGAATTGCTAAGCGTTTTGAGGCTGTGGGTGTCGATGCTAAGACGGCATTAATTTTTTCTGAAAACATGACGGCTAACTATTGGTTGGTGTTCATGGAGTGTCTTCCTGCGAAATCTTTCACGTCGTCTGCTGTGCTGCAAAGGCTGGAAACGCTCAACCTACCTTTTAAAGTGTCGTTTGAAAATGCAGCTAGGGCTTGAGGTGAATGCTTCAGATAAGCTCGTTAGCTTTGCGGTAAGGGCCTTGATAATCAAAGAGTAGCTGGGTGACTTGCCAGTTTTGCTTGTCTTGCTCTGCGATCACAAAATCTGGATGCGGGAAATGCGCGGCAAAGGCTGTCACTTGCTCTGCTTTATCAAACTCAACAGGCGTGCTGCCGCCACCAAGGCGTCGAGAAAATTCTTCATTAAAACGTTGCCGATCTTTTTTGAAATCAAAGTTGAAGCGCTGTTTTAGCTCATCGCCGTCTTCATCATGATAAGTAACCTGCACTTTATTACCCGTAACAGTAATGGAGATAGCTTGGCAGCGGATGACCTTGTGCCCCTTTAAATTGAGAGCTTTTTTCAAAATGTCATCAGGGTCGATCAGGCGCTCATGGCATTGCTGGCAGTGTCGGGCAGCGATGTCATTTTCTTCGTTGCAATGTGGGCAACGCTTAAATACAAAGCGATAGTCGCATTGGTATTCGCCATCTAGTGTCTCCACAAGTCCTTGGCAGCGACGGCCATAGTGCTCTCGGATCGAGCCATCGGCGGATTTGATCCCCCAGAACAAGTTTTGATGTTCACACTGTGGGCATTCGATTTGTACTAACTGGCAATTTGGATTGGGCCTCTTTGTGCCTATCTCTGGTTGAAAGATATCATAGCCACTGTTGGTGTAGTCCAGAATCAAGCAGTCCTGCTTATCTGGGGAGAGTCTTAAACCGCGACCGACCATTTGTTGAAATAGACTGATAGATTCGGTTGGGCGAAGTAGGGCGATGACATCCACATGAGGGGCATCAAAACCAGTGGTTAGGACCGAGACATTGACTAGATATTTTAGTCGCTGCGCTTTGAACTCGGTAATAATATGATCGCGCTCTTTTAATGAGCTATCGCCCGTTACTACAGCGGCTTCACTGGTAGGCAAATAGCTTAGAATTTCCTTCGCGTGTTCGACTGTGCTGGCAAAAATCATCACGCCTTTACGTTGCGTTGAGAGTTCAATAATTTGCTCGCAGATTGCTTTTGTGACGCGCGGGTGCTTGCTGACTAATTCATTTAGCTGTTGCTCGATAGGGCGGTTAGCATCATCGTATTCATTGCCCAGCAGTTGGTCGAAGTCGTAATGAGCAATGGCTGCATCGAATACCTTGGGTTCGGTTAGATAGCCTGATTTCACCAGTCGGCGCAGTGGCAATTCATATATACATTGGCTGAAAAACGGCTTCTCGGTTTCGCGGGCGAACCCCCAATAGTGTTTGTGATAAATCCAGCCACTATCCAAGCGATACGGTGTTGCGGTTAATCCCAGCACTTTTAAGTTGGGGTTAAGTAATCTGAAATGCTCAATGACCTGGTGGTATTGCCCCGCTTGCTCTTGGGGGATGCGGTGACATTCATCAATAATCAGCAAAGATAAGGCTTCGTGGTGATGCTCTAATCCGCGAGCAATACTTTGAATACTGGCAAATGTGATTTTATGATTAAGGTCTTTTCTGCCCAATCCCGCCGAGTAAATGCCTGCGTCTAATTCAAGTGACTTTAATTTTTGGTGATTTTGCTCAACGAGCTCTTTTACATGAGTAAGACAAATAACTTTATGGCGTGCTAGACGACACAATTCTGCAATCACAAGGCTTTTGCCTGCTCCGGTGGGTAGCACTATGACGGCTGACTCATCGCTTTTACGAAAGTGTGCGAGGGTAGCGTCAACCGCTTCTTGCTGATAGTCACGTAGTTGATACATTTACTGAAAATCGTCAAAAGTTAGTGTTTTCGCTGGGCACGCTACAGTATCATTCGCCGCATTACAACGATCAAGTAGGTTTTCATTATGAGTGCAATCATCCCCTTTACTTCGCAGACGCCATTCGACAAGGTTGTGTCCGATATTCGCGAAAAAGGTTGGAGTATTACGGATGATTTCTTCTCTGATGAGATGGTTGACGCCTTGATGATGGATATCTCGGAACTGGACAATAGCTACATGAAGCAGGCGGGTGTTGGGCGTTCAAGTGATCATCAGGTGGCACTTAATCGTCGCAGTGATTATATTCGTTGGATTGATCCTATTACCCCTGCTCGTAGTGCCTTTCTTAGCGCGATGAGCGAGTTGCGCTTGGAGTTTAATCGTCGTTTGTTTTTAGGTTTGTGGGACTATGAAGCACACTTTGCTCGTTATGAGGAAGGCGCTTTTTATGAGAAACATGTTGATGCTTTTAAGGGTAAAAGTAATCGAGTGTTGTCTACCGTTTTGTACCTGAATGAAAACTGGGCAGAGGGTGACGGTGGTGAGTTGGTCTTGTTTGATGAGTGTGATGAAACCGTTGAATTGGGCCGATACTTCCCTCTGAAGGGGCGCTTGGCGGTGTTCTTGAGCGAAGAATTTCCCCATGAAGTGCTGACGGCTCAGCGGACTCGGCATAGTATTGCGGGTTGGTTTCGTGTCAATAATAGCATTCAAAATACGGTTGATCCGGATCAATAAAATTCGCAAAAGATGCGTCTTTTCTCTATAATGCGCGCCTTCAATTAAAGGCTCTGGTTTTACGTTCCAGATCGCATTAGGAGAGAAAGACGTGTCAAAAGTTGTTGTATGTGCCCTGTATAAATTTGTTCAGCTTGATAACTATGAAGCGCTGCGCGAGCCACTTCGTTTAACCCTAGAAGAAAACGGCATTCGTGGTACCTTGTTGTTAGCAAGTGAAGGTATTAATGGTACGGTTGCGGGCAGTCGTGAAGGCATTGATGCCATGTTGGCTTGGTTGGATCAGCAGCCTGGTCTTGAAAACATCGTTTACAAAGAGTCTTACGACGAGACGATGCCGTTCTACCGCACTAAGGTTAAGCTTAAGAAAGAAATCGTAACCATGGGTGTGGAAGGCGTAGATCCACGTAAAGTGGTGGGTACTTATGTTAAGCCAAAAGATTGGAACGCGTTGATCTCCGATCCGGATGTTGTGTTGATCGATACTCGTAATGACTACGAATTCCAAATCGGTACTTTCGAGAATGCAGTAAACCCAAAAACGGATACCTTCCGTGAATTCCCTCAGTACGTGAAAGAAAATCTTGATCCTGAAAAGAACAAGAAAGTCGCTATGTTCTGTACCGGTGGTATTCGTTGTGAAAAATCTACAGCTTACCTGAAAGAGCAAGGCTTTGAAGAGGTTTACCACTTAGAAGGCGGTATTCTGAAGTACTTGGAAGAAGTGCCTGAAGAAGAGACCATGTGGAAAGGTGAGTGCTTCGTGTTCGACAACCGTGTATCGGTAAACCACAAGCTTGAAAAAGGTGAATACGATCAGTGTCACGCTTGCCGTATGCCAATCACCGAAGAAGAAAAGCAAGACGAGCGCTTTGAACAAGGCGTAAGCTGCCCGCACTGTTTCGATAAATACACTGAAGAGCAACGTCGTCGTTTTGTTGAGCGTGAGCGTCAAGTTCAGCTAGCAAAATCACGTGGCGAAGCACATATTGGCGCAGAAGTGTTGGATGCGGTAGAAAAACACCGACGTGAAAAAGAGCTTGAGCGTGAACGTCAGCGTCAAGCGGGTCAGAAAGCCAACTAATGGCTTAGTGAGAATTTTTAAAAGGGTCAGCGCATGCTGGCCCTTTTTTGTTTACTTGATGTTACAAAGTTAGAGGGCTAACATTCGCGACTGGCATAGGTTGTGGGGGTTGTTCCTGCGATCATTTTTTGGAAAACTATTTAGAAGGATTTTTGTTCGTGAAACATTACGCTTCTCTTTTTACCCTATCAGCGATTGCTTTTGCTCTAACTGGATGTGCTGGTCAAGCCGTCGATAATACTCCGAAAATCGATGTTAGTGTCGTGCAAACCAATATTCGTACTGGGGGCTATCTTTTACCGGATGGTAATCGAGTGGAAACGCGTTACACGGTGGCAGATAAAAGTACGGTGGAATCAAAGTCAGAATATGACTCTTGGATCACTGGCAAGTTGATGGGGGATGGCCATCAATCTGAGATTACTCGATTAGATAAAAATCTAATTTGGCAAGTCAATTATGGTGCCGAGAACTATTTAGAATGTCCTTTGAGTGGCTGTTCTTCTCTTAGTCCGCTGGAGCAACTTGGTTTGGGGGAATCTTCGGAAGATGAGGCTGATAGCTATGATCCAAATGGTTCAGAGAGCTGCCCAATTACTGTTAAAAAATACGATTTCACGGTAACGCCTAAGGCTCGCGCTAGAAAAATTAACGGTTTCACCGCTGACCAATATGTGGCTCGCTGGGAGTTAGTGACTGAAGATAATCGTGGTAAGCAAGATAAGCATATAGTGACCATGGATTATTGGATGGCTGATGTAGCCACAAATCAAGCTTTGAAAACAGCTTATGATTTTGACCAGAAATATTATAATCAGGTGGTTGCGGGAACGCCTTTAGCGCAGTTTTTCAATGCCAACCTTGCTAAGGTGATGGACATCTTTAGTGCTGGTAAGGAAAAAGAGCTGCGCAAACTGACTGTCGTGGGTGGAAAGCCAGTATCAACTAAGCTGGAATGGTATGCTGATGTCAAAACTTGCCAAGAACCTGAAACAGCTAGGCAGAAGGCGGGCTTTGATGCCACCGATCCATTAGGGTCGTTGCAAAGTATGGCAGGTGATTTCATTTCAGATCAGGCTGAGAAAGGCGCGAAGTCTTGGATGGGTATGGAAGATGGCAAGCCTGTGTTAACGATTATGTCGGAAGTTAAAGCGGCTAACATGACGGCAGAGCGTGCTAGTCGTTTTGAAGTGCCGGCGGGCTTTAAGATCATTGATCGTCAGTAATTGTTTGCAGCCTGCTATAGTTGGTCTATAGCAGGCTTTTGTTAAAAGCAGAGATTTCTTCCTGCACATTCCTTTTCTCGCTGAAAAAGCTTAAAATTCAGCGCATTATCTGGCCGTCATGGAAGCATGATTTCAGGTCACACAACCCAGCGCTGTGTTTTTACAGCCCCAATCATCACCAGATTAGATTGCATGAGCTATCAAGTACTCGCACGAAAATGGCGCCCCCAAACTTTCCTTGAAATGGCAGGGCAAGACCACGTATTACAAGCTTTGGTGAATGCTTTACGCCAGCAGCGCTTGCATCACGCCTACTTGTTTACGGGGACTCGTGGTGTCGGTAAAACTACCATTGCGCGAATCTTTGCTAAGTGTCTTAACTGTGAAGTGAATGGCATTTCACCTGAGCCTTGTGGTGAATGTGATAGTTGCCGTGAGATTGTGGAAGGTCGTTTTGTTGATTTGATCGAAGTCGATGCGGCGTCTCGCACCAAGGTAGAAGACACCCGCGAATTACTGGAGAACGTGCAATACGCACCGACTCGTGGTCGCTTTAAAGTGTATCTCATAGACGAGGTGCATATGCTGTCAACGCACTCTTTTAATGCCTTGTTAAAAACATTAGAGGAGCCGCCTGAGCATGTGAAGTTTTTATTGGCGACGACCGATCCGCAAAAATTGCCAGTGACAATTCTGTCGCGCTGTTTGCAGTTCAACCTAAAAAATATGTCAGCTCAGCGAGTGGTGGATTACCTGCAGAAAGTTCTGACGACTGAGCAAGTGAGTTATGATCAGCCTGCCCTGTGGCAAATCGGTCAGGCCGCTAATGGCAGTATGCGTGATGCGCTAAGTTTAACCGATCAGGCGATTGCCTTTGGCGATGGTCAAATCACCGAAACCGGTGTGACATCCATGCTTGGTTTGGTGAATCAAAGTCAAATTCTATCGTTGCTGGAATCGGTTGCGGCAAAAGACGCCGCACAGACCTTAGCAAAAATCGATACCATAGCGGATTATCAGCCGGACTTCATTTCGATTTGTGGTGCTATGTTGGATTCTCTTCACCGCGTGGCAGTAGAACAACAAGTTCCCGGTGTTCTGCAAGATCAAATTGGTGACTTAGCACAAATCCAGCAATTAGCTCGTACTGTGTCTGCCGAAGAAATTCAGGTGATGTATCAAAGCTTGTTGGTTGGGCGCCGAGACCTACCTCTGTCTTACTCGATCAAATCCGGCTTTGAGATGCTGATGTTGCGTTTGATTGCGTTTCGTCCTGTGAATACTCTGACGGTATGTTACGATGCAGCGCCAGCCCAGCCTATTTCAGCGTCAACGGCTTCAGCTACCTCTACATCAGAGCCAGTGTTTGAAGAAAAAAAAACACTAACGCCAGCTAGCTCTATCCCAGTAGAAGGCGATCAAGTAGAAGTCAAAGCTGAAGTGGCTACAGCGTCGCACAGTATTGCGCCTGCTTCTCAGCCTAGCGTCACCCTAGCTGTTCAAGCTCAGGACGATGCAGGTGGACGCCAAAGTGTCCCTGCAGCACCGTCCTATGAAGATGTTCCACCATGGGATGATTCTTTACCGGATTACGACGATTATCAGGCACCGTCAGGAGACATTGCATCAGTACCTGCCCCTCAACCCGTGGAACAACCTGCACCGGAACGTACTAAGGTGGCTGCGATCGATCCTAGTGAGCGCTTATCGAGAATGCTGCATGATTCAAAAGATAGTGCCTTAGATACAGATGAAGAGAGTGATGAAGACGCGGATGAGCGTGTAATTGCGGAAACAGAAGATCCGTTTGCAACAACCGCTAATCTAGTTGAGGCGGTCACAGAAAAGCCTGCATTGATTGATAAACAGCCTGATACGGTGGCGCAGCCAGCATTGGCGATGGCTTTACCTGAGATTGCGCACTTTAAAGATATGACCATGAATTTGTGGTGGCTGGTGGCGCCGCGCTTGAAATTGACTGGATTGGTCCAAAATATAGTTATGAACTCATGCTTAATCAGCGCGTCAGAACAGGGTATCAAGCTACAAGTGCCGTTAGAATACGGACACATGTTGAATCAAGCGCGCTACGAGCAAATACAAGGTGAACTATCTGGCTTCTTCGCAACACCGGTACCCCTAATTATCGATACTCTAGCGGAGGTCGAAGGCGTTACTGCAGAAGAATTCGCGGCGAGTAAGCGTGCAGAAGCTCTGCAAGCAGCAATTAACCATTTAAATGCCCATCCAGTGGTACAAGCCTTGGCAAGTAAACTGGGTGGGCAAGTACTGTACGACACTGTCAAAGTGAAAGCTTAGTCAACTATTGGAGAAAAATATGTTTAAAGGTGGAATGGGCAATATGATGCGCCAAGCGCAAAAAATGCAGGAAAATATGCAGAAAGCCCAAGAAGAAATCGGCAACATGGAAGTTGAAGGTCAAGCAGGCGCGGGTCTTGTAAAGATCACTATGACTGGTCGCCACGATGTTAAGCGTGTGTCCATTGATGATTCTTTGTTTGAAGATGATAAAGAAATGCTAGAGGATTTAATTGCGGCTGCGATCAACGATGCAGTTCGTAATATCGAAGCGGCTTCAAAAGACAAAATGTCTGCGGCAACTGCGGGCATGCCAATTCCTCCTGGTTTTAAAATGCCGTTCTAAGAGAGGAGTGGCCGATTGTTCAGCCCGTTAATCAAAGAGCTGATTGAGTCCTTGCGCTGCTTACCCGGTGTCGGGCCAAAATCAGCGCAAAAAATGGCGCTCTATTTGTTAGAGCGCGATTCCCAAGGGGCTGACCGATTAGCTCAGTCTTTGCGTTTGGCTCTGGATAAAGTGGGGCGCTGCAGTCAGTGTCGCACATTGACAGAAGATAATCTGTGTCCAGTGTGTGCCGATGAGCAACGCAATCGCAGTCGATTGTGCATTGTTGAGACGCCTGCGGATGTGGTTGCTATCGAAAGCACTAAGCAGTTTGATGGTTTATATTTTGTGTTATTAGGTCATCTATCACCCATTGATGGCATTGGCCCTGAAGAGCTGGGTTTGGATCGATTAGAAGAGATTACAAAGCAGCAGGGCGTCGAAGAAGTGATCATCGCAACCAACAGCACCGTTGAGGGTGAAGCCACCAGCCATTACATTGCGCAGTTATTAAAACCTCAAGGTGTTGAGGTGAGTCGTATCGCTCAAGGCGTACCTATGGGTGGTGAATTAGAATACGTTGACGGTAATACGTTGGCATTGGCACTAGAAGGCCGGAAAAAACTTTAACATGGAAACTCAAAACCAAAACCTAGACATTGTTTGGGTGGAAAACGATGCGGAATTAGCAAAGTGGTGTGACTATTGGACCACATTACCGTTCGTTGCTGTCGATACAGAATTTGTTCGTCGTACTACATTTTACCCAGTTACGGGATTGATCCAGATTTCCGAAGGGAAGCAGGCGATACTGATTGACCCGCAAACCATCACCGACTGGTCGCCGCTTCGTGACTTGTTAATCAACGAGCAGGTGATGAAGGTGTTTCATGCTTGCTCTGAAGATTTAGATGTTTTTGATGATCTAGTGGGGGTTTTGCCTACGCCATTTTATGACACACAAATCGGTGAAGCCTTTGCGGGTGCTGAGTGGTCTTTGAGCTATGTGAAGTTGGTCAAAGCTTACTTAGACATTGAGGTGGCGAAAGACGAAACTCGCTCAGATTGGACCTTGCGCCCTTTAACTGATGCGCAAAAACGTTATGCTGCGCTTGATGTGATTTATCTTGCCCATGTATACCCAATGCAAGTCGCTCGTCTTGAAGAGAAAGGCATGCTGGACTGGGTGCTCGAGGACTGCGAAAGCCTAAAGTGGCAATACCTACAGAATAATGATGCCGAACAAAATTGGGACGGTATTAAGGCTGCGTGGCGCTTAAGCCCGAAAAGCTTAACGCTATTACGTTTGCTATTCTTGTGGCGTGACGAGCGTGCCCGTGCGGATAACATCCCGCGTGGGCAAGTGCTAAAAGACCGAACGTTGTGGGCTTTGGCGAAGTCAATGCCTGATAATGCTCGGGCGGTTGGCAAAGCTGAAGATATTACTCCAAAGCAAGTACGCTTGTTTTCACAAGTGATTGTTGAGAAAGTGGCGCTAGTGAATGAGTTAAGTCCCGATGAATATCAGGTCGCACTGCCTGCCCCGTTACCTTCAGACGCCGGCGATTTATCGAAAGCCATTCGCGCTTATTTAAAAGAGCAGGCGCAGGCGCTTTCAATTGCTCCTGAAGTGGTTCTGAAGCGCAAATTGCTGGACCCATTGTTACGACATATTTATGAAGGTTCACCGATGGATTGGTCGAATCCAGCTTTTAATGGTTGGCGTCAAGATAAGGTTGTTAAGCCTTTGCTTGAGAAATTTTCCAAGTAACCCGAGACATTGTGAGACTCACTATGAGCCATTTGATTATTGAAATTTTCCGCTCTTCAAAGCGTGATGAAATGTACCTTTACGTGGAAAAGCAGAAAGGCTTTAAAGATGTACCTGAAATGCTAATGGAGCGTTTCGGTAAGCCGATCAGTGCTATGACGATGCTGTTGAAGCCAGAAAAGAAATTGGCCCGCGCAAATGCGGAAGATGTCATGAAAGAGATTCGCGAAAAGGGGTTCTATTTGCAGTTGCCGCCAGTGCGTGATGAGTATTTATTAGACCTTTACAAAGCGCCTACGGAAGCTCGTTACTAATGATCGCGAAACGTTATGAGCCATTTTGGAAAACGACTCCGTTGGCGCAAATGTCTCCAGCGGAGTGGGAGTCTATCTGTGACGGCTGTGCAAAATGCTGTCTGCAGAAACTCGTTGATGATGAAACGGAGGAGGTTTACTACACCAATCTTTCTTGTCATCAACTAGACATCAAGGCTTGTCGCTGTAAAGTATACGATCAACGACTTGAGAAAGTAGAGGGCTGTTTGTCTCTAACACCTCAAGATGTTGAGTCGTTTGATTGGTTGCCTGATACCTGCAGTTACCGAGTGCTTCATGAAACAGGTGATTTGCCTAATTGGCATCCGTTAGTAGTGGGCAGTCATCGAGAAATGCTCAGTCAAGGGCTAAATGTGAGTCATTACGCGGTAAACGAAAACAGCGTTGACGAAGACCGCTGGCAAGAACATATAATTAGATGGGTTCATGGAATGCCTGAGTCCTTCGATCCGACTCAGGGCTGAATCTTCGATTTACCATTTTAAGCAGTTGCTCAGGAGTAAGAAGATGGTTATACGAAAGCACGTTCAAACATGTTTGCTGGTAACGCTTCTTATGATGTCCTCCTGGGCATCCGCCGACACTCAATTTCGATTAATCATCGATGCTTCCGGCAGTATGTTGATCAGTGATCCGGACAAGCTGACAGCAGAATCCCTCAAATTGATTTCAGATCTTGCTCCCGAAGAAAAGGCTACCTTAGGTGTGTGGCTGTTCGGTGAGCGTGCTCGCGTGTTGTTGCCCGAGACGACCATTAATCCAGCTTCGAAGTTACGATTAAATCAGGCTGTAAGCAGTTATACGCCAGGTGATTTAAAAACAGACTTAGAGTCTATTGTACGGATGTTATTGCAGACACCTGACGCTGGTGATTTGGCGCCCGGTTTTGAGCGTCACTGGATTCTTGTAACAGATGGAATGGTCGATGTCAGTCTAGACAAAGCGGTTAATGATGCGTCACGCTCGCGCTTAATGAACGAATTGGCAGCAGACCTTGCTAAGCGTGGAGTTCATCTGCATACAGTATCAATGACCAGTTATGCCGATAAAGAGATGCTAAAGTCGATGTCGACATTAACCGATGCACTTTATACCGAAGTTGCGACACCAGAAGAAATGCTTGGCACCTTCGATAGGATTTTCTCTCAAGCGGCCCCTTCTGAAGAAGTGCCATTTGAAGGAAACACTTTTTTTATTGATGAGGCTATAGAAGAAGCAACCTTATTAGTCTTTAACAAAGCGGGTCAGACTCCCACCATTTACAAGCCTAATGGTGAACGTTTAAATCTATCTGCGGAGAATGTTTCTGCAGTCACAGCCCCCCATTATTTGTTAGCTACTATTGCTAAGCCTGATGTCGGTACATGGCAAGTGGAAAACGTCGATGTGGAGCGCAGTAATATTCGAGTCATTACAAAACTCAGTGCTCAAGTGACTAAGGTGGCTCCTGTCCTTTTTGTTAATGAGCCTATTTACTCAACCGTAGGACTATTCCAGGATAATCGGTTGATTGATGATCCAGAGATACTCAATCTGATCAATGTTAATCAACGCTTGAATCTTTTGAGTGGTGAAAGTACCAAACAATTGCTAAATGTGCCCTTGGCTCAGGCTAATCGTCAGTTTAAAAACAAAATTGAAAAAATTACTGACGAAGGCAACTATGAGCTGATATCTGAGGTGGATGGTAAGACTTTTGTTCGAAAGTTAAGTCAGTTTTTCTCGGTCACGGCCCCGATTACCTTAGAGGCGGAGCGCCAGAGCGAGAATTTTGTGGCGTTCTCGGTCAAACCAACTAACTTACGGCTCAATATGCTGCGAAGTAATGCGCGTCTAATTATAACGACAGGTGACGGTGCGGAAGATTCAATAGAAATGCCCTTGATCGGGGAGGGCTTTTGGCAAAAGATTTATCCAGTCTCGCCGAATAGTACTGTAAGTGCCCATGTTCGTTTAATTGGTATTACTCAAACAGGTGTTCGTTTTGAGTATTCAACACCGTCTTGGTATCTTTCTCGTGATGGCGCTGGCGACGTTAATGTAAGTCGCTCCTCTGGTGATGGTGGCGGCAGTATGATTGCAGCTATGGGTGCCTCTAATCGTGATTTAGTTCCACTGGTGGTAACTCCGCAAGTTGCTGTCGTGACAATTCCAGAGTCGCCGCCTGAAGAGGTCGTCGACAATGCATCGGATGCTTCTGATACAGACAGCTCTGCTTTACCAGAGGATATTACAGAATCTGATTCGGCTCCTGCCGAGTTAACCTCCTCTGATTGGATTTTATATGGCGTTCTGAATGGCGCGGCACTTCTTGTGTTGGTTGGCGGATATGCCGTGTTCCGTCGCATGAGAAAAAAACGTAAACAAAAAATAGAAGATGAATTAGATGTGTGAGTTGCTTGGAATGAGTGCCAATGTCCCGACGGACATTTGCTTCAGTTTCTCTGGCCTACGCGCCCGAGGTGGTCGTACGGGACCTCATAAAGATGGCTGGGGTATGGCCATGTATCGCGACAATCAGGTGTGGGCGATCCATGATCCACGTCCAAGTGCCGATTCCGATATGGCGGACGTGATGAGTAAAACCTCATTGAAATGCGATGTTGTCATCAGTCATATTCGCCAAGCAAACGTGGGGCATGTTTGTTTACCGAATACGCATCCTTTCAGTCGTTTGTTATGGGACACCACGTGGAGCTATGCTCATAATGGGCAGTTAGACACGCCACAGAGTCTTAGCCTGCTGACTCATTTCCCGCTAGGTACCACGGATTCAGAGCGTGCTTTTTGTTGGATTATTGAGCAGTTGTTGGCGAAATTTGGCGATACCATGCCTGATGTGCAAACGCTGACGAAAACCTTGGCTGAGCTTTGTGATCGCTTGCGTGACAAAGGGGTGTTCAACATGATGCTATCGAATGGTCAGTACCTATTCTGCTACTGCACCACGAAACTGCATTGGATTACCCGCCGAGCACCATTCAAGCCTGCGACCTTGGCAGATGAAGATATGACGGTAGACTTTAAAGAAGTGACCACCGATAAAGATGTAGTAACGGTGATTGCTACCCAACCTCTAACAGAAAATGAAGCTTGGCAACAGATGCAAACAGGTGAGATGTGCGTGTTTGAAGCGGGCGAGTTAGTCTCACAGGTTAAGCCCGAAGCAAGCAAAGACGCGTGAGCCTTAATCGCGAAACAATAAAAAGCCGACTGCGATCCATCGCAATCGGCTTTTACATTTCAGTAAGGCGTCAGCGAATTATTGAACGGTTTCGTTCTCGCTGAATTCACCTTCAAATAATGCTGTTGATAGGTAACGCTCACCTGAATCAGGTAGTACCACAACGATTTTCTTGTCTGCAAATTCTGACTCTTGGCTTAGACGTTCAGCTGCTACGACTGCGGCACCACAAGAAATACCGCATAGAATACCTTCTTCACGCATTAGGCGTTTCGCCATGGCAATCGCATCTTCGTTTGAGACTTGCTCAACACGGTCAATCACAGATAGATCTAGGTTCTTAGGAACAAAGCCCGCACCGATACCTTGGATCTTGTGTGGCGCTGGCGTTGGCGTTTCACCGTTGATGGTTTGTGTGATCACTGGCGAAGAAGTTGGCTCAACAGCAACGCTGGTGATGGCTTTACCTTGCGTGTTTTTGATGTAACGGCTGACACCCGTGATGGTTCCACCAGTACCGACGCCTGCTACGAATACGTCTACTTCACCGTTGGTGTCGTTCCAGATTTCTGGGCCGGTCGTTTTCTCGTGAATTTCAGGATTGGCTGGGTTTTCAAACTGTTGTAGTAAGACAAAGTTTGGATCTTGGGCGATTTCTTGGGCTTTTTCGATCGCGCCTTTCATGCCTTTTGCTGGTTCAGTTAGCACGATGTTCGCGCCCAATGCTTTCATTACTTGACGGCGTTCAAGGCTCATACTGGATGGCATCGTGATGGTGATAGGGTAGCCACGTGCAGCGGCTACGAAACACAGAGCGATACCAGTATTGCCACTTGATGGTTCAACGATGGATTTGCCTTCGCTTAACACGCCGCGTTTTTCTGCATCCCAGACCATGTTTGCGCCGATACGGCATTTAACTGAAAAGGCCGGGTTACGAGCTTCAATTTTTGCCCAGATATTACCATTACCAATGCGGTTAAGACGTACTAGTGGTGTGTTACCGATGGTTAAGGAGTTATCGTTATACACTTTATCTGACATGGGCCATCCTTATGGTTAAGTTTATAAGTTGTAACGTCGCTACATTGTAGAGCTCAACTATAAACGCTTCCAAGCAAAGGATGTAAGAATTTAGAACTATAAGGTTAGATATGTGCATCCTAAAACTGTGGTTGATACAGTCAACGCCAATTTCAGTATTTAATGGTAGAATCCCATTTATATTAAACAGTTATCACCCACCAGCTTGCTGGTGGCGTCATTGTAAGGTCCGTTGTACTTCATGCGAGATAAACAGGAAACAGTTTTGCACGACATTCAGCAAGCTGCATTAATGGTGAAAGATCGCCATGCCATCACTCGAAAACTGGAAATGCTAGAAAAGCGTCGTAGTGAAGGTCTACCGACCTCTAAGTTGGAAGCCGAATTGGCGCAATTGGTCGAAACTTCTAAAGCATTATACCAAGCACGCTTAGAGCGTATGCCGACAGTGAAATACGATGAGTCGCTGCCAGTGTCGGCCCGTCGTGATGAAATTATCAAGGCTATTCAAGAAAACCAAGTGGTGATCATCGCCGGTGAAACCGGGTCGGGTAAAACCACTCAGCTTCCCAAAATGTGTTTGGATGCGGGTCGTGGTATCAATGGTCAAATCGGCCATACTCAACCCCGTCGTATTGCCGCTCGCAGTGTGGCAGAGCGAATTAGCGATGAGCTCGAAGTTAAGCTAGGTGAAGCGGTTGGTTTCCAAGTTCGTTTCACCGATGAAAGTCAAGAAGACACCCTGATCAAGTTGATGACCGATGGTATCTTGCTGGCGGAAATTCAGCAGGACAAATACCTGCAAAAATACGACACCATCATTATCGATGAAGCCCACGAGCGCAGTCTAAACATCGACTTCTTGTTGGGTTACCTAAAGCGTGTCATGGTGCAGCGTCCTGATCTGAAAGTTATTGTCACATCTGCAACCATTGATGTAGAGCGTTTTTCGCGTCACTTTAACAACGCCCCCATTATTGAAGTCTCCGGTCGTACCTACCCAGTAGAAATTCGTTACCAGCCTTTGTTGAGTAAGTCGGACGTTGAAGAGCTCGATGAAGATCAGTCCATGGAACAAGGTATTGTCGATGCGGTGTCTTTGCTGATTGCTGAAGAACGCGGTTCCGGTTATCACGGGGCGGGTGACATCTTAGTGTTCTTGCCCGGTGAGCGCGAAATTCGTGAAACCGCTGAATTGCTGCGCCGAGAAGAGCTTCGGGGTGTTGAAGTATTACCCTTATACGCTCGTCTTAGCAGTGCCGAGCAGCTGCGCATCTTTAAGCCCCATGGTGGTCGGCGAATTGTGTTGTCAACCAACGTTGCCGAGACATCACTGACTGTCCCGGGGATTCGCTATGTAATCGACCCAGGTTTGGCGCGCATCAGTCGCTATAGTGTGCGCTCAAAAGTACAACAACTGCCGATCGAAAAAATCAGTCAAGCCAGTGCGAACCAGCGTGCCGGTCGATGTGGTCGTGTAGCGGAGGGTATTTGTATTCGTCTGTATGATGAAGACGACTTTAATGCTCGCCCAGAATTCACTGATCCGGAAATCTTCCGTACCAACTTGGCCTCGGTAATTCTACAGATGGCTAACTTGCGTCTGGGTGCGGTTGAGAAATTCCCATTTGTTGAAATGCCTGAAAAACGCATGATCAATGATGGTTACCGTGCGTTGACTGAGTTAGGGGCACTGAAAGGGGATCGCTTAACCACCATTGGCCGTCAATTAGCGAAACTTCCGATCGATCCGAAATTAGGCCGCATGCTGATTGCGGCGAATGACCACGATGTGCTCAAAGAAGTCGCTATCATTGTCAGTGCTTTATCGGTACAAGATCCACGAGAGCGTCCGCAGGATAAGAAAACTCAGTCTGACCAGTGTCATGCGGTCGACAAAGACGAAAATTCTGACTTTATGGTGCTACTGAATTTGTGGCAGCGCTTTGAAACTCAACGTCAGGAATTGTCACAGAACCAACTGCGTCAGTACTGTCGTAAGCAGTTTTTGAACTTTATGCGCATGAGAGAATGGCGTGACATTCACCGTCAGATCGTGATTGCGTGTAAGCAACTTGGCTTTAAAGAAGTTGAACATCAAGAGCGTCAGTACGATTCGATTCATCGAGCCTTGTTGGCGGGCTTATTCACCCAGGTGGCGAACAAAATGGACGACAGCAAGGACATGTTGGGCTGTCGTTCTCGCAAGCTGTCGATCTTCCCAGGCTCTATGTTGTTCAAGCGCCCGCCGCAGTGGGTCATGGCCGCGGAGCTCGTGGAGACCAGTAAACTGTATGCCCGTATCGTGGCAAAAATTGATCCGGTGTGGGTAGAAGAATACGCGGCGCCGTTTGTGAAGCGTCAGTACTTCGACCCGCACTTTGAACGGAACCAAGGTAAAGTCGTTGCCTTTGAGCAGATGTCTTTATACGGTTTGATTTTGGTGGCGAAACGTCGCATTGATTATGGCCACGTAAATCCGGAGGATGCCCGCGAAGTGTTTATTCGCCAAGCACTGGTGGAGCAAGGTCTAAAATCAAAAGCTAAGTTTTATCAGCACAATCAGGAGCTGATGAAAGACGTTGAGACTCAAGAGGCCAAGTTACGGACCCGCGACATTTTGGTCGATGATGAAGCTGTGTTTAGCTTTTATAACGAGCGTTTACCAGCCGATGTGCGTAATCAGAAAAGCATAGAGTATTTTGCCAAGCAAAATCCTGATGTCTTGCTGATGACCCGTGAGGATCTGATCAATCAGGATATCAACGTTGATGAATACGCTTTTCCGGATAATTACTCGCTGAATGGCGTGGCGTTACCGATTGATTACGAATTTGCCCCAGGCCAGCAAAAAGATGGTGCAACACTGAAAGTGCCGGTTGGCTTACTGCGTCAGCTTACCTTAGATGAGCTGGGCTGGGCGGTACCTGGCTATGTAAAAGAGCGTTGCGAATCATTGATCCGTGCTTTGCCCAAAGCCTTGCGCCGTCGTTTTGTGCCGATTCCACAATTTGTTGAGCGCATTTATCCGAATTTATCAAAAGATAAAGGCGACCTTTTAGAGCAGCTGTCGCTACAAATTAAGCGTGAAACGCTGATTGATATTCCTTTGTCTGAAT
The DNA here is from genome assembly GCF_001418205.1 of Marinomonas fungiae. Taxonomy (GTDB): domain Bacteria; phylum Pseudomonadota; class Gammaproteobacteria; order Pseudomonadales; family Marinomonadaceae; genus Marinomonas; species Marinomonas fungiae. The sequence continues at coordinate 107,923 of NZ_LIQF01000005.1, read as the reverse complement.
GGAACGCAGAGCGTCTGGAAGGGCATTTAACCTTAAACATTGATGTTATCGATGAACGGGGTAAAGTGCTTGGCAGTGGTAAAGACCTTTCTGAGTTGCAAACTCGCTTTGCCGAAATGGTAGAGAAGAGCTTTGCCAAGTTCGGCACTAAAAAGCATGAACAAGCAGAGTTGACTGAGTGGCCTGATCAGGATGTTCCTGAGCGTCAGGAATTGAAACAAGCTGGTATCAAGGTCACGGCATTCCCTGCTTTGGTTGCAAGCCAAGGCACTGTTTCGCTGAAGATGTTTGATGATCCAAATACGGCATTAGAAGAACATCGAAAAGGGGTCATTGCGTTACTCAAGCTCGCTCTTCACAAGGACATGAAATACCTTGAGAAAAATCTGCCTAAGCTACGTGAGTCTATGCTGTTGTTTGCTCCAATCGGGAAAAAAGAAATTCTGCTGGATGATTTGTTGGATGCGATTGTTGAAAAAGTCTTTTTGGATGAGCGTCCGCTGCCGCGTACTAAAACAGAATTTGAGCAATGTTTAGCTGACCATCGTAATAAATTGGTGACCATTGCCAACGAAATGGCACTACAATTACATTCAGTACTGTCTGCGTATCAGCAAGTAGCCAAACGAATGAAAGGCTCGATCCCTTTGCCTTGGACTCGGGTTTATGGCGACATTAAGAAGCAGTTGGAGAATTTGGTCTATCCAGGCTTTATTGGTGCAACTCCTTTGTTTTGGCTAGGACAATTGCCGCGATATTTTAAAGGAGTGGAAGTGCGTTTAGAGCGCTTTCAAAACCATTTGAATAAGGAAAACGCAGGTGTCGGTGAATTGGAGCACCTTTGGGATCAGTACTTGCGTCAAAAGAAAGCGCACGATGACAAAGGTATTTACGATCCCAATCTGACTCGTTATCGCTGGTTGCTGGAAGAATACAGAATTTCATTATTCGCCCAAACGGTAGGCACGCTGGAGCCTATTTCCGACAAGCGTTTAGCGAAACAATGGCAAGAAGTGAAAAAGCTTGTTTGATATATGGAGAGATAGTTTATGAAACATTTGATTGCAAGCTTTGCGTTGCTGATAACGTCTTTTTTAGCGGTGGCTGAAACCATGACACCGGAAGATCCTTGGGAAGGTTTTAATCGATCGATTTTTAGTTTCAATGAAACAGTAGACGAATATGGTTTAAAACCACTGGCTCAAGGCTATGACGCAATCACACCGAACTTCATGCAAAAAGGGGTGAGTAATTTCTTCTCAAATCTTGGTGAAATACCCAATACGTTTAACAATTTACTGCAAGGTAAATGGGATGAAACGGCCTCATCGACCTCTCGCTTTTTAATTAACACTACGATAGGTCTTCTGGGCTTATTTGATGTGGCGTCGGCGATGGGGATTGAGCAATACAACGAGGACTTTGGTCAAACTCTTGGATACTGGGGGGTTGGCTCAGGACCCTATTTGGTATTGCCGTTCTTTGGGCCCTCTACGGCACGAGATGCCAGCGGTATGGTAGTCGACTACTCTATATACGATGGCATGGATCTGTATGACTTTAACAGCGATGAAAAATGGATTGGCCGAGGCCTAAATGCCATCCAAACACGAGCAAAGTATTTATCTGCTGAGCGTATGATTTTTGGGGATCGTTACTCTTTTTTACGAGATGTCTACATTCAAACCCGTGAAGGTGAGGTAAAAGATATCTCTAGTACACGAGATTCTTCAGCTCTTACTACGCCAATGCCTGCCGCAAGTGAAGGTATGCAAGATTCATGGGGTTCAGAAGGTGATTCGTGGGGTGAGACCGACTCTTGGGGTGAAGAGCTATAGCTCTTACTATATTTACAGTGGAAGTGTTGAGGAAATAAATGTTTGATAAATTGTTTGTTTCGGGCGTTATGCTAGTCAGCACGCTACTTAGTGGCGAACTATTAGCTCAGTCTAAGCCACTTACACTGACATTTTACAACTGGGAAGACTTTGTTGATCAGTCGTTAATTGATGAATGGGAAGCGACAACTGGCATTAAAATACAGCAAGTTTTTTACGATGATGAAGCCGAACGTAATTTAGTGCTATCAGGCAATGCCAATAACCAGATGGACGTTGTGGTGGTGGATAACCCATCGGTTAAGATTTTAAGCGGCGCGGGACATCTGTATCCGATTAAGAAACAGGCAGATCGTGAAACCTATTGGCCTTCTGCCTGTGGTGCTTATGGTAGACAGTATTTATGGGGATCCTTTGGTTTGGTCTATCGCAAAGATATGCTGAGTGAAGTTCCAACGGGATGGAAGTCTCTGTTCAACCCATCGCCAGAGTTAAGCGGGCATCTAGGTATGTTAGGTCTGGCAGATGAGTTAATCATTCCGGCATTGTTGTCCTTAGGTTATTCTAGTAATGAAACGGGTGAGAAAGAATTAAGAGAAGCATTTGAGCTTTTGAAAGTGCAGGCGCAACATGTTCGTACTTATGAATATATTTATACTTATGTTGTTTCACATCCAGAACAACAAGATGTTTGGATCGCACCGGCTTATTCTGGAGACCAAGATGGTTTAAATCAGATACAGGGTGATGGTTTATGGCACTATATTCTTCCTGAGGAAGGGACCATAGTATGGGTTGATTGCCTTGCCATTTCGGCTAATTCTAGAAATAAAGAAGAAGCCCAAGCATTTATTGATTTTTTGACCAGTAAAGAGAATAGTGCCCGCAGTTCAGAAACATTGTGGGTAGCTAGTCCGTACTTGGATACCAAAGCCCTTGTTGATGAAGAAGTTTTGAACGACCCAACTGTGTATTTGAACTCTAAGATGCTTGATAAAGCGACACTTTTTAAGTCACTTAAAGGCTCAGATATGTTACAAAGGACGCGTATCAAGGACGCCTTAATTCGTTACCATGACTCTAACTAAGCGCTTAGTCATCCTCGTTTTGCCCATTCTTCTAATCGGAGTGTGGGTGGCCACAATGGGTGTTTACCGAATTCAAACTGATACGCTAACGGAAGTTGAGCAAAATCGGTTGGACTTAAAACTTCTGCAAACCAAGGTAGAATTTGAGCGAGAAGCAAAAATCAGCTCAGATATTATTTCGCTACTGCTTGAAGGTGAAACGTTAGTCAATTTTACTCGATATGTTGGTCAAGACATACGCGAGTATTTGGTGACGCAGCGTTTAGATTTTCTGATTAATGATGTCTTAGGTGACCAAAAAATTCGAGTTCTGTTAACCGTCTTTGATGGGGATGGCGAACCGATTTATCATTATGAGCGCAGTAATAATCCATTTTCTAGCATTCCGAGCTACTTACCGGGTTTTGCTCGATCACTCATGTTAAAAGAAGTGGCTGAGTCGCAAAAACTAATGTTCCTAAAAGATGGCCGACATGCCTACCTATTCGGTAAAGCCGTTGATAGAAACACTTTCATTTCACCTGTTCGCCCATCCATGAAGGATTCGATAGCGATTGTCGCTACTGTCTATATGGAGTCTTTTGACCAAATGTTTAGCGATCTTAAAATGGATTACGGTAAGTCTCCCTTGATCGTTAATAGAACGGCTGAAGTATCTTTTAATGACTCACCCTTATTGAGAAAGGTGAATCTGTTTCCTGGATTTGATCTAGAAATGGAGCTGACGCCGCAGTACCTTCGTCAAGAGCGCACCTATTTGATCGATTGGATGATTGCTGTGGCTGTGGTATTGGGGGCAGGTATCACGGTGTTACTCTTGCTACTAATTAAGCGCTATATTATTTCACCAATTGAGAACCTGGATCACCAGCTGACTTTGGTAATGGAAGAACAGCAGTCCAACATCAAGAAACCGGTAGGGGCTGATGAAGTTAGTCGTTTAGGCAGTAAATTCTATCAACTCTATGAACAGTTACAGGAGAATTTACGCGAATCTCATAACCTAGCGGTGACCGATGCCCTGACGAAATTACCGAATCGAACACGTTTTCAAGACTTTGCTAAACGAGCTCTTATTCGAGCTTGGAATCGTCATAGTCACGTCTCGTTAATTTATATTGATCTCGATAACTTTAAATTTGTTAACGACCGACTAGGGCATGAAGCAGGAGATGAGCTTCTGAAGCATGCCGCGCGATTATTTCAAGACTTATTACAAAGTGATCAACATCGTAATAATAGTTCGCTAGTGTCTCGTTTAGCTGGCGACGAATTTGCTATTGTTTTAGCTCATGAAAACTTAGATGAGCGTGTCACATTGGCATCTAATTTGGTCGCATTGTTTAAAGGAGGGCTTAAGACTGAGCGATACTTAACGCCCGTTTCTGCTAGTGTTGGGGTAGCCAGCTATCCAAACGATGGTGAAGATTTGCGGGAACTGATTGCGAACGCGGACATGGCGATGTATCACGCTAAGCGTACAGGTAAAAATCGCTTTGCGGCCTATTCGCACACCATTGCTAGAGAGGCTCGTCGAGTAAAATTAATCGAAGACGCATTGAAGTTCGTCAACAGCGATGAAGAGTTCTCGCTCATGTTTATGCCGTTTGTGGACGCCGATCATAAGATTAAAGGTTTAGAAGTCCTACTGCGTTGGTATTCGCCAGAGCTTGGACAGATTACCCCTGATGAATTCGTGCCGATTGCAGAGCAAACGGGCTCCTATCCCAAAATTGATGATTGGGTGTTTCGAAATGCCTTTTCTCAATTAAGTACGCTGCAACAGTTTCTGGGCGAAAATGTCATCATCGCCATTAACATTTCCGCAGGAGAACTGGGCCAAGCAGCGTTTGCGGACCGCATCATTAAGCTAAAGCAAGAATTTAATGTCCCTGATCGATCTGTGGAGTTGGAGATTACCGAAACATTTGGATACTTTGCGGTTGATCAGGTGTTGTCGGTTTTACGTGACTTACGAGATGCGGGCTTTAGTATCTCTATTGATGACTTTGGTATTGGTTACACTCCGTTGTTACAGATGATTGATTACCCTGTCGATAAGGTGAAATTTGATAAGGAACTGGTGGATCGCTTAACTAGTGATAACTATCATCCGTTAATGCAGCCGACCGTTGAGCTTTGCCATATCCAAAGTATTAAGGTCACTGCCGAAGGTGTCGAGAACGAAGAGAAGTTTTCTTTGTTGAAATCAGCAGGTTGTGATTACTTCCAAGGTTACGCAATCGCCCAACCCATGACTCTTAGCGAATTACGCAAGTGGCATATCGAGTACCTCGGCAAAGACCAATAAGGTTGGTTAGCAAATCTAATCAAGCCCAAAAGAGGTCGCGGCCTCCTTTGGGCTTCGGGATCAGAGCTCTAAAATTACCTGCTCGGCGTAACCTGTAATAACTTTCCAGAATCCGTACTAATCATAATGGAGCCATCATTAATCTCGATGACATCACGCATTCGCTCGTTCAGGTCTTCTAAAAAGCGTGTTTCAAACACTTTGCCAGACTTCAAGCGAACGTTGTTTAGATGACGTAAAGCCAACGCGGTTGATAAAAAATCACCATCCCAATCTTGGAAAAGCTCGCCACGGTAGATAAGCAGGGAGCTTGGAGCGATAGAAGGGATAAAGACTTTCTTGGGATCTTCTATGCCTTCTTTGCTGCTAGCCTCGCCAACCTGAATGGGAGCCCAATACTCTTTGCCATAGGACACTATTGGCCAGCCATAATTGGCACCAGCACGAATCAGATTAATTTCATCACCGCCGCGAGGACCGTGTTCGTTTGACCAAAGTAATTTGGTCTCTTTGTCATAAAATAATCCCTGCGGATTACGATGACCAAAGCTCCAAATTTCAGGGCGAATATTGCCATGACGTACGTATGGGTTGTCTGCTGGCACAGAACCATCTAAGTTAAGGCGCAAAATACTGCCTGCATGATTAGACAAATCTTGTGCATTGGCTCGTTCACCACGATCACCGACTGAGAAAAATACATGCCCATCAGCATCAAAAGCGATGCGACTACCAAAATGTTGGCCTTTAGATGATGAGGCGTCGGAAATCAGTAAGTCTTGCCAATCCTCTAGCGTTTCATCCTTAAGCTTTGCTCGCGCAAGAGCTGTGGTTGCACCTTCTTTCGTTGGGTGAGAATAAGTGAAGTAAACCCATGAAGTGGTATCAAAGTCTGGCGAAAGCGCTACATCTAATAGACCGCCTTGCCCCAATCGTGCGATCTCAGGAAGCCCTGTTATGCGCTGAGTCATGCCAGTGTCAGTATTTACACGAAGCAGCCCTCCATCTTGGATCGTCGCCAAGAGGGTGTTGTCATTGAGTTGGGCCATCCCCCAAGGTACGCCATCCAATTGCGCGACTTGTTTGATGTGAAATTGTGGTTCTGCTTCCGCTGCATAGCCCAGTGTACTGATAGCCATCAGTAGACCAATACTAAATTGTTGAATACGTTGAAGCATAAATTTACCTAGTTCATTCAAGAATCCTGAGTATAGATAGGAAAAGCAGAAGAAATAGGATTAACGGATGGGTTTCATAATCATTGCGGAAAGCTTGCCCACTGATTAGATATCCAGCAAGCACAGAAACAAAACGCGACATAAAGTCGCGTTTTTAAGTGGAAAATCTAGGAAGTTGGGCTTATAGCTTATCTTCGATCATTTTTTCAAGTTTACGCTGGTCTACGGCGAAGTTACGAATACCTTCTGCTAGTTTCTCTGTCGCCATCGCATCTTCGTTCAGTGCCCAACGGAAAGACTGTTCGGTTACTGGCTCACCCGCTGGCGTCACTTCGGTAGCAGGAACCAGTTTACGCTCTAGTGTGCCTTCGTCTTTTTTCAGTTCTTCAAGAAGGTTAGGGCTGATGGTTAGACGGTCACAACCAGCAAGCTGTTCGATCTCACCGATGTTACGGAAGCTCGCGCCCATGACGATCGTTTTGTAGCCGTGCTGTTTGTAGTAGTTGTAGATTTCCGTCACAGACACGACGCCTGGATCCGTCTCTGCTGTGTATTCTTCACCGGTAGAATTCTTGTACCAATCAAGGATGCGGCCAACGAAAGGAGAAATCAGGAACACACTCGCTTCAGCACATGCTTGCGCCTGTGCAAAGGAAAATAGAAGCGTAAGGTTACAGTTGATGCCTTCTTTTTCTAGCTCTTCTGCGGCTTTGATGCCTTCCCAAGTTGATGCGGCTTTGATCAATACGCGATCTTTTGAAATGCCAGCCTCTTCGTACAGCTTGATTAGACGACGTGCTTTTTCGATGGTCGCTTCTTTATCGTAAGAAAGGCGTGCGTCTACTTCAGTAGAAATACGTCCAGGAATGTATTTTAGGATTTCTGTACCAACAATCACTGCTAGCTTGTCGCTCGCATCGATCACTTGTTGCGCTTTATCGTTGCTTTGCTCTTTCGCCCAAGCAATGGCTTGATCGATAAAGGGCGCATACTCTGGGATTTGGGCAGCTTTGAGCATCAAAGACGGGTTGGTGGTCGCGTCTTCTGGTAGGAAATCTTTGATTGCAGTGATATCACCTGTGTCAGCAACAATCGTGGTGAACTCTTTTAGTTGCGATAACTTATTGCTCATTGCTCTTATCCTTTGCTTTTGTCTAGCTGTTGTTTAACCAATTCGATGGCGTCCAGTAACACATTGATTGTAGCGTCACTTCGATGACCATTTTCTGAAAGGTAGCGTCTAAATTGTTTACCGCCGGGTAAACCTTGGAAAATACCAAGCAAATGACGCGTTAAATGCATCAAGCGCTCACCATTCGCCAGTTGACGTTCAGCGTAAGGAATAAAGCGTGCTAACGCTTCAAAACGGTCGCTGACCAGCGATGGTTGGCCAAAAACGGCCTGATCGACTTGGCTTAGAACCCAAGGGTTATTGTAGGCCTCGCGGCCCATCATCACGCCATCTACATGACGTAGATGTTCTTGTGTCTCTTCAATAGTTTTAATGCCACCATTGATCAAGATTTCAAGGTGCGGGAAATCTTTCTTTAATTGATACACATAATCGTACTTAAGCGGCGGAATCTCGCGGTTCTCTTTCGGGCTTAAGCCTTGCAAAATCGCATTGCGGGCATGCACGATAAACGTCTCAGTAGCAGACTTTTCAGCGACCGTACCGATAAAATCACGCACGATGCTGTATTCCTGCTGATCGTCCAAACCGATACGGTGCTTTAAGGTCACAGGCAACGACGTCGCGTCTTGCATGGCCTTCATGGCATCGATCACCTTGTCTGGGTAAGACATTAAGATCGCACCAATCAGGCTGTTTTGCACGCGATCACTTGGACAGCCAGCATTTAGGTTGACTTCATCGTAGCCGAATTCTTCCGCCATCTTGGCACACTTAGCCAATGCAGAAGCATCGGAGCCTCCTAACTGCAAGGCAATCGGATGCTCGCACTCATCGTACTTTAAAAAGCGTTCAGGATTGTTGCCTTGCAAAAGAGCACCCGTTGTCACCATCTCTGTGTACAGCAAGGTATTCTTGGTAATGCAACGTGCGAAGACCCTGTAGTCGCTCGTCGTCCACTCCATCATGGGCGCGATGGAAAAGCGGCGATCAAGCTTAGTCCCTGATTTAATTGGAGGGGTAGCGTTTTGAATATCTAATTTTTTTGTCATTTATTTCGTAATAGTAGGTTGATGCAGCGAATTGAGGCCATCTTGATACAGCAAATCGTTTTGAAAATTTGCTACAAAATTGGGTTAAAGAGAGCGCTGAACATCAGTTTTTGTTCTCTGAATAGACGCCATTATGTCATAAAGTTACAAGGTTGCTAACTGTCTACAGACATTAAACGGTACAAAATTGGCGGGCTACCGCTTCTGGTTGCCCAATTCATTTTTATATCTCAAGGTTTGCTTAAAGAATGACTGCAATCTAATGCTACTAACATCATAAAGACCCACCTAGACTGGCAGTCATCAGCTGGTTACACTTATAACTCAGCATTCAGTTCAGGAAGAACGACATGGAACAACTCACCCAACTGCTCAAGGATCTAGAGCGCATCACATTTCAAGATATTTCAGAAATACCACACGAAGAACATGTCATTGCGGCGCAGATTGAAGCGTTGCAGGATCGGTTGTGTAAGGTGGCTAAGGATAGGGCGCATTGATTCAAATATTTAAAACAACTGCTCAGTTGCTGGCTCTTATATTTATTGGTTTAGTCACTGGATACGCTTTATTTCTGATTTACGGCGTTCTAAGTAGCGGCGAAATAGCTAAACTGGGCAACACTGAAAAACTAACCTTAGCAATTTCGATTTTAAGCGCTTTTGCTACTTTGTTTGCAGGTTACGCAGCATGGAATGCAAATAGACTTAGCAAGTCAGAGGCAGAAGCAAATAGAAAGCATAGCGAAAGTCTGCAAATGCCGTACATGATAGTGATTAAGGACGTTAGCCCTGAATATCTGCTTTCTAGTGACTATTGGCAAAATATCATTATTAGCATCAAAAATATTGGCAGTGGCCCGTTAATAATTGATCGCCTAGACATTCATATAGATGGTCAACCTGTGATTGAGAGCAATAGAATTCGTGATGGTGCGCCAGACTTCATAAAAGCTAAGATTCAGGAAGTCGTAGGAGATACAAAGTCAAAAGAGCGAGGCTTTTATGTGCCAATCAATAAATGGCCTGTTACTTTGAATGCCCTTGCTAGTGGAACAGGATTAGCGGCAGGAGAAGGGATAAACATAATTGAGTTTCCGATAAGGCAGGATTTTGCTGTTGACGAGCAAACAAAGAAAATCTTTAAATTAATAAAAATAAACTGTATCTACAAAGACATTTACGGCAACAAATTTCCATATGGCAAAATGCTGGACACGTTTCAAACACAAAACTAAACATGTCTCCTAGCTGCATTTTTATTTCCAGAACTCCCTTTGTGCGGGGGCATTTAAGGGAATAGATTGTTGTTTCGACTTATTAATATGTGAGCTGTATCTGCTCAAACAGAAACCTATCATGTTATAAATAGATTCCTTATCGACCTAACCAGAGAACCCACCATGACACCAGCCTTAGCCAAAGAACTTGCCCATTACAATTCATGGATGAATAAGAAGATCTACTATGCAGTACGCTCTCTAAGTGATGCTGAGCGTAAGAAAGATCGCGGGGCGTTTTTTAAGTCTATTCACGGCACTTTGAATCATTTGTTGCTGGCGGATAAGCTTTGGTTAGGCCGTATGACTGGGGAGTCATTTGCATTGACTGGTTTGGATCAGGAGTTACACAGTGACTTTGCGGCGCTGGAGCAGGATCGTATTGCGACGGATGCAGCCATTACCGCTTATGTTGCTGGACTGACTGAGGAGCAATTAGCCGGTACATTGCGTTACACCAGTGTTGTCAATCCTGAGCCAAGAGAATTTGAGCTGTGGTTTGCGGTGGCGCATTTCTTTAACCACCAAACCCATCATCGTGGGCAGGTGACGACTTTGTTGTCACAGCTTGGTGTGGATGTAGGCATTACCGATATGGTGTTTATGCCACGAGAGCACGCTTAATAAACAACTTATAGCAAGGCATTAAAAAAGGCAGATCACGAGTGATCTGCCTTTTTGGTTTTCGCTTGCTAACGCTTATTTCAAGTTAGTGGCGAAGAAGTCAACTAGCTTGTCTAGTGGGATCTTGTCGAAGTTGTCGTATAGATCCACGTGGTTGGCATCTTCAACGATCACTAGTTCTTTTGGTTCTTGCAGTTTTTCAAACGCTGTTTCGCTGAAGTAGCGAGAGTGTGCGTTTTCACCGTGAATCAATAGCGCTGGACGTGGTGAAATCTTGTCGATGTATGACAGCAAAGGCATGTTCATAAATGACAGTGGATTCGTTAGTGTCCATGACGCGTTTGAGTTGATCGCACGTGGGTGGAAACCACGATCCGTTGATTTGTAGTAGCCTGCATATTCCACTACGAATTGTGGCTCGCCACCTTGAAGCTCAAGGGATACTGGACCAACCGCCGGTTCACCCGCTTCAGCATCTTTCCAACGCTGTTCGTTTAGGAACTGTAGGCCGTTGATACGATCTTCGTCTGTGGTGCTGTCGTTGTAGCCTTTTGACATCACGCGGCTCATGTCGTACATAGTCGCTGTTGCAACGGCTTTGATGCGAGTGTCTACTGCTGCTGCGTTAAGCGCCATACCTCCCCAACCACAGATACCGATCACACCAATACATGCGCGATCAACATTGTCTTGTAGACCTAGGAAATCCACGGCTGCACTGAAGTCTTCTGTGTTGATGTCTGGAGAAGACACGTGGCGTGGTTCGCCGCTGCTTTCGCCTGTGTAAGATGGGTCAAAGGCTAGCGTAACGAAGCCTTTCTCCGCCATGGTTTGAGCGTACAAACCAGATGCTTGCTCTTTGACTGCACCGTAAGGGCCGCTGACTGCGATCGCAGCTAGTTTACCAGATGCGTTCTTAGGTGTGTAAAGGTCAGCTGCTAGAGTTAGGCCGTAACGGTTTTTGAAAGTGACTTTTTTGTGCTCCACTAGATCGCTTTTAGCGAAGGTTTTGTCTCATTCTTGAGTTAGGTTCAGTGTTGTATCAGTCATAAAAACTCCTAAAAAACTTTGTCATCGTTGGCGTTGATGTGTCGCCATGTGTTGTTGCTATAGGTGTAAGATACTTATGTGACAGCCTCATAACAATAACGCTAAATTTCTACCATTTATTAATTTAATTCATTAATAGGACGATTAAAAAAGGTGGTGCATTGTCAGTGCGCCACCTTTATATAGACTATTTAAGCGATTACCCCTGAGCTTTGTAACGCTCAGCCATGGCATTGGCTGCCACCATAGCGTTGTAGACATCGTTTTCAGTCACAGGTTTTAACATATTGCCCATAGTGTCGCCTTCGGCACAGGCAATGCTTGCTACAGTACGCCATTCTGATTCGATGAACTCAGTTAGACCCATATCCGCTAGAGTCAGTGGTAAGCCCACTACCTTGATGATACGAACTACTTCATCGATTTCTTCTTTTGGCGCGTTTTCTAGCACGAGTTGAGTGAGCAAACCAAATGTCACTTTTTCACCGTGTTGTACATGATGTAAGGAAGGCACAGCAGACATGCCATTGTTTACTGCGTGTGCTGCAGCAAGGCCGCCGGCTTCAGCGCCAACACCACTTAGATAAATAGTCGCTTCGATGGTTTGCTCAAGTGCAGGTGTGCAGATTTTATTGCGCACGGCATCCATCGCTGCTTCCACGTTTTCACTGAGTAATTCAAAACATAGCTGAGCTAGGCCAAGACCAGTACGTGACGGCTTTTTCAAGACTAGGTTCACACCGTCAGAAGCGTAACAAGCGCGTGCCTCGAAGTAAGTGGCTAGGGCATCACCCACACCTGCGGCAAAGAAGCGTGCTGGTGCAGCGGCTAAGATGTCTGTATCAGCGATCACTGCATCTGGGTTCTGGGGTAAGAATAGGTAGCGGTCGAATTCACCGTCTTCTTTATAGATGACTGAGAGAGCGGTACACGGTGCATCTGTTGAGGCGATCGTTGGATACAATACAACCGAGATTTTATTGTTGAAAGCGACTGCTTTAGCACAGTCGAGGGTTTTGCCGCCACCGATACCAACGATCACATTCGCACCTTGTGTTTTGGCAATATCCGCCACGCGGCTTATCTCTTTATCTGTACATTCGTATTGAAATTTCTCTACTTTACTTTGAATGCCTGCCTTTTCTAAGGCTGGCGTCGCGTGAGTCGCTGCTCGATCTAGGATGAACTCATCGCTTAGGATTAGAACATTATCGCCAAACGCCGCAACGTAATCAGCCATGTTGGCTAGTAAGCCAGAACCGATCATGAATTTCTTCGGTGATGTAACTGTGCGTTCACTAACAGACATAGAAAACTCCTTTTATATTTAAGTGAGGCGTCACTCCGCAGGCGATGACGCCGAAAGCTTTTATTAACTGTAAGGGGATTCTCTGTCATAAATACAGGTAGAAGGATGACATTGATCGCATTCAGTGGGATTTATGCATTTTTATCTTCTACTTATGTTTTTGCATAACTCACATAGCTACTTGCTATACCTATTTAATGTAATGACGATCTGTTTGTTTAACTGAATGTTTTGGAATTTGTTTGCAATACGCATCCTGGTGCATGTTTCACTTTCTGCGTGACAGATTGAGTAAATATGACTGGTTTGGTGGTTATTCTTTACTTTGCATTTCGTGAGTTTGACACACACTGACACTGATCTGTTCATAATGAAACCATCACAAGCAAACACCAAAGAGGTGCAATTATGACTAAGTTCAATGGAAAAACGTTCAAATTGGCTGCAATGGGAATAGCCGCCGTCATGACTGCTTCAGTTGCGACTACTTCTCTAGCGGAAAGCTCGGCTCCACAAGCAAAGGCCCAAGCACAACATGCGCCACGAATGGTGGACCCTTATTCTGAACAGATGCTTGATCGCATGGCCTTGTCGTTACAAATGGATGCGAAGAGCAAAGCGGAAGCTAGCAAGTTGTTTGCGGAAGCTCGCGAAGATCGCCAGAATGTGGTGAAGGATATGCAAAAGTTAAGTCAGCCAATGATTGCGTTGAATCCAAAAGACGATGATTACGTAGATCAAATCGAAGATCTGGCCGAACAGCGCAGTGAACTGATGGTGAAGTTGGATGTCCAACAGGCTGAAGTTCGACATAAGTTCTATGAATTACTTAGTGATGAACAGATTCAGCAACTAGAGTCGTTAGGTGGTAACCATTAAGCCAGTGGCCACCTAAGTAGGATCGGTTTCCCCTTCTTAGGAAGTATTAAAAAGCCGCATTCGTTTGAATGCGGCTTCTTTTTATTTGAACAGCCGAATTAGCGTTTTTTAGCGCCTTTTCCATTTCCTTTGCCCTTGCTTTGTGGCTTAGGTTTAAAGGCTTTTTTCTCAGGTTCAGTACGCAAGATCAAGAATAGATCCGTTACTAATTGTGGGATCTGGTCAATACAAGATTGAGTTAGCTTCTCACTTTCGCGGATTTGCTGTACTTCTTCGTCTTCAAATAGGCCAGATGCCACCATAAAGGGGAGTAGGCACTCGGCAACTTCCTCTTCTTTTTCAGACTCAAACCAGTAACGCTCAGTGAAGAACACGCCTTCCATAAAGCCTGATGCCCATTCTTCCAGCTCGCTTAGCTCTTCTGGGTTCTGGCTGACTTCGATATCACAAGGCACTAGGAAGTCATCTTCGGACTCAAGTTCTTTCTGAAGGTCAGCAAAAAGGCGAATCAATAGATTCTCAATGTGCTTTTGTTCCTTTTCAGAGGTAAACTGCGGTGTTTCTTCGAATACGACAGGCAACCACTGCGACGGTGCTGGTGCTTCTGGGCTGATCGCTAGGGCTGTTAAAAAACCGTGTGCCATGACAAAATTCTGGCAATCTTCGTGAACAGCATCAGAGTCCAAAAAGTTTTCTAGTTCTTCTAGTTCTAGGTCATCAAGAGGTTGGTGTTGCATTTAGGTTTTCCTATTATTCAATCGCGACACAGTTTAAACACATCAGTACTAAAAAACCATGAGCAAGCCGATCAAAATCGATTCTGTTGCGCTTGATTTGGCCCAAAATGCTTTACAGCGTTTGGGTTATCAAGACTTTATAGGATCACAGCAGATTTGTGTTGAATCCTTATTACAGGGTGACGATGTGCTAGCCTTGCTGCCAACGGGGGCAGGCAAGTCCGCCATCTACCAAGTAGCGGCACTGGCTCGTCCTGGGGTAGGGCTTGTTGTGAGTCCCTTGATTGCCATCATGCAACAGCAAGTGACGCAATTACAGCAGCTAGGCATCAAAGCAGAATTTCTTAACTCAACGCAGAATGGGGCGGAGCAAAACGATCTTTATTGGCGCTTACGGCATGGGGACGTTGAAATTCTTTACATGTCACCTGAGAAGCTGCTGCAGACCAGTGTGATAGGTTTGCTAGAAGACATAGATGTGTCCTGTATCGCGATAGACGAAGCTCACTGTGTATTGCGTTGGGGCAGTCAATTTCGCCCTGAATACGCACAATTAGGTTGCTTGAAAGATATCTTTCCGAATGCTCCCGTGATTGCTTTAACCGGTACTTTGTTGCCTGAAAAACAAACTCAAGTCAGCGACGCATTACAGCTAAATGCTCCTAAAGTGGTGCGAGAGAGCGTTAACCGCCCCAATATCCGTTTGCAAGTGTCACAAAAGCGACGAGCGAAACAACAGTTGCTTTCGTTCCTAATGAAAGATGGCATGGCGCAGCCAGGCATTATTTATTGCCGCTCTCGCAGTAAAACTGAAGAATTAACCCAGTGGCTAAATGAGCAGGGTATTTTGGCCAATTGTTATCATGCCAATCTATCTCCCTCGGAGCGTGATCAGGCCCATCAAAAGTTTGCCAATGGCGCTGTGCAGGTATTGGTCGCCACCACCGCTTACGGTATGGGCGTTGATTTGGAACATGTGCGTTTTGTGGTGCACATGGACTTACCATTATCGGTTGAAAATTACGCTCAGGAGATCGGTCGTGCTGGACGTGATGGGCGACCGGCGCAAGCTTTGTTGTTTTACGGTTTGCAGGATATTTTGCAGACGTGGCAATTCGTACGACAAGAGCAATTAGAAGATGAATTCTGGCGTCTAATGGATTGTTTGGAGCACACCGCTTGCCGACGCACATCTTTGCTGGCGGCGTTCTCAGAGATCTCTGAAAAGAACTGTGGTAATTGTGATCGCTGTCTGCAGCAATCAAAACAGCACAATGTCACCGTGGCAGCGCAGAAGCTATTAAGTTTGGTCTATCACACCAAAGGGGTGGTGCCGTTTTCTTCGTTAATCAATTGCCTATTGGGTAAGCCCATTAAAAGCGTGACTAATTTTGCCTTAGAGCAGCATCCGTTGTTTGGTCAGGGAAAGGCATTAGATGAGACGCAATGGAAAGCGGTAGTGCGTCTGTTATTGGCCAAAGGCTATTTGCTGCAACAAAGCATGTCGCCTTTTGCCGTTGCCTTGGCGGAGAAAAGTCGACGCGTGCTACGTGCCGAAGAGCAACTTATTATCACTTCGGATTGGTTTTATCCAGCGCTAAAAGATACGGATATAAGCCAATACAGCCAGCGTGGCTGGCATCAATTGCTGCATTGGAGTGTGGCAAATCGAGTGTCGGAGCATTTGTCCGATGTACAATTGCATAAAGTATTTGAAGCTAAGCCTAGCTCGCTAGCGTCTCTAAGTCGTATTACAGGGTTGAGCAAAGAGCTGTTAACGAGCCTAAATGCGGAATCATTATTTCAGCCCTTAAACTTAGCCAAGGAGTCCCATGACTAAGTTAGCTCTGAGTCAATATACACAGCAGATTGATGCCAAGATTCAAGAGAGCATAGACAGTGCTGAGCGTTACTTCAAGATTAAATTAAAGCCCCCCAGCTATAATTTTAAGCAGCGTGGACGCACCGCGGGCACTGCTTACATGCAGCGCAACGAAATGCGCTTTAATACCTTTATGCTGCAGCAAGACCCTCAGAAGTTTATCGATAATGTGGTGCCTCACGAAGTGGCGCATATCGTCGTGCACCAAGTGTTTGGTGCCAAGGTTCGACCTCATGGCAAAGAATGGATTGCGGTGATGGAGCATTTATTTAATGTGGAAGCCCATCGTACCCATGATTTTGATGTCCCAAAAGCGCGAAACGCCTTCCTTTATCAGTGCCAATGCCAAACACACGAATTCACGGCGCATCGCCATGGGCGTGCAGAGCGGGGCACTCAGTACATCTGCCGTAGCTGTCGAGCGCCGCTGACATTTTTGAAAAAGAAGTAAATTCCTTTAATTCCCTTTGAACGAACGGGTTCATAGGATGCTTCGCGAAAGTGGTTGTAGTAAGATAGCGCGCATCTGTTTTATGGTAATAAAGAATGACTTCTGAGATCGATCGTAAAGAAAAACTTGAGCTGAACAAGCTTCAAAAACGCCTACGCCGCCTAACTGGTCAAGCGATTGCTGACTTCAATATGATTGAAGAAGGTGACAAGGTGATGGTGTGTTTATCCGGTGGTAAAGACTCTTACACTATGCTGGATATTTTAATGAACCTACAGCGTAGTGCGCCTATCAGTTTTGAAATTGTGGCGGTCAACCTTGACCAAAAGCAACCAGGCTTTCCTGAGCATATCTTGCCTGAGTACTTGTCTCAGGTAGGTGTGAGCTACCACATTCTAGAAAAAGACACTTACAGCATTGTAAAAGAAGTGGTGCCAGAGGGCAAAACGACGTGCGGTTTATGTTCGCGTCTGCGTCGTGGCTCTCTTTACGGTTTTGCGGAAGAAATTGGTGCGACTAAGATCGCATTGGGGCACCACCGTGATGACATTCTGGAAACCTTGTTTTTGAACATGTTTTTCGGTGGTAAGTTGAAGGCTATGCCGCCTAAGCTACTAAGCGATGATGGCAAGCATGTAGTAATTCGCCCATTAGCGTACTGTAAAGAATCCGATATCGAAGAATATTCTTTACTAAAGTCTTTCCCGATCATCCCTTGCAATCTGTGTGGCTCTCAGGAGAATCTACAGCGTCAAGTTGTGAAAGAGATGCTTCAAAACTGGGAGAAACAATACCCGGGTCGTGTGGATACTATGTTCTCGGCAGTTCAAAATGTGGTACCGTCTCATCTAGCGGATACTGAGCTGTTCGACTTCAAAGGCTTGAAGCAATCGGAAGACGCATTCAAACGCTTAAATATTATCGAGCTTTAACATTAAAGGAAGCAGTATGTCGATGAAGAAAATTTTACCAGTCGTGCTTGGGGCGGCCGTATCATTCTCTGCTCATGCGGTGGATACGATCGAAGGCAGCCTAAACAATGATGCAGTGAAAGTGGATCTTAGTCTGGACCAAGGCAAATACTTTTTAGACCTTGGTGGTATGTACCATTCTGATGATGGTAAATACGGCTACATCGGTGCCCACATCGAAGACATCGATACTGCGAAAGATTATCCAGTCCAAATCGGCTTAGGTGCGCGCTTGCTGGCGATTGATACAGAGTATGACGTTGATAATGCTGGTATGGCGGTGGCTCTTGGCGGTTTTTACCGTTACACCTTCCCAAAAGCAAACCGTTTCAGCGTGTTAGGTTCTTTGTACTACGCTCCGAAAGTATTGTCGTTCCAGAACATCGACAGTGTTTACCAAGCTGAGATTCGCGGCGAATATCGTACCCTGCGTAATGCTCGCGTATTCTTGCGTTACGGTATGACGCATGTGGATCTTGAGCGCTACTCGGATGATCCTGACATGAACAAAAGTATCGGTATTGGTATCTCCACAACGTTCTAAGACGGTGTCGCTGATAAGCAATAAAAAAGGTGGCCTCGGCCACCTTTTTTATTGTGCTGGAGAAGGCGAGTTACTCACCTTCAAACGCACATAATGCGAACACAGGAATGTCCATTTCCTGGATTTTAGCACTACCACCCAGATCAGGAAGATCAATAATTGCCGCCACTTCTTTGATGGTTGCGCCTTGCTGCTTTAACAAGCTCATTGCAGCAACTAAAGTGCCACCAGTGGCAATCAGATCGTCAAACAGAAGCACTTGTGCACCTTCGTGCAAAGCGTCTTCTTGGATTTCTAATTCAGCACTACCGTATTCTAAGTCATAAGCTTGTGAAATGGTTTTACCTGGTAATTTACCTTTTTTACGGACCAATACCAAAGGTTTGCGCAATTCGTAAGCCAAAACTGAAGCAATCAAGAAACCGCGTGCATCAATACAAGCAATGTGTGTGATGTCACTGTCAATGTAACGATGCACATACGCATCCACCACCATACGCATCCCCTTAGGGTTGCTAAAAATAGGCGTGATGTCACGGAAGCTAATGCCTGGCTTTGGCCAATCTTCAACGGTACGAATCAAAGACTTAAAGTAAAAGTCGTCAAATAGCATAGGTAAACCTTAATAAAAGCTTAATTAAACATGCTCAATGGTAGCACATTCTCCAGCGGCTCCGACGAGTTTCTCCATTTCTGGAAGATTAATAATGGAAATCTCTTTACCATCCACATCAATCAAGCCGTTCTTTTGGAAACGAGTCATTACACGACTGACGGTTTCAACGGCAAGACCTAAGTAGTTACCAATTTCTCCGCGAGACATGGATAAACGGTAGGCCGTTGCAGAGTAGCCACGCTTTTTGAATCGATGGGAAAGGTTTAATAGGAAAGACGCCACTTTTTCATCTGCGTTCTTTTTGCCTAAAAGCACCATCATCTGTTGATCGTCACAAATCTTACGGCTCATCAATCGGAAAAGTTGATGCTTAAGAGAAGGGATTTGCGATGATAGTTGCTCAAGGTGAGAAAATGGAATTTCACATACCGTAGTCGTTTCCAGTGCCTTTGCGGAAACAGGGTAGTGGTTTTCATCAATGCCGCTCAATCCTACCAATTCACTTGGGCAGTAGAAACCAGTGATTTGTTCTTCGCCAGAATTAGTAATGTTGTAAGTTTTCAATGTGCCTGTACGTACAGCGAAAACAGAATCAAACTCTTCTCCTTGATGGAATAAGATTTCTCCCTTTTTCAAAGGGCGTTTACGCTCGATAATTTGATCTAAACGGTTTACGTCCTCATCCGCCAACGCAATTGGCAAACAAAGAGCGCTTAAGCTGCAGTTCTGACATTGTGAAGTCAACTTGCTACTGAAGCGGTTGTTGGAATTAGAAATTGCCATAGTAACTCTCCCTGAGCTCGATCGGGTCATTTATATAACTTTTGAGAAATTTGAATTAGAAGTGAGGTATTTATCAAACACCATGCAAACACAGCGAACCAATAAACGACCAACTTCTGTAATGTTTATTTGAATATTAGCGTTTTCATAATAGACCGTTATGACGCCATCTTCCTGCAGATTGCCTAAAGAATCCAGTTCAGAATGAAAGTATTCGTTAAAATTAATACCAAACTGTTCCTCAATTGCTGAGCTATTTAGTTGGTTATGGCAAAGTAACTGCATAATCACGGCATGACGAATACGGTCATCATTGCTGCTAATGTAGCCTTTCATAATCGCCAGCTGGCCATTTTCGATGCTGTTTTGATATAGCGAAAGGTCGGTATGATTTTGGAAATAAGCATTGCTTACTTGGCTAATTGCAGATACACCAAACGCTAGGAGATCGGTCTCTGCATGCGTCGTATAGCCTTGGAAATTACGTTGCAGGTGACCTTCTTGTTGCGCTTTGGTCAGAGAATCATCCGGTTTTGCGAAATGGTCCATACCAATGTAGACATAGCCAGCGTCGGTCAGCTTATCAATGCTTAGTTTCAATAATGCCAGTTTCTGATCTGGGGTTGGCAGGTCTTCTTCCAGAATACGTCGTTGCGGAGCAAAACGTTGTGGTAGGTGAGCATAGTTAAACACCGAAATCCGATCTGGTGAAAGGGCAATGACTTTGTCTAGGGTTTCGTTAAAGCCTTCTAGGGTCTGTTTCGGTAAACCGTAAATCAGATCAAAGTTAATTGAATGATAATCTAGCTCACGTACGTCCGACATCACTTCGGTGACAAGCTCTAAGGACTGTATGCGGTGGATGGCTTTTTGTACATCTTCGTTGAAATCTTGGATGCCGAGACTAACGCGATTAAAGCCGAGGCTTTTTAGTAATTCTAACTTAGAGCGATTAACTTCACGCGGATCAATCTCAATGCTGTAGTCCTGAGAGCCATCGTTAACAAGATTGAAGTGCTCTTTGATATTATCGAACAGCGTTGCTAAATTTTCTTCACTCAAGAAGGTGGGTGTCCCACCACCAAAGTGTAATTGTGTTACTGGGCGTGATTGATCAATCATAAGGGCGCGCAAGCGCATTTCTTCGCCTAGTAACTCCACATATTCCGCACCTTTATCATATTGCTTAGTAACAATCTTATTGCAGGCGCAGTAATAGCAAAGATGCGCACAAAAGGGGACGTGAAAATACAGGCTTAACGGTGAACGCGAGGGCTCTAACATCTTACCGATCAATTCCATCTTGCTGATCTCGGTAGTGAACTGTGGCGCAGTTGGGTAAGACGTATAACGAGGCCCAGCAAGGTTATATTTCTGGATAAGTTTGGAGTCCCAAAGCATAACGACGTTTCCTATTAAAATTGCTAATGGGAGTTTACTCGTATCTTTGATTTACTCGCTGATGTAGATCAAATGTTGGTACTATCCAATGTTAGAAAGCAGGTTTTTGAAATAAGGGATGCTGTACAAACCATAAATAATGATCAGAAAACCAAAAAGCCACTTTAAGTGAAATTGTTGCCATAGGTTTTTAAGCTGTTTGGCAAAGAATCCTGCTAGCAACATGGTCGGCAGTGTTCCCATAGCAAAGCCAAATATTGCGACCATTGATAGTGAAATGGAGCCAAGCGAAGTGGCCCATAGTACGGTGGAGTACACCAGTCCACAGGGTAACCATCCCCATACTAGACCTGCGCCTAATGCTTGAGCAGGATTTTTGATCGGTAGGAAAGACTTGGCAGTGGGTTGTATGAAACGCCATAGATAACGGCCTATGGATTCAACGCGAAGAATTAATCGTGACAGTCCGCACAGATATAAGCCCATAAAGACTAATAAGATGCCCGCAAAAGTTCGTAATGGCAGCATAAATGCGCTGTAATATTCAGATAAACCAAACTGCAATGTGCTTGCTAATAATAGGGTGAACAACCCATATGAGAGGATGCGGCCTAAGTTGTAAGCAACAATATTGAAAGCGCTCGAACTTTGTCCGACAGATAGCATAGAAGCCAAACCACCACACATGCCTAAGCAGTGGCCAGCACCTGCCAAACCGATCAAAAAGCCACTAAAAAAGATGGAGATCACGACTTATTGTCCGTTTCATCGTCTTCAAAAAGTATGCGTTCGCCTTCTCGATTTAGGTCATCAAATTGATCGCCTTTTACGGCCCAAATGAAAATAACGACGGCGATAACCACAAAGATGGCGGCAATTGGGATGAGTAAAAATAGGCTTTCCATGTTTGTTCCTATAGTTTGTTAAGTCTGGTGGCATTTACTACAACAATCAATGAGCTAAGGGCCATGCCGATAGCCGCCACCCAAGGGGGAATCATACCAGCAATAGCCAATGGCAATAAGGTAGCGTTGTAGCCCGCCGCCCAAATCAAATTCTGTTTAATGATTTTGTGACAATTTTTTGCGGCCTTTAAAGCTGTTGGAATCGTGCTCAGGTGTTCACTGAGTAAAATTGCATCAGCATGAAGTTTGGCTAAGTCTGAGCTGGCTCCCATTGCAAGGGAGGTTGTTGCGCCCGCTAGAGCAGGGACGTCGTTAAGACCGTCACCAATCATCAGCGTGTTTTTGCCAGATTGAGCTTTTATCCAGTTCCATTTTTGATCAGGTAAGCAACGGGTTTCAAAATCATCGAACCACTCTGGGTCAAGAATGCTTTGCGCGGATTCTCGTGTATCACCGGTAAGCAGACTGACACGGATACCTTGCTCTCGTAAAGAAGCAATCACTGATTGCGCTTCAGGGCGTAATGCATCACAAAGTGTGACTTTTGCAAATATCTGTTTCTTAGTCGCTAAATAAAGATCTAACTGTGCCTTGCTAGAATTTATACTACTAATCAACGGCAGGCCGATCGACTCCAGTAAGGCTAGATTTCCAAAGTAAAAACGTTCTCCTTGATATTCTCCGCTCACCCCTTGGCTGGCAAGGTTTTCAATGTTCATGATCTTAGCAGGTGCAAACTGCTGGAAAGTTTTTGCGATAGGGTGCTTAGAATGCTGCTCCAAGCCACTGATCATGCCAAGTACTTGCTCCTTCGAGTAGTTAAAATCGTACAGTTCGACTTGGGTAATAGAGAAACTGCCGTACGTTAGTGTCCCCGTTTTATCAAAGACAATATGCTGTGTTGTCGCTAGTGCTTCAATCACATGGCCGCGAGTGATTAGAAATCCGGCCCGTTTTAAAGCATTGGTAACTGTGGTCAGGGCGACAGGGGTAGCAAGGGATAATGCACAAGGACATGTTACGACCAGAACGCTGACCATGATCCAGTAGGCTTCGTCTTCCCCCATCCAACTCCAAAAACCATAGGTTAAAGAAGCCGTGATTAAGACGGCGATAACAAAGTAGTGCGCGACCTTATCGGCAATGATCGCCACCTTTGGTTTTTCGCTTAAAGCTCTCTCAGTAATGCGCGAAATAGCCGCAGCTTTCGTGTTTTGCCCCACTTCGGTGACTTGTAAGTGAGCTTGTTGGTCAATGTTGACTGTTTGCGCATGAATGTTCGCACCCTGTTTTTTGCTTACGGGTGAATATTCACCTGTAAGGCTGGACTCATCAACGCTGGTGAAGTCACTGAGTAAAATGCCATCTACCGGAAAAGTTTGCCCCGGCTCAATGATGGCCGTATCGCCAACAATGAGTTGCTGCAATGGTATGGTTTGTAGTTGGTCATCGCGCAGAACTCTGATGGCGGCTAGACTAGCTTGTTGTTGTCCACCTAGGTGATAGGAGCGAGCGACGGTTTCTAGAAAGCGTCCCATGAGCAAGAAAAAGATAAACATGGTCACGGAATCAAAGTACACATGGCCAGTTTCAGTGTACAGCGCCATCACACTGGATGCGTAGGCCAGTAAAATCCCTAGAGAAACAGGTAAGTCCATAGTGAAATGGCGATTTTTTAAATCACGTAGAGCACCGCGATAAAAGGGTAGGCCTGCGTACAACACCACTGGGGTGGCAAAAATAAAGCTGATTCCACGAAGAAGTTGACGATAGATGTCATCCATGCCTTGCATGTCTCCAGCATACATGGCGATAGCGCTCATCATAACCTGCATCATACCGACGCCAGCAATGCCTAGACGGATGATGGCCCGCTTTTTTTCTTTGCTTTGCAGGGCGTCTTGTTCACCTGGTAGGTAGGGTTGGGATGAATAACCGATATATAAAAGTTCTTTGGCGATCTGTTGAATGCTTATGCTATCAGGATCCCAAGTAATGGTAGCGATAGCGCTGCTTAGGTTAACGTGTACTGAGAGAATACCCGCTTGTTTGCTTAAGTGCTTTTCAATCAGCCAAGCGCAGGCAGAGCAGGTAATACCTGATAAAGATAGCTGTATGGTATGCCCGTCTGTGCCTTGATGAACATATTGATTGTACAAATCTTTATCTAATAAAAGGTCGAATACTGAGCTGTTGTCTTCAGTAAGTCGAGTACCTTTAGCATTATCGCGACGCTGGTAATAAAAGGAGAGATCCGCCCCGCAAATATGCTCTGCTATAGCTTGGCAGCCAAAACAGCAAAATTCACGATGCTCGTTCTGGAGTTCGCTAGCAATGTCTAAACCTGCGGGGATGGGATCCCCGCAGTGAAAACAAACCCTGCTCATAGATTGAAGTTAAGGTGGTCGTGGATGTCACTGTTTATACGGCCATTAAGTTGCCAACCATTAGAGGATTCAAGGTAGACGTTCCAAATGCCGGATAGAGGTTTTTCGAGCTGAGCGCGGTATTCACTTGGATGGGTCTGTATAAAAGTGACTGTGAAATCTTTACTGGAAACGGCTGCATGAGCAAACAGAGCAGTCAGTTCAGGTGCCGTAGCGTTTTTGGTGTTCAGCAACAGTTCGCCTGTCAGGTTATCAAGGCGGAGGTTCGCTTCGATACCCATTGACTTGGCTGCTTCACGTTGGGTGATGACTTGGTTGATGGCTAAGCCTTCTTTGTAGTAATCATCTTTTACTAAATCGCTGGAAGAATTAAGAGCTGCGTATACTTGAACGACGGCTACTAGAACTGAAGAGAGAGGAACACTGATAATAAACCAAGGCCAAAACTGCTTGTACCAAGGCTGGTTAGCAACTGCTGTTGACATAAAGGTACTCCAATATAAAAGCGAATAAGCGGTGATATTATCACCGCTTATAGATCATTATTTTGATACAGGACCAATAAATCGACTTTCTGTGATCTTTTCAACAGGATAGTTAGGGTCTTGTGATTCCACCTTAAAGAAAATTGTGTTGCGCTGTTCATTTAGTGCTGTAGGTGGTACTTGAATGGAGAAGGGCACGGTACGTACCTCTCCCGCATTTACCTTAACGTTTTTACGGCCGATCATATTCATGTTGTCTAGGCCTGAAACAGAAATCTCAAAATCATGGGCTGCTTGATCCATGTTAATGACCTTGATGGTGTAGATGTTCTCAATCATGCCGCTCGGGGTGGTGTTGAATAAGCGGTTTCGGTCACGAATAACATCTAAGCCAAGCGCCTCGCGATCACCAGCAAAATACAAGAAGGCGGTCACCACGACTAACATACACATAGCATAGCCAATGGCTTTTGGGCGCATAATGTGAGAGGTTTTCCCTTCCAAACGACGCTCAGTTGTGTAGCTGACTAAACCGCGCTCATAGCCCATCTTGTCCATAATTGAATCACAAGCATCGACACATAAGGCACAACCAATGCATTGGTATTGTAATCCGTCACGAATATCGATTCCGGCAGGGCAAACGTGTACACATAGGTTACAGTCAATACAGTCACCTAGCCCTTGTTCTTTTGGATCGGCGCTACGTTTACGTGGGCCGCGCTTTTCTCCGCGGTTATAATCGTAAGAAATTACCATTGTATCAGGGTCAAACATAACCGCTTGGAAGCGAGCATAAGGACACATGTAAGTACAGACTTGTTCACGCATCCAACCTGCAAAGAGGTATGTGGCGCCAGTAAAAAATGCTACCCAGAAGTAGGCCCAGGGGTGGGCTTGGAAAGTAAATAGGTCGACCACAAGCTCACGTACAGGGGTAAAGTAGCCAACGAAAGTTAAGCCTGTTAGCCAGCCAAATAGAATCCACAAGCTATGCTTGTTAAATTTTTTGATGAATTTACTTTTCGACATGGGCTCCTTGTCAAGCTTCATGCGAGCATTACGTGAACCTTCGGTTTTTTCCTCAATCCACATAAATACCATGGTCCAAACAGTTTGCGGACAGGTGTAGCCACACCAAACACGGCCAAAAAGCGTGGTGACAAAGAATAGACCAAAGGCACAAATGATCAGCACCCATGCCAGTAAGAAAAAGTCTTGCGGGAAGAAAGTGATGCCAAAGATATGAAACTGACGAGCAGGCAAATCAAATAGTACGCCTTGTCGATCGTGCCAGTTGAACCAGGGCGTTAAGAAGTAGCCAAGCATTAATATCCACAGAGCGCGGGTTCGGATCTTCTGAAAAAAACCTGAAACGGCACGGGTGTAAATTTTTTTGCGCTTTTCGTATAGGTCGAATTCAACCGTTTCTGGCTCGACATTCTGAACAGGTATTTTCTCGCTCATGCTGCATTCCTTAACGTTCAACAGGCTCGTTTAAGTACTGTCTAATATTACAATTTTTAATAAAAAAAGGGTGTGCCTTTCGGTCACACCCTTTTGATACACATCAGAGAATTACTGATTTGATAGGCTGTAGACATAGCCTGCCACGACGTGCGCTTTGTCTTTGCCTAGGATGCCTTCCCAAGCTGGCATCTGACCGTTACGACCGTTACGAATAGTTTGCATGACTTGTTGCTCGCTACCGCCGTATAACCAGATGTTGTCAGTTAGGTTTGGTGCACCGAATAGGTGGTTACCTTTACCTTCTGCACCATGACAAGCGATACAGTTCGTTGCATACACTTGTTGGCCTTGCTGTGCCGCTTGAGCGTCTGTTTCACGACCTGAAAGGCTCAGTACATATTGCGCTACGTTATGTACGCCATCTTCACCCAGCATTGGACCCCATGCAGGCATGGCGGCCATACGGCCATTCAGAATGGTTTGAGAAATGGCCGCTGCATCGCCACCGTACAACCAATCGTTATCAGTAAGGTTGGGGAAGCCATAGCCACCTGTTGCCGCTGAGCCGTGACATTGAGCACAGTTGTTGGCAAACAAACGTTGACCGATACGCATTGCTTGATCGTTTTGAGCTAGCTCCTCGATCGGCGTTTGCGAGAATTGCGCAAACATAGGACCGAACTCGGCCTCAGCTTTAGCAACCTCACGGTCATAAGCAGATTCTTGAGACCATCCCAGCATGCCCTTGAAGTTGCCTAGTCCTGGGTAAAGCGCTAGATAACCTAGTGCAAACACAACGGTTAGAACGTACATCCAGTACCACCAACGTGGTAGAGGGTTGTCATACTCTTCGATGCCATCAAATTCATGGCCAACTGTTTGAGTAGTTTCTGAGTTAAAGCGTTGCCCTTTACGAACAATGGTTAACAACAAGAAGCTTCCCAAAATAGAGCCCAGCGAGATCACAATGACCCAGCCGCTCCAAAAAGAACTTAATTCATTCATTTGTCTTCTTCTCCACGGATGACTCGCGCTGCGCGACACTTACATCATCGTCGTCATCTGCGAAAGGAAGGTTAGCAGCTTCATCGAAACCACCTTTACGGCCTTTACTGAATGTCCAGACAATGATTCCGATGAAAGCAATAAATGCAATCGGAGTAGCAAGTGCTCTTAGCGTATTAATGTCCATGTTATGACCCTATCGTTCGATCACTGTGCCCAATTGTTGCAGGTAAGCAACGAGAGCGTCGATTTCACGTTTGCCACGTACTTCTGATTTCGCTGATGCGATTTGCTCATCAGTGTAAGGTACGCCAACAATACGCAGTGCCGTCATCTTGTTGGCAGTGTCATTGCCATCAATTTTGTTTTCAAATAACCAAGGGAAGCTTGGCATATTTGATTCTGGTACTACGTCGCGTGGGTTGTACAAGTGAGCGCGGTGCCACTCGTCGCTGTAACGCTGACCAACACGAGCTAGGTCAGGGCCAGTACGTTTAGATCCCCATAGGAATGGGTGATCGTAAACAGACTCGCCAGCAACGCTGTATGGTCCATAACGCTCCGTTTCTGCACGGAAAGGACGAATCATCTGTGTGTGACAGCTTAGGCAGCCTTCACGCTGGTAGATATCACGACCTTCTAACTCAAGCGCTGTTAGAGGTTGTAGATTCTCTACTGGCTGAGTGGTTTGTTTCATAAAGAATAGAGGGATGATCTCAACCAAAGCGCCGAAGCTGATCGCAACGACGATAAGGATGATCATGAGCCCCATATTTTTTTCAATTACTTCATGGCGCATGTGTTAAACCCCTATGCTGTTTGAGTATCGGCGTTGAAAGCTTCAGTTTCTTGGCCTTTTGCCGAACGCACTGTCATGTAAGTGTTGTAAGACATTAGCAGCATACCAAGTAGGAACACGCCGCCACCTAGAACACGAACAAACCAGCCTGGGTAACTTGCATCAACCGCTTCTACGAAGCTGTAAGTCAATGAGCCGTCATTGTTAAATGCACGCCACATTAGACCTTGCATGATACCGTTCACCCACATTGATGCGATGTATAGTACCGTACCAATCGTTGCTAGCCAGAAGTGAACGTTGATCAAGCGAGTTGAGTACATGGCACCTGGTTTTAAACCAAGAACTGCAGGCAGTAGGTGGTATACAGAACCGATACTTACCATCGCTACCCAGCCTAGAGCGCCTGCGTGTACGTGACCAATTGTCCAGTCAGTATAGTGAGACAAAGCGTTCACTGTCTTAATAGACATCATTGGGCCTTCGAAGGTAGACATACCATAGAAAGACAATGACACCACTAGGAAGCGTAGGATTGGGTCATGGCGAAGTTTGTGCCAAGCACCTGATAGCGTCATAACACCGTTGATCATACCGCCCCAAGATGGTGCTAGAAGGATCAGCGACATTACCATGCCTAAGCTTTGAGTCCAGTTAGGCAGTGCAGTGTAGTGTAGATGGTGAGGGCCAGCCCAAATGTACAGTGAAATCAACGCCCAGAAGTGGACGATTGAGAGACGGTACGAGAACACAGGACGACCAGCTTGCTTAGGTACGAAGTAATACATCATGCCTAGGAAGCCTGCCGTTAGGAAGAAACCTACAGCATTATGACCGTACCACCATTGCACCATAGCATCGGCTGCACCTGAGTAAACGGAGTAGGATTTTAATGCTCCCACAGGTACGACGGCACTGTTACCGATATGTAGCACGGCAACGGTGATGATGAACGCTCCGAAGAACCAGTTTGCCACGTAGATGTGTTTCATCTTACGCTTGGCAATAGTCCCAAAGAAGTTCACTGCATATGCCACCCAAACCAATGTGATCATAATATCAATTGGCCACTCTAACTCGGCGTACTCTTTCGTTTGAGTGTAACCAAGCGGTAGTGTGATGGCTGCGGCAACAATGATAATTTGCCAGCCCCAGAAGGTGAATCCTGCTAAAACGTCAGAAAAGAGTCTTGCTTGTGTGGTACGTTGTACAACATAGTACGACGTTGCAAACAAGGCAGAACCCCCGAAACCGAAGATGACTGCGTTAGTGTGAAGTGGGCGTAAACGTCCAAAGTGAAGGTAAGGTATGTTAGCGAGTAGGTCTGGCCATACCAATTGTGACGCAATTAATACGCCGATAGCCATGCCTACTACGCCCCATACCACCGTCATAATGGTGAATGCGCGCACCACTCGATAGTTGTATGTTGGGTGATCAAAAGCTGTGCTCATAGTTTCTTCCACAAACCACGTTGAGTGATAGATCTTGTTAAAGATAATGCTGTTTTTATTGGAAAGGCGGGTGTCGATACTTCGAAACAAACGAACGGAGCAGTCGGACCTTCCTTCTAATTCCAACAGCGGTAAACTAGCAAAATTGATTCTAAGTCTTTTCACATTTTAAAGAATAGGAACATAGCTTGCTTTGTGGATATTCCTTGTCACAGAGCAACGTTTTCAAACGATATGATGAAACTTTATCTACTTCACGGTTCTGGTGCTGGGCATCAGAGTGATTTTCTAACCCGATTTAAAGCCTGCCTAGAGGCGGATTTGAACATCCAGATTGAGCCCATTACCCTTGAATACATGAAGGATATGGAGCATACGGGGACAAAACGTCCACCACCGAGACTGCCTAAGTTGGTCGAAGAAGTCGCAGCTTCTTTGGATCGGAATGAACCGATGATTTTGCTGGGTAAGTCGATGGGGAGTCGTATCATTGCTGAGCTTTGTCAAACTCATAATGTGAAGGCCTGCATAGCGCTTGGTTTCCCTTTTTATCCTGCCAAGAAGCCAGAGAAACATCGCTTAATTAACTTGGCTAGCAGTGAAAATGTTCCATATCTGATTCTCCAAGGAACACGAGATGCCTTAGGTGATCGTGTCTGGGTGAGTCAACAGCAGTTGCCAAGCAATATTGATATCCAGTGGATTGAGGGTGCTGATCACGATTTTCATGTGCTTAAACGTTATAATAAGTCGCCAGATCAGGTGATGGAATGTCTATCGGGACATATCAAGGCATTTTTAACGGGCTTGAAATTAATTTTATGAAAGAGGGTAGTAGTTTGTCTGACCATGACAAAGTTTTAGATACGCAAGGGCTTTACTGTCCTGAACCTGTGATGATGCTACATGGGGTGGTTCGTAAGATGTCACCTGGCGAAGTGGTTAAAATAATTGCGACAGACCCTTCAACTGAGCGCGATATACCTAAATTCTGTAACTTTTTAGGTCATCCATTAGTGAAGCAAGAGCAGCAAGGCGACTTGTACTATTACTGGGTGCAAAAAAAGGTCAGCTAGTGCTGACCTTTTAAGTTAAACCTGTCGGGCTTGGGGTTAAGCAACGCGGATGCGTTTGCTATTAGCGTACTCATGCTCCAGCACATCATTTAGCTTAGCGAAGCTCGTAGAAGTGGCAACGTCAATGTTTAATTGAAGCTGACGTACGATATCGTTAGCGGAGACTAGACCACGAATACTCATGGTTTCTTCATCAACCACTAAAAGGTGCTGGTGGTGATTGCTTTTCTGGCTAACGATGAGCGACTCAATGTCACTATTGCTGAGTGATTTGTAAGTAACAGCAAGAAGGTCTTCTTTAGGTCGCATTAGGTCGATGGCTAGCAACTCATCACGAACATAGCCATTTGCGATGTGTTTGATAAACGCTTCTTCGGATAGGTCCTCTAAACTCACAACGCCAAGGAAGTTATTTAAAGAGTCCACCACGATTTTCATGCGCACATGCTCTTTCTTCATGATGTCTACCAGCACTTCAGCACGAACGTTGGGTTCGATTAAGCGTGGGCTGGCATCTTTGAAATCAGTGAAAACACGAAGAGCTGGTGTGTACAGGCCAACATCATGTTCAACTTCAGGCCAAGTTAGGTTATGGATGTCTTTTGTCGAAGTGTAAGTAAGAGTTTTCATAAGAAGTACCTCAAAAATAATTATTTCAGTAAATAAAAAAGCTAACTGGAAATAACTATATTTTCGGTGGACCGCGACAGAACCAACTAGAAACGTTGTTTATAGGGTGAGATTCGTCGACCCAAATTATTTTGCTGCGGTTTGGTTCGCAGGATGCGCTCTGACTAGTAAACGCTATGGCATGATCAATGTCAGGTGCCACTTCTGCGGTCGGTACTTCGTAGACGGATTCAAGCAAGCCTCCCTTGAGCAGGCTGTGCTCTGTGCTATCTACAGCCTTAACACTGACGCTAAACAGCATAATCAGTGGAATCAGCAATGTAACCAGCAACGTATGAATCATATGAAGCGCCTTTGATTAAACAACAATTTCAGAATAGCCTGAAACTCAGAAGATTGACAATAGTCAATTTCTTCTTTTCTTGTTTAACTGATTTTATTTCAATATCTACATGAATTAATTAAACCGTTTCTTATTAATTACGAAATCTGAAAAAATAGATTAAATGAACGAGGGGATTCGACCAAACTTAGATATAATGTGCGCAAGATTCTTTTCCTATTTTTTAAAAGGCCTTAACACTTATATGGACACCAATCCACTCGTGCAAATTTTTGATCCGGTCAATGTGGTTACTCTGGCGATATTTTTTGGCTGCTGGTGGGGGTATGCGTTCTATGCCCAATATAATTCTAAGCGCCGTACCTGTTTAGTAAGTGTTCTCCATCAGTTTCGCTTGGCGTGGATGTCGCGCCTTTTACGTCGAGACAACCGCATTGCTGATGCGTCGGTCATGGCGAATTTAGAACGAAGCAGTCTGTTTTTTGCGTCCAGTAGTTTGCTAATCATTGCCGGACTGTTTACCGCCTTTAGCTATTCGGAGCAAGCTATGGGCATTATTAATGACTTCTACTTTTTGGCGCCAATGAGCCAAACTGAATGGGAGTTGAAAATCATCGTTTTGGTGGTGATTTTTGTGTATGCCTTTTTTACCTTTACTTGGTCTGTACGTCAGTACAACTTTTGCTCAGTGTTGGTGGGCAGTGCCCCCTTGGCCACCGAGCGTGGTGTCGAGGAAAGTGAGCGTGAATTGTATGCTATGCATATGGCCAAAGTGTGTAGTTTGGCCGCTAACCAGTTCAACTACGGTTTGCGTGCCTACTATTTTGCCATGGCATTTTCTGCTTGGTTCCTTGATCCTTATTTTTGTATGGCCGCTAGCTTGATGGTAGTCGCTGTCTTGTATCGTCGCGAATTCCGTTCAAAAACCTTTAAAACTTTAAGTCGTGGACTGGTAATTAAATCCCATGCTTCCTAATTTTCCGAAACAAGTCTCCGATGACAATCCACCTATAAACCGTACGGTACAGGTGGATGATCGTTTATACGAATATCTGATTAAGCACTCCGTCAACGAGCATGAGGTGCTTGAAGCGCTGCGTCGTGAGACAGCGCAATATCATATGGCGCGTATGGCGCTTTCCCCAGAAGTGGGGCAATTCCTTGGTTTGTTGATTGCCCTACAGAAGCCAAAAAAAGTTTTAGAAATCGGTGTGTTTACTGGCTACAGCACTATTTCTATGGGGTTGAAGCTTGCTAAAGACGCTAAGCTACTGGCGTTTGATAAAAAGCAAATGTGGCTTGATATCGCCAATAAGCACATTGAAATGGCAGGACTTGCAGAGCAAGTTGAAACGCGTTGTTGTGATGCCAAAGCGTCCATGGCAGCGCTGCTTATTGATGAGATCGGTACTTTTGATTTTATTTTTGTCGATGCCGATAAAGCCAATCTGCTGGCTTACTATGACATGGGTAAGCAACTGCTACGCTCAGGTGGCTGTATGGTGATTGATAACACCCTGTGGTGGGGCAATGTCGCGGATGAGGCGTTTGATGACAAAGATACACGTATCGTTCGTGCGTTAAATGATCGAGTTCATCAAGATTCAGAAGTCGATTCCAGCCTTCTACCAATCGGTGATGGTTTTACAATTATTCATAAACGCTAATTTTTCTGCCTTGAATTATTTTTCCATGCCTCCATATCGTTAAACATCATCAAGTTATGCGCGTTTGCGCGTGTGTTGTAAACGAAGGAGCATGGGGAAACATGACAACTGAAACTCAAAAAGAAACCTTAGGATTTCAGACTGAAGTAAAGCAATTGCTTCATTTAATGATCCATTCTTTGTACTCAAACAAAGAAATCTTTCTACGTGAGTTGATCTCGAACGCATCAGATGCCGTAGATAAACTACGTTTTGAAGCCGTATCTAACGCGGATCTTTTGTCTGACGATCCAAACTTGCGCGTACGCATTGGTTTTGATGCGAACGCTGGTACTATCACAATCGATGACAATGGTATTGGTATGAGTCGTGAAGAGGCGATCTCAAACCTAGGTACGATTGCAAAATCGGGAACCGCTCATTTTCTAGAGCAACTAAGTGGTGACCAGAAAAAAGACAGCCAATTGATTGGTCAATTTGGTGTCGGCTTCTATTCAGCATTTATTGTTGCTGACAAGGTTACTGTTGATACACGTCGCGCGGGCAGTGATGAAGCAGTTCGTTGGGAATCTGAAGGTACTGGCGATTTCACTATCGAAGCTATCGATAAAGATACCCGTGGCACACGTATTACTCTTCATCTAAAAGAGGAAGGTAAAGAGTTCGCGGACAACTGGCGTCTACGTTCACTTGTTTCTAAGTACTCTGATCATATTTCGATTCCGGTTGAAATGCTAAAAGTGCCAATGCCTTCATACGACGAAGAAGGTAATGTCAAAGAGGCTGATGATTCTGAGCCAACTTGGGAAGCGGTAAACTCAGCTAAAGCTCTTTGGACTCGTCCTCGTAGTGAAGTCAGTGACGAAGAGTACAAAGAGTTCTACAAGCATGTGTCTCATGACTACCAAGATCCGTTGAAGTGGTCGCATAACAAGGTCGAGGGTAAGCTTGAGTACACTAGCTTGCTTTACATTCCAGCGAAAGCACCTCAGGATCTTTGGAACCGAGACATGCTACGCGGCTTGAAACTTTACGTTCAGCGTGTCTTCATCATGGATGACGCGGAAGCATTTTTGCCACCTTATATGCGCTTTGTAAAAGGTGTCATTGATTCAAACGATCTGTCTTTGAACGTTTCTCGTGAAATCCTGCAAAATGATAACGCGGTAGACTCAATGCGTTCTGCTTTGACAAAACGTGTATTGGACATGTTGTCGAAAATGGCGAAAAACGATGCTGAAACATACCAGAAATTCTGGGATCAATTCGGTAACGTACTAAAAGAAGGTCCAGCGGATGACTTTGGTAACAAAGACAAGATTGCCGAGCTGCTTCGTTTTAGTACTACGCATACTGACAAGTCTGCGCAAACTGAGTCGTTAAAAGACTACGTTGAGCGTATGCCTGAAGGTCAAGATAAGATCTACTACATCTACGCTGAAAATCACAATACAGCGAAAAACAGCCCGCATTTAGAAGTATTGCGTAAAAAAGGCTATGAAGTGTTGCTGCTAAGTGATCGTATTGACGAGTGGATGATGTCTTCCCTACGTGAGTTTGACGGCAAGTCATTCCAAGACGTAACGAAGGGCAAGCTTGATATTGAGGTCGAAGAGTCGGAAGAGCAGAAGAAAGAGAAAGAGCAAAAGGCTGAGCAAATCAAACCATTGCTGGATCGCATGAAGTCTGTACTAGAGGAAAAAGTGACTTCGGTTAACAGTACCGACCGTCTAACGAACTCACCAGCGTGTTTGGTGGTTGGTGAGTTTGATATGGGTCTACAAATGCGTCGTTTGTTGGAACAAGCGGGCCAACAATTGCCTGAATCTAAGCCATCATTGGAAGTGAACCCTGATCACCCGATCGTTCAGAAGATGGATGCAGAATCTGATGAAGAACGTTTTGCAGACATGGCTTGGTTATTATACGAACAGGCGACCCTAGCAGAAGGCGGTCAATTGGATGACCCTGCAACGTTTGTATCGCGTATGAATAAGCTGATTGTTCAAATGTCGAACTAATTAGCGATATCATAGAAGCCCAAGCATTTTGCTTGGGCTTTTTTTGTTTTTAAAGCAAAGACATGGAGGTCTTATGCGTATTATGGTTTCTACCGCTGTATCTACAGCGTTATTAATAGCATCTCTAGTGAGTCAAGCTCAGTCGGTACAGCTCGCGACTGTCTATGCTGACGAGAATGTATCTGACTATTTGGTAAGCGAAAAACTCGATGGTATTCGAGCGATTTGGGATGGCCAACAGCTGACAACCAGACAAGGAAATCCAATTTCTGCCCCCGTATGGTTTACCGATGGCTGGCCTGAAGTATGGCTTGATGGTGAACTGTGGGCAGGAAGAGGGCGTTTTGGCTTTGTTCAAAATACTGTTTTGGATAGTGAGCCAAATGAAATGCAATGGCGTGAAATTCAATATATGGTCTTTGATGCACCAAATTATACGGATGTTTTTGAGCAGCGTGCGGCATCCTATCTGACTCTGATAAGACAAACCAATAATATTTTTATCAAGGGGATAGAGCAGCTTAGATTGGAAGGCTCAGAAGCGCTTTATCGCTTATTGGACGATGTGACGAATGCGGGCGGAGAGGGTTTGATGTTGCACCGCAAGGACGCCCTGTTGAAAGATGGTAGAAGTGATGCCTTGTTAAAGCTTAAGCCCTTCCAAGACGCTGAAGCGAAAGTGATTGGTCATGCTGTCGGAAGCGGTAAGTATAAAGGGATGATGGGCGCCTTATTAGTTGAATTGGCGAACGGCCGACAATTTAAAATAGGGACAGGCTTCTCGGATTTAGAAAGATCGAATCCTCCGCAAGTTGGAGAGTATATTACCTTTCGTTATCAAGGACTGACCTCATCAGGGCTGCCTCGTTTTGCAAGCTTTGTTAGAGTTCGCAAAGGGCCTTTTGAATTTAGAGAGCCAGAAAAGTAATGACCAATGTATATTGTGTGCCAGGCACTATGTGTAATGAGGTGCTTTGGCAAGATGTGATGTCTTATCTTCCGGATCATATGAGCATTAAGCATGTGGTAATTCCAGATCAAGGGAGTATTGCAGAAATGGTGTCGGGTATTCTAAAGCAGTTGCCCTCTACGCCAGTGAACTTGCTCGGCTTTTCTTTGGGTGGGTATTTATTAAGCGAAATCGCTCGAGTTGCGCCAGAGCGGATTAATGCCGCCATAGTGCTTTCAAATAGTGCTGGTGCGTTACCTGAAAATGAAAAACAGCAGCGTTTACAGGCCCTACAATGGGTGTCGCAGGTGGGTTATCGAGGGATTCCGATAAAGAAGGCGAAAGCAATGTTGGCTCCCATCAATGCTCAGAATGATCGGCTTGTAGAGAAAATTGTGGCAATGGATAAGGCTCTTGGACAAGAGGCATTTGTTGCGCAATTACAAGCGACGATTGAACGCCAAAACAATACGACAGCGATTGCACGGAGTGGCTGCAAATGGTTGGTTTTAGCTGGACTGGCGGATCAGTTCGTTACTGCTGAGTCATTAAATCAACTGGCCCAGTTTGATAATGTGTCCGTAAATGTTGTTGCTCAAAGCGGCCATATGTTACCGCTTGAGCAACCGAAATGGGTTGCCAGTAAAATGACAAACTTTTTCAACTGTTCTGATTAAAGCGAATTTAAGTGCAGAAAAGGTCGTGAAGTTTCTGGATCAGCTCTTTTACTCGACTATCTCCAATTGAGTAAAAGATGGTTTGTGAATCCCTACGTGTAGTCACTAACCCATCTTTGCGTAGAACCGCTAGGTGCTGCGATAGCGCAGATTGGCTAAGAAGTACTTTCTCGTTCAATGCTCCTACGGAAAGTTCGCCTTGAAGTAGGTTGCAAAGAATGATCAGTCGGTTTTCATTGCTTAACGCCTTAAGGAAGCCGGAGGCTTCGTTTGCGCGTTCTAACATTTCTGAGATAGTTAATTCTTTAGGCATGGTGTCGTTCGATTTGCTAGTTATTAGTATAGTGATAATCAGTATCAGTTTATATCAAATACGCATTTAAAAATAAATAATCCACTTCATCTGTGGATAAAGTTGAGGGTATGAGGCGTAAAAAGTTCGCTCTTGGATGTCTACCCTCAATTGTTTTACATTGATCAATAAACGATCTACTAAAAGTTAAACTGTGCCCATACTGGTGCATGGTCAGATGGTTTTTCCAAACCGCGTATATGGTAATCAATGCCTGTTTGATTTAGGCGCTCGATTAATGGTGCGCTGGCTAGGATGCCGTCAATGCGTAAGCCACGTTTTGGCGTATCGTCAAAGCCTTTAGAGCGATAATCAAACCAGCTAAACAATTCATTAGATGTTGGGTGTTGATATCGATAAGTGTCGGTTAATCCCCAAGCCAAAAGACGCTCAAACCACTCACGCTCTTCGGGTAAGAAGCTGCATTTTCCGGTACGCAACCAACGCTTAGCGTTTTGCTCACCAATACCAATATCTAAATCTTGTGGCGAAATATTAAAGTCGCCCATAACGACAACTTGCGCGTCCTTTGGCTCTTTTTCAAGGTAATCCATTAAATCTTGATAGAATTTACGCTTTGCTGGGAATTTAGTCTCATGATCACGGTTTTCACCTTGAGGAAAGTAGCCGTTGATAACCTTTAGCGGACCGTTCTCGGTTTCAAAAGTGGCAATAATCATACGGCGTTGAGCATCCGCGTCGTCATTTGGGAAGCCGTATTCTACTTTTACTGCGGGTGCTTTACTGAAAATGGCCACACCATAGTGAGATTTTTGACCATAATAGTAGGCGTGATAACCAATGGATTCGGGTATTTCATGGGGAAACGCATCATCATGAACTTTGATTTCTTGTAGTCCAATGACATCGGGTTGCTGAGTATTGACCAGCGCCTCAATCTGATGAGGGCGAGCTCTTAAGCCGTTGATGTTAAAGGAGACTACTTTCATGCTGTGTTTTATTCCTGACCTGATGTGAAGTTTAGCAAATAGTTACAGATTAAAGTCGTATTGACAATATCTGTCTTTAGTTTTCTTGAATAGCTATTCAGGAAAACTGCATTGAAAAATACATTCTTACCCCAATTGTTTTGATAACTATTTTAAAAGGCTCTTGTTATGAACTATCAGTATGACTTATTCGTTATTGGTGCAGGTTCCGGCGGTGTTCGTGCTAGCCGTGTTGCGGCGTCAAAAGGTTTCAAAGTAGGTGTAGCAGAATCGCAAGCGTTGGGCGGCACTTGTGTAAATATTGGTTGTGTTCCTAAAAAACTGTTTGTTTATGGCTCAGAATACAGTCATGTGGTTGATCAGGCTAAAGGTTATGGCTGGGAGTTCGCCAAACCTACTTTTAATTGGGCAACTTTGCGCGACAATAAAACTCAGGAGATCGAGCGTCTTAATGGTATTTATAAAAACCTTTTAGAGAATCCAGGAGTCACTATTCATAAGGGCTACGGCGAATTAGTGGATGCTCATACGGTTAAAGTAGGTGAGGAATTAATCACCGCTGAGCGTATTTTAGTTGCCGTTGGTGCCAAGCCATTCGTACCGGACTTCCCTGGTAATGATTTGGTATTGGTTTCAGACGATATGTTTTTTCTTGAGGAACTACCTAAAACCATCTTGGTGGTTGGTGGCGGCTACATTGCCGTAGAGTTCGCTGGTATCTGTAACGGTCTGGGTGTTGAAACCACGCTTATGTATCGTGGTGACAAATTATTGCGTGGTTTCGATGAGGATGTGCGTGATTTTGCTTCTAACGAATACTCGCGTATTGGTGTGAACGTTGAGCTAAACAGCGATGTTGAGCGAATCGAAGTGGCAGGGGATCAAAAGAAAGTCACACTGAAAGATGGTCGTACATTGATGTTTGATGCAGTGCTTTATGCCACTGGTCGAGTGCCAAATACGACGTCGTTGAACCTAAATAAAGTAGGCATTGAAACCACCAAAAGTGGTGCGATTGTAGTAAATAATCGTTATCAAAGTAGTGTCGAATCGGTTTATGCTATCGGCGATGTGACGGATCGTGTGCAATTGACCCCTGTGGCGATTAAAGAAGCGATGGCGTTGATTGGTTATTGGTTTGATGGTATTGAGCCAAACTTTGATTACGACAACATTCCTACCGCTGTGTTTTCACAACCAGCGATTGGTACAGTAGGATTGTCTGAGCAAGATGCTGAAAAGCGTGGCTATGATATTGATGTTTATCAAACCGACTTTCGCGCGATGAAACACACCCTATCGGGCGCCCAAGAGCGTACCTTTATGAAATTAATTGTGGATCGCGCAACGGATAAGGTATTGGGTGCACACATGGTCGGTGACTATGCTGGTGAAATTATCCAAGGATTGGGGATCGCTATTAAAGCGGGTGCGACCAAAGCGCATTTTGACTCAACGGTAGGGGTGCATCCTACCAGTGCGGAGGAGTTTGTCACCTTTTCCGCTGGATCGTTGAAAAAGCGTTAAGCAAATCATACAGTCTATAAGCCGTTTAATACTCTATTAAACGGCTTATTTTTTTGGAGAATAAAACATGAACCAATGGTTAGAGTCTCTGACGCCACAAGCGATTTGGAGGCAGTTTCGAGTATTGTGCGATACCCCGCGCCCGTCCTTTCATGAGAAGGCAATACGTGACTATTTGTTTAATTGGGCTGAGCAGCTCGGCATGAAAGCCTATGTCGATCCCGCTGGCAATTTGATCATCTACAAAGCTGCCAGCGCTGGTATGGAAGATCGAGAAACTGTGGTGTTGCAAGGCCACCTCGATATGGTGGCGCAGAGAGAGGCGGATTCGACTCATAATTTTGAAACTGATCCAATCCAAACCTACGAGCAAGACGGCTGGGTGCATGCGAAAGGTACAACCCTGGGCGCGGATAACGGTATTGGTGTCGCTGCCATACTTGCAGTTTTAGAAAGCCAAGATATTGCTCATGGTCCACTTGAAGCGGTGTTTACGATTGAAGAAGAAACCAGTTTGCGTGGTGCGGCACAATTAGAAGAAGGCATTCTAAATGGTAAACGAATGTTGAATCTGGACTCTGAAGATCGTGGTGATGTGTACATTGGCTGTGCCGGCGGGATGGACATTAATGTCAGTCATCGTTTCACCTCTGAGTTAAATGATAAATTTGACAGTGCTGTACGTCTCACCATTACTGGATTAAAGGGTGGGCATTCTGGTCTCGATATCAATAAAGGCTTGGCTAATGCCAATGTTTTGCTGGTGCGTTTATTACATGAACTCACGTCAGAAATCGAATTTGGCCTATCGGAGTTGGTCGGTGGTACATTACGTAATGCCATTGCTCGCGATGCTACAGCCACTCTACAAATTGCTTCAGCAGATCAGCCCTTGTTGCAGCGATGGCTGGCAGAGCAAACACAAGTGATTCAATCAGAGTTTGTTGATATTGATCCTAATCTCACCATTAATTTGGCGTCTGCTACTAACAGCGCTCATCTATCGAGCATGGCACAAGTGAATCTACTGTCCGCTTTGCTGAGTGCGCCCAATGGCGTGCATCGTATGTCGCCAAGCCTAGCAGATGTTGTGGAAACGTCTTGTAATCTTGGTGTGGTTCGTCTGCAAGAGGACAATGATTCGTTGTCGTTCTCTGCATGTTTATTAGTGCGCTCGTTAGTGGATAGCCAAACGCAATTTCTTGCCAGCGTTGCCAAAGCGCCATTTACTTTGATTGACTGCGACGTCCGATTGGAGAACGGCTACCCAGGTTGGAAACCAGAGCCTGAGTCGACATTATTACAGCAGTTCGACGCCGTCCATAATGAAGTAATGGGTTTCACCCCTCAAGTAAAAGTCATACATGCTGGTCTTGAGTGCGGTATTATTGGCGCCAAATATCCTGGTATGGAAATGATATCTTTTGGTCCGAATATTCGCGGTGCTCATTCTCCCTCTGAACGTATGGAAATTAGTTCGGTAGCGGAGTTTTGGCAAATTCTTGTGACCCTGTTGGAGCAGACTCCAAAAGTGAATCCAGCATGAATGGGAAGTGCACGATAAGTTTGGATGGGCATTCTTATCGGGTGCCTAATGGCGAAAATCTTTTGGCTTCTTTGTTACAGCTTGGGGCCATCATACCGCACAGTTGTTTGGCGGGGGCATGTGGTAGTTGTAGGTTATATCAAGTCCACGGGCAGCCCCTTCTCGCGTGCCAAACTACCGTGAATCAGCCGCTAGAATTACTGACTAAACCTGCAGAGCGCTTTATTGTAGCTCTTGCAACTTATCAAGTAGAGCAGCTGTCCGATCGATGGTGCAAGGTGCAGGCGCATTGTCCATTAAGCTTACCTTTGGGGGCCGTGTTTCGCTGGCAACTTAAGAATGAAGTGGGCCGATCTGTCAGTTGCAGCATCACCGGTGACTTATTGACGTTTTACTTCCCAACACGTTTGATAGATCAGCTTTCAGAGGTTCGTATTGAGCAGGGTGCGCAGCGTGCACAACTGGATATTTCGGCCTCTCATTTGATTTTATATTCCGCTGATAATCAGGTGCTGGCCGAAAACTTTAGCCGCGTTATGCAAGATGCAGGCTTTGAGCAAAACTGTCCAATTGCCCCTATCGAATTGAATAGCACACCTTCGGCGTTATCCTTCCAGCGTTTTGACAAAGCGTTAGTGCTGAATGATCAGCCTGCTTCCTTGGAAGCACTAGAGCAATGGTTAACATCAAGTCGTTGTCGTGTAGCAGAATTTACTTTTATGACACATTCTAATTAATGAAAATCTTACACACTTCTGACTGGCACCTAGGCCAGAGCGTTATGGGGAAAAGTCGATTAGATGAGCATCGGCTTTTCATAAATTGGTTGTCTGCAACCGTCGTTGAACAAGGTATTGAGGCTGTTGTTCTAGCCGGTGATGTATTTGATACATCAACGCCTCCCAGCTATGCCCGTGAGCTTTATCATGACTGTGTGGTGCAGCTGAATAAGCTAGATTGCCAATTTATTGTGGTGGCGGGTAATCATGATTCGGTCAGTGTGTTGAATGAAAGTAAAAACCTGCTTGCCAAGTTAAAAGCCTACGTTGTGACACAGCCCGCATGGGATAACGCTAGTGACGCCGTGCTAGAACTAAAGAATCAAGACGGAACTCTTGCCGCACTGGTATGTGCCATCCCATTTTTGCGAGCTCGAGACATGGTTCGCTATGAAATGGGGCAGTCCGGAGCCGATAAACAGCTGCAATTGGCCGAGCAAATTAAGCGCTATTATCAGCAGCAATTTGATTACGCTAAATCCATATCAGCAGATGTGCCCATTATAGGCACCGGGCATCTCACCATGGTCGGTGGTGAGAAAACGGAGTCGGTACGGGATATTTATGTTGGTTCACTGGAAGCCTTATCCCCAAGCTTGCTACCAGAGTTTGATTATTTGGCTCTAGGGCACATCCATAAGCCCATGCCGGTTGCGGGGAACTCCAATTGGCGTTATTCAGGCTCCCCCATTCCGATGAGCTTTGATGAAGCTAATAGCCCGAAATCGGTTTGTATATATGACACCGCAACGAGGGTGGCAGAGCGCTTAGCTATCCCTGTTTTTCGACCATT
Source organism: Marinomonas fungiae (assembly GCF_001418205.1). Lineage (GTDB taxonomy): Bacteria > Pseudomonadota > Gammaproteobacteria > Pseudomonadales > Marinomonadaceae > Marinomonas > Marinomonas fungiae. The sequence goes on along the minus strand of NZ_LIQF01000005.1, from coordinate 64,983 downwards.
AAAGTCGTTAAAAGGGGAGCGTAATGAGCTTCTCAAGCAGATTGAACAATTGGATGAACCGCAAGATTTGGCGATTTGGTTAGACATCACGGTTAATGAAGATATCAACTTGGGACCTTTTCAAGAAAAACTGGCGCAGCTTTGTGAAGGGCGCAACATGGAAATCGTTAAAGTTCAGCGTACCCGTAAAGCAGCGGGGCTATTTGACGGTGACGGCGAAACTGCCACGCTGGAGGACATCAATCCGACAGAGGTTTTTGATCGATTGTTGCTCGAAAAAGAGATAGAGCCTAGTCGAGCAAATGTCCTCAAACAACTGTTCACCAAGATCGTAAATGAACAGGAACAACCGTCATGAAAATTTGCTCATTGCGCTTTGAAAACCTGAATTCATTGAAGGGAAAGTGGTTTATTGACTTTGAGGCAGAGCCTTTTAAGGATGCTGGGATTTTTGCTATTACAGGGCCGACGGGGGCAGGGAAATCCACGTTATTGGATGCGATTTGCTTGGCACTTTACCATCAGACCCCTCGTGTGAGTGTCTCACAGTCTGACAACGAGGTGATGACCCGACATACTGGTTACTGCTCTGCGGAAGTGGTCTTCGAAGTTAAAGGAAAACGTTATGTCTCCTCTTGGGAGCAAAAGCGTGCCCGTAATAAACCAGATGGTAACTTACAACCGATTCAGTGCAGTTTAAGTGTCAGTGATGGTGAAGTGCTAGCGGATAAAATTGCCCAGAAGCAGGCTCAAATAGCAGACATTACTGGACTTGATTTTGCCCGCTTTACCCGTTCCATGATGTTGGCTCAGGGGGGCTTTGCTGCGTTTTTAAATGCTAAGACCGACGAACGGGCTGAACTACTGGAAGAGCTGACAGGCACTGAAGTCTATGCAGATATTTCTCGTCGCGTGTTTGAAAAGCACCGAGAACAGAAAGTACGCATCAAACAGCTTGAAGCGGTTCAAAGTAGTCATAAGCTTATGGACGAAGAGGATTGGCAGGGGCTACAACAACAGAAAAATGCAGTGGAGCAGTGCAAAACAGATGTGGAGCATAATCTCACTGCTTTCCAGCATGTCTGGGACTGGTATCAGCAAGCAGAACGGTTACAACAAAGGCTAAGTCAGCAGCAACAGCAAGCTGAACAAGCAGCCGATCATTTGGTTGCCATTGAGCCCGATAATTTACGCTTGCAGGCGTCGGTTGAAGCACAACGTATTGAGCCGGATTATCGCACCCTGCAAAAAACTGAGCAAACACTGCGTAGTTGGCAAACCCTTGAAGCTGATTTAATCATGCAGAGTGATGCATTGTCTGAACAAGGCCGGCAACTGGAGAGTCAAGTAACGCAATCTGAAGCGTCTCTTCATCTGAAGAAGTCACAGCAAGAAGAATTTGAGCAAGCGGCGATTGCCGAATGGTTACCCTTAGAAGCGGAGCTGTCTTCTTTGCAGCGGATCATCACTGAGGCGGAGAAGAATGTTTTAACAAGCCAATCTCAGCTGAATCAGCTTGAAAATGATCAACAGCGTATGCAACAGCTAAAAGGGCAAGCTGAAGCGCAACGTCAGAGCCACAATCAGGCGCTTATGCGCTGGAAAGATGGTGCGCAGGCATTGGCGTCTAGAGCAAAGTGGCAGTTGCAGGCAGATAATTTACGTAGCTTCCAATCTCGTCAAAAGGAAGTGAAACAGGCGTACCAACAAGCTCAACAGGAGCGGATGCGCCTCTCAGAGAAGTTGGAAGCTAATGCTGAACGTAGTCACTCTTTGACGCAGCAAAGCGATAACCTGACGGCGCAACTTGAAGAGCTCAATATAAGCTTGCAAGACTTAATACAAGGTCAACCTTACCAAGCTTGGTTAGATGAGTTAGAGGTTCTGTCGCAGCAGCAGTCTGATGGGCAGAGGCAACTACAGGTGGCAGAGCGATACCTGCAATTGCAGCAAGCTAATCGACAGAATTTGGCGCAGCAATCAGAGCTTCGAGCCGCACTTGAACAATTTTCACAGAGAGCTCTCGCGGCGCAGGCGTCCCTCGACGTCTTGGCTCAACACATTGAAGATGTGCAACAGCGCATCCATCTGCAGCAACGTGTCGCGATTTTAGAACAGGAACGAAGATTACTTGAGCCTGATTGCCCTTGTCCTTTATGTGGTGCTAAAGAGCATGATCTAAGCTTAGTCGAGAATCTTGTGCAAGATCAGGCCTTAGCAGAGCGCTTGAGTCATTATCAAGCTCAGCAAAGTCAGCAACAATCTATATTACAACAGGATCAACAAGAGGTTGCTCGCATTAATGGTCGGCTAGAAGTTATATTCTCAAGCCTTCAGGAAACCGAGTCTGAAATGGAGCAGTTGTCACAGCAATTCATCTGGTCTATGGAGTCTGATTGTGACATTGGGGGGCTGCGTCAGTCCCTAGTGGATTTGTCTAGTAAAATAGAGCACTACAAACAGGCTAATCGTCACTATCAAGACCTTGAGCAACGGCGACGCGAATTATCAGAACAGCTATCTAAATTGGCTCAGACGCAGTACCAAGTAGACATTGACGTTCAGCAAGCTAAGCAGCAGTGGCAGCAGCTCTCTCAAAGATTGTCTGAGAATGACACCTCGTCTCAGCAGTTGCAGCAGGAAGAGCAAGCGTTAGCTCAAGTGCTTTATCATAGTATTTCGGAGCTGGTTGCAGACGACTCGTTGCTTGACGCTGCGCCTTATGATTTAGCGGCTATTGAACATTCTTTAGAGGCTTGGCAAACGGCTCAACAGCAATGTCAGCAATTGGATCAAAAGATTGATGAGTGCCAGTGGCATTTAGGGCAATTGGCGCAACAGGTTCAATTAAAGAGCCGACAGCTGCAGGAGGAAACGGCTCGGTGTCATGAGTTTAAACTGCGACTTTCAAGCCTTAGTCAACAATACCAAGAGGGTTTGATGGGTAAAACAGTGCAGCAACATCGTACTGAACTTACTCTACATGTGGATGCGGCTCGACAGGAGAAAGAAAGAGTGGCGGCGTTACTGTCTGAGCATAAGCTGACAGTGACGCAATTGGCTACACGGCTTGAACAAACTCGAGCGCAGTTAACACAAGCATCGCATGAACTGCGTGACACAACACAGCATTGGGATAGGCTATTGCAAACATCAGGCTTTGATAGTCAGGAGCTGTGGCAGGCTGCATTGCTTGATCAGGATGAGCAAGCACATCTTCAGCAGCAGAAAGTGACAGCAGAACAGAATGTTCAGCAAAGTCAGGCGATCATCGCTCAGATTCAAACAGAGCAATTGGCACATCAACAAGCATTTGAACAGCTACCTGAAATTGAGTTGTTTGAGAGTGTGGCCGAATTAATGCCTAAAATAGAAGCGCTAAAAGAACGTTATCAAGCGTTATTGGTTGAGTCGGGGCAAATCGCTGAGCGCATCGAGACTGAGTTGCATAAGCGAGCTTCGAATCAGGTGATGTTGCAGGAGATTGCTCAGGAAAAAGCCGAATTCGAGTGGCTGGACGATCTGAATGGTTTGATTGGTTCCGCTGATGGTGCTCGTTTTAGACGTTATGCACAAAGTGTCACCCTAGATCATTTGGTTTGGCTTGCTAATCGTCATTTGCTGACCTTGCACGGGCGTTATCAACTTGGGCGTCAAAAAGGCGAGGGTCTGTTTTTGGAAGTAATTGATCGTTGGCAGGGTGATATCCGGCGTAATACAAAAACGCTGTCAGGTGGAGAGTCTTTTTTGGTGAGTCTGGCATTGGCTGTGGCTTTGTCGGAGTTGGTGTCGCACAAAACCTCCATTGATTCGCTTTTTCTAGATGAGGGATTTGGTACGTTAGACAGTGAAACCTTAGATGTGGCCTTAGATGCGCTAGATCGTCTAAATAGTACGGGAAAAACGATTGGTGTTATTAGCCATGTTGAGGCGCTGAAAGAGCGTGTTCCTGTTCAGTTACAGGTTAATAAGCATGCAGGCTTAGGTCTCTCGACACTGGCGAGCAATTTTCGTGGATAAAAAGCTTGAACAATTGCTGTGCGTTAGTTTTCCCCAGAAACGGTAGTAAAACCTTGTAAATAAGTTGTAAAAGTACACTGAAATCAGTGGGTTATATGCCTGGTTCAAATTGCACACAGGTGCCTTCTTGAGGCACAATGTTCCGATGATTTGTGATTTGTTTGCATAGAATTGCTTCATTTCTACTTGTATGTTGTTAAAATACCCTATTACGTAAAGTATTGTGTTTATAAGCGCTACTGCTTTGATTTAATTAAGGAAATTCTTTAGATGTCAGATAATGACTTTCGCCTCAAAGGAAGTGTAGTGACCACTGTGTTGTTAGAGGTCAAATCCTTGAATCTGGAGCAGATCGAATTGGGGTTGAAGGAAAAGATTACTCAAGTTCCTCAGTTTTTTAATCAGGCGCCTCTTATTATCGACATCAGTCAATGTTCAACATCAATTTCATTGGTGCAATTCAAAGATTTAGTCAAAATCTGTCGAGAATTGGGTTTGGCTGTGATTGGTTGGCGTGCTGTCGAAGATGCTATTCCTGTTTGGCGCTTTGATTCGGATTTGCCTTTGTTACCAAATGCCAATAGCCGTCAAATCAATATCAAAAGTGAAACGCCTGCACCCGCTAAAGATCCACATGTGGTGATCAAAACCGTTGTTGAGGAGCGTGAAGTTTTTCAACCAACCAAGATGATCACTAAGCCAGTGCGTTCAGGTCAGCAAATTTATTCATCCGGTGATCTTGTTGTGTTGTCTCAGGTGAGTGCTGGTGCTGAGGTGTTGGCAGAGGGGAATATCCACATTTATGGAGCTTTGCGTGGTCGCGCATTAGCCGGGGTGAAAGGTGATACGTCGGCACGAATATTTTGTAAGAACATGGAAGCAGAGCTGGTCGCTATCGCTGGTAATTTTATGTTGAGTGATGCTCTGCAAAAAATCATTTGGAAAGACGCCGCGCAAGTGCTTTTAGTGGATGAAACATTAGAAATCGCCTCACTATAGGTTAGGGCAACGGCTAAAAGTATTAAGTTTCGGGGGATATATAGTTGGCTAAGATTATCGTCGTAACCTCAGGTAAAGGTGGGGTTGGTAAAACAACGTCCAGTGCAGCGATTGGTACTGGTTTGGCAATGAAGGGTCACAAGACTGTTATCATCGATTTTGATGTGGGTCTACGTAACTTGGATTTGATCATGGGGTGTGAGCGTCGAGTGGTTTACGATTTCGTAAACGTTATAAATAAAGAGGCGACTTTAACGCAGGCCTTGATTAAAGATAAACGTACCAAAGATCTGTTCATTTTGCCTGCGTCACAAACGCGTGATAAAGACGCGTTGACGAAAGAAGGCGTGGAAGAGGTCCTAAATGAGCTGTCAAAGGACTTTGAGTACATTGTCTGTGATTCGCCAGCAGGGATTGAAAAAGGCGCTCAAATGGCGCTTTATTTTGCGGATGTGGCAATTGTAACGACTAATCCAGAAGTATCTTCTGTGCGTGACTCGGATCGTATTTTGGGTATTCTGCAGAGCAAGAGTCGTCGGGCTGAACAAGGCTCGTCTCCTATTGAAGAGCATTTGCTTGTTACCCGCTATAATCCAGAGCGCGTATCCGAGGGTGAAATGTTGAGTGTAGCTGACGTGGAAGAAATTCTAGCGATTCCACTTTTAGGAGTTATTCCAGAGTCAGATGCAGTCTTAAAAGCGTCTAACCAAGGCACACCAGTTATTCTTGATACGCAAGCGGAAGCAGGTCAGGCGTATTCCGATGCGGTTGACCGTTTGTTGGGTGAGCAGCGTCCTTTGCGATTCACTGATGTGCAAAAGAAAGGATTCTTCAAGCGACTACTAGGGGGCTAACGTGGGAATTTTTGATTACTTCAAAAGTAAAAGTGAACCAAGTTCGGCATCTGTTGCAAAGGATCGTTTGCAGATCATTGTTGCTCATGAACGTAGTCGTCGAACACAGCCAGATTATCTTGAACAGATGCAGCAGGAAATTATTGCTGTAATCCGTAAGTATGTTCAGATTGAAAGTGATGATGTTCAAATTCAATTAGAGAATACCGACGATTGTTCGGTGCTTGAATTGAACGTTACCCTTCCAGAAAAGAACTAATAAGATAGCCGCCTTAATGCTCCCATTAAGGCGGTTATTTTTTATTAGCAATAATTCTCACTTCCAATATAGGCTATTTCGCTAGTATCATTGCTTGTCATTGATAAGTAGTAGGCCTATGAAATACATCGCTGCATTTTTTTCAATTTCCGCACTGTTGCTTTTGGGTTGCCAGCCAGTAATCCAGGATTCCGATATAAAGCCTAGCCCTAAGATGGCGCGAGAAGATTTACCTGTGGCGCTGGATCATCCCAAGGCACAGCTAGGTAGTCAGCTATTCTTTGATCCAAACCTTTCTCAAGGTCGTAACCAGTCGTGTGCGAGCTGTCATGATATTTCTCGAGCGTTTACTGATGTTCGTCGCGATGCTTTTAATGGGGCGGTTTCTTTAGGCAGTAACGAGCTGTCGGTGGGTGAGCGTAATGCGCCCACTATTTCGTATTCGGCTTTAACTCCAGGGTTTCATCGAACTAAAACTGGAGAATTTCGTGGTGGGCAGTTTCTGGATGGTCGAGCGAATGATTTAGCTCAGCAAGCGGCCGGTCCTTTTACTAATCCAGTGGAGATGCAGATGCCCTCTGAAGATTCAGTTGTGGATAGGGTGTTGGAAAATCCAGTCTATACACAGCAATTTCGAGATCTTTATGGTGCAAACATTTTCGCAGATAAGAATAAAGCGTTTAAGGCTGTGGCTGATGCCATTGCTCACTTTGAGCAAACAGTGTTATTTATGCCGTTTGACTCCAAATACGATCGTGTGATGCGCGGTGAGGCCTCGTTTACTCAGCAAGAAGAGCTTGGACGTACTTTGTTTTTTTCACAACAGTTCACCAATTGTAATGCTTGTCACCAATTGAGTGCTTCTCCATTTTACCAGCGTGAAACCTTCACCAATTACGAATATAGAAATATTGGCGTGCCTAGCAATCCGGACTTATCTCTAACCAGTTTGGATGAGGGGTTGTATGACAACCCGTTGATTAATGATGTGCTTCAGCGTGGTAAGTTCAAAGTTCCGACGTTGCGTAATGTCGCTGTAACGGGGCCTTATATGCACAATGGCGTGTTTCAGGATCTTCGTACGGTGGTGCTTTTTTATGACCAATATAATAACCCTATGAGAAAGGTGAACCCTGAGACGGGTGAACTTTGGGAGCAGCCTGAGATTGCTGATAATGTGGATCTGAAGACCCTAAGGCAATCGCCGCCGCTTGATGATCGGAGAGTCGATGCGTTGGTGGCATTTTTGAAAACGTTAACCGATCAGCGCTATGAGTCACTGTTAAATGGTCAATAAGCTGTCTTACTTGCTCTGACTTCATATTCTTTCCCTTTGAATGGCTAGACAAGTTTGTTGTCTAGCCATTACATTTTGTGGGGTGCTAGAAAAATTAAGAGGGAACACTTTTCATGAAATACAATAAGTTAGGTCGAACTGGCGTTGATGTATCTAGAGTCTGTCTTGGTACCATGACGTGGGGTAAGCAGAACAATCAAAAAGATGCAGATGAGCAGATGGCATTTGCTTTGGATTGCGGTGTTAATTTCATTGATACGGCAGAGATGTATGCGGTTCCACCGTCTCCTGAAACGTATGGCAAAACTGAGGCCATAATAGGGAATTGGCTTTCCCGTAATGGTAGTCGCCGTGAAGACATTGTGTTGGCAACGAAAATTGCTGGTAATGGCTTGTCGTGGATCAGAAATGGTGGTGATGTCACTGGAGAGGCGATTATTGCCTCTGTGGACGCATCCTTGGCACGTTTGCAAACGGATTACATCGACTTGTATCAGATTCATTGGCCTAATCGCACATCTCCGCATTTTGCTAAGCACTGGCCTGGCTCTGTTGGTCTGAGTTCAGTCGATACGGAATCTCAAACTGCACAAATGCTAGAGATCCTTCAGGCGCTAGGTGAATGTGTTAATGCTGGTAAGATTAAATATTTTGGGTTATCAAATGAAACGCCTTGGGGAATTAATGAATACCTGCGCTTAAGTGATAAATATAGCCTGCCTCGCGTAGCTTCGATTCAAAATGAATTTAGTCTTTTGCACGCTAAGGATTGGCCATATTTGATTGAAAACTGTGTTCGTGAAGACGTGGCATATTTGCCTTGGTCTCCATTAGCGGCCGGTGCGCTTTCAGGTAAATATATTGATGGTGCTCGTCCAGAGGGGAGTCGCTGGAGTTTTGCACAGCGTAACGGTTTATTCCGCGATACGGAGGCCTCTAATGCGGCCATTAAAGCATATAAGGAATTGGCTGAATCATATGATTTAACGGCTTCTCAGATGGCTCTGGCTTGGGTTGATCAGGTAGATGGTGTTACATCGACTATTATTGGTGCAACTAAGATGGACCAGTTGGAAGAAGATATGAAGGCCTTTGATCTGATTCTAAGTGACGCTCTACAGGCTGATATAGCTTCAATCTTCAAGCAATACCCAATGCCTTACTGATCATTTGATTGTGTTGAGGTTTTAGATATAAAAAAACCCGGCAAAAGCCGGGTTTTTTGTATCTTAACTGTAGGGCTGATTATTTTTCAGCTTTCTTAGCTTTAGCCGCTTCGATTACAGCTTCTGCTACGTTAGCAGGACATGGTGAGTAGTGAGCGAACTCCATAGAGAACTGACCACGACCAGATGTCATTGTACGTAGGTGACCGATGTAGCCGAACATTTCAGATAGAGGAACGTCAGCTTTGATGCGTACGCCAGTAGCGCCAGCTTCTTGGTCTTTGATCATACCGCGACGACGGTTCAAGTCACCGATTACGTCACCAACGTGATCTTCTGGAGTGAACACGTCAACTTTCATGATTGGTTCAAGAAGTTGTGCGCCAGCTTTTGGAATAGACTGACGGAACGCGCCTTTCGCAGCGATTTCGAAGGCAATAGCAGATGAGTCAACCGCGTGGTAACCACCGTCGAATAGCTCAACTTCAACGTCTAGTACTGGGTAACCAGCTAGAACACCTTCCTGCATCATAGACTTGAAGCCTTTCTCAACTGCAGGCCAGAATTCTTTAGGTACGTTACCACCAACAACTGTTGATGTGAACGTGAAGCCAGAACCTTGCTCACCTGGTTTGATGCGGTAGTCGATCTTACCGTACTGACCAGAACCACCAGACTGTTTCTTGTGCGTGTAGCTATCTTCAACAGACTTAGTGATTGTTTCACGGTACGCTACTTGTGGTTGACCAACGATTAGGTCTACGCCGTAAGTACGTTTTAGGATGTCTACCTTGATGTCAAGGTGAAGCTCACCCATACCTTTAAGGATAGTTTCACCTGATTCTTCGTCAGTCTCAACTTGGAAAGATGGATCTTCTGCAACCATTTTACCGATCGCGATACCCATTTTCTCGTTGCCGCCTTTGTCTTTAGGCTGAACAGCGATAGAGATTACTGGCTCAGGGAAGATCATCGCTTCAAGAGTACATTCGTGCTTAGGATCACATAGAGTGTGACCAGTTTGAACGTTCTTCATACCGATAACAGCTAGGATGTCACCTGCTTGAGCTTCAGTGATTTCTGTACGATCGTTTGCTTGCATCTCAACCATACGGCCGATACGCTCAGTTTTACCTGTTGCAGAGTTAAGTACAGTGTCACCTTTCTTCATACGACCAGAGTAGATACGGATGAAAGTTAGGGCGCCGAAACGGTCGTCCATGATCTTGAACGCAAGTGCTTTTAGTGGCTCATCAGCAGATACGATTGCTTTCTTGCCAGTAGGTTCACCAGTTTCAGGATCAGTAAGATCTTGTGGGTCAACTTCTGTTGGGTTTGGTAGGTAATCAACAACAGCGTCAAGCACTAGTTGCATACCTTTGTTCTTGAATGCAGAACCACAGAATGTTGGGAAGAATGCTAGGTCACGAGTACCTTTACGGATACAACGTTTGATGTCTTCTAGAGATGGCTCTTCGCCTTCTTCTAGGTATGCCATCATTAGATCTTCGTCTTGCTCAAGAGCAGTTTCGATTAGTTGCTCACGGTATTCCGCAGCTTTATCTACCATATCAGCTGGGATATCAGTGATTTCGTAGTTTTCCGGAAGACCAGTTTCGTCCCAGATGTAAGCTTTTTGAGTTAGAACGTCAACAACACCAACGAATTGATCTTCTTCACCGATTGGAAGAGTCATAACAAGTGGGTTAGCTGCTAGAACGCGCTTAACTTGGTCTACAACGCGGTAGAAGTTAGCACCTAGACGGTCTAGTTTGTTAACGAAGATAACACGAGCAACTTCTGACTCGTTAGCGTAGCGCCAGTTAGTTTCTGATTGTGGCTCTACACCACCAGAACCACAGAATACACCGATACCGCCGTCAAGTACTTTCAAAGAACGGTATACTTCTACTGTGAAGTCAACGTGCCCAGGTGTGTCGATAACGTTTAGGCGGTGGCCTTTCCACTCACAAGTTACAGCAGCAGACTGGATCGTGATACCACGCTCAGCTTCTTGTTCCATGAAGTCAGTTGTTGATTCACCTTCGTGAGTCTCACCAAGCTTGTGGATTTTACCAGTAAGTTTCAAGATACGTTCAGTTGTGGTCGTTTTACCCGCGTCTACGTGGGCGAAGATACCAATGTTTCTGTAAAGAGATAAGTCAGCCATTACATTACTCTAATAAGTGTAGAATGAATTTTTCGCATGGATAGTATACAAGACTTTTCAGCGAACTAGTCAGGTATTCGCGCGTATTCTATATTACTTTGCTAGCGCAATAAAAGGGGCTCACCGTTAACCCTCCCTATATTTATGGGATTATTTTCTATTAATCGCGTCTCAGGCGGTCGGAAATGGCGATTGGATTGGGGTAGCAGAGAATAACCACATAAGTAGAAAGGGCAAAGGTTAGGATGGCGGTTGCCTGAATGACATGGCTTGCCTCCACACCGATTAGACCTAATGATGTCGCTAAGTAAGCGATTAATAAGGAAAACTCACTGACTTGCCCGAGGCGAAAGCCGACTTCCCAGCTGGTATTTTTATCTTCTTTTAAACCTTTTAATAAATAGCGAAACACTGTTGGTTTGGCGACCATGGACAATAGGGCTAAGGCTAACGCAGGCCAAATAACCAAGCCTAACAGATCTAGGTTAAAGCTTGCTCCGATCGAGAAAAAGAACAAGATCAGAAAGAAGTCCCGCAGCGGTTTTAAATTGATGGCAATGTATTGTGAAATGGGGGAGGTCGCTAGCGCGACGCCAGCAATGAAGGCGCCCATCTCAGCTGACAGTCCCAGTATTTCAGCGGCGGTAGCCATGGCTAGACACCAGCCAATTGAAAGTAGAAAGATGTATTCGTGGAAACGGTCAAACTTGCTGATTAGCGGCAGCAATATATATCTCACCAGTAGGAATGAACCAACAATCAGTGTGGGCAGACCGATGATTGGCATAAGGTAGTGCTGAAGACTGTCGCTGTCGTTTGAGCTGTTGCCGATGGCGACTAATGCCAGTAAAACTGCAATCGCAATGATGTCTTGCAGCAACAGCAGTCCAACAACGATTTCGCCAGTATGCTTGTGGTGTAGTACGGTTGTTGGAAGCAGTTTGATACAGATAATAGTGCTGGAAAACATCATTGCCAAGCCGATGATAATGGATTCCATTTCTGTGTAGTGAAATGCTTTTGCCGTGAGATAACCCAGTGCAGCAAAAGCTAACGAGGAGGCAATGGCAATCCAAGAGGCTTTTTTGAGCATGTTAAATAAGTGGCTGGGCTGCATATCAAGCCCAAGCAGGAATAATAAAAAGATGATGCCGATGTGCGACATGCCATCCAGCAGTTTAGGCTGGTCAACAAGTTGTAAGGCATAAGGGCCAAAGAGGGCGCCTAAAGCAATATAGGCGAGTATTAAGGGCTGTTTGGTGTAAAGCGCAACGGAGGCGACGACGGCCGCCCCTGCAAAAATCAGAAAAAAAGAGTGTACGATGTTTACATCCATATCTTGCCCTCAATAAGGTATTACCAAGAGCTAGATGATACCTTCTTTTTGCGCGTTAATGGAAACAGTAGGCCAAATAGGGTTCCGATAATCAGTGTTCCGGCACCAATTAAAAACCAGCGTTGCTCTAAAGAGGAATTCAACGCTTCGTTCTTCGCATTAAGTGTGTCTACCTGTTGCTGAAGTGATTGGATCTTATAATCTGACTCTTCGTTAGCTGAGACGATGGCCTTTGCTTGTTGAGCGAGTTCCGAAACGCCCTTGAGTTGGTTTTCTAACGCCTGCTTTTGTGAGGTTAACATTTCGACAGACGATACGAGTTCCTCATTGATGTCTTTGGTTTTCTGTAGTGTTTCTTCGGCGTTTACTTGAGCTTCTTTGGCTTGAGTTAACTGATTTTGAAGATAAATGATTTGGTCACGACTAACTCGATCTTCACTGATAAAGTAGCTTGGTAGCCAGCCTTCATTGCCATCGGGAGTGCGTACCTTGATGTGATCGTCACGACGATCCAGCACAGTTAAAGGTGTGCCGCTTTTTATGCCTCGTTCGGTTGCTCGGGAGTCATTGCTTAATCCCTCACGGATGGCAACGAATTGAATATCGGAAACGTAAACCGTTTCTGCTTGAGCGGAAAGTATAACGCTAAAGGAAGCTGTTAATCCGAACAGTATTTGTTTTAGCACGTGAAGACCCTTTTACAATCAATTACTTGTACCCAGACAATAACGCTACTATTGCTTCAGCGCAACAGCTAGCTAGTCTGCTTAATAATGGGATTGTGTCAGTAATATGTAAAACAAAAAAGCGCAACCAAAGTTGCGCTTTTTAGAGAACGACTTAATGCTGAAATTAAGCTGCGAAGTTTGCTGCAGCGAATTCCCAGTTTGCAAGCGCCCAGAAACCTTTTAGGTAGTCAGGACGTACGTTGCGGTAGTCGATGTAGTAAGCGTGTTCCCATAGGTCAACAGTGATCAACGCTGTTTGACCAGCAGTCATTGGCGTACCAGCGTTGCTAGTGTTCACGATTTCTAGAGAACCGTCTGCATTTTTAACTAGCCAAGTCCAGCAAGAGCCAAAGTTGTTAACAGCTTTGTCGTTGAACGCTTCTTGGAAAGCTGCAAAAGAGCCCCATTTAGCGTTGATTGCGTCTGCTAGAGCGCCAGTTGGCTCGCCGCCGCCGTTAGGGCTTAGGCTGTTCCAGAAGAAGGTGTGGTTCCAAATTTGTGCTGCGTTGTTGAATACAGGGCCAGCTGGAGCAGAAGTAATGATCTCTTCTAGAGATTTGCCTTCGTACTCAGAACCAGGAACAAGACCGTTTAGCTTAGTTACGTAAGTGTTGTGGTGCTTGCCGTGGTGAAACTCTAGAGTCTCAACAGACATGTGCGGCTCAAGAGCGTCTTTAGCGTAAGGTAGAGCTGGTAATTCAAAAGCCATTTCTTTTCTCCTTGCTTTATTGTAATGAAAAGTGCTTGTGATCAAGCAGTTAATGGTGCTTATATAGTAGCATTGAACATTTGAATATTATATTCATTCTATTTGTATGGTTATTTATTCCCATAGATTTTCATAGTTGTACAAAGATTAGTGGCTGAATACTTTATGCGAAAAGATGATGATGTTGAAATTCCAAGCTTGACGCTCGATCAAGACGAGCTAAATGACCGAACTTCAACAAGTGCTAGTACCCAAAAGGCCGGTAAACAGCGCCTTAATCCTCCACCAGCTAAACCGACTGCAGCTGTGCATGCACCGGTCAAAAAGCCAAGCCTTGCGTTTGTTTACTTCCTACTATTGCTCATAATAGGTGGTGCGGGGGCAGGGGGCTACTGGTTATGGATGGAAAATCAAAAACTGCGTGACGAATTGTTGGGCGCTCGTAGTCAAATTCAGGACTTAGACAGTCAATTAGTAGCGGCTGATGTTTCTAATAGTGAGCTTGGTTCCACTGTTGAAGAGACTTTGAAAAATCACGACAGTGAAATTCGTAAGTTGTGGGCCGTGGCCTACGATCGTAACCGAAGCGCTATTGCTACCAATGACTCTAAAATTGAAGTGTTGCAAGGTAAATTAGCGGACTTGCGAGAAGTGGTGTCGACGCAAGGTAAACGCGTCGCGGTTCAAGCTGATACGTTTAATGAAATTGAAAATGGCTACAATACTATGGTCAATACAGTAGCTACAATAGAGGCGAATCAAAAGGAACAAGTTGCCAAGGTTGCTAGTCTTGAAAGTGAAGTTGGCCTTGCTTCTAAACAGGCTGATACTGTTAAAGCTCAAAGTGATCGCATTGCGACACTTGATAGTCAACTTAAGTCTCTTAAGCAAGGTCTGGATCGATTGGCGGCTCAGGTGAGTCAACAAGGTCAGGGTTTGGATAAGCTGGCGAAAGAACCTAGTTCACCAGAAGTGCCTTCGAATTTAGGTTCGCGTTTGGCAAATACTGAGGAGGCAATACGATCGATTGATCAATTCCGTCCGCAAGTGTTACGTGAAATTAACAATTTGAAGGCTCAGGTCCGTCAATTGTCGTTGGAATTGAGTATTGCTAATGGTGGTTAATTTAGCTACCCGTTAACTGTTTTGATATAGATCAAAGAAAGGCTGACTTGTTCAGCCTTTCTTGTTTTTGGCATAAGGCAAAAGGTGAGCAATTCGCTAGAATTCGCGCCAAATTCACTCCTCGATAAAGATTCATTATGACCGAATTGCTTTCTCCTGCTGGTACTTTAAAAAATATGCGCTATGCCTATGCCTATGGTGCTGATGCAGTGTATGCAGGCCAGCCGCGTTACAGTCTGCGTGTGCGTAACAATGACTTTACTATGGCAAACCTTGCGCAAGGCATTGAAGAGGCGCATAGCCAAGGTAAAAAGCTTTACGTTGCTACTAATATTGCGCCACACAACGCCAAGATCAAAACCTTCATTAAAGACATGGAGCCAGTCGTTGAAATGGGGCCAGATGCTCTGATTATGTCTGATCCTGGTTTGATGATGCTGATTAAAGAGAAGTGGCCGGATATGCCGATCCACCTTTCAGTACAAGCGAATGCGGTGAACTGGGCGACAGTGAAGTTTTGGCACAACTTTGGGCTGGAGCGCGTAATTCTATCACGTGAACTATCGCTTGATGAGGTTGGTGAGATTCGTCAAATGGTTCCGGAAATGGAAATTGAGACGTTTGTACACGGTTCATTATGTATTGCTTACTCTGGTCGTTGTTTGCTATCAGGTTACTTTAATCGTCGTGATCCTAATCAGGGGACTTGTACTAACTCTTGCCGTTGGCAGTACGATGTGAAATCTGCGGTGCAAGACGAGAATGGCGATATTGTGCCAGCGGATGGCAGTCATCTAAAAGGTGTGCAGAGCTTTGATCCATCTGAGTTTACTGCACCAACTCTAGGTGAAGGTAAGCCATTTGATGATGTGGTATTGCTGCGTGAGCAAGGGCGTGAAGGGGAGTTTATGCCTGCATTTGAAGATGAGCATGGCACCTACATCATGAATAGCCGAGATTTGCGTGCCATTCAACACGTTGAGAAGTTGATTGAGCTGGGGGTGCATTCTCTGAAAATCGAGGGTCGTACCAAGTCACACTTCTACGCTGCTCGTACTGCTCAGTTGTACCGTAAGGCAATTGATGATGCGATTCATGGGCAACCGTTTGATATGTCATTGATGGATAAGTTAGAAGGCTTGGCAAACCGTGGTTATACCGAAGGCTTCTACCGCCGTCATGTTCATGATCAATATCAAAACTATCAGTACGGCAACTCGATCTCTGATCGCCAGCAGTTTGTGGGTGAAATGCTGGATTGGAATAATGGCTGGTTGACGATTGATGTGAAAAACCGCTTTAAAGTGGGAGATTCGATTGAGTTGATTACCCCTAAGGGCAGCATGTTGTACAGCATTGAGGCAATGGAAAACCTGAAAGGCGAAACGATGGCGGTGGCGCCTGGTTCCGGTCACAAGGTACGTATCCCTCTGCCTTATCAACCTGAGCAATTAGAGCTTGGTTTGGTGATGCGCAATCTGCCAAATGGCTTGTAAAGTTTGCAGCACTGTTTTGGCTCTTATAGAAAGGCTCATTATGAGCCTTTTTTAATATCTATATGCTATGAAAATCTAGTTGCGCTGGTTTTTATAACTTTCTGGCATGTTATAGTTAGCGAAATGCCGAAGCCTTTTAATATTTGGACGAGATAATATGACAGTTACAGAGGCAAGACTGACTCACCTTAAACAGCTTGAAGCTGAAAGTATTCACATTATTCGTGAAGTGGCTGCAGAGTTTGACAATCCGGTCATGCTGTATTCCATTGGTAAAGATTCAGCGGTCATGCTGCATCTTGCTATGAAAGCGTTTTACCCAGGTAAGCCGCCGTTCCCGCTATTGCACGTTGACACAGGTTGGAAGTTCAAAGAAATGATTACGTTCCGTGACGAGATGGTTGCGAAGCTAGGTCTTGATCTTCTAGTGCATCAAAACCCAGAGGGTGTTGCTCAAGGTATCGGGCCGTTCACTCATGGCAGTGCAGTACACACAGACGTTATGAAAACTCAAGGCTTGAAACAAGCGCTTGATAAATACGGTTTCGATGCAGCCTTTGGGGGTGCGCGTCGTGACGAAGAAAAATCCCGTGCGAAAGAGCGCGTGTACTCTTTCCGTGATAAACAACACCGCTGGGATCCAAAAAACCAGCGTCCAGAGTTGTGGAATATTTACAACGGTAAGGTGAACAAGGGCGAAAGTATTCGTGTGTTCCCTCTATCTAACTGGACGGAGCTGGATATCTGGCAATACATCTACCTAGAGAGCATTCCAATTGTTCCTCTTTACTTCGCTGCGAAACGTCCAGTGGTTGAGCGCGATGGTGTTCAAATCATGGTTGACGATGAGCGTATGCCTTTGAAAGAAGGCGAAGTGCCAGAAATGAAATCAGTACGTTTCCGTACGCTTGGCTGTTACCCACTAACGGGTGCGGTGGAATCTGAGGCGGATACATTGCCTGAAATCATTCAAGAGATGCTGTTGACGAAGAGTTCAGAGCGTCAGGGCCGTGTCATCGACCATGATTCTGCGGGTTCGATGGAAGAGAAGAAGAAGCAAGGTTATTTCTAAGGCTAGGAGTTGTAAGAATGTCTCATCAATCAGAAATGATCAGTCAAGATATCCTTGGCTACCTAAAACAGCACGAAGAAAAAGACCTGCTTCGCCTGCTAACCTGCGGTAACGTAGACGATGGTAAAAGTACCCTAATCGGTCGCTTGCTACATGATTCTAAGTTGATCTATGAAGACCACTTAGATGCGGTAAAGCGTGACAGTAAAAAATCTGGCACACAAGGCGAAGAAGTTGATTTGGCGCTACTTGTGGACGGCCTACAAGCAGAGCGTGAGCAAGGTATCACAATCGATGTAGCTTACCGTTACTTCTCAACTGAGAAGCGTAAGTTCATTATCGCGGATACGCCTGGGCACGAACAATACACACGTAACATGGCGACAGGCGCATCGTCTTGTGACCTTGCAATCATTTTGATTGACGCTCGTTACGGTGTGCAGACGCAAACCCGTCGTCACAGCTATATTGCTTCCCTGTTGGGTATTAAGCACGTTGTTGTTGCAATCAATAAAATGGATTTGGTGGGCTTCTCCGAAGAGAAATTCAACGAAATCCGTGCAAGCTACTTAGAGTTTATTGAGCAGCTTGGTAACCGTAAGCCTGAAGATGTGTACTTTGTGCCAATGTCTGCCCTTAAGGGTGACAACGTTGTAAATGCGTCTGAGCAAACGCCTTGGTATCAAGGCGGTCCTTTGATGGAGATTCTTGAGCAGGTTCAGATTAATCGTGATGCTAAGAGTGACTCGTTCCGTTTCCCTGTGCAGTACGTTAACCGTCCAAACCTTGACTTCCGTGGCTTTGCAGGCACTATCGCAGCAGGCCAAGTGAAGCCTGGTGATGAAATCGTTGCTCTGCCTTCAGGTAAGAAGTCTAAAGTTGCTGAAATCGTGACTTACGATGGTAACTTGGAGGTGGCGAAAGTTGGTCAAGCGGTTACCTTGACGCTTGAAGATGAAATCGACATCAGCCGTGGTGACATGATTGTTCACCCTGGTCATGAGCCAGAAATTAGTGCCAACCTACGTGCGTCTGTTGTCTGGATGTCTGAGCAGCCATTGGTGCCAGGCAAACTTTACAACTTTAAGCTTGGTACGCAAACTGTGCCGGGTAAGGTTCACCACATTAACTACCGTATTGATGTGAACACGCTTGAGCAAACGCAAGTGGATCAGGTTGAGTTAAACGTTATTGCTGACTGTGTGATTAGCTTTGATGCACCGGTGGCATTCGATAGCTACCAAACCAGTCCGTTGACCGGTGCCTTAATCATTATTGATCGTCTATCAAACGTAACCGTTGGTGCGGGTATGGTTGAAGAGACGGTAGGTGATCTGGATGCTGATACGGTGGTAACAGCGGAAGAGCGAGCTGCGCGTTTAGGTCAGAAGCCAGCTGTTGTTGCGCTAGCATCAGGTTCTGCAGTTGATGCACAGCAGCTTGAGCGTTCATTACTACGCCGTGGAGTCGTGGCATTGGCTAAATTAGATGCGACATCTGCTGAGGCGGAGTTGCTTAAGCAAACGGGTGTTGTGGTTGTGGTGGCGGATGCTGCTGTAGCTGACATTCAGCTGTCAGAAGGCAGTCATGATGATGTTGTAGAGCAAATATTATCGACTGTTCGTCTGTAATTTGCCGATAAATCGTGTATAAAAGCCACTGTTTTTACAGTGGCTTTTTTGTTTGTGAAGAAAATGTTTTTAGAACAGTTGCAGCTAAGTTTGATTGAATACGCAGAGACTCGTGTGAAAGTAGCTAAGGAAGCTGCAGATCAGGCACGCCAAGCGGCGACTAGCACTGAAAGTGTGGCTGAAACCAAATGGGATACATTCGGTTTGGAGAATTCTTACTTGGCCCATGGACAGTCGGTACGTGTGGCTGAGTGTGAGGCTGATCTGGCTTATTTTAGGAAAATGGCTTTTGCCGACAGTGACGAGATTGCTGTGGGCTCTGTGTTTGAAGTCGAACGTCGAGATGGTTGGAATAGAGTTATTATTCTGTCTCAATGCTGCGGTGGTGGTGAATTTGAAAGTCAGGATAAATCGATTCTTTTGGTGACGCCGCAAACACCTCTTGGTAAATCCTTGCTCGGTAAAGAAGAGGGGGATGAAGTGATTATGAAGAGTCGCGGTGTGGAGCTGGTTGCGGAAATTGTAAGAATTTTTCTTTAACTGGATTAGAAATTTAAGTCATGCCCTAGAGAGTCCAAAGCGCTTGGCATATAATGCTGGGCCTTAAATGATTAATACCTCCCTGTTTTATTGCTTTATTAGCATTTCGTATGAATAACACAGGGTGAATAACGGTACGTTCGCAACTTTGCGAGACAGTAATAGGATAGGAATTATGCGCAGCCATTATTGCGGCGAGTTAACAGCAAAAAACATTTCAGAAGAAGTCACTCTTAGCGGCTGGGTACACCGTCGTCGAGATCACGGTGGTGTTATTTTCTTGGATCTACGTGATCGCGAAGGTCTGACTCAGGTTGTATTCGATCCAGATCGTGCAGAAAGTTTTGCCTTGGCTGACAGCTGCCGTAGTGAATTCGTAGTACAAATTAAAGGTCTTGTTCGGGCTCGTCCAGAAGGTACTGTTAACCCAAACATGACAACGGGTGAGATTGAAGTACTGGGTCACGAGCTTGAAATCCTAAACCGTGCTGCGACGCCTCCATTCCAGCTTGACGATCACCAAACTGTTGGTGAAGACGTTCGTCTGAAAAACCGTTTCATCGATTTGCGTCGTCCAGAAATTCAGCAAAAGCTACGTTTCCGTTCTAAAGTGACTTCTGTACTGCGTCGTTACCTAGACGAAAATGGCTTCCTAGACATCGAAACGCCAATTCTGACTCGTGCGACACCGGAAGGTGCGCGTGACTACTTGGTACCAAGCCGTACGCACCAAGGTAGCTTCTTTGCGCTGCCTCAGTCTCCTCAGTTGTTCAAGCAGCTACTGATGGTGTCTGGTTTTGATCGCTACTACCAAATTGCTAAATGTTTCCGTGACGAAGATCTACGTGCTGACCGTCAGCCAGAATTTACTCAGATCGACTTGGAAACTTCTTTCCTAGGCCAAGAAGAAATCATGTCTCTAACAGAGGGAATGATCTCTAACTTGTTCAAAGAGCTTAAAGACATCGACTTGGGTGCCTTCCCTCGTATGCCTTTCTCTGAAGCGATGGAAAAATACGGTTCAGACAAGCCTGACTTACGTATCCCGCTAACGATTGAAACGGTTTCTGACTTGATGACAGATGTAGACTTTAAAGTCTTCTCTGGCCCAGCTTCAGATCCAAAAGGTCGCGTTGCGGCGCTGAAAGTTCCTGGTGGTAACGCTCTGACTCGTAAGCAGATCGACGAATACACGAAATTCGTTGGCATCTACGGTGCGAAAGGCTTGGCTTACATCAAGGTAAACGACAAATCTGACCTTGAAGAAGGTCTACAGTCGCCAATCGTTAAGTTCCTACCGACAGAAGTGCGTCAAGCATTGCTCGATCGAGTAGAAGCACAAGATGGCGATTTGATTTTCTTCGGTGCCGACCAAACTAACATCGTAAACGAAGCGCTGGGTGCACTACGTTGCAAGCTGGGTGCGGATCTTGACCTTTATACTTGTGAATGGGCGCCGCTTTGGGTAGTTGATTTCCCGATGTTTGAAGAAACGCCAGATGGCGGGGTGACTGCAATTCACCACCCATTCACTGCGCCTTCATGTTCGCCAGAAGAGTTGCAAGCAAACCCGCTAACGGCGCTTTCCCAAGCCTACGATATGGTGCTTAACGGTACTGAGCTGGGTGGTGGTTCGATTCGTATTCACCAAGCTGAGATGCAGCAAACTGTATTTGGTTTGCTAAACATCTCTGCTGAAGAGCAAGAAGAGAAGTTTGGCTTCCTATTAGATGCATTGAAGTTCGGCGCGCCGCCACACGGTGGTTTGGCGTTCGGTCTTGACCGTCTAGTGATGCTGATGACTGGCTCGGCGTCTATTCGTGACGTTATTGCTTTCCCGAAAACTCAAAGTGCAACCTGTCTATTGACGCAAGCGCCTGGTGAAGTTAGCGAGAAGCAGCTTAAAGAATTGAGCATCCGTGTGCGTAAGCCGGTTGCAGAGTAATTTCTTAAACCGTAAGGTTTAAATGTTAAAAAGGGCCACGTTTGTTGGCCCTTTTTTGTGGCTATTGATTGCAATGTCTGCTTCAGGCTGTTGAAATATACAGTGTTTTTACTGGCTGCATAATAGGAAGTGTTTTGGCTCGAATTTTAGCAATTGACCCTGGTTCTCGCTTAACGGGCTTTGGGGTTGTGGATTTTATTAATGGCAAAATCCACTATGTAAGCAGTGGCTGTATACGCTTGCCAGATGAAAATTTGGCGGTGCGCTTAAAACGTATCTTTGAATGTGTTAGCGAAGTGATTGAACAGTTCAAGCCAAATGAATTTGCAATTGAGGAGGTGTTCTTAGCTAAGAATGCTAACTCTGCACTGAAGCTTGGTCAGGCGCGAGGCTCTGCAATTGTGGCGGCGGCGATGGCTGACTTGCCAGTGTATGAATACGCAGCTCGTCGGGTAAAGCAATCGGTCGTGGGGAATGGTAATGCTGATAAAAGTCAGGTTCAGGCGATGGTGCAGCTGCTATTGAAGCTAGAAACAACACCGCAAGCGGATGCGGCGGACGCTTTGGCCATTGCTTTGTGTCATGCCAATACAAGGACATCGGATGGCCTAGAATATGGTGTCGGTAAACGAGCGGGGCGAGCAACAAAACGCTGGCAATTATCAGATTTGAGGACGAAGTAATGATTGGACGAATTGTTGGCACACTTGTGGAAAAATCACCACCAGAGCTGTTAGTTGATGTTGGTGGTATTGGTTACGAAATTATGGCTTCCATGAGCACAATTTATGAGTTGCCTGCGATTGGGCAGAGTGTCATCCTACATACTCATTTTCAAGTGAAAGAAGACGCTCATTCCTTATATGGCTTCATAACGAAAGATGAGCGTGCTTTGTTTAGAATACTGATTAAAGTGAACGGTATCGGGCCTAAAATGGCTCTGTCTGTACTTTCAAGTATGTCGCCATCTGAATTGATTCTAGCTGTGCAAGAATCTCAAGTGGATTCTCTGACGAAGATTCCTGGAGTAGGGAAGCGTACCGCAGAGCGACTTGTGGTGGAATTGCGTGATAAGCTAGGACATGCCGCCAAACAGGATCTATTTACTGAGCGCGCAGTCGTGGTCCAAGTGCAAACGGATCCACGACAAGAGGCGGAAGCGGCGTTGATTGCTTTAGGTTATAAACCTCAAGAAGCCGCGCGAGCTATCGCGAAGTTACCTAAAGATGAATCTAACAGTGAAACACTAATTAGAGCGGCTCTAAAGAGCATGTTGAAATAATTTATGATTGAACATGACCGTATTATCTCTCCTCAAGTACGAGGAAGTGAGGGGCAGGTGGATCGCGCTATTCGTCCCCAGAGCTTAGCTGAATACATTGGTCAGCCTGTGGTCAAAGAGCAAATGAGTATTTTTATCCAAGCAGCGCGTCAGCGTGGTGAGCCCTTGGATCATTCTTTGATTTTTGGTCCGCCAGGTTTAGGCAAAACCACTTTAGCTAATATCATTGCCAATGAAATGGGGGCAGAAATTAAGTCTACTTCAGGGCCGGTGCTTGAGCGAGCAGGAGATTTAGCTGCCTTGCTCACCAATCTGGAAGAAGGAGATGTACTCTTTATTGATGAGATACACCGTCTGAATCCCGCTATCGAAGAGGTGCTCTATCCCGCTATGGAGGATTACCAGATAGACATTATGATTGGGGAAGGGCCAGCAGCGAGATCAATAAAAATTGATATCCCTCCCTTTACTTTAGTGGGTGCGACTACCCGTGCGGGCTTGCTTACATCACCTTTACGCGATCGTTTCGGAATTGTGCAACGTTTGGAGTTTTATGATGTCGAATCGCTGACTACAATTGTCAAACGTTCCGCTGGAAAGCTGGGCGTAGATTTGGATGACTCTGGTTGCTTCGAGGTGGCTCGGCGTTCGCGCGGTACCCCGCGTATTGCAAATCGTCTGTTACGACGTGTGCGAGATGTGGCGCAGGTTAGTGGTGATATGCTAGTGGGCCAAGCTGTTGCTCAACGGGCCTTGGATATGTTAAGTGTAGACAGTCAGGGTTTTGATCATCTTGACCGGCGTATGTTATTGACCATGATAGAAAAGTTTGATGGGCGTCCAGTGGGTCTAGATAGTATTGCAGCTGCAGTTGGCGAAGATAAAGATACCATTGAAGATGTGATTGAGCCGTTCTTAATTCAGCAAGGTTTTGTCATTCGAACACCGCGCGGAAGACAGGTGACAAAACGTGCTTATGAGCATTTTGACTATCAATTACCTCAAGATTTTGAATAAAGGAATTTAAACTTATGTCCATTTGGGGCCTAATTTTTAACGCCAGTTTCGTGGTGCAGCTAGTGATGTTGACCTTGTTGTTGGCATCGATTTTTTCTTGGATTGTGATCTTTCAACGTAAGCGAGTACTTCGCAGAGCGTTAAAAGTGCGACGTCACTTTGAGGATCAGTTTTGGTCCGGTATCGATCTCAGTAACTTATATCGCCAGCTAACGGTTGATGGTCGTAAAGTTGAGGGGATGGAGAATATTTTTGCTGCGGGTATTAAAGAATTTACGCGTTTACGCCAGAATGGCACGGTTGAGGCTGATGCAATCATCGCTGGTGTAGATCGTGCCATGCGCGTCGCTTTATACCGTGAAGAAGAAAAATTAGATCAGCACTTACCTTTCTTAGCGACAGTTGGCTCGATTAGTCCATATGTGGGGCTATTTGGAACGGTTTGGGGGATTATGCATGCTTTCATTGGCTTGTCAGAAGTGCAGCAAGCTACTTTGGCGACGGTAGCGCCGGGTATTGCGGAAGCCTTGATTGCAACGGCAATTGGTCTTGCTGCGGCGATCCCAGCTGTGGTGGCTTATAACCGTTTTTCGACTACTGCGGATTCTTTGGCTTCTAGTTATGAAAACTTTGCCAATGAGTTTAGTGGTGTTTTGTACCGTAAAGTGCATGTTCGTGAAGGAAACTAGTCATGCCTTCTAGCCGCCGTAGTAGACGTCGTAAACCAGTATCAGAAATCAACGTTGTACCTTACATTGATGTCATGTTGGTGTTGTTGGTTATTTTTATGATTACAGCGCCGATGTTGACGCAAGGTGTTGATGTTGAGTTGCCAAATGCCAATGCGGCACCGATTCAAAATGATGAGTCTGATGTCTTAATTGCCTCCGTTGACCGTGATGGTAATTATTTTATCGATATTGGTGGTAAGCAGAGCGCAATTTCCCTGGATGATCTAAAGAGTCGGGTCAAGAAAGTGTTGGCGCAAAATCCACGCTTGCCTATCTTGGTGCGTGGAGACAAGAACGTTTCTTATGGTCAGGTCGTTGGCTTGATGGTGGCTTTGCAAAGTGCTGGGGCGCCTAATGTAGGCCTAGTGACGGAGCCTGAATAAATAATGAAGTTTACAGATAAAGAAAGCTACTCATTGCCGGTTGTGCTAGCTGTTGGTTTGCATGTTGCCGTGATTGTGGGTGGTGCTTTATTGGCTGGGCTTTCAGAAAAGGCTCCCGAGCCGCCCAAGCGTCCTCCGATTGTAAATGCCACTATTATTGATGTGGCAGACACAATTATTGGGCAGCGTGAAGCGGAAGAGAGGCGGGCTGCTGATGCAGCAGTGAAGGCGCAGCAGGAAGCTAAGCAAAAAGCCCGGGATGAGGCTAGGCGCAAGGCTGAGCGCGAAGCGCTGGAAAAACAACGCCGTGAAGCTGAAGCCACGCGTAAACAGCAAGAGCAAGCGCGCCAGAAGGCTGAAGCAGAACGCCAAGCGGCTATAGAAAAACAGAAAGCGGCTGATGAAAAAGCTCGTCAAGAACGACTTGCCAAGGAAAAGAAAGCAGCGCAAGAAAAAGCAAAGCAAGAGCAGCTAGCTAAAGAGAAGAAAGCAGCTGAAGAAAAAGCTCGCCAAGAGCGTATAGCAAAAGAAAAGAAAGCCGCTGAAGAAAAAGCGAGACAAGAAGCTGAGCGTAAGCGTAAAGCTGAAGAGCAAGCGCGCCAAGAAGCTGAGCGACGTAAGCGTGCTGAAGAAGCTGTGCAGCGAGCTATGGATGAAGAGGATGCTCGACGAAAAGCGGCGGAAGCAGGGCAGATGGTGCAGTCTATTAGTAGCTTGATCAATCGTCGTGTGACTGATGCTTGGATACGCCCACCAAGCGCCCGTAATGGAATGAAGACGTTATTGCGTATTAACTTTTTACCAAATGGTGAAGTGGCAGATGTTCAAGTGTTGAAAGGGAGTGGTAATGCAACATTTGACAAATACGCGATGGACGCGGTCTATAAAGTTGGTCGAATCGAGGAGTTGTCAAAGGTTGAGTCGTATATCTTTGAGCGTAATTTTAGACAAGTCGATTTGTTGTTTAACCCGCAGGATTTGAGAAACTGATGAAAAAGAACATTGTATTTGCCTTGTTTTTGGCCTGTTTAACCTTGGCTTTGCCCGCTCGGGCACAGCTTGTTATTGAGATTACCAGTGGTTCGGACCAGCTGTTACCCATTGCCATTGTGCCATTCGGCTATACTGGTAATTCACCATTGCCTGAAGATGTCGCGGGGATAGTCGAGTCAGACCTTAAGCGTAGTGGTGTATTTGAGGCCATTCCGCGTGCCAACATGTTGAGTTTGCCAAGCTCTTCAGAAAATGTTTTTTATCGTGATTGGCGCTTATTAAAGGCTGACTATGTATTGGTAGGGAGCGTGGCTAATAATGGTAACGGAACTTACCGTATTAGTTATGAGTTGCTGAATGTACTTACGCAAGCTCGTGTAGGTAATCGCGAGGCATTGGATGTGGCGCCAAGTAACTTTCGAGACGCGGCGCATTTTATTAGCGATAAAATTTACGAGCAGTTAACTGGGATTCGAGGTGCTTTCAGTACGCGCATCCTATATGTTACCGCAGAAGGAAGTAAGACAAGTCCGACGTATAAATTGCAAGTGGCTGATGCAGACGGTTTCCGTCCACAAGTCATTGTGAGTTCGAAAGAGCCTATTTTGTCACCTTCTTGGAGTCATGATGGTCGTCAAATTGCGTACGTAATGTTCCGAAACCGTCGTCCTAGCATTTTTATTCAAGAGCTAGCTACCGGGAAGCAACAACAACTGACACAATTCCGTGGTTTGAACGGTGCCCCTGCTTGGTCACCTGATGGTAAGAAACTTGCTTTAGTATTGTCTAAGGATAATAACCCTGAGATTTACACGTTAGATATTGCAACGCGACGTCTTGAGCGTATGACGAACCATTATTCGATTGATACTGAGCCGAGCTGGGAGCCTGATGGGAAGGGTATTATTTTTACCTCCGATCGCGGTGGTAACCCACAAATCTATCGCTTGGATGTTCGAACAAAAAATGTTGAACGTGTTACCTTTGAAGGTGAGTTGAATACTCGTGCGCGTTTAACTCCAGATGGTCGTTACTTAGTTACGGTACAAAAGAATAACGGTAACTATCATGTTGCGTTACAGGATATGAACACTGGCCGTGTGCAAGTGTTAACAGAAACTTACTTGGATGAATCACCGAGTATTGCCCCAAATGGCAGTATGGTGATGTATGCCACGTCAGATCGTGGGAAAGGTATCTTGTCTGTTGTTTCAGTTGATGGCCTTGTTAAATATAGGCTACCATCAGCTGAAGGAGATGTGCGAGAACCTGCTTGGTCTCCCTACTTTAAATAATAAGCACTTTTTAAGGAGCTAGTAATGAGTGTATCAAAATTGGGTAAGTTTGCAGTGATCGGTCTATCTGCAGCTTGGTTGGCTGGTTGTAGCACGACGGGGTCAGAGTCTGACGCGTCTTCTATGGCAAGCGAAGGTTCTACTGCGGGTTCTACTGATTCTACCTACGCTGCTGGTGAAGATGGTTCACTAAATAGCGTAATGGTTGATGACCGTACCGCTGCACAGAAAGCAGCGGATCTGTTGGCTGGTGTTGCGACAGTATTTTACTTTGACTTCGATAAATCTATCGTTCGTCCAGAAGCTCGTGAAGCATTGGCGAAACACGCTCAATTCCTAATGGAAAACCCTGATGCGCGTATCGTTCTTGAAGGTCATGCTGATGAGCGTGGTACTCGTGAGTACAACATGGCGCTAGGTGAACGTCGTGCAAAAGCAATCATGCGTTACTTAACTATCCAAGGCGTTGCAGCTTCTCAAATCGAAGCGGTTAGCTTCGGTGAAGAAGTGCCAGTTGCTTTCGGTCATGACGACTCTTCTTGGCAGCTAAACCGCCGTGTAGAGGTTCGTTACGAGTAATGAGCACTCGTTTTAAAATAAGCTCCCTTGCATTGGTGCTGACGCTGTCAGCACCAATCGCAATGGCTAACACAGCGAATGGTGTTTCGGCGAATGTTGCAGCTGATTTGCTATATCAGTTGGAAATGTTGCAGCAAGAAGTGTCTCAGTTGCGTGGCAAAGTAGAGCAACAGCAATATGAATTAAATAAGTTACAGTCGTTGTCTAAAGATCGATACATTGATCTTGATAAGCGGGTGTCTGATTTATCGTCCAAAGTTTCTAGCGCGCCTCGTGCAGTTACTAGTCAAGTGTCGAGCTCAGTGCCAGAAGTAACGGCGTCGAACAATAGCGCGATTTCAGCAGCGCCAACAGTCAATACTTCAGTTGTAGCTAGTGCTCCAGTTCGTCCGGTCAAACTTGTGGAACCCAGTGCTGAGGCGAAAGCTGCTTACGATGCTGCGTACGATTTGATTCGCTCAAAAAACTTTGATCGTGCACAAGCGGCGCTTAGGAGTTTTGTGAAGCAGTACCCTAATAATATGCTAACCGGTAATGGTCACTATTGGCTTGGTGAATTAGCTTTAGTGCTTGGCGATCAAGGGGAAGCGTTGGTGCAGTTTCAAATAGTCCAGGACTCCTTTGCGGGTCATGCAAAAGTGCCCGATGCCATTTATAAATTAGGTATTGTCAATGATCAGTTGGGAAATCAATCCAGCGCAAAAGATTATTTTCAGCGTGTGATTGCTAACTATCCCGACTCAAATGCTGCCAGCTTAGCGACTAATTATTTGAATAATATGAAATAATTTCTTGCAATATCCAGTGACGACTGTATTATACGCGCCCGTTGGGTCGTTAGCTCAGTTGGTAGAGCAGTTGACTTTTAATCAATTGGTCACTGGTTCGAATCCAGTACGACCCACCAACTCTTCTTGTTTAGTGATAATGGGTCGTTAGCTCAGTTGGTAGAGCAGTTGACTTTTAATCAATTGGTCACTGGTTCGAATCCAGTACTCCACCATAACTCCAACACCGCCCATTTCCAAGGGGTTATTCAATGTCTGAATTAATCGATAAAGCCGCGTTACGCGATACAGTTCAGAAATACTTATCTGAAGCTGAAGAATCACTTAAAAAGCCAGTTGTTGATAACCAAGCGCTTCGCGATGAAATCAAAGCTCTTTTAAAAGAGAAAAATGCCGTCCTAGTGGCTCATTACTATACGGAAGATGCCATTCAAGAGCTTGCTGAAGAAACTGGCGGTATTATCGCTGACTCCTTAGATATGGCCAGATTTGGGGCAGAGCATCCTGCGAAAACACTTGTGGTTGCTGGTGTTAAGTTTATGGGTGAGACGGCAAAAATTCTCAGCCCAGAAAAAACCATTCTGATGCCAACTCTTGAGGCAACCTGCTCTTTGGATATCGGTTGTCCTGAAGATGAGTTTTCAAAATTCTGTGATCAACATCCTGATCGTACTGTGGTTGTGTATGCCAATACTTCAGCGGCGGTTAAAGCGCGAGCGGATTGGGTTGTGACGTCCGCCATTGCTTTGGATGTGGTGCAACACTTAAGTGATAACGGTGAAAAGATTATCTGGGCCCCAGATCAACATCTAGGTAACTACGTACAGTCACAAACTGGTGCTGACGTTTTACTTTGGGATGGTGCTTGTATTGTTCACGAAGAGTTTAAAGCCAAAGGTATTTTAGACCTTAAGGCAATTTACCCTGATGCAGCGGTTCTGGTGCACCCTGAGTCGCCGGAGTCAGTTGTGGAAATTGCTGATGTAGTCGGTTCAACATCTCAGTTGCTGAAAGCATCGAAAGAGATGGACAACGATACTTTTATCGTTGCGACCGATCGCGGTATTTTCTACAAGATGAAGCAAGCCTCACCTGAGAAACGCTTTGTTGAAGCGCCAACAGCTGGCTCAGGTGCGACCTGTCGTAGCTGTGCTCATTGTCCGTGGATGGCATTGAACTCACTTGAGTTGTTGCGTAATGCATTGCGCGACGGAAGTGATGAGATTTTTGTGGATGATGAAGTACGTATCAAGGCACTGAAACCTTTGCAGCGTATGTTGGATTTCAAAAAAGCCTAAGCCAAGATTCGACTGATTTAAAAAAGCAGCTTTTAAGCTGCTTTTTTGTTTTTAGGTGACTTATTGAAGATTAATTTAGATCTTCTCTTCGCTGGGCGTCCTCAAGTAATTCCAACTGAGTTTTCATGCTTTCCATTTCACTTCTATCACTGCCAGACGATTGTTTGATAGCGCGATTGATCAGGTTTAATGCAGGTTTGTCTTTTCCTAGTTCAAACTGCAGCAGGGCATGGTTATACAATGCGTAAGGTTGATTGTTGCGTTGTCTTGCTACCGCAATATTATGTCTGTAAACCATTCGTTTTTCGTATCCCAGTTGATCTGGAGTAGTGCGTAGATAAGGCTTTTGTTCTTTTACTTGGCCTGCTAAATAGGTAAATGTTAAGTCGTTTGGTGCCAATGCAAGGCGGTCCTCGATAACTTGCTTAGCTTGTTCGTCTTGGTCGACGGTGAGATAAATAATGGTTTTTAAGTAGTCGACAAATTCGTTGCGCGATTGCACTTTGTTAATATTTTCCAATGCGGTTTCATTGTAGTGCATTAATAATTCGGCTAATGCCAAACCGTAATGGTACTCGTCACTGGTGGTTAAGCTACTGCTCAGAAAATTTCTGTAACGGTTGCCTTCCAGTGCAGCTCTATAGGAAAGTAATGTCGCACGAAAGTAACGAAACGAATCGGACGATGGGGTAAATAGGACTGATGTTTGCTCTTGGCCTGTAAGGCTATCGCTTAGGCGATTTTGTGGTAGTGGGTGGGTTGACAAAAATTCAATACGATTGCTGCCCAAAGATTGCTTGAATAGTCCAGCTAAAAGTTCGTTCATGCCGCTTGTAGGAAAGCCACTCAGTTGCATCAATTCTCTGCCACGACGATCCGCTTCCTGTTCATGGGCGCGTGAATAGCTCAGCATATTCTCAACTTGATTGGCCATGCCTCCAAGCCAAAGAGCGGAAGTGGTTTCTCCATCTCCAGCCGTTGCCGCCGCAACGCCTGCTAGTACTAGCAAAAGAGCCTTAGCTTGCTCATTTTTTTGGTTCTCAAGGGAGCGTTGGTAGTGATGCAGTTCTAGATGGGAGACTTCGTGTGCTAAAAGCCCCATCAAAGTGCTTTCATTGTTTATTAACCTAAGAATGTCAGAGTAAATAAATAAGTGATTGCCAGGGATAACGAAAGCGTTAGTTTCAGTGCTATTGAGTAGGGCAAGGTCAATGGTCTTATCGTATAGCCCTGTGTTTGGCACAATGCTGGCAACGGCCTCTCTTAGGTAGTTGTATGCCGGCGGAAACTCAATAAGTCCTGCACTGCCATTAATTTTACGGAACCAGTACTGGCCAAGAATATAGCTTGGGTTGGATAGGCCGCGCTCATTTTCATAGCGTGCAAGATCTGGCAAGTCATTGGCGTTGGCGCATGCCAGGTTCATGATGGATGCCAAGCTAATTGGTAGAAGTAGCTTGCTGATTCGTAAAAAAAAATGTCTCATAGTGGCCTGAGTTTTGAAGCGGGATAAAAAATGCTTAACGC
The DNA here is from genome assembly GCF_001418205.1 of Marinomonas fungiae. GTDB lineage: Bacteria > Pseudomonadota > Gammaproteobacteria > Pseudomonadales > Marinomonadaceae > Marinomonas > Marinomonas fungiae. The sequence goes on along the minus strand of NZ_LIQF01000005.1, from coordinate 33,743 downwards.
ACAGCAGTATGACGTAATCCTAGATGCAAAAGAAGATCGATGTCCAATGCCTTTACTTAAGTTAAAACTGGCTTTAGCAAAAATGGCGGAAGGTGAGACGATTTGTGTTTATGCAAGGGATGAGGGATCACTAAAAGATATTCCTCACTTTTTGGCGTTGGTGGGCCTACCCTTACTTGATCAAGGTGAGCAGGGCGGTACTTTTCATTTTGTAACTCGCAAACAAGAGTCCTAGTTATGATCCGGATACTTGATAACTTAATGACCCGCTACCTCAATAATGAAGAGGTGGTGATCTTTATTTTGCTACTGATTTCGACACTGCTGGTGATGGCATTTTGGGGCGGAATACTTGCGCCAGTCTTTATTGCTGTGGTGTTCGCCTTTTTATTGCAGGGGATTATTAGTCGTTGCAAAAAGCTAGGTTTAAGTCACAACCTCTCGGTCACGCTGGTATTTATCGCTTTTATCACTGTTTGCGGCACCTTCATTGGTGTCATGGTGCCGATCATTTGGAAGCAAGCGGTGCGTTTTGTAAATGATTTGCCTCGTATGTTTGGTGATTTGCAGGCCTTTATTCAGGCGCTTGCTCAAGAACACTCTTCATACGTGAGTCAAGGTGCTGTTGATGAAGTCGTAAATTTGTTGGCTTCTGAGGCGGCGACGGTAGGGCAGTGGCTGTTGTCTTACTCTTTAACCAGCATCCCTTCTTTGTTTTCGTTGATGCTGTATTTGGTGTTGGTTCCGCTGGTGATGTTTTTTGTCTTGAAAGACCAAGCCAAAATTATTTCTTATATGACCTCGTGGCTGCCCAAAGAGCGTCAGATGATGCGTGATATTTCCCACGAGATGAATGATCAAATTGCTAACTATATTCGTGGCAAGGTGATTGAGATGATTGTTGTCGGAGTGGTGACGTTTGCGGTGTTTTGGTTCTTTGATTTGAGGTATTCAGCTTTGTTAGCTCTGCTAGTAGGCTTATCGGTGCTGATTCCCTACATTGGGGCGGCAGGGGTGACAGTTCCAGTGGTGTTAGTTGCCTTTTATCAGTTTGGCGCCAGCAATGAATTTTGGTATGTGTTTATTGCGTATTTAGTGGTGCAAGCGTTGGATGGTAACGTACTGGTGCCACTATTGTTTTCAGAAGCTGTGAACTTACACCCTCTGGCAATTATCATTGCCGTACTGTTCTTTGGCGGAATTTGGGGCTTTTGGGGGGTGTTCTTTGCCATTCCCCTAGCAACGTTAGTCAAAGCGATTATTAATGCATGGCCGCGCGTAAACGATCAACGTTTGATATCCGATGATAAAAAGGCATAAGTAATAGTAAGAACCCAATGAAGCCCAGCATACGCTGGGCTTCATGTGTCTGTGCACTATAGAATCTGAGCGGTATGATCTTTGGTTTTTACTTTTTCAATAATGTTTTCAATCGTACCATTTTCATCAATGATAAAGGTGGTGCGTACCGTGCCCATGTATTCGCGCCCCATGAACTTTTTCAACTGCCAAGTGCCATATAGCTCATGAACAGACTTGTCTTCGTCCGAGATTAGAGTAAATGGAAGCTCATTTTTAGAAATGAAGTTTTGATGGCGCTTTTCACTGTCAGGGCTAATGCCAAGGACGACATAACCTGCGTCGATTAAGGCTTGGTGATTATCGCGTAAGTTGCAGGCTTGTGCGGTGCAACCCGGCGTTGAGTCTTTTGGGTAGAAATAGAGTACTACTTTTTTGCCGCGATAATCGCTTAGTTTAACAGGATTGCCGTTTTGGTCTTTTGAGGTGAAATCTGGCGCGGTTTGTCCGATGCTTAAACTCATTTTCTGCTCCGTTTGTTCAATAGTTTGCGCTTTCTATACGTAGAAAGTCGTCAAATTGGATGCCAAGTGTACTTGATATCTCAGTTAGGCCAAATATTGCCTTTCTGGTGTGTTGTATAGGGGTTACGTGAGCGGTAGACTATGCACGCTTAATTCAATGTGGAGATGTAAGAATGATTACTGGAAGCTTAGTGGCGCTTATCACACCAATGAAATTGGATGGTAGTATCGATAAGCAAAAGCTAGATGAGCTCGTTGAATACCATATTGCTCAAGGTACTCACGGTATTGTTGCTGTTGGTACGACAGGTGAATCTGCCACATTAACTTACGATGAACATGCTGATGTTATTCGTCAGGTTGTTGAAAAAGTGAATGGTCGAGTGCCAGTCATTGCGGGCACGGGAGCTAACTCTACTCACGAAGCCATCGATCTAACTCAGCGTGCTAAAGAAGCAGGTGCTGACGCATGTTTATTAGTCGTTCCTTACTACAATCGTCCCACTCAAGAAGGCATGTATCTACATTTTAAAGCCATCGCTGAAGCGGTCGATATTCCACAGATTTTATACAACGTACCGGGTCGTACCGTGGCTGACATGTCCAACGAGACCACCTTACGCCTTGCCAACATTTCTAACATCATTGGCATTAAAGATGCCACTGGTAATCTTGAGCGTGGTAAAGAGCTGATTGAAAAGGCACCTGAAGGCTTTGCGGTGTATTCTGGTGATGATCCAACAGCCGTCGACCTAATCCTAATGGGTGGTAAAGGAAATATTTCCGTGACGGCTAACGTTGCACCTGCGGCAGTCGCTAAAGCGGCAGAGCTTGCTTTAGCGGGTGATGCTGAGGCGGCCCACTCGGTTGATAACAGTATCAAAGCGTTGCATAGTGCGCTATTTGTCGAGCCGAATCCAATTCCTGTGAAATGGGCGGCTGCTCAGTTAGGGCTTTGTGATTTGTCAATTCGTTTGCCATTGACAGATTTGTCTGCGGCATACCATGATGCAGTAAACGAAGCGTTAGTGGTTTCTGGTATTAAGGACAAATAAGTATGAGCAAACTTACCAAGAAATTGGTGATGACAGGGAGCTTGGCCTCTGTGGTGTTGCTGTCAGGCTGTTCTAACATGGTTACTGACCACGGATTAGATTATCAGTCGGCTCGAAGCAGTGAAGTTGAACTGAAGCTACCTGCTGGGCGACACGATGTTTCCGATAAGATGATCATTCCAAATGAAGATCGTGTTGCAACGTTACAAGCGACGGGGGAGTTTGAGACGCCCCGTGCACCTAAGTTGTATGAGTCTATGACTCACGTGCCAATGGTGATTGGACAGTACGATGTGACACTGAAAATCCCAGCAAGTATCGCTCAGTCGAAAAAATTGATGACGGATTATTTCTCCAGCTTTAGTGGTGAGGCGGTGGTTTTCCAAAGCAAGACGGAAACTGAGTTGGTGAGTGAGCCTCTGCAGTTTGAAAGCCAAAGTGGCTTGGGCAAACTTTGGAGCAGTGTGACACGTCTGAAACCTACGCAATACCAATTGACAGTGAACTTTGAGCCAACACGTACGCAAACTATCACTAAAATTCAGTTGGTAGCAATTGATTCTGAGGGCGTAAAAAAAGCAGTTGACTTGACGCTTGATGAAGCATCTGCAAGCCAAATGGTCGATGCTTGGTCTCATATATCGAGAGAGCTGACGGTTGAAACCGCTTTATTATCCAATCAAGGCCGTGAGCCAGTTCGTGAATCACGCATCTGGACTAATCGTGAAGGCAAACTGGCATTGTTCTTAGGTAGGAATGCTGATCCAGAGTCGGTCGACAGCTTCATTCGCGACAGTTCTGGCCTACATATCACTAGTGAAGAGCCAAAAGAATTAGCCTTGGTGCCACAAGATAAGCTAGCGCGAGTTGGCGACATTATTGATTTTAAAGTGCCGTTAGGCGCGTTGGCAAAAGATGAAGAAGTGATCCTATTTAAGGTGCGTCGTCGAAATCTCGATGATGTAGAATGGACAGAGCGTAGCTATCCTTATCAATTGATTCGCCAACGGGAAGGCTACTTTTTAACGGTAGATGCATCAGCGACGGACCATCCAGCACTGACGTCCTATCGAATCCTTTCGCTGCTAGCGAAATAATTTATCCCTCACAGTATTTATTGGAGATTCTCCACATGGAAAAACGACAAGAGCTATATGCAGGCAAAGCAAAATCGGTATTTCGAACCGATGACCCTGATAAAATGGTTCTAGTATTCCGTAACGACACGTCTGCTTTCGACGGCAAAAAAGTTGAGCAGCTAGATCGTAAAGGCATGGTAAATAACAAATTTAATGCCTTCATTATGGGTAAACTTGAAGCTGCTGGTATCCCAACGCACTTTGAAGCTTTGCTAAGCGACACGGAATCTTTGGTTAAGCGTCTTGATATGATGCCAATCGAGTGTGTTGTACGTAATGTTGCTGCAGGTAGCCTATGCCGCCGTCTTGGTGTTCAAGAAGGTTTGGAGCTAAACCCACCTACGTTTGAATTGTTCCTTAAGAACGATGCACTGGGTGATCCAATGATCAATGAGTCTCATGTTGAGTCTTTTGGTTGGGCAAAACCTGAGCATCTTGCTAAAGCAAAAGAACTAACTTTCAAAGTAAACGACGTGCTAAAAGCGCTTTTCGCTGAAGGCGGCATGATCCTAGTAGACTACAAACTTGAGTTTGGTCTATTCAATGGTGAAGTGGTTCTTGGTGATGAGTTCTCTCCAGATGGCTGCCGTCTATGGGATGCTGAAACCAAAGAAAAAATGGACAAAGATCGTTTCCGTCAAGGTCTTGGCGGTGTGATTGAAGCCTATGAAGATGTTGGTCGCCGTATTGGTATCGATTTTGATGCCTAATACTTGCGAATCATAAGAAGGGGGCTTTAAGCCCCTTTTTTGTTATGGACGATTGTTAAATGAATTTATTGCCAGTGAAAATTGGTCTGCGTTATGCCCGTGCAAAGCGCGCCAACCACTTTATCTCTTTCATCAGTTTCTCATCCATTGCGGGTATCGCATTGGGTGTTGCAGTGCTTATTACCGTCTTGTCGGTAATGAATGGCTTCGACCGTGAATTGCGCGAACGAATTCTTGGGATGGTGCCTCATGCGACCGTCTGGGGGGATCCAACTTTGGATAACTGGCAGAAAATGTCAGAGCAGGTGGCAACCATGCCGGGGGTTAAGGCCGTTGCACCGCATATTCAAGCTCAGGTCATGTTTCAGTCCGACCGAGGTGTACATGGAGCCTTGTTAAATGGTATCGACCCAGCTTTAGAATCGAGCGTATCTATTTTGCCGAATCATATGACCTCTGGATCTATTGAAGCATTGCATTCGGGTGAATATGGCATTGTATTGGGTGAGCAACTGGCGCGTATGTTAGGTGTTCGGATCGGTGACAAAGTAACGGCGCTACTTCCCAAAGCGAATGTCTCAATTGCAGGTATTACACCTACTTTAAAGCGCTTTACTTTAGTTGGTACTTTTAAAGTGGGTGCGGAGTTAGATTCCAGTTTGGCTTATATCAATATTCAGGATGCGGCACGGTTAAAGCGCTATAACCCGAATGATGTGGAAGCATTGCGCATTGCTTTTGATGATTTGTTTGATGCGCCGCGCCTGATTTGGGATATTGCTCGTGCTATTCCAGGACAAAACAAAGTCAGCGATTGGACGCGCACTCACGGTAACTTATTTCAGGCGATTAAAATGGAAAAAACCATGATTGGTCTACTGTTGCTGCTGATTGTGGCGGTTGCTGCGTTCAATATTGTGTCAACGCTTGTGATGGTGGTGACGGATAAACGCAACGACATTGCAATCCTGAGAACCATGGGCTTAACCTCAACTCAAGTAATGTGGGTGTTTGTTGTTCAGGGTATTTTTATTGGCCTATTAGGCACTTTGATTGGACTTGCTTTAGGTGTTACGGCAGCACTGAATGTCAGCGACTTCATTGCTTGGTTGGAAGGGTTCTTGGGGATTCAATTTCTAAGTGGAGATGTGTATTTCATTAACTACTTGCCCTCTCAGTTGGAGTGGCAAGATGTGCGCTTCATTGTTTCTGCGGCGTTTATCATGACAGTTTTGGCGACCTTGTACCCAGCTTGGCGTGCATCAAAAGTGGATCCTGCGGAGGCGCTTCGTTATGAGTAACAATGTAGTACTGAGTAGTACCGGTTTAAGTAAGCAATATCGTGACGGTAAGACAGACATTCAGGTGTTTGAAAGCATCGAATTTGCCTTGTGCAAAGGAGAAGCTGTGGCGATTGTTGGCAGTTCAGGCTCAGGTAAAACCACATTATTGAATTTATTGGCGGGGCTTGATAAGGCGAGTAGCGGGCAGGTTGAGATTGAAGGGCAGGCATGGGGCAGCTTGCGTGATGCAAAGCGTTCCAAACTACGCAATGAAAAACTTGGTTTTGTGTATCAGTTTCATCATCTACTGCCTGAGTTTAGTGCACTCGAAAATGCCATGATGCCATTACTGATTGCTGGTGTAAAAACCGCGCAGGCTAAGCAAGTTGCAAGCGATTTGCTACGCGATGTGGGTTTGGGTGAACGCTTGGATCACCGTCCATCACAGTTGTCTGGCGGTGAGCGTCAACGAGTTGCTATCGCTAGAGCGCTGGCTCATGATCCGGCATGTGTGTTGATGGATGAGCCAACAGGCAATTTGGACGAAACCACTTCTAAAGAGATTCAAGAGCTTATCGTGCGTCTAAAAAACGAAAAGCAGATGGCATTTTTGATAGTAACGCATGATGAGAAAATGTTGTCATGGATGGATCGGGCCTATCGCCTGAGTAATAAAACGCTCATACCGCTTTAATAACAGGCTGATATAAGAAGGGGCTGATCATTCAGCCCCTTTTCAATTTTACTCTGAGTAGTGCCTATTTTGGCTGTTGGTTGCGTAAGCGGCGGTTTTTCCAGCGCTTAATGACGTGCAGTCGCCATAATAGTAAGATCGAGAAGTAAGCGATACCGCCGGATACAAACCCCGTGACAGCAGATCCAACATACAGAGGCAGCCAGATGTGCTCCATTTGTCGCCAGATCCATTCAACCGACATCTGAAATTCTGAATCTATTCCGTTGCCTACAATCCAAGTGCCAATGATGTAGTTAACATAAAATACAACTGGCATAGTAAGAGGGTTGGTGATCCATACTAAAGCAATCGACAAGGGAATGTTGGCGCGTAGTGGGATAGCGAATAAGGCAGAGATGACCATTTGAAATGGCATTGGAATTGCTGCCCAGAATAGGCCATTCCAAAACGCCTTAGCGACTGAGCGGCGTGATAGGTGCCACAAGTCGGCTTCATAAATTTGTGCCCCCAGCAGTCCAAGAGCTTTGTTTTGCTTTAGCTTTTCAGGGTTTGGGACAAACTTCTTTAGGTAATGCTTAGGCATAATAACTACTTAGGCGACACATGGACAAGGAGGTCCAATGCTGCTTTTAAATATTTGCGTGCTGGTGGGTGCGTTGTTAACACCCCCATCGCTCCGGTGGCTGTATTCTACTTGTATCCTTCTATTATGTCTCTATCAAATCTTTCGTAAAGACTGGCTTGGTTTATTTATTGTAACTATTTCCTTAGTTGCACTGATAAGCAGCAATAGTTGGAGAGAATGGACAAAGAATGAAGTTGAAGGGCCATTTTATTGGGATGTTGAGCAGGCTTGCTTGCGAAGTGATGGTGAGTTGGAGAACTTCAGTCTCATAGTTAGAGATAAGGGGCGATCTTTCGAGGCCGGTTTATGTGATCGCCCAGCCAGCAGTGAGCTGCTCCCTGTAAGATTAAATTTTGCGCGCTTATTTGGTGATTACCGGGAGCATCTGGCCTATGTAAAGGGGGTGGATGCCTTGTTGTATTTACCAAAACAAGCACAACAGACTCCACTTCCGTTGAAACTTGATCAATATCCCAGTTGGCGTTTTGCGTATTCCATTATTAAAGGGGATCGTAGTCGCTGGGACGAAAGAGATCGTTGGCTGATTAATTATTTGGGCATTACTCATCTGTTCGTTGTGTCGGGCTTGCATGTGGGCTTTGTGTGTATGTTAGCGCTCGCGGCCAGCCGTTTATTTTGGCGCTTCAGTCGTGCTTTGCGTCAAGCCTTTTGCCATCGTGCTTGGCTCGACTGGTTGATGGCTGTACCAGCAAGTTTTGCTTACGCATATTGGAGCGGTTTAGGTGAGCCAGCTATTCGGGCGGCCTTAATGGCGCTGGTGTTTCTGACGATTAGAGCGACGTATCACAAGGTGGCATTACTGCACGTTCTGGGGTTTTGTGCCTGGTTGATGCTATTGCAGTGGCCAGGGAGGGCATTGGATCCTTCTTTCTGGCTGTCGTTTTCTTTTGTGTTGCTAATCGCCTTGTTGTTGGAGCGTGTCAAAGGGAGGGGGCGCATGCTTTGGATGCAATGTTTAATGTCCTTTTTTGCGTTGTTGCTGACATTGGGCTGGCAATCCTCTTTAAGCCCTTTGGTCGTGGTAATTAATTTACTGTTGATCCCCTTCGTCGCCTTTGTTTGGTTCCCCATATCGCTAATTTCTTTGTTGGAGTTATCATGCTGCAACACGTCCTATTTATATGGTTATCTGGATTCTGTGTTACTTTGGTCCTATGAGTGGATTGAAGCACCTCTATATCAAGTCATGGCGATAACCCCCAATCATGAAGTGATGGCATGGGTTAAGTTAACAATGATTGGCTTGGGCTTTTGGGGCGTGTATTGGTTGCCAAGTAGGCGCTCATTGGGATTTTTAATGTTGCTACTTTTGGCCGCTCTTTTGTCGCCCCTGACACCAGAATGGACTTTTCAGTGGTATAAGGATCGTTACCAAGTGGTATCATGGAATCGAGACGTGGATGGGCAAGTGGCTTTTAATGCACCAACTGTGGTGCGACTAGGGGAGGCTAAAATAGCACTTAATCCCACTAAAGAGGCGCTTGCCGAACGGGCCTTGGTTGAGGGTTGGCATATTGCGGTAGTCGATAATGAAGAGCGTGCGAATTTGCTTCGTGCTATGCAAGTCAATGTGTTATCAATGCGAGAAGGTGAGCGGCTTAGCTTTTATCTTGACGCTGAGCGATGGCGGGTTGAATCCTCAGATTGCTATCAAATACTAAATCTTGTGAAAACAGTTGCTTGCGAGCATGCAGAATGGCTTGAGAGTGTGTTAAATTATCCGCAATTTGATACGGGAGGTCTCGGTGTTAGAGCTTTTTAAATCAGGTGGTTTCTTTATGTGGCCACTGTTGCTTTGTTCTATTCTTACGCTTGCAATTGTTCTGGAACGCTTTTGGACATTGCGTAATAACCGAGTGGCGCCAAGATCATTGTTATCTGATGTGTTGGCTCGCCTGCGGGAAGATCGAATGACGCTCGACTACATTCGTACTATGCAGTCTCAATCTGGCCTAAGTTTTATTTTTGCGGCTGGTTTATTAAATTCAAAGCATGGTCGTCGTGCAATGAAAGAAAGCATTCAAGAAGCGGCTAACCATGTTATTCATGAATTAGAACGTTTCATGAGCACCTTAGGGACGATTGCTGCGATTTCGCCTCTGATCGGTTTGCTAGGGACTGTTGTGGGTATGATTAAAGTCTTTAATGTCTTGATGGAACAGGGGGCTGGCAATACTCAATTATTGGCTGGCGGCATTTCTGAAGCCCTGATTACTACAGCTGCAGGCTTGGTTGTGGCGATTCCAGCACTGGTTTTTCATCGTTATTTTGTGCGTCGTATCGACGAGGTCGTGGTGAACATGGAGCAGCAATCAACTAAGTTGATCGATGTGCTCAATGCCGATGGCAAAGAATAGCGGGGCTCCCCATTGAAATTTCGCAGACAGAAACTAGAAGACATCAGCATTAATCTTACACCATTGATTGATGTGGTGTTTCTGCTGCTGATCTTTTTTATGGTCAGCACAACCTTTAAACAGACGACCGATCTGACCATTGATTTGCCTACGGCGTCTAATGGTGCCCCTTCCATTACCACTCAGAACCCTGTTGAGGTGACAATTACACGAGATGGGCAGTTTGTGATTAATGGGCAATCTTTGATCAATGAGCGCATTGATACCTTGGTGCAAGGTTTAAAAGAAACGTTTAATAATAATTATGATCGACCGCTAATCATCACCGCGGACGCGCAGGCTTCCTATGATATGGTAATGAAGGTCTATGACGCTGCCGCGCAGCTTGGTATTTCTAAGTTGGCCCATACTGCTCAAAGAGAGGATGGTCAGTGAGTTTAGAGCGCTCTCTCTCTCGCTCTTGGTACAGCAAGCTAGGTTGGACTTGGTGTTTGGCGCCTTTGTTGTTGCTAACCACGCCGATTGTTTTTAGTAAACGCCAACGGTTTTTAAGTAAGCGTCAGCATCAAAGTTATCAGTCTAAGTTACCTGTAATTGTGGTGGGTAATATCACGGTTGGTGGCACAGGCAAATCCCCCATGGTTATTGCCTTAGCGACTCTGCTAAAGCAAATAGGTTATCGCCCGGGTATTGTAACTCGTGGTCATAAACGCGAAAGCAATCAGCCTGTAATTGTTGCAGAGCACTCTTTAGCGGCAGAAGTCGGCGATGAGCCTCTAATGCTGTATCGCCGAACTCAGTGCCCAGTTGCAGTCTCTATCAAACGCGCTGAAGCCATTCAAGCTTTAGAACTGTTGAACAGTGTTGATGTGATCATTAGTGATGACGGATTACAGCATTATGCAATGGGCCGTGATATAGAGATTGTTATGGTGGATGCTGAGCGTGGTTTAGGTAATGGAATGCTATTGCCGGTCGGGCCGTTACGTGAACCGGCAGCGCGACTTAACGAAGCAGATTTTGTTTTCGCTATTGGCAAGCCTGCACCTGTCATAACAAGTACACCTTGCTTCCATGGCGGCTTACATCTGGCGAGTATAGTTCATCTGGTCGAAAGTACTAAGACGCTATCGCTGGATGCCCTTTCAGAGAAGCAGTGGATGGTGATAGCAGGGATCGGAAATCCCGATCGCTTTATGACATCTCTTAAAGCAAGTGGTTTGAAACAACCGGTGGAAACGCGTTTTTTTGCTGATCATCATGCATATAAGCGTGATGATTTAAGCGCCAGCTGTTCAGTAGTGATGACAGAGAAAGACGCAGTAAAAGTTGAAAGCTTTGCCAGTGCTGCTGATGATTGGTGGTACGTGGCGGCCCAGCTGGAGTTACCAGAAGAATTTGTACGGGCACTTAGTGCACGTTTAAAAGCAGTAATACAACAGAAGAATCAGGATTATGAATAAAGCATTGTTAGAGATTTTAGTTTGTCCAGTGACCAAGGCGCCATTGACGCTAAGTGAAGATGGTACTGAGCTGATTAGTAAAATGGGCGGTATGGCTTACCCAGTGCGCGATGGTATTCCTGTGTTATTAGAGACTGAGGCTCGTACTTTGACAGCTGAAGAGCGTCTTGACGACAAATAAGCAATGAAAGTACTGACGGTTTGTTTAGGTAATATTTGCCGCTCGCCTGCTGCGCAAGGCATTTTAGAGCATTTTGCGCAACAGAAAGGTCTAGATATCTCTGTCGATTCTGCGGGGACGGCTGCTTACCATATTGGTAAATTGCCGGATGCACGTTCGATTCGAGCTCTGAAAAGCGCTGGTATTGATATTAGTCATCAGCGTGCACGACAAGTGACGCTGTCAGACTTCGACCGCTTCGATTGGGTTGTGGCAATGGATGCAGAGAATCTTGTCAATTTACAGCGCATTAAGCCTGCTCAATGTCATGCTAAGGTAGTGATGTTTGGACGGTATCGTGATGCTGTAGATTTTGGTGAAGTGGGTGATCCCTACTATGGCGGTGATCAAGGTTTTGAAGACATGAGAAATCAGCTCATGATGATCAGTAACGACTTTTTGGATCATCTTTATGATTGATGACCGCCCAGAGTTTATTCAGCAACATATTTCATTACAGCCTTACAACACATTTCGTTTTGATTATCAGGCTGAATATTTTGCTCTGATTGAATCCGTCGAGCAGCTGGTTGATGCGGTTGCTTGGGCCCGGTATAAGGCATTGTCGATCACCACCTTAGGTGGTGGAAGTAACCTTTTGCTGCAAGGTGATGTGTCAGGGTTGGTGTTAATCAATCGTATGAAAGGCATTAGCCGCTTGGCTGAGTCGGCATCTCATGTTGAAGTCGAGTTTGGTGCAGGTGAGGTATGGCACGAAAGTGTGGTTTGGGCTGTAGAGCAGGGGTTAGGTGGCATTGAAAACCTCGCTTTAATCCCAGGTACTGTCGGTGCGGCACCGGTACAAAACATCGGTGCTTACGGTGTCGAAGTTAAGGATGCGATTAGCTCCATTAAAGTGTTCGACCTTAGCGATCTGACGGAGCAGATTTTGTCGCCCGGCGAGTGTGCCTTTGGTTATCGTGAATCGCGCTTTAAACAAGAGTGGCGCGATCGCTATATCATCACTTCTGTTACCTTGCACTTGCAAAAACAACCTAGCTTAATGCTTGAATACGGCGGCTTGAAAAATGTTGTGCCAGACGGTGCAGGTATTCGCGAGGTCTTCGAGGCGGTTTGTGAGGTGCGTCGTAGTAAGTTGCCGGATCCTTTAGAGATCGCCAACTCGGGTAGTTTTTTCAAAAACCCAGTAGTAGATGCTGATACTTATCATGCCATTAAGGCTCAATTTCCCAATTTGGTGGCGTTTGAGCAAGATGGGGGCTGGAAATTGGCGGCTGGTTGGTTAAATGATCAGGCAGGCTGGAAGGGCTATCGCGATCATGGTGTGGGTGTTTATGAAAAGCAGGCGCTGGTGCTGGTGAACTATGATTGCGATAAGGCGAATGCTTTGTTGGATCTTGAACGGCGGATTAAAGGTTCTGTTTTAGAAATATTTGGCGTTGAATTAGAGCGTGAGCCGGTGTTACTAGGAGCCGCTCAGTGTCAGTAAAAATTGGTGTTATGGATTCTGGAGCGGGTGGGTTGACCATCCTTCAGTCAATTCACTCGGCCTTACCTCATGCGGATTTGCTCTACTTTGCAGATCAAGCCTATGCTCCTTACGGAGCCCAATCTAATGAATTCATCACTCAACGATTAATTAGAATTGCTCAGTACTTTACTGAGCAAGGCTGCCATTTAATGGTGGTGGCTTGCAACACGGCAACGGTTGCTGGGATTACGGATTTAAGAGCTGTGGCAAAACTTCCTGTTGTTGGGGTGGAGCCTGCTGTTAAGCCAGCATGTAGCCGCAGTTTGCGTAAGCGTGTGACAGTATTGGCGACATTGGCGACCAGTAAAAGCCGCCGATTGAATGACCTGATAGATACGTGGCGCTTTGACACAGAAGTTTCAATCCTAGCCAGCGAGACATTGGCATCTTTGATTGACTCAATGCCGCATTCCCTTGATAAGGTTCGTGTTGAAGTTGAACGTATTGCGGGGCTGGTTCATCAAAATCAGTCCGATACCTTAGTGCTTGCCTGTACGCATTATCCTTTGATAAAAGAAATGTTTGATGATGTGCTGTCAGAGGTGGTGATTGTCGAGCCGAGTAAGGGGGTTACCGCACAGGTGTTACGTTTGTTGGCTTCTGAGACTGACAATGATCTGACGGCGCCACAAGTCTTTCAGATTGGTAATTTATCCATATTGACCAATATGGATGGTGAGGCAAAAGCAGCTTTAGCGTATTGGGCTACGCCTGCCTTAGGTGCTGTGACGGTAATCGACCTCTAAGCTTTAATCTTCGATAGAGTCTTATTAGCTCATTTAAAATAGTATTAAAAAAGCCAGCTAAGAATTTCTTAGCTGGCTTTTTGTCTTGTCGCAGGAGCAAAGTGAAAGCGTTATTCCGCAACAGATTCTGTTTCTGTGCTTTCTGTTGCTGCATTGTCTTGACGCTCTAGGCGAGGATCATTCTTGACTCGACCAGAGCGACGTTGGCGGCGCTGTTGAGCGGCTTGCTCGCGCTTCTCTTGCAGTTCTTGCTTCGCCTTTTCTTGCTGTTCAACTAGCGCTTTAGGTAATTGCACTGGTGCTTTCTCTTCGCTGGTTGTAGGCTTCGCAGCTTTGCGACCACGAATAGGGCGAGGCTGACGGATTTTACGGTCAGAAGTGTTATCTTCAGTGCTTGCTTCCGTTGTGCTTTCAGTCTCTGTAGTAGAAGCAGTTTCTACTACTGTTTCTGTTGTTTGAGCAGACTCAACTTGAGCGCTTTGTGCAGCAACAACGTCATCATCAGTTGTTTCTGTCGTTGCCGTTGGCTCAGCTTTTTCTTCTACAGCTGGTGCTTCTAAAGCTGTGTTAGTGTCTGTCTGAGATGCTGCTTCAACTTCTGATGAAGGGGTTTCTTCATTGGAGGTTTCTGCTTTAACAACTTCCGCAGCTTGCTCGGTAACTTCAGCAACTTTCGGTTCCTCAGCTTTTGCTGGGGCTTCTTCTGTTGTTGCTTCAGCTGGTTCGGTTACTGGCTCAACCTTATTCATGCCTGCTTTAACAGACATTTTGGGTTTGCTTGGCTTTTCAGCTTGTGCTGGTTGTTGCTCAGCGACAACTTGTGCTTCTACTGTCGTCTCTTCAGTAATAGCTTCAGCTTCTGGCGCTTGAGTAGAGGCCTTAGGGGCTTCTTTCTGCTCAGTGTTGGCAACTATTTCTTCAGCAACTTCTGTGCTTGGAGCTTTAGCAGGTGCCTGCTCTTCTGTGTTGTTGCTTTCGGCGTTTGTAGTAGAGTCTTCAGACTTATTGTTGTTGCGACGCGAGCGGCGCGAACGGCGTGGCTTGCGCTCACTGCTATTGGCTTCGCTACCGTCTTGAGTGTCGTTGTTAGCGATTTCAAGCTGCTCCGCAACGGCTTTTGCTTCTACTTCGGCCTCGGCTTGAGCAAGCTCAACTTCGGCTTTCAACTTGCCATTACGGCGTTTGTTGTCATTACGGTCGCGTTTGCGCTCAGTCACCTCAGGCTCAGGACGACGTGCTTTTACCTTGGTTGCTGGTTCTTTGGTTTGCTGCTCGTCTTTATTTGACTGCTCGCGCTGCTTGTTGCGATTTGTCGTTTCTTTGGCTGTTGTGTCTTCTGTTTGAGCTTGTGCCTGAGCACGGCGTGATTGACGTGTTGATTTAGGCTTTTGCTCGCTTTCCTGGCGCGCTTTTGGCTCTTTGTCCTGTTGGCGAGAAGAAGGGCGACGCTCGCCACGTGGACGATTGCGTTGCGGTTTACGCTCATCAGAAGACGCTTTATTGGCTGGCTTTTGCTCTTCTTTCTTAGAGGTTGTTTCTTGTTCAACTGTCTCTTCGGAAGAGCCAAACAGGGCATTAAATAGGCGCTTGAAGAAGCCAGGTTTTTTAACCGTTGCTTTCACTTCCGGAGCAGCCGGTGCTGGCGCTGGTTGCGCTGGTGCAATGCTGGTTACTGCTGCTTGTTGACGTGTATTCTCGCTCGCTTGACGAGGTTCGTACGGAGGTTGTACTGGCTCTTCAATCAAAGCGTAGCTGCTGTCGTCTTGTGCGATGATTTCGTTGTCATCACGAATGCGTTCTACATGGAAGTGTGGTGTTTCCATGTGTGGGTTTGGTACCAAAATGATATGAACGTGGTTGCGTTTTTCGATCTTGGCAATGTTGGTGCGCTTCTCGTTTAACAGGAAGGTCGCCACTGAAACAGGTAGGATTGCACGGATTTGTGCGGTGCGTTCCTTGGCACATTCTTCCTCGATTAGGCGAAGTACGGAAAGTGCTAGAGATTCCACGTCACGGATAAAACCTTGTCCGTTACAGCGTGGACATACAATACCACTCGTTTCGCCAAGTGATGGACGAAGACGTTGGCGAGACATTTCTAGAAGGCCGAAGCGTGAAATGCGACCGATTTGTACGCGGGCGCGGTCAGCTTCTAGAGCCGCTTTCATGCGGTTTTCAACTTCTTTTTGGTTGCGCACAGGTGTCATGTCGATGAAATCGATCACCACCAAGCCGCCGATGTCACGTAGACGCAATTGACGAGCAATCTCGTCTGCTGCTTCTAAGTTAGTTTGTAGCGCGGTTTCTTCGATGTCGCCGCCCTTAGTAGCGCGGGCAGAGTTAATATCAATGGAAACCAGTGCCTCGGTTGGGTCAATAACAATTGAGCCACCTGAAGGTAGTCGCACTTCACGTTGGAATGCCGTTTCGATCTGAGTTTCGATCTGAAAGCGGTTGAATAAAGGGGTTGGCTCAGTGTACAGCTTGATGCGGTTCTTGAAGTGTGGCATCACCTGCATAACAAAGTTTAGGGCATCTTGGTAAACGTTCTTTTCGTCGATTAGAACTTCGCCAATGTCATCGCGTAAGTAATCACGAATAGCACGAATAACGATGTTGCTTTCTTGGTAAATCAAGAAAGGAGCAGGGCGATCAGCCGCGGCTTTAGTGATCGAATCCCATAGAGTTTGTAGGTAATCCAAGTCCCATTGAAGTTCTTCGGTGGATCGACCTACCCCAGCAGTACGTACAATTAAACCACCATTGTCTGGCACTTCTAGGCCTGACATAGCTTCTTTAAGTTGAGTGCGATCGTCACCATCGATGCGGCGAGATATGCCACCAGCACGAGGATTGTTCGGCATCAAAACAAGGTAGCGGCCTGCTAAGCTGACAAATGTCGTTAGGGCTGCGCCTTTGTTGCCACGTTCTTCTTTATCAACTTGAACGATGACTTCTTGACCTTCCGTCAACACATCTTTGATATTGATGCGACCGTCGGAGTTGGATTTCTTAGAAAAGTAAGTTTTGGAGATTTCTTTTAAGGGTAGGAAACCGTGGCGTTCTGCGCCGTAGTCTACGAAAGCGGCTTCTAGGCTCGGCTCAATACGAGTGATTTTGCCTTTGTAGATGTTTGCTTTCTTTTGCTCGCGTGATCCTGATTCGATATCTAGATCATACAGGCGCTGCCCGTCCACTAACGCGACGCGCAACTCTTCTTGTTGAGTTGCGTTTATTAACATTCTAATCATTTAAGTGACTCTTTTTAATGATTCAGAGAATGCTAAGCTCATGAGCTATAACGATTTTTTGAAGGGGCTGTCGCGATTCAGTCACAATTTACAGGCTCACCACTAATGCCCGTTTGTTGGGATGGCGTCGCTCTTTTCTGTGTTGCTGTAATGCGTGTTTCAACTATCGGTCAACATGAAAGGTGCTGATCTTGAAAGCGTCTTCAATGGTAAACTGTTACACCCATGAACCGATTCACTGATTCATGCGGTTTATTATATAAAAATTAACTTTTAGCTCAGAGGTAAGAAATGACCAAAGTGTCGCTTTGGTTATGGCTTTTCATTCGTTACAATTGATTCTTCGAGGCTTTCTGTTGCCTCTTACCCTCTGCGGTTTTGAATATAACAGTAAAATCTAAGTGCTTCAATTACATAGGAAACCAATCTTTTGGCAGCAAGTGAAAATAATGGCGCAGTAGAGCGCCCACAGGTGCGATTTGTGACGATTGATGAAAACAATCATGGCCAACGTATCGACAATTTTTTGGTAACCTTTCTAAAAGGAGTGCCGAAAGGAAAAATCTACAATTTGCTACGAAAAGGTGAGATCCGTGTCAATAAGAAGCGAATTAAGCCAGATTTTCGTCTGAGCAGCGAAGATGTAATTCGTATTGCACCGATTGTAGTGGCAGAGCCAAGTGATAAGCCAACGGTTGCGGATGGTCTTAAACAAGAGATTGAAAGTCGCATTGTGTACGAGGATAAAGGACTGATTGTTATTAACAAACCATCTGGTCTGGCAGTGCATGGTGGCAGTGGTTTGAGTTTTGGCTTGGTGGAGGTGGTGCGTCAAATGCGTCCACAGGAGAAATTCATTGAGCTTGTTCATCGATTGGATCGAGATACCTCTGGTCTGATTATGGTTGCAAAAAAACGCAGTGTGTTAAAAATGTTGCATGAGGCGCTGCGTGAAAAAGAGGGTGTGCAAAAGACCTATAATGCTTTGGTGATCGGTTCTTGGCCAAAGCGCAAGTTGCAAGTGAATGCGCCACTATTAAAAAACGAATTAAAATCTGGCGAGCGTGTGGTGAGGGTTCATCCAGATGGCAAGGAGTCTTTAACGCGCTTTAAAGTTTTGCGAGCTTTCGACGGTTACACATTAATAGAGTGTGAGCCTGTAACTGGGCGTACACATCAAATTCGTGTGCATGCTCAATTTGCAGGTTATCCAATCGTAGGTGATGATAAGTACGCGCCGAATGAAGCGAACGCTGAGGCTAAGCAACTTGGTTTTAAGCGTTTGTGTTTGCACGCGGCCATGCTGGAAATTGACTACGGCGGTGAAAAGCTGGTTTTAGAGGCGCCAATTGATGATGCTTGGAAAGAGGCGATGCAGGCTTTACCAAGTAAGTACTAAATTGCGACGGGCCAACGAGAGATAAAAAGATGCCGCACCACCTAGTCAGTGGCGCGGCATTTTGCATTCTGAAACCTTAATCCAGTTATGGGATCATTATGGTTGCTTCACCTGTCACTACTTTTTTGCCTTCCACGGTGCAAACCGTTTCGATGACAGCACGACGACGGCGTTCATTGAGTTCTTTGACTGTTACCGTTGTTGTAACAGTGGTGCCAATGAAAACTGGCGCACGAAACTTAAGTGTTTGCTCTAGGTAGATGCAGCCCGGTCCTGGTAGTTTTGTGCCAATCGCTGCTGAGATAAAGCCAGCGGTTAGCATGCCGTGCGCTATCGGCTTTTCGAAACTGGTAGTTGCTGCGTATTCGGCATCTAGATGAACTGGGTTGGTATCGCCAGTTAGCTGGGCAAATGCTTGAACATCTTGTTCTGTCACTGTTTTTTCGATGCTTGCAGTTAGGCCTTCGGTTAAATCTTCAAATGAATAGCTCACTATTAAGTCCTTATTCCTATAAATATCGCTATGTTACACTTCAATCGGTGTTTACTTAAGGCTTTGACGCGTTAAGGCGTCGTATTTTTGATTTACGGTCTATTTGATATGGT
This sequence comes from Marinomonas fungiae, assembly GCF_001418205.1. Lineage (GTDB taxonomy): Bacteria > Pseudomonadota > Gammaproteobacteria > Pseudomonadales > Marinomonadaceae > Marinomonas > Marinomonas fungiae. Next base: position 14,856 of record NZ_LIQF01000005.1, on the reverse strand, counting down.
TCTGATTAGACCAAATGGAGTGGTTCATGGCTTGGAATGAAGAAGACGATAAGAACAATACTAAGATTGAGCAGCATGCAGACAATGAGGTTTCCAAACAATCTAACGCAAATACGGATGACAATGTGATTGACGCTTTAAAAGAAGTCTTGAACTCGCAAATTGTTGAAAAGCGTCGGGCTCGCCGCTGGAAAATCTTTTTCCGATTTGTGTACTTGTTTGTCTTTATCGGTATTTTAGTGGCGGCCTTTATGAAGGCAGATGTGGATGAGGTATCGTTGGATGATAGTGTTGCGATTATTCGTATGCAGGGCACGATAGGCGCTGAAAGTGAAATCGATGCCAATGAGTATGTGCCACTTTTTGATGAGATCTACGCCGATCAATCCACTAGAGCCGTGTTGATTGAAATGAACAGTCCAGGTGGAAGTCCTGTGCACTCAGGTATCTTGCATGATGTGATTATGCAGTACCGTGCCCAATATCCTGATATTCCGGTAGTGGTAGCGGTTGAGGATATGGCAGCGTCGGGTGGTTATTATATTGCTTCGGCTGCAGATAAGATTGTAGTTGATAAGGCAAGCTTGGTCGGCTCCATTGGTGTGATTTCTGGTGGCTTTGAAGCCAGTGAGCTGATTGAAAAGATTGGCGTAAAACGTCGATTGTTTACCGCTGGTGAAAATAAAGCCTTCTTGGATCCATTCTCGCCGATGACAGAACAAGCCCAGCAAAGCTGGCAGGCGGTGCTGGATGAGACCCATCAGCAATTTATCAATGCGGTAAAAGAAGGGCGTGGTGATCGTTTGCAGGATGATCCGCAAATGTTCACGGGTATGGTATTTACTGGTGCGCAGGCGGTGCGTAATGGCTTGGCTGATGAGTTTGGTTATGCACAACAGTTATTAAATACTGAATTTGCTGGTTTGACTCCTGCTTACTACTCACCTTATCAAGAGCCATGGGAAAAAGTGGCAAAACAGCTTGGCGTTGAGTTAAGTGCTGGGGTGAAATCGCTACTGTTTGATGTGCGCTAAATAGCGCTTGTTCGTGAGGTTTAATTTAAAACGGAGGCTGTGATGCCTCCGTTTTTTGTTGCTGTGCCAGAGTTTGCTTGCTAAGCCAGAGGGTCTAAGCCCACTAGGCGCAAACTTTCACAGGTTTCTATTAAAGGTAGGCCTTCTAGAGAGGTTGGATCGCTGCCTTCCATTTTTGCAAACAAGGCGACTCCAAGGCCTTCGCACTTAAAGCTACCAGCGCAATCTAACGGCGCCTCAATGGCCACATAGCGCTCAATCTCATAGTCGGTTAGGTTTCTAAAGGTCACCTTGTACTCTGAAAGCGTATAACGGTTTTGTTGAGTGCGGCTGTTATAGAGGTATAAACCGGTTAAAAAGTTGACTGTCTGACCGCTAAAGCGTTTGAGTTGGGCGATGGCTTTTTCTGACGTATGAGGTTTTCCGATGATGTCGTCTTCAAAAGTGGCGCACTGATCAGAAGTGATTAAAATACAGTCGTTGCTCAGCTGCGCTAATAGGGCGTTTGCTTTTGCTTTCGTTACGCGCTCAATGTATTGTTCTGGCAATTCTGCAGTCAATCGGCTTTCGTCAATGTCTGGGGATAGAGTGGTAAAGGGTATCCCCAGTCGTTTGAGTAACTGTTGACGGTATTTTGAGGATGAGCCTAAGATCAATTTTTGTGTCATAAGGGCGTTCTAGCGTTTTGATTTGTCGAAAAATTAACTAATTCTACCTAAGACTCGAAATAATACGTAAAAAATGCCAATTAAGCCTCAGTATTCTTTGACAAGAATGGGACTTGGCAATATTATTCCCCGCCATGTTGAATGACACATTACCTAAATATTTTGACCCTCGTAAACATGCAGCTCATGAAGTTACATTAGAGGGGCGTTTACCACTTAGTCAATTTCCTGAGTTGAGCGCTGCTTTAGCGTCAAATGAAGGGAATGCGTTTGTTCATCTAGACTTTAGAGTGGATGAAGATAGGCGCTACATTGCGACTGGTTCGATTAAAGCTACTGTTCAAGTTGAGTGTCAACGATGCTTGGAAGCGGCTCCGGTTGAGCTAGAGGTTGATCTTTGTGTGTGCTTCGTTTATGACGAAGACCATGCCAAGAATATACCAGGCGACTATGATCCCGTTGTCATGACCGATGGTGAGGTCGTTCTCGCTGATATGGTCGAGCAAGAATTAATTCTCGCTTTACCTATTGTTGCCTATCACGACGAAAGTGGTTGCAACCCAGTAGCTCTAAAGTATGCCTCGTCTACCGATGACGCACCGGATGACGAAATTAAACCGAATCCATTTAGTATATTGGCCGAATTAAAGGCTAAGAAAAATTAGGAGCTCCAAAAATGGCAGTACAAAAAAGTAAAGTGACTCGTTCACGTCGCGGCCAGCGCCGTTCACACGATGCACTAACTAACCCAACTCTATCTGTAGAACAAACTACTGGTGAACTACACCGTCGTCACCACGTATCTGCAGACGGTTTTTACCGTGGCCGTCAAGTAATCACCCCAAAAGGTGAGTAATTAGATACCCCAAATGATTAGGGTAGCTATTGACGCTATGGGCGGGGACTTAGGTCCCCGCATTGCATTCCAAGCAACAGAAAAAATTGTTGCCGCCTTTACCGATGTTGAGGCGTATTTCTATTTTGATGCGCAGGAGTTCGAAGTTCCTGCAGACTCGCCTTCTTCTCGAATTATTCCTGTTGCTTGCCATGATTCCATTGCCAGTATGGAAGCTGTCGATCGTTCATTATTTAAACGAGTAGATTCGACCATTTATCGTGCATTGACGGATATGGCTGAGGCAAAAGCAGATGTAGTGGTCACCTTCGGTAATACGGCTGCTATGGTGGCGCTTGCACGGCATATTGTGGGGTTGCTTCGTCCCAAACTGTATCCAGCTTTAATTCGAGAGATGCGGCCTAATCCACTTCGTTGTTTGGTGGACTTGGGTGCAAATGTTCATTGTCCGGCGGAAATGTTGAACGGCTTTGCATTGCTAGGTGCTTCGTATGTGGAAGCCCGTAGTGATAGCGAGGCGAATGTTGCCTTGCTTAATGTAGGTGTTGAAACCAGTAAAGGTAGTTCCGTGATTAAAGAGTGCTACCAGATGTTATCAGAGCAATCTTGGCCGAAGTTTTCCGGTTTTGCAGAAGGTTTTGAGCTTTTTGCCGGTGAAAAGAATGTGATCGTCTGTGATGGTATGGTCGGCAATGCTGTCTTAAAAGCTTCGGAGGGCTTGTTTGTGTTCCTGCTTTCCCAATTGCCTAAACATTCGGTTGATACGTCGGCGATTGAGAAGCTAATTCAGGCGGAAAGTCGACATGGTGCCTGTTTAGTGGGGATCAAAGGTAATTTAGTGAAAGGTCATGGTCGCTCAGATTTAAAGGCGATGATCGGTGCGATTGAGTACGGTATTGATATTGCTCGCACGAATTTATACAAACGAATTGAATCAAAATTAACTCAACAGGGGGTGTTATGAATTCTTCATTAGCATTCGTATTTCCTGGTCAGGGCTCGCAGCAACTGGGTATGTTGTCTGACTTGGCTGAAAAATACGACATTATTAAAGCAACGTTTGACGAAGCTTCTCAAGTCCTAGGGTATGACCTGTGGGATTTAGTTCAGAATGATGCAGAATCGCTAAATCAGACAGATAAAACTCAACCAGCATTACTAACAAGTAGTGTGGCGTTGTGGCGTCTATGGGAGCAACAAGGTGGTGACATGCCAGCTTATGTAGCAGGCCACAGCTTGGGTGAATATTCTGCATTAGTTTGTGCTGGCGTGATTGAATTCACGGATGCGGTTGAGCTAGTAAAGCTACGCGGCGAATATATGCAGCAATCTGTGCCAGCAGGTACGGGGGCTATGGCAGCAATTATTGGTCTAGACGATGATCAAGTGATTGCAGCTTGTGAATCTGTGACCGAGGGTGTAGTCAGTGCAGTAAACTTTAACTCGCCTGGTCAAGTCGTTATTGCTGGTGAAACGGCTGCAGTTGAGATTGCGATGGCGAATGCCAAAGAAGCAGGGGCTAAACGAGCGCTTCCTCTTCCTGTCAGTGTGCCTTCTCATTGTAAATTGATGGTACCAGCCGGTGAAAAACTAGCAGAGCGTTTGAATGCCATTGAGTTCAAAGAGCCTGCTATTAAATTGGTGCAAAACGTGTCTGCTCAAGCCGTTTCAGACGCTGCTCAGATCAAGGCAAATCTTGTTTCTCAACTGAGTGAGCCAGTTTTATGGACGCAATCTATTGCTTTGTTGAATGAGCTTGGTGTAGAAAAGACAGTTGAATGTGGTCCGGGTAAAGTTTTGACGGGTCTAAACAAGCGAATTGTGAAAGGTTTAGACGCCGTAGCAATTGGAGATGTGGCAAGCTTTGACGCTGCGACAGCAAATTAAAAAAGACTGGAGATAACTTGATGAGCAAGATTGCGCTAGTAACTGGTGCGACGCGAGGGATTGGTAAAGCCATCGCGCAAGCGCTAGTCGCTAATGGTATGACTGTAGTGGGTACCGCAACAAGTGAGGCGGGTGCTGCAAGCATTAGCGAATACTTAGGCGATAATGGTAAGGGTGTGGTGCTGGACGTTTCTAATGACGAGTCAGTAGATGCTGTTATCAAGCAAATCAATGAAGAATTTGGTGCGCCAACGATTTTGGTTAACAATGCGGGGATTACCCGTGATAACCTGATGATGCGCATGAAGATGGATGAGTGGGATACAGTGATCAACACTAACCTGACTTCTGTGTTCCGCGTGACTAAAGCGTGTCTTCGTGGCATGACAAAAGCGAAGTTTGGTCGTATCGTAACGATCAGCTCTGTTGTTGGTTCTATGGGTAATGCTGGTCAAGCTAACTATTCAGCTGCGAAAGCGGGCCTTGAAGGCTTTAGCCGTTCGTTGGCAGCGGAGATTGGTTCGCGCGGTATCACAGTAAACTGTGTGGCGCCTGGTTTTATCGCGACCGACATGACCAAAGATCTGCCTGAAGAGCACAAGGCGAATTTGGTTTCTAAAGTGCCTGCAGCGCGCCTAGGTGAGCCAGAAGAAATTGCCGCAGCTGTTGCTTTCTTGACCTCAGATGCAGCAGGTTACATCACTGGTGAAACATTGCATGTCAATGGCGGCATGTACATGGCGTAATTTGAGTTGAAATTCGTAATGAATTCAACGAAAATACGTCTCCGGTTCATGATGAGAATCACGCCCAGTGTGGGTGTCACTAATTTTTATAATATGCTCAAAGTGAGCTATTAACGAGTAGAGTAGGAACTTCTAATGAGTAGCATTGAAGAACGCGTTAAAAAAATCGTTTGCGAACAACTAGGTGTTAAAGAGGAAGAAGTTGTACCAGCAGCGTCTTTCGTAGACGATCTAGGTGCTGATTCCCTAGACACAGTTGAGCTTGTTATGGCTCTTGAAGAGGAATTCGACACTGAGATTCCTGACGAAGAAGCTGAAAAAATCACCACTGTTCAAGCTGCAATTGATTACATCAACGCTAACTTGTAATACTCTGGTGCACTGAGTTTCCGAAAAGCCGCTTGTATTGTATATACAGCGGCTTTTCTTATTCTTACCCCTGTAGTAAAAGGGAGTTTTCGGAGGAATCATATGTCTCGTCGTCGGGTCGTAGTCACCGGTATGGGAATGGTGAGCCCCCTTGGCAATAACGTAAAAGACACTTGGGACAATATCATTGAAGGCAAAAGTGGTGTATCTGCGATTGAACACTTTGATGCCTCTCAGTTCTCAACTCGTTTTGCTGCGCAAGTAAAAGACTTCGATGCATCGCAATATATGAGCATTAAAGAAGCTCGTAAAATGGACGTGTTTATTCAATATGGCATTGCTGCTGCCGTCCAAGCGATAGAAGATGCTGGATTAACTCCTGATAGCGTTGATTATAAACGCATTGGGTGTGCTATTGGATCAGGCATTGGCGGTCTGCCAATGATTGAAAAGAACGTAGAATTACTTAACGCATCGGGACCAAAACGCATTTCGCCGTTCTTTGTTCCTGGTGCGATTATCAACATGATTTCTGGCCATGTTGCAATTCGTTTTGGTTTCCAAGGCCCAAATATTTCGATTGTCACCGCCTGTACAACAGGTACGCATAATATTGGTATGGCAGGTCGTATGATCTCCTATGGTGATGCGGATGTGATGGTGGCTGGTGGCGCTGAAATGGCCATTACCCCTTTGGGGATAGGCGGATTTGGTGCAGCGCGCGCGCTATCTACCCGAAACGATGATCCTAAGACGGCTAGCCGCCCTTGGGATAAAGGTCGTGATGGTTTTGTAATGGGGGATGGTGCTGGTATCTTGGTTTTAGAAGAATACGAGCATGCGGTTGCTCGTGGCGCGACAATTTACGCAGAACTTGCCGGTTTTGGTATGAGTGATGATGCGTACCATATGACTGCACCACCAGAAAATGGTGAAGGTGCGTTGTCTGCCATGTCTGCTGCTTTGAAAGATGCTGGCGCAGAAGCCCATGAAATCGATTATATCAATGCTCATGGTACGTCTACACCAATCGGTGACCTAGCGGAAACCGAAGCGGTGAAATCCCTAATGGGAGCCGACGCATCTGATGTGGCGATCAGCTCAACTAAGTCCATGACTGGGCATTTGTTGGGTGCTGCCGGTGCGGTGGAGTCGATCTTCTCGGTTTTAGCGATTCGCGATCAGCTTGCGCCGCCTACCATTAACTTGGATGAGCCAAGTGAAGGTTGTGATTTGAACTATGTGTCAATGACTGCACAAAAGCGCAAAATAGAGTTGGTGTTAAATAACTCATTTGGCTTTGGTGGCACAAACGGTACCTTAGTGTTCCGAAAAGTATAAAAAAAAGCGGCATTAGCCGCTTTTTTTATAAACTTAAATTTTATTGCAAGGTTTCCCCTTGAGCAGTAGGGCGGTTAGCTTCTATGATCGTATCGATATCTACGCTCTTCCCTGCTTGTTCCGCATCGTATAATTGCTCGTCAATTTGTTGGTAAAAAGCCAGTTCTTCATCACCCAAGAAGTGTAGGCATTCACCGCCAACAAAATACAATAGCTCACGATGCATCAATGGTACTAAGTTTGGATAGCAGCGGATAAAGCGACTTAAAAGCTCCTGAGCGTCAAATAGAAACTCAGGCTGTGCTTGGTTGCCAGCAATAATTAGTTCTCCCCACTTATTAATGAAATCTTGCTCTTCTTCTGCCAGTTCAGATCGATCAAATGGGTCGTGTTCCTGAATACGTTGCTGAAGAACTTGTAGGCGGCTAATAATAAATTGGATTCTAGAACTCACGAGAAACGAAACCTATCTTGGTGGGTTTAAGGTGTATTAATTAAGAAGGTTATTATGGCATATGCTATTGAAATAAAGGACCTAAAAAAGCGTTACGGCAATGGCTTTGAGGCGCTAAAGGGGATTAACCTGAATGTAGAGCAGGGTGACTTCTTTGCCTTGTTGGGGCCAAACGGTGCTGGGAAGTCGACCACAATTGGTATTTTATGCTCTTTAGTGAATAAATCCTCTGGCAGCGTCAGTATCTTTGGCGTCGATATTGATAAGGACTTCCCTGGTGCGAAACGCTATCTAGGTGTTGTGCCACAAGAGTTCAACTTCAATGTGTTTGAAACGGTCTTCAATGTTGTGGTAACTCAAGCCGGTTTTTACGGTATTCCAACTCATGTCGCAGAAGAGCGTGCTGAAAAATACCTGAAGAAACTTGATCTATGGGATAAGAAAGACACTCAATCACGTATGTTGTCTGGTGGTATGAAACGCCGTTTGATGATTGCGCGTGCGTTGATTCATGAGCCGAAAGTATTAATTCTGGATGAGCCGACAGCGGGCGTGGATATTGAGCTGCGCCGTTCCATGTGGGAGTTCATCAAAGAGTTAAATGAACAGGGTACGACGATTATTCTGACGACTCACTATTTGGAAGAAGCTGAGCAGCTGTGCCGCAATATTGCCATCATTAATAGTGGTGAAATTGTTGAAAACACCAGTGTGAAGGCGCTCCTCAAAACACTAAGTAGTGAAACCTTTGTCTTAGACTTGGACGAAACCATCGGTGAGGTCAAGTTAGATGGCTATGAGATCAGATTGGTAGGGGATGGTTCATCAATTGAAGTTTCTGTCATGAAGGGGCAAAACCTCAATGATGTTTTTGCTTATCTAAATGATCAGAACGCCAAAGTTGTTAGTATGCGAAATAAGTCGAACCGCCTTGAAGAGCTATTCGTTAAATTAATCAAAGGAAGTAAGTAGCATGTCCTCAAGTGAAATCTGGATTGCGTTTTACACCATCCTACGTCGAGAAATTCGACGATTTATGCGTATTTGGCCGCAAACCTTGTTGCCGCCTGCGATTACAATGACACTGTATTTTGCAATTTTTGGTAACTTAATCGGTAGTCGTATTGGTGAAATGGATGGCTTTAGTTACATGCAGTTCATCGTGCCAGGTTTGATTATGATGTCGGTAATCACCAACTCCTATTCAAACGTTGCATCATCGTTCTTTTCGGCGAAATTTCAACACAGTGTACAAGAGTTGTTAGTCTCACCTACGCCAAACTGGGTGGTGTTAACGGGCTATGTCTTGGGTGGCGTGGCACGTGGTTTATGTGTTGGTGCCACGGTGACAGTATTGTCATTGTTCTTCACTCATTTGCATCTGCATAATCTATTTTTAACCATTCTGATCGTATTGTTGACATCGGTGATGTTTGCCTTAGGTGGTTTTGTGAATGCTTTGTTTGCGCGTAACTTTGATGACGTGTCGATTGTGCCAACATTTATCCTGACGCCACTAACGTATTTGGGTGGGGTTTTCTACTCAATCAGCCTATTACCTGACGTTTGGCAGGGCATTTCCATGCTAAACCCAGTGTTATACATGGTGAATGCGTTCCGTTATGGCATTTTAGGTGTATCAGACATTGACGTGACGTGGGCATTAGTTATCATCTGCGCGTTCATTATTTGTTTATTTTATATTGGCTTAACTCTGCTAAATCGTGGCAGAGGCATTAGAAGTTGAGGTGTTGAGCATGGGGTTTTTACCCTTAGGACAGAAAACGGATTACGTTTCTGAATATGATTCTGGTTTGTTGTTCCCTATCGCACGGGTTGATAAATGGCGTGACATGGGCATCGAATCTGAGCGTTTACCCTTCCATGGAGAGGATATTTGGAACGCATACGAGCTGTCTTGGCTTAACAAAAAAGGAAAGCCGATCGTGGCTACAGCGGAGTTTCGCTTGCCATGTTCGTCGCCAAACATTATTGAGTCTAAGTCGTTTAAGTTGTACCTAAACTCATTGAATCAAATGCGCTACGAAGATCAATTTGAAGTGCAAGGTATTTTGGAGGCAGACTTATCTGCTGCTGCTGGAGCTCCTGTCACTGTCATTATCCGAGATGTGGATGCGATGGAGTCATTGGTGGTCCTTACGCCAGACTACTGTATAGATGACCTTGATGTTGAGATTAATGAATACCATCCCAATGCGGATCTGCTGACAGTAAAAGAGACGGAGCAAGTAGAAGAACGTTTGGTCAGTCACTTGCTGAAATCTAATTGTCCTGTGACTAACCAGCCTGATTGGGGGTCAGTCTTTATTGATTATCAAGGTGGTCAAATTGATCATGCTGGATTATTGAAATACATTGCCTCATTCCGTGAGCACACGGATTTCCATGAGCAATGTGTGGAGCGCATTTTTATCGATATTATGACGCGCTGTAAGCCGCAAAGCTTGGTGGTATACGCTCGTTATGTACGTCGTGGTGGTTTGGATATAAACCCTTATCGCTCGACTTCACCGATTGTGTTAGGTAATGATCGTCTCGCACGCCAATGATCAGGCAAACGCTCCGCTAACGTTTAGCGGAGCGTTCCTAAATACTTTCGCTCTAAATCAGAGTAGGCCAACTGTAACCGGTCTAGCTCAAGACTTTTCTTATTGTATTGATTACGCAGTGCTTTCTCGCTGGAATCTGAGACCTGATTAATCAACTGTTCCTTCATCTCATGAACTTGTTTGACCAATTCATGGTTTTCCTCCCGTAAAGCGTTTAGTTCTGCTTTCTCACTAGTTTGAGAGACAGGATTTAATGTTAAGCTGCTCTCAATTTGTTCGCGTAATGTTGAATTTTCGGCCTCGGCGTTTTCTAACTCTTGTGCCAGAAGCTGTACGCATGTTTCAGATTCCTTAAGGATTTGTTCTAGATTACGAACTTCTTTTTCTTGTTGTGAAAAGGGTTGGGTAGCAGCTTGAGCATCGGACTTGATGGACTCGAAATCATCCAGCAGTGCTTCAATGGTTTGCCGTTTATTACTAGAGAGCGCCTGAAATTCTTCAAGTACCCCACCTTCAGCGGCTTTTATTTGGGCATCCATTGCTTCGAGCTGTTTGTCTTTCACTGAGATATCTTGCTTAAGAGAATTGATGCTCAAATTAGCATCGTCCAATTCCATTTGTAGCTGACTGATTAAGGATTTCGACTCTTCTGATAAGCGTTCAATCCTGTTGAGTGCCATATGTTGGCTTTCTTGTTCCTGTTGGTCATTTTTACTGTGATCGGAGTCTTTCAGTTGCGCTTGTAAGTGCTCGATAATGGCTTGTTGGCGTTTTGATAGGCGCTCTAATTGGTGTAAATGGCGAGTTGAATGGTGTGGCTGCGTTTCATGCTCTTTGGGTGGCTGAGAGGTGACATATTTGTCGTCGCTACCCGTATGTTTCTCGAGTTTGTCGATTTGTTGCTGCTGGCGTTTGAGTTCGAGCTTTAGTCGTTCAAGTTCTTTGAACTTATCACTGAGTTTTTTCAGTTTCTGTTCGCTATAGTCAATGCTCTTATGTAGCTCGAGATGCAAGTCGCGCTGATTGTGAATCAGCTCCTCTTTAGAAATAAGCAGTTCACTGGCTTGGATAAATTCATCATCAATGTCCTTTAGGGCCTTGGTGAGTGTATGGGTATTGAGCTGCTTTGACTTAATGGCCTCTAGGGTGTGAATGATGCTGGCCATAAAACGATTTAGTATGGATTGAGGCTGATGGTTTTCTTCATTCAGTACAATAGCTCGTTCAGCCTTAACCAGAGTGCCCCAGATCTTGACTCGAGTTACGTGATCCAGATTATTAGATTCTCGTAGCGCGACTAGATGATCTGCGGCATGATTGGCTTGTGTCTCCAGTTCTTGAGCAAAAGCTTTATAAGATTGTTCGTTGGATTGATCTGAAAGCTCAGAGGAGGAGGGGCGCTCGGTTTGCTCTGCTTCATGGACGTTATTTTCCTCGGGCGTATCTGTTTTTTTGCGCAAAACGACTCCGCGCCAGATAAGCCAAAGCGAAGCAACTACCATAACGGTAGTTGCTTCAAGTAACAGCCAAAGTATCCATTTTTCCATAATGCCTACTCCATTAATGAGAGTCGTTTAGATTTACAAGGCTAAACACATTGGTTATGTTAGGTATATCTATGATATTAACGGAATTTTTAGTGCTATGAGTAAAGATTTTTTGCAGTTCATGCGTGATCGTGTATCCAATAATCAGTTAGCAGAGCCAGCGCCAACGCACTCTGAGTGGAGAGAAATTCTCGATGCGGCAAGCCGCGCCGCGGATCACGGTAATTTAAAGCCATGGCGCTTCAAGGTCTACGAAGGCGATGCACGTAGCCAAGTAGGAGAGGTCTATTGGCAGCATGCAAAATCGGAAGTAGAGCAGCTGAGTGACGATAAAGCCGATGTGTTTATTAAAAAGGCTTACCGTGCTCCAGCGATACTACTTGTTTATGCAGATCTTATTGAGCATCCGAAAGTCCCTGAGATGGAGCAATTGATGGCGGTTGCAGCCTCTGCGCAGCAAGCTTTACTTGGTTTGAATGCATTAGGCTACGCTGGTATTTGGCGTACAGGGCCCGCTGTGTTTACTGATGCAGCGAAAAATCAGCTTGGTTTGACTGAAAATCAGCAGGTTGTAGGCCTTATTTATGTCGGCACAGCGTCTGCAGAAGTGACACCAGTAGAGAATACCGGAATAGATGAGCGATTAACGTTTGTTAGTTAAATAAAAGCTTGCAATTCAATAACTTCAAAATTAATATACGCGCCACGTTTTGCATATCTGCAAACAAAAAGTTTTGGTGAGCTGTCCGAGTGGCCGAAGGAGCACGCCTGGAAAGCGTGTATGTCGAAAGGCATCAAGAGTTCGAATCTCTTGCTCACCGCCATAATCTCAGAAAAGACGTCCAAGGACGTCTTTTTTTGTGTCTAAAATTCAATAAAATCAATAATTTATGTTCAATAGTGTCCATATTGAACGATTACGTCCAAGAAAAAAGTGTAGTGTAAATAGTATGACTAATCTTTCATCTAATTAGAGTCATACACTTTTCGATTAAACGTAACATGCCTATCTCAAAGCTTAAAATCAGTCTTTTTAATGTTGAATAACTTCTAAGTTATTGTAATTTAATAGAAAAATTGGTTTTGTGTATGACGGTATTTTTCGTGATTTTCCTCGATAAATCAGTCATACACTAGCTGATTCAGGAGGCATCATGGCAGGTTTAAATAAACTAACCGTCAAACAAATCCAAAACCTGAAGTCTGTTGACGGTAAATCCATTCGCAAATCAGATGGCGGTGGTCTTTACATATACGTTAAACCAAATGGTTCAAAATTTTGGGAGTTCAGGTATACAAGACCAGTAACTGGAAAAAAAACGTTTATAGGCATTGGTCCATTCCCTGATGTGTCACTTTCAGAAGCTCGGGATAAGGCACTTGAAATGCGTAAGCTATTGCACGACGGAATTGACCCGCAAATAGATCGCATTGAAAGGAAGGCCAAGCTTAAACTGTTACAAACGTATACTTTGAAGTACGTTGCTGATCAATGGCGAGAATTAAAAGTGAGCCAAGTAAAAGATAAAACGATGCTTGATAACTGGCGTAAGCTTGAAAAGTACGCGTTTCATAAACTTGGTGACATCCCTGTTAAGTCTTTAAGTGCTCCAATTGTAATAGAAGTGCTTCGTGAGCCCGAGAGCATTGGTAAGTTGGAAACTGTGAAGCGAACAGCTCAGCTCCTTAATGAGATCATGAATTTTGCAGTAAACAGTGGATTCATTGATCACAACCCTCTTTCAGGCATAAGAGATGTGTTCAAGAAGCCTGTAGTTGAGCACATGAAAGCTTTAAGCCCACATGAGGTGTCTGATCTTATGCGAGCTTTAGGTCATGCCAATTTATATATTGTGACTCGTTATTTGATTGAATGGCAGCTCCATACGATGACACGCCCTGCTGAAGCTGCAGGTACAAAATGGGATGAGATCGACTTTGAAAATAAAGTTTGGGTTATCCCAGATTCAAGAATGAAAATGAAACGCGAACATCGTGTACCGTTGACTGAGGAAACCCTTTCTATACTTGAGGGTGTTAAAGCATTTACATCTAATAGTCCTTATGTATTCCCTTCTACCAGAAGTAATAGTCGTCATGTTGACCCTGAGTCAATAAACAAGGCATTAAAACGGATAGGATTGAAAAATCGCACGACTGCTCATGGATTGCGTTCGCTTGCCAGCACAACCCTCAATGAGTGGGGAGAGGACCCTGATTTGATTGAAGTAGCGCTTGCTCATATTGGTAAAGACAAAATACGCAATGCCTACAACCGAACAGATTACCTTGAACGGCGTCGAGAAATGATGCAACGATGGAGCAGCTATTTAACAAGGTACTCTTTAGGATCTTTCTCTGTTTTGAATACACTTAACGGTTAGTAAGGTGAATAATTCTTTGAATTATTGAACTGCCTCAGAACGGAATATATCTGATACTAAGTTTTTTCTTGTAAGGAGAATGGAAAAGATGTCAGTTAAGATTATTCGAATGCGAGAATTAAGTCAGAAAACAGGTTGTTCAAGAAGTACAATCTATTCGTTCATTTCAAAAAATGAATTTCCAAAACCTATCTCATTGGGTGCGAGAGCGGTCGGTTGGATTGAAAGTGAAGTGGATGAGTGGATTGCTCAAAAGGATGTTCAACGGTACTCATCTACTCGGCAATAGAGCAGAATTAGTTGTATTAGTTCAGACTAGATCTGACACTTCAATTTGAAAAGAAGAGAGTTACCCACTTTGATTAAAGGTGACGAAACCGTAATCAAAGACAACAAGAGGTAACTCTCATGCTTCATACTAGCAATCCAATCATTAAACACAAAGCTGGTCTTCTCAATCTGGCAGAAGAACTCGGTAATGTATCAAAAGCCTGCAAAGTGATGGGCGTTTCAAGAGACACATTTTATCGTTATCAAGAGCTGGTCGAGTCTGGTGGTAATCCCCCCGAAAATTAACAGCAGCCAAAAGTAGAATTTTCTCGTAATCTAAACGCAGGAGGTTCTGCATGAAAAAGTCACGTTATACCGACAGCCAGATTATGGCGATTTTGAAACAAGCTGAAGCCGGAACACCCGTTCCAGAGCTGTGCCGTGAACATGGCATGAGCGCGGCATCATTTTATAAATGGCGAGCCAAATATGGCGATATGGATGCTTCTTTAATGGCGCGGATGAAAGAACTTGAAGAGGAAAACCGTCGCCTTAAAAAGATGTACGCTGAAGAACGCTTGAAAGCCGAGATCATACAGGAAGCCATGGCAAAAAAGTGGTGAAGCCGTCTCAACGGCGAACCATGGCTCAGCATGCAGCGGCAAATAAAAAAGTGAGTATTCGTTTGGTTTGCTCGGCTTTTTCGATTAGCGAAACGTGTTACCGCTAT
>NZ_LIQF01000004.1 GCF_001418205.1 Marinomonas fungiae | reverse complement strand
CAAATTAGCAAGCTAATTCCTGTTACCGCTCGACTTGCATGTGTTAAGCCTGCCGCCAGCGTTCAATCTGAGCCATGATCAAACTCTTCAGTTTAAAAAGTTTGCTCAAACTCATGAATCACGTCTGACTTTTACTATATTCTTCAACCCGAAGATCAAAGAACGTAAAGCGAATTGACATGGTCACTTGTTTAAGACTTCAAAGTTTTTGAGAAGTCTCCAGCAAGCGCCCACACAAATTATCTGATTATCTATTTTAAAGAGCGTCTGACGCGGTGTGCTTCGTTGTTGTGAAGCGTTGTCCGTGTCAGTGGGTGCGTATATTACCGTCGCGATTTTTTAATGCAAGCACTTTTTTAAAAAAAAGTTTTAATAAATTAAAAGTGCCTGCATTAGCCATTATTGCACTTCGACAATACGCAGTTCTTTGGGCATGGAGAAGGAAACATTTTCTTCGCGACCTTCAAGCTCACGAGGATCTTCTCCTCCTTCTGCTTTCAAGCGTTCGATCACTTCATTGACTAACACTTCAGGAGCGGACGCACCAGCGGTGATCCCCACAGCAGAAATGCCTTTTAACCACTCGGGTCTAATCTCACTGGCATTATCAATTAAGTAAGCTTCTGTGCCCATACGCCCAGCCAGCTCACGCAGTCGGTTTGAGTTTGAACTATTCACCGAACCAACAACTAAGACAAGGTCACATTCTTGCGCCAAAGTTTTTACCGCGTCTTGGCGGTTTTGCGTGGCATAACAAATATCGTCTTTCTTAGGCCCACGAATTTCAGGAAAATGCTGACGCAACGCATCAATAACAACCGCCGTATCATCCATTGATAATGTAGTCTGTGTCACAAATGCCAACCGCGATGGATCATTGACCTTGAGCGTCGCCACATCTTCAGGCGTCTCGACTAAATAAATCGCGCCGCCATTAGATAAATCGTACTGCCCCATAGTGCCTTCAACTTCTGGGTGACCATCATGACCAATCAGAATACATTCCATCCCATCACGAGAGTAACGTACCACTTCCATATGCACCTTAGTCACCAACGGACAAGTTGCATCAAACACTTTTAAGCCACGACGATCGGCCTCATTACGAACCGCTTGCGATACACCATGGGCACTGAAGATGACGATTTGATCGTCTGGCACTTCATCAAGCTCATTGACAAAGATGGCACCACGTTCTTTTAGGGACTCTACTACAAACTTGTTATGCACCACTTCGTGACGCACATAAATCGGTGCCTCAAAAATATCCAAACAACGCTTTACAATTTCAATGGCACGATCGACACCAGCACAAAAGCCACGCGGGTTAGCAAGTTGGATAGCAAAAGACATTATGCCTCCTCTACCGCAACAATTTTGACGCGGTATGTTAGTGTTTGACCAGCAAGCGGGTGATTAAAGTCCACTTCCACTTGGCTATCACCGATGGATTTAATGACCCCCGGCAATTCGTTTTTGGCTGAGTCAGCAAAAGACACTACCATGCCTTCTTCAATGTCCATCCCAAACTGGCTGCGCGCCATGGTTTGAACATTGCTCGGATTGCGAGCACCAAATGCCTTTTCTGGCGTCATGGTAAAACTTGCTTCATCACCAGCAGACATCCCAACTAGCACAGCTTCGAATTCTGGCAATAGACTGCCATCACCGTAAGTAAACTGTGCCGCATTTGCGCCAAAGTTAGAGTCAATGATCTGACCATCCTCAAGCGCTAACTCAAAGTGTAAGGTGATACGGCTTTGCTCATTAATTGTCATTCTGTTTACCCTTGGGGCCTTTTTGAACTAGCCCCTCTAATAGCATCAACACGACACCGATTGTGATGGCACTGTCAGCAATGTTAAACGCAGGAAAATACCAAGTGGATTGCCAGTGAACTTGTATAAAGTCAATCACGTGCCCATACGCCAAGCGATCATGAAGGTTACCAATAGCACCCGCCATAATAAGCGTTAACGCTAGAGCTTCGAGTTTATGGCTGTGGCCGATTTTTGATAAACGCCAACTGATACCCACAACCACTGCGATAGCAATTAAAGAAAAGAACCAACGCTGCCAACCACCCGCTTCTGCTAAAAAGCTAAAGGCCGCCCCGGTGTTATAGCGCAACGTTAAATCAAAGAAAGGCAGGAGAGGAATCTCCTGCCCATAGTGTAAATTCGCTTCTACGCCCTGCTTGGTAATCCAATCCAGAGCGTAAACAGCGATTGCCAGCGCCCACCAGCGCTGGACTCGTTTTAGCATCGCTGTCATAAGCATTAAGCGAAGTGACGTACTTCGCCCTCACCTTCTGGCAAGTTCGAGATACAACGATCACACAACTCAGGGTGTGCTTCGCGTTTACCCACTTCTTCGCGGTGGTGCCAACAGCGTGTACATTTCTCATACTCACTTACCGCAACCGCCACTTTTAGACCATCAAGTTCTGTCGCAACAGCATCCGCAGGAGCATCTGCTAATGCAGCCACTTTCGCTTCGGAAGAAATCAACACGAAACGTAGCTCATCACCTAGCTTCGCCAATGTTTCTCCTAGAGCCGTATCCGCATAAAGCGTGATTTCTGCACTTAGAGTCGCCTTGATCTTGCCGTCTTTACGAACGGCTTCTAGCACCTTGTTAGTCGCCATCTTCGCGTCTAGCACTTGCTTCCAGAAATCACGGCCTAACGCTTCATCACCGCTTAGCTCAAACAGACCTTCATACCAAGTATCTAGGAACACAGACTCACTACGCTCGCCTGGTAGTGACTCCCAAATTTCATCCGCAGTGAAACTCAAGATCGGCGAAATCCAACGCGTGAAGGCTTCCGCGATATGGTACAGCGCCGTTTGTGCAGAACGACGAGCAAGGCTGTCTTCTTGCGTCGTGTACTGACGGTCCTTAATCACGTCTAGGTAGAAACCACCTAGATCCAACGAACAGAAGTTCTGAATCTTCTGAACCACTGAGTGGAACTGGTATTCGTTGTAGGCTTCATCGATTTCTTTTTGGAGCTGTGCCGCACGGTCTACGATCCAACGATCTAGCGCGATCATGTTTTCAGGCGCCACTAAATCTGTTGCTGGATTGAAGCCACTTAGGTTCGCCAACATAAAACGCGCCGTGTTACGGATACGACGGTAACCGTCTGCTACACGTTTTAGGATCTCGTCAGACACTGTCATTTCGCCAGTGTAGTCCGTAGCGGCAACCCATAAACGGATAATATCCGCACCTAGCGTTTCCATCACTTTTTGTGGCGATACCACGTTACCCAGTGATTTCGACATTTTGCGGCCGTCACCGTCTACTGTGAAACCGTGTGTTAGTACGCCTTTGTATGGTGGCACACCACGGATCGCGATGGATGTTTTCAACGATGACTGGAACCAACCACGGTGCTGATCCGAACCCTCAAGGTAAAGATCTGCTGGGAAGCTTAGCTCGTCACGCTGGTCGATCACTGAGTAGTGCGTCACACCTGAATCGAACCAAACATCTAGCGTATCCGTTACCTTGCTGTACTTGTCTGCGTCATCGCCTAGTAGCTCAGCAGGATCTAGATCGAACCAAGCATCCATACCGACTTTTTCGATACGTTGTGCAACTTCTTCGATTAGACGAGGCGTTTCTGGGTGAAGCTCTTGTGTTTCTTTGTTGATGAACAACGCGATTGGCACACCCCACGTACGCTGACGAGATACACACCAGTCAGGGCTATTGTTCAACATACCTTCCATGCGGTTTTGGCCCCATGCAGGTGTCCACTTCACACCTTTTACCGCTTCTTTCGCTGCGTCTAACAAGCCTTTCTCGTCCATGCTGATAAACCATTGTGGTGTCGCACGGAAGATCAAAGGTGTTTTTGTACGCCAGCAGTGTGGGTAGCTGTGGAAAATCTTAGATTGGAATACCAAGGCGTTGTTACGGCCCAAAGCTTCCAATACTGCATCGTCTACCTTGTACACGTGCATACCCGCGAACTCACCCGCCGCTTCTGAGTAAACACCGTTGTCTTGTACTAGGTTGATGGTACCGATACCGTTCGCACGACCAACATTAAAGTCATCAACACCATGATCAGGCGCAGTATGGACGCAACCAGTACCTGCGTCGGCTGTGACGTGCTCGCCTAGCAGAACTGGGATATCACGTTCCATAAATGGGTGGTTAAGTACAAGGCCACCAAGATCTGCGCCCACAGCGCGACCAACGATACGGTAGTTTTCTTGACCGTAACGCGTCATGATGCCTTCGACCATGTCTTCTGCTAACACTAGGCGCTCTTTACCCGCACCCATGTCTACTTCGACTAGCGCATAGTTGAATTCTGGGTGAATCGATACCGCTTGGCTCGCTGGTAGTGTCCAAGGCGTAGTCGTCCAGATCACAACCGATACTTTGCCTTCGCCTTCTACATCAGAGAATTTGCCAAGAAATGCCGCTTCGTCCTGTGGCGCGTAACGCACATCTAGAGACAAAGAGGTTTTATCTTGGTATTCCACTTCCGCTTCCGCTAGTGCAGAACCACCGACAACACTCCAGTAAACTGGTTTGAAGCCTTTTACTAGATGGCCGTTCTCCGCGATTTTGCCCAAGGAGCGCACGATGTTGGCTTCGGTCACGAAGTTCATCGTTAGGTATGGATTTTCCCAATCGCCCATCACACCCAGACGGATAAAGTCTTTCTTCTGCTCTTCGACCTGTGAGTAAGCGTACTCACGGCACTTAGCGCGGAAATCTTTGAACGACACTTTATCGCCCGCTTTGCCGATCATCTGCTCAACTTTGTGCTCGATCGGCAGACCATGACAGTCCCAACCAGGAATGTACGGCGCATCGTATCCACTTACGGTTTTAGATTTAACAATAATGTCTTTGAGGATTTTGTTAACCGCGTGACCAATGTGAATACTGCCGTTGGCATATGGAGGGCCATCATGAAGAATAAAAGACTTACGGCCTTTGCTTACTGCTCGTACTTTGTTGTACAAGTCCATATCTTGCCAGCGTTTTAGCATCGCTGGCTCACGTTTTGCCAAGTCACCGCGCATAGGAAAAGCGGTTTCTGGCAAATTCAGCGTTGATTTATAATCACTCATGGTTATTCGATTTATCCTCAAAGATCATCGGTCACTGATTGGAAAAGAAACGTAGTGCTTCTTCTTTATCACATTGAATTTGCTTTTCTAGTTCTTCCAGGCCACTCATTTTGCGCTCTGGTCGAATAAAGTGGCGGAATGTCACATCTAAGTATTGAGTGTACAAATTGCCACTGAAATTAAAGAGGTGTACTTCAAGGATAGGCGTTTTGCCATCCACTGTCGGGCGAACCCCGATGTTTGCTACACCTGAGTATTCTTGACCATCCACTGGCACCGTCACGGCATACACACCAGACAAGGCAGGCGTGACACCTTTTAAAAATACGTTGGCGGTTGGGAAACCTAAGCGACGTGCTAGTTGCTGCCCCCCCACCACTCGACCACCCATGGTAATCGGATGGCCTAACATGGCTTCAGCAGACACCATATCACCTTGGTTCAGGCATTGTCTCACTAGAGAGCTACTGATGCGCGAACCTTCCCCATTTAAAATGGAAGAGGTATTTTCCACATCAAAACCATGCTGAGCACCAAACGACTCCAAATAGTCAAAGTTGCCCTGACGATCGCAACCAAAACGAAAGTCGTCACCGATCACTAAGTGTTTGACCCCTAGACTATCGTGCAGCACTTGCTGACAAAAGGCATTAGCATCTAAATTACGCAAGCGGCTGTTAAACGGCATACACAACACATAATCGATGCCATGATTTGCAAGCAGGGCAACTTTATCGCGTAAGCGAGACAAGCGTCCTGGCGCATCCTGTGGTGCAAAAAACTCACGCGGCTGCGGCTCAAAGATCATAATCCCAGACGGTGCTTGATAGTGCTCTGCTAACGACTTCACTCGGTTCAGGATTGCCTGATGACCAAGATGTACGCCGTCAAAATTACCAATTGTGAGCACGCCATTTCGTTGCGCCGCTTGGATATTGTGAATACCCCGAACCAGTTCCATATCACCTCGTACCGGCAAAAACCTATTAGCCGCTGAAAAAATAACCGCGATTATATAGCACTCCCCCACGCAAAGGTAGGGAGCAAGCCTATCACAACTCAATCTTGAGCACGTAAATGACGCATTCTTAGACCAGCCAACAGCAAACCTAAGCCATAAACTAACACCCCTACGCAAACCACCAGCGCCATATGCTGCACCCGCTGCCAACTAGAGATCTCTGTCCATGTGATGTTTAAACTGTGATAAAACCAGAGCCAAGCCAGCAAGAAGGCTGAACCAAGCAACAATACCCTTAACATCAACCACCACTGCTTAGAAAAACGATGACTGCCATCACGGTGCAAACCGATCCACAACAGCAAAGCATTCAAACCTGCTGATAAGCTAGTGGCCAGAGCCAAACCAACATGCCCAAGCGGCCAAACCAAGATCAAGTTAAACACCATATTCGCCGCCATAGCGATTAAACCAATCTTCACCGGTGTCTTCGTGTCTTGACGGGAATAATAACCAGGAGCCAAGACCTTAATTAACATCATAAATACCAACCCAATCGAATACGCTTGCAGACTCATCGCCGCCATATCGACGTCATGGGCTGTTAACTCTCCACGATAAAACACCGTCGCAATGATCGGCTTAGCTAAAATACAGAGCGCTATCGCGGATGGCACTGCAATCAACAGCAATAACCGCAACCCCCAATCCAAGGTGCTCGCAAAGCGCTCCGCTGACTGACTCGAAAAACTGCGAGATAGGGATGGTAATATCACGGTACTGATGGCGATAGCGAAAATCCCTAATGGCAATTCATATAGACGGTCTGACAAATACAGCCACGTAATACTGCCCGTTTCTAGCAAGGACGCCAGCACGGTATCCAGCAACAAGTTAATCTGCCCAACAGAAACCCCAAACAAGGCCGGCCCCATCAGCAGCAAAATACGTTTTACACCTGGATGAGAAAAGCCAATCTTAGGTTTTGGCAAAAGCTTCAAGCGTGCCAAGAATGGCACTTGAAACAACAACTGCACCACTCCTGCCGCAAACACCCCCCAAGCAATGCTCAATTCTGCTTGTGTGGCACTGGAGGCAAAGCCAAGCGTTGCCACCAACAGGGAAATATTCAAGAAGATTGGAGTAATAGCTGGCACACCGTACTCACCATGTGCATTGAGAATCCCCCCCGCTAACGCGGTCAATGAGATAAACAACAAATAGGGGAAAGTAATGGTCAATAAACTCGATGCCAGCGCCAACTGCCCTGTGTTATCAGCAAACCCAGGGGCAAACACATACACCACCCACGGCGACGCCGCCATAAATACCGCGGCAACGGCTAACAACACCAAGGTCAGAGAACCTGTCACCGCTGCGATCAGTTCACGCACCGCATCGTGTCCTTCATTGACACGATAGTCGCTTAGCACTGGCACAAAGGCTTGAGCGAATGCCCCTTCCGCAAACAAGCGTCGGAAGAAATTCGGAATTTTAAAGGCAACATAAAAGGCATCGGCCCCAGCGCTTGCCCCCAAAACATACGCCAGTGCCGCATCGCGCGCCAAACCAAGGATACGAGATGCGAATGTACAAATAGAAACCAGCAAACCAGAACGCAAAAGTGATCGAGATTTAATCGATTGGGAGTCTGACATAAGATCATGTTCTAACGATAAATTTGACCAAGAATACCATTTAGCTGGTGCTCAAACAGCCAAAAAATGTACTTTTCCAGAGTAATATTACGCGTTTGGGGTTGTAGCAAAGCCAAAAACTGGTAAAATCCGCCGCGAGATTTTCAAGTTAAACTTGACATTCACAGGCGATTCAACAACCCGTTGAGTCGTTATAATTATTGAAAGATTGAAGGAGCCAGACTGTGGCAAACTCCGCCGGTTCAAAAAAACGTGCGCGCCAGGCGATCAAGCGTCGCGCTCATAACGGTAGCCTGCGCTCTATGGTGCGCACATACTTGAAAAAAGTAGATGCAGCTATTGAAGCAGGAAACCAAGAAGAAGCTCAAGCAGCATACTCTGTTGCAGTGTCTAAACTAGACAAAGCAGCCGACAAAGGCCTATATCACAAAAACAAAGCAGCTCGTCATAAGAGCCGCTTGAACGCTAAAATCAAAGCGTTGGCCTAATCCCATAAAAAAACCGGCTCACGCCGGTTTTTTTATGCCTATTAACTGAGTATCTACACTCAGTTAAACAGTAGAAATAACCACACCATACCTGCCAGACTCAAACTCAGCATCACCGCCGCAGAGCCTAAATCCTTCGCACGACCAGACAGCTCATGCTTCTCATTACTGATGCGATCCACTACCGCCTCGATGCTAGAGTTAATAGTTTCCACCACTAATACCAACCCTACAGAAAAAATCATCAGCGCCTTCTCAAGCGCCGAATCACCTAACCATAGAGCCAAAGGCAGGGCCACTAAAAACAACCACACTTCCTGACGAAAAGCAGCTTCATAACGCCATTGAGCACGCAACCCTTGATAAGAATAGCGCGTCGCATCCAGCACACGCTCTAACCCAACTTTACCTGGCTTTGCCATGTGAAAACCGTTCCTCTAATTAACCACTAAATCATCGCGGTGAATCAGTTCAGGTTCGCCTTCATAGCCCAAGATCTCAGCACGCTCTATAGAGGGCTTACCAAGCAACTTAAGCGTTTCTGCGATACTGTAGTTAACTAGGCCACGCGCCACAATGCGACCGTTCTGATCCACACACATCACCATGTCACCACGAGAGAAGGACCCTTCTGCATCTTTTACACCAACAGGTAATAAGCTAGTGCCAGACTGACGCAGCGCACGCACCGCACCATCGTCTAGGATCAAAGTACCACGACTCTTCAGATGACCCGCCAACCATTGTTTGCGTGCTGACAGACGGTCATGCTCTGGCTGCAACCACGTACCAATGTTTTCACCAATAGCCACTCGCAGAATCACACTGCCCTCACGCCCCGATGCAATCACCGTATGCGCCCCAGAACGCGCCGCAAGACGCGCTGCACGCACTTTAGTCAACATACCACCTGTTCCCAATACCCCAGCACCACCGCTGGCCATTGCGTCTAAGCTTTCATCCCCTGCCGAAGCATGCGAGATTAATGTTGCATCTTTATGATCACGAGGGTTTTTATCATACAAACCTTTTTGGTCCGTTAAGATAATCAACGTATCCGCTTCCACAAGGTTGGCGACTAAGGCCCCCAACGTATCGTTGTCGCCAAAACGAATTTCATCGGTTACAACGGTGTCATTCTCATTAATAATGGGTACAACACCAAGGTTTAATAGCGTGCGCAATGAAGATCGAGCGTTTAAGTAACGGCGACGGTTCGACAAATCCTCATGGGTTAACAGGATTTGCGCGGTACACAGGCCATGTACTTCAAAGTGAGATTCGTAAACGCCGACAAGCTCCATCTGACCTACGGCCGCCGCTGCTTGAAGTTCGTTTACCTGTGTCGGTCGAGTAGAGAAGCCTAGGCGTTTCATACCAGCAGCAATGGAACCCGAAGACACCAAAACCACTTCTTTGCCCTGAGCGCGTAGCTGCGCAATCTGAGCCACCCATAGACCAATGTTTGCAACATCGAGGCCTTGGCCATCGTTGGTCAACAAAGCACTGCCTATCTTCACAACCACTCGCTGAGCGGATGCAATCTTCTCTCTCATTTCCATTTACTACTTATCTCACTAAAAGTTAACGAACGTATTCCACGTCCACATCGTAATCGTCTTCATCAAAGTCATCGTCATCATCTTGTGCCGACTTACGACGGTTAGCGCGCAATAGACGGATACGCTCACGACCTTCTTCATCGATTAGATCACGGATAGCTTTTTCTTCTGCTTGGGCGTTTTCGTCATTCGCCAAGGTTTCACGCATTTCATCCAATGCAGTCATCAGGTCTAGACACAGGATCTCTGTACCCTCTGCTGCAATCGCAGAAATACGGTAAGTTCGACCTTCCCAACCCAATGCATCAATCACCGCCTGACAACGCTCTTCACGTTCGTCTTCTGGTACCATATCCAGTTTGTTCAACACCAACCAACGATCACGTTTCTCCGCCAAAGTCGGCGAGAATTCGTGCAATTCGTTAACTGCAATCACCGCAGCTTGCGCAGGTGTAATCTCATCCCAAGGCGCCATGTCGACGATATGAAGCAAAATACGGTTACGCACTAAGTGCTTCAAGAAGCGAATACCAAGACCCGCACCTTCTGCCGCACCTTCAATAATCCCTGGAATGTCGGCAATTACGAAGCTTTGGTGTTTCTTCACTTTCACCACACCCAAGTTCGGCACCAGCGTCGTGAACGGATAATCCGCCACTTTTGGTTTTGCCGAGGACACCGAGCGAATAAAGGTCGATTTACCCGCGTTTGGCAAACCAAGCAAGCCGACATCCGCCAATACTTTCATTTCTAATTTCAGGTTACGCTCTTCACCTTCCGTACCTTTCGTCGTCTGACGTGGCGCACGGTTAGTACTGGATTTAAAGCGCGTATTCCCCAAACCTTTATGGCCACCTTGAGCCACTTTTAAGCGCTGCCCAGGTGCAACCAAGTCACCTAATGTTTCGCCAGTGTCTTCATCGATCACTGTCGTACCAACAGGCACTTTTACTTCTAGGTCGTCACCTTTAGACCCCGTCATATCACGACCCATACCACCTTGGCCGTTCTCTGCGATGTATTTCTTGGTAAAACGGAAGTCGATCAGTGTATTCAAGGAGTCATCCGCCACCAAATACACGCTACCACCGTCACCACCATCGCCGCCGTCTGGGCCACCTTTCGCGACAAACTTTTCTCGCCAGAAGCTCAAACAGCCGTTACCACCTTTACCTGCGCGAACGTAAATCGTGGCTTCATCAACAAATTTCACAAAATCACCTCTTAGGTGCGTTATCAGAACTCAGTGGCACTGATTATAGAATTTTTCCAAAAAAAAAGCCCCGCGTTGCGGAGCTCTTTTTTGTGATTCGCGAAGCGATTAGGCAGCAGCTACGACAGAAACTGTACGACGCTTGAACTTACCTTTAACTTCGAATTTCACTTGACCTTCAGCAACAGCGAATAGAGTGTGGTCTTTACCAACACGAACGCCTTCACCAGCGTGGAATTCAGTACCACGTTGACGAACTAGAATGTTACCTGGTACAACAACTTGGCCGCCAAAGCGTTTAACACCTAAGCGTTTCGACTGACTGTCGCGACCGTTTTTAGTACTACCACCAGCTTTTTTGTGAGCCATGATTTACTCCTAAAGTTTGAATCTGTAAACGCTTAATTAGTTAATACCAGTGATTTTCACTTCTGTGAACCACTGACGGTGACCTTGGCGTTTCATAGAGTGTTTACGACGACGGAATTTCAAGATTTTAACTTTGTCGCCACGGCCGTGTGCAACAACTTCAGCTGTTACTTTCACGCCTTCAACAACTGGCGCACCAACTTTAACGTCGTCGCCGTTGCTTACAAGAAGAACTTCTGCAAACTCAACCGCTGAACCAGCTTCAACAGCTAGTTTTTCAACTTTAAGAGTTTGACCTTCTTGTACACGGTATTGCTTACCGCCTGTTTTGATCACTGCAAACATTTATCTATCTCCAAATGAATTTGCCCGGCTACTGGATTGTATTTGACCTACTTCTAGTGGCTTGCAAATGTATGCCATTCAACAGCTTACACTTCACCATATGATAGGGAGCAAAAATGTGGGCAAATCGGACGCCGAATTGTACAAAAGAGAACCAGCAAACACAACCTAATTCACACTGTGATCAGTATTTTTACGGTTTTGGGTTGACCCCGTGTTGGAGCTTACCTAGCATGGACGCCTCTTGCTGTTCAGCTTGACTATATTTTAGCTTCGGAAGTTCCATGCAACCAACTAACATTCATGACGTGGTGGCCGATGAATTCGGTCAGGTAAACGACTACATTCTTTCGCAACTTAAGAGCGAAATCCCTCTGATCGAGCAAATTGGTTACTACATTATCAGTAATGGTGGCAAACGTTTACGCCCATTAATGGTACTGCTAGCAGCCCGCGCAGCACAGCCGAGCACAGGCTTAACCGAGTCCACTTTGAGTAATGCTGTAAAAATGGCCTCCATCATTGAGTTCATTCATACTGCAACACTTTTGCATGACGACGTGGTCGATGAGTCCGACATGCGCCGCGGTAAAAAAACAGCCAATGAAGAATGGGGCAATGCACCGAGCGTTTTAGTCGGCGACTTTCTCTACACGCGCGCTTTCCAAATCATGGTGGATGTCGGTAGTTTTCAATGCATGGAAATCTTGTCTGGCACGACCAACATTATTTCCGAAGGCGAAGTACAACAGCTAATCAACTGTGGCGATCCTGACACCACCGAAGAAAGCTATATCAAAGTAATTCAGTACAAAACTGCCAAGCTATTTGAAGGCGCAGCCTTGTGTGGTGCCGTAGTCGCTGAAGCCAGCAAAGAGCACCAAGAAGCACTACGTCAGTACGGCATGTACGTGGGCACCGCTTTTCAGTTGATTGATGATGTGATGGACTATGTGTCTACCGCAGAAGAAATGGGCAAGAGTGTTGGTGACGACTTGGCCGAAGGCAAACCAACGTTACCGTTGATTTTCACAATGAAACACGGAACCGACGACGCCAAAGTACGTGTTCGCGCAGCCATTGAAACGGGCGGCCTAGAAAACCTCGAGGCGATTCTTGCCGACGTTCGCGCTTGTGGCGCCATCGAATACACAGAAAACGAAGCCAAGAAACAAGCGGAGCTGGCCATAGCAGCCATCGCATGCCTACCGGACTCAGACTACAAACAAGCGCTGGTTAGCCTAGCCAACGCTGCCGTTAACCGTCGAAATTAATGATAAAGTCCGAGTGCGCCAGCGCTCGGACACCCTCCATTCCTTGATCAATAATAGCTCGCACCAATCGGGCGGTTTCTTCTGGGTACTGCATCATAAAACAGTGATCACCCTGCACTTCAATAAAATGCAAGTTAGGATTTAATGTTTGCGCTAACCGGTAAGAGGCTTGAAACATATCCAGCGTATTAGTGCCCCAGAGCACGAACGTTGGTGCCACAACACGCTCCAAAGACGACCATAAGGCTAACGGCGAGCTACCAAATACCGCAGCCTCCAGCCAAGGCGGACAATTCAGCTCTCGCTCTCCCGCGCCATTTTCATGTGTTGAATACTGCACATAATCTCTCAGACAGCGCTCTTGCCAGCCGGCAAATGTGCCACGACCACGCAGACTGTCCACCACTTCTTCAAAACTCGACCAATGGGTTCGACGGCGCTCAGTTTGGCGTACCAGTGGCGACTTGCGCCGTTTCTCTTCTGGATCAAGCGTCATTAGCAGCTCAATCATTTCTGGTGGATATAAGGCGGGATCGAGCAAAATATTTTTCTGAAATAAATTTGCTTCACGAGCGTTCATCAAAAGCGTCATACAGCCGCCAAAACTATGTCCAATGCCAATCAATGATGACCAATCGTGCTTAGCTCGCAACTGCATTAAAAGAGCTTGAAAACGCTCCGAAGATCGCTCCCAACCGACAAACTGCTCACCGGCTAAGGACAAGCCATGACCCGCAGCATCTTGTAGCATCAAGTTATCTTGCCCAACAATTCCTTCGAGCAATGCATCGTAACTACGTACCGCAAAGCCATTACCGTGCAAGAAGTGCAAAGTTCGAGGGGCGTCATTGAGCAATTGTAAGTGCACGGACAACTCTCCGTCCTGCACTGGGAAATTTTGCTGTTGGTAAGATATCCTGCTCACATCCGCTCCTATCGTGTCGTGATACAACCTCGAAAACCCGCTAAAGCTAGGCGCCATTATGCTAACCTCTAGGGCTCATCCATGTAAATTTTGTCTTTTTGTTACGTAAATAGACAAAAAAAACGTACTTTTACCGACTCTGAATTGGTTTTTTTCCGCACAAACATTCATATTACTTCCCCGAACCGATATAATCTCATGGATTTTCATACTGCTAACTGGACCACACGCTCAATTGCTTAGGTAAATACATGAGTGGTGGATATAGGACTATAATGACTACAGCTTCATCGTTTGATAAAGACGAACTTTTAAAGTGCGGCTACGGCGAAATGTTTGGCGCAGGTAACGCTCAGCTACCTGTTGGCAACATGCTAATGCTAGACCGAATCACCCACATCTCTACTGAAGGCGGTGCGTTCGGAAAAGGTGAAATCATTGCTGAATTGGATATCACCCCTGACCTTTGGTTCTTTGAGTGCCACTTTCCTGGCGATCCAGTCATGCCAGGTTGTTTAGGTCTTGATGCTATGTGGCAGCTTGTTGGTTTCTTCCTAGGCTGGAAAGGCAACAAAGGTCGCGGTCGCGCATTGGGTTCTGGTGAAGTGAAATTCACAGGACAAATTCTGCCTACTGCTAAGAAAGTGACGTTCCACATAAACCTGAAGCGCGTAATCGAACGCAAGCTTGTAATGGGCATTGCTGACGGAAGTGTTTCTGTAGATGGTCGTGAGATTTACACGGCAAAAGACCTACGTGTAGGCTTGTTCACATCCACTGATAACTTCTAATAGATTAAGAGTATAAGAGGCACATTAGTTATGCGTCGTGTAGTTGTAACTGGCCTAGGCATTGTTAGCTGCCTTGGCAATGACAAACAAACAGTTCTTGAGTCCCTACGTGAAGGCCGTTCAGGCATTCGTTTCGCAGAAGACTACAAAGAAAAAGGTTTCCGCAGTCACGTTTGTGGTCGTATTGATCTAGACGACTCTGAAATCGACCGTAAAGTACGTCGTTTCATGGGTGACGCGGCTACCTACGCTTACGTATCAATGCAGCAAGCGATTGCTGACTCTGGCCTAAGCGAAGACCAAGTTTCTAACATCCGCACAGGTTTGATTGCTGGTTCAGGCGGCGCTTCGGCGAAGAACCTAGTGGAGTCAGCTGACACACTACGCGAGAAAGGCGTTAAACGTGTTGGTCCATACCGTGTTACTCAGACAATGGGTAGTACCGTATCGGCGTGTCTTGCGACGCCATTCAAAATCAAAGGTGTGAACTACTCGATTACGTCTGCTTGTTCTACTAGTGCACACTGTATCGGTAACGCAATGGAGCTTATTCAATTAGGTAAGCAAGACATTGTGTTCGCAGGTGGCGGTGAAGAAGAGAGCTGGACACAGACTTGTATGTTCGACGCGATGGGCGCGTTGTCATCTAAGTACAACGACACACCAGAAAAAGCGTCTCGTGCTTACGATGCAAATCGTGACGGTTTCGTTATTGCTGGCGGTGGCGGCATACTAGTTCTTGAAGAACTAGAGCATGCAAAAGCTCGCGGCGCAAAAATTTACGCCGAAGTCGTAGGTTACGGAGCGACATCTGACGGCTACGACATGGTAGCGCCATCAGGTGAAGGTGCGGTTCGTTGTATGCAAATGGCGATGAGCACGATTGATGGCAAAATTGACTACATCAATACTCACGGCACAAGCACACCTGCAGGCGACATGAAAGAGCTTCAAGCGGTTCGTGAAACCTTTGGTGATGACATCCCGAAAGTAAGCTCGACTAAATCTCTATCAGGTCACTCACTAGGTGCTGCGGGTGTACACGAAGCGATCTACAGCTTGCTTATGATGGAAAATAACTTCATCTGCGCATCCGCTAACGTTGAAGAGCTTGACCCAGAGGCTGGCAACATCCCAGTTGTGACGACTCGCGAAGACAACGCTGACCTTAAGCTGATTATGTCTAACAGCTTTGGCTTCGGCGGCACTAATGCCAGCCTAGTATTCAAAAAATACGAAGGCTAAGCATTCGCTTACTATGAGCAGATCAAAAAAAACCGCACAGTGTGCGGTTTTTTTATGCCTTAAAGAAAGCGTCTCTCAAGGATACTGGCGCATGGCGTTACGCATCCAAGTTTCCATCTCTTCATGGATTTGGTTGGTATCTTTGCCTTCCACCTCAATCAAGGGGCCAATCACCACTGTAATCGTACCCGGGTATCGGCGCCAAGTTCGGCCCGGCCAAACGTGTCCAGCATTGTGCACGATCGGCAAAATCGGCGCTTTGGCAGAAGACGCCAACATCGCTGCACCCTTGTTAAAATCACGCTCTTTATCCGGCAAGGTACGCGTCCCTTCAGGGAAAATCAGCACCGAACGACCCGCTTGAATACGCTCTTTACCTTGCTTCAAGATTTGCTTTAGAGCACCCGCGCGTTTAGCTCGATCAATCGCAATCGGTTGCACCATCCGCAAGCCCCAGCCAAAGAATGGAATCGACAATAGCTCTTTCTTCAGCACGGTTGAGATCGGCGTCTTCAGCACCTGCAGTAGGTAAGTTTCCCATTCACTTTGATGATTTGCAGCAAGCACCACTGGCGTCTCTTTACCTGGCAAATTCTCACGCCCAATGACCTCTACTTTCACTCCGACAACCACTCGGAACAAAAACAGCAGAAGGTGATTATGGACATTCAACACTGGCTGACGCCAGCTAGGCGGAAGCATCCAGGCAATCAATGGCGCTAATAGTCCAGTGAAGCCAGTTAGCAGGCCATAACAAACGGCAAATAATAACGAGCCGACTAAGGCCCGCAGTGAATTCCGAGGTTTCATAAAGCGCTTACTCCGTATTCATTTAGCCGATTAAAGGCCACGCTCTTGCTTTTGAATCAGTGGATTGGCGTACATGTGCAGCACCGTTTCACGTAATTCATCTGGACAAGTTGCCATGTATTCATCAAATACAGAGTCGCCACTTGGCTCCCCATTTAGTACTTTCAACGCTGCAGTATTGGTAGACTGAATCGCATAAGAGCCAATGATCTGGCGATCTACTTCAGCCACCATGTCGTCCGGCGTGGCGCAGTTGTGATCAATCACATCACCAAAGGTAACAATCACTTTGCCCTTGCGCCCCACAATCCCTTTGCGGATGCTATCAATGTCTTCAAACTCGGCTTTCTGATAAGAGCCTGTAGTCGATTTCTGATGTAACTCACGGGCCTTATCAAAGGCACAAGGATCGTATTCATAAGAAATCGATACTGGCACGATTTTCAGATTTTGCATGGCATCAGGAAAAGCCACTTTTTGCTTTTTCTGACTCATGTAGAACATCTTGATAATCGCCGGATCGGTTTGATCAAGACCGTCTTTAGCGCGTCCTTCTTTTTGTGCAATCCAGATATTGCAGTGTTCTTGCGTCAGAGAATAGGTGATGTAATCCGATAGCTGACCAAACGCCGCCATCATCTCACGCACCCCATTCACCGAACGCTTAACGATAAAACTCTTATTCAAACGCATTAGGTCTGACACAAATGGACGGCGCAACAAGTTATCACCAATAGCAATACGTACCGTCGCCAAACCATTGAGATACAAGCCATAGTTTACAAACGCAGGATCCATGGCAATATCGCGATGGTTCGATAGAAACAAGTAGCCTTCATTTTTGGCAAGCTTCTCAATCCCACGGTATTCCACATTACTGGTGGTGGTTTTGATCATACGCTCCATGTAGTCGGCCACTTGCATCTGGAATGCATGCACATCATTTATTTTGCGCACTTCCTTTTGCAATACGTGCTTAACGACCATCGCTAAGAATCCACGTGTCCACTGTGGCCATTTAGTAAATTTAAAGCCGACAATCGTGTCGATAAAGTCTGGCGTATTTACCAAATTTTGTAACACCCCGGCGACCTCATCGTCGTTGTAAGGGCGTATGTCATGAAACTGATCCATTGAACTGTCCATTCAGGTTGAAATTATCGTTATGGTTATAGAGTACAAATCTCGAAGCCCGCTTCCTCTAACATGGCTTTGTTAGAAGTTGCCGTGACCACTGCCGTACTTTCATTCTCTTTTGTTAAGTAAAGCTTAGCGACGCGTTTTAAATCGTCGACCGTTACCGCCAACACCCCTGCACGAAACGCTTCACGGTAGGCTTGCGTACGATTATGTAGCTGCTGGAAGAAGTCACTCTGCGCTTCCCCTGCTGGCGAACTTGGTTTATCCATCGAACCAATCACACCTAGAATTGCTTCTTCTAGTGCATCGTAAGCATGCTCAGTTGACAGCAACCATTCAATCGACGCATCGAAATCCGCCAGTGTTTCTAGTAAACGTGGATCACGGTACGAGTAGAAGCGGAACGCGCCACAACTAGCATCGAAGGTTGCTCCACCGCCGTAGGCGCCACCTTGTTCACGAATAGCTCGGTGTAAAAAGCCATTACGTAGGAAGCCACCCAATACGGTTAGAACGGGTACATCAGGGTGTTCACCAGAAACCGACTTAAAGGCTTTGGCACAGAAGCTTACTTGCGTCGCCGTTACCCAAGCTTGTTTGATATTCTTATCGATCGCAGGCAATGAGAAGTGTGATACCTGCTCATGGTTCGCTACGTTTTGCCAAGCAGGTGTAATCGCCTCAAGTAGCGCGTCTTTATGATGCGGTTCAGCGACCAATAACACTTGCTTTGCAGCACCAGCAAGCTTGCCATGGATTGATTCTAACGTTGCACAGAGTGCGGTCATAGCGTTTGGATCAGCTTTTAGTGCATCATCCAGAGCAATCACCTCACGGATGCCGCTCATGCCACCCCAAGCTTCTTGCTGAGCAGACAAGCCAGACATACCGCTTGAGGCTGCGCTCATGGCCAAAGAATGACCTTGGCCAGTAATTGAGCGTTCACGGCGCGCACGGCGCTGGGCGATTAATTCTTTAATACGACCCGTTTCATCAAAACGTACATCATTAAAGGTCTGCGCCATCAGTTCGGTCATTGCCTGAGCATTGGGCACTAAAGCTTTTGAACTCAGAACGAAGTAGCCATTCACACGCTGCTTATCAATCAGTACCGGTCGAATTGAAGAGGACGCCCCCAAACCACCACAGACTTGCGCTTGGCGTGACTGGATCGCAAGATAGTCTTGTTCGCCTACACCAAGCTCGGTTACTAGGTAGCAGTACAGCGGTAAATGCTGGGTTTCTTGTTCCGTCAAAGCCGGAAGTTCCGTCACCAATTGCTGATACACTAAACCATTGGTTCCTTGCGGGTAGAAGGTAATCGGCAGGCTTTGCGTAACTTGCTCATTCTCGTATTCAGGCAGACGAGCAGGCACATCGTCTAAGCCAACTTTCGGCAAGATGCTCATATCATCGACTTGCTCTTGGCGTGCTTTCAACGCTTGGCTACGCTCGACAATATGCTGTTTTTGTTCTTCACTCAGACCTGCTTTGATTTTGCTTAAGCGGTCTTTTTCCGCTTGGTTACGGCGCGCTTCTAATGCTTCATCAGGGCTCAGCGTAAGTGTCACACGGTGGGCATTCGATAGTAGTAAGTCACGTACCAGTGTTGGGATGTAGTCTTTGTGCAGCACTTTTTCACGCATACTCTCGATCACAGGATCTAAATCAAGCTGAGCGATCACATCCCCTTGGTGCACAGCGGTTGAAAGCGCCGAGAGAATCAGCTGCAAACCGTATGGGTAGCTATCGCCACCGATTTCACGCTGGCTTAACTCAAGTTGATGCAGCATAGCTTCCACCATCTCTTGGTCAACGCCATTTTCGGCAATATCTTCTAGTGTTTTCAGTACCAGCGCTTCCACCTGCGCGGCGTTTTCACGCTTCACGCCTTCAAGGCCACACATAAAACTCATCTCTTTATTGCTGTCTTCTAGACCACACATAGGTGAGGGTGAAGAACCTAGGTCAGAGTTTTCCAACACACGACGTAATGGCGATGCAGAGTTATCTAGTAGCACACTTGATAGTAGCTGTGCTTCAAATTGCTGGGCAAGGTCGATACTTTCACCCAATAGCCAGCCCACTACAACGTGACTGCCATCTTCTTTAGCTTCATCTGTGGCATAACCTTCTTCTACACGTACTGGCGAGAAGTAACGCTTTGCGTTTGGCACGCTGACTTGGTCGTCTAAACGCTCGAAACGACTCAATACTTTGCTTTCAAATTCCGCTTGTAACTCATCTGCTGGAATATCACCGAACGTCATAAATACCGCATTCGACGGGTGGTAATGCTTACGATAGAAAGCCATCAAATCGTCGTAGGACAAATCTGGGATATCCGTTGGCTCACCACCTGAGTTGAAGTGGTACGTGTTGCTTGGGCAAAGGTATTTGGTCAGTGCTTGCCATAGAACCGAGGTTGGCGAGCTCATAGCGCCTTTCATCTCGTTGAATACTACGCCTTTGAACGTGAGCTCTGAATCGGGATTCGTTGGCTCAGCAAACTCCAAACGGTGACCTTCTTGGGAAAAATCCAATCGGTCTAGACGAGAAAAGAACACCGCATCTAGGTAAACGTCTAAAAGATTGCGAAAGTCTTTTTTATTCTTGCTGGCAAATGGATAAGCGGTCCAATCTGACGAGGTGAAGGCGTTCATAAAGGTGTTCAAAGAACGACGTATCATCATAAAGAATGGGTCACGCACTGGGAAACGTTCAGAACCACAAAGGACCGTATGTTCGAGAATGTGCGCCACACCAGTAGAATCGGTTGGTACGGTTTTTAAGCCCACCAGAAACACATTTTCGTCGTTGTCAGAGGCAATATGAAAATGCTTGGCGCCCGTTACCTTGTGCTCATACTCTTGTACCGTCACATTCAGCGCTTCAATAAATTCACTGCGAATGGCGGTAAACGCTGGGTGATGTGCGTTCTTCATGGTCATAAATTACCCCTGTAAAAATCGTTTTCTATTACTAGAATCATTGGGCGTTATCGCCCCAATCTCAAGCAATAAAGCGTGTGAATTATATCAAGAATGTAGTTTGAACGGCACAGATAGTCACCGATGCTGGTTTAACGTTTTTGATGACGCTCCCAGTTCTCCAAACGCGCTTTTTCGCTCTTACGGAACAGTACATAGACGGCACCAAGTCCGCCATGATGTCGCTGCGCACTATGAAATGCCATGACATCGTCTAAATCACGTAGCCATTTATTAATAAAGCTTTTAATGGTGGCTTGATCCTGTGGATCGGGTGTTCGATCTCCTTTGCCATGCACAATGATGCCGACACGAATATCATGTTGCATACAGTCTTCAACAAATTGAAAAACTTCACGACGAGATTGCTCCACCGTTCGACGGTGTAAATCTAGGCGCGACTCGATACCATATTTACCTTGTCGCAGTCGTTTGAATACACCATCTTGCACACCGTCTTTTTTGTATTCCAACATGTCATCCGGATCGACGCGCTCCACAAAGTCTTTCGACAAATAGTTACGGTCTTCCACTTTGGCAATTAGTGCGGCCTTCTGGCGCTCAACAAAGTCCACCCCACCCTGCTTCTTACCAAGGTACACCTCAGTTTTTTTCAGCGGGCGAATACCTTGAACTTCTTGCGCGAACAAAGAGAAATCATCGTCCTCTTGCATACGTTACCTCAAAACTTTTTACCCTAAAGTCTAGGACATATAAATGCAGAAAAGGCTCCCGAAGGAGCCCAATCAAGCTGTAGGGTAAAACCCCTGTGTGCGCCAAACATTGAGTCTCCAATGGCAAACAACAAGGCTGTTAAAACTTTCATGAGTATACCAGCATCACCAAATAACAACTAATTTAAGCTAAGGTTACTCAGTGCTTTGTCGTTTCAAGGTACCAGAAAACTGAAAAATCAAAAAACCAATAAGCGACAACAGTATCGCTATTTCATAACGATTGTAGGCCACAGACACCCCAATAGCCCCTGTATTCCAAATACCGGCCGCTGTTGCCGTACCCGATACCGAATCTCCACTCTTAAAAATGGCGCCACCACCAATAAAGCCCATACCCGTTATGACAGCATACATGACCCGTGCTTCCGCGTCTGAGCCTTGGTAAACACTCATGCCAACCAACATGAAGGAACAAGATGCAATCGTAACCAGCGGAAAAGTACGTAACCCAGCGCCTCGATCATGATGCTCACGATTAAACGCAATGGGTAATGACAACAAGAATGCCATGCCCAACTGAATAAAGTGCTGCAATATTAAGTCAAAGTCCAACTCTAGCATCTGCTCTCCTCCTTACGACTCACCTATATACGCTAGAGGTTTTTGCGGTAAAGAGGTAGCTCTGTTTAAATGTTTCACGCTATATACAAAAAAGGGCCACATTTACAGTGGCCCTTGCAGTGCTAGCAATATGCTTGTCTTTGTCAGAACGGAATATCGTCATCAAAGTCATCGAAGCTTGGCGCTGGCTGTTGTGGCTTAGCCGGCTCTGGTGCTTTTGGTTGTGCTGGCGCTTGCTGCGGCTGGTTGCCCCAGCTACCGAATGACTGTGGTTGCGCTGGCTGCTGGGCGAAGCCACCACCTTGCTGTGGTGCTTGACCGTAACCTTGTGGTTCAGCAGCAGGGGCAGCACCGTAGCCGCCTTGTTGTGGCGCATTACCGTAACCACCCTGTTGTGGTGCATTGCCGTAACCACCTTGCTGTGGTGCTTGCTGACCACCAAAATCACCGCCTTGAGGACCATCAGCACGGCCGTCTAGCAGTTGCATTTCGTTAGCAACGATTTCTGTCGTGTAACGTTTGATGCCATCTTTTTCCCACTCACGGGTACGTAGCGAGCCCTCTACGTAAACTTTTGAACCTTTCTTGATGAAATCCCCTGCGATTTGACCTAGACGGTAGTTACCACGGTCCATAAAAGCGACACGGTGCCACTCAGTACGTTCTTGCATTTGACCGGTTTGGCGGTCACGCCAGCTTTCAGTTGTAGCCAAACTCACGTTGGCAACCGCTGCGCCCGATGGCATGTAGCGCACTTCAGCGTCGCTACCAGCGTTACCAATGATGATGACTTTGTTGATTCCACGTGCCATGACGTTACTCCAATAAATTCAATAAAGCGTTTACTTGACCTGCGGTGCAATACGTTGCAACGCTTCTTTGTCGAGTTGTTTCTTGTTCACTTTAAGATAAGCAGTTTGCTCATCTGTAAAAATCTGTACATCTTCCACTCCTTGGATTTTCATTAGTTGCTGAGTTAGCTGTTGCACGTCCTGCGCACTTTGCGCGGCAACACTGAAGGCCATACTGGACACTTGCTGTGGCGCTGGTTGCAGTGCACTGACCAGCGCCCATACCAACCAGATACAACCAATCACAGTGAAGAGCATGGTCACCGACGTATGTTGCAGCAACCATCCGCCACCCACGCCGCCGATAAACGCCCCCATAAATTGGTGCGTTGAGAATACCCCCATCGCGGTACCACGGTACCCCACAGGGGCAAGTTTACTAATCACCGATGGTAATGTCGCTTCTAATGTGTTGAATGCCACAAAGAACAAACACACGGCTACGGCAAATAACCATAGCTGCGACGACCATTCCATCAAAATCGTCGTTAAGCCAATAATGGCGATCACCAAGGTCAGCACCTGTTTCATCTTACCTTTACCTTCAGCGGCGATGATCAGAGGCAACATCAAAATAAAGGCTCCTCCCATGACTAGCAGGTAAAGAATGCTGTGCTTACCCAAGGATAACCCGTAACGATGAATTAAAAGACTCGGAATCGCAACAAACAATGCCGTTAAACTCGCATGTAACAGCAACACACTGATGTTCAAAAAGCGTAAACGCGCATCCCTTAATACGCCACCCAATGCAACCAAGCTTGGTGTGGTATCACGACGAAAGGTATGCTGTGTTTGATTAGGAACAGCCCACACAATCAACGCCATACCGACGATTGAAAAGGTAAACGATAGGTAAAATAAGCCAGATAACCCGAGCCATTGAAACAAAATCGGGCCAAGGATCAATGACAGCATAAACGAAGCACCAATACTGATCCCTACGCTGGCCATCGCTTTGGTACGGTTCTCTTCTTTTGTCACATCACTGAGCAGGGCCATCAAAGTGCTCGCAATAGCGCCTGCTCCTTGAATGGCTCGACCAAAGATCAAGCTCATGATGCTGTCAGCATTCGCACAAATTACACTCCCCAAGGCAAACAACACCAAACCGAATAAAATCACGCGTTTGCGGCCGATTTTATCAGACATCATCCCCATAGGAATTTGCAATGAGGCCTGTGTGAAACCATAGATACCGATGGCAGCACCAATAAGCGCGGCATCCGCACCATCTAGGCCGTCGGCGGCAATGCTGATAACAGGCATAATCAGAAACAAGCCCAACATGCGAAATAAATAGACCATCGCGAGGGCTAAAACTGAGCGGCGTTCAATGACATCCATAGTTGCTACTACTTGCGTATTTAGAGGTGATTGTTGAAAGATCGCAGATTTTACTAAAAATACCGTTGAAGCTCTATTTTAACTACTGTAAAAATAGACAGTTATTCTATTTTGAATGACTTTTTCCTTGGTTGCATTACATTTTGGAGACTCATGGACACTATTACCCTTCGCGGTGCGCGGACCCACAATCTTAAAAACATCGATTTGGACATTCCTCGCGATAAGCTGGTAGTGATTACCGGACTCTCAGGGTCAGGCAAATCATCTCTTGCATTTGACACCCTGTACGCCGAAGGCCAACGTCGTTATGTCGAATCCCTCTCGACTTACGCACGTCAGTTCCTGTCCATGATGGAAAAGCCCGACATAGACCATATTGAAGGCCTTTCACCAGCGATCTCCATTGAGCAAAAGTCGACGTCACACAACCCGCGCTCGACTGTCGGCACCATTACCGAAGTTTACGACTACCTGCGTTTGCTGTTTGCCCGTGCAGGACAACCACGCTGCCCCGATCACGGCGAGCCCTTAGAAGCACAAACCATCAGCCAAATGGTCGATAAAGTATTATCGCTGCCAGAAGAAAGCAAAATGATGATGTTGGCACCGATCATTAAGGATCGTAAGGGTGAGCATTTGCACACCATCAGCGAGCTATTATCGAAGGGCTTTGTGCGAGCTCGAATTGACGGCATTGTAGTGGACTTAGACGATGCTCCTGCACTAGAGAAAAATAAAAAACACACTATCGAAGTTGTGATTGATCGCTTTAAGGTACGATCGGATCTTCAACTGCGTTTAGCAGAATCTTTTGAAACCTGTTTATCGCTATCCGACGGTATCGCTAAAGTCATCAACATGGACGACGAGGCGGACGAGCTAGTGTTCTCCAGTAAATTTGCTTGCCCAGTCTGTGGCTACGCAATCACCGAGCTTGAGCCTCGCCTATTTTCGTTCAACAACCCAAATGGCGCTTGTCAGACTTGTGATGGTTTGGGGACAGAGCAAGCATTCGATGCAGAGCGTGTTATCCAAGATGAAAACCTAACTCTTGGTGAAGGGGCCATTCGCGGCTGGGGGCGACGTAGTATTTTCTATTTCCAACAGCTCAATGCGTTAGCAAACTTCTATGGCTTTGATATAGACGCGAAATTCAAAGACATTCCGAAAGAATACCAAAACGTTATTTTAAATGGTTCGGGTAAAGACAAAATCGACTTCGTTTACATCAACGAACGTGGCGA
Source organism: Marinomonas fungiae (assembly GCF_001418205.1). Taxonomy (GTDB): domain Bacteria; phylum Pseudomonadota; class Gammaproteobacteria; order Pseudomonadales; family Marinomonadaceae; genus Marinomonas; species Marinomonas fungiae. Next base: position 332,439 of record NZ_LIQF01000004.1, on the reverse strand, counting down.
CAAGATGATCCGTTCCCATGTCTTTGAAGGCGTACTACCAAACTTGAATCGCCGATACCATGAGACCGAGTCGGACTCAGTTCGTGACGACCTTTCCCAGTACATTAGCACCAAGCCTTGCAGCTCTTGTCATGGTACGAGGTTAAATAAAGCGGCGCGAAATGTTTTTATTGCCAACGAAACATTACCCGATATTGTCAAAAAGCCGATCGCCGAATGCCTACAATATTTTGAAGAGCTAAAACTATCTGGGGCGAAAGGTGAAATCGCCGAAAAGATCCTCAAAGAGATCCGTGATCGCTTAAGCTTCTTAGTCAACGTAGGCCTAGATTACCTAACATTGGATCGTAAAGCGGACTCTCTATCTGGCGGCGAAGCCCAGCGAATTCGCTTAGCTAGCCAAATCGGTGCCGGTTTAGTGGGCGTTATGTATATTCTCGATGAGCCTTCAATTGGTTTGCACCAGCGAGACAATGAGCGCTTGATCAGCACTCTAACGCGCTTACGTGATTTAGGGAACACTGTGATTGTGGTCGAACACGATGAGGATGCCATTCGTGTGGCTGACCATCTAATTGATATTGGCCCGGGAGCTGGTGTCCATGGTGGACAAGTAATTGCTTCTGGGACACCAGAAGACATTATGGCCTGTGAGGCATCGATAACAGGCCAATACTTAACTGGAAAACGTAAGATTGAAATACCTGCTATACGCCATCAAGCGACGCAGGGTAAGCAGCTTACGTTACATGGAGCAAAGGGTAACAATCTAAATGATGTCACCTTAAATATCCCCGTCGGCGTGATGACCTGTGTCACTGGGGTTTCGGGCTCAGGTAAATCGACCTTAATCAATGGCACCTTATTCCCCTTAGCTGCAACTGCCTTAAATGGAGCCACTACCCTTACTGCCGCACCGCATGAAAGCATCGAAGGGCTGGATCATTTCGACAAATGCGTTGATATTGACCAGAGCCCCATCGGTCGCACCCCGCGCTCTAATCCAGCGACTTATACTGGCATCTTTACGCCTATGCGTGAGCTATTTTCCGCCACTCAAGAAGCTCGCTCCCGTGGCTACAAACCTGGGCGTTTCTCTTTTAACGTTAAGGGTGGTCGTTGTGAAGCCTGTCAGGGTGACGGTGTCATTAAAGTCGAAATGCACTTCTTACCAGATGTTTATGTACCATGTGATGTCTGTAAAGGGCAACGCTATAATCGAGAAACGCTTGAAATCACTTACAAGGGTAAAAACATTCACGAATGCTTAGAGATGACCATTGAAGAAGCGCGTGAGTTCTTTGATCCAGTGCCGTCCATTGCTCGCAAATTGCAAACATTAATTGATGTGGGGCTTGGCTATATTCGCCTCGGTCAAGCTGCTACCACATTATCTGGTGGTGAAGCACAGCGGGTTAAACTCGCCAAAGAACTGTCAAAACGAGATACCGGCAAGACCCTGTACATATTGGACGAACCCACGACGGGGTTGCACTTTGCCGACATAGAGTTACTGCTTTCTGTTCTGCATCGCCTACGCGACCACGGCAACACCATTGTGGTCATTGAGCATAACTTGGATGTCATCAAGACAGCGGATTGGATTGTCGATCTAGGTCCTGAAGGAGGTAGTGGGGGTGGTTACATTATTGCCGAAGGCACGCCAGAAAAAGTAGCCGAACATAAAACCTCTCATACGGCACGCTTCTTAAAACCCATGCTGGCCTAAGCCTCAGCAAAAAAGGAGCTTAACCGCTCCTTTTTTTAATTTACTACAGAAGCACTTAAGTAACTTCTAGACACAAAAAAGCCGAGCTATAAGCTCGGCTTTTTTAAAGCAAATGCTGTATTATTCAGCGTCTGCAGCTTCCGCAACTGGACGATCAACCAGTTCAACGTAAGCCATAGGTGCATTGTCACCTGCGCGGAAGCCGCATTTTAGAATGCGAACGTAACCACCAGGACGACCTTGGTAACGAGGACCAAGCTCAGAGAACAATTTACCTACTGCATCTTTGCTACGAGTACGTGCAAAGGCTAGGCGACGATTCGCAACCGAATCTTCTTTCGCCAATGTGATCAAAGGCTCAGCAACGCGACGAAGTTCTTTGGCTTTCGGCAACGTAGTTTTAATAACTTCGTGCTCGAATAGAGAAGCAGCCATGTTTTTGAACATCGCTTTGCGATGAGAGCTAGTACGGTTTAAGTGACGTCCACTCTTACGATGACGCATTATATATTCCTTACCAAACTACGGTGGTCAGGGAACAATGATCTAGCGAGCTAGAACTTTGCTATCGTCTTTCAAACTAGCTGGTGGCCAGTTTTCTAGACGCATTCCCAAAGACAGACCGCGCTGTGCTAAAACATCTTTAATTTCAGTTAATGATTTCTTACCTAGGTTAGGCGTTTTAAGTAGCTCAACCTCTGTACGCTGAATCAAATCACCGATGTAGTAGATGTTTTCTGCTTTCAGACAGTTAGCACTGCGAACGGTTAGCTCAAGATCATCAACCGGGCGTAGCAAAATCGGATCAATCTCATCCTCTTCTTCTTCTACAACTGTCTCGCTTTCACTCTCTAGAGCGACAAATACCGCGATCTGTTGTTGTAGAATAGTCGCTGCACGACGAATTGCTTCTTCAGCGTCGATTGTACCGTTAGATTCGATGTCAATGACAAGCTTATCTAGGTCAGTACGCTGCTCTACACGAGCATTCTCTACGCTGTACGCAACACGGCGAACAGGACTGAAAGAGGCATCCAGCTGCAAGCGACCAATTGGACGAGTCTCATCGTCGCTAGCAACACGAGCGTCAGCAGGCTCATAACCACGACCACGTGCTACCTTGATCTGCATATTTAGTTCAGCAGTATCATCAAGGTGACAGATAACATGATCTGGGTTAGAAATCTCAGCATCAGAAACAAGTTGGATATCACCAGCTGTCACGACACCAGGACCTTTCTTACTTAGTGTTAGAGTTGCTTCATCTTGCCCGTGTAGAGCGATCGCAACTCCTTTTAGGTTAAGAAGAATTTCAATAACGTCTTCTTTTACCCCTTCAATCGCACTGTACTCATGCAATACACCGTCGATTTCTACTTCGACAATTGCACAACCAGGCATAGAAGACAAAAGGATACGACGCAACGCGTTGCCCAAAGTGTGACCAAAACCACGTTCTAGTGGCTGTAGTGTCACTTTAGCACGTGATTGGCCTAGCTCTTGTACTTCGATGTTGCGTGGGGTTAACAATTCGCTCACTGAACGCTGCATAGATCCACCTATTTCTTAATCCTAACCATCTAGCTATTACTTAGAGTAAAGCTCGACGATTAGGTTCTCATTAATTTCAGCTGATAAATCGGCACGCTCTGGAGCAGCTTTGTAAGTTGCTTCCAATTTAGTTGAATCAACTTCGATCCAGTGGATCGGCGAACGATTTTTAGATAGCTCTAGTGCGTTTTGTACACGCAACTGCTTCTTAGCTTTTTCACGGATAGACACAACATCACCAGCTTTAACCTGGAAAGATGCAATGTTAACCGCTTCGCCGTTAACTAGGATAGCCTTGTGGCCAACTAGCTGACGAGCTTCCGCACGTGTAGAGCCGAAGCCTGCACGGTAAACTACGTTGTCTAGGCGTGACTCAAGAAGTTGCAGAAGGTTTTCACCAGTTGCACCTTTGATGCGAGCAGCTTCTTTGTAGTAGTTGCGGAATTGTTTTTCAAGAATGCCGTAAATACGACGAACTTTTTGTTTTTCACGTAGCTGTAGACCGTAATCAGAAAGACGACCACGACGTGCACCGTGCACACCAGGAACTGTTTCTGCTTTACATTTTGATTCTAGAGCGCGTGAGCCACTTTTAAGTTGTAAGTCTGTGCCTTCACGACGAGACAGTTTACAAGTAGGACCTAAATAACGAGCCATGTGTTCTGTCTCCTCTTAAACGCGACGTTTCTTAGGCGGACGGCAACCGTTGTGCGGAATTGGCGTCACGTCTGTGATGTTATTGATGCGCAGACCTAGTGCATTCAATGCACGAACTGCGGATTCACGACCAGGACCAGGGCCCTTGATCATTACGTCAACGTTCTTAAGACCGAACTCTTGCGCAACAGCACCTGCACGTTCCGCAGCAACCTGTGCAGCGAAAGGAGTACTTTTACGAGAGCCACGGAAACCTGAACCACCCGCAGTCGCCCAAGACAAAGCATTGCCTTGGCGATCAGTGATAGTCACGATCGTGTTGTTGAAAGACGCATGTACATGAGCAACACCGTCGACGACCGTCTTTTTGACTTTTTTCTTGGTATTGCGCGTTGCTGGCTTAGCCATATTGCACTTTTCCTAAATCTAATGCTCAGCTCTAGTAGACTTAATGTACTAGAGCGAAACGCGTTGAATTACTTACGAATTGGCTTACGAGGGCCTTTTCGCGTACGAGCGTTCGTTTTGGTACGTTGACCACGAACTGGTAAGCTGCGGCGGTGACGGATACCACGGTTACAGCCTAAGTCCATCAAACGTTTGATAGACATGCTGACTTCACGGCGGAGGTCACCCTCTACAGTAAACTTAGCAACTTCGCCACGTAGACGGTCTAGCACTTCATCGCTTAGAGAACCGATTTTAGCGGTTTCTTCGATACCTGCAGCTTGGCAGATTTCTTTTGAGCGAGTGCGACCAATCCCGAAGATGTAAGTTAGAGAAATGACCGCATGTTTATTGTCAGGAATATTGACACCGGCTATACGGGCCATTCACTTTACTCCGTTGTTATGGATGAATCACTTCATCACTTTGCTTTCATGAGGGTGGCAGATTATGCCAGCATAGCGGACAAAAATCAACCACCCTCCCATCATCGAATAATCTAGCTATTAGCCTTGACGTTGTTTGTGACGAGGCTCAGAACAGATCACTCGAACTGAACCGTTACGACGAACGATTTTACAGTTACGACAGATTTTCTTTACAGATGCACGTACTTTCATGTTCAACTCCAACCTATGCTTAACGCATTAGGCCATTTGGACCATATCCAGTCAGATTAGACTTTTTCATTAATGATTCGTATTGATGACTCATCAAGTGACTTTGTACTTGAGACATGAAGTCCATCACCACGACGACTACGATCAACATCGAAGTACCACCGAAGTAGAAAGGAACATTCCATGCCACAACAAAGAACTGAGGCATCAATGACACTAGCGTGATATACAATGCACCGAATAGCGTCAAACGAGTCATAACACCGTCGATATATCGAGCTGTATGGTCGCCTGGACGAATGCCCGGCAAGAACGCACCGGACTTTTTCAAGTTATCTGCCACATCTTTAGGGTTGAACACCAGCGCTGTATAAAAGAAGCAAAAGAAAACAATTGCTATCGCAAACAACAGCACATATAGCGGTTGCCCAGGAGCTAGAGCCAAAGAAATATTTTGCAACCACTCCATCCCCTCACCTTGACCGAACCATTGGCCGATCGACGCTGGGAACAGAAGAATACTAGAAGCAAAGATTGGTGGGATTACACCCGCCATATTCACTTTAAGCGGCAAATGGCTCTTTTGTGCGGCAAACACCTTTTTACCCTGCTGACGCTTAGCATAGTTGACGGTAATACGACGCTGACCACGTTCAATAAAGACTACGAACGCGATGGTAGCGATTGCCAACACACCAATCAAAAGCAGCGCAAGGATATTGATATCACCTTGACGGGCCGATTCAAATGAACGACCTAGAGCAGAAGGAAGACCTGCAACGATACCGGCAAAGATAAGGATAGAAATACCATTACCAATGCCTTTTTCAGTAACCTGCTCACCTAACCACATCAAGAAAACCGTACCAGCTACAAGAGTAACCACCGCAACCGCGTAGAACTCCAAACCTGAACTGAACGAAATGCCTTGGCTAGCTAGGCCGACCGCCATAGAGGCAGACTGAACAAGTGCAAGAAGAACCGTACCGTAACGAGTGTACTGGGTAATCTTACGACGACCCGCTTCACCTTCCTTCTTAAGTTGCTCTAGTTGCGGACTCACCACTGTCAATAACTGCATAATGATCGAGGCAGAAATATAGGGCAGGATACCTAGAGCAAAAATACTCATACGCTCCAATGCGCCGCCTGAGAATACGTTAAATAAACTCAGGATTGTGCCTTCGTTCTGGTCAAACAGTGCAGACAAGCGATCTGGGTTAATGCCAGGTACCGGGATGTGTGCACCGATTCGATATACAATAATTGCTAGAAAAACAAAACGGATTCGAGCCCAAAGCTCGCCAAGTCCGCTTTGCATTCCTGCTGGTAGTGAGCCACGCTTTGTCATCTATTCCTCGATCTTTCCGCCAGCTGCTTCGATCGCAGCACGAGCACCTTTAGTAACTTTAAGGCCACGTACAGTCACTGCTTTCTCAATAGAGCCAGACAAGATAACTTTCGCTGTCTTAATTTTGTCACCTAGGATGTCGGCAGCTTTAAGAGCAGCCAAATCTACAACTTCTGCATTCACTGCGGCTAGTTCGTTTAGACGAACTTCAGCTACATACTGAGCCTGACGTGAAGTGAAACCAAATTTCGGTAGACGACGCTGGATAGGCATCTGACCACCTTCAAAACCTGGTTTAACTGAGCCACCTGAACGAGACTTAAGACCTTTATGGCCTCGACCGCCAGTTTTGCCCAAACCGCTACCAATACCGCGGCCTACACGTTTAGGAGCATGCTTGCTACCTTCGCCAGGGCGAATAGTATTTAGGAACATGTTACTCTCCTACCACTTTAACCATGTAATAAACTTTATTGATCATGCCACGAACTGAAGGTGTATCTTCTAGCTCACGAACTTGACCGATCTTTTTAAGACCCAAGCCTTTAACTGTTTCACGGTGCTTTGGAAGACGACCGATTGGGCTACGAGTCAGTTGTACTGAGATGGTTTTGTTAGCCATTTCACATTACCCCAAAATTTGATCGACAGACTTACCGCGTTTTGCAGCGATTTGCTCAGGTGCACGCATGTCAGCCAAACCTTTGATCGTTGCGCGAACAACGTTTACAGGGTTAGTTGAACCGTAGCATTTAGCTAGTACGTTGTGAACGCCTGCGATTTCTAGAACCGCACGCATTGCACCACCCGCGATTACACCAGTACCTTGAGAAGCTGGCTGCATGTACACTTTAGATGCACCGTGAACCGCTTTAACTGGGTATTGTAGTGTGTCGCCATCAAGAGCAACGCTTACCATGTTGCGGCGAGCTTGCTCCATTGCTTTTTGGATAGCTTGAGGAACTTCACGTGCTTTACCACGACCGAAGCCCACTTTACCGTTACCATCACCAACTACTGTCAAAGCAGTGAAAGAGAAGATACGACCACCCTTAACTACTTTAGCAACGCGGTTTACTTGTACTAGCTTCTCTTGTAGATCGCTAGTTTGTTGTTCGTTAACTGCCATTTGCTACCCCTTAGAACTCTAGACCAGCTTCACGCGCAGCATCAGCTAGCGCTTGAACGCGACCGTGGTATTTGAAGCCAGAACGGTCGAAAGCAACAGCAGTGATGCCAGCTTCTTTAGCACGTTCAGCAATAAGTGCACCTACTTTAGCAGCTGCATCTTTGTTACCAGTCGCAGAAGAACGTAGGCTCGCGTCTAGAGTAGAAGCGCTTGCTAGAACCTTACTACCACATGGCGAAATAACTTGCGCATACATGTGACGTGGCGTGCGATTTACAGTAAGACGGTTCGCACCTAGGTCACGAATATGCAAACGTGTGCGGCGAGCACGACGAATTCGAGATTGTTTCTTAGTGTTCATGAATGCTTACCTACTACTTTTTCTTAGCTTCTTTACGGCGAACAACTTCGTCAGCATAGCGAACACCTTTGCCTTTGTATGGCTCTGGTGGACGGAAGCCGCGAACTTCAGCAGCCGCTTGACCTAGCGCTTGCTTGTCGATACCGCGAAGAACGATTTCAGTTTGAGATGCACACTCAGCAGTAATGCCTTCTGGCAACTCGTAATCTACTGGGTGTGAGAAACCTAGTGCTAGGTTCAAAACGTTGCCTTTAACAGCAGCACGGTAACCTACACCTTGTAGTAGTAGACGTTTTTCAAAGCCTTGGCTAACACCAGTAACCATGTTGTTAACTAGGGCACGAGTAGTACCAGCTAGTGCACGGCTTTGTTTTGCACCATCACGTGGAGCAAAAGTAAGAACGTTTTCTTCTTGCTTAACTTCAACGCTTGCGTGGACGTTAAACTCTAACTGACCTTTACCACCTTTAACAGCGATTGACTGGCCTTTTAGAGTAACTTCTACACCACTAGGAAGCGTCACAGGGCTTTTCGCAACTCGAGACATACTAACTCCTAGAATACTGTGCAGATTACTTCGCCACCAATACCAGCAGCACGAGCTGCACGATCAGTCATAAGACCTTTAGAAGTAGAGATGATAGCAACGCCTAGGCCTGCTTCTACTTTTGGTAGGTCTGCTGATGCTTTGTATTGACGCAAACTTGGGCGAGAGACGCGCTTGATCTCTTCGATTACTGGCTTACCGTCGAAGTATTTAAGTTCGATAGTAAGAGTAGGCTTAACGCCTTCTTCAACGCTAACACTGTTTACATAACCTTCTTCACGAAGAACGTTAGCAACAGACACCTTCATTTTTGATGAAGGCATAGACACAGTTGTTTTTGCAGCCAACTGTGCGTTACGGATACGAGTAAACATATCCGCAAGTGTATCTTGCATACTCATTTAAGAGCTCCTAATAGAAAAAACCATTGTGCAGCAAATAGAGCTCGCGCATAGTACACAGCAGCGAGCGGAATGTCCAGTATTTGGACACCCCCTCACTGCAATGTATTATGATAGTGCTCTACTTGCTTACCAACTAGCTTTCTTCAAGCCTGGTACGTCACCGCGCATCGCTGCTTCACGTAGCTTGATACGAGACAAGCCGAAGCGACGGAATACACCGTGTGGACGACCAGTAACCTGACAACGGTTACGCTGGCGTGAAGAAGATGAATCGCGTGGAAGCGCTTGCAGTTTAAGCGTTGCTTCCCACTTTTCATCGTCCGATGCATTAACGTCGTTAATGATCGCTTTTAGAGCAGCACGCTTTTCAGCGTACTTAGCTACTAATTTTGTGCGCTTAGCTTCGCGTTGAATCATTGATACTTTAGCCATGATTCCTACCTCTTATTTCTTGAAAGGGAAACTAAAGGCGGCTAGCAAAGCACGACCTTCTTCGTCGGTACGAGCAGTCGTTGTAATGGTAATATCCATACCACGTACACGGTCTACTTTATCGTAATCGATTTCTGGGAAGATGATCTGCTCTTTAACACCCATGCTGTAGTTACCGCGTCCGTCAAAAGACTTCGGGTTCAAACCACGGAAGTCACGGATACGTGGAATAGCAACATCAACCAAACGGTCGAAGAAATCCCACATACGGTCGCCACGTAGAGTAACTTTACAACCGATCGGGTAACCGTCACGGATTTTAAAGCCCGCAACAGATTTGCGCGCTTTTGTTACTACAACTTTTTGGCCGCTAAGTGCTGTAAGATCATTTACCGCATTCTCAAGAAGTTTCTTGTCTGCGATAGCTTCACCAACACCCATGTTCAACGTAATTTTAGTGATTTTAGGCACTTCCATTACGTTTTTGTAGTCAAACTGTTCAGTCAGTTTAGCAACTACTTGATCTTTATAAACTTGCTTAAGTCTCGCCATGGCTATAATTCTCGCTCTTAGGCGTCAATCGCTGCGCTGTTAGATTTGAAAACACGTACTTTAGTACCGTCTTCATTTACCTTAAAGCCTACGCGATCCGCTTTACCTGTAGCATTGTTAAAAATGGCTACGTTAGAAACCTGGATAGGTGCTTCTTTTTCAACGATGCCGCCAGTCGTACCCTTCATAGGGTTTGGCTTTTCATGTTTCTTGACCATATTGATGCCAGAAACAATTACGCGGTTCTCGTCTACTACTTTAACAACTTTGCCGCGTTTGCCTTTGTCTTTACCAGCAATTACTACGACTTCATCGTCACGTTTGATTTTACGCATATTCGGTCCCCTAACTCTTACAGCACTTCTGGTGCAAGAGAAACAATTTTCATGAATTGCTCTGTACGCAACTCACGTGTCACAGGGCCAAAGATACGTGTACCAATCGGCGCGCCAGATGCGTTCAATAGAACCGCTGAGTTTACATCAAAACGGATCACTGAGCCATCAGGACGACGCACACCTTTCTTAGTTCGAACGACAACTGCGTTCATAACTTGGCCTTTCTTAACACGACCACGTGGGATCGCTTCTTTAACTGTGACTTTAATTACGTCACCAATTGTAGCATAACGACGATGTGAGCCACCCAGTACTTTAATACACTGAACGCGCTTTGCGCCGCTGTTATCTGCTACATCAAGCATCGATTCTGTTTGAATCATTTCTGCTCTCCAATCAAATTAGATAACAAGTCTCATGAAGGAAGGAGCTGCTTATACAGCAGCTGCTTTCTCAACAACCTGAACCAGTTTCCAAGTTTTAGTTTTAGAGTAAGGACGTGTTTCAACAACCTTAACTGTATCACCAACTTGACACTCGTTGTTTTCATCATGAGCGTGTAGTTTAGAAGAACGACGAACGAACTTACCGTATAGCGGGTGACGTTCAGTACGCTCAACTAGTACCACGATGGATTTATCCATCTTATCGCTTACTACTTTACCAGTAGCTGTACGAGCTTGAGTTTCTACACTTGCCATCTTAGTTACCTGCCTTATCATTTAGCACGGTTTTAACACGTGCGATATTGCGGCGAACTTGCGAGAGCAAATGCGTTTGAGCCAACTGACCAGTGGCTTTCTGCATACGCAGAGTAAATTGCTCACGTAGTAGTTCGATCAAGGTCTGCTGTAGCTCAGCTACAGACTTTTCTTGCAATTCTTTTGCTTTCATCTACATCACCGTACGCGTTACGAAAGTTGTAGCTAGAGGAAGCTTAGCTGCTGCTAGCGCGAAAGCTTCGCGAGCTAGAGATTCAGATACACCCTCAACTTCATAAAGCATCTTACCTGGTTGGATTTGAGCCACCCAGTATTCTACGCTACCTTTACCTTTACCCTGACGCACTTCTAGAGGCTTCTGAGTAATAGGCTTATCTGGGAATACACGGATCCAAATTTTACCACCACGCTTGATGTGACGAGTCATTGCACGACGCGCCGCTTCAATTTGACGAGCGGTGATTCGACCACGTTCAGTCGATTTCAATCCGAATTCACCAAAGCTAACTTGGTTACCGCGAAGTGCTAGACCGCGGTTACGGCCTTTTTGCATCTTACGGAACTTAGTACGTTTCGGCTGTAACATTGACTACCCCCTACTTAGACTTCTTCTTCTGTGCGCCTTTATCAGCACGCACTTGTTCAATACCGCCCAAGATTTCGCCTTTGAAGATCCAAACTTTAACACCGATGATGCCGTAAGTTGTTAGAGCTTCATAAGTAGCGTAGTCGATGTCAGCGCGTAGAGTGTGTAGAGGCACACGACCTTCACGGTACCATTCTGCACGTGCGATTTCTGCACCGCCCAGACGACCACTTACCTGAACCTTGATACCCTTCGCGCCGGCACGCATAGCGTTTTGTACTGCACGCTTCATTGCACGACGGAACATAACACGACGCTCTAGCTGGCCAGCAATATTTTGCGCAACCAATTTAGCATCTAGTTCTGGTTTACGAATTTCTTCGATGTTGATGTGAACTGGCACGCCCATCATTGCAGATACAGCGTTACGTAGTTTCTCAACATCTTCGCCTTTCTTACCAATCACGATACCTGGACGAGCAGTGTGAATAGTAATACGAGCTGTTTGTGCAGGACGCTGGATCTCGATACGAGAAACAGAAGCCTGAACAAGTTTTTCTTCTAGGTATTTACGTACCTGAAGATCGTTTAAAAGTTGCTTAGAGTAGTTTTGGTTGTTCGCATACCAAGTAGAAGTATGGTCTTTAACTATCCCTAGGCGAATTCCAGTTGGATGAACCTTCTGACCCATTGGGTATCTCCTAATTAGTCAGCGACTTTAACTGTAATATGGCAACCGCGTTTTAAAATACGATCAGCACGGCCTTTGGCACGAGCCTTGATACGTTTTAGAGTCATAGCCTCGTCAACGTAGATCGTAGAAACACGCAAGTCATCGATATCAGCACCTTCGTTATGCTCAGCGTTTGCTACAGCAGACTCTAGTACTTTCTTGACAATTGCTGCCGCCTTTTTAGGACTGAACGCCAAAATGTTCAGTGCTTCGCTTACAGATTTGCCGCGGATTTGATCTGCTACCAAACGGGCCTTCTGCGCTGAGAGGCGAGCACCCTTCAATGAAGCGCTTACTTCACTCATGATTAATACCCCTTAATTACCGTTTGGCTTTCTTGTCCGCAGCGTGACCCTTGTAGGTACGGGTCGGAGCGAACTCACCCAATTTATGACCGACCATATCCTCAGATACTAGAACTGGGACATGCTGGCGACCATTATGGACAGCGATAGTCAACCCTACGAATTCAGGGAAGATTGTAGAACGGCGCGACCAAGTTTTAATTGGACGACGGTCATTCTTTTCTACCGCAGCCTCTACCTTTTTCAACAAATGAAGGTCGATAAAAGGACCTTTTTTTAGTGAACGTGGCACAGTCGTTTCCTCTTATTACTTAGTACGACGACGTACAATAAGTTTATCAGTACGTTTGTTCTTACGAGTCTTATGACCTTTAGTAGGAACACCCCAAGGAGTAACTGGGTGACGACCACCAGAGCTACGACCTTCACCACCACCGTGTGGGTGGTCAACCGGGTTCATTGCCGCACCGCGAACTGTAGGACGAACACCGCGCCAGCGCTTAGCACCAGCTTTACCTAGAACACGTAGAGTGTGCTCAGAGTTAGATACTTCACCTAGAGTTGCACGACACTCAGTAAGAACTTTACGCATTTCGCCAGAACGTAGGCGAAGAGTTACGTAACGACCCTCACGAGCAACAAGCTGAGCAGAAGCACCAGCAGAACGTGCGATTTGCGCACCTTTACCTGGCTTAAGCTCGATACAGTGAACCACACTACCTACAGGGATGTTTTGCAGAGGCAAAGTGTTACCTGTTTTGATAGGGGCATTTGCACCGCTAGAAACAACAGAACCAGCTTCCATACCTTTGGAAGCGATAATGTAACGACGCTCACCATCAGCATATTTAACTAGTGCAATGTGTGCAGAACGGTTTGGATCATATTCCAAACGCTCAACTACCGCTGGGATGCCATCTTTGTTACGACGGAAATCTACAACACGGTAATGCTGCTTATGACCACCACCTACGTGACGCGTAGTGATGCGTCCGTTGTTGTTACGGCCACCAGACTTGCTTTTTTTGTCTAGCAAAGGAGCGTATGGCGCACCTTTATGCAAGTCAGTGTTAACAACTTTAACAACGTGACGACGGCCTGCAGACGTTGGCTTACTTTTTACAACAGCCATTGACCTATCTCCCCTTATTCAGCGCCCAAGAAATCAATTTCTTGGCCTTCTGCCAAACGTACGTACGCTTTTTTAACGTCGCTACGCTTGCCTAGACCACGAACTGTGCGCTTTGTTTTACCTTTTTGGTTCAACGTGCGTACAGATTCAACTTTGACTTCAAACAACGCTTCGATTGCTTGTTTAATCTCTGGTTTCGTCGCGTCTTTTACTACGCGGAATACGTACTGACCGTTACCTTCTGCAACGATAGTCGCTTTCTCAGAGATGTGTGGACCTAACAACACTTTATAAATGCGTTCGCCGATCATGCTAGTGCCTCCTCAACTTGTTTCAGAGCACCAACTGTCACCAACACTTTGTCGTATGCAATCAAGCTAACAGGGTCAACAGACGCTGCATCACGAACGTCAACGTTCGGAATGTTGCGAGCAGCTAGGAACAGGTTGCTGTCTAGCTCTTGCGCTACTACTAACGCGTTCTCAACATTCAATTCAGCCATTTTAGCTTTGAAAAGCTTAGTTTTAGGAGCTTCGATAGAAAGCTCTTCAACTACAACAAGACGGCCTTGACGAGCAAGCTCAGACCAGATGGTGCGCATTGCTGCACGATACATCTTCTTGTTTACTTTCTGAGAGTGATCTTGAGGTTTAGCAGCGAAAGTTACGCCACCAGTACGCCATAGAGGACTACGGATTGTACCAGCACGTGCGCGGCCAGAACCTTTTTGACGCCATGGCTTTTTACCACCACCGGCTACTTCAGAGCGAGTTTTCTGAGCACGAGAGCCTTGACGAGCACCAGCCAGGTAAGAAGTTACAACCTGGTGAACTAGCGCTTCGTTGTATTCACGCGCAAAGGTTACGTCAGAAACTTCTACAGTTCCTTCAGCACCTGTTAGATTCAAGTTCATTGTCTACCCCTCTTAGCGAGCTTTAACTGCTGGTTGAACGATTACGTCACCATTTACAGCGCCAGGAACCGCACCCTTAACAAGGATAAGGTTACGCTCAGCATCAACGCGAACAACTTCTAGAGACTGAGTTGTTACTTGAGCTGCGCCCATGTGACCAGCCATCTTTTTGCCTTTCCAAACACGACCAGGTGTTTGACATTGACCGATGGAACCAGGAGCACGGTGAGACAATGAGTTACCGTGTGTAGCATCTTGCGTACGGAAGTTGTGACGTTTAACGCCACCTTGGAAACCTTTACCTTTAGATTGACCAGTTACGTCAACTTTAGTAATAGCTTCAAAATCCGCTACTGTTAGCTCGTCGCCAACATTGATTTCTTTTTCGTCACCAGAAAGGCGGAACTCCCACAAACCACGGCCCGCTTCAACATTAGCTTTTGCAAAGTGACCTGCAGCAGCTTTGTTTACACGAGTTGCACGGCGAGTACCTACAGTTACTTGTACAGCTGAGTAGCCATCAGTTTCTGCGTTCTTCACCTGTGTTACACGGTTCGGTTCAACCTCGATAACGGTTACTGGCACGGATACACCATCTTCGTTGAAGATACGTGTCATTCCGGCTTTACGTCCGACTAATTGAATAGCCATTTTATACCTCAATTGCCAGTTGTGTACGGGGCTATCACCCGCTACGGCCGACCATTCCAGATCGTTCCACTATTGTGCTTAGGCCAACAAATACTTGCTGGTTATCGCACCCCTAAAACTTTGGGGATTAGCCCAAAGAAATTTGTACTTCCACGCCTGCCGCAAGATCTAGCTTCATTAGAGCGTCAACAGTTTTTTCTGTTGGCTCAACGATGTCTAGAACACGTTTGTGTGTACGGATTTCGTATTGATCACGCGCATCTTTGTTTACGTGTGGAGAAATCAGCACTGTGTAACGTTCTTTGCGAGTAGGAAGTGGAATTGGACCACGTACTTGAGCGCCAGTGCGCTTAGCAGTGTCCACAATCTCTTGCGTTGAAGCATCAATCAGACGGTGATCGAAAGCTTTCAAACGAATACGGATTTTTTGGCTTTGCATTTCCAACTCCAAATACTATGTTCAGATAAGTCATCTGTACAGAATTTGACTTACCATCCTTATTTAAGGACGGCGAATGTTAGCCGCTTTAAAATTGGTTGTCAAGTAACCAATTTTAAAAACAGCCCTCATAAAAAAAGGCTGCCCAAAGAGCAGCCTTTTTTACTCAGTTACTTAGAATTTCTGCTGAAGCAAAAATTATTTAAGAACTTTAGCAACTACACCAGCACCTACTGTACGGCCACCTTCACGGATCGCGAAACGTAGACCTTCGTCCATCGCGATTGGGTGAATTAGAGTAACAGTCATCTGGATGTTGTCACCAGGCATAACCATCTCTACGCCTTCTGGAAGTTCACAAGAACCAGTTACGTCAGTTGTACGGAAGTAGAACTGTGGACGGTAACCTTTGAAGAATGGAGTGTGACGACCACCTTCATCTTTAGAAAGTACGTATACTTCCGCTTGGAACTCAGTATGAGGAGTGATAGAACCTGGCTTAGCTAGTACTTGACCACGTTGAACTTCGTCACGCTTAGTACCACGAAGAAGGATACCACAGTTCTCACCAGCACGACCTTCGTCTAGAAGCTTACGGAACATCTCAACGCCAGTACAAGTTGTTTTAGTAGTATCTTTGATACCAACGATTTCAACTTCTTCACCAACTTTGATGATACCGCGCTCAACACGACCAGTTACTACAGTACCACGACCTTGGATAGAGAATACGTCCTCGATAGGCATGATGAATGCACCGTCGATTGCACGCTCTGGCTCAGGAATGTAAGTGTCTAGAGTTTCAACTAGTTTCTTAACAGCAGTTGTACCCATTTCGTTGTCGTCTTCGCCGTTCAATGCCATTAGGGCAGAACCTGGGATGATTGGAGTGTCATCACCTGGGAAGTCGTACTCAGAAAGAAGGTCACGTAGTTCCATCTCTACAAGCTCTAGCATCTCTGCGTATTCTTCAGTGTCAGCACCGCCACAGTCTTCAGCTAGAAGGTCTGCTTTGTTTAGGAATACAACGATGTAAGGTACACCTACCTGACGAGAAAGAAGGATGTGCTCACGAGTTTGTGGCATTGGACCGTCAGTCGCACCACAAACAAGGATCGCGCCGTCCATCTGAGCAGCACCAGTGATCATGTTCTTAACATAATCGGCGTGTCCAGGACAGTCTACGTGTGCGTAGTGACGATCAGTTGAATCGTACTCTACGTGAGAAGTAGAGATTGTGATACCACGCTCACGCTCTTCTGGAGCGTTGTCGATACCGTCAAACGCTACAGCTGTACCGCCGAATACTTCTGCACATACGCGAGTAAGTGCTGCTGTTAGGGTAGTTTTACCGTGGTCAACGTGACCGATTGTACCAACGTTAACGTGTGGTTTACTACGTTCGAACTTTGCTTTTGCCATGATACATACACCTTATGATTAGTAAGTATGATGATTAAATTTCAATTTTTGATGATCGCGTCTGCCACACTAGCTGGCGCTTCAGCGTATTTCAGGAATTCCATTGCATAACTTGCACGCCCTTGCGACAAACTACGCACATCCGTTGCATAACCAAACATCTCGCCTAACGGCACTTCCGCTCGGATAATCTTACCAGATGGGGAATCTTCCATCCCCTGAACAAGCCCACGACGACGATTCAGGTCACCCATCACGTCCCCCATGTACTCTTCAGGAGTTACAACTTCTACCTTCATCACAGGCTCAAGAACACAAGGGTCTGCATCCGCAGCGCCTTTCTTTAAACCTTGAGAAGCTGCAATTTTAAAGGCCATTTCATTAGAGTCAACATCATGGTACGAACCATCGAACAATACCACTTTCAACCCAAGCAATGGGTAGCCAGCGATAACACCGTTCTTCATTTGCTCTGAAATACCCTTTTCGACAGCTGGGATGTATTCCTTCGGAATAACACCACCGACAATCTCATTCACAAATTCCAAGCCTTCTTTTTCGGTAGGAACCAGCTTCATAACAACGTGACCGTACTGTCCTCGGCCACCAGATTGCCGCACAAATTTGTGGTTAACTTCCACTTCTTTGCGAATTTTTTCTCGGTACGACACCTGCGGCTTACCAATGTTCGCGTCAACTTTAAATTCACGCTTCATTCGATCCACCAGGATATCTAGATGAAGCTCGCCCATACCCGAGATAATTGTTTGACCTGTCTCTTCATGTGTCTCGACGCGGAAAGATGGATCTTCCTGCGCAAGCTTACCGAGAGCCACAGCCATTTTATCTTGATCCGCTTGAGATTTAGGCTCAACTGCCACAGAGATTACTGGCTCTGGGAATTCCATACGCTCTAGAACAACAATATCTTTGCCGTCACACAACGTATCCCCAGTAGTAACGTCTTTCATCCCAATCAAAGCCGCGATATCGCCTGCGCGCACTTCTTTGATTTCATCTCGGTTATTCGCATGCATTTGGACCATACGACCCACACGCTCACGCTTGTGTTTTACCGAGTTGTATACCGCATCACCTGAATTCAGGACGCCAGAGTATACACGAATGAAAGTTAAAGTACCTACGAACGGATCAGTCGCAATTTTAAACGCTAACGACGCAAACGGCGCATCATCATCCGCCACACGTGTCACGACCGTCTCAGCATCCTCTAGGGTGCCTTCGATTGCCTTAACCTCAAGCGGCGATGGTAAATACTCTACCACTGCATCCAGCACTGCTTGCACACCCTTGTTTTTAAACGCAGAGCCACAAGTTACCAGCACTATCTCGTTAGCCAGTGTGCGTGCACGCAAGCCCGCCTTGATATCATCGACAGACAACTCACCTTCTTCAAGGTAGGCATCCATCAATTCTTCATTTGCTTCGGCTGCGGCCTCAACCATTTTTTCACGCCACTCTTCAGCAACGTCAACCAACTCTGCCGGAATGTCCTCCAAGGTATAAGTCATACCCTGATCTTCTTCATTCCACATAATGGCCTTCATCAATAACAAATCCACAACGCCAGCGAAATTTTCTTCCGTTCCGATGTTGATTTGAATTGGCACTGCGG
Organism: Marinomonas fungiae; assembly: GCF_001418205.1. Lineage (GTDB taxonomy): Bacteria > Pseudomonadota > Gammaproteobacteria > Pseudomonadales > Marinomonadaceae > Marinomonas > Marinomonas fungiae. Next base: position 313,782 of record NZ_LIQF01000004.1, on the reverse strand, counting down.
TTGCACCCAAGCGCTCTTTAAGTTGACGAACAACGCTAAAGTAATCCGCACCAGTACGGTCCATCTTATTGACGAACACCATACGCGGCACTTCATATTTATTTGCTTGGCGCCATACCGTTTCAGTTTGAGGCTGTACACCAGATGATCCACACAATACCACTACCGCACCATCCAAAACACGCAAAGAACGCTCCACCTCAATGGTAAAGTCTACGTGCCCAGGGGTGTCAATGATATTGATACGGTGCTGATCAAACTGCTGACTCATCCCACTCCAGAAGCAAGTCGTTGCTGCTGAAGTGATCGTGATACCACGTTCCTGTTCCTGTTCCATCCAGTCCATGGTGGCTGCACCATCATGAACTTCACCGATCTTATGAGAAAGACCGGTGTAGAACAGAACACGCTCAGTAGTAGTCGTTTTACCCGCATCAACGTGCGCACAAATACCGATATTGCGGTAACGATTGATGGGTGTTTTACGTGCCACTTAAGCTTCTCCGGATGATTAGAAACGGTAGTGAGAGAACGCTTTGTTCGCTTCAGCCATACGGTGAACGTCTTCACGTTTCTTAACAGCTGAACCTTTGTTCTCAGACGCGTCCATAATTTCGCCTGCAAGACGTAGCGCCATAGATTTTTCGCCACGCTTACGTGCAGCATCTACCAACCAACGCATAGATAGCGCTGAGCGACGAGCTGGACGTACTTCAACAGGTACTTGGTAAGTTGCACCACCAACACGGCGAGATTTAACCTCAACCATTGGCTGGATTGATTCAAGTGCTTTTTCGAAGATTGACATTGCATCTTCAGTTTTTGCGCGTGCTGCAACTGTGTCTAGAGCATCGTATACAATGCTTTCAGCTACAGATTTCTTGCCACTAACCATTACGTGGTTAATGAATTTTGCAAGAAGTTGGCTTCCGTGTTTTGGATCTGGAAGCACGTCACGCTTAGCGACTACACGTCTTCTAGGCATGGATATTATCCTCTTCAGGTGAGTCCGAGACCATCTCTGTGCTCGGCCTTACTGTATTAAAAAATTATGTCTAAACGATTAAAGTAGCGATAAAGCTTACTTAGGACGCTTAGTACCGTATTTAGAACGGCCTTGCTTACGATTTTGTACGCCAGAAGTATCCAAGCTACCACGTACTGTGTGGTAACGAACACCTGGAAGGTCTTTTACACGACCGCCGCGAATCAGCACTACGCTGTGTTCTTGCAGGTTGTGACCTTCACCACCGATGTAGGAAGTAACTTCGAAGCCGTTCGTCAAGCGAACACGACATACTTTACGCAAAGCCGAGTTAGGCTTCTTAGGCGTAGTAGTGTATACACGTGTGCAGACGCCGCGGCGTTGCGGACAAGCTTGTAACGCAGGAACGTCACTTTTTGCCACTTTACGTTTACGTGGTTTACGAACCAACTGGTTAACGGTTGCCATTTAACAAGCTCCACATCCAATTCTATTGGCGGAAATCGCCAAAAATAAGGAGGCGCAAGTGTAATTTGCGCCTATAAAACAGTCAATAGGGAGGCGAACAAAATTTCGCCTCCCTTACGTATACAATGACGTCTAGTCTTTCAATGCCGCACTTAATGCTTCTTCTACATCCGAAGCACTTACTGATGCACTACCTTCAGCCGTTGCTTGCGCAAGCTCTTTCTTAGCTTTGCGACCGCTGTGGTAAGCCAAACCTGTACCCGCAGGGATCAGACGACCTACTACAACGTTTTCTTTCAGACCACGTAGATGGTCTTTCTTACCAGTTACCGCACCTTCTGTTAGGACACGAGTCGTCTCTTGGAACGATGCCGCAGAGATGAATGACTCAGTCGCCAAAGAAGCTTTAGTAATACCAAGTAATACGCGCTCGTATTTAGAAGGGAAACGACCTTCTGCCATAGCAGCTTCGTTTGCTTCTTGCATTTGCGTGTACTCAACCTGGTCACCTTGAATCAAGTTAGTATCACCTGAATCAATGATGTCTACTTTGCGCAGCATCTGACGCACAATAACTTCGATGTGCTTGTCGTTGATACCTACGCCCTGTAGACGGTAAACCTCTTGAATCTCGTTAGTGATGTAATCAGCCAGTGCTGCTACACCCTGAAGACGCAAGATGTCGTGTGGGTTCAGAGGACCGTCGGCAATGATCTCACCCTTAGCAACTTCTTCACCGTCGAAGATGTTGATTTGACGCCACTTAGGAATCAGAGTTTCGATTGGCTCACCACCATCTTGTGGTGTGATCACCAAACGGATCTTACCTTTTGTCTCTTTACCGAAACTTACTACACCCGTTGCTTCCGCCATGACAGCCGGATCTTTCGGACGACGCGCTTCGAACAAGTCAGCTACGCGTGGCAGACCACCGGTGATGTCCTTGTTACCTTGAGATTCTTGTGGGATACGTGCCAATACTTCACCAGACTTGATGGTTGCACCGTGATCTAAGCTCAATAGAGCCTTCTCAGGAAGCATGTATTGTACAGGCATCTCAGTACCAGGAATCATCACTGGCGCGCCGTTCTCGTCTACTACCGAGATAGTAGGACGGATGTCTTTACCAGATGAAGGACGATCTTTCATCTCGAGGACTTCGATCGTCGTCAAGCCAGTTAGCTCATCCGACTGACGGCGAATGGTAACGCCTTCATCCATACCAGAGAATTCAAGTTTACCTTGCATCTCAGAAACGATTGGGTGGGTGTGTGGGTCCCAGTTAGCCAATACTTGACCAGCTGTTACTTGATCACCTTCACGAACACTTAGTACCGCACCGTAAGGAAGCTTGTAACGCTCTTTCTCACGACCCGCTTCGTCCGCAATCGCCAACTCAGAAGAACGCGATGCAACAACCAATTGGCCTGTTTCACGCTCAATGCTCTTCATCTTATGGAAACGTACGGTACCAGCACTCTTAATCTGAACACTGTCTACGGCTGACGCTCGCGATGCCGCACCACCGATGTGGAAGGTACGCATTGTTAGCTGTGTACCTGGCTCACCGATAGACTGTGCTGCCACAACGCCGACCGCTTCACCGATGTTAACCAAGTGACCACGAGCCAAGTCACGACCGTAACAGCTTGCACACACACCGTGCTTCGTTTCACAGCTGATTACTGAGCGAACGATCATCTCGTCCACACCCGCTGCTTCGATTGCACGAACAATGTGCTCATCAATCAACACGCCACGAGCAACAACAACGTCACCCTTAGTATCGATTACGTCTTGCGCTACCACACGACCTAGTACGCGCTGACCTAGTGGAACGACTACGTCACCACCTTCAATCAAAGCACTTACCAGCAGACCGTTTTCTGCACCACAGTCTACTTCTGTGATTACCAAGTCTTGTGCAACGTCTACTAGACGACGCGTTAGGTAACCAGAGTTCGCTGTCTTCAAGGCGGTATCGGCAAGACCCTTACGAGCACCGTGAGTAGAGGTAAAGTACTGAAGTACTGATAGACCTTCACGGAAGTTCGCAGTGATCGGTGTCTCGATGATGGAACCGTCCGGTTTCGCCATCAGACCACGCATACCACCTAGCTGACGCATCTGAGCCACACTACCACGGGCACCAGAGTCGGCCATCATGTAAACTGAGTTAAATGATTGCTGCTCAACTTCGTTACCGTCTTTGTCGATTACCGTTTCTTTCGCCAAGTTTTTCATCATGGCTTCAGTAACGGTTTCGTTGGTACGAGACCACAAGTCGATAACCTTGTTGTACTTCTCACCTTGCGTCACAAGACCGTCGGCAAATTGGTATTCGATTTCTTTAACTTCTGCTTCCGCACGAGCAATGATCTCTGCTTTTTCTGGCGGAATTACGAAGTCGTCAACACCTACAGAGGAACCAGACGCTGTCGCGTATTGGAAACCTGTGTACATCAATTGGTCAGCGAAAATACAAGTCTCTTTCAGACCCACTTTACGGTAACACTCGTTGATTAGGTTCGAGATTGCTTTCTTCTTCATCGGCTGGTTGATAACCGAGAATGGTAGGCCATCAGGTACCACATCAAACAACAATGCACGACCAACCGTTGTGTCAACGATGAACGTTGAAGGCACCTTTTCCCCTTCAAGCGTTGTATCAACTTGATTTACACGCACTTTAATTTTCGCGTGCAACTCAACTTGTTTCGCACCATAAGCACGGTGTACTTCTTTGATATCAGCGAAGGCCATGCCCTCACCTTTCGCGTTGATTTTCTCACGCGTCATGTAGTACAGACCCAATACCACGTCCTGAGAAGGAACGATGATCGGCTCACCGTTAGCAGGTGACAGGATGTTGTTGGTAGACATCATTAACGCACGCGCTTCAAGTTGAGCCTCGATTGTTAATGGTACGTGTACCGCCATCTGGTCACCGTCGAAGTCGGCGTTGTAAGCCGCACACACAAGTGGGTGCAACTGAATCGCTTTACCTTCGATTAGAATCGGTTCAAACGCTTGGATACCCAAACGGTGAAGCGTTGGTGCACGGTTAAGCATCACAGGATGTTCGCGGATTACTTCATCAAGAATATCCCAAACTTCCGGCGTTTCACGCTCAACCATTTTCTTCGCCGCTTTGATGGTTGTTGCCATGCCACGAAGTTCTAGCTTAGAGAAGATGAATGGCTTGAATAGCTCAAGTGCCATCTTCTTCGGCAGACCACACTGGTGCAAACGTAGAGAAGGACCTACTGTGATTACAGAACGGCCAGAGTAGTCTACACGTTTACCCAAAAGGTTCTGACGGAAACGACCTTGCTTACCTTTGATCATATCTGCCAAAGATTTCAGAGGACGCTTGTTCGAACCTGTGATCGCACGACCGCGACGACCGTTGTCTAGTAGCGCATCAACAGACTCTTGTAGCATACGTTTTTCGTTACGTACGATGATGTCTGGAGCCGCTAGCTCAAGAAGACGTTTTAGACGGTTGTTACGGTTGATTACACGACGGTAAAGATCGTTCAAATCAGACGTTGCAAAACGACCACCTTCTAGTGGCACTAGAGGGCGAAGATCTGGTGGCAACACTGGTAGAACATCTAGCACCATCCACTCTGGGTTGTTACCAGAATGATGGAATGCTTCAATCAGTTTCAGACGCTTAGACAGCTTCTTAATACGTGTTTCAGAGTTCGTTGAACCCAACTCTTCACGCATGGTGCTGATTTCTTCAGGCAGATCCATATCGCGAAGTAGGCATTGAATCGCTTCAGCACCCATACGAGCGTCGAATTCATCACCAAACTCTTCTAGCGCTTCGAAGTACTGCTCATCGTTTAGTAGCTGACCTTTTTCAAGCGTTGTCATGCCTGGGTCAATCACGATGAATGATTCAAAGTAAAGAATACGCTCAATATCACGTAGGGTCATATCCATGATAAGACCGATACGAGATGGAAGAGATTTTAGGAACCAAATGTGAGCAACCGGCGAAGCTAGCTCGATGTGTCCCATGCGCTCACGACGCACTTTCGACAACGCAACTTCAACGCCACACTTCTCACAAATGACACCACGGTGTTTTAAACGTTTGTATTTACCACACAAACATTCGTAGTCCTTAATAGGACCAAAGATTTTGGCACAGAACAGACCGTCACGTTCAGGCTTGAACGTACGGTAGTTGATGGTTTCTGGCTTTTTAACTTCACCATAAGACCATGAACGAATCATATCTGGAGAAGCTAAGCCAATGCGAATCGCATCAAACTCTTCTGATTGTCCCTGTGTTTTTAGAAGACCTAATAAGTCTTTCATGGATATTCGCCCCACTCGTAAGGCTGGGAGGGATTAACCCTCCCAGCAGGTCAAATGTGATTCGTGCTTATTCGTTTTCTAGCTCGATGTCGATACCAAGAGAACGGATTTCTTTCACCAATACGTTGAAGGATTCAGGCATGCCTGGCTCCATACGGTGATCGCCGTCTACGATGTTTTTGTACATCTTAGTACGACCGTTCACGTCGTCCGACTTAACAGTCAACATTTCTTGTAGCGTGTAGGCAGCACCGTATGCTTCAAGTGCCCATACCTCCATCTCACCAAAACGCTGACCACCGAATTGCGCTTTACCACCCAGCGGCTGCTGAGTAACAAGGCTGTAAGAGCCAGTTGAACGAGCGTGCATCTTATCATCTACCAAGTGGTTCAACTTAAGCATGTACATGTAACCAACGGTTACAGGACGCTCAAACGCTTCACCAGTACGGCCGTTGAATAGCTTGATCTGACCACTCTCGTTGATGCCTGCAAGACGAAGCATACGCTTGATCTCAGCTTCTTTAGCACCGTCGAAGGCACCAGACGCCATTGGCACACCTTTCACAAGGTTTGATGCCAACACTAGAATCTCTTCATCAGAGAAGCTGTCTAGGTCTTCTGTACGAGCTGGACGAAGATCGCCTTCGTAACCGTTATAGATTTCATTTAGGAAAGCACGAAGCTCTTTAACAGTTTCTGCTTTCTCACGCTCAATCTTAAGCATTTCGTCGATCTTACGACCCAAGCCTTTCGCTGCTGCACCCAAGTGAGTTTCAAGTACCTGACCTACGTTCATACGAGACGGTACACCCAGTGGGTTTAGTACGATATCAACTGGATCGCCGTTTTCATCGTACGGCATGTCTTCAACAGGCATGATCTTAGAGATTACACCCTTGTTACCGTGACGACCCGCCATCTTATCACCTGGCTGGATACGACGTTTTACAGCTACGTATACTTTAACGATCTTCAACACGCCTGGTGCCAAATCATCGCCCGTTTGTAGCTTGCGTTTCTTATCTTCAAATTTCGCGTCTAGCTCTTTGCGGCGCTCGATCAAAGCGGCTTGAGCTTTTTCAAGCTGCTCACTCGCTTCTTCGTTGGCTACACGGATCTTGAACCACTCTGGGTGATCAAGGTTCGCTAGATATTCTTCGGTGATGATGGCATTGCGCGCAAGACCTGGACCACCTTCCGCTTGTTGTCCTACCAATGCTTCAGCTAGACGCTCAAACGTTGCTTTTTCAACAATGCGGAACTCTTCGTTCAAGTCTTTACGAACTTGGTCAAGTTGAGATTTCTCAATAGACTTCGCACGATCGTCTTTCTCGATGCCGTCACGAGTGAACACCTGTACGTCGATAACTGTACCGCGAGTACCGGTTTTCACGCGTAGAGACGTATCTTTTACGTCAGACGCTTTCTCACCAAAGATTGCGCGTAGAAGTTTTTCTTCAGGGGTTAGCTGCGTCTCGCCTTTCGGCGTCACTTTACCAACTAGGATGTCACCTGGTTCTACTTCTGCACCGATGTAAACCACACCAGCACTATCAAGTTTCGATAGCGCACCTTCGCCTACGTTCGGGATATCTGAAGTGATTTCTTCAGGCCCAAGCTTCGTATCACGAGCCACACACGTTAGCTCTTGAATGTGAATCGAAGTGAAACGATCTTCTTCTACAACGCGCTCAGATACTAGGATCGAGTCCTCGAAGTTGAAGCCGTTCCAAGGCATGAAGGCGATACGCATGTTTTGACCAAGCGCTAGATCACCCATGTCTACAGAAGGACCGTCAGCCATGATGTCGCCGCGTGCTACTTTGTCACCTTTCAGTACCAAAGTACGCTGGTTGATACATGTATTCTGGTTTGAACGAACGTATTTGGTCAGGTTGTAGATATCCACACCCGCTTCACCCGCTTCGGTCTCTTCAGAGTTCACACGTACTACGATACGGCTCGCATCAACAGACTCGATTTCACCGCCGCGACGAGCAACGATACATACACCTGAGTCTTTCGCTACGTTCTTCTCCATACCGGTACCAACTACTGGTTTCTCAGCAATTAGTGTTGGTACAGCCTGACGTTGCATGTTCGATCCCATCAAGGCACGGTTGGCGTCATCGTGCTCTAGGAATGGGATAAGCGACGCTGCTACCGATACAACCTGACGTGGTGACACGTCCATTAGGTTTACTTTCTCTTTTGGTAGTAGAGTCGTTTCATGCATGTGACGAACCTGAACAAGTTCGTCTACTAGACGACCTTCTTCATCAACGTTCACAGACGCTTGTGCGATAACGTATTTCGCTTCATCGATTGCCGAAACGTAAACCGTTTCGTCAGTCATTTTGCCATCAACCACTTTACGGTAAGGCGTTTCTAAGAAGCCGTAGCTATTAGTACGCGCGTAAGTAGATAGCGAGTTGATCAGACCGATGTTTGGACCTTCAGGTGTTTCGATTGGACACACACGACCGTAGTGGGTTGCGTGTACGTCTCGAACCTCGAAGCCCGCACGTTCACGAGTTAGACCACCGGGGCCTAATGCCGAAACACGACGCTTATGAGTGACCTCAGAAAGCGGGTTGTTTTGGTCCATGAACTGTGACAATTGGCTAGAACCGAAGAATTCTTTGATCGCTGCAGCCACTGGCTTAGCGTTCAATAGATCTTGTGGCATTAGGCCATCCGCTTCTGCCATAGACAGACGCTCTTTCACGGCACGCTCTACACGTACTAAACCAACACGGAATTGGTTCTCGGCCATTTCACCGACAGAACGAATACGACGGTTACCTAGGTGGTCGATATCGTCGACCATACCGTTACCGTTACGGATATCTAGCAATGTCTTCAGAACAGCGATGATGTCGTCGTTATCTAGAATACCTAGACCTTCGTCTTCATCACGTCCCAAACGACGGTTGAATTTCATACGACCAACGCCAGACAGATCATAACGATCTTCTGAGAAGAACAAGCCTTGGAACAAGCCTTCAGCAGATTCTTTGGTTGGCGGCTCACCAGGGCGCATCATACGGTAGATTTCTACCAATGCTTCCAACTGGTTGTTAGTAGGATCGATACGCAAGGTATCAGAAATAAACGGACCGTGATCAAGATCGTTCGTGTAAAGAACATCAATCTCTTTGATACCAGCAGCAACCAGTGCCTCTAGTAGATCAACCGACATCTCCGTGTTCGCTTCAGCGATCAACTCACCCGTGCCTGGATGCACAAGGTTTTTAGCCGTTACTTTACCCAATAGGTACTCAAGAGGAACAGAGAGACGCTCTAGACCAGCTTTTTCCATCTGACGGATATGTTTCGCAGTAATACGGCGAGTCTCTTCTACGATCACGTTGCCATCTTGGTCTGTGATGTCGAAAGAAGCGGTTTCACCACGTAGGCGGCTTGCAACCAGTTCCATTTCCACACCATCACGGCTCAAGTAGAAACGCGTAGTATCGAAGAAAGTATCTAGAATTTGTTCAGTATCAAAACCTAACGCACGTAACAAGATTGTTACAGGCAGTTTACGACGACGGTCGATACGAACGAACACGCAGTCTTTTGGATCAAACTCGAAGTCCAACCAAGAACCACGGTAAGGAATTACACGAGCAGAGTGTAGAAGTTTACCTGATGAGTGAGTCTTGCCACGGTCGTGGTCGAAGAACACACCAGGTGAACGGTGTAACTGAGATACGATAACACGCTCAGTACCGTTAATTACGAACGTACCGTTTTCTGTCATTAATGGGATTTCACCCATGTAGACTTCTTGCTCGCGAATGTCTTTGATTGCCTTGTTCGCAGATTCTTTATCATAAATGATAAGACGCACACGAACACGTAAAGGAGCGGCATACGTAACACCACGTAGCTGACACTCTTTTACATCAAATACTGGCTTGCCCAATCGGTAATCGACGTATTCTAGCGCCGCATTGCCGGAAAAGCTGACCATTGGAAAGACAGATTTAAAGGCCCCATGCAGACCCAGTTCCCCACGCTCTGCAGGATTTTTACCTTCCTGCAAGAAGTTACGGTAGGATTCAAGCTGAATTGCCAGCAAGTATGGCACATCCAAAACGGGCGGCAGTTTACCGAAATCCTTACGGATACGTTTTTTCTCAGTGTATGAGTAAGCCATCAGCATTCCCCAGCTTGTGCACATTGACGCAAAAGGCCTCTTAATCAGGCCTACCGAAATTGAGAGAGCATTCTCTCAAAAAAAGAATAAATTTTTAATAGGGTTTTACAAACCCAAAAAGGCCGGTGGCAAAAAACCACCAGCCATTTCGACTAGATGTCGAACTTTTGTGAAACAAGTAACATTACTTGATTTCGACAGTAGCACCAGCTTCTTCAAGCTCTTTCTTAAGTGCTTCAGCTTCTTCTTTAGAAGCGCCTTCTTTAACTGTTGCTGGAGCGCCGTCAACCATTGCTTTCGCTTCTTTAAGGCCTAGACCAGTTGCGCCACGTACAGCTTTGATAACGTTAACTTTCTTATCGCCTGCAGCAGTAAGAACTACGTCAAATTCAGTTTGCTCTTCAGCAGCAGCAGCAGCGTCGCCACCAGCTACAGCAACAGCAGCAACAGCTGCAGTTACACCGAATTTTTCTTCCATAGCAGAGATTAGTTCTACAACGTCCATTACAGACATTTCTGCTACTGCATTGATGATATCTTCTTTAGTTAGAGCCATGACTCAGATTTCCTAACATTTAGTGGTTGCCCTAAGGCAACAAAAACCAATTGAATATTCAAGTAAGCGCAAATAAAAATTATGCTGCTTCTTGTTCTTTCTGATCGCGAACCGCTGCCAGAGTACGTACAAGTTTGCTTGTTGCACCTTGGATAACGCTCATTAGTTTCGCGATTGCTTCGTCGTATGTTGGCAAAGATGCCAAACGATCAATGTCGCCAGCTGGGATCAACTCACCGTTGAACGCCAATGCTTTAACTTCAAATTTGTCGTTCCCTTTCGCAAAAGTCTTCAATACACGAGCGGCCGCACCTGGGTGCTCGTTAGAGAATGCGATAAGAGTTGGACCAACGAAGCTATCTTTTAAGCATTCGAAGTCTGTGCCTTCTACAGCGCGGCGAGCTAGAGTGTTACGTACTACACGAACGTAAACGCCAGCTTCGCGAGCTTGTTTGCGAAGAGCTGTCATGTCAGTCACGGTTACACCGCGAGAGTCAGCTACTACAGCAGACAAAGCGCCTTTGGCAGCTTCGCTAACTTCGGCGACAATGGCTTTTTTGTCTTCTAGACCTAATGCCACTGGTTTTCTCCTGGATTAGCAGGGGTCTTCACAATAAAAACCCCAAATTTTACCAACTCTCCGAATATTCGGAGTACTTACTGGTGAGTTGGATCCAGTTAATCTGAATCGGGCCACACCATCTGCGCAGGACAAACGTTTCTCAACGTTCTGATTAAATCGCTAGATTCCTGCGGTCTTTGACGGCCTATACAGCAAGCTGTACAGACCCCAAAGCTCTGACTTAGAAGCTTAGCGCACCTAAATCAATTTGTAGACCAGGTCCCATTGTAGAGGACAAAGTCACTTTCTTCATGTAGACACCTTTAGAAGATGCTGGTTTAGCACGACGTAGGTCGGCTAGAAGCGCTTCTAGGTTACCTTTGATAGCATCAGCTGCGAAGTCGATAGAACCAACACCAGCGTGGATGATACCATTTTTGTCAGTACGGTAACGCGCTTGACCAGATTTTGCGTTCTTAACAGCAGTCGCAACATCAGGTGTTACAGTACCAACTTTAGGGTTTGGCATAAGACCACGAGGACCAAGTACCTGACCTAGTTGACCAACGATACGCATCGCATCTGGAGAAGCGATTACTACGTCGAAGTCTAGGTTGCCAGCTTTAACTTGCTCAGCAAGGTCTTCAAAACCTACAACGTCTGCACCAGCTTCTTTAGCTGCTTCAGCGTTTGCACCTTGTGCGAATACAGCAACGCGAACGTCTTTACCTGTACCGTTAGGAAGCACTGTAGAACCACGAACAACCTGATCAGATTTACGTGGGTCAACGCCTAGGTTAACAGATACGTCTACAGACTCTTTGAACTTAACAGTAGAAAGTTCAGATAGAAGAGCTACTGCTTCTTCTACAGAGTACAGTTTTGCTGCGTCTACTTTTTCAGCGATCAAGCGAGCGCGTTTAGTTAGCTTAGCCATTAGTTCACACCCTCAACTTCTAGACCCATTGCACGTGCACTACCTGCGATAGTACGAACGGCAGCATCCATATCCGCTGCAGTCAAATCAGCCTGCTTAGCGTTTACGATCTCTTCAAGTTGTGCACGAGTTACTGTACCAACTTTTTGAGTGTTTGGACGTGGTGAACCACTCTTAATGCCAGCAGCTTTCTTAAGAAGAACTGCAGCAGGAGTAGATTTAGTTTCGAATGTGAAGCTACGGTCACTGTATACAGTGATAATAACTGGCGTTGGAAGACCAGGTTCCATGCCTTGAGTTTTGGCATTGAACGCTTTACAGAATTCCATGATATTCACACCGTGTTGACCAAGTGCTGGACCAACTGGTGGACTTGGGTTCGCTTGACCCGCTTTAACTTGTAGCTTGATGTAAGCTTGGACTTTTTTAGCCATTTTTTACTCCAGATGGGTCACTGCCCGAAGGCTACCCGTTTAATACAATCAGGTTTTCTCAACCTGACTAAATTCCAAATCAACCGGCGTAGAGCGCCCAAAGATAAGCACTGCCACTTTGATTCGGCTTTTATCGTAATCAACCTCTTCAACCACACCGTTAAAGTCAGCAAATGGACCTTCGTTAACACGAACCACTTCACCCACTTCAAACAATGTTTTAGGACGAGGTTTATCCACACCATCATTCACACGTTGCAGAATCGCATCTGCTTCACGGTCAGTGATTGGTGATGGCTTATCCGCTGTGCCGCCAATGAAGCCAAGCACACGCGCTGTACCTTTAACAAGGTGCCAAGAGTCGTCATTCATTTCCATCTGAACTAATACATAGCCAGGGTAGAATTTACGCTCACTCTTGCGCTTCTTGCCATCGCGAATCTCAACCACTTCCTCAGTTGGAACTAGGATATCGCCAAATAAATCTTCCATGCCCATAATGCCCACTCGCTCTTTCAGCGAGCGCATCACGTGCTTTTCATAACCTGAGTACGCTTGTACCACATACCATCGTTTCGCCACGAGCAACTCCTAACCTATTACTGCGGAAACGATCCAACCAAGGAGTGAATCTACTCCCCACAGTACGAGAGACATAAAAATAACAACCGCCAAAACGATCAACGTTGTTTGAACCGTTTCCTGTCTCGTTGGCCATACAACACGACGAATTTCGGTCTTCGCCTCTTTTGCCAATTTCGCAAAAGAACGCCCTTTAGCCGTATTCAGCGCAACGAAGCCAGCAATACCAGCCAGCACCAAAACAGCAATCAAGCGATACAGCAATGACTCAGCAGAAAAATAATTGTTCCCTACTACAGCCACAGCAATAAGAAGGACAACAACCGCCCACTTAAAAACGTCTCCGCGAGACTCTTGAGTTTCAGCACTCGAACTCATACTTCAGGTGATCCCTAGCTAAGAAATTGGATACGAAAGATGGCAGGCCAGGAGGGATTCGAACCCCCGACATTCGGTTTTGGAGACCGACGCTCTACCAGCTGAACTACTGGCCTACATTCGTATGGGCGGAGGATGATACCGACTTGTTTAAAATTTAGCAAGTGGTATTTGCCCAAAATTCAGACAAAAAACTAAGCGGTTGGATTTTCGCTTGGTTTAGCATTGAGAAATGCTGGAGCTCATGAGCAGACTTGAACTGCCGACCTCACCCTTACCAAGGGTGTGCTCTACCAACTGAGCTACATGAGCAGAATTACTGGAGCGGGCAGCGGGAATCGAACCCGCCTCTTCAGCTTGGAAGGCTGAGGTAATAGCCACTATACCATGCCCGCAAATGGTGGAGGGAGGTGGATTCGAACCACCGAAACTTTCGTGGCAGATTTACAATCTGCTCCCTTTGGCCACTCGGGAACCCCTCCACAAACTTTAAGCATTGCTCACAACGCCCCAAAAGGTGGAGCCCATTATATGAATCGCTTTTTCAATTGCAAGCACTAGCAAGGATTTTTTTCTATTTTTATTAACAGCTTGGATAAATCCAACTGTTGCATAAACTGCTGCCAATTGTTTTCCGTAATCGGTTGATCTAACAACAACTCATACAACGCAACCGTTCGTTGATGCTCATAGATATTCACACGCATACCAGAGCGCTGCGCAATAGTCGCTTGCGCCTGCTGCGCTCGCTCTTTCGATGAAAAGAGACCGAGTGATATACGATTCTTCATGTCACCTCGAGAAATCACATAACTGTCAATCCGCTTCAATTTCAGCTCCGCCACAACATCTTGCGCTTTTGAGGTGCTTTCCGGCGCTGCGATGTACAACCAGTACTTGTCACGTTTGCCACTGGTTTCATTTTGAGTAAACGCTAAGTTATTCCTACGCAGCGTTTCAGACACTAGGCGTCGATCAGCATCACGCTCCAAGACGAGCATCGGACATAACAAATTCTCTTCTTGTCGCGGTTCGCCTTCATTCCGCTCTACCGCTGCGGCAACGGCTTGATCCAGCTGCGTTAAGATCGCTTCGGCAGAGGCCTGCTCAGGTTCCGATGCTAATGTCGACTCGGTTAACGATACCTCTTGCTCCGGCTCTTCCGGTCTTGCCTCACTAATTAAGTAAATACGCTCGCTGACTGGCGGAGCATAAATCGGCGCCTGCTCTGTGCGCACATCTGCCGCAGCGAAACCGTGCCAAGCAACCACACCAGCATTCGCCAACACCAGCAGCAAAAAGACCCACTTCATTCTACGTCCTACCTTTCTAACGCTTCATCCAATACGTATTTCGCGCCCTTAGCCACCAAGTGCTCGTCTAAACAGCAGTCGATGGCAAGCACCTCCATTAGCGTCTGACTAGAGCCACCTGTCGCAATCCAGCGCGCATCGCCGTGCTTTCCGTGCAATCGCTGCAAAAAGCCCAACGCCATTTCCAAGCAACCCTGTTGCACAGCATCCGCTGTGCTGTGCGGAATCTCACCGATTTGAGCCGTTTGTTCACTTTCCTGATAACGAATCTTCGCGGTTTTATCAATCAAGCTACTGGCCATTAAATCCAAGCCCGGCACAATATAGCCGCCCAGATGAACACCTTTAGCATCCACAAAATCTGCCTTAATGGCCGTGCCTGCATCAACTATCACGACAGGACCACCGTATTCTTTAAACGCCGCAATCACGCCTAACCAGCGATCCACTCCCAATCGATGTGGCTCCACATAGGAGTTCCACACACCACAGGCTTGGCGCTCTGAGCGCACACTTGTCACCGAAGCATCCGGCAATGTCGCTTGAATCTCTGCTAACAGCGACGCATCGGCCTCCGCAGCACGGACACTGGCTAAGACAATCTGTGAAGGCGCTCCACAACGACACGCATCCAACGTATCTTGCGCCCACTTATCGACAATGACGTCACCCTGAAACAGAGTCCACTTGATGCGCGTATTCCCCGCATCGATCACTAGCGTACTAGACTTGTTTGCGCACACTGACTTCGCCCCCGTGCAACAATTCAATACCTTCACTGGTTTCTAGCCGCAGTGCACCGCTTGCATCCACGCCGCGTGCGATCCCAGCTTGTTGTCGATTACCACTAAACATCATCACAGGTTGATTGTAGAGCATATCAAACGCCTGCCACTGGGCATGGTAATGGGCTAAACCATTTCCATGCGCAAACACGTCACACATCGCCACCAGACCTTCGGTAATCTGAGCAATAATTTCATTGCGATCAGGCGTAAAGGACAAACGCGAGGTTAAATCCGTCCAAGGTTGATCCACACGCGCTTGCTGCTCAGGGGTGGATTCCACATTCAAACCAATGCCAATCACCACACGACAGACATCTTGGTCGGCAATCATTTCCAGCAAGATGCCGCAGATTTTTTGCCCGTCAATCAAAATATCATTGGGCCATTTTAAGCCTGGATTGGGCACCCCCAAGTTGCGCAATACTTTGGCAATGACCACACCCACCGCCAGACTCAGACCTTCGACCACACTAGGACCTTGCTCAAACTTCCAAGCAAATGACATGGTAATGTTCTTCGCTACACCACTTTCCCAAACACGGCCGCGGCGGCCTTTACCTTGCGTCTGGTGTTCAGTCACCACTAACGCTGGCAAACGTGCCCCCAAGGCAATTTTTTGCTTCAGCACATCGTTTGTGGACGGCGTCTCAAAGGGAATATCTATGGCAATGTCTTCGGCCACACCCGCCTCGCGTAAGCGCGCCTCGTCCAATAGAATCAGACGTTCTGGAATACGATAACCACGCCCTTTCACGGAGTGTACGGTAATGCCGACGGACTCTAACTTTTTCAAGCGTTTCCAAACCGCCGCACGGGTTACGCCTAACGCTTCACCCAGCTCCTCGCCAGAATGAAACTTACTGTCGCTCAGCAAGCTCAATACTTCTCTCATAGGATCCTCGACATGTTTATTTCAGAGATTTCCAGCCAGCCCAATGCATTCGCTAGTTAAAGCGCTTTCTCGGACGTGGTCGAAATAAAGCCAGATACTCGCTGCATCAAATCATCAAAATAGGGGTTCCAAGATAATCGCGCGGCTAAGTTACTGCGCTTTGATAAGCTATCGGAACGTTCCCCATACCAGTTATCTTGTGCTAGGCGACATTCGTTGTAACGCTCTTCCTCTCCCAGATACCAAGCACAAATACGGTACTCACCTTGGACGCCATAATAGGGATTATTTGGCGAACCATGTACCGCCATGTGTGCCAAGCCAAAAATACGTTGTTCTGGTAAATCTGTATTAATGATATGTACGCTGCCTTGCGAACCACTACCTTGGTTGACACTGTAAAGCACCATCTCGCTTTCTGGCTGTGACATAAAGGATTGTTTAAACACCTCCAACGTGACACTCGAATCCACCGTTGCATCCTCTTCAGAAAGCGCGACAAAAACAGGCGCCTGAGCGGGGTGATCTAACACGCGCTGTTTCACTTCTTTCGCCAATTTATAAGCCTGAGCAATCGCGGGTACCGGGATCGAAGCGTATTTGGCGTAATCATCCGACTCGTGATGATCCAGCCAATCTATAAAGGGAGCCAAGATTGGCGACAACCAATCAATGCCACTATTGATCTTAAACAAAGGCGAAAACAGTACGACGCCTTGTACATCCTCTGGGTGCAACCAAGCATATTCAGTGACTAGAGCACCGCCGGTGGAAAAGCCCGCCAGATACAGGGTATCCACCTCGTCAGAAAACTGCTGCACCGCATTGGTCACCGCGGTGCGCCAATCATCGCGCGTCACGGCTAACAGATCCTCGGCTTTTGTGCCATGCCCGGGCAGCAACATCACACGCGTATGAAAACACTGCTCAGCCAATGCTTTCGCGGGGTCTCGTAATGTAAACGGGGAGTCCGATAGGCCATGAAACATCAATACCCCTACACGTTGCTCCGTCACACACTCGGCACTCGGACGGTGTTCAAACGGTAGCACCGCTTCTATCTCTACTTCTTGTGCTGCAGGATTGACCCATGTTTTCTGTTCTAAAAAGTGCTGACGCAAACGCTCACGGTAGTCCGCAAAGGATTCATTCACACCCTGTGCTAAATCACTGGCGTGTAGCCCCAAAGAGCAACTCAATAGCAGCAAGCTGGCTAGCAGTCGTGGTAAGCGCATTTGTTATATCCCGTTGAGCTATGACGTAAAACGCTTATCATAGCGGATATCAGATAAATCACTAGCATCAGGGCGGGAAATTGAGTACCTCTGCAAACATCACTCAAGTCGAAGCGCTTTGGTTTCCGTTGGTCAAAAAGTTCTATCAGACCTATTACCCGAGCGGCAAACCGAACAAATCAGAGCCATTATGGGTCATCAAACAAGGACCGACCATCATCGCCGCCGTGCGCATCAAACCCTTTGTGGATTGCCAATTAATGACCGGCTTGGTGACCCACCCAGAGTATCGCCAGCAGGGCTACGGGAGCACCTTACTTGACGCCCTCAGAAGCGAATTTGAGCACATACCTAGCTTTTGCTTAAATCAGCCTGAGCTGATTCCATTTTATCAACAGCATGATTTTGTCTTAGTGCAGGACGAACACTCATTGCCCGATGATATTCAAGGACGCCTGCGCCGCTATCGAGTGAAACAGCCCGAGCTAGTCGCCATGGTCTACCAAAGCGCAACCCGCTAAATAAAAAAACGCCCCATAAATGGAGCGTTTGAACGAACCTTATCGGATGACTATTTCAAATGACCCGCATTATACAGCTCACGATCTGCTGGAGCCGGAGGGTTCCACTGGTACACCCAAGTCTCAGAAATAGGCTGGCCATTGGCCTCAAGGTGTACCTTGATATTAATCGGCGCAACCGACTCATCCGGAACTAAATCAAACATAGCACGGTAGCCGCCGATATGATGCTGAGGGCGTGCTGAAGTGATTTCCACTCGCCCACGGGACGTTTCAATCACTGGTTTCACCTCGGTTTTCTGGCCTAGCATTTGAAAAATTTCACCTTCAAAGTCGATGGCAAAACGCTTGCTGTAGTAATCGCGTTTTTTGCCGACTACACCACCAATCCCTGTGTAAGTGCTTTGCACCGTCGCTTTGCCCGACTGCACTGGTGCTTCACTCCCCCAGTACATGTTGTAGCTGTAGAGCAACTCTTGGCCAGGCACGATCTCTTGTGCAGGGTTCCAGAACGCCACAATATTGTCGAAGGTCTCATCTAAGGTTGGGATTTCCACCAACTGCACCGACCCTTCACCCCAGTTGCCAATTGGTTCAATCCAAAGATGCGGACGTTTCTCGTAAAACACACCATCATCTAGGTAATGATCAAAATTACGATCACGCTGCATCAAACCAAAGCCTTTCGGATTGTTATCCATGTAAGCATTGAAACGCAGCTGCTCAGGGTTGCCCAAAGGACGCCAAATATGCTCACCATTGCCCGTCAGCATTTCCAAACCATCCGAATCATGGATCTCTGGACGCCAGTCATAATTGGTACGACGATCGTTCTCACCAATCATGTACATACTGGTCAAAGGCGCCACACCCAGACGCTCAATCTCTTTACGTGGATACAAAGCCGCATCCACCCGCATCGTCAAAGGCTCGCCCGCTTTAATATCAAAACGATACGCACCAGTGATGCTGTCTGAGTCAAGCAACGCGTAAATGGTCACTTCGTCCGAGTTTGGCGTCGGCTTTTCAAACCAGAAATTGGTAAACACTGGAAACTCTTCTGGCTTATTCATCGCCGTATCGATGGCCAGACCACGGGCAGACAAACCGTATTGCATCTCTGCCCCCACCGCACGGAAGTAACTCGCGCCCAAGAACGCCACAATGTCGCGCTCCCAGTCGGTTCCAAACTGCATGCGGAAGCCTGCAAAGCCAAGATCCTGCGGCAGTGCCTTACCATTCACATGGGAATCACCGTAATCAAACATCTTCGATGAATAGTCGACCGGCGTGGATTTACCATTTTCCACCACATTGATATGCACAGGCGTGATAAAGCCTTGACCTAAATGGAAAAAAGTCGCTCGGTAAGCGGTGTCATCTTTCTGCCATAAGCTTTGTTCACGCTTGAAATGTAACTGCTGATACTCATCCCAATCGAGGCTTGAAAGCACTTCTGGTACATCACCTTTTGCACTAACAAACGGCTGTTCGGCAAGATTACGAGCATGGCCTTTTAACCATGCGTAACTGAACTCTTCATCCGCCGCTGGGTTTACCGTGGTTGGCTCAGATACGGCACAGGCCGTCACACTGACCAACGCACTGACCGCTAACACCGCTTTACTCATTAGACGCATGCTATTCTTTAGCAATGCTGGCCAGCCTAGTGTTTCCACTCGCTGGTGAGACAGACTAATACGCATCGAAACATCCTATAGTTCTCTATCAGTTAACCAAGAATGCTACCTGCGTTAGAGATTTAGGGATACTTGACACTGGGTAAAGAAATTCAAATAACTGAGCATAAATCTTACAAAAGCGGCAACCTGTCGCAGACAGTACTGGCACGAGGCTTACCTGAGATTTCATGAAGAAGGCTGATACTCTTCATACCAGCGACTATTCCACCAATTTGGAAAATAGTTTATGGTGGTCAGTACTCCTTTCACATAGCAACACTATACTAAGGAGCATTGATATATATTTGTTTGTTCACGCAAGGACGGCCCGACACAATAAAAACGTAGTTTGCTACAATAGGGGCTTAATAGCATGTCCTTCTGGTTCGCTTGTATCACATCCATTTTAGTGATCGCGTTGATTGCGATCTATGCCCGCCAACGAGTAAAAAATAAAGCCTTCCAACAACACATTCTTACATTGGAACAAAGCAATGAACGCCTCAATGAAACACTAGCGGCCGTAGTAACCCCAGTTTGGTTAGAAGATCAGCAGGGCCGTCTACTCTATAGTAATGACGCTTTTTCACAGTTGATCAATGACTCAATTGCATTGGAAGACAACACTGGCTCCGCCCCCTCCTCAGGTCTCATTCAAAACCCGCTCTCTAGCGCACCTTTAGACGACTCTGAAGAATGGTTTTTGAAACATGATGGCTCTAGCGCTTGCTATCAAATTAAAAAACAACGCCAGCCAAACAATACCGTTCTTGGTCAGGCCTACCCCATTACCGCTTTTAAAGAAAGAGAAGACGAACTCATAGAAGCGGAAATTCGGATGAACAACGCGCTCAAAGTTACTCATATAGGTGTATGGGAGTGGGACATCAAACGTGATATCTGGTTTGCTTCCGCCTCCTATTTTACAATGCTGGGCTACCCTCCCACTGAGGGCAAAGCCGATCGCAACCAAGAGCTAAAAAAAATCCATCCAGAAGATCGCCAGTATGTAATAGATACTATTAAATCTATTCTAGAAGGCTCACGCCCAGCCACCAGATATCAGTATGAAGCACGAATTCGCCATGCAAATGGAGAATATCGTTGGGTCGGCGTTCGCTGCACCGTCACCGAAGTCGATGAGAATGGTAAGCCAGCATGTATGCTAGGCGTTCGCATCGATATTGAGGATCGAAAGAAAGCCGAACAGCAAGTTGAATGGCTCGCAAGCCATGATTCTTTAACAACCCTCCCCAATCGTTCCGCACTGTATAAGCATTTTAACCGACTACTACAATGCAGCGAGCAAAAGAAAGCAGGGGTAGCCTTGCTATTTGTCGACCTCGATCGATTTAAAAATGTCAACGATACCATGGGGCACAGCACAGGTGACCGCCTTCTCGTCAGTGTTGCAGAACGCATGAAACAGTTTATTGGGGAATCAGGCTTTGTGGCACGCCAAGGTGGCGATGAGTTTATTATCATTTTACCGAACGCTAACGAGCAGCAAACGGAAGCTAAAGCCATCGAGTTAATCCATATCATCGGCCAACGCTACCAACTAGACCCCCACCAGTTTGTTATCACCCCGTCCATTGGCATCAGTCTCTACCCACAAGACGGCAGTGATTTCGACACCCTCTACAAACATGCCGACACCGCCATGTACAGTGCCAAAAAAGAAGGCCGCAACCGCTACTCATTTTTCACCAAAGAGATGCAAGCGCGCTCTACACGAACACTTTTATTGGAAAATTCACTGCATGATGCGATTGATGCCAACGAACTCTCCCTCAACTTGCAGCCTCAAATGGATTTAAAAACGGGGCAAGTGATCGCTGCCGAAGTCCTACTCAGGTGGAATAGCCATAGACTTGGCACCGTATCGCCGGCTGAATTTATTCCTATTGCCGAAGATACCGGGCAGATCCTAGCCATTGGAGAATGGGTACTGCGTGAAACAGTAAAACTGCTTAAACAATGGTTAGAGCAAGGCATTACACCAGTAAGGTTGGCGGTTAATCTCTCGGTGGTACAGTTTCGCACCCAAGACCTGCCTGCACTTATTGGAAAGCTTCTAGAGGAATATCAAGTTCCTTCACACTTACTTGAGGTAGAACTCACCGAACGCGGCGCCATGACCAACCCAGACAGAGCCATCGAAACCATCAGAGCTTTCGACCAAATGGGGGTGCAGACATCCATTGACGACTTTGGTACAGGTTATTCATCCCTAAGCTACCTACAGCGTTTCTCTGTTTATAAACTGAAGATCGACCAATCTTTTATTCGCAACATGACAACAGACACAAATGACTATGCCATTGTCAATGCCGTGATCACCCTCGCCCAACAACTCGGCATGAAAACCATCGCTGAAGGCGTTGAAACCAAAGAACAACTGGAGCAATTACAGCAGCTAGACTGCGATCAAATACAAGGTTATTACCTAAGTCGCCCCATCCCTCCGAAAGAGTTTAAAGATCAATTTCTAACACTTAACAGGCTCCGACAGGCACTGAACTAAACCTTCCAGAAGTCTCGCTAACTGGTTGTGATTCGGTGTTGTTAGGCGACTGGCATAGTTTTCCATCATGAGCGCATTTATGGTGTTGGCGACCAGAACGATAACGTTGGGGAGATCGCTACGGAGAAGGCTCACTGCAAGGCAAACGCGCCATGCTCTCCTTCACCTGCGGCGGATGGCCTGAACACTTTGGAGAGCGAGGAATCAACGGCCCGATCAACGACCTACTCTTCCCCATACAACACGGAATGTTATTTTACCCAGGGTTTGACGTACTGCCGCCTCACGTCCTATATCGTACAGATAGATTTACCAACGAGGACTTTGAATTAGCGAGCCAAAACCTCAAACAGATCGCACAAAACTTTTGGGGTATAGAACCCATCCCCTTTCGCAAGCAAAACTTTGGCGACTACTCGATCCCAGATATGCAGCTCAAATCAGGGCTTGAAACGTCAGGCACCGCAGGGTTTGCCATACATAAGCGTTGATCCTTTACCACGCTCCCCTGATACCGGGGGAGCGTCTGGGAAGTCGCTGGTCAATGGTTATTTCGTTATGAACACCCCAAATCTAGAGACGGCTGAGGTAAATGCCGCCCTTCTTTTTTCGATTTAAAATTTCTGAAATCGGCGTAAAAATCACGATGATCACATTCAACAATCGTCATGAGATGATCAATCGTAAACGTGCCAAACTTTTGATAAGTGCCGACTTCATGACTAATGGTGTCAAACATAGGAGTTCCGAAAATGGTTCGAATAGCTTCAAGCCGACCTTCACCATAATCAAGATAATTTAAGTTAATCACTATTTCGTCTGAAGCAAGACCATTAGGGATTTTTTCCACTAATCGTGTATCTAATTCAGAAGCATCTACAACCAAATAAAGCCTTAAGTTATAGCTAATCTCATCATCGAGCTGATGGCGTTCCCAGGTTGCGACAGCCGTACCTGTCATGGATACGGACTCATTAAGTTCAACCTTTCCTGTTTCTGAATCCACCTCAGCAGCGGCTGCATAAGTTTGATAATCGAGCAAAGAAACAATAGTCACTAGAACTGTAATCAGCACTCTAAACATTATTCAAATTCCTTAGAAATAATAAGAGAATTAACTCTTCTTCATCTATTCCTCAAACGAGCCAATATCCACTCTGACAAAGAGACCTCTCAGCACATCAAATTGATACCTCAGGATCGACCACCTTTCTAAAGTGCTTACTCACCTACTTGTAAACTTTTTCTTGAGTAATTCGCGTTTTGTAATAAAAATATTAACACTATAAGAATTTTCTCGGACAAATAGCCCCATGTAAGAAAAATCTTAGCTTTGTAAATATTTTTTAGGCCAACTATGAAACATGCCCCCGTAGGCTACGCGCACTTATTAGAATACACCGACATCGCAGCCATGCCGTTACAGGTGTCAGCTCGTGTTATGCCCGTAACCAAGGTTCAGCGTATTGAGAATACCTTAGCGATACCCGCAGCATTAGCGCCTGCTGAGAACATTCTCGATCACGTGCTCTTTGCTCTTAAATATGAAGACCTTAATTTACAAATACTCTCTCAGGCTCTGCCTCAGGTGGACGAGAGCAAGCTTTTAGCAATCTATGAATCTTCGCCTATGGGCAAATACATTCGTATGGCCTGTTTACTCTGGGAGCATTTCAACCAGCAGCTATTACCACGCACCACTGAATTGACGCGTGGTAACTATATCCCTTTATTAGATCCTAAGCGTTTTATCACCGCAGATAACCAGGCAAATAAACGCTGGCGCGTCCATGTCAATTTAATCGGTTCACTAGACTACAGCATCATTGTGAGACGCACCGAACGATTGGAAAAGGCTCTAGCACAAAACACACTTCAAAAAGCCAAAGAGTTTACTGATAAGTTAGATGATGCCATGCTCAACCGAGCTTTATCGTGGGTGTACCTCAGTGAAACCAAAGATTCTTTCGCTATCGAGAAAGAGCAGCCCGATACGAATAAAATCCAGCGCTACACCAACCTCCTGAGACAAGCACACATCCCCCGTGCAATCGATGAAGACTATTTAACAGAATTGCAAAAGGCCACGATCAACAACCCCTATGAATGGGCCGTGGCCTATCGCAATGAGCAGAACTACTTAAGTAATGGCCCTGGTTCTATCGGCGTCACGTATGTCCCACCCTCACCGAATTTATGTCGAGAACTCATGCAAGAGTGGGAGCAACTGACCAACCTGTTGCCAGAGCACGTAGATCCCATTGTGCTTGGCGCGGTTATCTCATTTGGCTTTGTATTCTTACACCCTTTTATGGATGGCAATGGCCGTTTGTCACGCTTTATGTTTCATCACGTACTGTGTCGCAGCGGGCAACTTGCGAACGGCCTGTTACTGCCCGTGTCAGCGGTACTCTATAACCGAGAGCGAGAATATTTAGAAGCACTAAGCGCCTACTCATCCGAGACTCGCCCTTTCTGGCAAGTGGATTACCTTGATGCCGAAAACTTCGCCTTTGAATTCAAAGGCCATGAGTCCATCTACCGCTATTGGGATGGCACCGCCTGTGCCGAGCTGATGGCGGAAGCCTGTGACGAAGCCATGGAACACTATATCAAGCAGGAAGTGGCATATCTCAACCAATACGACACCCTAAAACGCCATATCAATAAGCGGTACGATATTAATGACAGAACACTTTCAAAGTTGGTAGTCTTCTGTTTAGAACAAAACGGCAAGATTTCTAAGAAGCGTAGAGATCAGCTGAAGTATGAAGTGCCTGAAGAAGTATTTGATGCTTTAGAAGACGTTTATACAGAAGCGGTATTATAACAATGTCTTTTTTTGCAAATGACAGTAAGAAAAGTAACACCTTAATATCATTTGAAAGTTCCGAGCATTGCCTCGAATGGGGTGATAGGCAAGCACCCTCTACTGCCTCAAGAGCCAATCCGATTATTGGTTTTATGGCCGCAGGTCGAGACGGCCCTTACAAGAACGCATTAGCGGTATTCCATGCGTTTGATTCGCGCTGACGCGGCGAGGGGAGGAACGACCCGAAATTTGCGCAAGCGAATTGCATGGAATGGCGCAGCAAAGCAGTTGGTAAGCACCGAAGCTGGAAAAGCTGGCAACCTAGAATAGAATCAGGATTGCGAGGAAGTTAACCCCATCCTAACCTTCCCCTTAAAGAAACAAGGGGAAGGAACGCGGATTATCTCAGGCCGGAGCGTTAGCCCAGTGGGCCGCCGAGGATGGTTTTGGATAAGCCGCTGATGATGCCAACGCCAGTTTCAGCGCGAAGCTCGTCATACCACGCTTGGGTTTCTACGGGGTCAAAGCCGTGGGTGACTTCACAGCGTTTGCGGGCTTTAAGGACGAGGTCTTTAACGCGTTCCACCCGGGAGTTGTTGTAGCACTGTAGTGCGCCTTCGATATCGCAGCTGGCGGCGAAGCATTTCCCCAGTACCACGGCGTCTTCTAATGCGGCACAGCCGCCTTGGCCGATATCCGGTGTGGTGCTATGACCGGCATCCCCTAGCAGCGCCACACGGCCTTTGACCAATGGGTTAAAGGGTTCCACATCATGGATTTCAATACGGTTGGTGGTTTCAGGATTGATGGCATCGATCAGACGTTGCACCGGCTCGGCCCAGCCGTCGAAGTAGCCTTTTAAGTCGTTAATCACCGTCGAGCGATCTTCTGGTAACCCTTTTGGCAGAGGTACATCAAAGAAGAAGTAGAAGCGGTTGTCAGCAATAGGCATGACGGAAACGCGTTTGCCATCGGCAACAAACATAGTCCACTGATCCGCTGGGGCAATGGCTTCGTCGATTTCTACTAGGCCGTTCCAATTCACATAGCCAGCGTAGCGACGCTCCACTTTGTGGCCCAGAACATATTCACGAGCGATGGAATGAGCCCCATCGGCAGCGATCATAAAATCCCCGTGAGCCGTCGTGCCATCGGTAAAAGTCGCCGTCACACCGTTTTCGTCTTGGCTGACGCATTCCAAACGCTTGCCAAACTGAACTTTGCCACGACCCCAGCAATCGATCATGCGTGCTTGCAGGTCGGCGCGGGACACAGGACATGGGCGCTCGCCCACTTCAGCGACTAGAGGCTTTAAGCTAAAACGCGTCATCTGTGCAGCACTAAAACCTTCCAAATACGCCATGTTGTGCATCGGACCACCAAGGTCATCTAAGATTTTCCCCATGCCGAGATGGTTCATGCATTTGACGCCATTAGACCAAATCGAGATTGCCGCGCCGACAGGTTTCATTTCTTTGACGGCTTCAAAAACCTCACAATCTATACCTTGTTGATCCAGTGCGGCCGCAGCTGACATACCACCGATGCCAGCTCCAATGATGATTGCTTTCATAGCGACTCCTCTGCGTTGCAAATTCTGAGATTAGTTTCCTATCGCAAGAACCGTGCCCAGAATATTGCTTCGCCGTCAAAGCCTGATGAAACAATAGTTTCAGTTATTTGTTAAACAGTGAAACCTTTGTCTGAGATGAAACTTGCACCATTAGCGTGCAGAAAAGCACTACCCATGCTCAACTAACTGCCACGATAGGTGCTGTAAGAGTATGGCGTCACGAGTAACGGTACGTGATAGTGGCTGTCTTCGTCTGCAATGCCAAAGCGCAATACCACCACATCGAGAAAGCGCGGCTCAGGCATCTCGATGCCCTGCTCCGCGAAATAATCACCGATAGCAAACTCCAGCTCGTAGCGCCCAGCCTGAAATGCTTCTCCTTCGAGCAAAGGGGCGTCACAACGACCGTCCCCATTAGTAAAGGTTTGCTGCAGTAACTTTCGAGAGCCATCCTGCGCTAACGCATACAGTTCGAGCATCACCCCCGAGGCGGCTACGCCCCGAGTTGTGTCCAAAATATGTGTTGTTAAATATCCCATTACAAACCTCTCTTAAACCGTTTAATAACCACTATGCAGGATAAAAATTAGCGCTGACACACAACAAAGATTACGCTCAAGGCAGATGATCAGCTAAGCATAAATACACATTCGATACCATATAGGAGTTTTTATGGGGGCAACCGAAACCGCACTAGTCAAGCAAGATAAAGACAGCTTTATCAATCAGTTAAAGGATATTTACGAACATTCAACATGGCTTGCTGAGGCACTTTACGAGCAACGGGATACGCTTACCAAGCACCCTGATGGCATCCGTGTCGCTGTCACTCAAGCCATGCACGATATCGTTGAAGCGGCTGACCACAGCACTCAACTCGCCCTACTTCGTGCACATCCAGACTTGGCTGGCAAAGCCGCTCTCGCGGGGGAATTAACCGATGCCTCGACCAGTGAGCAAGCCGGCGCAGGGTTGGATCAACTGACACCACCGGAGCTGGAGCGCTTTCTTGCTCTCAATTTCAGTTACCACGATAAATTTGGTTTCCCATTCATCATGGCAGTCAAAGGCGCCACCAAGGATCAGATTCTAGAAGGCTTTGAAGCACGTCTACCGAATGATGTGGCGACAGAATTTCGTCGCGCCCTGAATGAAGTTCATAAAATCGCTGGCTTCCGTTTAGCCGCCCTGCCAAACGCTTTGTGGGGCAAATAGCCTATGCGCGTTTGATCACTCAATTTACGACAGGGAGTTCATAGTAAAAATTGCCTCTTTCGTTTCAGTTGACAAAATAAAGAAACAATTGTTTCATAACCACAGATCAAAGGAGCGACTTATGAAACACGCTATCACCCAAAACCCATTTTTGCGCTTGCCTGAACACTTTTCCCTGACGGTGACGGAAGCTTCAGAGCGCCCGCTTGCCGGTATGCGTTTGGCGGTGAAAGATTTGTTTCATATGCAGGGTTTGCCGACGACGGCGGGTAACCCAACTTGGTTAGCGACGCATGATCAAGCAACTCAAACCGCGTCGAGTGTGAGCACATTGCTCAACGCAGGCGCTAGCTTCGTGGGTAAAACCATTACCGACGAATTGGCTTATAGCCTGAACGGGCAAAATATCCATTACGGCACACCTGAAAACCCGATCACACCGGAGCGCTTACCGGGTGGTTCGTCTTCTGGCTCGGCGGTGGCGGTTTCTGGAGATCTGGCTGACATAGGTCTTGGAACAGACACGGGCGGCTCCATTCGAGTGCCATCTAGCTACAATGGTTTGTTTGGTTTGCGCCCGACCCATGGCGCCATAGCTATGGACAACATGGTCGCGTTAGCACCATCGTTCGATACCGTGGGCTTTATGACTCGAAGCCTTGCGGAGCTTGAAAAAGTCGCTCAGGTGTTGTTACCAACACCGTCCACCAAGTTAACTAAGACACTGATTGCGAAGGATTTAATCAGTCAAGCGGAACACAAAGACGCGCTCCAAGCGCAGCTCGATATTTGGCAAGCGAAAGGCCGTCTTAGCACTGAACAGAATCTCGAAATCGACCCTGTGTACTGGCAAACCGGCACCACATTCCGCACGCTACAAGGGGCGGAAATTTGGCAAACTCACGGAGACTGGATTACACAAAACGATCCTGACTTTGCACCGGACATTGCCAGCCGTTTTGAATGGACAAAAACGATTAGCGCCGATGACGTTGCTCAAGCAAAAACACAACAAGCCAAGTTTCGAGCATGGCTCGATGAGCAGCTTGAAAGTGCCGTTTTGATAGTGCCCACCACACCGGGTCGCGCACCACTTTTAACCATGAAAGACAATGAATTAGCCGACTATCGCAACCAGCTTTTAGAGCTAACAGCGATTGCCGGACTGTGTGGTTTACCACAATTGCATTTGCCAGTCTGTGACATGGACGGCGCGCCATGCGGTCTCTCCCTGATTGGCCCGCGCGGTAGCGATTTAAGTTTGTTAGCCCTAGCCAAAGACCTAATGGAGTAACGCATGTCTTCGATTGCATTTACGGCGCCACATCACGAAGCCACCAAAGCAGGCCAAGCCATCTTAGAACAAGGCGGCACAGCCATTGAAGCCATGGTCGCCGCCGCCGCGACCATCGCAGTGGTCTACCCGCATATGAACGGCCTAGGCGGCGACGGTTTTTGGCTCATCAGCGAACCCGGCAAAGCGCCAATCGGTATTGATGCCTCAGGCAAAGCGGCGCAATTGGCGACCTTAGAGTTCTTCCAAGGCGAAGACAGCATTCCTACTCGTGGCGGTAAAGCCACGGTAACCATGGCAGGCGCCGTTGCAGGTTGGCAAAAAGCATTAGACATTAGCGCCTTCTGGCAAGCACCTAAGCCATTAACTGAACTGCTGCAAAATGCCATCGATCATGCAGAAAACGGCATCGAAATTACCGAAAGTTTGCAATCTGCAAGCCGTAAAGTACATGACGACATAGCCACATTACCGGGCTTTGCTCAGTTCTTGGATCAAGGTGAAACACTGACTCAAGGCAAGCGACTCACGCTTCACACCTTAGCAAAGACATTGAAACATCTAGCGCAGCAAGGCCTGGATGACTTTTACCATGGCGCGGTTGCCGAGCAACTGGCTGCCGATCTTGAAGCGGCAGGCTCGCCAATTCGTTTGGTGGATTTTCATGATTACCGTGCTGAGCAAGTCTCACCATTAAGTGTGGGAACCAGCGTGGGCAAGCTTTACAACCTGCCCGCCCCGACTCAAGGTATTGCGTCTTTGATCATATTGGCGCTGTACGACCGCATTCATCAGCTAGGCGATGGCGGTGAAACCGATATGGCGCACCTACTGATCGAAGCTACCAAACAGGCCTTTATTGCGCGCAACAAATACGTCTCCGATCCAGCACGATTAAGTATTGAATTACAAGACTTGCTCAGCGATCACAGCCTAGCGGCGATGGCGGATAAGATTAGCAAAGATCAAGCGCAAGCTTGGCCTCATCCCGCGCAACACGGCGACACCATTTGGATGGGCTGCTGTGACAGCGAAGGTCGTATGGTGAGCTATATCCAAAGCCTATATTGGGAGTTTGGCAGCGGCATTGTTAGCCCAAGCACTGGCATTGTGTGGAACAACCGCGGCTCGTCGTTCAGCCTAGAAAAAGGTCATTTGCAAGAACTTAAGCCGAATTTAAAGCCATTTCACACCCTAAACCCTGCTTTTGCAGAGCTTAACGATGGTCGTCGAATCAGCTACGGCACCATGGGGGGCGAAGGCCAACCACAAACCCAAGCGGCGTTATTCAGCCGTTACGTTTACCACAAGCAGCCGTTAGCACAGAGCATCGCGGCTGGCCGTTGGTTACTCGGTCGTACGTGGGGAGATGTGAGCCACAACTTAAAAGTGGAAAGCGATTTCGCGGCCGAAGCCGCAGACACATTGATTGCCCGCGGTCATGACCTAGTCGCTGTGCCTGCGTGCAATGAATTAATGGGCCATGCTGGCGCCGTGGTGTTGTTCCCCGAGGGCAACACCGACGCCGCCACCGACCCACGCAGTGATGGCTTAGCGGTTTCTTCGGCTAGTTATTCTGGTTAAGTAAGTGAGCTAGAGAGTCATTCAGACTGAGCAGCCAATTAGGTAATGGTCGCCGGCTGGCAGACATCCCTGTCTGCGACAGCCTACCCAGCCCATCCATGGGCTAGTGCTTGCCATTCCCTGATTGGCTGTCTCATTGAGTGAAATAAGTACCCATGATTAAAAAACATTCCAGATAATCAGCGTTAAGCAGGAATTATCTGTAGGAACAGACAACCCTTCAAGACCAGCAATCAGGATGATTGCGTAGGCTTAATCGGCACAGGGATGTGCCGTCTAAGCCGGGTCGAGAAGGCGTTGCTGTTCCGATTTGAAGCAAATACTAAATAGAATCATACACAACAATCCTTAAGCAGGAGTTAGAAAGCAGATGTCATTCATAATGGAAAACTATTCCATGATTTTAGCCATGATGGGCACGGGCGTAGTCGCGGGTATCTTGGCCGGTCTTTTAGGCGTTGGTGGCGGTATCGTTATCGTGCCGGTGCTGTTTTTCTTATACCAAGGCCTAGGCGTGAGCGCTGATACCGCGATGCTGGTTGCAACCGCGACGTCTCTGGCGACGATTATTCCGACATCGATTAGCTCGATTCGCGCCCACAACGCCAAAGGCAATGTGGATTTCCAACTGCTAAAAGCGTGGGGCTTCTTTATTTTCCTTGGCGTATTGCTGGGTAGCTTCGTGGTAACCCGTGTCGATGGAGAGTGGCTGACTCTGCTATTTGGTGTGATCGCAACCCTGTCTGCGATCAATATGTTGCTTGGCAAGAAAGACGCGCTATTTAACTCACTGCCAGGCAAAGCTGGTCAAAGCGTTATTGCCACTTGCATTGGTTTCTTCAGCTCGATGGTCGGTATCGGTGGCGGTACGCTAACCGTGCCAACGCTAACCTTTTGTAACTACCCAGCGCACCGTGCCGTGGGCACCGCCGCAGCCGTGGGTCTGATCATTTCTCTGCCTGCTGCCGTCACTCTGTTAATTGCAGGCCAAACGCCAGCAGATTCGCCTTTCGGCACCTTTGGCCTCGTTAACTTAGTCGGCGCTGCCTGCATTATCCCGCTGACCGTATTGTTTGCGCCGGTGGGTGCAGGCCTTGCCAGCCGTTTGAACGCTGCCATGTTGAAAAAAGTGTTTGCGATAACTCTGATTTTCACTGGCCTTAGAATGCTTTACCAAGTTTTAGCCTAGGAGCTCCCCATGCAACCTCTACAATTTCCACCACGTTTGCTAATGGGCCCAGGTCCAATTAATTGTTACCCAAGTGTGTTGCAAGCCATGTCAACACAGCTTGTGGGTCAGTACGACCCAACCATGACCAGTTACATGAACGAAGTCATGGCGTTATACCGTCAGGTGTTTAACACGCAAAACCAACAAACGTTCTTAATCGACGGCACCTCTCGTGCGGGCATTGAGGCATCTTTGGTATCGGTGCTAGAACCTGGCGATAAAGTCTTGGTGCCGATCTTCGGCCGCTTCGGTCACTTGTTGACAGAAATCGCTGAACGCGCGGACGCAGAAGTGCACACCATTGAAGTGCCTTGGGGTGAAGTCTTCGATCCGCAACAAATCGAAGAGGCGATCAAACGCGTGCAGCCAAAAGTATTGGCCATCGTGCAAGGCGATACCTCGACCACCATGCTTCAGCCATTGAGTGATATCGGTGCCATCTGTCGTGCTCACGATGTGCTGCTGTACACAGATGCAACGGCGTCTATCGGTGGTAACCCATTTGATATGGACGCTTGGCAAATTGATGCGGTTTCCGTTGGCCTTCAAAAATGTCTAGGCGGCCCATCAGGCAGCGCGCCAGTGAGCTACAGCGATCGTTTCGTTTCTGCCGTACGCAAGCGTCACCACGTAGAAGCGGGTATCCGTGATGCGCACCATACAGAGTCCACAGGCTCACGCATTCGTTCTAACTACTTTGACCTTGGCATGATCATGGATTACTGGGGCGAAGAGCGTTTAAACCACCATACTGAAGCGGCGACTATGCTGTTTGGCTCACGCCAATGTGCCATTGAATTACTACGTGAAGGCCAAGACAAAGTCATTGCACGTCACCAATTGGCAGGTAATGCCATGCTTCAGGGGATCCAAGCGATGGGCTTGCAGCCTTACGGGGATTTGAGCAATAAGATGAGCAATGTGGTCGGCGTTCACATACCGGATAATGTCGATGGCGAGAAAGTGCGCCACGATATGCTCAACATCTTTAACATCGAAATTGGCACCAGCTTTGGCCCCTTAAAAGGCAAAGTCTGGCGCATCGGCACGATGGGGTACAACGCGCGCCAAGATGCAGTTTTGCACACACTTCAGTCGCTTGAAACCGTGCTGCGCGGCCAAGGTTTTGCTCTGCCAAATGGTGAAGGGGTTGATACTGCGCTTGCCGTGTACTCTTCAGCAAAAGAAAGTGCGGCGCAAAAGGCCTGCCTATGATGGATTTCAAGGCCCTTGGCCAAGAGGTCATGGAGCGCTTGGAAACGCTTGGCAAGATTAGCCAATCGTCCGAGCACCTCGACCGTCGCTACCTGACTGAGCAACATAAAGAAGCCAATCAACTGGTAGGCGGCTGGATGGAAACTGCGGGGATGCAAACATGGCAAGACCAAGCAGGTAATCTGTGGGGACGCTTTGCGGCCGAAGAGGCTGACGCTCCGCGCTTTATTATGGGCAGCCACTTAGATACCGTACCGAACGGCGGCAAATACGACGGCATGCTCGGTGTTGTCGCACCCATTACGCTAATCGAGGCCTTCCAAGCGAAAGGTATTCGTTTACCGTTCCACCTAGACATCGTCGGCTTTGGTGACGAAGAAGGCACTCGTTTCGGCTCGACTTTGCTGGGTAGTCGCGCGTTAACCGGTCAATGGCCAGCAAGCTGGGCAGACCTAAAAGACGATGACGGCATGAGCCTTGCCGAGGCGCTGGAAAACTTTGGTTTAAGCTTCGATAAAGTATCTGAAGCGGCCATCCCTACGGACAACCTGAAAGGCTATCTTGAGCTGCATATTGAGCAAGGCCCAGTCTTAGAAGAGAAAAACCTTCCTGTCGGTGTGGTCAGCGCCATCGCGGGAGCCAAGCGTTTTGAATTCACCGTCACGGGTATGGCGGGGCACGCGGGCACTGTACCGATGCCAATGCGTTTAGATGCTCTGGCCGCTAGCAGTGAGATGATTTTAGCCATTGAAGCCGTGGCCAAAGAGCATGGCGTGGTCGCGACCGTTGGGCAAATTAACAATCGCCCCAATGGCGTCAATGTGATCTCAGGCAAAACCGTTTTCTCATTGGATATCCGTAGCGAACACGACCAACAACGTGATGATGCTTTAACCGACTTGATGGAACGTTTGGCGACGATCGCTGCAAAACGCAACGTAATCTTAGAACATCAACAAACTCATAGCGCCAGTGCGGTGCACTGTGATGGCGAGTTACAAAGCGTGCTACGTGATGCTATCGCCGCTCAGAACATTGAGGTACATACGCTGTTCTCCGGTGCGGGCCACGATGCTATGGCTATTGCCGAGATTTGCCCCGTGGCCATGCTGTTTATGCGCTGTGATAAAGGTATCAGCCACCACCCGGCGGAAGCGATTATGACCGACGATGTGGTCACGACCTTGGCGGTGTTAAGCCACACGCTGCAGAGTTTGAAATAGGCTTTAGGTATCACCAAAGGGGTCAGATCCCTTTAATGAAAGCATTCAAAGACTCAGTCACTCAACATTTAAGGGATCTGACCCCTGAATACTTACAGGGATTACTCGATGCAATTTATTCGAATTTATAATGACGATCAGGGTAAGAGCCATTTTGGTGAAGTGAACATCGATGTCCGTGACGGTGGGCCGATTGGTCTGTTGTCGGAGCGTTTCCCCGCGGGTGAGATGATCTTTCGTGAAACTCCAGCTGATTACGATTTCAAATGGCACCCAGCACCACAGCGTCAGCTGCTATTCATTATCAAAGGCAGCTGCGAGTTTAAAGTGTCGAACGGTGAAACCCGTCAATTTAAAGGCGGAGATGTGCTACTGCTAGAAGACACCGAAGGTGAAGGCCATTGCTCAAAAGCCTTGAACAACGAAATCCGCCACTCGATCTTTGTCACGCTTCCAGAAGGGACAGTGTTTTAGCTAAATCTGAAAACCTAGTTTCTTGCTGCATTACAACAGGGAACTAGTTTTTGCCCCCAAAGGAAACATGATTTCTCTAGAAGCACCTGAGAGTATTCTTCAGAATTTTTGATTTATCTAGGGATATGCCAAATGCAAGCATAGAGCTAGATACAAACTCTCCACTATCATCTGTCTCATTCATCTCAAACTGGCAATCCCACATAGCTTGTACGCCATCAGCACTTGTCTCATATTTAGAGGCAGTGCAGCTAGAAGAAATGCTTAAATTACGCTCCGAATTATAAGAAAGTGAAAAAATGTCCGAAAGATAATCCGAAAGTAACTCTTTTTCACTTACGTGATCTTTAGTCGGCATAAGACAGTTTTCTTCTGATTTCAAATCCATGCCTGCATTGTCAAAAAGCAAGCGAAAGACTTCACCGCCTGTAGGTGGGGTTACATCATGAGCGAGGGAAACACTGCCGCCCAAAATAGACATACTTATGATTACTTCCTTAATCATAAGAATCTCCCGTAATAAAACTCTACGGTCGTACCATTAGTTTTATAAGCATTTGAGAACTTTGCTTTAAACGCGCTCAATGAATCACACACCACTTTATTATTTGTGTTGCTATAGTTCCAGACATTACCTTCCGTTAGAATTCCTATATGCTTTCTTGGGTGATTTCCCATCACCAATTTTCCACCGATACTAGAAATGTTAGAAGCTAACGTAACAAAAATAAGGCACTCCGTTATGGTAGCAGGCTTTGCTGACAACACCCCTGTCTGTGAACTGTTTTTGAAAACGTCATCAACTCTTAGCGTTGCTCCCTCACCGTCTTTCTGTTTGTCGTCCCAAGTAAAATTCTTGCACGTCACGCCACCTAGTTGGTAATTCATCATATGAGAAACATAATGCGCACAATGATTCTGGGATGAGTTTTCACCAATGCTAAATGGGCAAATACTATTGATGTTTTTATCTAAGCTTTCGCTCAGATTCTCTGGCACTTTTGACATTGCAAATTCCTTTTCATGTATGATCTCAAGCCACAATAGCAGCCAACACTCGCAAATGTGTAGCCAGACACTAAGAGTTTACGAGCCCATTACAAAAAATTTAAAAGAAAACTTAAAGTTACAAAAACACAGTTCTTTAGGGGAAATTATGCTGGAAGAAGTAAGCGAAGAAATAAAACAAGTAAGAGCATCAGGACTAAGCGACTTGATAAATGTTGTTGCTCTACAATTTAAGCTATATATCGATCTTCTCCATTCATTCTACAAGACGCATGGTAGAGCCCCGACATTCGACGAGATTCAAAACCATTATCCAGAAACTAAGAGCTTCAGTATCATTTCACAAACATTTACGGCTATGATTATTGAAGCCTTTTATTTCGACTACTACCACGGGAAGCAGTCTAAAGGATCAGCAGAAAAATGGTCTAAACAGAGCCCAATAAAGAAATTTGAGCAGCTTTCAGAGGTGTATCTAAAAGTTTCTAATTACACAAAAACTGATATATACGTAAAATTACAAGACCTTAATAAGGTTCGCAAGCGTTGGGTTCACAACCAAAGTACTCAAATTGGCAAGTATAAAAAGAACTTAAATTATCTATCTCCCGACGGCTGCATTCAGCTTCTTCGAGAATTCTTTGAGTATTTTCACACTCATGACAAAAGCTGTATCACCGCTTCACTAACCTTTGATGCTCTTACGTATTTGCAAATCCAATATAAGGGTTTCAGTGGGCCCAATGCTCCTTAGCATCTAATTTTATCACTATCTAAAACAAGAGGAGGAAAACTAAATTACTGCGGTCACTAATCAATCCTCACACCAATTTCTTACGAAAACTCTCCAATAACCAATCTACTACTGGCTCGGCGATTTTTTCCGCACGGTCATAGCCCATCCATTGGCTGTAGTCGATCATGGTGAGGTTTTCTTGTTCGCCGAGTACCCAAGACCAGTCGATATGGTTGGCAATGTCATCCATGTTGTCTTCAATAAAGGCTTTTAGAGAGTAACTGGCATCGTGAATCTCGCCGTTTTTCATTAAGCCAAGGGGCAGATTAAAGCGGAAGTTATGCAGCACGGTTTCAAGGTCGAGCGCACTGTCGCCGCCGGTATAGCGAAATAGCTCTTTTTCTAGACGGTCGCGGCGCTCGACCGCTTCATCAATGATTTTTTGTTGGTACTCTTCACCTTGATGGATAAAGAAGTTCAGTCCTGGTGCGCTGGCAGAGTCTCGAAACATGCGGCTGTTGCTGCCCGATTCCCAAGGCTCTAGGCTAAATTGGTTGTAAACCATTTGGTCGAGCATTTGACTGTTTTTACCCTCTGCCAACCACTCTTTCACTGTTTTCGGCGCGCTTTCAAATTGCTGTTGTTGGGTTTGCACTGCATTGATCAGACCAGCAAATTTGGCCGTTACATCACGAATCTTGTCAGCATCTGGATGCAAGCTGTCACCGGGTAACATAGCTGGGTCTTTACCTGCGGCAAGATTATCTAAAATTTCCTGAAGCGATATACTGGGCTCGATACCTTGCATTTGCCCTTGGATATTGGCCGATAAGGTCCCGTAGATATTACTGTATTTGGCAAGCTGACTTTGCTGCTCTTGTTGCATCATACCGGTGGCGAGAGCGTTTTTCATGGCGCCCGCATCGCCCATCATCAGCGCCATTTGGATGGCGCGTTTGGTATAGTCTTCATGCACAGGGAAGGAGAAGACTAAGGAGTCGAACATTGAAAAGTTGTCTTTTTGGCTGATGCTGCCAAGCTCACCGGGCACCATCATTTGAGCGCCTTCATCATCACGAATGTTGAAGCGAAAGCTGCCTAATAATGCATCACTGTGCTCTCGAAGGCCGTTCAAACCACTGTAACGGTGCTTCTCGACCATTGCATCGACTTCCGCGGAGCGCTCAATTTGTTTGCTATCCAGCCACTCAGACAGATGCTGTGGGAAGGCTTTTAAGTTGTTGTATTGAGTTTCAACATCGCTGATCTCGGTTTGATGCGATTGCCAAAATTGCTCAATTTGTTCGGCAAATTCAACGTTTGAGCCATCGGCATTGAGTGTCGGAGATCGGCCTGCCGCGACATTATCAAGTAACTGATCGAGGTCGGCAGAACCACTGACGTCAGATAAGTCTGCTTGTAAGGCATTGGATAAGTCATGAAAACTGGCCAGATAATCGGCGGCTGTCTGGCGCTTTTCCGTAGTCATCTGTGCGAGATAAGCCGCTGCTTGTTGGCCGACAGCGCCATCTTCCATCATCGCCCACCACTGAGTATTGGTACGCTCACTCCAGAATCTAAGCTTTTCCTGCTGCACGATGGGGTCGTCGTAGCTGTTACGAGAATTGGTTTCTTGCAGCGCCCCAGATTGTTCCCCAATCAAACCCTCTGATCGAAGTTCATTAAACTCTCGCACCGTCACGGTATTTTGGCTCACTCGCCCCACTAGATCGGGGTTTAGTTTCAATGATGTCACACTCATACAAACTCCTTTTGATAATCAACCATAACGGGGCGAGAGAGCTAACATGGCAATTTCAAACCGCCTATTTCCTCTGTCCCGTGGATAAGATCTGCAAAAATGCCGTTTTGTAAGCAGATTCGGTATTGCTATAAAGGTATTCGCAAAGCCTGTGCCAGATTGGATTATCAAGTTGGCACCTTTTGATATGTGTAGAAACCATCGCAGCTATTGTTGAGGGCGGCATCTCGCCAAAAACCTAGGACGAAATCGGGTCAAGTTTGTGATGCCTGTAGAGAATCAAGCCCAATTGCAGAGATCTTAATTTCATTCCGTCATGATTCAGTGGTAGCCTGTTTTTATAACAATGGACTGAGTAAGGCGGCATTATGACAATTCAAGAAATGTTCGGCATTGAGTTGCCCATCATCCAAGCGCCCATGGCGGGCGTGCAAGATCATGAACTCGCTGTGGCTGTCAGCAATGCTGGCGGCTTGGGCTCTTTACCTTGCGCCATGCTTGATGTGGAGGGTTTAAAACGAGAGCTCACCGCACTCACAAGCAAGACCGATAAGCCTTATAACGTCAATTTCTTTTGCCACACACCACCAGCACACGACAGTGCAATCGAAGGCAAATGGCGCGCAACGCTGCTGCCTTACTTTGAAGAATTAGGTGTGGAGTTGTCGAGTATCCAGACAGGAGCTGGACGTTCGCCTTTTAGCCCAGAGCTGTTAAGTGTTTTGGCGCAATTTAAACCGCCAGTGGTGAGTTTTCATTTTGGTTTGCCCGCGCCGTTATTGATCGCACAGATCAAAGCTTGGGGTGGCAAGGTACTGTCCAGCGCCACCACGGTACAAGAAGCCCTGTGGCTCGAAAGACACGGTGTCGACGCCATCATTGCCCAAGGTCTAGAAGCCGGCGGCCACCGTGGTTTCTTTTTAGATAAAGATATCACCACGCAAGTTGGCACTTTTGCTTTACTGCCGCAAATCGTTGATGCGGTATCCATTCCGGTGATTGCCGCGGGTGGCATTGCCGATGCCAAAGGGGTTCAAGCGGCAATGAGCTTAGGAGCCGCGGGCGTGCAAGTGGGTACCGCTTATCTACTTTGCCATGAAGCTAAAACCAGTCCGATGCACCGTGATGCTTTACAAAGTGAACGCGCCAGCAGCACCGCACTGACCAACATTTTCAGCGGTGGCGCGGCGCGGGGTATCGTCAATCGAGTCATGGCAGAGCTTGGCCCAATCAGCGCCGCCGCTCCGGCCTTCCCTTTAGCCAGCGCCGCCCTTGCGCCACTTAGAGCGGCGGCGGAAGCGCAAGGCTCTGGGGAGTTTTCACCTCTGTGGGCTGGGCAAAATGTTAGCGGCTGCGCCGCCGTCTCCGCCGCTGAGTTGACTCGCTCGTTAGTAGGTCCTTAGGACGTCATGATGCTTCCTCTGCGGCAAGTTTATAAGCGCTAAAGCTTGTCGCTGCTACGGCATCGTGACCGTGCAAACTTTCTTGATGTTCCACTTTGAGATGTCCTTGATAACCCTGTTGCACCAAAGCACGCACCAAACGGCGACTGGCATCCTCTACAAACATGGGGTTAGCCCCATTGCGCAGGGCAAATTGCTGTTCGTCGTCCCGTTTCACGTAGGTTTGTACCGGTGTACCTAACGCCGCCTCGCACAGTTCAATCAGTTCACTAATCGGCAGTTCATCTTGCTCAATCGCCACCGTCACGGTCGCTACACTGCGCTGACTATGCGGTATTGCCAAGGTACCCTGCTGCTCTAGCCACTGCG
The DNA here is from genome assembly GCF_001418205.1 of Marinomonas fungiae. Classification (GTDB taxonomy): domain Bacteria; phylum Pseudomonadota; class Gammaproteobacteria; order Pseudomonadales; family Marinomonadaceae; genus Marinomonas; species Marinomonas fungiae. Next base: position 273,520 of record NZ_LIQF01000004.1, on the reverse strand, counting down.
CTACTTGCTCAGGGGACATAGGCTCTGACTGACTCTGAGAATGGGCTAAGAAGGCATCTTTTAAGGCTTTGCGTGATAACGCTGCCGAGGCAGGGCAGCTGGAGGAATACGTCACTTGCACGGTTGCCTTGAGTTCAAATCCAATCTCGTTGCTGTAACTCACCTGCAGCTCAAGCGGATAAGCATTCCACCCCCAGCCTTGGCTGTTCAGTGCCGAGCGCTTCTGTTGCACCTTGGTACTGAGCGAGAAATGCAAACTCGAAGCATTCACTTCTTGTTGTTGTGCAAGGGCCTGCTGCGCACATTGTTGCAAGCTTGAGGCACTTAATGGCGCGTCACTAAGCGAAAGTAGAGTGCTGTACATACGCGACATATGCAGCCCCTTTTGACCGTTACTAACATTGGCATAGATGGCAGCACTGGCTGCACACGTCACCTCTGCGTCCGCCAATATCAGCGTCACAGGTAAAGCAATGCCGGACATACCGACTTGATCAAGAGGAATCGCCGCCGCGAGCGTGCTGGCGACGTCTGGTAAATTGGAAGCAGAGTTCATGTGTAAATAGAATCTCCGTTGTCTTTGAGTGAGTACGCCATACCGTTCGAGCATGATGCAGCGCGCGTAGATCAATCCACAATTTGTAATTGTGTAGAGGGTTTTTCGAATGAAGTCATTCTAATTTGTTATGCTATAACATTTTATGAATTTAAATCACGATAACAACACAAGGATTCATGATGACAACGGTTTCTCAAAAGACAGCATTGGTCGTTAGCGCGCACTCCGCCGATTTTGTTTGGCGTGCCGGCGGCGCGATTGCCGCACACGTAAAGCAAGGCTGGAAAGTGAAAGTGATTTGTTTGTCCTATGGTGAACGCGGCGAGTCCGCCAAGCTTTGGCGCCAACCGAATATGACACTGGAACGCGTCAAAGAAGTACGCCAGCAAGAAGCCCGTGCAGCGGCAGAAATTTTAGGTGCTGAGATCGAGTTTTGGGATATTGGCGATTATCCCATGCGCATTAGCGATGAGGTTTTATTGCGTTTAGTGGATGTTTACCGAGAATTACAACCAGAGTTCGTTCTCAGTCACTCAGAGCACGACCCCTACAACTTCGATCACCCACTGGCGATGCGCGCAGCACAAGAAGCGCGGATTATCGCTCAAGCAGAAGGCCATCACCCAGGACAACCGATTCTCGGTGCCCCACCGGTATACGCTTTTGAGCCTCATCAAACCGAACAATGCCAATGGCAGCCGAACACCTTTTTGGACATTACCGATGTGTGGGACTTAAAGCGCCAAGCCATTGAATGCATGGCGGGGCAGGAACATCTTTGGGATTACTACACTCGTGTGGCGTTACAGCGCGGAGTCCAAGCAAAGCGTAATATTGGCATCACGGCAAAACGCAACATTCAGTACGCAGAAGGATATATGAAGCTTACGCCCACCGTGGTTGAGCAGCTTTAATAGCATAGGATCAAGGCCACTCGGCCTTGATCCTAGGGTGAGATAGGCAAAACCGTTATCCTAAAATGCGCGCCATGTACGGCTTAACATCTTCTATGCTCGTACAATGATTGGGAATCGAAATACTCTGATAACCATCGCCTTTAAAAGCACGATCGATTTCAAGCAACACCCCCGTCTCTAGGCCATTAGAGACAAAGGTTACTTCAATTTCTCTTACGCCAAACAAGGAAAAGGAATCCGGTTTAAACTCGTATTCTTGATAACACGGCAAATGTGACACAAAGCCCGGCGCTCTGACCTGCCCCTTTTCGATATCGGATTTAAATAAACGATAGCCGCTTTGACTGATGTAGTTCAGCACCGCTAATTGCGTCGGCGACGGCAAAATCACTAGCGGATCGTTGTCTGAACCATCAACACCATTTTTAATATCAATGCCGGTTTGCAACCACACTTTGGCAATGCTGCGTCCCGCTAATTCGCTCGCTGGCACCTCCGGATGAAGATTCAAGGTAAAAGTTTTGGACAAGCGTTCCCCAGCCTGAACCGTCATATCCAAATCCTGCCACCACTCCTGTAACACGACACTTTTCTGTACTTCGCGATCGTGCTCGGCAGTTGAAACAGTGGTCTTGGCTTTTGCCATAATGGCGAAAGCTAAACCTTGAATCTGCTGCTCAACCTCGCCGCCTTGGATTTCCACTTTCACTTCAAATGGCTGCCCCGCCTGCAAGGTATCAGACAGCAAGATAGCATCTACCCTAGCTTTACCAATGCCGACACTGGCTAATAGTTTTTTCAACATACTAAGTACTCATTCATCGTTTGTTGCTATGCTTTTATGGGACAGGATGTCCTTGAGACGCTACCCAGATGGCAAACCATTCATCGTCAGTGAGTGTTATCGACAAGGCTTTTTGTGCCGACTGAACCCGCTCGATCTGGCCAGAGCCCAACACTGGCACAATGCCCGATGGGTGACGCAGTAGCCAAGCCAGTGCAATTTGGTCCAAGCTGGCTTGATGAGCCTCCGCTACAACACTCATCGCTTGATGTAAGGTGGGATTGATACCTTCTAGTTTAAATAAATCACCACCCGCAAACGGCGACCAAGCCATTGGCGTCACAGCATGTTGTTGCGCATGCTCTAGGGTGCCATCTTTAAAGCGCTTCAGCTCTAGTGGCGACAGCTCCACTTGGTTTACCAACAATGGCATATCCAAACGTGATTGCAGCAAATCAAATTGCTGTGCTGAGAAGTTCGACACACCAAAGTGCTTCACCTTACCTACCGTATATAAGTGCTCAAACGCTTCGGCGATATGGTCCGGATCCATCAAAGGGCTTGGACGATGCAACAACAGCATCTCGATGCTCTCCACTTGAAGATTGCTGAGTGAGTGATCCACACTTTGAATGATGTGTCCGGTACTTTGATCATAACGATGAGAAGTAATCTCAGGACGCTGTTTACTGGGTAACATAATCCCGCACTTGGTGATGACTTGCAGCTTGTCGCGCAACGATGGCTTTAATGCTAACGCCTTACCAAATAAGGTTTCACATAGGTAATCACCGTAAATATCGGCATGATCAACGGTGGTGATACCCGCTTCAATACCTTGCTCAATGAATCGCACCAGCTCTTGGTCACTCATACCCCATTCCGCTAAACGCCAGTAACCTTGCGCCAATCGCGAGCCAGTAAAACCGAGGGGATGGTATTGATGATTCATAAAACGTGTCCTTTATTAAACATGTGACGCTACTGTAGCAACTCACTTACCCAGTGCCTAGGTATACTCCTTCTGCAAACTCCAGTAGCCTGTGTACCTCACTGTACCCAAAAGGCTTGTTATGTCATCCCCATCCTCATCCCTGTCAAAAACGGATCTAGAGCAGCAGATTCAGTTTCTAAAGGAAATCGATCAGCTTAAGTCTGTGATCCGAAAATCGCCGTTAATCAATCAGTCTCGACGCGAAAACTCCGCCGAGCACTCTTGGCATTTGGCGATGTATGCGTTGATTTTAAAAGACCATGCTGATGCCCCGATTAATCTAGAACGGGTGCTAAAGATGCTGTTGATACACGATATTGTCGAGATCGATGCCGGCGATCACCCCATTCATGAAGCGGTCGATCACGCCGCCCAAGAGGCAAAAGAACTCGCCGCGGCAGAACGTATTTTTGGCTTACTGCCAACCGCTCAAGGAGAAGAGCTAAAAGCCCTTTGGTTTGAGTTTGAAGCGGCACAATCCGACGACGCACGTTTTGCAAAATCTCTCGATCGCTTGCAGCCGATGATGCATAACCTAGAAACCAATGGCGGTACTTGGACCGAAGCGAATGTGACCCATGAGCAAGCCGAACAACGCTACACGCCGGTAATACAATCTGGCTCAAGCAGCCTATGGCGCTACGCCAAAGAACAGGTAGACCGGTTTTTTCTGGGTAAAAAGTAGGTTGCAAAAACACTGCGCAGCTTACAAACTGCCATGCATCTATTGAATTATTTAAAGGAGACATTCTCAATGTTTAAGGAATATAAAGTAGAGCTGGTGACTGAAGGCGGTTGCGGTACGATTCTATTAGGCTCGTCAGGGTTACCGATTAAACGCCTAGAGTCAAAACTCAATGAAGCGGCCGCTGAAGGTTGGGAACTTGCCTTTCAAGTGATTGAGAAAAAACGTTTTTGGCTATTCTGGACTCGCGAAACCGTGATCCTCACATTAGGCCGCAAGTAACGGATCAGCATGTGAATTGGCTTCAACGGTTTTGTCTGCATTGCATTGAGCGTTACCAGCGCAACGGCGGTGGCGAAAACCAGTTTCGTGTGGATTGCAATTTCACCCCGACCTGCTCGGAATACACGCGCCAAGCCATTCTACGCTATGGCGCGCTGAAGGGCTGTTGGCGTGGTTGGCTACGTATTCGGCGCTGCAACCAGCGGGATTTGGTCAACAAGATACATGATCCCCTAAAATAAGAGCAAAGTAATGTTTGAGGCATGGACATTAAAATCTGATCAGGTAGCCGAGCAGGAAGAAGCTTTGCGACTAGCGTTGCGCCAACTATCAGACAGTGAGCGCAGCACTTTTTATAAAGCCTATAACCCACAGATCAAAGACCCTGACACTTACGCCACGCTGAACTGGTTCTTTATTGCAGGTCTGCACAACTTTTATTTGAAACAATGGATAATGGGCCTGTTTGACCTCGTTTTGATGGTCATCGGCGTGGTGATGCTTGCGGTATTTTGGCCGCTCGGTGCCGCGCTGATTGCGCTCGTTAGCTTGATCGAACTGCCTGCGCTGTTCCGCAGTCAAATCATTGTCGCCGATTACAACAACAAACTGGGCTGGAGCGTTCTAAAACGCTACAACCCAGTGACATTACCAAGTCCATGATGCACGCAGTATGCGTTAGCTTAGATCTGCTTCAAATAAGCCCCTTTTCATATAAAACTTCACCCAGATCGCCGCAATCAGACTAATAACCAGCAGCATTCCGCCTGCAATGGTGTATACCTGCTGCGTCATTTCCGGCGCAGGCGAATTGTTCAATGCCACATACAGCATCGCTGCAATGCCAAAAATTTGCGGCAGCGGATAAAATGGTGTGCGGTAAGGGCGATGATGCTCTGGCAGACGTTTGCGTAATACCAACACATCAATATGGGCAATCATGTAGGCCAGCAGATAACTGGTAGTCGCCGCAATCACCAACACAATCAAGGAATCGATGTCCAATAATACAAAGGGGATCACGGTAAATACCGCCATCATCACGACACCGCCCCAAGGTACATTGTAGCGGTTAAGGGCTTTTAATTGCGGAAACGCCTGCCCTGCTTCCGCCATACCATGCAGCATACGAGGCAATGCAGCAAAGATGGTATTCACCGTACTACAGGTCGCAGTTAACGCCATAATGGTCGCAATCGCTAACCCCTCTTTGCCAAATACCGCATTGGCGTAATCCAAGTAAGGAATCGGAGAACCTAGTAGCGTATCTGTATCGAGATAAAGGGTCGCACCGTAAGCGAACGCAGCAAAAATCGCGAAGATGGTCAGCAAAGAAAGACGCATCGCACGGGGAATGCTTTTCTCTGGTTGTTTCACTTCAGCAATCATAGGGCAAATATATTCAGCCCCGACAAACAGCCACATGGCTAAGGCAATCAAACCAATAAAGCTGCCATCCATGACTCCAGCAAAGTTCCAGTCAACCGGCGTCCCCGCCATTTCAACACCCTGCCCAGCACCATTGATGGCGATTAAGCCAGTCAGGACTAAAGCACTGACCATAATTAACGCTAACAGATTCTGCACTTTGGCAAACACATCCGCGCCAATTAGGTTGGTGATGAGCAAGATGGCGATAATCGCCAGTGGAATGACCTTTTCAGGAAACATGCCTGGCAGCAATTCGCCAACCATGGCGTCAACCAAGAACAGTTCAATCGGAATTGCTAAGGTCGCAACCACCACATAACCTGCGAACACGGCAACGATTGCAGGAAAGTGACCGATGGCCTTTTGTGTATAAGTAGCTAATGTCCCTTCTTGGGGGAACATTAGCGATAATTCGGAAAAGCTCATGGCGTTAAATTGGGCAATGATTAATGCGGCAATCATGGCGAAGATAAACGCCATGCCACCCATACCGATACCCTGCATGGCAGAGATCATCGCTCCTTGTACAATGACGACGCCGATACAGACGGCCATCATCGTTAACAACCCCATTTTTGTTTTGCTAGTGCTCACTGCCAGTCTCGGCATGGTCAGTTTATCAGTAGTGGAGATATCGCTCATTATTATGTTCCTCTTGTGAATCACGCAACGTCTCGACGTATCCTTTGCACGTTAAAAACGATCAAAGCGATAAGGTGTCGGATCTATCATTGGTTTTTCGTTCGTCACGATATCTGCGGCTAACTGCCCCGCAGCAGGTCCTGTACCAAAGCCATGGCCAGAAAATCCAGTGGCAACGGTGAGACCTGAGATCGCTTGGATACGATCAATGACCGGAGTGGAATCCGGTGTGGCATCATTACCTCCGAAAAGGTCTTAAAGGGATTAACGAAGAACGGGGGTATCCCAAAGGTTTAGCGATACACCAATTCCCTGTTCTAGGGCGTTACGGTAGATTTTGGTGGCCCAAGCAACGTCTTCTGTGGGTAAACCACCGACCGACAGCACAATAATTTCGTCGTCATTCTTACGGCCTGGAGAAGTACCAGCACAGATAGCACCAAGATCTTCCAGTTGATCTTTGCTCATGAGTCCTTCGTCGATCATGTCCATGAAACGACAACCAATGATTGGGATGTACATGTGGACAGGTTTTGGAGCTTCTTCATGCCACGCCTCGTACAAACCGATGTTATCCATTACCTTGCGCACATCGTTTTCTTCTAACTCTGAATCAAAACGACAGTAGGCTGGCATGGAGATAAAGGCGCCTGGTTTAACCCATTCACGTTTTACAATTGGGTAAGTGGACACATCACCAGTTTCACCAGAGTTACAGTAAGTGACGATGTCGGCATCACGCACCACGTCCTCAAGCGTATCGACCACTTGTACATTGGTAATCTGGGGATAAGTTTGGTTAATCCATGTTAGGAAACTATCAAGGCTCTTTTGACCACGCCCCTTAACCTTCACGGTGTCGATCTCAGGGCAAGCCGCCATAAACGCAGCGATCGAGGTTTTGCCCATAACGCCCGGGCCCAACAGCCCCACCACTTTTGAGTCTTTACGTGCTAAATGACGCGCACCCACCCCAGGGACAGCCCCCGTACGGTAAGCAGACAATAAGTTAGCTGACATATGAGCCAGTGGTGCACCGGTATCCGCATCGTTTAGGGTGAACATTAAGATGGAGCGCGGTAAACCTTTTTCACGGTTTTCAATGTTGGAGCCGTACCATTTCACACCGCAGGTTTGGTAGTCACCGCCCAGATAGGCAGGCATAGCCATCAAACGACGATCTGGAGTATGGCGCGGCATAGTGGGAATTTCAGGCTGTTCAGGGAAGGTAACCATGGCTCCGTGAGAATCATTATTCGGCCCCGCCATGCGGTAGTCGCCTTTGTGCAGTAACGCGAACATCTCTTCCATGGTGTCGACACAGCCGTTCATGTCCATGACACCGGCTTTGATCATGTCTGGCTCTGACAGGTAGATAAAATCGATTTTAGTAGTCTCTGACATTGGCGAATTCCTCTGTAAGCTCAATATTGGGTGCGGCTCCTAGCCTTACAAAGCGCCTTCACGCTTGTTTTGAAGGTCACTTGGCTGCGGATGTTTTTTATCCTAGGCTGATTTTTTGCGTGGGGTATTGAACTTTTGCGACAGGAAAAAAGTCTCTAATTGTTTCTAAAAACTGGCATCTTGATTGCAATGTGAAGGTATCTACCTTTTTCTGGAATTAGATATCGTCATGCATCAAACCCATATCCGTCATCGACTAGAAGGTATTCGAGCAAAGCAACCATGGCTGGTATTAAGCGCTGCTGAAAAGTTTCATGTGGCCACTTCGGACAATCCTGCTATTTCTCATTTCTACAGTTTTGAGGCAGGAAATCCGGGGCCAGAAACGGTTGCCATTCCCGATGGCTGTGTGGATGTGTTATTTGATTGTGATGCGAGTCAACCAACGGCCGAGGTGTTTGGCACCCCGATGTCGGCCATTGGTATTGAATTGAAAAGTCGCCATCGCTACTTCGGTGTACGCTTTGCATCTGGGATTATTCCCGACTGCATGAAGCTTTCTGCACAGGAGTTAATTGAACATCACTACAGTTTGCTGGACGTTATTCCTCAAACAGAACAACTATTTGAAGCCATTGTCAGCCAAAACAATTTCGCCGACCAAGTGGCCATTTGTCAGAGTTTCTTTGCTGGTAAAACCCCGCGCCCAATGGCCCCTTTAACACAGGCGGTGGTCCGTTTTATTTTTGAGCATCAAGGCAATATCCGCCTAGATGAACTGGCGGACGTTACTGGCTATACCACGCGTACAATCCAGCGTCAGTTCCTAGCCGACATTGGCATGTCGCCGAAACAATTTAGTCGCATTATTCGCTGCCAGTCTGCGGTGTATCAGATCAATCACAGCAGTACCGTGACCTTCTCAGATATAGCCTTTGATTTGGGATTTAGCGATCAACCTCACTTCCTAAGAGAGTTTAAAAAGCTCGTACATGCCACCCCTATGAGCTATCAATCTCAAGTAAAACAGCAAACTTACTACGATCGAATTCAATATCTTTAGAGCCAATATGGCGCACCAACACCCCATTTCGCTCTGATTTTGTGCGCATATCTTCCTTTCTTGAAGCATGCTATAACCTAACGATATTGCTCTGGATTAGGAAATCCATCCATGAAACCCGCTGCTACACTTTCTTTGTTTGGCCTCACGGCGCTTGCTTTGACAGCCTTTGCCGCCAATTCGGTGTTAACTCGTATGGCGCTGGCTGAGCCGATCATCGACGCCAGTAGCTTTACTCTGATTCGCCTGCTCTCGGGCAGTATCGTTTTGATGCTGATATTAGCCTTTCGCTTGCGCAAGCAGTCTGCGCCCACAAAAGGCAGTTGGCTTTCCAGTTTGATGTTATTTGTCTACGCCCTAGGATTCTCGTTCGCTTATTTAATGCTGGAAACGGGCACAGGGGCTTTGATTCTCTTTGGTATGGTGCAGATCACCATGGTGGTCGCCTCACTTATAAAAGGTCAGCGTTTGGCGAGGCTAGAATGGTTGGGGATTGGGACGGCCTTTGCGGGCTTTGTCTATCTGGTGTGGCCCGAAGTCTCCACACCTTCCATTAGCGGCGTCGTGCTAATGTCCATCGCAGGGATAGCTTGGGGTGTGTATACATTACGTGGGCGCGCCTCTCAAGCGCCGCTCGCCGATACGGCCTATAACTTTACCCGTACCCTTCCCTTCTTATTGTTGCTCGGTCTGTTTAGCATTGGCCAATTCGAGCTATCGACACAAGGTATTATGTTAGCCGTACTGTCTGGGGCGATTGCCTCGGGATTAGGCTACACCCTTTGGTACAGCGTACTCACCCACTTAGGTGCCACACAAGCGGGTGTGTTACAGTTGCTCGTGCCCGTAATTGCTGCGCTAGGAGGGATTCTGTTTGTTTCAGAACCCCTTACCCTACGCTTTATTGTGGCATCTCTATTGATACTGGGAGGCATTTATTTAGTAATTCAGGCGCGGACTAAAACTGCGTCACAACCGTAACGCCCGCTTGTGTCGAGCTGTCCATTGTGACCAATGCATCAATCGATTGCTCCAAGCTAATGGTACGGCCCAGCAGTTTTTCCGGCTGCAATTTACCAGACATCATCATCTGAATCATGGCATCGTAACGGTAAGCTTGCATGCCATGACTGCCGATGATTTCTAATTCATCGGCAATCACTTTGGCCATGGGCATTGGTGGTGCGGCATGGTCTGCAAGCAACAATCCCACTTGGATGTGTTTGCCCAATTTACGCAGACTTCTCACGGAGTTAAAAGCAGTGATGGAATGACCCAGCGCATCCAGTGACACATGTGCACCGCCTTTAGTGATTTCGATAACTGCCTCTGCAACGTCGGCCACTTGCTTGGCGTTGATCTGCGCCACAGCACCCAAAGATTTTGCCAGCTCCAACTTGCCTGGATCAATATCAATCGCAATGACATTGGCCCCCAATGCATTAGCGATCATCACCGCCGATAGCCCAACGCCACCACAGCCATGTACCGCAACCCATTGCCCTGCTGATACCTTACCTTGATCGACTACTGCACGAAACGACGTAGCAAAACGACAACCTAGACTTGCTGCCGTCGTGAATTCTAGGTCTTCAGGCATTGCAACAAGATTCACATCCGCTTGATCCACCGTGGTGTATTCAGCAAAAGACCCCCAATGAGTAAACCCTGGTTGGGTTTGATTGCCACATACTTGATGGTTACCAGAATGACACTCCGGACAGCCGCCGCAGGCGTTAATGAAAGGCACCGTCACACGATCACCGACCTTGAAGCGTGTGACATCTTTACCCACTTCAGCAATCACACCAGCGAATTCATGGCCCGGTACATGGGGCAACACCACATCCGTATCATGGCCTTGCCAACAATGCCAATCACTTCGGCAAACGCCTGTCGCCTCAACTTTGATCACAACACCATGAGCCGCAGGAGTCGGCTCTTGAACTTCTTGAATGGTAGGCAAAGACGAAAATTGCTCAATCACAACCGCTTTCATATACACCTCTGAGACACATACTTATATTCTCTTCAGTGTATCGTTTCAGCTTGAAATAGCCTTGCTATTTACTTGTCATTGTCGCCAGCATAAGAAAGAATATTTCCTAATACAGCAAGTTTAAGAAGGATTCTTCCCCTAATGTCGCTTGATAAAACAGATCTGAAAATATTGGCTCTCGTACAGAAGAATGGCCGACTATCCAATGCGAAGCTCGCTGAAGCTTTATCGATGAGCGAAACACCTAGCTGGCGACGACTAAAGAAACTGGAAGATGAACGCATCATCACCAGCTATCAGGCTAATCTGGATCGGCGTAAAGTCGGCTTTGGGGTAATGGCCTTTGTCCAAATATCCTGCACCAGCCATGACGAAGAGAGCACGCTGCAGTTTGAGCGTATTATTACCGAATCGGAGAATGTCCTCGCCTGCCACAATACCACGGGAGAGGCAGACTTTATGCTGCAGGTAGTGGCTAAAGACCTAGACGATTACAGCGCCTTTATCGAGAAAACCTTGAGAAAGCTACCTGGCGTCTCTGCCATCCGCTCTAATATCTCACTGCGTGAAGTGAAGTCTTCTTCACGTTTACCATTGGATGCTCCCTGAGGTAATACAAGGCAGGCTATAACCAACGTGGTACTTGGGCTTGATACGCCGCATAATCGTGCGGGAAACGTTGTGCCAGATGTAACTCCTCTTCTCGTGTTTGACGCAGTATCGTGACCACACCGATGCCAAAGCATAACAACGAGAACCAAGACGGCAACGCCAACACAAAACCAAATTGAGATAGCAATACGCCCAGATAGATGGGGTTTCGACTGAACCGGTACATCCCTTTTGTGACCAACTGTGTAGGGCCTGTTTGATTAATCCCCGATGTCCAATGTCGGCCCAATAAAAAGTGCATCGCTATCGTCCAAATAAATCCCAGCGTTAACATGATATTACCGAGTAACAGGCACCATGGTGATGACATAACAGAAAACACACCAAGGTAGGCATCCATGCTTGGATGCCACCAACGTGCTACACATACCATCCAAATGGTGACGCGAAACACGTCAAAAATTTTATGATGCCACCAGTTCGGCGACAGAAAAGCCCCATGAAAGACACGCTCCTGACCTGTAGCGCGTTTCAAAGTAATAATTCTCACCGTATAAAACAGTGCCACGATGCTATAAAAAATCGCCAAATAGACTCGTGTAAACTCTTGAATAAGCTCTGGGGAATTAAAAATATTCACAACCAAATAATCGATCCATTAATTAATAGGATGGCGTTTCTATCCACTTTGTCGCTCATTGTTTCACTTAAACAACGTTCAGGTAAATACAAGCGCTGGTGACGTCTCACTACAGAGATCTTTCCGTAATGCCGAAATCAAATTCTGTCCATAATTGAGTAACTATGAAAAGTCTCATCATTTCGGCATTAGAGATTTAACCTATTGGTCAAATAGGCTTAAGCTTACTCTTATCTTCATAATATTCGGAATCTTACCCATGCATTATCAAGCGATCAAACTGGTGAAGCGCCCAGTTGAAGCCATTACGTCAGATATTTTCGAGACGACCAGCCAAGCCCTCCCTGAATTGAAAGACGGCGAGCTTTTGGTTAAGTTGACACATCTTTCATTGGATCCAGCCATGCGCGGTTGGATGAGCGCCGACGAAAACAGCTATATCCCTCCTGTTCAACTCGGAGAAACCATGCGTGCCAGCGGCATTGGCTTTGTGGAGCAATCCAACAACGAGCAATTCCCTGTAGGGACACGGGTTATGGGGCTAATGGGCTTGACTGAGTACGCTGTCAGCGACGGCCAAGGTCTTAACAAGATCCCTGCTGATCTACCTGCCGAGGCCATTCTCAGTGTCATTGCCCTGCCTGGCATCACGGCTTATCACGGTCTATTTGAAGTACTCAAACCGGAAGCAGGTCAAACCATTGCAATCACCGCCGCCGCAGGTTCTGTCGGTTCACTTGTCGGACAAATGGCTAAAAATAAAGGGCTTAACGTCATTGGCATTGCGGGCTCAGACGAGAAATGCACTTGGCTTAAAGAAGAGCTGAAGTTTGACCACGCACTGAATTATAAGGACGCCGATTTTGCCGCTCAGCTGAAGGCTGCTGTACCAAACGGTATTGATTTGTTCTTTGAAAACACTGGCGGCAGCGCACAACAACCGATCTTTGATGCCATGAACCCTCATGGTCGTATTGCCGTGTGTGGCATGATTGCCGAGTACAATAAGCAAGAACCCTCGCCAGGTCCAAGCTGGGTTGGCATTATCAAGCGCCGTTTAAATATCCAAGGCTTCACCATGCCGGATCACTGGCATCGTATCCCTGAATACGGTCAGGCTCTTGGTGCCATGCTAGCCAAGGGTGAGCTGACCTATCGCGCTCATGTACTGAAAGGGCTAGATCAAGCGCCTGACGGTATTAATTTATTATTCCGAGGTGAAAACCAAGGTAAATTGATCGTTGAACTATAAGTGATACCCTACTCGCTGACGCGTCGCGTCAGCGAGCTGTTACCTGTGTTTAGATAGGATAATGGTTCCTTATCCAATGTTCCGCAATATCACAACGGCGGGTAATCCAGACACCCTCATAGGACTGCACATAATCTAGAAATTTCTTCAGTGCCATAAAGCGCGCAGGCTTACCCAGCGTACGACAGTGCATGCCAATCGACATCATCTTCGGTACCGTTTCGCCTTCTGCATACAAACAATCGAAGTTGTCCTTTAGGTACTGGAAGAATTCCTCCCCATGGCTAAAGCCGTAAGGTGAGGCAAAGCGCATGTCATTACAGTCCAACGTGTACGGGATAACTAGATGCGGCTTGGTTTTGCTGTCGTCTTCGTGGTGCGGTACCTCCACCCAGTACGGCAGGTCATCACCATAATTGTCTGAGTCGTATTTCAACTGCGGCTGCTCTGCCACTAGCTTACGAGTATTAGGGGAATCACGGCCCGTGTACCAGCCCATTGGCATCACCCCAGTCACCTCTTGGATGATTTGCAGCGCTTGCTGCATGTGTTGGCGCTCTTCTTCAATAGACATCTCTTGATAGTGAATCCATTTCAAACCATGGCACACCAACTCATGACCGCCCTCTACAAAGGCTTTGGCCACTTCAGGATTACGCTGTAGCGCCGTTGCCACGGCAAAGATAGACAATGGCAATCCGCGTTTTTCAAATTCGTTGAGAATACGCCAAACGCCTGTGCGAGAGCCGTATTCGTATAAAGACTCCATACTCATATGGCGGTCTTTAAAGGGCTGCGCGCCAAAGATTTCCGATAGAAACGTTTCTGCATGCTCATCACCATGCAGCACACAGTTTTCACCACCTTCTTCGAAGTTCAATACAAATTGCAGCGCGATACGGGCTTTATTAGGCCATTCTACTTTCGGCAAATTGGCACGACCGTATCCGGCATAGTCTCGTTCTAAGTAATGTTTCATGCTGTACTACCTTCTGCTAGCGATTCCAATGCTCATAGCGACCGATGAATGGTTTATTAACTGGCGCGCCATATTGACCGGTTTTCGCGGTCTTAAGACTTAACTGGTGCAAACTCTCTGCCAGCTTCACCGCTGCAGCCACACCATCGATGATCGGTACCGGCAACTCAGCTCGTAAACGATCCACCAAGGCGGACATTCCCGCACAACCCAATACGATGGCTTCAGCACCGTCTTCATTGATCGCAGCCAAACACTCATCCCGTAGCTGGTTGTAAGCACTTGGCTCAATATGTTCCAGTGCAAGCACAGGAATATCAGTGGCTCGTACCCCACTGCACAGATGTTTGTATCCATATTTATGAAGCAAATGTTCGCTGGCGGGTACAGTTCGTGACAATGTAGTCACCACAGCAAACTTATGGCCAACCATGCTGGCCAACTTGAATGCTGCTTCGGCAATGCCGATCACGGGCGCATCCGCGAGCTCACGCGCTGCATCCAACGCAGGATCACCGAAACACGCGACAATGTGCGCATCCGCCCCCATTTCCTTACCCTTTTGAATCTGGTCCAGCATAGCCGCGCCAGCAACCACTTCATCAAAGGCGCACTCAATGCTTCTTGGGCCGTGTTCTGGGGTACTGGCAATGATTTCACTGTTTGGTAAAGCAATCAGGCGCGCACTGGCGGCCATGGCTTCGGTCATGCCGACACTGGTATTAGGGTTAATGATCTGGATACGCATGAAGGGTCTTTCCTAAAATAAAACAGGCCTAGTCTTTAAATAGGCGTTGAAAGTCGATGTGCTGTTCTTCCTGACTTTCGAGGATCAAGGAGGCCTTTATTACTTGTAAATGATGCTTCATCCAAGCTTGTGCTTTTTTCGGCTGTCCGTCATCAAGAAGGTCTAGCAACTGGCTGTGGTCACCACAATCACAACTAACACTGCTACGGGTCCCGTAAGCAGCAATTACTAAGGACGAGCGATAACAAAGCTGTTCCACAAATGAGGCCAATACATTGTTGCCTGCTAATTGCGCCAGTTCATAGTGAAAGCGCGCCGTGGCTTGAATCGATGAAGCCATATCCCCGGCCTGCTCGGCTTGGCGTTCTTCATCAACCAAATCACGGAATCGCTCCGACTGCTCTGGATTCCAGCTGCGTTGCACCCCAGCAATGAGCTGCGGCTCAATCAAAATGCGACTGTCTAATACTTCTAACGCTTCGTCTTCGCTTGGATGGTTCACCTGTGCGCCCTTATTACGGGCGATCACGACAAAGTGTTCCAATGCCAAACGCTGCAATACTTTACGAATCCCAGTGCGGCTGACACCAAAGGCTTCCGATAGTCGATCTTCTGGCAATCGCGCACCGGGTGGCAATTGATGCTCGACGATGGCTTTCAAAATTTTTTGATAAATCTTTTCGTCATTCGACATGAATGTGGTCACCTAAAATTGTATACAATTAAAACCTTAATTTTGTATACATGGTTTTTAATATAACACGTCGTCCATGAATGCACATCCCTTATAAACAGTGGAAAAAATGCGCACAAAAATGGTACGCAACTCTCTAAACATGCCTAAATGCAGTGCATTCAGGCACTTTGAAACAATTCATTTCAACTAAAAACCCCAAAGAAACCGTTGTTTCAGTTTTTGGCACAGTAATTGTATTCAACAATTGTATACAATCAAAAACAGGAACCCTTCGCATGACCAATAAACTACCTGTGAGTCCTAGACTCAGTAACGAAGACCTAAAACCAGATACCGAACAAAAGTGGGGATGGTACTCTATCTTCGCGTTTTGGATGTCAGATGTACACAGTGTTGGTGGCTACGTGTTCGCCGCCAGCTTATTTGCCTTAGGCCTTAACGGCATCCAAGTGTTTATCAGTTTGTTAGTGGGGATCTCAATCGTTTTGGTATTTGCCAACTTGATGGGGAAACCGGGACAAAAAGCAGGTGCCCCCTTCCCTGTGATTGCTCGTATGTCCTTTGGCGTATTCGGTGCCAACATCCCAGCGGTAATTCGCGGTTTGATCGCTGTCGTTTGGTACGGCATTCAAACTTTCCTCGCGTCCAGCTCCTTTATTATCCTGTTGCTGTACTTCTTCCCAGGTATGGAAACGCTGGCCGATGACAGCTTCCTTGATCTTTCTTACCTTGGTTGGATTGGCTTTACCGCGATGTGGATTATCCAAGGCATCGTATTTATGTTCGGTATGGACATGATTCGTAAGGTGATCGACTGGTCTGGCCCTGCCATCTATGTCGCTATGTTCGCTCTATGTATCTATATGGTGAACCTAGCCGGTTGGGACAACATCAGCTTTACCCTTGGCGATGCCAGCCTATCTGGTATGGATGCCTTCGTGCAGATGTTTATTGCCATTGCCTTGGTAGCAGGCTACTTCGCTGGTCCAACCTTAAACTTCAGTGACTTCTCACGTTACTGTGGCAGTTATAAGCAATTGAAGTTCGGAAACCTATTAGGCCTGCCTTTTAACTTTATCCTGTTCTCTGTGTTCAGTGTGGTGATCGTATCGGCATCAATCCCTGTTTTTGGTGAAATGATCACTGACCCAGTGGAAACGGTTCGTCGCCTAGACTCTGGCATGATCACAGTATTGGGTGCGATGACCTTTATCTTCGCAACCGTGGGTATCAATATCGTCGCGAACTTCGTGGCACCGGCGTTTGACTTCTCGAATGTATCGCCACAAAAGATCAGCTTCAAAGCGGGCGGCTTTATCGCCGCATTCGGTTCAGTATTGCTAATGCCTTGGAACCTATTCAACAACCCTGAAGTGATTCACTACACCGTAGACGTGCTTGCGGCCATGATCGGTCCGCTATACGGCATCATCATCGTCGACTACTTCTTTATTAAGAAAGGTAAGATTGATATCGACTCACTGTACACAGAGTCTGACAAGGGCATTTACTGGTACGACAACGGGATCAACAAGAAGAGTGTTTACGCCCTAGTCATCGCAGGCATAGTAGCGATCTTCTGTAGCTTCGTATTCACAGCGTTGGCGAACTACGCACTGTTTATTGGTGGTTTCACAGCGGCGTTCCTGTACCGCTATATGATGGAACCTGAGCGCCTTGCGCTACACGGATTGGATTTGGCGAAACAAAGCTAAGCGTTTTACTGTTATAGCTGTTTGTCTCGTTTATGCCGCTGTTTGTCTTTCCAATAGCGGCTTTTTTTATTCTTTCTCGGGCTCGGCTACTATCATCGCAACATTAAGTGAACTGATATGCATTAGGCCACTGATAATAATCAGTGGCCTAGCTGGTGGTATCCTCTTCCATATCAATGTCCTCTCTGATGTTTCAGTAATGCTATAAAGGCTTCTAGTGACATATGCTCCTGCTCTTTTCCTCGTCGTAGCATGACTGAGTTTTCTCCCACTTCTCGGTCACCTACAATCACAATATTTGGAATCTTAGCCGCATAGCAACGCTTTATTTTTCTCCCAATAGAGCCATCACCGCTCTCCATATGTGTGTTTATATCCTCCCTCAAAAGCCGAGCAACCACCTGTCGAGCGTACTCATCAGCCGAGCTTTCCACAGGAATGATTGCCACAGGCATCGGATGAATCCACTCTGGCAACTTGCCTTGAGTGACTTCTAATAAGATACCAATCCAACGCTCCAATGAGCCATAAACAGCTTGATGCAGAATAATTGGCCGTTCAGGTTGCCCTTGGGAATTAGTAAACTCCAAGCCAAAACGTTCAGGTAGGTTAAAATCTAACTGAACTGTGCCGCATTGCCAGATTCGCCCAATACTATCTTCCAGAGCTAACTCAATTTTAGGCCCATAAAAAGCACCTTCTCCTACTTGAATTTCATATTCCTCACTGGACTGCTGGCAAGCCTCGATTAATATTGCTTCTGCTCTTGCCCAGTCTTGTTCGCTCCCCAGTGCCGATTCGGGTCGAGTGGATACTTTTATTTGCAACTGCCGATAGCCATAGGCTTGATAAACTTGTTTAGCTCGTCGCAGGAATGCTTTTATTTCCTCTTTCGCCTGAGACCAAGCACAGAAAACATGAGCATCATCTTGAGTAAACTGTCGTAGTCGCAAGCAGCCATTCAACGAGCCAGATGATTCATTACGATGTACTAAGCCAAACTCAAACCACTTGAGAGGTAGCTCTCGGTAGCTATGAATGCCTCGCTTATACAGCAATATATGAGCAGGACAAGACATGGGCTTCAAGGCATAAGAAGCTTCCTCTCCTTCAGCCTCTCCTCCGAAGAACATTGCTTCACGATACATTGCCATGTGACCGGATATTTCCCACAAATCTTTTTTTAGAAACTGCGGTGTACGGACTTCTTGAAAACGGTCTTGACGATAAATGGAACGAATATGCGCCTGAATATCTTGGAACAGTTGCCAGCCATTCGGATGCCAAAAGATCATCCCTGGGGCAATGGGATCAGAATGAAAAAGATCAAGTTGTTGCGCGATTTCGCGATGAGTTTGCATGGTTTTTCTCCTATGTAACTCTGAACGAAGCGCACAAAAAAGCATAAAAAAAACCCTCTGGCGACTCCGCTCAGAGGGTTTTAAAAATAGAATAAAGTCTACCCCCCGAACACCTTAGTGGTCGCGGTGGTGGTTAACAACAATGGGCATAGACTTACAAATAAAGGTTTCATAGCAGACATTTGTAGCAAGTAATTCGCCCGCAAGCAATGAGAAATTATTTCCCAGTAGCCAAAACAAGCATAGCGAACTCACAATAGGCTGAGTTAGTTAAAAACAGGCTCTGGCAACACAGGCTCAGTGCTGTCCATGTAAGTGAGGAAGTCTGACCATAAGTTATATGTGCGCTGTTGAGTCAGTCGCTTTTGACAGGACAAGTGCATCACCCCTCGAATAGTACCCTCGCGCCATTGGCTGTAAATCGCATCGCAGTATGATTCACGGTATTGTAGCCAGTCATGCTGTGACAATTTAATCGCGTCGACGACTTCAAGATCTTCTTCCTGTTGCTTCAGACTCGCCTTGTAATATTGTTCCATCATCGCCTCAGCCTCTTCTAGCTCTCTTCCAGCGCAATAATTTATATCAAGCGTGGTATAGGGATTTTCACAGTCCACCGAGTCTTCGGTCGCAGCGCTTAAGCAAGGTAAAATGCAAAGAGCGATTAGCCAATTTTTCATATCGTACATCCCTTTAAATAAGTTCATAAAGTGTTACCAGCATATAATAAAAAACGCCCCGCAGGTTTCCCTGCGGGGCGTTTTCGATTCTTTTAACGAATAAGACTTAGTGTGACAGCATGACTAGGTAGTCAGGGGCGACCGCACGAAAGTCTAGCGACATGGTAATGCTTAGGGCCGTGACCGTAATGATGGAGAAGAAGAACACTTGGCGTGCCCAGCGGTTCACATCAATGTCTGCACGATAGCCTTTGATTGCCATGCCTAGCCACCAAAGGCTAGTACAGGCAGCAACAGCCATGAACCCCACACCCACGTAGCCAGTCAATGGCAGCATCGCACTCGCAATCGCGAAAACAGCGATCCACAAAACAATGTGGTGTTTCGCTTTTTGAATGCCTTGTGCCACTGGCAATACAGGAATACCTGCCGCCGCGTAGTCTTTGTAGCGGAAGATGGCAATGGCATAAGAATGTGGCATCTGCCAAATACTAAACATTACCAACAAAATCGCCGCACCTGCGTCAAACTGGCCTGTCACCGAACAGTAACCCACCACTGGGGGTACCGCGCCAGACAAGCTACCGATCAACGTGCCGTAAACCGAATTGCGTTTAAAGTACAGGCTGTAAAGACCTACGTACACAAAGTAGCCGAATGCTGCAAAGAACACAGCGACTTCATTCGTGAAGTACGCAAGTAAACCAAACCCAACCACGCCTAGTACCAGTCCGTGTGCTAATGCCGCTTTCAGCGACATTTCACCAGTAACTGTTACGCGGTTACGAGTACGTTGCATCTTGGCGTCAATATCGCGGTCGATGCAGTTGTTGATCGCACAACCAGAGGCTACCACCAATGACAATCCAATGATGGTCACCAGCATTAGCACCCAATCAATGTCACCGCGAGCGGCGAGGAAGTACCCCCCCGCTACGGAGATCAAGTTGCCCATAATAATGCCCGGCTTGGTTACTTTAACGTAACGGTCGAACACACTATGTTGCTCTGGTTTTTGCGACGATGAGATCCGCTTAAACATACGCTTCTTCGCCTAGTACATCATCATCAGAACAGATTCGTAGATAATCCAAATGGATAGCGCTACGACCATTACGATAACGATAGCCGTAAAGATGAATGACAGAGTATCGATCTTGCCTTCTTTCGTGAAGTTTAGGTGCAAGAAGTACTTCAAGTGCACAACGATCTGTACTACGGCTGTTACAACGATAATTGCAAACAACGTGGCACGATCGTACGCACTAGTCATTACTGCCCAGAATGGAATCACAGTCAGAATAACGGATAGTACGAAACCGACTACGTATGAGCTTACGCTACCGTGAGAATGCGCATCGTGATCATGTTGACTCATTTTACATAGCTCCCATTAGGTAGACGAAAGAGAATACACAGATCCAGATTACGTCTAGGAAGTGCCAGAACAAGCTTAGGCAACCTAAGCGAGTCACAGTGCGGTCTTTAAGACCACGCTTAGCAACATCGATAAACATAATCGTGATCCATAGTAGACCGGCAGTTACGTGCAAACCGTGCAAACCCACCAGCGAGAAGAACGCTGTTAGGAACGCACTTGTGCTTGGCCCGTGACCCGCATGGATCAAGTGATTGAACTCGTAAAGCTCAATCGCGATGAAGGCTGCACCGAACACGAACGTCACAGCTAACCAAAGTAGCGTGCCGCCTTTGCTCTTTTTGTACGCGCTGATCATTGCAAAGCCGAATGTAATCGAGCTCAACAATAGTGCAGCAGTACCACCTGCGATCAGATTAAGATCAAAAATATCTTTACCAGAAACACCGCCTGCGGTGTTCATGAACAGCACTGCGTACGTCGCAAAGAAGCACGAGAACAGAATGCAGTCCGTCATCAGGTAAATCCAGAAACCTAACGTAGTATTACGTCCGGTATCGTGGTGTTCGTCATGGTGCGCATCGTGATGCGCAGTTGCAGAAGTACTCATTATTACCCCTTCGCCACGTTATCTAGGTGTGCATTCTCGATACGTGCTACTTCATCTGGCTGTACGTAGTAATCAGTATTACTTGCGTAAGCACGGCAAATGAAGGCAACGATCAAGCCGATGAAGCTTGCACCAGCCAACCACCAAATGTGCCAGATCAAAGCAAAGCCCATAGCTGTCGCTAGAAGACCCATGATCGGACCAGCATTTGTGTTGCTTGGCATGTGGATTGGCTCGTAGCTCGCATGACGCTGGTAAGCAGTGCCTTTCTCTTTCATGTCAGTGAACGCATCCAAGTCTTCAACATGCGGAATTTTCGCGAAGTTGTAGAACTGTGGTGGAGACGCTAGAGACCATTCTAGAGTGTGGCCATTCCATGGATCACCAGTTTTGTCCAAGTTCTTGTCTTTGTTCTTGAAGCCAAGAATCAATTGAAGAACGAACGCACCGATACCAATAGCGATTACAAACGCACCTAATGCTGCGATGTATAGCCAAACGTTCCAGTCTGGGTTGTCTGTGTGGTTTAGACGGCGAGTCATACCCATGAATCCAAGCACGTAAAGTGGCATGAACGCTAGGAAGAAACCGATGAACCAACACCAGAAAGACACTTTGCCTAGTTTTGGATCTAGGTGGAAGCCCATTGCTTTCGGGAACCAGAAAGCGAAGCCCGCTAGGTAACCAAATACTGCACCACCGATAATCGTGTTATGGAAGTGAGCGATTAGGAACAAAGAGTTGTGTAGGACGTAGTCCGCACCTGGAATCGCAAGTAGTACACCAGTCATACCACCGATAGAGAAGGTGATCATGAAACCAATTACCCAGTACATTGGCACTTCCATACGGATGCGGCCTTTGTACATTGTGAACAACCAGTTGAACAGTTTTACACCGGTCGGAATGGCGATGATCATCGTCATGATACCGAAGAAGGCGTTAACGTTCGCGCTTGAACCCATGGTAAAGAAGTGGTGCAACCATACGATAAAGCCTAGAAGCGATATAACACCGGATGCGTAAATCATTGACTTGTGACCGAATAATCGCTTACCCGAGAAAGTCGATACGATTTCAGAGAACATACCGAATGCAGGCAGTACCAGGATGTATACTTCAGGGTGACCCCATGCCCAGAACAAGTTGATGTACATCATCGAGTTCCCGCCAAGGTCGTTGGTGAAGAAGTGGAAGTCCAAGTAACGGTCAAGCGTTAGCATTGCTAGCGCAGCAGTCAGGATTGGGAATGATGCTACGATCAATACGTTGGCCCAAGTACAGGTCCAAGTAAAGATAGGCATATCCATCAACTTCATGCCAGGTGCACGCATCTTAAGCACAGTGATTAAGAAGTTAACACCCGTTAGAGTTGTACCAATACCCGATATCTGCAATGCCCAAATGTAGTAATCCACACCCGTTCCTGGACTGAATTCAAGTCCTGACAATGGTGGGTAAGCTACCCAACCTGTCATTGCGAATTCACCAAGACCTAGAGAGATGTTTACTAGCAACGCACCAGACACTGCCAACCAGAAAGATAGGTTGTTCAGGAATGGGAAGGCAACGTCACGTGCACCGATCTGTAGTGGCACGATAATGTTCATCAAACCAATCATAAATGGCATCGCCATAAAGATGATCATGATGACACCGTGTGCCGTAAAGATCTGGTCGTAGTGGTGCGGCGGTAAATAACCTTCCGAACCATTGGTTGCCACAGCGAGCTGTGTACGCATCATAATGGCGTCCGCGAAACCACGGACAAGCATTACTAGCGCAAGAATGATGTACATGATACCCAAGCGTTTGTGGTCAACAGACGTCAACCATTCGCGCCATAGCCAGCCCCACTTTTTAGCAAGTGTCATAAACACGAACAATGCCGCGCCGCCGACTGCTACAACAGCTAGGGTGCCTAGGACAATTGGGTCATGAGGGATCGCGTCCCAAGACAATTTACCTAGAAGATTCATTAGTGAGATGCCTCCTCAGACTCATGGGAAATGACTGTACGCTCACGCTGAGGCAGAATTACGCCTTCAGGAAGCTCAGCACCGTATTCAGGCTTACCGTAAAATTCGATACGACCCATGTCGCCCATGTATTCCCAGATGATGTCGAAGAACAAACCATCTTTAACAGTACCGAAGTACTCAACTGGGTGGTATTCAGTTGGCTCTACAAGCGCTTCATAACGCTCAGTTGTTAGCGCTTCACCGTTTGCTTTTACGCCAGCAACCCACTCTTGGAAGTCTTCACGAGTTGGTGTCGCGATCGCTTCGAATTTCATGCCTGTAAAGCCATGACCTGAGTAGTTTGCAGAGATACCATCGAACGTACCTGGCTCATCAGCAATCAAATGAAGTTTCGTTTCCATGCCCGCCATAGAGTAGATTTGGCTACCTAATTGAGGGATGAAGAATGAGTTCATTGTACCTGCTGAAGTAATGCGGAAGTTCACTGGAACATTCGCAGGGAACGCCAACTCATTTACCGTTGCGATACCAAGATCTGGGTAAATGAATAACCATTTCCAGTTAAGAGATACCACCTCAACAGTGATCGGCTCTTCGTCAGATTCGATAGGCTTGTATGGGTTCAACGCATGCGTTGATTTGTAAGTGATTACACCAAGAATCGCGATGATGATAATTGGAATAACCCATACCACGGTTTCAATTTTAGTGGAGTGTGACCATTTTGGTTCATATGCTTCACCACGACCTTCGCGATATTTCCACGCGAAGTAAAGTGTCATGAGAATCACCGGAACCACAACAAGCAGCATCAGGATAGTCGCTGTAATAATCAGCTCCTTCTCCATCACACCGATTTGTCCTTTCGGGTCAAGCACACCACCCTGACAACCAGCTAGTAAAACTACTAGTGCTGCCAAAGCGACTTTACTTAAGTTACGAGTTAACAAGAGATTCATCCTCTAACCCTAGATTGACGTAGGCTGACATCGAAACGATGACAGGATTTCAGACCGGCTCAGGCCGGTAACTTTTCCGCGGAGGAGCTTTGCGCGTGCCCAAAGAGCACATGAACACTAAGTTCATTCCAAAGAATGAATTTAACGCTCAACAAAACTCTTTAAGCAGAAACTGGGGGTGCACGACAAGCAGATACCGTACGGTAATGGACTTGTCGAATAACCACCTGACGGGGTGGCTTTATGTTGCGACGGTTTTTTTCCGGCAACATAAATTGCCCACTGGACATGAATAACCAGTAGACAAACACAAAGAGGCTGATAATACCGAAAAAGGCATACAGAGAGATAAGCGGGAGGTCCTTAAAGACCGTTTGGAAAAAGTCACTCGGATCGTAAGCGCCACCTAGCGGGAAAATGATTAAGTTCACCGCTACGATAGCCAAAACAAACGCATTCAGACGAGCCGCCCACTTCAGTGACTGAAGAGGCTGGCGTAGCTCGCCAAAGTTGCTCATCATGTTGTTTGTTTGCTTCACATCCACAATTGGATACCTACGTAATTGACCTGTGACAGACAAAGTTGATCACGAAATAATCAACTTTGACGTAAATCAGAATTTCGACCGAAAATTGTACACATTAGTTCACCATCTCTCCACCCAAAATTTCATCTATTTCGGGCCAAAGTGCCTATGATTCATAAATAACTCGTTTTTATCGGCAAAAGTCACCTACAGCTAGTTACAAACATGAAAATGTTTCACGCAAATTTCTAACTAAAACCCGTTCTCAAAAGTTATGTTATATCATAACATATTTGCATAACTGATTTATCTTGCTAAGGATTTATACACGTCATGCAATTCGTCAAAGCTACTGCCTTCGGGGCTCTCACTCTGTTTACTTTTGCTGCCAGCACACTGCAAGCAGCTCCAACCGAACAAAATACCGTTAAAATCAATGCTGCTTTTGAGTTTTCAAGCATCGACCCATCTCGCAGCGGCTATGTCTTTACTCGCATGCAAGTGATCGAAACGCTACTGAACGTAGATACTCAAGGAAATCTTATCCCAGGCTTGGCAACAGAGTGGCAAATCCTAGAGCAAGGCAAGCGTTGGAGGTTGTCACTACGCGACGGAGTTGTTTTTCATAACGACAAACCTATGACCGCAGCAGATGTCGTCGCCGCACTCAATCTTGCCAAAAGTAAGCCTGGTGCTTGGCAAGGTGTGCCCGTCACCAATATTAAAGTGGTCGACGAACAACATATCGATATCGAACTTAGCACTGCGTACCAACCACTTGGCGCTATATTGGCCAACTATGCCAGCGCTATCCTAGCACCGGAATCCTTTGGTGCAGACGGTGTTGCCACTCAAGTCATTGGTACCGGTCCTTTTAGGACCTACGAAATCAATACCCCGCACCGCCTTGTGGTAGAGAAGTTTCCCCAATACTGGGGCCAAACGGCACAAGTCGAGTATGTACGCTACCTCACAGGACACCGCGCCGAAGCTCGCGTTTTACAGGCTCGTAGTGGTCAAGCCGATATTGTCTTTGGTTTGGATCCCGCTGCCGCACCTATGCTCAAGCGCCTGCCGAACTTAAGCGTCATCCGCTCTGATCTACCCCGTACCTTAGTCGTGAAAGTGAATGCGGCTCACCCAGATATGAAGACGGTGGAAGCGCGTCAAGCGCTTAGCTTAGCACTGAATCGTCGCGGTATAGCCGCCGCCGTGTTACGCGCCCCAGAGGCCGCCACTGCGCAAATCTTGCCGTCATATATGGCTGACTGGCACCTTGCAGACACGAATATCGAACAGGACCTAGCGCAAGCCAAAGCCTTGCTGCACGCACAGGGCTGGCAGGAAAACAGCGAAGGCTGGCTTGAAAAAGATGGCAAACTCTTCGAAATCGATATGATCACTTACGCGGACCGCCCAGAGCTGACTACCGTCGCGACAGCAATTCAAGATCAATGGCGACAGCTAGGCGTGAAACTGAACGTTAGCATCACCAACTCCAGCGCCATCCCAGCAGGCCATGCTGACAACTCATTGGATACGGCATTAATGGCGCGTAACTACGGCACCATCGCAGATCCACTGGGTATTTTGCTAAAAGATCTAGCAGGCGAGAAAGGCGGCGATTGGGGCGCTATGAATTGGGACAACGAGAGCGTCAAAACCTCTCTAAATGAGTTGCTCTCTGAATCCGACGCAAATGCTTACCGTCAAAAGGCGCAAACCATTGCCCAAGCGATCTACGACGAGAGACCTTTGATTCCTGTCGCCTCCTATGTACAGCAAACGGCCGTGACGAAGAAACTGGATGGCTTCCGCTTTGATCCTTATGAGCGCAGCTATTTCTTAAACGAATTGTCGTGGGTGAAATAATCACCATGCGCGCTTTGCTTCTAAAACGTTTATTACAATTGGTGGCCGTCTCTTGGGGAGTTGGCACCTTAACCTTTATTCTGATGCGCTCGCTGCCAGGGGATATGGCTTATCGTATCGCCGCCAGCCGCTATGGCATGGACGCCGTCGATAACCGTGCAGCCGATCTGGTGCGTGAAGAACTGGGACTTAACCACAGTGCTTGGAGCGCCTACTGGCAGTGGTTTACCGACCTCTTGAGTTGGAATCTAGGCAACTCTTTGGTCAGTGGCGAGCCGGTGGCTACTCAGTTGTGGCACATGCTAGGGCATTCGGTTGTATTAGCTGTAGCAGGTATTCTACTGTCGATTCTGATTGCTATCCCACTCGGCCTTGCCAGCGCCTTTAAAGGTGGCTGGCTAGATCGTTCCTTATTGATGGTTTCGACGACGTTACGCGCCGTTCCCGTGTTTGTCATAGGACTTTTGGCGATCATTATGTTTGCACTAGAGTGGAATTTGTTCCCCGTTGCAGGCTTTGGTACCCCCGCTCACTTAGTCTTACCCGCCCTGACTTTGGCTCTGAGCTTAGCCGCCATTTCAAACCGTGTGGTACACACTGAAGCACGACGCGTGTTCGGTAGCTCTTTCTTTGAGTTTGCTCGGATGAAGGGCTTGAGTCCAAGCCAAACGTTTATGCATCACGGTGCTCGTAACATCGCCGTACCCGTAGTCGCCTTTCTCGGTATTCAATTAATCACAGTGGTCGAGGGCGTGGTCATGATCGAATCCCTATTCTCTTGGCCGGGCATTGGTCATGGCTTAGCACATGCGATTTTCGCTCGCGATATTCCTTTAATCCAAGGCGCGGCCTTAATGATGGGCGTACTGTTTGTTGTCATGAACACCTTAGTCGATATTGCTTGTCACTATCTTGATCCACGTGGAGGCCAGCTCGCATGATATCGTCCTTGAGTCGTACACAAAAAACTGGCGCAGGATTGTTGCTGCTGTTGGTCGCCTACGCAATCTTTGGCCCAATGTTGCAAAATGGCGATGCCACAGCGCAGGACCTAAACCATATCTTAACGCCACCGAATAGTGAATTTTGGCTAGGGACGGATCATTTCGGTCGTAACATGTGGATTCGTCTGGCCGATGCCCTGCAACTATCGCTGATGATGGCAGCTTTGTGTGTCCTCACTTCCGCAGTGATTGGCGTGACCGCTGGTGTGCTTGCAGCGACGGGCGGACGCTGGCTGGATCGCGGACTAGACGCCCTTGTCACCATGATTTTGGCATTACCTGGCTTAGTCTTAGTACTGATTTTTGCCGCCATTGTACCGGGGTCATTTTGGATGCTATACGTGGCGATTTCTCTGATTCAATGGATCGAGTACTTCCGTGTCAGTCGCGCCATTACGCAGCGTTTAACCCGCTCCCCAGAAGTGCAGTCTTCTAAGTTAATGGGCTTCGGTCAGTGGTATATTTTCCGTCGCCACTACTGGCCTGCTATCGCTCCGCAACTATTTACCATCGCCGCATTTGGTGCGGCCAATGCCATCTTGATGATGGCGTCCCTTGGCTTTGTCTACGTTGGCATTCAGCCACCGTTGGCCGAGCTTGGTTTAATGATTGTGGAGCACTTCCCCTACTACAGTGACGCGCCTTGGCTGCTGGCTCAGCCGTTGTTGTTACTAGCACTTGTGGTGCTGGCATGTCATCTAATGGGACGAGGTCGTACACAATGAGTTTGATTCATATCGAGAACCTAGCCGTTTACGCAGGTAATACTGAGCTTTTAGCACCGATTAGTTTGACCCTTGAAAAAGGCCAACGGCTGACTATTTTGGGGCAAACGGGCTCCGGTAAAAGCTTGCTTGCACAAGCCATTATGGGCAATTTGCCAAACAGCCTACGCACAGAAGGTCGCGTCACTTTATTTGGCGAGGAAGTTAATGCTAAACAACGTCAACGTTTCTGGGGGCGTCGTATTAGTATGCTACCTCAAGAGCCTTGGAATTCGCTCGACCCACTAATGGGGGCCCAGCAACAACTGGAACAAACCTATCGTATGGTGGCAGGCGAATCCGCTGCCAATGCACAGCAAAAAGCCGCCTATACTCTGGCCTTGCAAGGCTTGCAAGACAGCGGCCACAAGCGTGTTGATCAGTTGTCGGGCGGTATGGCGCAGCGTGTTGCCATTGCCTGCGCTATGGCCGGTGGAGCGCCAGTTCTGCTGGCCGACGAGCCAACCAAAGGCTTAGACGTGTCACGACGGGATCAAGTGGTGCAACAATTGATGAGCCAATCCAAACAAGGTGCGCTGATCACCATTACCCATGATGTGGCCGTCGCCCGCCAGATCGGTGGCCGTATGATGGTGATTAAATCTGGTGAACTGCTAGAGCAAGGCAACACCAGTGACATTCTCTCGGCGCCTCAACATCCATTTACCAAAGCCTTAATCGAAGCCGATCCGGTCAACTGGCCAGACAAAACGCCCGCTAGCTCCCATAAAACCCCTTTGGTCGAGGTGCAGGACCTGACAATTGGACGTGGCAATAAAGCCTTGTCCAAACACCTCAACTTCACACTCCACCAAGGGGAAGTGGTCGGCGTAGTCGGCGACAGCGGCTGTGGTAAGAGCACCTTAGGCGATACCCTGCTGGGAGTGCATCAAGCCATGGAAGGAACCATTTTACGCCATAGCCAAGCACCACTGCATCAATGGCAAAAGCTTTACCAAGACCCAACAGCGGCGGTCAGTCGTGCGGTATCGCTGGCAACCTTGCTGGAAGACACGGTGAAACTGCACAAGATTGATCGCGCTCGTATTGCGCCCTTAATGCGGCAACTTGGCTTAGATGAGGCGTTACTACAGCGTAACTCTGAAGGCGTGTCTGGCGGTGAGTTACAGCGCTTCTGTATGCTTCGTGCCTTGCTTTTGGATCCGGTGTTTTTGTTTGCCGATGAACCGACTTCACGGCTTGATCCGATTACCGCCAAAGAAGTGAGCCAGCTCTTGGTCGATGTGGCTAAGCAAAACGGCTGCGCCGTGATGCTAGTTAGTCACGATCCAGATCTGATTGAAAAGCGCTGTGATCGAGTGATTCGTTTGGACGCGTAAACTTGCTCACGTCCCTGCAACCAGCCAACCCCCAGCCATCGTGCTGGGGATTGTTTTTTTGAACAAAAGAAGTTGCAACGAAATAAAATGTTATAGTATAACATTCATGGTTAGTTAATGTGTTGCCAAGCAGAGACGTGAAACAAGTGAACTTCGTTACCTGCTTCATTCGCCTTAATTAACTACTACTCCCAGCGCGCTGGATTGGCTTACTGGTTTGGGTAGCTTACCCCACACAATTGAATTGCATGTGTGCAGCAAGTCTAATCGGGCTAGCGTTTTTTCCCCCGCCAGCGACACCTGTCGCTGGCGGGAAATTTTTACCCATTCCTCTATCTCGATGACTCTGACTTAACACAAATAAATTCGTTGTTTGTTGAACAAACGCCCTAGTTTTACGTTAGTATTTTGAGAACATTCTAACGTTATGTGTGGAATCAATGTGCTGAACTTTGACGCAAAAGAATTCGTCGCGGCCTTAGATGCGGCGCAAGGTGCCCACCTCGACTGGTCTCGAAAAATACTGCGAGCAGCGGTACTCCGCACCGATCTCTGTGCGGATGTCGTCCAAAAGAATGCCCATGAATTATGTCTGTTTGGTCAGTTCCTTGAGAGCCATAACATTGCTTTTAACGCCCTGCATGCCGAGCGCAGTAAACAGCTGTCACACGTTCACAAGCAAATGCACGATGCCATCCGCAATATTGCGGGCCCCATTAGCCAAGGGCTGCCGGGCAAAGAACAAGATTTCGATCTTTTTGAAAGGACTCAAGCAGAGCTTTTAGAGCATTTAGCGTACTTTAAAACTCATGCAATTCATCACTATACCCAAGTTGATAATTTGACTGGCTTACCACTGCGTCAACGCTTGGAACAAGATTTTGCTCGTAAGCGTCCTACATGTCAGGGGCAGCTTGCATTGATGTTTATAGACGTCGACCATTTTAAATCCATTAATGACTTCTACGGCCATCATATCGGCGATAAAGTGCTACAGCATCTAGTCGTACAGACACACAACTTACTCGCACCGGGACAATCTATGTATCGCTACGGTGGCGAAGAATTCATTATTACTGCCTGCAACGTACCTGATGCCAATACCGCACACGCCCAAGCAGAGTTCATACGTGAATTTTTAAACGAAACACCCATTATTATGGAAAGTGGTGAGGCCCTCAATATCAGCGTCACCATCGGCATTGCCATTGCTCAGCCTCAAGAACCCTTAGAAAAACTGATCGAGAGAGCCGATCAAGCGATGTATATCGGTAAGAAGCAGGGGCGAAATCGAGTGATTTGCGCCCCCACAGAAGAAAGTATTCAGTTACTTAATGACTCAAAAACAGGCGCGTCGAAGTTTTCCGGCTCATCGCTGTAAATACACACATTCCAATCCGCCGCTAGACCATCTTCTGCTTGGCAGTATTTTTCAAAGAACGCGGCGATTTCTTTGCGCTGACAGTGTGCTTCAAACGCCGCCATATCCGCCCATTGCTCATGGAAAGCAATCGGGAAACTTTTGCCTTCGGCGAACGGGCTAACGATGTGACGTGTCACGCGATATTGAATACAGCCGTCTTCACGTAGCGTATTGGGCTCAAGGCTTTGCAGTACTTCAAACAGTGCTTGTTCTTGGCCTTCTTTAGGCAGAAACTGCGCAACACAGTAGACTTTACTAGACATAAAAAATCCTTATTAAACAAATAAGTTAAAGTGACGACCAATCGCTAAGTGGCAGCTTGCGACGTCGGAACGCATAAAAAGTCGCCATCCCTATACCATAAACAATACCCCAGACTGCGGCTTTATCCATGGCCGTTTGCCACGTATCAGCGCTACCCAAAATACCAAAATACATCACCAAGAAAATGATGGTTGCAAAGTACCAAAAGGCGATGATGGCATTCAGGTGAAAGCCTAAATAATACGGTGGCGGAACCTTAATGCCCAACATGCGCAGCAGGCTAAACATCGGCGGCTTGTAATTGGATAGCCAAACACCCTGTGCTTGTAACTCGGCATGAGCCTTCATTAATTTATCTTCAAATGACACATTATGTTCCTTGTTTGTAATCTTTATACACCGTCAGAGCGCGCGTTTTTAATCAGTTGCGTAACAGAGAATCCCGTCACCCAAGAGGTACCCGAAAGTACCAGCAATGTACCTATGAGTGTGTTCCAGCCCACAGGTTCCCCTAAAAACAGATGTCCCCACAGGATACCAAACACCGGCACTAAAAAGGTCACCGACAAGGCAGAAGCGGCGCCAATATCGTCGATTAAGCGGAAGTACAAAATGTAGGCCACACCGGTACAAAAGACCCCCAACATAATAACGGGTAAGCCAATCTCCCATGTCAACGGTTCTCTAGCGGGCATTAACAGAGCAAAGGGTAACAAGAGTAGCGCAGCGCCCCACATGCTGCCGTGGGCATTATTAAAAGACGACACTTTCGGCGCAATTTTCGTGTAGTTCGTCGCAATACCATAGCAAAACGCGGCAGATACACTACACAGCATTGGTAGTGCAGCGTCCCACCCAACTAGGCGAGCTTCTTTGCCGACTAGGACAAACACCCCTAACACCCCCAGCGCCAAGCCCATGATAAATTTCTTGGTTAAACGATTGCCGCCCCACACCACTGAGATCAACGCCCCCCAAATCGGCGCGGTAGAGTTTAAAATTGAAAGGGTTGATGCGTTCAAAGTTTGCGCCGCATAAGCAATTAATACAAAGGGTAACGCGGTACTGAACAGACCTAGGATAAAATAGTGTTTGGGGTGGGAAAAGAACGCTAAGCGCTTACGCAACAGCAAGGCAATGATCAACAAAGTGAGCGCCGCTAAGACAATACGCGCTTCGATCATCAGCGCAGGCCCCAGTGGGTTTGCAGCGATGCGCATAAACAGAAAAGAGCTTCCCCACAGGGCAGCAAGGACAAACAGGCTAAGCAAGCTGGCCATTTTAGCAATCCTAAAAGACCCTACTTTGCTATAAGTGTTCCGGTAGGACAACCCGAAACTTGCGCAAGGCAATTGCAGGTTGTCCATTAAGTCCGGGGAGGCGGCAATTCGGCAGAAAAAACGCGGCGCTAAGCGCCAGAAAAAATGAAACGTCTAACGGTTTACTTGCAACGACGGCACATTACAACATTGGTGGCGACCCAAACAACAACCATCAGCGGCGCTACCAAAATCAAAGGTAGGCTCGGGTAATCCGCGAAGCATGATAGGAAACCGTAAGTGAACGTCAAAAGACCGACAATGACAAAGCTCGTTGCGAAATTCACCAACAATTTAACTTGCTGTGCCGTTTCCAACAAGGTTACCAAACGAACGGTAGTGCGTACTGCCCAGATCGCAGGGATCAATGGCAAAAAGGCAACCACAGTAGACCAACCACTTTCTGGACAAAAGTGAATGAAGAGTGCGCTAAAAATTAGCAGTAGGATAAACGCAGCAACGGGTAGACCCAAATCTTTTGCGCATTGGTATTTGCTTAATAAGCTAAACATAGAGTACCTCTAATATGCCAAATTGACTTAGCGCAAGTTACGCCTAGGTAGACCGCTTCACTATCCTGTTTGCGACGAATTAATGTCCACTTGCGTTGGAGAACACATTAATCACAATTACTCCCAAAATAATAAGACCCATCCCCAGCAGCGCTGCCATATCTAGCTTTTGATCGAACAAAAACCAACCGATGACAGCCGTGAGTACAATCCCCAATCCCGCCCAAATAGCGTAAGCGATGCCGACTGACATCACCTTTAATGTGAGAGATAAAAAGTAAAACGCCACCCCATAACCGACCACCACCAATACACTAGGTCCCAGTTTAGAAAAGCCATCACTGGCCTTTAAAGCAGACGTAGCCACCACTTCTGACACAATCGCCACCAGCAAAATAATCCATGTTTTCATCCCGCCTACCTTTTACTAAATAAGATATCCATTTTCCGAATAGCAGTTATCTAAAAATATAAATTTATGAATATCAAAGAATCCCTATTATAGAACTTACATTCTTGCTGGCCGACGACATTCCGCCAGCCTAACCACCATTTTAGGAGCATAAACCATGGCTGAGTTATTTACGCCTTTTACGCTAAAAAGCATCACGCTTAAAAATCGCATTGCTATTCCACCGATGTGTCAGTACAGCGCCGAAGAAGGTGTGGCGAACGATTGGCACTACGTGCATTACACAGGTCTTGCCCGCGGTGGTGCGGGCTTGGTGATCGTGGAAGCCACGGCGGTCTCCCCTGAAGGTCGTATCTCACCGAATTGTTTGGGTATTTGGAACGCTGAACAAGCAGACGCCTTGGCTAAGGTGGCACAAGGTATCAAGACCAATGGCAGTGTGCCGGGGATTCAAATTGCCCACGCCGGCCGCAAAGCCAGCGCCAACCGTCCATGGGACGGTGATGATCACATTGCCGAAGACGATCCACGTGGCTGGCAAACCATCGCACCCTCCGCCCTGCCTTTTGGCGGTCATTTAAATAAAGTACCGCAAGAAATGACCAAAGCAGATATCGAGCGTGTGACACAAGACTTCGTAGATGCGGCACAACGCTCACTCGATGCAGGTTACGAATGGCTTGAACTGCACTTTGCCCACGGCTACTTAGCGCAGTCGTTCTTCTCTACTCACACTAACCAGCGTACCGATGAATACGGTGGTGACAAAGAAGGCCGCAGTAAATTCCTACTCGACACCCTTAAAGCCGTGCGTCAAGTTTGGCCAGAGCATTTGCCTCTGACCGCACGCTTTGGCGTTCTAGAATACGATGGCCGCGACGAAGAAACGTTGCAAGAAAGTATCTGGTTAGTGCAGCAGATGAAAGAACAAGGCTTAGACATGCTGAGTGTGAGCGTGGGCTTTACCATTGCAGAAACGAACATTCCTTGGGGCCCCGCGATGTTAGCGTCAGTATCCGAGCGTGTACGCCGTGAAACGGGTCTACCGGTGTCGTCAGCGTGGGGCTTTGAACAACCCAATGATGCCGAGCGCGCGATTGTGGAAGGTCAAATGGACCAAGTTCTGATTGGCCGAGCGTTTTTGTCAAACCCGCATTACACCTACGAATTAGCCAAAGCACTGAACGTTGACAAGCCTTCTTGGACACTACCAGCACCTTATGCGCACTGGCTGGCACGCTACTAATACGGCCCACGCAGCAACATGCTACCATCCACCGATGCAGGCTTAGAGTCTGCATCGGTTTTTTATTAGGTAATCACTATGAATATTCTACGTCGCGACCTGAATCTATTATTGCTGTTTCATGTGCTGTACCAAGAGCGTAACGCTTCACGGGCCGCAAAGTTGCTGTCCATTAGCCAACCTGCTCTGAGTCACAAACTCAATAAATTACGCGACGAATGGGGCGACCCGCTGTTTATTAAAGCCCCTCGCGGTTTGACTCCCACGCCTAAGGCGCACGATCTAGCACGTCAATTGGGGGAGCTGATCCCAAATTTAGAATCCTTTTACAGCACTCAGATCGAACCCGACTTTGAGCATCGTGATGATCGCATCATCATTTATACCCATGATTACTTTGAAATGTGCTATCTCGCCCACTTGTTGGATAACGTCAAACAAAGTGCGCCGAATGTGCGCTTCGTGATTCGTAACACCCGCGGAGAATTACCGCGTAATGAATTGGAAAATGGTCAGTGTGACCTCGCTATCGCAGGGTTCTATACCGATCTGCCAGACACCATGCGCCAGCAGCTGATTGGCGAGAAGCCCTATCGCGTCCTGTCCTCAATGGATAACCCTTACATTGGCGACACCCTAGATTTAGACGCCTATTTAAAATGCGAGCATGTGGTTATCTCAGTCAATGGCGACTTAATCAGCGATATTGATTTACAACTGGAACAACAAGGCTTGAAACGCAATGTGGTAGCGGGCTTATCAAGTCATCTATCGCCGATGCATTTGATCCAATATCGCCCAGAAATGATCTCAACCTGCTTCGATCATGTGGCCAACAGTGCCGCGGCGCAGAATTCAAAATTACGCGTTCATGAGCCTCCTATCGAAATTCCCAATGTGCGTTTGTTCCAAGTCTGGCATGAACGCACCCATGCTGACCCATTGCGCCGCTGGATTCGACAGTTGATTTTACAAGTCTCCCAGACCTGTCCTTATTCACCACCTATTTAAAACTTGCTTTAACTCAAGATAAGTAGGATTTATCAGTGCCACCCTACTGACTCTCCCTTATGCTGATACTTGGTCATTACCATTAACGTATCCCATTTGAAGCAGAGGCAAGTCATGTTTGAAGTCTTCACCCGCTTTGCGGATTGGTTAGCATTTGACGTGCTGTCCCTCGCCCCTGCGACGAAAACCGGTGATGCCGTGCATTTCTTTATCGAAGACGTCAGTAAGATTTACGTCTTGCTGGTGGTGATGATCTACGTGATCGCTCTGCTGCGTGCCTCGCTTAATGTCGAGCGTGTGCGCAACTATTTGGCGGGTAAGAACCGCGCCGCGGGCTACGTGCTCGGCTCCGGCTTTGGGGCCATTACGCCGTTCTGTTCTTGTTCCAGCATTCCCGTGTTTCTGGGTTTTACCTCTGCAGGGATTCCAGTGGGTATTACCATGTCATTCTTGCTAACGTCACCTTTGATCAATGAAGTGGCGGTGTTATTGCTGATGAGCTTGTTAGGCTGGAAATTCACCGTGCTGTATATCATCGTCGGCATGACCGTTGGAATTCTAGGCGGCGCCTTTTTAGACGCGATCAAGGCTGAGCGCTGGCTGCAATCCTTTGCCCAGAAAGCCTTAGCCGCAGGGCAAAACACTCAGTTACCCGATCAGCAAGAAGTTGAAAAACTGTCCATGGCGGAACGCCATCGTTTTGCCAAAGATGAAACCCTAGAAATTTTTGGTCGCGTATGGAAGTGGGTCATTATCGGTGTCGGCCTAGGTGCAGCGTTGCATGGCTTTGTACCCGATGGTTGGATCGAGCAATACCTTGGGGATGGTCAATGGTGGACGGTGCCAGCAGCCGTGGTACTGGGCATTCCACTTTACTCTAATGCCACGGGCGTCATTCCAGTGATGGAAAGCTTGATTCAAAACGGTTTACCAATCGGCACGACGTTAGCGTTTTGCATGAGTACCGTAGCGGCCAGTTTCCCTGAATTTATCTTACTGAAACAAGTAATGCAGTGGCGTTTGCTGGCGACTGTGTTTGTGATGTTGTTGCTGTCTTTCACCTTGGTGGGATGGCTATTTAATGGATTTTCTTCTTTCTTATGAGGTGGCTATGAAACAAGTCAAAGTTCTCGGAAGTGGTTGCACAAAGTGCCAAAAAACAGCCGAACTGATCGAGCGTATTGCTGCGGATCAAGGTGTCGAAGTCAGCGTCACGAAAGAAACTGACGCCCGAGTCTTTTTACAATATGGCGTCATGAGCACACCCGCTGTGGTCATTGACGAGCAGCTGAAGCATTCTGGCTCCATCCCCCACACCGACCAAGTGAAGGCTTGGCTGGTTTAATCTAATGGACGAGCGTCAGAGACACAGATAGATAAAAAATGCTTATCTGGCGCTTCCAAACATTCGATTTCCGATATATATTTTTATCCATATATTTGATTAAACAGATATGGTTAAAAAGTGCCTATGACAACTGCCCCAGAAATGGATATCAGTCCCATCCAATTTTATA
Source organism: Marinomonas fungiae (assembly GCF_001418205.1). Classification (GTDB taxonomy): domain Bacteria; phylum Pseudomonadota; class Gammaproteobacteria; order Pseudomonadales; family Marinomonadaceae; genus Marinomonas; species Marinomonas fungiae. The sequence continues at coordinate 235,936 of NZ_LIQF01000004.1, read as the reverse complement.
AATGCCTCGCGGACGACACACGTCTTCGTAGCATGTTGCTGATTCAGCTCGAAGGCGAATTGTGCGTCTGTGAGTTGATGCAGGCCATCGACGAAAGCCAACCCAAAGTCTCTCGACATCTCGCTCAACTACGTGGCTGCGGTTTATTGACCGACCGCCGCCAAGGTCAATGGGTGTTTTACAGCATCAACGAGACGCTACCGGATTGGGCCAAGCTGGTGCTTCAAGTGACCGCCAACGAGAACTTAGAAATCATCGCTGCGGATCTAGCCCGATTAGAGATGATGGGCGACCGCCCAGAGCGCACAAACAGCTGCTGCAACTAACACTTCCCACAATAAGATTCGAGATTTCATTATGACAATTAAAGTAGGTATCAATGGATTTGGACGCATGGGACGCCTGTCTTTCCGTGCGGCGTTTGACTGGGATGATGTGGAGTTTGTCCACATTAATGATCCTGCCGGTGACGCAGCAACCTTGGCACATCTCATCACGTTCGACTCGGTTCACGGCCGTTGGCAACACGAAGCCACGGCTGAAGGCAATGAGATGATTATCCATGGCAAGCGTATCCCTTGCACCCAGAACAAAAGTATCGGTGAAACCGATTGGTCAGGCTGTGATGTGGTGATCGAAGCCAGTGGTGTGATGAAAACCAAAGCTTTGCTGCAAGCCTACTTAGACCAAGGTGTGAAACGTGTTGTGGTTACCGCTCCCGTGAAAGAAGACGGTGTGCTCAACGTCGTTATGGGCGTCAACCATGATCTGTACGATCCTGCGACGCACCCCATCGTGACCGCCGCGTCCTGCACCACCAACTGCCTTGCACCAGTGGTCAAAGTGATTCATGAAAAGCTGGGCATCCAACACGGCTCCATGACCACGATCCATGACATCACCAACACACAAACTATCTTGGACGCACCGCACAAAGACCTGCGTCGTGCCCGTGCCTGCGGCGCCAGTTTAATTCCAACCACAACCGGCTCAGCGACGGCGATCACCCATATCTTCCCTGAGCTGAAAGGCAAGCTAAACGGCCACGCCGTGCGTGTTCCGTTAGCAAACGCTTCTTTGACGGACTGTGTATTTGAAGTCAGCCGCCCGACGACGGAAGCGGAAGTAAATAGCTTCCTCAAAGAAGCCGCCGAAGGCGAGCTCAAAGACATCCTTGGTTACGAAGAGCGTCCTCTAGTATCGGTGGATTACAAAACCGACCCACGCTCAAGCGTGATCGACGCCTTATCTACCATGGTCATCAACGGTACGCAGGTAAAACTGTATGCTTGGTACGACAACGAATGGGGCTACGCCAACCGCACCGCTGAGCTGATGCGCATGGTTGGTCGCTTGGATCAGGCTTAGTTAGTTTGCTTAGATAAATCCAGCCTACGACCGGACTCTGTAGTCTTTATAAGTCACTCGGAGTATCGACACTTGGTTATGACAGCACCGACCGACGCACATCCATGGGCGTGACGGTTGGATCGCCCATCCATGGGCTAGGTGCTTGTCATAACCCAAGCGTCTATAAAAAGCATCACACATAATGTTTGGAAAGTTTAATGACACTGTTAGCTAACCTTTCGCCAGCGATCCGCCAATATATGGTGGTCACAGGGAATTACTGGGCGTTTACCTTAACTGACGGCGCGCTGCGTATGTTGGTGGTGCTGTATTTCTACGGGTTGGGTTATAGCCCGCTGGAAATCGCGATGCTGTTTTTGTTCTATGAGATTTTTGGCGTCATCACCAACCTCGTCGGCGGTTGGCTTGGGGCGCGTCTTGGCTTAAACCGTACCATGAATATCGGGCTGTTTTTACAGATCGTGGCGTTGAGTATGCTGCTGGTGCCCGCAAGTTTGTTAACCGTTCCTTGGGTGATGGGCGCGCAGGCACTGTCTGGCATTGCCAAAGACTTAAACAAAATGAGCGCGAAAAGCTCGATTAAGCTGTTAGTGCCTAGCGATGCCCAAGGCCAATTGTACAAATGGGTCGCGCTGCTCACCGGCTCTAAAAACGCGCTAAAAGGTGTAGGATTTTTCCTTGGCGGCGCGTTACTGAGTCTGTTTGGTTTTAAAGGCGCGATCTTAGGTATGGCCGTTGCATTGACTTTGGTATGGATCGCAAGCCTCGTCTCGCTTAAGAAAGATCTCGGAAAAGCCAAAAATAAACCCAAATTTGGCGACATCTTCTCTAAAAGTAGTGCCGTAAACTACCTGTCGGCGGCACGCCTATTCTTATTCGGTGCGCGGGATGTGTGGTTTGTGGTCGCACTGCCTGTTTTCTTAGCCAGCACCTTTGGCTGGGATCATTGGTACGTCGGCGGTTTCCTAGCACTTTGGATCATTGCCTACGGCATCGTCCAAGGTTTTGCGCCTCGCTTTACGGGTAAGGCCTCTGGCAAAGTGCCAGACGGCCGCCAAGCTCTTGGTTGGGCGCTGGCGCTTGGCGTGATCCCCGCGGCAATTGCCTTAGCACTGACCTTCAATTGGCAGATTGAATTCGCCGTGATCGCAGGCCTGCTTGCCTTCGGTGCCGTGTTCGCCATCAACTCCTCCCTGCACAGCTACCTGATCGTCAGTTACGCTGGCAAAGACGGCGTCTCCCTCGACGTAGGCTTTTACTATATGGCCAACGCCATGGGCCGCCTGATCGGCACCCTGCTTTCTGGTTGGTTATATCAAGATTACGGCTTAGCGGTGTGTCTCTGGGTCTCGACAGGGTTTATTGCTTTAACTGCGTTGATATCAGTGGGGTTACCCAGACATCTCTCTAATTAAAAATGACAGATCTTTGTTCGGAAAAACAGTAAGGAATATCTTCCAACTAGAAATCACTGCAACTTCAACCATAATCATTCTAAGGTAGTGATATCAAAATATTGAACAGCGGATTGTTTACATGACTTACCTTCAGCTCGCCTATTTACATCTTGCAACCGTGATTCCGCCCTTTTTAATTGGCGCATTTATTCTGCTGGCAAAAAAAGGGACCCCACGACATAAACGCCTAGGTAAGCTGTATATGGTTTTTATGATGCTCACAGCGATAATTTCTCTACTTATGCCTGCACAAATAGGCCCTACTTTGCTGGGGCATTTTGGTTTTATCCACCTATTCAGTATGCTGGTTTTGCTCTGTATCCCCTTGGGCCTCATCGCTATACGACGTAACAATCTTAGAGCGCATATCGGTAATATGATTGGTGTCTACCTAGGTGGGATTATTATTGCGGGCGCTTTTGCTTTCATGCCAGGCAGACTGTTACACAGTTGGATGTTCATGTAATTCAAGTATCAAACAACAGATAATTCTACTCCCATCTGATGTGCGATGACTTGCATATCCTCGAAGGGGATTTCAAACAGCCCTAAGCGAAACTGATAACCCCAACGGGGATTGTCACGGGTGAAGCTTAAGGTTTGTAGCAGTGGGCGGATCGGACAGTTTTGCCGGCTAAGCCATGCTACGTCGTGGCGGTAAGGCATAAAGTTTTCACTCATCACCACTTGATAAGGTTCAGCGCTAGTAACGTGCCCAAGTGCGGTAAATGATTGGCAGGTGTCTTTCTGTTGGTAAGTAAACGTGGGGGAGTAATATACGACCAAATCATTAGGTTTGACGCGTTTTAACGGCCCTTGTTTACCATGACAAACCTGCATAAAACCGCCAGCATAGCCTCGCGCCACATGATCGGCGCTGGCTACCGCGACCCAGTAGCGTGGCGTTGAGTTAGTGTTATTTTCCTTATCCAAGGTTGTTTGCTTTTCTGACATAGCATCGACTCCTTAACAGTTGGGTATAACATAAAACATTACGCTGTCAGTTTCTGTCAGGAGTCGAGCACCCGCGCACTTATCGCACTAAGTCGCTATGATACAAGCGTTTTACTTGGGTCAATCCTCGTTCCATGTAAGCCTTGGTATAGTCCATCGCATGGTGTTTATGAAAATCTGCTTCCGTGGCAAAGCATTCCCATAGTAAAAGCTGAGTGGGTTCATCTGGATTTTCATGCAGCTCAAATAAGCGACAGCCGGGCTCAGTACGTGTTTGCTCACATAGCTGCTTAAGAGCGGCTTTAGTTTCTTCGACTCGACTAGCATCGGTGATTGCAAGCTCAGCTGTGGCGAAGTAGCCGCCAGCCAGAGTCGATAACGACTGCTTGCTAGGCAACGGTGCCGAGTCTGGATTTAAGCCTCGCTCTTGCAAGACTTCTTGAACAGCAAACAAGCCATTGAGTGCTGCAGGAAACCCCGCATAGACCGCCATTTGCATCATCACTTCAATGATTTCCTGGGGCGAACACCCGACATTCAAAGCACCATGGATATGAACTTTTAGCTGGGGCGTAGCATTACCCATCGCCGCCAAGGCTGCGATCGTGGCGATCTCGCGAGACTTTAGATCCAACGCCTCTCGGCTATAAATATCCCCAAAGGGAAATTCGATCAGTAGGCGCGCAAAGTCCGGCGCAATACCTTCCATCGCTTGAATCACTTTCTCACCTTGCGCCCCATCGATCTCTGCTAGTTTTTGCCAACCTATTTGATAACGATCCGAATGCATAACCACCTCTGTATATTTGACGTTGAGAGGCGTAGCATGGCATTTTTCACACACCGAATATGCAGCCAAAAAATCAATATAGGTTTTCAAAAATGGAAAGCAGTGCATTGAACTGGGACGATTCGCGGGTCTTTCTGGCGCTGGCGCGATCCGGCACACTCACTGCGGCGGCCCAGCAGCTGGAATTAGGCATTGCAACCTTGTCGCGTCGTATTGAGCGCTTTGAAAAAGCCCTTGGTATCGCGCTTTTCATACGCTCGCAAACTGGCTATGAACTGACGGAGGAAGGTCTAGCGTTGGTCGCCCATGCTGAGCAAATGGAAGCGGCTATGCTTGGGTTTTCTAAGCAAGCATTGGATACAGCGATCTCTGGTACGGTGCGTCTGGCCACAGCAGAAAACCTCGCTACGCAATTGATATTGCCCAACCTCGCTCAGCTAAGACAGCAACATCCTGAACTCAACCTAGAGATCGTGACCGATATCCGCACAGCCAACCTGCATCGGCACGATGCTGATCTAGGCTTACGTATGACTAGGCCGACTCAGGGTAATGTGACCTTTCGGCGGATTGGCGAGTTGCGCTATGGGCTGTATCAATCAAGCCAACTGCCTGAGACGCTGACGCTAGATCCCCATAATGCGATTGGTTGGGATCACCATTATCAGGACTTACCTGCCGCCAAATGGCTAAGCCACGCGCTACCTAGCGCGACGCCTGCGTTACGTTGCACATCAGTCGCCACGCAATTAGCCGCCTGCAAAGCGGGGTTAGGTATTGCCGTTCTACCGCAGATCGTCGCCAACAACGAACCTGTCCGTTGTGTAAAAACACTGCCCGAGTTGGCCCAGCCCATTTATTTGGTCATTCATAGCGATTTACACCACAGCAAACGTGTTCGCTGCGTCGCCGATTTTTTAACTGGGTTGGTTGAGCAATCTGAGCTGGCGTTAGATCGATCTACTTAAGCGCGATATACACCTCAACCTCATCATCGCTCTTGTAGTATTCAAAGTCGGTGGTGTACGCTCGCTCGCGCTCGGGTAGCTCAGAGAAGTATCGCCATATTTCGACCCAAGCATCGATCACGGCTTGAGGCATGTCACCCTTTTGCGAAAACACCATGTACTCGCCCGCTTGAATCGTTTGGCTTTGAAACGCGTCGGCATCGGTTAACTTATCCGCTGCGGCATAGACATCAAAAGCGCCATTGGCATCCGACTCATACTGGCAGTACACGCCATATACCTTGGCATCATCGGCGAGCTTGGGCGCTACTTGTGAGCCAAAACCCTGCCACAATGCGCCAATTTTAGCGCTATCAGGGTTAATTTCATCTGCGTTTTTCGTGCGTACATGCACACCCACCACTGAAAACTCTTCTACCTTAACGATTTTCACGACCGAACATCCTTCTAAATTTTAGCCATAGTATCCAAACATTGAATGTAGCGGTATCAACCATACACTGCAAATAAACTAAGCCCGACTGCCCAGAGCCTCCCAATCGTTGAAAACAGCTTTCACAGTTTACTCCTATCGTTGGGCACCTGAGTTATGAATATTGCTTTGCTCCTGCGACACATAATACGGCAGCTAACGTCACCCACAACATCGTCAAACTGATGCTTTCCTGCAGTAACCAAGCCGCTAGTAAGAAGCCCATAAAAGGCTGAATTAGTTGCAGCTGACTCACCGCCGCAATACCGCCTAATGCCAAGCCGCGATACCAGAAGATAAAGCCAAACAGCATACTAAACAGAGACACATAGCCAAGTCCCAACCATGCCGACGTGCTGACTGAAGTAAATGAGCTGGGCCACAAAACATAGAGCAACGGTAACATCACTGGCAAAGATACAACGAGGGACCAGCAAATCACCTGCCACCCGCCTAAAACTCGCGCCAAACGAGCGCCTTCCGCGTATCCCATGCCGCAGGCCACAATCGCCGCCAGCATTAAACCATCACCGACTAACGACACTTCAGCAGCACCTAACGCAGCATAGCCTGCCACTAAGGTCGCCCCTACCAATGAAAAGAGCCAAAACGGCCAACTTGGACGGTCAGAGCCCCTTAACACGGCAAAAAGCGCCGTACAGATGGGTAGCAAACCCACAAACACCACACAGTGAGCGGAGGTAACGTATTGCAGTGCAAACCCCGTCAACAGAGGAAAGCCAACTACTACCCCCATGGCACTGAGCAAGAGTGTTGAAATTTGCGCGCTATTAGGACGCGGCTGTTTGAGTAATAGCAGAAATAATAAGCCTAGCAGCCCCGCAATCGAAGCCCGAGCCACCGTTAAGAAAGTGGGATCAAAGCCCTGCAGAGCGATTCGTGTCGCCGGTAGTGATCCAGCAAAAGTAGCGACCCCGACGAAGCCACTAAGCCAACCTTGTGTTGCCTGTTTCATCTCGTTCTCCCTAAAAACAATCGCCCTATGAAACCGAAAAAATAGCGATGAAAGGAGATACAGACCGACACAATTTAAAAAAACTGTTATGGTTATATAAACAGTACAGATTTAAAAACAGAGGAATAGTATGGCTCGTGCAGGTACCTTAATTGAATCGGTCATGGACGATATTGAGTCAAAGATCGCATCGCGGGCCTACTTGCCCAACACGCGTCTACCGTCGGTTCGTGCTCAAGCAAAAGCCATGCAGGTGTCGGTTTCAACCGTGGTCGAGGCGTATGATCGGCTCGTTGCAGAAGGGACCATTGTGTCTCGTCCGGGCGCAGGTTTTTACACATCGGGTCCTATAGCGCCCCTAGACCTGAATCAAATTGGCCCGAAAGTTGCCCGTGAAATTGACCCTTTATGGGTATCAAAAGAATCACTGGAAGCAACGCCTGACGCCTTAATGCCAGGGTGTGGTTGGCTGCCGTCAGAATGGCTTTATCAAACGGGTATCAAACGAGCCATGCGCAGCTTAGCTCGGCAAAACTCCTTGGATTTGACCGAATACGCCTCGCCCAAAGGATCACAGGCATTTCGACATTTTCTACAACGCCGCTTGCTCAGTCAGAACATCGAAGCTCGCCCTGAACACATTATGCTGACCGAATCAGGTACCCATGCCATCGATCTGATTGCTCGCTTTCTCCTGTCTCCCGGCGACACGGTGCTGGTTGATGATCCCTGCTATTTTAATTTTCACGCGTTATTAAAAGCCCATCGAGTCAACATTATCGGGATTCCCTATACCCCAAATGGGCCGGATCTAGAGCGTTTTGCCCAAGCTTTAGCAGACTACAATCCGCGGCTTTATATCACTAACTCAGGGATCCACAATCCAACGGGCGCCCATTTGACGCCTAGCGTTGCCCATCAATTATTGACACTGGCCAAGGCCTCAGAGTTGGTCATTGTCGAGGACGATATTTTTGCCGATTTGGAAACCACCCGAGCTCCTAGATTGGCCGCCTTGGATGGCTTAGTGCAGGTAATCGAGATTGGTAGTTTTTCTAAAACGGTTTCGGCATCAGTACGCTGCGGTTTTATCGCCGCCAAACCGGATTGGATAGAACAACTGGTGGATTTGAAAATTGCCACGTCCTTTAGCGGCAATCGCCTCGACAGCGAAATCGTTTTACAAACACTGACTGACAGTGGCTATCGCAAACATATGGAAAAGCTGCAAGGCTGGCTCGCAAAACAGCGTATAGACGTTTCTGAAAGGTTACTCCGCTTAGGAATTCAGCCTTGGATTCAACCCAAAGATGGCATGTTTTTATGGTGTCGCTTACCCACTGGAACGAATGCTACGCAATTGGCTCAAGACTGTTTAAGCAAAGGGATTGTATTGGCACCGGGCAATGTCTTCAGTCAATCCCAAAGTGCTCACGATTATTTACGCTTTAATGTCGCCCAATGCACCGAGCAAAAAATTTTTGATGTACTGGATTGGGCTTTAAAGCAGCAGCAATAAAAAAGGCCCCTATCACTAGGAGCCTTCTTACGTCCGATCAGCGTAGTATTACGCTTTCTTCACGAACTGAGATTTCAGCATCATGTCGCCAGCGCCGTCGACTTTACAGTCGATGTCGTGGTCGCCGTCTACGAAACGTTTGATCGTGGCTTTGGTACCCACTTTCAATACTTGAGACGAACCTTTGACTTTCAGGTCTTTAATCAAGGTAACCTTGTCGCCTTCCGCTAGTAGGTTGCCGTTTGAGTCTTTCAGGATGATCGCGTCTTCGTCTACGACTTCTTCGTTTGGGTTCCACTCGTACGCACATTCTGGGCAGATCAACATAGACTGATCTTCATAAACGTATTCAGAGCTACACTTTGGGCAAGCTGGAAGACTCATACTTCAATAACCTCAATAGAAATAGGGAAAATTTGCATTGCATTATAACGTAATGACAATGACATGATAATGTTTTTGGTGAATTAGCTTTTGCTAGAGGCTTCTTCTAAAGGCTCTTTCATAAAATCCACCTCGTGATCTTCCAAATAACCACGAATCAGCTGGCGCACCACCTGCGATGGCGTCAGGTCTTGTTCGGCACACAATTTCTCGAACGCCTTCTTTTTACGAGGGTCGAGCAATACAGTAAAACGAGCAGTTTTGCTTTCCATAAGGCATCCTTAAAGCGTCAGTTTATTATCATTTGATTATAATGACTCAGCTAGATGAAAGCGACCTCTTCCATAGCAAGCCCTGTGCTCAATATCAAAAATGATATAGTGTAACGTTTTATATCAAGCATCCCAAAAAGCCTGTCGGAATGGGAATAGCCCTTAGCCTAAAAACTCGGCACACTAGTCACCATACGCAATTTATTCTTGAAGAGTCATTATGAACGAGCAAGCTTCTCTGATCCCTACCAACATCATCACGGGATTTCTCGGTGTGGGTAAAACCACTACTATCAATAATCTGCTGGCGAACAAGCCTAAAAACGAATCTTGGGCCGTTCTCGTCAATGAATTCGGTCAGGTAGGCATCGACCAAGAAATGATGCCGACCGAAGAAGGGTTGTACATCAAGGAGCTGGTAGGTGGTTGCATCTGCTGTACCATGGGCGCCTCATTGACCCCCACGCTGAAGTCACTGATTGAGCATGCTAAGCCGGATCGCTTGATCATCGAACCGACCGGTATTGGTCATCCAGAAGGCATTATTGATACCCTGATGGGGCCGTCTTTTAAAGATAAACTCGACCTGCGCGCCACCATTTGTATTCTCGATCCGCGCTCGTTGGAGCTGGAAGACGTCGCCAACAGCAACATCCTTCACGACCAATTAAACTTGTCGGACGTGGTGATTATCAACAAATGTGATATCGCCGAGCCAGAGTTAGTGGATTTTGTGGAACAGAGCTTAAACGGCATGTTTCCCCCGCGACAACACATTGGCCGTACCACGAAAGGTGTGATTGATTTGGCGTTACTCGACCTAGTTCGAAACGGACAGCTCAAAGCGCAATTCCCAGAAGCGCATCATCACGAACATGCACATGAGCACCATCATGACCATGGACATAAGCATAGCGAAGCCAGAGCCGAGCCGGGTAAACCGATTCGTAAGGTCGGCAACGGCAGTGGCTTATTCAGCTGTGGCTGGATTTTCCACCGCGATGACACCTTTGATTACTGGGCGCTAGAAGAGATCTTAAACAACCTCGAAGACATTAACCGCATTAAAGGCGTGATTCGCATTGGCCATGCGTGGGTGTTTTACAATCGCGTGGGCGATGAGCACGACTTTGACAAAGTCGCCTACCGCCGCGACTCACGCATCGAAATCATCAGCTCTAAAGCACTGGATTGGCAGCAAATCGAGCACGATATGCTGGCCTGTTTGCAAGGGGCTTAGCACTTCATAAAAAGGCGTGCTGCGTTTCAAGCGCGCCACTTTATGGTATCTTTTGGCGGTTGCGACATACCGCAGCATCGACGATCCTGCGTCCTGTTATTGTCGCTCCCGCGTCAGTATCGCTGAAATAAGCCCTTTGATAAAACGGTAGATACGCCTTCTATGACTAAGCCGAAAAGCTGGACACTCAAAAGCATTGCTGCGGAATTGGGTGTCTCCAATGCCACTGTTTCCAATGCCTTCAATCGCCCCGACCAATTGTCCAAGGCGCGTCGCGAAGCGATTCTTAAAGCCTGTGAGCAGCGCGGCTATTTCGGTCCTAATAAGGCCGCCCAGTCATTGCGCAAAGGCACCTCAAATATTGTCGCCCTAGTATTAGCCGATAGCGTTGAGTACATGGTATCGGATCCGGTCGCCAGCAGCTTTATGCGTGGCGTTTCGTCGGTTTTAGAAGCCAATAATATCAATTTGCTGCTTTTTTCTGGTAACAATGACCACCTCAATAACGTGGTCGACTTTGTCGATGGCTTTATTTGTTATGGCCGTCCGCGCAATCAAGGCTTGGTCGAGCAGCTGAAAACCATCACCAAACAGGTGGTGACAGTGGATTTTGATATTGGCCGCAACACGTCGGTCAATATTGATAATGAACAAGCGAGCTATGATATCGCCATGCATGCTCTACGATCCCCTCAGGATCACGTAGCGATCTTAGGCCTTAGGTTGCTTGATGAGGAGCGTTTATGCCGTGTGCAAGCGCAACCCAACTTTGACACCAGCCAGTCGATTGCGCACCAACGCTTACGCGGTTATCAGCGCGCCCTAGAGGCCCAGGGCATTACCTTAGCCGACGATCAAATCTGGAACGTACCTGAAAGCAGTGAGCGCTATGCGCCACGTCTTGCCAAAGAAGTTTTGGACAGTGTGCCGCGCCCTGAGGTGTTGCTGTGCATGAGTGACTTGATCGCGCTGGCGGCACTGCGTGAAGCGGCAGCACGAGGCATTCATGTGCCTGAGCAACTGCGCATCGTCGGGTTTGATGGCATTGATGAAGGCCAGCGCTGCGTGCCCACGCTGTCGACTATTCATCAAAACAGTGAAGAAAAAGGCCGCTTAGCGGCCAATTTGTTTGTTCAAAAAGAGCGCCAGAAGGCGCTGATTGCGTACCAAGTTCAACTCGGCGAAAGCAGCTAGCACTCAGTCTTGTGAAGGGTTCAGCAGGTCTGCAATCGACGTGGTATGCGTCTCGGCTTGCTGGCAAGAAACGATGTTGGCATCACGTTTGGTTAAGTCTACGTTTAGCGAGATCGTGCTGTCATCAAGCGTCCAGCTCAGCGTGAAGGACGCCCCTTCGCCACGACAAGCAAACTCGCCCGCAAACGCCGGATGCTGATTACGAATCCCAATCAGCTCAATGAGCCCTTTCACCACAGGCGTTTGCAGCGCCTCAGTAATCGTCTCAGGGTTCAGGTACGGACGATTAATGTCACGACCGACCTGTGTCGCGGCCAATAATGTCATGTCGTTTTCACAGGCAAACAAACCGGAGTAATACACTTGCGGCACCCCAGGAGCAAAGAACTGTATGGCACGCGCCAACAGGTAATCAAAATCATCCGCGCCCAGGGCGTTGTAGTAGGTGCAGTTGACTTGGTACAGGTCCACATTGCTCGCTGCGGCGCCCGTCGCTTTACGGCTTTGCCCCTGACTCTTGTCGTGAATGGTTTCCACCAAGTTGTCGATTTGCTCAGCGTCCAACAAGCCTGCTTTGTCACCCATCGGCCCTGCATCGATGATGCCGATACCATCGTGAGTATCCAGTACCGTGAGGCAGTTGCGCGGCGCGATCGCCAGCCACTTCAGTAGTGCGTCAGCATTATTAGTAAACAACGTGTGCAACACCAGCGGCGGTAAAGCAAAGTCGTAGACCATATTTACGCGCTTCGCGACATCAATCTGCGTCTCAAAATGACTGTGAATTTCGGCAATCGTCTCCATGCCAAGCTCATTCGCGCGAGCGGAGAGTTGATCCAAATAGTCAAAGGTTTCCTCTAGCATAAAGCAGTTGGTGCCCGCCTTTTTGATCGCATAGCCCGCCGCATCCAGACGAATGATGTTGACGTTGTTTTGAGAAAATTTCTCCAACACGTCGTTTAGATAGTCCCGTCCAGCAGGGGCATAGACATTGATATCGATTTGATTGTCGGTAAACGTGGTCCAAAAGTCGTAGGTTTCACCGTCGCCACAGGTCATCGGCGTAAAGCAGCTCCCTGGTCGAGGACGATAAATGGCTTGTTGATCCGCCTCTGACATGCCTTCTGGGAAGACGTCTTGTTGTGTCAAAAATAAATCCCAGTAGGGCGACGCCTTACCTTTGGCTAACACATCTTGGAACTGAAACGATTGGGCTGACACATGATTCACAATCAGGTCGGCCATGACATCGTATGTCTGCCCCAGTGTTTTCACATCCGACCAGCTTCCCAGCCGTTCATCGACTGCGCTGTGATCAATCGGATCAAAGCCTGCATCACTGCCATCTATCGGATTGTAGAACGGCAATAAATGAACCCCTGAGAACACATGCTTTAACAGGCCATTGAGCAGCTCAGTCAGCGCATCAATGCCTTGACCCGTAATGCGGTCAGCGTAGGTGATTAATTGAACGTTATTTTTCATCATAAATTGTCGCACCACATTGAAACTTAATCGATTAAGTTATATGTTTGATTACAACAATAAAAAATTCAAGAAGTTTTTATAACTTTAAAACCACCAGCTAAGCCGCTATAAGAACGCATGTCCGCATGGGTTGTTAGGCTTGCGAGGAATCAAAGATGAATACAACAAATACAATACATTCACACTCCAACGATCCCATGCGCGCCATTCGATGGCTGACTTACATGATGTTTTTCATGTTCGCCATGACCTCCGATGCCGTCGGCATGATCATTCCTCAGCTCATTGAGGAATTTGACTTGAGCATGACTCAAGCCAGCGCATTTCACTACGCGCCCATGGCACTCATTGCCTTCAGTGGCCTCTTTTTAGGCTTCCTAGCTGACCGTCTTGGCCGTAAAAAGACCATCATGCTGGGCTTAGCCATCTTCGCCATCAGCTGTTTTTTATTCGCCTTTAGTCGCAGTTTTGGTTTCTTCTTATTTCTATTGAGTTGTATTGGCCTAGCGATCGGTTTATTTAAAACCGGTGCCCTAGCACTATTGGGGGATATATCCCATAGCAACCACGAACACACCAAGATGATGAACAAAGTGGAAGGCTTCTTTGGTGTCGGCGCCATTGTCGGACCTGCGTTTGTGAGCTTTCTACTGACCCAAGAGGTGAGCTGGACGTACCTATACATCATGGCAGGGGTGCTATGTCTGATTCTGGCGATCGGTGCCTGGCGCATTGACTACCCAATCGCCGTGAAACCGAGCGACGACGCCAAACCTGCGTCCTTATCCGTCACCCTATCGATGATCAAAAATCCCTATGCGTTAGGGTTTTCACTGGCAATTGCGCTCTATGTGGCAACCGAGGTCGCCATCTATGTTTGGATGCCTACGCTCCTAGCGGACTACGACGGGCCTTGGCAACTGCTGGCAACCTATGCCTTAACCGTGTTCTTTATTCTGCGTGCTCTGGGTCGCTTTTTGGCCGTGTGGTTACTCAATCGTTTTAGCTGGCAAGGTGTGATGGTATGCCTCAGTTTGGGCATTGCGTTGTGCTATGTCTTTACCTTAATCGGCGGCGTTAACTGGGCGGTTGGACTTTTGCCTTTGTCGGGGTTATTTATGTCTATGATCTACCCGACTCTCAACTCAAAAGGCATCTCGTGCTTTGCAACCCAACAACACGGCGCGGTCGCAGGCGTGATCTTGTTTTTCACCGCGCTTTCTGCAGCGGTCTCACCATTATTGATGGGGATGATCAGTGATTACTTTGGCCACGTGCGTTATGGCTTTGTCTTAGCAACAGGGTTTGCCTTCACGCTGTTTGTCGCCATGGTTTTCAATTACTTCAAAAACCCAGCCGATGAGGCTTTAACACAACATGATGCGCTTAGCACTTCATAGGCTTAACACTATTCAAGTACCGTAACAGAGCCTTGCCTGCTGCCCTATTGCACCGAACTAAGGGTCAAAGTAGGAAGCCATTTCAAAAAGATGGCTTCCTACTAAAGCTATATGAACTGATTATCAACGATTTCGGTTTCCCATTGCTTAATAATGTCTCGAGGCTTCGAAACACCATAGAATGCCTCATCGAATCCTTTTCGATAGGACCAAAGTTGATTCCCGTAATCAAAATGCCACCATTCACTTGGCAAATTCGTAAACCCTGCTTCAATCATCGTATGATAGAGGATTCGTCTATTATTGCGTGCCTCTATGTTGTGACACTGGTCTTCCAACGCATCCGTCCAAGAAAGCTTGCTGGCTTCGTCGAACTCAGTCCCCATATCTAAAAAACGTCCATTTAAATCACACAGCGTCACATCAACTGAACCTCCGGTTAAATGTGGACTGGGTGAGTGCTTATCACTACTCGGCGGAGAGACTAAACTTTTAGCCTGATTATACAAATGCACTTCATCATGATTAGGGAATGATTTCTTTAGAATATTGATCAAGCTATCGAAAAAGTGTTGCTGGACTGAAAAAGGCCGCCAACCATCCAGTACCACCAGCTTTAAATGTTCAGGCAACATGTCAGCCACTAGATGAAGTTTTTCAAATACAGTCTCACGAACAAAACATTCATGCACAGCATTAGCAATGCCCATTTTTGCATAAAATGGATACGTTACTAAATGCTGTGACGTACTTAAGGGAATCAGGGGTTCACCGTTGTCTACAATGGGAATGCGTTTATAGTCCCCCCATGAAAAATCTTTCGGCGCGGTTATTTTCGTCTTCATTGCATTCCTTTTCACTGAAATATACTCGGCAAAGCTAACGTTAAGGACGGAAAGCAAATAACAAAGATTTGAGCAAACACAGCTACCAATACAAACGGCCAAATACTTTTGAACATTTCAGTAATAGGCAATTTACTCACCGCTGCGGCTACAAATACACATGCACCCATTGGAGGGGTTATCAATGCAATAGTTATATTAACAGTGATGACAACCCCTAGATGAATAGGATCAATACCCGAGGCCATCGCTACTGGAAAGAACACCGGAGTGAGCAACATAAGTGCTGAGACCTCTTCCATCAGCATCCCGATGAAAAATGTGATCAAACTCAAAATCAGCAAAACTAAGGTTGGGTTTTCTTGAAACGGCGCTAAATAGGCCACTAGCTGATTTGGAAGTTGAGCATAGGCCAATAACCAACTTACCACGGCGGATGCGGCGATAATGACAAAGATTGAGCTGCTGAGTAAGGCCGTATCGACCAATGCATCTTTTAATTTCTGCCAATCCAATGTGCGATTTAAAAGTCCTAAGAGCAATGCATAGGCAACGATTAGTGCGCCTGATTCGGTAGGTGTAACAAAACCAAAAACGATACTGGCCACAATAATAAAGGAGGCAATCAGTGCTGGGGCAGAAAACCAAAGAGCAACCAAAATACCTTTGAGCGTGGATCGTTGTGTTTGGCTTTGTATACCTGCTTTACGCACATATATATAGTTCATGATGATGAACGCGCCCCCTAAAATCAGTCCAGGAATGACCCCAGCTAAAAATAGATCTCCCACCGAGGTATTCGTTAGGGACGCGTATAAGATCATAAAGATGCTCGGGGGGATGATCGGTCCAATAAGCGAGCTAGCCGCCGTCAACCCCGCCGCATAACTAGTACTGTAGCCTTCTTTTTTCATCGCAGGAACTAACAACGAGCCTAGTGCAGACGTGTCTGCGACCGCCGAACCATTGACGCCCGCAAAAAATACACTGGAGACAACATTGACATAGCCTAAGCCCCCTCTTAAGTGTCCCACCAGAGAGTTTGCTAAGCGAATCAATTGCGAGGTCAAGCCGGATGAATTCATCAGGTTACCAGCAAAAATGAACAGTGGAATCGCCATCAGGGCAAAGGCGTTAATTCCGCCAAAAAACTGCTGCGGCAACATACGAAATGCCAAGGAAAAATCTACAAAATAGAACCCCACCATGGCCGCTAGCAATAAGCAAATAAACAATGGTACGCCCAAAATAAGATTTACAAGAAAGGTGCCGATCAGAGCAATTAGCATACTTCCTCCCTATTTAAAGGCTTTTTAAATGGGCCTTTTAAAAGTGCCATTAAAAACAAGGTCATAAATCCTACCGGTAAAGACATCAGCGGTATGGATTTACTAACACTCAAGCCCATGCTGGTAAACTTACTTAACGATAAAGCGTAGCGAAAGCTGATATAAGCGAAAAAGAGTGCTACACCTGCGATCGCAAGCCACTGATAAAATTCGATGAAACGCCGCGCGGTCTGAGATACCGTTTGCTCAAGATAGGACACGCGCATGTGACGACCCTCTACATAAGAACAAGACATCGCTAACATCACACTAGCAACAATGGCGTAACGCGATAGCTCATCCGACCAAATAGGAGAATGATTGAGCACATATCTCGTGAAGACACTGTAAATGATGACAAGCACATTGAGCGCTAAAATCCCCGAGGACAACCATCGCAAGAAACGATAAAGTCCCTGATAGAATGACTTAAACATATTTTTTACCTTTAAAAAAAGGCGCTCGTAAGCGCCTTGATACAAGCTTTACTGTTCAACACCTGCATCTTTAAAGGCAAGATCTATCCACTTCTGATCAATCCCTTCCTCATCTAACCACTTCAAGTAAGAAGGCTGCCCAATTTCTTGGAATGCTTGTAGCTCGGCATTAGTTGGGCGATAAACTTCCATACCATTGTCTTCAAGATAGGCAATACGCTCTTCGACCTGACTTTGAACGGCCTTACGGTTTATTGCATTGGCTTCCTTTACCGCTTCTTCTAATGCTTTACGCTCATCGCTAGAAAGCGATTCCAGTAGCTCATCATTTGCCACTAAGAACTGATCAGAGTACTGGACATTCGCTAGCGTAGCGTACTTCTGAACTTCGTATAAACTGCCTAAAATAATGTACATCGGCGGGTTCATTTGCCCATCGGCCACGCCTGTTTTCAGCGACAAATACACTTCCGTCCAAGGAATCGGCGTGCCAGACGCACCAAATGCTTCATATAAAGCTACTTGGCTCTTATCCATTGCACGGAAGCGTAGACCGTCAAAGTCTTTAGGGGATTTAATTGGCCTTTCATCATTAGTAAACGCTAGGAACCCGCCTTCTTCTATCACGGCTAAAAGATGACCTCCTGTGCGCTCATAAAAGGCTTGTTGCGCCTCTTTCCAATACTCACCTTCATCGAAAAAGGTGCGCGCATGATCAAAGTCTGAAAATAAAAAAGGGATTGAACTGACAAAAATCTCAGGAAAAAGTGGAGAAATACCGCCAAATGAGGCGATATTTAAACTTGGAGTATTCAGCACTTGTTCCATACGCTCTTCTTCGCCACCCAACATACTATTTGGATAGAGCTTAAGCTCTAGCTCGCCATCAGTCTTTTTATCCACCAATTGCTGTAGATTTTTAGCAAATAAATGTACGGCATTTTTGTCCGCATCAGGAGCACCGTTGTAGCTCAAATTAATTGTTTGTGCCTGTATAGCGGCAGATAATGTCGTCAGTGCCAGTCCTACTGCGAAGGTTTTTAACAGCGATTTGGCTGAAATAGTAGATAACATTTTCATCATTGTTCCTTTTGTGAGTGTTATTGCGGTATGTGATCTGTAGAAATAATTATTAGGCGTCACACTATGAAACTTAGACTTGATGTGTTGACACCACAATAGACAAAGCGTTGATTTTTAGTCAACAAGCTTACTTATCACGCATTTAAGAAATTCATGGTTTCTGATAAATGCTTCAATAGGGCCTGCGCGGCCAGTGTTAGCTCGCGACCTTCTAAGCTCAATACTCTGACTTTCGCTTGCTCAAAAATGGGATTGTTTAACGAAACCACTTCAATTTTTTGGGTCGCGATCTCATCGTAAACGGTTTGCAATGGCATGAAGGTAATGCCCAACCCCGATACAACAAAATTTTTCAGCGCAGCGACCGAATTAGTTCTTAATCTAGGAGTGAATTTTTGGTGATTTATCTCTTCATAAAGGGTCACCAAGCGGCCCATTCCAGCCGATTTCTCAATCAATGCAATCGGGTACTGATCAAGTTTTTCAAAGGTGACTGGTCCTGCTTCTTTAGACAATTCATGCCCATAAGGGACAATCAACTCTAATGGATGAGTAGTTTCTAAATGACAATGAAGCTTAGGATGATTAGCCGATGCATACGTTAGCGCAAAATCAATATGCTCCTCTTGTAACAACTGCACGGCATCTTGAGCCCCTGCCATTTCTACGGTCAATTGGATATTTTCGTGCAACGCCAAAAAAGACTGTAATGAAGAAGAAATCAAATCTCCTAATATACCTTCGCCGACTGCAATTCTGACCTCGCCAGAGCGTAGATTTAATAAATCATCAATACGTGAAAGAGTAGCTTGTTCGCTGGACGTCATTTTACGGTAATACTGTAGAAGCTCCTCTCCTGCCGGCATAATCGGATTTTTAGGATTAGTTCGATCCCAAACGGGTAACGTTAACGCTGCTTCGAGCTGGGTGATCTGGCGGCTCACAGCAGAAGGATCAACATTAAGACGAGCCGCCGCTTTTCTCAACGTTTTATAGCGTGCTATCGCATTGAGATACTCAAGCGTTCTTGGTGGCAGTTTATGCATTAAAAGAAATCTCCGAATTTTATTCGCTTAAGGACTCTGTGGAACTAGGATTCCTATAATAGGAGAAACCAGCAAATTTAGAGCCTAATAAATAACGGCCAATATATAGTAGAGTGCTAGCAACAAACGCACGATATAAAGAAATCCCGGTTACAACGAGAACAGAGCGTATGCTGCATGGGTGCTGCTAAGACTAAGGAAGCCCATCTGATTTGCTGTTAGCATATCGATAACTCTAATTGGATTCGAATATCGATTATGCCTTCTGACCAAGTAAGCCCCTTTGAGAAATGCGCAACAGGCATTAAACGTAAAGAACTCGCCGAGCGCTTTACTCAATACCTCAACACACGAGATACCGAAGAACACGCATTTCCTGTCAACCTAAATGGCGCTTGGGGCACAGGGAAGACCTTCTTTGTGAATAACTGGAAGCTGCTGGTTAAAGATCAAGGCCATATCGGTATCAAGATCGATGCATGGGAATCAGACTATCTGGATGACCCGCTGACGATCATAATTGCGGAGATCATAGAGCAACTGAAAGGACGATGTAACGACCTTCAATTTCATGAGCAGGAAAAGAAAGTAGCTAATGCTCTCGTCCAGTTAAAAAGCGCCCTTCCAGCTATTGCGAAAGCTTTAATCGGTATATTTCTCGGCAAAGATGCCGCAGATAGCATCGGCAGTATAGTTGAAGCTATCGCTAAAACCGGTATTGAACACCAAAAGTATGAGCCTGACTTAAATATGGGTGAGCTAGGTCTTGAAGCTACGAGAGCTCATATACGACACAAGCAATTCATCAAAGATTTCAAAGATGAAGTTGGTAAGCTAGTCGATATCGCACAGCCAAATAAAACGGATAAAAAAGTCTTTGTTTTTATTGATGAACTTGACCGTTGCCGCCCGACATACGCCATCGAGATGTTAGAAACAGTTAAGCATCTCTTTGATATACCGAACTTTGTGTTTGTTTTCTCAACCGATACCAAACAGCTTCAGCATTCCATCAAAGCCGTCTATGGCCAAGATTTCGACTCACATGAGTATTTAAGTCGATTTTTCGAGCAAAGACTGACACTGCCTGAGCCGGATTTTTTTGAGTTCCTAACCGCTGAGAAGATGTTTGATTCCAAGGAGTTCAAACCACTGCCAACTCTACCTGAGATTAAGACGCCTGAAGAACTAAGAGCTGCGGTTGCTCTAGTCTGTCAAATGAACCAAGCCCAGCTTTCACTTAGACGTGCGAAGCAGATATGCATGCATATTGAAGTAACTCTCCAAAGTGAGGTCTTACAAAGAAGCTACTACTCAGTATTCCATCTTATTGGTCTTATTATCGGAAGGGCTTTATATCATGACAGACAAGATATAGAAGATTCCACTCCACTTCAAAAGTGCCAACTTGCAATAAAAGAACAAACGCAAAGAAGCAAAATCGAGATATTGAAAGTAATTGCTTTCTTAAAAGGAACAGTAAATTCTCGACCAGGCTCACCAGTTAAACTCACAGAGCTTATAAACCAATACGATTCAGCATTGGGCTATATAAAAAAAGGGCATCTAGCCAGTCAATTCAGAATTGACTGCAATGACACGCATACCCCTCAACTAGATGCTGTAAAAAAGTTAAAACTACAACCTATAGCCATTAAGGAAAGGGCTTACAGAATTGATCATGAACAGAAAAATAATATTCTCAGTACCGAGCAATTATTTGAAGTTATCGAGAGCCTAGACGCCATTTTTATAGAGGAATAGCGTCAGAGGGGGCACAAAGGCGGTGCCATTGTCGAAGCCGTAGGGGAAGGTGTGACCAGTGTTAAACCTGGCGATCACGTGATCCAACTTTACATTCCAGAGTGTGGCAAATGTAAATACTGCTTATCTGGCAAAACCAACCTGTGTCAGGCGGTTCGTGAAACCCAAGGCCGCGGCCTGATTAGCCAAAGGGGTCAGATCCCTGCTCTACTAATCAGCCCACGAGAGTTGGATTGGCAGCAAAATTAACTCTAAATTCCCGGTTTGTTCTCTAACTACTTTGAACTACTGTCTATACCCTAGCACTGGCAATCGCTGGTGCTTTTTGCAATAACGTTTTGTCGTTAATAGCCGCCACCATAAATTTAGCAAAATCCATACGGCGCAGACGGTTGTGCTGAATTCGAGCATCCCCCACATGTTCCGCCCAAATAGGCATCCCTTCACTCTCACCTTCTTCCAAATCACTTGCTCGTACCAAGGTCCATCGTCGGCCTGACTCAAAAATCCTGCGCGCCGCTCGTTCTTGATCACGGATATCGGCGATTCGCAGACAGCGGGCTACCGCTCCAAATACTCTGACAAAACAACGTAAACTAAGTGGGTACTTATCTAATCCATCGCGGCTGATATGCCAACCCGATGAGAAAATCAAACGCGCACTCTCTGGAGCTCCCTTCAACACCGCTTCAACCGTGTTTGTTGCATAGCCTTTCATCCCCCAACACACCATCACCGTCAGTACCACGTCTACATCCTCCAACACTTTAGCCAGTATCTCTTGGTCGTCGCTGTAGCTCGGAATAATGTCGATAATCTCTTCCCATAACCATAACTTGGCAATACTCTGGGGCCGACAAATAGCCGTTACCCGATAACCTTGCTGTAGTGATTCTTCGATCAAGTAGCGCCCAAGCTTCCCCGAGGCTCCAACGATTGCGATATGCTTCTTGGAACGATTAGATCGTTCACCATGGGAAGACGCGGTCATATTCAACTCCTATAATTTTGTATAGGGGCAGTGTAAATTAGCTTAGAAGCCTTAAAAAACCTCCATTCATCTAGATCGGGTATACATATTTGTATGGCTATTCCTTATGAACAACTCGATTGGAATGCTCTTAAAGCATTTCTCATTGCGGCACGAGAAGGCTCTTTCTCGAAAGCAGCAAACCAGCTTGGCGTGACGCAACCAACCCTTAGCCGACAAATTTTTAACCTAGAGTCAGAACTTAATGTCACCCTTTTTGAGCGTTTGAGCACAGGGCTAAAACTCACGGATGCGGGCAGCCGATTACTGGACTTTGTCGCGCCAATGGCCCCCACTGCACAGAACTTTAGCCTTGCTGTTGCAGGGTTAACAGAGTCTCTCGAAGGGGAAGTAAGCCTATCGGTCAGCGAGATAGATGCCTTATTTCGTCTACCTGAATTGATTGAGTTCATTCATCAGCAAGCTCCCAGCATTCAATTAACAATTCATGTGAGCAATAAAGCGAGTAATCTCAAACAACGCGATGCTGATATCGCCCTACGCAGCTTCCGCCCCAGTGAACCAGACTTAATTGCCAAAAAGCTAACCGATGAACCGATTTGGTTTTATGGCACACCCAACTACTTAGCAAAATACGGCCACCCAACTCAGCGCGAACAGATTCAAACCATGCAAATCATTGGCTTTGAAAGAAAGCTGACGCTTATTAATCATCTCAATTCGCTGGAGTGGCCTGTCGCTGAATCCAACTTTAATTTGGTCACCTCATTTCAAGGGCTGCAATGGGAGCTGGTAAAACGCGGATTAGCATTGGGCTTTTTCCCCCAAGCCATTGGCGACCAAGAACCCTCTCTCACAAAAGCATTTTTCCCTCTTGGCCCCGTGATGGTATTGCCGTTATGGCTAGTGACACACAGAGAACTGCGTACCAGCCCCCGTATCAACAGGGTATTTCAGCTAATTAGCGAGTGGTTTATAAAAAAGCAGTCATAGCGGCACAGTGGAAGCTATTTCAAATCCAGAGCTTAAAATGATATGCCCCATATACATTACTAAATGTACGTGCTGACGCTTAGAGAAGAAGAGCAACTACGTTAGTCTAAAAAGGCCAATTTGGTCGATCAGCCCTTTTAAACACGCGGCTGTTAGCTCAATACATGATCAATCGGTTTCATCGCTGGTGGCAGTTCTGTGTGACCCAAGGCGCGGTACGCATCACGCTCAATGACTCGTACCATCGCATTGGTCGGCAGGTCGTTGACTTCGTTACCAAACGGGTCTTCCAGCTCGTTACCAATTGCGTCTAAGCCAAAGAAGGTGTAGCTCACCACCATAGTGATAAACGGCGCTAACCAGCCCAGTGGCTGGGCCATGGCAAACGGCAATAATAAGCAGAAGATAAACGTGGTGCGGTGCAGCAGCAACGTGTAAGGAAACGGCAACGGGGTATTTTTAATACGCTCACAGTTGGCATGCGCTTCAGACATGCTCCACAGGCGCTTTTCCAATTCCAAATAACGCAACTCCGTAATTGCTCCCTCAGCGTGCAGCGCTGCAAAGCGCTTGGCGATGGCGTTGAGGATGGTATCAGACAGATTATCGACGTATTCAAAGTCTTTGTTGGCAATCCAAGGTTTGGCAGCTTCCCATTCATCTTGACGGCGTAAGTGGGCGTTCATCGCGTGGGCAAAACCGCAAATCAGCATCATGATTTCTTCGCGCAGTGGATGGCCCTCTATGCTGACCGTTTCTCGACCAATCGCACGGGTTTCAATCACGATCAGCCCCCACATTTTACGACCTTCCCACCAACGCTCGTAACAGGAGCTATTGCGAAAGCTCATAAAGATCGACAAAGACAAACCCAACAATGTCAGCGGCGTCGCGCTCACATTGATAAACAAATCAGGATAAGACTTCTCAAAAAAGACAATGACCACCGCTAACAAGGTAATCATCAAGATACGCGGGGCAATGCGGATCAAGATAGAGCCCTTTAGCGTGGTCAGCACCACCATCCAATTGTGATTTGGATAAACAACCATACAACTTACCTACATCTATAAAAACATCGAAAATCATAATTGTTGCTGCGAAAAACACAGAAAATCATCCCATCTAGCGGTGCAACAGCATCACCCTAGAGACTTTCAATTTTGTTTTTATTGATGCTAGTAACTAGCTGTGAAAGGTTGCTTTTTATAATACAAAAATGGCGTTAAAGACATGCCTAAAAGCGCGGAGTTGTTGCACCAGCCAATGAGGCCAGACTTCTTTTAGGAAGGGCCGCCAAAAAAGGTTATCAACACTGGCTATTTTATTCATATAGCTGTTTGCTATGCTCAACGTATTGTTTATTTTAAGCACCCTACCCCCTAGGGGATATAGCGCTTAGACGACGCGTTCAGTTACCGTATCTTCATAGTAACGCCTAGGCTTTTTTAGATAAGATGACTCGGCAAGTTAGAAGGAACCCACTATGAAAACCTATCAAGATTGGCAAGCCCTTCGTGAGACGCTGAACTTACGCTCGGACGCCTACATTAATGGTCAGTTCACTCCGGCAAAAAACGGTGCAACCTTTGCTTGTATCAATCCAACCGATGAATCCCTATTGGCAAATGTGGCCAGCTGCGATGAAGCCGATGTGGATTATGCCGTGGAAGTCGCACAGCATGCCTTCCGCAGTGGCGTCTGGTCAGAGATGGCACCCGGTCAGCGCAAGCGTATTCTACAGAAATGGGCAGATTTGCTGGCGCAGCATTTTGATGAACTCGCATTGACCGATACCCTTGATATGGGCAAATCCATCTCTGAGATGGTCAATATCGACATTCCCGACTCCATTGATTGTTTGCGTTGGTCAGCAGAATGCATCGATAAACTGTACGGTGAAATTGCACCAACCAACCCACAAAATCTAGCCTTGATCAGCCGTGAACCGCTCGGTGTGGTGGCCATTATTACGCCTTGGAATTATCCGCTGATGATGGTGATGTGGAAGATTGCCCCAGCGTTGGCGGCAGGCAACTGCGTGATTTTAAAACCGTCAGAAAAATCGCCTTTAAGCGCATTACGCATTGCCGAATTGGCCACCCAAGCCGGTGTGCCTGATGGTGTGTTTAACGTCTTACCGGGCTTCGGTCATACCGCAGGTAAAGCACTGGCACTGCATCACGGTGTTGGCACATTAGCCTTTACTGGCTCCAGTCGTGTGGCGGGGATGCTGATGCAATATGCGGGGCAGTCGAATATGAAACGAGTCTGGCTTGAAGCTGGAGGCAAATCCCCTTGTATCGTGTTTGACGATTGTAAAGACATCCAAGCAGCCGCCCAAGGCGCTGCGGTGGCCATTTTTACCAACCAAGGGGAAGTCTGTATCGCCTGCTCGCGCTTGTATGTGCACAACAGCATCAAAGACGAGTTCCTGAAACACTTGCTCGACGCGGCGCGTCAGTATGTGCCGGGGGATCCGCTTGACCCAGCGACGAAAATGGGGCCTTTGGTGGACAAAGCACAGTTTGAACGTGTGACAGAGTTTATCGAAAGTGCCATCGCTGACGGTGCAACCTTGGAACTGGGCGGCGTACCGAATTACAGTGAAGGTCAAGGCTTCTTTGCGGCACCAACCATTTTCTCTGACGCCAGCCATGAGATGGAATTTGTCCGAGAAGAAATCTTCGGCCCAGTGCTTGCCATGATGACTTTTGAAACGGAAGAAGAAGCGATCATGCTGGCAAATGATTCGAAATATGGTCTAGGTGCGTCGATCTGGACAGCTGATCTGTCCCGTGCCCACCGTGTCAGCCGTAAACTAGAGTCCGGCATGGTATGGGTCAATACTTGGGGCGATGGCGACACGACCGTGCCCTTTGGCGGTGTTAAAGCCTCTGGTAATGGCCGTGATAAATCGTGGCACGCACTGGAGAAATACACCGAAGTTAAAAATACCTGGATTCGTTTATAAGCCACCCTTTCCAGCCTCTCCTTAATAAAGGGGAGGCCTTCAGTCTTTTCGTTGGAGGTGCTCTATGTCATCACCCACTCATGTGAATTCTTACTACGCGGCGTCGGCCAATGATAAAGCGCTGCGCCCGACGCTCAGCGGCGAACATCGCTGCGATGTCTGCGTCGTCGGTGCGGGGTTTACCGGTATTTCGACGGCGTTGAGTTTGGCAGAGAAAGGTAAAAAGGTCATTGTGCTGGAAGGTTCGCGAATTGGCTTTGGTGCTTCCGGACGCAACGGCGGACAAATCGTTAACAGCTTTAACCGCGACATTGACTACATTTTCAAAAATTACGGCGACGACATAGGCCATAAAATGGCCAAAATGGCCTTTGCAGGCTCAGAATTGATTCGTCAGCGCATCGAAAAATACCAGATTGATTGCGATTTGAAGCACGGCAATGTGTTTGCCGCTTGCAACGAAAAGCAGTTTGCCGAGTTAAAAGCCAAGAAACACCTTTGGGAAAGCCACGGTCACAACGAGTTAGAACTGCTCGATGCAAATAGTATCCAAGCGCATATCGGCTCAGAACGTTATGTGGGTGGATTGCTGGATCGTAAAGGCGGGCATATTCAACCGTTAAACTTGGTATTAGGCCAAGCGAATGCCTTCGAAGCCCTCGGGGGAATGATTTTTGAAGATTCCAAAGTGGTTCGCTTGGAGCATGGTATTCCTGGAAAAGTTATTACGGAACAAGGTGTTGTCGTAGCAGACAAAATCGTTGTCGCTGGTAATGCTTATGTCTTTGGCTTATTGCCAGAGGTAGAGAAGAAAGCCATGCCATGTGGCACGCAAGTGATTGCAACGGAGCCACTTCCAGAAGACCTACAAAAACAACTGTTACCAACCGATCGTTGCGTAGAAGACTGTAACTATTTATTAGATTATTACCGCCTGTCTGGTGACGGTCGTTTGATCTATGGCGGCGGCACCACCTATGGCGCCAGAGATCCTGGCAAAATTGAATCCATCATTGCGCCCAAGATGCTCACCACCTTCCCATATCTAAAAGACGTGAAAATCGACTACGCTTGGACAGGGAACTTCCTACTGACGATGATGCGAATGCCGCAAGTGGGTATTATCGGCACAAATCTTTACTATGCCCAAGGTTACTCAGGCCATGGGGTGACCAACTCTCATCTGATGGGAGAAATCCTAGCGGATGCAATGGAGGGCGACACTGAACGCTTTGATGTGTTCGCCAGCATGCCGCAGTATCCGTTCCCCGGCGGTCGCATGTTCCGAGTACCCTACACCGCGCTTGGCGCAGCCTATTACAACCTGCGTGATAAGTTGGGGATTTAAGGCGGCGATACGTTAAGCAAGCGGCTCAATTTCTGTTTTGCTAATGACACCTGTATCCGCCAATTGCAG
Source organism: Marinomonas fungiae (assembly GCF_001418205.1). Taxonomy (GTDB): domain Bacteria; phylum Pseudomonadota; class Gammaproteobacteria; order Pseudomonadales; family Marinomonadaceae; genus Marinomonas; species Marinomonas fungiae. The sequence continues at coordinate 208,573 of NZ_LIQF01000004.1, read as the reverse complement.
TAGTAGCGCATGAGTTTTGTCCCGTAGCGTATCTCTTAACAAGCGCATGCTGGGGGTGATGATTTGACGACTGGGACAGATCAACCACAGTTCGCCAGTGGCAACACGATAATCCGGCATGAGCGCTATGAGCCGTCCCGACAGTAAGTCTTCCGCTATGTCGAGCGCCGATTTAACCGCCAGTCCCCTGCCCGATACACACCAGCGGCGAACCATTTCACCATCGTTTGCCGCGCGGTTGGCTGTGGGCCTAATCTTGAACGTGCGTTGCTCCCCTTGGAACAGCCAAACATCGTTTAAAATACCGCCTAATTGATAAAACAAAGCATTGTGTTGCAAGACATCGTTGGGATGTTGGGGAGCAGGATGTTGCTTAAGGTACTCAGGGCTGGCGCATAACAGTCGTGGCACATTGCAGATTTTGAAGCCGTACAGATTGCTGTCGGTTGGCTCACCATAGCGTAAGGCCATGTCCATTGCGTCTCGGTAAAAGTCGATGTTGCTGTCGCTTAGGTGCATTCTAAGGGTGATGTCAGGATGTTCTGCCATAAAGGCATCGAGCCAAGGGGCGATGACGTTACGCCCTAGGTCGGAAGACACTGCAATGCGCATTTCTCCTGAGATGGTTTCATTGTCTGTGGTGACGGCTTGTTTGGCGTGTTGCCATTGTTCTAAGGATTGAGCACATAATGGCAAAAAGCGCTCGCCAGCACTGGAGACGCGTAGTTGTCGAGTTGAGCGGATGAACAGCTCAGCCCCAAGAGCTGCTTCAACACGCTTTAACGCAGCACTGGCGGTCGCTGATTGCATATCCAAATGGGTGGCCGCGGCGGAGATGCTCCCCAGCTCTGATATTTTCAGAACCACTTCCAAATCTTCAATTTGCACAGACTTTTACCTATCCAATAGATTGTGAATGCAATGTTTATTATCAAATATTTTTTGATAATGATTCAATCTAAAGCGTGTTTTTCTCTCTTATTCAGGGCGCTAGTATCTCGGTTATTCCAAAGCCCTCAGGGCTGGTTACTGATTATGAGGATACATGATGTCGCACACTATTATTGAAGACTTAAGCAAACGCTACACCACCAAACACTACGATGCGAGCAAGCGAATCCCAGCGGCAGAGCTGGAGGTAATTTATGAAGCCTTGCGCTTGTCTGCTTCGTCGATTAACTCTCAGCCATGGAAGTTCGTGGTGATCGAGAGCGAGGAAGCCAAACAGCGTTTTCATGACACCTTTGCGAATAAGTTTCAGTTTAACCAGAAACATGCCAAAGCAGCGTCGCATATCATCTTGTTTGCCCACAAAACACACTACAACCGTGATGATTACGCAAAAGTGATCGATCAAGATATTGCCCAAGGGCGAACGCCAGCGGAACAGCGAGAGCAAGCATTTGGTGCGTTTGCGTTTGCTGAGTTAAACACCAATGAGCAAGGTAACACGGCGGCATGGACGAAAGCTCAAACCTATTTGGCATTAGGAAATACGATGCATACCCTAGCGCGTCTAGGCATTGATTCAACGCCGATGGAAGGTGTTGACCCTGAGCTAATTGGCGAGTTGTTTGCAGAGGAATTAGCTGGCTATCAGTGCGATGTGGCGTTAGCGATGGGCTATCGTGATGACTCGGCTGATTACAATGCGCCATTGCCTAAGTCGCGCTTGAGCCGCGAACAGGTGATTACCGTTCTATAAGCGTTTCGTTAGGGTAAGTGTACGGACAGAGCAGCTAAATGGGTTCTCTGTCGAGTGCATCCAAGTGGCTGAGGAATAATGTAAAAATCTCAGATTGAGACGAGGTGTTGAGCTTGGCATGAATGTTCTTGCGATGCACCTTGACCGTCCCTGAACTGATGCCAAGCGCGGCACCGATGGATTTCGATGAGTGCCCTTTTAATAACAAGCCAAGCACCTCCTGCTCGCGATCGGTAAGTACCCCTTGCGCAAAAGACTGTAGCGCATGTTGCATGGGTGTGGATGCGGACGCATGAGCCGTAAAGTCGCCAGCTTGCAGCCACCAGAACTGTTGCACCAAGGCTTCGATCATTGGAAACGCCAATTTCAGCCGATTCAATTCACCACGCTGAATGTCCCCAACACACTCCTTACGGCCTAGAGAGATGGCACAAGTTGTGCATTTATCTAACTCAATGATTAGGTTGATTTCATCCTGTAAACCAAACTCCTGATAGCAAGACTGAAAGTACTCAGTGTCATGGAAGGAGTCGGGGGCCATCTCCGCCAAGCGATACACCCCTGACGCAATACCCTGATGAATGGCATTAAACAGTGGATCTAGCAAATAGGCCTGATGCAAATAGAAACGCAACGTCGCGCTTTGCTCAGCGGGATCTCTAGGATGGAGCAACAGCGGCCGTAGCGTCTTCTTATAGGCCACCATAATCAGAGTGTCGAAATAACACAGCTTGCTTAGTACTCGCTCTAGCACCACAGGGAAATTCGGCAAACGAATATGGCTCGCTAACAGGCTCAAATCCTTAATTAGCTCAACGCCGTCTACTTGCCCTATCTGTGTTCGCGGTTGCATGACGTGTTCCCATTTACAGAGATAAATTTGATCGACTTTTGAATTCGACAGGAGTAAAACTAAAATCAATAAACCGAATAATAGTTCGGATTAAATGGAAAAGTGAATGTTTTAATGTGCTTCAAGTCGACGGCCTTTCCAAGAAGAAAAATTGAAAAAAGTCATTAAAACAAGGCATCAAGAATTCCGCTGACGCCAGTCAGTACTGATTTTGCGTATAACTCGAATAAAAGCTCGGCTTTTATGTTCAATGACAATGAACCACGAGTCTTCGCAAATGTAGTGAGAGTAACGTGTATGTCAGATATTAACTTTATCGAAGATCATGAGTTTGACCTGTTTATCACAGATCTAAACGGTAACTTGCGCGGCAAGCGCATCCCTGCCAGTGGCTTAAAAGGCGTGATGGCGAATGGCGTTAAGCTGCCTCAGTCTGTGATCGGCTTCGATCACTGGGGCGATGACGTACTGGACAATGGCTTGGTATTTGAAACCGGCGACAGCGACGGCATTTGTCTACCTGTGCATCCAAAGCCTATTCCCGTGCCATGGGCGGAGTCGGCTCGAGATCAGATTCTAGCCATGATGTACAACCCTGATGGCTCACCTTTCTTTCCTGACCCACGCCAAATTCTGACGCGCATTGTTGAGCGTTACAAAGAGCTAGGTTACACCCCTGTGGTGGCGACCGAACTGGAATTTTACCTACTGGACGGTGAATCCGAAGCCAAGCGTCGTCCTTCTCCACCAGTGATTGTCGATGGTAACGGCTGTCGCCTAAGTAAGACAGACTGCTACTCAATTGAAGAAATGGACGGCCTTGAAGGCTTCTTTGCCGAAGTGCGCCGCGACTGTGAAATCCAAGGCATTCCCGCCGACACCATTATTTCTGAGTTGGGTCCCGGCCAGTTTGAAATCAATATGAAGCACACCAATAACGCCGTGCAAGCCGCCGACCATGCGATCATGTTCAAACGTCTAATCAAAGGCGTGGCGCGCCAGCATAACTTTGGTGCCAGCTTTATGGCGAAGCCCTACGCTGATAAAAGCGGCAATGGTTTCCACGTACATTTCAGCCTGCTGGATGAGCAAGGCAACAACGTGTTTGATGATGGCTCAGAAGAAGGCTCGCGCTTACTGCGCAACGCTGTCGCAGGCATGTTGGCGCACATGTCCGACTCCATGTTGGTGTTTGCACCGCATCTAAACTCTTTTCGCCGATTCCAGTTAGGGGCACACGCACCGACCTACGCTAGCTGGGGCTATGAAAACCGCACCGTAGCAGTTCGTATCCCAGAAAGTGAGCCTGTGGCGCGCCGTATTGAGCACCGTGTGGCAGGCGCTGACGCAAACCCTTATCTCGTGTTGGCAACGGTATTAGGCGCGGCCTTACATGGTATTGAGACCAACATGTTGCCACCTGAAGCCATCGAAGGGGATGCCTATTCCCAATCAGAATTATTTGAAGCGCTACCAAACCGTTGGGAATTAGCCAGCGAGACCTTCCGCGATAGCCCATTTATGCGGGAATATTTAGGCGAAGAGTTTGTGCGCGTCTACGCGGCGGCCAAAGACCAAGAACAGCAAAAGATCTACGGTCGAATTTCGAATGTAGAATACGAAGCGTATTTATAGACTTTGCATCGAGGCGAAGAGCAAAAAGGGACGAGGGAGACAAGATGAAAATAGGTATTCTTGCGGCGGGTATTACCCCTGATGCATTACGTGGAGAGTATCCAACCTACGCGGAAATGTTTGCTGAGCAAATCGGCGCTTTGGAACCAGAACTGAGCTTCGTCACGTACGACGTACGCCTAGATGAGTTTCCCAAAAACTCAGACGAATGCGACGCTTGGTTAATCACCGGCTCCAAGTCCGATGCTTACGCGGACGAACCATGGATTTTAAAGCTGTGTGAACTGATCCGTGAGATCGATGCCAAAGGCCAAGTGCTAGTCGGTATCTGCTTTGGTCACCAAGTCATTGCCCGCGCCCTAGGTGGCCGCGTGGCGAAATACCAAGGTGGCTGGGGTGTGGGTGTGCATCACTATCAAGTCACTGACGACATTGCGGCTTTTCTTGGGCAGCATGACATTGCTTTGTGCGCCTTTCATCAAGACCAAGTGCTTGAAAAACCAGCGAAATTAGAAACCTTCCTGAGCAGCGAGTTCTGCCAGCATGCGGGCCTGATTTATGAGAATAAAATCCTTACCTTCCAAGCCCATCCGGAATTCTCCAAAGCCTACGAGCAAGACCTAATCAACTTGCACGACGGCGGCAACCTCCCCACCGAAGTAGCGCAAACCGCGCGTCAGACCGTTGCCAAAGAAGTGATTCAATCGGATGCCATGATCGCTTGGATAGGGAAATTCCTTCAGGGCAAATAGTTCTGCATTGCCTCCTCTAACCCTGTAAAGCTCCGCCGCATTTTTGTTGGTTGGAGCTTCCATGCAATTCAATTCGCTTGCGCAACGTCTTTGCTTCGTGCCTCAGCTTCGACCTTTTCCTTGTAAAGAGCACGCGAATCAAACGCATGTAACCACTTGTAGGACCGCGCTGCGCGCGGGAACCTACGGTTTGTACGGCCCGATTTCATCGGGGAACTTAGTTGCGTTCTCAGCGACAATCCGCTGTTACCCAAGCTTTGTTGGTGTTGGAGCTTCCATGCAATTCAATTCGCTTGCGCAATGTCTCGCTTCGTTCCTCAGCTTCAACACGTCAGCGCGAATCAAACGCATGGAATCTCTGCGGAAGTATGGTTGGGTCGGTCTTTGTACGACCCGATTGCATTCGGGGAGCAAGCTCATAACCCAGATCATAAATCGCCAATACCTTGATCACAGAACATTGGTCACAACATCAGAAATGGATTAATCTCTAGCCAACGCTGTCAAGGATGATCAGAACACTCCCTTCTTACTTCTCCCTTGATCGGCACGGTTATTTATCAAAACGAGCATGCGTGTTTTTATATGCCTGAAACGCCTGTTAGTGTAAAAATCGCTATTAATTTCAATTAATTATGGTCTTTTCTATCAAAAGGCTGAAACAGAATATCGCGCACACAGGTTTATTAGATAAACACACATGCGCATTAATAAAATGTTATATGTATATGGAGTCATTATGAATAGTGAGTGGAGAAAGGCAGCGAAAAGCCTTACAGATGAAGAGAGGGTTCAAGCTCTTGAACATCAGTTAGAAAATATGGATGGAGCAGAAGCCGGGATTATTAGACAACTCTTGGGCGATGAACAAAAACCTCTTTCGGAAAAACAACAGTATATTTACCACCACAATATTGAGGAAACTTTAGTCGAAAAATGTGGTATATCTGGTTGTAATGCGTTCGTGGTTGCAGGTGTTGGCTACTGCCCGTCATGTGAAATCGAGTTTGGAGGTTGATCTACATATAACAAACAATTTAAGAGTGATTCAGCACGCTTGGCACTTTTGGTTTGCGTTAAGTTCTGTGTTTACGATGGTCAAATCAGGTATCGTGGTTGCGTGCTTCACACCTTAATTGGGCGTTAGATTTCAATCACTCTATTAGCCCCCTTCCATGCATTTAATTGGCGTGCTTTCTAACCAATTGAATTGCATGGAATAGCGCCCACTGCGATCTAAGATCCAGCAGACCAAAAGAACCTTCTAGTCATCTCCCCCACCCAAATGATGCCTTAACAAACAATTCAGCATCAGTTTCAAATCCGCTAAGGTACGCGCTGCGCGCTGGGGGTTTTGGTTGACGACCACTAGATAGCTGCTATGGGTCACTTCTAAGAAATGGCGGGCGATGCGTTCGCGTTCGCGGATGTGTTTCTTTAGGCCAATACGTTTAAACACTTTCGACATCTGGGCGATGACCATGTCATCGTGGCGTTCGTCGAGCGCGCGCAGCTCAGGCACCGAGAACATAGCTTGCACCAGTGGCAGAATGGCTTTCTGTGTACGGTAGGCTTGTAGGTTGGTATCTATCACTTGATCGATAAATTTCTCTAATGGCATTTGCTCTAATGGCCACTGCTGTATCTCCTTTAAAACCACTTCTATGCTGTCGAGCCATGATTGCCCCATGGCGTATAAGATAGCCTGTTTATTGGGAAAGTAGTGATAGAGAGAACCCACGGATATACCCACTTCTTGGGCGATCAAGGCGGTATTTAGGTCATTCAAACCAACGCTTTCAAGCAACTCACTGGTCACTTCAAGGATCTGCTGCGTGCGTTTGATCGAGCGCGATTGCACCGGTTCACTGCGTGGTGAGACGGGCTGCATCGTTTTTTTGGCGCTGCTGACTTTTGCCATGATGGTCAATGTTTTCCTTGCATAGCAGGTTGGTGAATATTCACATAGTAATTTTTTGAAAGACTTAAGCGCTAGGGCAGACGGTCTAGCATGGAGTAATACAACATTCCTGCAACCTGCCCTGGCCAGCGCAGTAAAGTGCCGCCGGGGAAGTCTTTACAGCGAATGCGTTCAAAGGTTTGCAGGTCTGCTTCTTGGCCTTTAATCGCCTGTGCGAGACAAGCTCCCGCGTAGGTGGCTAGGGCGACACCATGTCCAGAATAGCCTTGTGCCACATAGACGTTATCTTGTTGTCGGGCGATGTAAGGCATGCGATTTAAGGTGATAGCTAGGGTTCCACCCCAAGCATAATCAATATTAAAGCGGCCTAGCTCTGGATAGGTTTCCAACATATGCTTTTTTACGAAGCTGGCGATGTCTTTCGGAAAGCGCGGACTGTAGTTCTCACCGCCGCCCCACAACATACGTCTATCACTCGATAGTCGGTAATAATTGACCACAAACTTTGAGTCGGCCACCGCAATACGCTCTGGGTTAATCCGGTCGGCTATTTCTTCAGGGAGCGGTTCGGTAGCGATGATGAAGTTATTAATCGGCATGATTTTGCGCGCGGCAGGCTCATTGAGATGGCCCAAATACCCATTGCAGGCAAATATCAAATAGCGGCAATGTACTTGGCCTTGATCGGTGTACACCACAGGCTTGCGGCCGGTTTGATAAGACATAACGCGAGACTGCTGATAGATTTTGGCGCCTTGGGCCTGTGCCGCGTTGGCCAGCCCTAACACAAAGTTCAACGGATGCAGATGCGCGCCCTCTTGATACCACTCACCGCCGAAATAGCGCCCGGTGCCAAGTTTATCCGCTACCTCTGCGGCGGAAAGAAACGTCACACCATCGTAATTCAGTACTTTTTGTTTGTAGTCGACGGCATGTTTCACATCTTCTAAATGGCGTTTTTTGTAGGCAACGTGCAATACTCCAGGAGTAAGATCACAGTCGATTTGCAAACGATGCACGAGGTCTTTGACCAAGTCGACCGAGTCTAGCGATGCTTGCCATAAGGCGTCAGCGGCGTCTTTACCAAGCTGTTTGCTGAGTTCTGCGTGGCTCATATTATGGCCTTGGCAAACTTGTCCGCCATTACGACCCGATGCGCCCCAACCAATATCGTTGGCTTCCAGCAAGGTGACGCTGAAGCCAGCTTCAGCGAGGTGTAGGGCGGCTGAAGTGCCAGTATAACCACCACCGATGATGCAGACGTCTGCCTGCTGCGCGCCAATCAGTTGTGGAAACTGGTGACGGACTGTCGCCGTCGCTTGGTAATAGGATGATGTCGCTTGGCTCACGTAGGCCTCCTAGCTCATAATCGCTGCAAAGGGGTTTTTAAAGTATTGCTTTCACGACTAAACTAAAATATTTTCAAACCGATGAATTATTCGGTTTATGTGCAAAGCATAATTGAATCAAACAAGATCGCAATGGAAATCTACGATCTTGATAACTTGGGTCAGAGAGTAAGTTGCAAGGTGGGTTATGACCGAACTAGAGGCGTTTTTAAAGCAGCATGCTATTACCGAAGTCGAATCGACTCTGGCGGATATGACGGGCAATGCCCGAGGCAAGTTTTACCCGACGTTTAAGTTTTTAGCGGAGAAAACTGGGCGTATTCCGGAAACGGTTCTGGTGCAAAGTGTCACGGGCGATTGGGCCGACAATCATTACGAGATTGTGGATGCGAGCGACCGCGATATGGTATTGAAGCCAGACCCAAACACCTTACGCATGGTGCCTTGGGCGGATGAACCGACCGCGCAGGTAATTAACGACTGTTACACCACGGATGGAGATTTGCATCCGTTGGCGAGCCGCACCATTCTTCGTCATATTTTGGCGTTGTATGAAGCAGAAGGCTTAAAGCCAGTGATTGCCCCAGAAGTCGAGTTTTATCTGATTCATCCAAATACAGACCCTGATTATGAACTACGGCCTGCCGCTGGCCGCTCTGGCAAACGAGAGACCTCACGACGCTCTTATAGCATTGATGCGGTAAATGAGTTCAATACCATTATCGATACCTTGTACGCCTACTGTGAGGCGCAAGATTTGGATGTGGACACCTTGATCCATGAATCGGGTGCGGCACAGATGGAGATTAACTTTATCCATGGTGATCCGCTCGATCTGGCCGATCAGGTCTTTGTCTTTAAGCGCACGTTGCGTGAAGCGGCGATGAAACATGGGGTGTACGCCACCTTTATGGCGAAGCCGATGAAGGATGAGCCAGGCAGTGCCATGCATATTCATCAAAGTCTGCTGGATGCCGAAACGGGTGAAAATGTATTTAACAATAACGGCAAGCCAAGTGAGCGCTTCTATCATTATCTTGGCGGTTTGCAAAAATACTCCCCTAATGCGATCAGTTTCTTTGCGCCAAACGTCAATTCCTACCGCCGTTTCTCACCCGAAATGGCCGCACCGATCAATATGCAATGGGGCTTTGATAACCGTGTAGCGGGCTTACGCGTTCCCTATTCAACGCCAGAGGCAACGCGCATTGAGAACCGCTTCCCAGGAGCCGACTGTAACCCTTACCTCGCCATTGCGGCGACCTTGGCCTGTGGCTATCTGGGCATGAAAGAAGAGCTTTACCCAACCGATCCGATCCAAGGTAATGAGCCGCCAGAAAACCAAGAAGTAGAGATTGCACGTACCTTGGAAGAAGGCTTGCGCCTATTGGAAGAGTGCGAACCTTTGTGTGAGATCCTTGGCGAGCACTTTGTACGAGCGTACATGGGTGTGAAACGCAGCGAATTTGAAACCTTCAACCGTGTTATTAGCTCATGGGAACGTGAGCATTTACTGCTGAATGTGTAACCCTAAAACAACAAAGCCCTCACGTTGGAGGGCTTTGTGCGTTTAAATAGCGCTTAATCTTGTTTAGGTTTTTCGTCCCAAACCGTTAGATCAATGTCATTTTGCACTTCTGGGTAATCGTCTGAGTTAAAGATTGGCGTGCGCGTTTTGTTTTGCGCAAAGTAGTCTTTAGTCAGCTTCGCCACCAAGCCAGACAACAACACAATGGCAATCAAGTTGATAGTCGCCATTAAGCCCATCGCCGCATCGGCGGCATTGAATACCACGGCCACACTTTGATACGCGCCCCAAGGAATCATCGCTAGCGCTAGAATGCGCAACACGAAAATACCCGGTTTGCTGGCCCATTTTAGGTAGGTTAGCGCGTTTTCCGCATAGCTGTAGTTACCAATAATCGAGGTAAAAGCGAAGAAGAAAATCGCGATGGCAACAAAGTAATGGCCGACACTGCCGATATGATGAGACATGGCTGACTGCGTCAGTACGATGCCTGACTCGCCATTGCCAAGCACACCAGACAATAGAATCATCAGTGCCGTCGCAGTACAGATCAGTAGCGTATCAATAAACACGCCCAATGACTGCACCATACCTTGTGACGCTGGGTGGTGAGGATTAGGCGTCGCGACCGCCGCAATGTTTGGCGCCGACCCCATACCCGCTTCGTTAGAGAATAGACCTCGTTTGACACCGTTTAGCAAGGCGCCGGCAACACCACCAGCCGCCTGTTCAATACCAAAGGCACTCTTAAAGATCAGTGCAAACATGGCTGGCACTTGCTCGTAATTGACAATGATGATGTACAACGCTAAGGCTAAGTACGCAATCGCCATAAAAGGCACGGTGATTTCGGCAAAGCGCGCGATTTTCTTAATACCGCCAAAGATCACCACCGCGGCCAACGCCATGACGATCAGGCCTGTTGCCATCTTAGGAACACCAAAGGCACCTTCCATTGCACCCGCAATCGAGTTGGCTTGTACCGCATTAAAGACCAAGCCAAATGCCAAAATTAGAGCCAAAGAGAAGATGGCACCCGCCCATGGTGCTTTCAGACCTTTGCTAATGTAAAACGCTGGGCCACCGCGCAATTGACCATTTTGATCTCTTACTTTGTACAGCTGAGCAAGTGTACTTTCTGCGTAGGCAGTGGCCATACCAATCAAAGCAACGACCCACATCCAAAAGATTGCGCCAGCGCCACCTAGTGCGAGTGCTACTGCAACGCCTGCAAGGTTACCTGTGCCGACACGGGAGGCAAGGCTAGTACATAATGCTTGGAACGGAGAAATACCACCACGGTCGCTCTGAGGCGCTTTGAATACGGTGCGAACAAACTCCGGGAAGTAGCGAATCTGAATAAACCCTAAGCGTAGGGTAAAGTAAACGCCAACGGCCAGCAGGCCGTAAATCAGGATATAGCCCCAAAATAAGGTATTGAGGGAATCAATCAGTGAAGCCATAAGGCACTCCGCTTAAGTTGTTGTTATGTGCGAGGGAGAGGGCTCGGATAGAGCGCTCAGAGCGGCACATTTTTGATGTGCCGTCTCAAAAAGGGGGAAAGCCTAGCGCTTCAGGGGAATTTGGCAAGGGAAAATGGATAAAAAATGCGCACAAATGGTGCATTTATCATAAAAAAGTCCATTCATGGTGCATTTTTTGATCGAATAATCTTTAAACCAAATTTACTAATGGCACCGCTTTCAAATTCACGTACGGTTAATTCGATCTCACCGAAGCGCAAACGGTCACCAATCACAACCCGGCCATGGAACTTATTTAAAAAGAGTTCGCGTACACTGACATCCTGATAGGCGTCCTCTATTTTAAAGAAATAGAGATACGCCAGATCACGCATTTTGGCATCCCCATTTACCACAAAGTCGCCATAAAACTCGCTCATCGACGTGTGCTGCAGTTTCTGTCCTGGCGTGAAATAGCTGTTCAACTCGGAGTCATTTTCTAATTGAGAGAAAAACGCTGCTTTGTCAGTGGCGCACAGCGCCTCCTCAGAGTCCACCAGCAACTCGCCGCCTCGCATCACCCCCATCGGACGAGAGAACGCGGTAGAAGGCAGAGACTCCACCGAGCATCCCACTAAATCACTGTCATCAGGTACTTCATAAATCAAGATATGGCGGTTGTGGTAATCGTCAAAACTGATACTAAAAGCATTAGGCGTGGCTTCCTTATCCGGTAATTCGACCTTGAGCCAACGCGCGACCTTGGGAATACTCCAGCCTTGTAGCACCAAAGACATAATCACAATGACAAACACCAAATTGAAATAAACTTGGGTTTGTTCAATGCCTGACAACGATGGATACATGGCCAAGATGATCGGCACAGCCCCCCGTAAGCCACACCAGCTGATAAAGACTTGCTCACGCCAAGGAAAATGGAAAGGCAGCAAAGACACCAACACCGCAATCGGACGCGCGAGGAAAATTAAGACCGCGCCAATAGCCAAGGCTGGCAAGATCACTGGGCCAATCGTGCTGGGCGTAACTAATAACCCCAGCATCAGGAACATACCGATTTGACTGAGCCAAGCCATGCCATCGTGGAAGCGATGCACATCCCGTTTGTAGGGCATATTGTGCGCGTTACCGAGCGTCACGCCGACGATGTAGATGGCCAAAAAGCCACTGCCACCCCAAAGGTTGGTGATACCAAAAATACTCAACCCTGCGCTGGTGACTAATAACGGGTACAGAGAGCTGGCAAGCTGAAGTTTAGGCAACAAATGTTTTAACAACTGCCCGCCGAGAACGCCCGCAATCAGACCCAGTCCCATTTGTTGGCACAGCTCTAATAGCAAAGACCAGCCAAGGTCTCCCTGCGGCTGAGAAATCAGTTGCACCATAGTAATGGTCAGGAAGATCGCCATGGGATCGTTGGCACCGGACTCGACTTCTAGCGTGGCACCGGTTCGCTCTTTAATGCGCAGCCCCGCATTACGGATCAAGCCAAACACGGCCGCTGCATCGGTGGAGCCAATGATCGCGCCGAGTAATAGGCTTTCCTGCCAAGGCAAGCCTAACAGCCAGTATACCGCTCCCCCTGTGATGCCTGCGGTAAGCAATACACCAACGGTGGCAAGCAAAAACGCCGGACGCAAACTGATGGCAAAGGATTCCCGTCGGGTCCCCAGTCCGCCATCGAGCAAAATGGTCGCTAAGGCTAAGTTACCAAACAAGAATGCCAAACCAGCGTTATGGAATTCAATCCCACCAATGCCATCTTCACCCGCCAGCATGCCTACCACCAAAAACACCAATAGCAGCGGCGCACCTAAACGACGTGATAAGACACTAGCGAGAATGCTGAGTAAGGCAAGCAACCCCGCGAGAAAGATATATTGGCTGGATATTTCGATGGTCATGGCGGGTTATGATTCCGTTTTCTAACGCCGCTGACAGGATGTCCTAGGCTTTCAAATTTTAGTGTATGAAAACCTCCATCAAGTTCACAGTAGTACCAAATCAAATAGCGCCGATTTCCATATTTAAACGATCTGAATGTGCTGTTTGGCACCTTGGCGCTCAGCTTTTATCAAATGCTTTTTGAGTAGTGCTCAAACGCTGACATATTTTCATAGCCTAGTGTTTCATACAGTGCTTTCGCTGGACTGTTGGAGACAGCGGTGGCAAGTCTAATCGCCTGCGCTGCAGATGCTTGGGCAAACAGCTCTACATGATTTAGCAACGCTTTCGCAACACCTCGTTGACGATTGCTAGCACTCACAAAGAGATCATTTAGAATCCACGTCCGTTTCATTGCCACGGAAGAAAATGAAGGATAAAGCTGGACAAAACCAATGGCCTCACCGGATGCATTCTTCGCGAGAAAAATAGCCGAATCCCCTAGCAAGAAGCGCTGCTCTATAAAGGATGTTGCGGCGCTAAGGTCTGCGGCTTGACCATAAAACTGGCGGTAAGCGTCAAATAAGGCCGCCGTTTCGTGTAACTCATTAAGCGATGCTTGAATCATATCCATCTTTTTATTGTCCTATTAAATAGCTTTGGGGGCTTGTGGTGCGAGGTAATCCTTGTTTTGCGCCGAGTCCTGTTGCAACGGTTGCCACTGTTTTGCCAGAGGCATTACCCCTGCCCAGACTGGCCAATCCATATCCGCTTCATCGTCAATCACGCCCTCAGCACGGAGTTTGACACTGGCTTCATCGATTTTGATGCGAACTAAACCTGTGGCGAGCACTTCTTGATCGGTGACTGGGCGCAGCTGTGACCAACGGTCTGGTGAGACTTTGTTGATAAATAACTCAAAATGGCGCACTTTTTCGTCGTAATCTTCGATGGTTTCAGGAATACCAAATAAGGTCACGGAACGGTAATTTACCGAATGGTGGAACGCCGAACGAGCCAGCACTAAGCCATCTAGCTCACAGATATTGATGCATACTTTCTGGGCTTCTTTGACCGCGCCATGGGTGTTCCGAGCTTTGCTATGCGCATGCCAGTATAAGTAGTCACCTTCACGCCAATGGCAGGTCGGAGTAACAAACACTTGACCATTTACCTGTTGACCAATATGACACAAAAGCGTGCTATCGATGATGTTATAAGCCGTTTCGGCATCGTACTGCGCTCTTTTCGGCCCTCTTTTTACCGTACTCGTCGGTGTCTGCAGTGATTCACTCATATTTGCTAACCCTTCACATTTTAGCTAATTCTAGGGTTAGCGTACTGACTATTGAGTCGCTTAAAAATGACCAGTTTTTATATTTTTAACCAGTCCAGATTGATCTGATCGCCATGTAAAAAGCCCATCCTAAGATGGGCTAAGCTGGCATCGTATTTCAAATGGAGAAATAGGAACTGTTATAGACCTAGTGCGCCTTTGACCGCTGCTAAACCTGATTGGCCCGATGTGGTGGAAACGCCTTCTAGCCAAGTATCAAGTACCGCAGGATTGTCTTTTAGCCATTTACTGGCGGCTTCGTTGGCTGACATACCTTCGTCGGTCATGGCGATCACGGTATTTTCCATATCCAGTGTGAATTCCATGTTTTCAAGCAGCTGAGTGACATTACCGCACTCTTCGCCATAGCCTTTACGAGTGACGGTATGGATAGTGGCGCTACCAAAGTTTGGGCCAAAGTAATCATCTCCACCAGTGAGATAGGCCATATCAAAGTTGACGTTCATTGGATGGGGCTCCCAGCCAAGGAAAGCGATGAATTGCTCACGTTTTACCGCACGGGCGACCTGCGACAGCATGGCTTGTTCGCCGGATTCCACTACACGCCAATCGCCTAGGCCAAAGTCGTTCTTTTCAATCATGTCCATCAGCATTTGGTTCGAGGCTGAGCCGACACCAATGCCGTAGATTCGCTCACCAAATTCATCGGCAAACTTCTCTAAATCGGCGAAGTCATGTACGCCTGCATCGTAAGCATATTGTGGTACGGCTAGGGTAAATTTGACCCCTTCAAGGTTGGTGCGAATGATATCTAGGTGCGCTTGATATTGCTTCATAAACGCCGCTTGCGCTGGCATCCAGTTGCCTAGGAAAACGTCGATTTCGTCATTCTTCAAACTCTCAAAACCAATCGGCACGGCGAGCATCTTGATATCGGTTTGATAGCCCAAGGCATGCAGTATGGTGCTGGCCATACCATTGGTAGCGCCAATATCGGTCCAGCCGGGGTCGGTCATGGTAACGGTTTGGCATTGTTCCGGAACGGCTGCCAGGCTGCTGCCTGCAGCCGCAGTGACAATGGTGGCAAGTAGAGCTTGTTTCAGTGGCTTCATCATGGTGTTCCCTTTGCATCTGTTATTTGAGTGATATACGCAAAACATTTGTCATCGTCTGTGTGAAGGATGTTTTTATAAAGAAGTAAAAATGTTTTGTGATGAATGCTTTTTACTCTAACAGTTTTTTTATGGAGTTTGGCAAGTGGGTGTAGGAAAAACACTATCAGAATGGATTTTTAGATCGGATCTATGGGTCTATTTCACGCAAAAAGACACTAAATGTAGTGATATTTCATGTTTTTACGCTGATTGTGATTACATCTAGTCGTTAATATGATGTCGATCGAAATACGTTATAAAGGATTCATAACTATGTATTCTTGTTCAATAAACAAGTAATTAATTAGAGATCTAAAAAAGCCCATCCGAGGATGGGCTAAACTGACATAATTAATCGCTGATTGAAAAGAGCTGAAATTACAGGCCGAGCGCGCTTTTCACGGCCGCTAAGCCTGGTGCGCCCGATGTGGTGGACACGCCTTCCAGCCAAGTATCCAGTACCGCAGGGTTGTCTTTGAGCCACTTACTGGCTGCTTCGTTAGCTGACATGCCTTCGTCGGTCATGGCGATCACGGTGTTTTCCATGTTAAGGGTAAATTCCATGTTGCTCAGCAGCTTAGCTACGTTGCCACATTCGTTGGCGTAACCTTTACGTGTGACCGTGTGAATGGTTGCGCCGCCGTAATTAGGGCCGAAGTAATCATCGCCACCAGATAAGTATTTCAGGTCAAAGTTGACGTTCATTGGGTGTGGTTCCCAAGCGAGAAAAACAATGCCCTTCTCTCGTTTTACGGCGCGAGCCACCTGTGCCAGCATGGCTTGCTCGCCGGATTCCACAACGCGCCACTCCCCTAAGCCGAAGTCATTTTTCTCAATCATCTTCATTAGGTTCTGGTTAGCTGGAGAACCCGCGCCAATGCCATAAATACGTTCATCAAAGTCCTTGGCGTGTGCTTGTAGATCCTTGAAGTCGTGCACACCTTTGTCGTACATGTAGGCTGGCACGGCTAAGGTAAATTTTACACCGGTTAAATTGGTACGAACGATATCTAGGTTATCTCGATACTTGTCGATAAACGCGCTTTGCGCAGGCATCCAGTTGCCAAGGAAAACATCGATTTCACCATTCTTGATGCTCTCAAAACCAATGGGAACCGCTAATAGTTTGATGTCCGTTTTATAGCCAAGGGCTTCCAATACGGTGGTAGCTAAACCATTGGTCGCGCCAATATCCGTCCAGCCTGGATCGGTCATGGTAACCGTTTGGCATTGCGCCGGTACCGCTGCGAACGCGCCACTTGCCGTAATGGAAACAAGGGTGGCGAGCATGGTTTTTTTCAGGCTTATGTTGTTCATTATCGGTTCCTCTTGATATTTGTTATGAGTGCTTACATGGGATCTTCTGCTAACGTTGGGTCGAACGGTTTAACGCCCTGACGCGCCATACGACGCGTCAGGATTGTCCTCTTAAGAGACTTTTGGGTAACGCGCTTTGGCTTCCAAATCATCAAGGTCGATGTGGTTACGCATGTACATTTCGCTGGCTGGTGAAAATGGCTGGTGATCCCATGCGACACGGCTCTCGCCTTTTGAAAACGCCTGCACAATCAAGCGACGACGACGCTGACTGATCAGTACACGTTGTGAAATCTCGTCAGCATCCCAGCGTTGTGCGGCCTCATCGCGGAACGCTTGCAGGACACTGGCATAGTTTTCGTCTTGCGCTAGATTCACCAACTCTAACGGATCGTTTTCTAGATCAAACAGCTGATCTGGGTCGATGCGACAGTGGACAAATTTGTAGCGACCACGACGGATCATAAACAAGGGGGCTAGCGTCCCTTCACCACAGTATTCGCCGATGACTTCATCGTGACCGCCCTCTTTACCTTCTACGTGTGGCACCAAGCTGCGCCCATCGATTGGCATCGCGTAGTCCGTACCCTTGCCGTCGGTTGCCCAATCCACAAACGTTGGTAACAAGTCCATGGTCGATACCGATGCTTTGACGCGTTTTGGTTGAAAGCGGTTAGGAGCGCAAACAATCATGGGCACACGAGTGGAACTTTCGAAGAACGACATCTTGTACCAAAGGTTGCGCTCGCCCAGCATGTCGCCATGGTCGCCAGAGAAAACAATGATGGTGTCTTCATCAAGGTTACACGCTTTCAGCGCTTTCAATAGCTTACCGATCTGATCATCGACGTAACTGCAAGAGCCATAGTAGGCATGGCGGGCGCTGCGTACTTCTTCTTCACTGATCTCTTGATCGTAGTAGGCGTATACGTCTTGCAGGCGGCGAGAATGCGGATCTTGCTCTTCTTTGGCAAGCTTCACCTGCGGCATGTCGATTTCATCATGGTTGTAACGGTCCCAGTACTCTTGTGTGATGGCATAAGGGTCGTGTGGGTGAGTCATGGATACGGTTAAACAGAATGGACGCTCTTGTTTACCGCGAGCGTAGTCGTATAGGTAACGCTCCGCGTGAAACACCACTTCATCATCGAAATCCAGCTGGTTGCTACGTACGCAAGTACCGGCTTGTGTCACCGATGACATATTGTGGTACCAAGTTGGGCGCGTATCTGGGTCGTCCCAGTTGGGGAACCAGCCGTAGTCGGCAGGGTAAATGTCCGTGGTTAAGCGTTGCTCAAAACCGTGTAACTGGTCTGGACCACAGAAGTGCATCTTACCAGATAAGGCGGTTTGGTAGCCGTTGGCTCGCATATAATGGGCGAATGTTGGAATATCGGCCGGGAAATCTGCGGCGTTGTCCCAAGCACCGATGCGTGTGGGCAACTGGCCTGTCATCAGGACATAACGGGATGGCGCGCACAGCGGGCTATTACAGTAGGCCGAGTCAAACACAACCCCTTGTTCTGCCAGCGCTTCTAGATTTGGCACTTTGACTGTCTTACCGCCGTAAAACGGTAGTACAGGGGCCGCCATTTGGTCAGCCATAATAAATAAAATGTTGGGCTGTTTCTGAGACATTGAATCATACTCCAATCACGCAGTTAAATAAGTTGGATTAATGTTTTATTCAGCGCTGAATCCATTATGAGTACTAGATTGAACCTTATTTTTTATGCTGTAAACTGACTGAAATATTATGAATGGGATAAGTTGAACTTATGTTTTCTGAAAGCGACATGCCGCCGTTACAAATGCTGGTAGTGTTTGAGTCCTCGGCACGCCATTTAAGCTTCACTGCCGCTGCACGGGAGCTGGGTACAACTCAGCCAGCCATCAGCCAGCAAGTCAAAGCGTTGGAGCAGTTTTTGAATACGCCCTTGTTTCGCCGCGTGTACCGTGGTGTGGAACTAACAGATGAAGGGCACATCTTGCTGAAAACGACACAATCCAGCTTCACTGAGCTACGTAAGGTCATCAGTTTTATTCGCAACAAACATAAGAAGCCGCGTATCAATGTGGCCACCGACTTTGCCTTTGCCGCCTATTGGCTAATGCCACGTTTACCGGAATTTCGTAAACAATTCCCAAATGTGGATATCCGGCTTCACACTGCTCAAAGCAATGCCGATGTAGCGCTTCAAGACATTGATTTAGCAATTGTTTTTAGTGATGGGCGACAAAAAGGTTTCATCTCGGAGAAGCTTTTTGATGAAATAGCGTTTCCCGTCTGCAGCCCAAAGCTATTGGAAGAATATGGACCGTTTGATTCGTTAGAGGCCATTACTCGTGCCCCATTGTTGAAGTTGCATGCGGAACCGGATGAAAAATGGATGGTGTGGGAGAAGTTATTTGAGCAACACAATATGCTGTGGTCGCCCTCACAAACCGTAATGGAATTCGATAATTACACTCTCTTGGTGCAAGCGGCGATTGCGGGCCAAGGAGTGGCATTAGGTTGGGGCTCCTTGCTTGATGATATATTGGCAGCTGAGTTGCTCGTGGCCTTCCCGGAGTTCGCCACGCACTCATCTAATGGTTATTTTTCTGTGCTCTCCATGGCCCGCGAAGACGACCCGATCGTGAGCCAATTCAAACAATGGTTACATCAGCAGTGCTTATCTTAAAAATGGACTAATTCCGATGATCGCTAGCCTCTCTCTAAGCCTAGAAGAAAACAGCACGCCGCGTTATGAGCAGTTACGACAACAGTTATTACAGGCGATGGATCAGGGCCGCTTAAAGGAAGGTGATAAGCTCCCTTCGAGCCGCACCTTAGCTCAGATGCTGGGGGTTTCACGCAGTGTCATTATGCAAGCCTATGATCAGCTGATTTCCGAAGGCGTGCTAGCCAGTCAGCCTAAACGTGGCGTGTATGTGGCTCAGCAAGCGAGTTTTGTCCCTGCCCCTATGGCGGTCAAAAGTGCCCCGACTCCGCTTGTTATGGCACAGTTCGACTCAGGTGCCGACGTCAGTGTATTCCCCAATAAGGAGTGGGCGGCGAGTATGCGCCGCGCTTGGCTAAACCCAGATCCCAAACTCCTCAAAGGAGAATACGAAGCGGGCTACCCGCCTTTGCAACAAGCCATCTGTGAGTACTTATTCGCCTTGCGTGGTATGGAATGCCGCCCGGAGCAAGTCATTTTAGTCGCCGGTAATTACGATGCTCTGGCCTTGTTACAACATGCGTTGGCCAATAAGGTGCAACACTGGTTGCTTGAAGAGCCGACCTACCCACCTTTGCGTTCTGGTTTCCAAGGCATTTCTACCCTTCCCTTAGACGTAACAGATCAAGGTCCGCGCTTGGTCGATATAGCGGAGCCGTGGGCGGCGGTTTTGACCCCAAACCGCCAATATCCGTTAGGTATTTCTAGCAATTCGGCCACTCGAGAGAGTTGGCTCAGTTCAGTCGCAGACGGGCACAATTTTGTCATAGAGGATGACTATGATAACGAGTTTTTATATCAAGGTGGTGGTTTAAAGCCTTGGTTTCAGGTCGCGCAACAACGCCAAGAAACGTGTGATCGGGTGTTCTATATTGGCAGTTTCTCAAAAGTATTGTTTCGGGGGCTACGCCTAGGATTCATCGTCGCACCTGAGAACCTAGTGCGTCAGGTGCGACAAAGCCAAAAGGAATTGGGCTTATTTGCCTCGCAAACCCTTCAACCTGTGGTCGCAGATTTCTTGAACAATGGTACGTTTTACCGACATTTGAACCGAATGCGACGTCATTATCGTAGTAAGAGGGATCGGCTGCTAAAGTTGCTGGAAACTCACTTAGGGACATGGTTCACATGGCAGAAACCCAGTGGTGGTTTACATATTGTGACCTATGTCAAAGATGAATTTTCTAGTGAGCAATGGTGTCGTGAATTAGATGAGCACTGCTTGCAGAGCGGTCTAAGATTGTCTTGGCTTCAGCAACATTACACTGCACAAGAGTCCGCCCCAAAAGGACTGGTGTTGGGCTTTTCGGCCCCATCCGAAGAGCAGTTACAAACTTGGATTACGCGAATCTCAGAGGTATGCCAGTTACTTTCTGCGAGACAGTAGGGATTATCCAAGCTTTGTGTAGACATTTTAAATGAGAATTATTATTATTTGATTACACCGAATTTCGTGGAGGTAACCTATGGAAAACTGGAAGCAATTCATTGTAGCGGGCGATCAAGCATTTCAACACTGTGAAAACCGTGCGGCCATTAGTTGTTATAAGCAAGCCTCTGCCTGCGCACGTCAGCATTTAGGTTGCTGGTATGACACTCAAGCGGTCCTATCGGCGCTGGTTTTTAGTGATTTGAAAGTTGCGGAAGCGCAGTGCCGACTAGAATGCTTCGAGGATGCGGTAGATACTTACTCCACTCTAAGTTTGGAGCTGCGCCGATTTCAGTGCCGCGTGGCACCCAGTAACCCTATTGCAAATCTGGTGAGTCAGGCGATTAACCAAGTGAAGGAAGAGTTTATCAATCTTACTAAGGTGTATGCGTACGATATCTTATTCGTTTCAAAACTTACGCCTCTGTCTCTTAAATAATTTCAAACTCTGCGACGAGACACTGAATAAAACGGTAAATAGAAAGTCTAACCACGTTCTCAACTACTTTATGCTTGTTAGTGTTCCTAACTGAGTGCTATCCCAAATGGGATATGACGGGCTTTATGTAAAGATCAAATATAGATGGCGACTAACATAGGTTTAGTGCTGTTAAGTATTTAATAAAAATCATAAAGCGAACAGGAACTCCCATGACAACAATAAAAACTTTCAAAAAAATCTTTCTCGTTTCTCTTATTCCCTGCGCTCTAGCGTCAGCACCGGGAATCGCAGCCAATGTCGTTGACCCGCTAGTTTCCAAGGTCGGGCCTGAATCCGATGTTCCCGTTGCGGTACAAACATTACGTTGGCATATGTTAGACCGAGACGTTAATTCCCTTACCTTTCGATCTATGGATACGCTTTTTGATACGCGACAAGTTCCTAGGTCTGGCGATGTTTCTAAGTTAGTCACAACGGAGCAGCCGATGGAATTAACTTACACTTATAACGGCGCAACCTATACCGCTGATGACTTCTTGGATCGCACCTATACGAATGCGTTGTTGGTTATGAAAGACGGCAAAATCGTGTACGAGAACTATCTGAACAATATGCAGCCGGATACACGTCATATGGGTTGGTCGATGACCAAGTCGATCACCTCGATTTTAGTCGGCATTGCTCATGAAGAAGGGCGTATTAAGTCTTTGGATCAGCCAATCACCGATTATATACCAGAGCTTTCCGACAGCGGTTACGCAGGTGTCACGATTCGTCAGGTGCTTGAAATGACCTCTGGCGTTGAGTACGAGGAGCGCTATGATTTTGTTAATCCTGGTGTCGCTGCGAAAAACCACATTCTTGCATTGGTTAAAAACGTCGCCCGCTTTGCTGATGCATCCACGTCGCTTAAGCGCAAGTACGAACCAGGCACCGTATTCGAGTATAAAACCATTGATACTGCGGTATTAGGCTGGTTATTAGAACGCGTGCTAGATGGTGCCAATGTTGCCTCGTATGCGGCTCAAAAACTATGGGAGCCACTCGGCGCACAGCAGAATGGCTTCTTTATTATGGATGGAGAGCCGGGGGTAGGACGTGAATTTACTGGCGCAGGTTTCAATGCAACATTGCGTGATTGGGCGCGATTTGGACAAATGGTACTGAATGAAGGTGAATTCAATGGTCACCGAATTGTCAGCGCGGATTACATTAAACAATCCACTCATCCTGTACTGCCGGAAGATGACAAAACGGGTGGCTATGGTTACCAATGGTGGACCATGCCTCATTCAAACGCTTTCTCTGCGATTGGTCTTCAAGGTCAGTTTGTTTACATAGACCCTGATACAGACACCGTCATTGTCAAACTTAGCTACTTCCCTCAAGAAGAGATGTTTGACCTAGAAGAAGAAACCCTTACTTTCTTTGATACCGTCTCAAAGTGGCAGACACACTAAAATACGCCACCTACCTATCCCCATGAGAGCTTCTCAGCATAGGTAATGAAAAGGCTTCTACTCAGAGGCCTTTTATAGTGTATGTCCCTGTTCTACATGACCTAACAGCAAGATGATGGTTTAGGAATCACTTCTCAACGTGCTACCTGAGCGCTTATTTTTCAAAATAAACGCAGACGAACAGTGCATTATACTATGCTCTTATTGATCTTAATGTGTAAGATATTCTTATAGATATATACATATTGATGATATTGGTTTTTTAAAGTTCATAAGGAATAGTCTATTCATACGAAATTCGATCTGTGGGGGTGGTTATGCAATACGAGAAAGACAATCAGTTATTCGCTGATATTTATCGCTGTATCACGAAACCTTCACATTGGGTTTCTGTTCTTGACCAAGTAAAAGCTCGCATGAATGTCGCGAGCGTGGCCGTACAGGTCATTAAAAAACAGTATACCGGAGCGATGGATCTACAATGGGAAGCGCGCGATTCATTTTCTCTTGAGCACTCAGCCTTACATGATAAATGGGTCAATAATTCGGACAATCCAAGATTAATGATAGAGGTTACTAAACCTCTGCAAGTGGTTCGCGACGAAGATGTTTTTAGAGAAGACTGCCCAATTTTTCGACGCTTCTTAAAACGTCTGGCGTTAGCCGGTCTGGGCAAAGCTATTATGCTCGATATCACTTTGCCAAATGATACCTTGCTATCCCTTATTGCCCATCGACATAGCCATGATGATCGTCCTTATGATGTTGAAATAGAACGCTTCTTATACGCTTTAGCACCGCATTTATCCCAAGCGCTAGAAATCTCACAAATCTTCAGCCACAGCATGTATCAGCAACACTTATTAGAAAGTGTGATTGATCATATCTCCATGGGACTACTCTTGATTGACGAAAAAGGCGGCGTTATCTGGGGCAGCCAGATGGCTGAAAAAATGATTCAAAGCAGTTCTGTCATGACGTTGCATAATCAGCAATTACGTTTTTTGAACACCAGTATCCACCTCTCTTTCCGTGACATATTGTCTCGTCTAACTCATCACGCAAGCGGTTTTGAACGTCACATTCTGGTCGTCAGAGATGAAGGCTCAAATGCGTTAGAAATTATGCTAACGCCTTTCCACGATAATGGCTCATTACCTTATGCACTGGTCTACCTCAAAGATACCCAATCCGCAGCCATCATAGATCCGAAAGAAGTACAGATGTTGTTTTCCTTGACACCCGCAGAAGCAAATATTGCCGTGGCTCTGGCGGATGGCTTGACCCTATCTGAGTACGCCGAGCTTAAAGGTATTTCAATCGGTACGACCCGTATTCAGTTGAAAAGTGTGTTTGCTAAAATGGGTATCAATCGTCAGGCCGAACTGGTTCGCAAGCTCTATTCTTCAGTATCAATGCCTATTCAGTAGCCAGTCATTACGAATGCATGAGCAGCCTTATCGAGGGTACCATCAGAGCATAGGCGGGCAAGACTCTAAGCTATTACGCCACTTCAATGTATCCCATTAAGCCCGTCTTTAAGTGCTCAATCACGTGACAGTGATACATCCAACGTCCAGGGTTATCCGCGACAAAGGCAATCCGAGCAATTTCATTCTGTCCTAGTAACACCGTATCAGAATGGAACGGCTCAATGGTCTGTTTATTCGACGCCAATACCGTAAAAGTATGCCCATGTAGGTGAATCGGATGGTGATATTGGGTCAAATTTGCCAGCTCAAAGATATAGCTTTTACCGCGTTTCAGCTTCGCCAAGGGTGCGGGGATGTCGCCTGCAGACATGCCTTCCCATGCTTTACGGTTAATGGTCCAAAAGCGGTAATTGACCTCACCATTTTTCTCAATCGGGTTAATGGAAGCGTCCCATTCAAAGGCAAACTTAATCACTTCAGCATTATCTAAGTCTGGGCTAGGAATCGGGTTGAGCGGCAAGCTTGGTAGCTGCTGGCGTTGTTTGTCTGCGCCCACGGTTTTAAAGGTCACCAGAACGTCATGCTTGTGATAAATCGTAATGGTTTGGCCTGCTTGGTGGGGCGCAATAAAGCCTACATCCAAGCGCATGCCTGGCCCCATCAAATGCTGCTCCAGCGGGCGAGGGCGAGCAATAGGGTTACCGTCTATCGAGACGATGGTGAGCTCAGCGCCTTGGCCACTGATATCATAGGTGACCGTATTATCAATATTGACTAAGCGCGCACGAATGGCACCACCAGTCGGCACGTAATAGGTCGGAGCGGTTTTACCGTTTACTGTCATCAGTCGCCCCGGTGTGCCCATACGAAAAGCATTACGAGGAGTGGTGAGTGCAGTAAAAGAGCCATCATCGCGGATATGCCAATTCTTTAAGCCCATCACAACATCCGCATCAAAGCCCGGATCGACAGCTTCATCGACAATTAAGGCGCCGACTAGGCCTTTACCCAACTGCTCAACACTGTTCATATGCGGGTGATACCAGAAGGTACCAGCATCCGGCGGTGTAAACTCATAATCAAAAGTTTCCCCCGGCATAATGGGGCGTTGACTAAGAAATGGCACACCGTCCATGGCAATCGGAATACGCAAACCGTGCCAATGAATCGTGGTCGGCTCCGTCAGTTTATTGACCACTCGAATTCGTACTGGCTGATGTTGTTTGGCACGGATCACGGGCGCAGGAAAGTGACCATTAAAACACCATGCTGGTGTGTTACCGTGCGGCGCGATACGCACGTCTGCAGGCGCGACAACCAGTTCATAATCAAAGCCATCACTCGGCTTAGCGAGCACAATTTTTGGCAGAGAGCCAAAGGCAAGTAGAGCAGAACTGGTTTTAAGAAACTGACGACGGTCCACAATGGTCTTCCTCTATTAATCACGCCACGATAATTTCATAGGTGTAAATAATTCTCAATAACGGCATTACACCATAAACAGAAGTTTTGATTTACATCGTCAGCGGTTTATCCCGAACACTGCAAAACGACCTATTTTGGTGCAAATCTGGCGTGTTTTGTCCGACTGTTTAATCTCCAACTCGGTAGAATCATACTTTTAGCCAATCAGATAGGAGGGCACATGGACGGCAATATCAAACTCATCTTCAGCGGGATCGCTATCCTCTTAGCTTTGATCGGTTTTGTGCCTTATATCGCGTTGATTCTTCGCGGTCAGGTCAAGCCACACGTATTTTCATGGGTCATCTGGGGCATTACCACCACAGTGATCTTCTTCGCTCAGCTGGAAGCAGAGGGCGGCGTTGGCGCTTGGCCAATTGGCTTATCGGGCTTTATCACCATTTTGATCGCTATTTTGGCCTATCTAAAACGTGGGGATAGCACTATTACCAGATCAGATTGGGGCTTCTTGATGGTCGCGCTAGCATCGCTGCCACTGTGGTATATGACCAATGACCCGCTCTGGACCGTTATTATTCTCACCACCATTGATATGATTGGCTTTGGACCGACCTTTCGTAAAGCGTATAACCGCCCCTTTGAAGACAGTCGTGTGTTTTACATCATTATGATCTTGCGAAGCGTCTGCTCGATCGTCGCACTGGAAGCCTACTCCGTGACGACCGTCTTGTTCCCATTCTGCTTAGCCATCGGCTTCTTGATTATTCTGATTATCTTGCAATATCGCCGTGTGGTGCTCTCCCAGCAAATAGCTTAAATAATTCAGGGGCAGATTTCTGAAAAACCTAACTGGGCTCAAACTGCGTTTTCTTAGGAATCTGATCCCTTTAACGACTGAACTAACTCACATAACCCCTGTAACTGCATCTGTGCACTGTCACGCTCTACTTTAAGATAGAGCGGCCAGCCACAGTTGATTCGTAAGCAATCATTATAATCAGGGTGTGTGCTAAAGCAGCTGCCGCGGCGGATGTCCACACCCGCTTTTCGAGCTTCATCCGCCAATTGATTCGTATCCACACCGGGAATCCTCAGCCACAATACCAAGCCTCCTTGTGGTGCGCTGATCTGCGCAGAGCTTGGTAAATGTTCTGCTAAAAACTGCCGATATAGGTGTACCTGCGACTGCAAAATCGGACGTACCTTATTGATATGGTTACGATAGTCGCCACACAGGATGAATTCAGCAATACACGCTTGGACTAAACTGTTCACGCCCATACTGGTATAGCTGTGGTGTCCATAGAATTTGTCAAAATAGCGCCCAGGTAAACACCAACCCAGCCTCAATCCAGGTGCCAAGACTTTGGAAATCGAGCTACACCAGAGAATATAGCCATCTGTGTCCCAATATTTTGCGGGCAGGGGCTTTTCTTTTTGATGGCTTAACTCAAAGTACACATCATCCTCGATAATCGGCATTTTATACTTAGACGCTAAGGCAGCGATGGCCTGCTTTTGTTGCGTCGGTAACGTAATTCCAAGAGGGTTTACATGGGTGGTACTGAGCAGTGCCGCTGAGACTTTTTGTCCCGCAAAACAAGTCTCCAGTGCGTGTAGATCGATGCCTTCATGGGTAACGGGGATTTCGATAATTTGACGCTTTAGCGTAGTCAGTAAATCCAACAAGCCGCTAAAGCAAGGGGAACACACTGCGATGGCATCTTGCGGCTCGGTTAAGCACTCTAGAGCAATACGTACTGAGTCCAAGCAAGAGTTAGTAATCACCAACTCTTCTGCATTAAACGCGAAATGGTTCTCACGAAAATGCTCAGAAAGTGCCTGACGCAGGCTTTCTAAGCCCTGAGATTCTGGGTAGCTGAACATGCTTTGGCTAGCTCGGCGAGTGACCCGTTTGATGGTCCGAGCTAGGTCGACTTCGGGTAATAATGCCGGCGCGAGGAGGGAAGTGCCAAGCGGTGCAAAGCCGGTTAATCCACTGTTGTAACCTTGTACCGGAGCAAAGCGACTGGGGTCACGGGGCGTTAAAGAATGGCTCGATAATGCTGGAAATTCGGTGATCTGACTACGATTTGCTACAAAATAACCCGCCTGTGGCCGTGCGTATATCCAACCTCGATCAGCCAAGTAATCATAAGCTTTGCCTGCTGTGGTTACACTCACTCCCTGCTGCTGAGCCAGCTGCCGTAGCGCAGGCAAACGAGCTCCAATAGGCAAGCGCTCACAAACAATGTCATCAATAAATCGTTGAGCTAAGGATTCGTATAGGGTCATGGCACTGCCTTGTTCTCCGAAACGCTGCGTTAAAAATTGTACTCTTATTTTTATTAAAAATTGAATCTGCTCTCTTGGCAAGCTTCGCACCATACTAAGTCTTCACTTACGCCAAACTAAGCAAAATAGGAGGGACGGGCGATGACTCGACAAGACAGCTTGCTACTGGTGCTATTGATGGCCTTGTGGGGCTTTAACTTCAGCGTGATCAAATTAGGGGTCAATAACTTCGATCCCTTTTTGCTGACAGCACTACGTTTTACCTTGGCGGTACTGCCGCTAATCTTCTTTGTCAAAAGACCTAATGTGCCTTGGCGCTATCTGATAACTTACGGTATAACCTTTGGCGTCGGTGTCTGGGGCTTGACCACCTTGTCCGTAGGCGCAGGGTTGACCAGCGGATTGGCGTCATTATTGTTGGATATGAGCGTGATTAGCAGCTTGTTAGTAGGTCGTTACTTGCTCAAAGAGCAAGTAACCGTCGGCAAAGTGCTCGGCTCAGTGTTGGCGTTGATTGGTCTGGGTCTGATCATTTGGAACCAAGATGGCACAGTCACACCTTTGGGCCTAGCGCTAGTACTCAGCGCTTCCGTGTTTTGGAGCATCAATGGCTTGATCGTCAAACGCTCGGGAACACGAGCCGTGTTTGCGTTTAATATCTGGGGGATGGCTTTTGCCCCCATTCCCTTGTTTGTCTTAGCCTTGATCGTTAGCGGCCCAAGCTCGGTGATGCAGTCCATTGCCGAGATCAACGGCTCAGTACTGTTCTCTGCCGCTTTCCAAGCGTACCCGACTACGTTATTAGGCTACTGGCTCTGGAATAAGATGATTGTCAAATACTCGGTCTCAGACGTCGCCCCCATGACATTGCTGGTGCCGGTATTTGCCATGATCGGTGGTTATCTATTTTTTGATGAAAGCCTCGATGCGGTGCAGGCGACTGCGGCCGTCGTGATCTTACTGGGGGTCGCGATAAGTGAAATGAAGCTGCTAAGGGTAAAACAAGCAACCGATATTCGTTTGAAGAAAGTGAGTACTCTTTAAATTATTGTGAGAGGCGCCCTAATGAGGGCGCCTGAAACGCTTCAATACTGCCGTTGCTTCACTAGATCGTTATAAAACGTATCTTTTCTGATTCAATAAACTGGACAGAGAACTCGCCTTTTTCAACGCACTTTCTCAGCTCTGGCACATACTTCTTTACATGCTCTGTCTCCAAGTGTTGGTCAAGACAAGCTTGATCAGTCCAGCGCTCGATCGTTATAAAAACGTCTCCGTCTATAAATGATTCATACTGCTCACAACCAGGTTCATTAACTGAAAACTCATGCTGTAAAATCCCCGCTGTTTCTCTTAACCTTTCATGCATGCCTGATTTAATGCTTGCTTTCACTATTGCAGTGATCATCTTGAGTCCTTTTGATTAATTTAATGCTATCTATCGTGGAGAGGCTGCGCCCTTTGCTAAGAAAGCACTTCGCTCCAACAACGGCTGAAGCCTCTTTGAGGCCTACAGGCACTACTTCCCTGCAAGTTTTGTGGCTAGCTGGTGTAAATAGGGGCCGAAGATAAACGAGATAGTGCCCGCAGCTGGCCACGCGTAGATCCATGCATGCATCCAAAAAGAGACGAAATCTGCGTGGGCACCAATGTTCATAAAAGTGATCCATGCAGACATCAGCAAAGACAGAACAAAGGACATAAGCGCGGCGAATATGATTCGATGTTTCATAGAACTTTCTCGGTAGTCTGTGAATGGGGGTTAAATAATGCGTAGAGCATAGCAAACCGCTATATTGGTAAAAATAGCCAGTTCTGATAAACCTTTTTACAGATTTGCAAAATGCTTGATGACTTAAAGATCTTTATCGTTGCCGCCGAAACTAAAAGCCTCACGGCTACAGCAGACAAGCTCGGCATGACCATCGCCACGGTTTCAAGACGCATTGCCAGCCTTGAAAACACCCTTGGGTCCGTATTGCTACATCGCTCCACCAAAGGGCTAACTCTCACGTCTGTTGGCGAATCCTACTATCGCGAATGTGCTGAATTTATCGAAGCGTTAGACCAGCGCATTTCCGATCTCGACCACACGCTCAACAGCTTAGAAGGGGAAGTGAAGCTCCTTGCCCCAACCAACCTTGGTGCCGGGCCACTGGATGAGTTTTGGGCGTATTTTACCGTACAATACCCGCAGATTAGCCTACGAATAGAACTCAGCAACCATTTCGAAAGTTTGCAGGATAAGCAAGCTGATCTAGCCTTGCGCTCTGGCCAATCGTCCAACCTATCCCTGATTCAACGTAAGGTCGGCGAAATACAAGGCATTTTAGTCGCATCACCAGATCTCACGCCATTTCCGGAAACCATCGAACAATTAGAGCAAAGCCCAAGCGTCGCAGGGCAGTTGTTCACCGACTGGCACATCACTCATACTGATAATGGTAAAAAGCACAGTATCCTGAAAACCCATCGTCATACCAGCAATGATATGCGCATCGCCGTTAACCTCGCCAAACACGGCCAAGGTGTCACCTTGCTTCCAGAAAGCTTGGTTTACCACGATATCCAACAAGGCCATTTAAAGCGTGTGCTGCCCGACTGGCACGGCCGTAACCGTGAGATTTATATGGTGTGGGCCTCTCGCCGTAGTTTATCGGTACGAGCCAAGTTGCTGCGGGATGAATTGATTACGTTTTTGCAGCAGCAGGAATGGTTTCATGGGGTGTAGCCTAAAAATTTAATTATAAAATTGCACCTCTTAATGTTCACGACTATAGTTTTGTTCATGAATCATGAACAAAACTATAGTCGTGAATAAAATGGATCATAACTCTAAAGAAAACTTCATCACGAGCGCTATCGCTATGCTACCTGCTCATATCAAAGCTAAGGTAGTTATGGATAGCACTCATAAATCAGAACCATTTTGTGATGCAGAAATAGAGCTGACATTTGGCCCACAAAAAATCCATTTCTATGTAGAAGCTAAGAGAATTCACCGCAAAGAAAGCTTAATACCTCTCTTTGAACATGCCGGTCCAAACACCTTACTGATCTGTAATGGCCTTTCGAAGTTTCTGCTAGAGCAATGCCAGCAAAATAGCCTCAATGTCATTGACTCTTTTGGTAATGTTTCTATTCAAGCTGATCATGTAATGATTTGGGCTCAACAAACTAAAGCGATTGAAGACACGCCTCAGCCAACAAATATAAGCAGAAACTCACTTATGTCAGAAGGAGTCTGTAAGCTTCTATTTACCCTTGCTGCAGCGCCCCACAGCATAAAATCTACCTACCGAGAACTCGCTGATATGGCGAATATTTCTCTTGGTATGGTCAGTAAGGCCTTGAAGCTTTTAGCAGAAGCGAAGGTGGTTAGCATTAAGCCAAAGAGAATCTTGGACAAGGAACGCTTAATACAACTTTGGCTAGATTCTTATCGGATGACGCTACGTAAATCTCTTGGAGGCATTCGCGTTACATATCCCACTTCATGGCAAAACATATCACTGGAACAAGATGATAAATGGGGGGGAGAAGTCGCCGCAGAGCAACTTACAGCTTATTTAAATGCCCATGACTGGCAGCTATTCACACACATTCCCCTTCAGAAGAAGCTCGCTCAACTTAAATGTCGACCAGATGCGGAAGGAAATCTTTGGTTAGTTCCTGCATTTTGGGGTAAGAGCCTCAAATGGAGCGATCGCACACAAGCATTGCTAGCCATCGCCGAACTAGAGGCTAGCTTAGACAGTCGAAACCATGAAACAGCAAGGATGCTACATGAACAATACCTATCAACTAAAGCAACCAATTAACCAAGCTTTTAAGCCAGTTGTTAAAATAATCATAGATTCAACCAGCGTTCTTGGTATTCCCGTTTTTATCGCTGGCGCTACAGCACGAGACTTAGTTCTGCACCATGTCTTTGAACGAAATATTGGTCGTAAGACCTACGATATTGATACAGCAGTACTGATTTCTAGCTGGGATGCATATGACAAACTACGACAACAGCTCATCAAGGAGGGGCTCAAAGAAACAGTGGTTGCTCATAGGTTGCTCCACCAAGAAACAGGCTTGCCTGTTGATATCATTCCGTTTGGAGAGATTACAGGAGCTAATAATCAGATAGAGTGGCCACCAGAGTACGCTATCAGTATGTCCGTCGCAGGCTTTAGAGAGGCTTATGACCACGCTCTCAATATTGAGATAGCGCCTAATTACATCATCAAAGTATCGTCACTTGCGGGACTAGCTTTACTCAAACTCATTGCTTGGGGAGAGCGACGTCATGAAAGTAACAAAGATGCTCAAGATTTCCTGACCATTTTAAAGGAATACTCAAATATCGAGCTAGATCGCCTTTACGAGGAGTATGTGCCTGGAGACTTCTTAGAGTTCAATCCTGATAGACTAGGAGCATTCTTACTAGGCTATGATATCGGTATGCTTTTTGGTGCTCAAAAGTCCTCGGATACACTGGATTCCTTGAAGACCGTTTTAATCACACAGAAAGAGCCATTGCTCGACAGTCTACTCAAAGAATCGAATAGCCACGATTCCAGTAATATTGAACAGTGGCTAAACGACCTTCAGCTTGGGTTAAACAGGAGTGTTAGCAGCTAAGCTGATCAACTAAGTAAACAATCGATTGATACTCAATCCCCGAGTGCTCGGTTAGGCCTATCTCGCAGGTACGGGAGTTGGAATAGCCGACTTCGCAGTCTTGTACGGCGCTTTTCAGGGTTTTCAGGGCACTTTGATTTAACTCTGGTGTGCTGAATCCTTTGTCCCCGGCAAAGCCACAGCAGGTGATGTCTGGTGGGATGACCACTTCGTCAGCAAGCTGCTCAGCTAAGTTCACAAAGGTGTTTCCCAAGCCCATTCGCGTGGTGCTGCAGGTAATGTGCAGCGCCATTTTCGGAATCTTCTGCTCGATCTTAAGATTCGCCATGGCGAACTCGGATAGGAACTGCACTTGCTCGTATAGCTTCAAAGCAGGGTCCAAGGATTCTTTCATCCGCAACAAGCACGGACTGGTGTCGCACACCACTGGCAAAGCACCTTGTTGGCTTGCCTTCATTAGTAACGTGTTGAGATCATTGGCTTTTTGCTCTGCTGCGGCAAATTGCCCTTTGGATTGGAAGGCCATGCCACAGCATTGGCTGTCGATGCCATCAGGTACAATCACGTTATAGCCCGCTTTTTCCAGTACAGATAACATCACTTCCATCACTGGGCGCTTGTCATTGGCATTTGGGCCAGCTCCCATAACGCGGGTAGCACAGCTTGGCACATAAACCACTGTTGGACGGCCTTCTTGAGTAATCGCGATGCGCTGCTTCGGAACGGAAGCGGCGCTTGGCATTTGCGCATGCCATTTTGGCACCATGCCACCTGTTAGGCTATTCGCCACGCCCGTCACAGCTTTCATACCCGCATTACCGAGGATATTGCGCATGCCACCCGCTACAGCAAGACCGGCACGGGCAGTCTGTGTCACACCTTCAAAATGATCCGCGATCCAGTAACCCACCTTGGTATCGTCATAGCGATCATGGCGCAATTCGCGGGTCAGATCGCCCGTGTTAATACCGACAGGGCATTGCATCGAACAAAGGCCACAGGCCGCACAGGTGTCAACACCTTCGTACTCGTATTCATGGCGCAGTTCGGCTAAACGCTTTGGTGATTCACCAGAGCGCTCTAGGCGCTGAATTTCACGCCATAGCACGATTCGTTGGCGTGGCGTTAAAGTCAGTGCTCGGGAAGGACATACAGACTCACAGAAGCCACATTCGATACAGGTATCCACCTTGTCGTTGGCTTGCGGCAGAGGCTTCAGATTCTGTACGTGAATGTTGGCGTTGTGGCTCAAGATCACATCAGGGTTGAGTAAGCCTTTGGGATCAAAGGCTTTTTTCAACTGCCACATGATGTCATAGGCTTGTTGACCCCATTCAAGCAATACATAAGGGGCCATATTTCGGCCAGTGCCGTGCTCAGCTTTTAGGGAACCGTTATATTTCACAGCGACAAGCTGTGCGACTTCATCCATTAGGGCTTCGTAGCGTTTTACTTCTGCAGGATCATCAAAGCCTTGGGTAAAGACAAAGTGCAGATTGCCTTCTAGGGCATGGCCAAACAGGATGGCTTCGCTGTAGCCGTATTTTTGGAACACGCCTTGCAGCTCTAACACGCCCTCGGCCAATTGTTCCACGGGAAACGCTACGTCTTCGATGATCACAGTAGTACCGACTTTACGTACTGCACCAACCGCTGGGAACATGCCTTTACGGATCTTCCAGTAGGTCTCGTATAGGCCTTTTTCTTGAGTAAATTCAATCTCGTACAGCGCATTCATACCCTGTAGAGACAGCGTCACCTCAGCCACTTTCTGCTCAAGTTCTGCAGCCGTCGTACCACGCACATCCACCAATAAGCCGGCAACGTCATCACCCAAGTCTTTCAGGATATCCGGCATCCCCGGCTTACCTTCTACAGTCCGTAGACCCGCACGGTCGATCAGCTCCACCGCTGAAACAGGGGTGCTTTTTAACACTGTCACAGCACGACAAGTGGTTTCCATATCAGGGAAGTAGATCAAAGCAGCGGCTTTGATCGGGTGTTCTTCCACCGTGTGATAAGTCACTTCGCTGATAAAGCCCAATGTCCCTTCAGAGCCGATCATAAGGTGCATCAGAATGTCGAATGGGTCGTCAAAATCCACCAAACTGTTAATACTGTACCCAGTGGTGTTTTTTAGCCTATATTTGTGTCTAATTTTATCCGCTAAATCGCTATTATTTTTGACATCAATCGCCAGTGTTTCCAATTCAGATAGCAAATCTGCATGGCTTTTTTGGAATGCTGCACGACTGTTCTCATCTGCCGTATCAAGCAAAGTACCGTCTTCAAAGATAATGCGCATGCTTTTGACAGTGTGGTAGCTGTTTTGCGCCGTACCACAGCACATGCCACTGGCATTATTCGCCGCAATACCGCCGATCATACAGGCATTAATCGACGCGGGATCAGGGCCGATCTTACGTTGATAGGGTGCTAACAGCTGGTTAGCACGTGCACCAATAATGCCAGGCTGTAGTGAAACCGCATGACCATGGTCATGAATACGGTAGCCTTTCCATTGATCTGAGAGCTGGATCAGTACGGAATCCGTGACCGCTTGTCCCGACAAACTGGTACCCCCAGC
Source organism: Marinomonas fungiae (assembly GCF_001418205.1). GTDB lineage: Bacteria > Pseudomonadota > Gammaproteobacteria > Pseudomonadales > Marinomonadaceae > Marinomonas > Marinomonas fungiae. Next base: position 173,271 of record NZ_LIQF01000004.1, on the reverse strand, counting down.
GCGGAAGGTCACCGGAATATCAAGCGCTCGAGTACACCCCAGTACAAAACGAACTTCGTCTTCGTTATGTACACGCACCACAAGTTGCGGCACCAAACGGTAGAAGCTAGCGTCAGTACCATAAGCAAGCGTACGCAGTGGGTCATGAATTAAACGCTCTTCATCAATGCGTTGTGCGAGCTGGGTGTATAGAGCTTGATATTGCGATTTCATAAGGGCATCCGTCTCAGGATAAGATTTCAATCTCTTATCGAATAAAGTGGTAATACCAATTTACCTTTGCTATGTTTCAAGACAATAAAAACCTTTCGTCAGAAAGTCAAACATTCAATTTATAAGAATTTAGTGACATTTTTCTCGAATTTATGAGTGGTTTTACCAATTTTTAACTTAATCACAAATTCAGACCAATCTGTTAATAACTACAAAATTGGTAAGACCAAAGATATTTTTTCCTTTAAAGACAAAGCTTTCACAGGAACAAAACTATGAATAATCGTCCTTTTCAGCGTGCCAAACAGACCAAGGTGTCTGACCTTATTATGCAAGAGCTAGAAAGTATGATTCTGGACGGTACTTTTAAAGCAGGGCAAAAATTACCGCCCGAGCGCGAACTCGCCGAACGTTTTGAGGTGTCGCGCCCGTCTTTGCGTGAAGCGCTGCAAAAGCTGGCCGCGCGAGGAGTGGTATATTCAAAACATGGTGGCGGCACCTATGTGTCGGAGCAGATTGGCTCATCCTTTACCGATCCATTATTAGAGTTGCTCAGCGCCCACGATGAATTCTTGTACGATCAGCTAGAGTTTCGTGATGCGTTAGAGGGGTTATCGGCCTATTACGCGGCTTTGCGCGCCACTGAAGCGGATAAAGCCATGCTCACCAAGCGTTATGACGCCTTAGTGGAAGCCAATCTAAAAGAAGATGCGAGCCAAGAATCCAAGCTAGATACCGAGTTCCACATGGCCATCGCCGAATGTGCCCACAATGTGGTATTGCTGCATACATTACGTGGCCTATGCTCTACCTTAGAGAAAAGTATTTCGGCCAACCTGACCAACTTGTTTGATAAGCCAGATGCCCGCCAGCACATTATGGCTCACCATAAAACCTTGTATGAAGCGATTATGGCGGGCAAAGCCGATGAAGCCCGTGCCGCCGTGCATACCCATCTAGTGTTTGTCGAAGATAATCTGCTCAAGATACGCCATGAAGAGTCACGTATTCAGCGTTCTTTGCGACGCAGTGAGAACACTATGAACTGAACCAAACACCTTGTTGTAAATTACGGCGGTAACACCACCAAAGGGTGACCGCCCGCGCGATAAAGAACAGTGCCATACTCAGCCAAAGGCCGTGGTTACCAAGGCTTTGAGTAATAAACCAGAGTGGAAAAAAGACACCTAAGACACTGATAATCATGGTGTTTTGCATCTGTTTCACACTGGTTGTGCCGATAAAAATACCATCGAGCATATAGGACCAAATACCCAACAGAGGGAAAGCAATCAACCATGGTAGGTACAGTTTTGCCTCGGCGCGCACCGACTCGACACTGGTCAGTAGATCAATGATCATGCCGCCAAAGACAGTGAAGATCACCATTAAAATCACGGCAGCAACCACCGCCCAGTAGGTCGATAAACGAATCACTGTTTGGAACAGTTTGCGATTTTTACGCCCTATAGACTCACCGCATAGAGCTTCCACTGAGAATGCGAAGCCATCTAGGGCGTTAGAGATGATCATCAGAAAAGTCATTAACACCGCGTTAGCCGCCAAAATTGCATCCCCTTGTCGAGCGCCTTGGGCGGTAAAAAAGGTCATAACGGTTAACAGAAGAATGGTGCGCACGAACAAATAGCGATTCACCTGTACTAACTCGATGTAAGTGCGCCACTTAGACAGGTCAATCAACGGCACATGACCTTCAAAACGTTGTAACTGCTTAGAAGCCAGTAACAACGCAAACGCCACCCCCAGATACTGGGAAGCAACCGTCGCCCATGCGACACCGACACTGGCCATATTCCACTGGTATACTGCAACGTAGTCGAGCACCATGTTGGCTAGGTTAATCACCAACAGCATCCAAAGCGGCCCTTTGGAATACTGTACGCCAAAGAACCAGCCCATCAGGGCATAGCCTGCCAGCACCGCAGGGGCACTGTAGATGCGCGCCTCGCAATAAGCCCTTGCCCACGGCTCTAGCTCGGCACTGGGTGCCATAAAGTAAATCGCTAACTCGATAATTGGGGTTTGAAACAGGATCAATAACAGACCAATGCCAACACCCATCGCGAGAGATTGCAGTAGTAGGGCACGTATTTGACGACCATCGTCTCGACCCAACGCCTGTGCAGTTAAACCCGTTGAGCCCATTCGCAAAAAACCAAATGCCCAAAACAAGAAACTAAAGATGCTCGCGCCAATCGCCACCGCCCCCAAATGTATCGCGGTACCTAAATGGCCTACGACAGCAGTGTCGACCAAGCCTAATAATGGCGTGGTGATGTTGGACACCATTGGTGGCCACGCCATGCGCCAAATTTTTTGGTTTAACTCGCCATCTTTTTGAAAGCGCTTTACAAGCTGTTGAAAACTCAAGCCAAGCCTCGAAAATCCATGATCTGTGGATATCCATTTTATGTGGATAACTGGTCTAACTATGCACACGACTAAACAAAACTTTGCCTGTGGACATAACAAGGCTTTATACACAAAAAGGGCTATTTTAGACAGTTTTCAACTGCTCGAAAGGCAAATTTTCACTGTTTATATCCACAACTCACGTTAAAAATTTGCTTATCCACAAAAACGTGATGCCTCTCTGCCTTTTCCTCAAAGCGTATTGACATCTGGATAACTGGGCGTTTTTTCCACAATTTGCTTTAAACTGGATGGGATTTTGCTAAAATCGGCGACGAAAATTTTGGGGAATTGTGATGAAAAAAACATTAAAACCTATTTTAGAAGGCCTAGCAGTCGGCTGTGTCTTCGTTAGTATCACCATGTTGTTTGAGATTCCGATGTATATGAGTTTGATCATCGGTGCTTTGGCGGCATTAGGTGGCTACCGCAACTCGGTAAAAATGGATAAAGCGAAGGCAGAAAAGGCCGCTGCGGCAGAGAAGAAAAATGACTGAGACAACCTCTAATCCAACTTATGGTGATGGAGATGCAACGTTACAGGCCGTTGGCGGTATGGAAGGTCTCACCAAACTGGTTCATAACTTTTACCGCATCATGGCCGAAGTGCCAGCTTACCGTCCGCTATTCGATATGCACCCGCAGCCAATAGATACGTCGATCGACAAACTGATTCTGTTCTTACACGGTTGGTTAGGTGGCGAGCGTCTGTACGCTCAGAAATACGGCCAAATCGCCCTACCGCGTGCCCACGCGCACCTAAAAGTGAACGATAAAGAGCGGCTAATGTGGCTCAACTGCATGTCAGACGCGATCAGTGATCTAGGCTATCCTGAAGATCTACGTGAATACCTTGTGGCTGCATTTAGTGTTCCAGCAGGGCGTATACAACAGGTCAGCCAAGCAACGCACGCTCAAGAGTCTTAATGGCTCTGTGGAGCCATACAGTCGGTTTTAACTGCGCTGCTTAGTCACTTCTATCCCTAAACGTTTAGCTAAACGAACCAAGTTTGCACGGTCCATTCCTAATGATCGTGCCGCTTGCGCCCAGTTTAATTGGGCCTGATCTAGGGCTTGCTCAATCGCACGTCGTTGAAAATCCTCTGTTGCCAGTTTTAAGTCTTGGATTTCAGCTGTATCTAAATGCACTGGAGATGGAAGCACTCGTTCAGGCGTTTCTTGTGAGCTAAAAGCATCCACCAGCCCCGTTAAATGCATCGGTTCAATCCTCGTAATCCCCTGATTTGTATTACTTTTAGCCAACAAGGTCGCCCGTGATAAGACATGTTCAAGCTCGCGTACATTACCCGGCCACGAGTAGGCTTTGAGCCAATCACTGGCTTGCGGAGATAACGTCACTTGCTGCAAACCAAACTTACGACGCAGCTGTTCGGCAAAGAACCCCGCTAACAACAGCACATCGCCATTTCGTTCTCGCAGTGGCGGCACGGCGATTGGGAACACGCTTAGACGATGATACAAATCGGCGCGAAAACGTTTTTCCGCCACTTCCTGTTTCAAATCTCGATTGGTCGCAGCAATGATGCGTACATCGACGTATTCGATCTTATCTTTGCCGACCGCTTGGATTTCTTGGTTCTGTATCGCGCGTAACAAGCTGCCTTGCGCTTCGAGCGGCAGCTCGCCAATTTCATCAAGGAATAATGTACCACCGTGGGCGAGGGTGAATTTACCAACCCGATCACGGTCAGCACCGGTAAACGCACCTTTGACATGTCCAAACAGCTCGCTTTCGATTAGATTTTCAGGGATCGCCGCGCAGTTTACATACACCATTGGCGCTTGAGCACGCTTCGATGAACGATGCAGCGTGCGCGCGACTAATTCTTTACCTACCCCCGTTTCGCCTTCAATCAGTACCGCCAAATCCGCTGGTGCCACCAGCTCGAGGTGTTGCTTTAAAGTCTGCATCGCTTGGCTTTGTCCTACCATTTCCGTGGCTTCTTTATTGAGCGCCTCTTCACTCAACTCGACCAATAGCTCCTGCGCGTGTTTCGATTTCTGCTCCAAGCGCGCCAGCAGCATGGCCGTGTTTAAACTCATGGCCGCCATGGTGCCAACAATATCCAAAGCGCGAGAATCCAAGCTATCGAACACCCCTGGCGTCATACTATCGAGGGTCACCACGCCAAGCATGTTACCTTGCACGTAAAGCGGAATGCCCATGCAGGCGTGTACAGGCAAGCCATCATCAAAGCCCGACACCATGCCATCGTAAGGGTCCGGCAGAGTGCAACCTGTGGGAAAGCGCACGGGGTGATAGGCACCACAAATTTCGGTAAAGCGCGGATGTTCATCGATGTTAAAACGACGCCCCATCACATCGTCCATCAAGCCTTGCTGTGCCAACGGCAGTAGTTGTTCTCCTTTACGCTCTAACAGGACCACGGCATCGCAGGCCACCGTTGCGCGAATTGCGCGGATCAAACGTTCAAAGCGATCCTCGAGGGTCACTGCACTGGCAAGATCAAGGGCAAAACGCAGTAAGGTATCACTAGAAATCATCGGCTCAGCTCTTAGAATGTGATAGATAGGTCATATTGACTCAAAGAGATCATAATGACATCTTATAAAACAAGTCATATTGACTTGAATTAGTTTAAAAAATATCTAACACACTGATTTTTAAAGATTTTAAAAGTTGGCATTGAATTCGCTATAAGCAGAGTAACTGGCTCTCTTCATCGGGCTGATTAAACAACCAAATTTATAGCGGAGACCTCCTATGCTATCGCAAACTCATATCGATACCGTAAAAGCGACGATTCCTGTACTAGCCTCTGCTGGCACGGCCATTACTGAACACTTTTACAATCGTATGTTTACTCATAACCCTGAGCTAAAAGACGTGTTCAACATGTCACACCAAGCGACAGGTCGTCAGCCAGCTGCGCTGTTCAATGCCATCGCGGCCTATGCAACCCATATTGATAACCTAGAAGTCCTGACTGGTGCAGTCATGCGTATTGCCCACAAACATACCAGCTTCAACATTCAAGCAAACCAATACGCGATCGTTGGCCACCATCTAATCGAGACGCTACGCGAGCTATTAGGCGACGCCTTCACACCTGAGATCGAAGCAGCATGGAGCGCCGCTTACCAGCAACTCGCCGATATCTTTATTCAAGTCGAAGGCGACCTATACAAAGCCAATGCGGCGAAGAATGGCGGCTGGGAAGGCTTCCGAAAATTCCGCGTGGCGAAAAAACAAGCTGAATCCGAATTGGTCACTAGCTTCACATTTGTACCCACTGATGGTGGTAATGTCGTTGATTACCTACCAGGCCAATACCTAGGCATCAAAGTACACCCAACGGATCACGAATACGATGAAATCCGCCAATACAGTCTTTCCACTGCGGCGAACGGCCAGAGCTACCGTATCAGTGTTAAACGTGAACTGAACGATGTGAAAAACGGCGTGGTTTCTAACTATCTACACGATGGCATCGAAGAGGGTGACGAAGTCGAGTTGATGCCACCAGCAGGTGACTTCCACTACCAAGAGCGTCAACGTCCAGTGGTTTTAATCTCCGCGGGCGTAGGCTTAACTCCGATGAACGCCATGCTAGATACGTTAGCCGCACAAGGTAGCCAAAACCCAATTTTCTACCTACACGCTTGCCGCAACGCACAGCAACACTCGTTTGCAGAACATGTTGAAGGTCTAGCTCAAACACTCAACCTGACTCACTACACTTGGTTAGAAAACGGCGCACCAGAGAACGCGGAGCGCGTCTTGGCTGGCCAAATGCAGCTAGGACAGGTCTCTGAAATACTGCCGCTGGCGGATGGTGATTTCTACTTATGTGGCCCAGTGGGCTTTATGATGTTTATCAAAGAGCAGCTACTAAGCCTTGGGGTCAGCGATGATCGTATCCATTACGAAGTATTTGGCCCGCATCAGAGTTTTTAAGCTCCTCGGTAAAGAGACAAAATCCAGCCTTCGAGACGGCTCAGACGGCACATCCATGTGCCGATTGAGCCTACGCCGTCATCCTGACGGCTGGTCTTAAGGCTTAGGATTCTGTCTTCACCCGAAACTTATCAAGAAAGTCACACCAGAGCTTTAAATCTAGCTTTACCTCATTAAGACATGCAATCCTATGAAGAGCTGTTAGCAGAATCCCATGCGTTTAATTGGCGCTGACGGTCGAAGGGAGGCACGACCGGAGATGTGCGTAAGCCAATTGAGGGAGTATGCCCAAGCCCAAGAGGGAGCTAACTCTGCTTAAACGGCAATAATTCGTGGGTATCTTGATGGTAGCCACGCACGGCTTCGGCTTCTTCTTTGCAGAAATTGCCAATCGCGTCGCGAAAGCCGGGATTCTCGATGTAGTGAATACTATGGCTGAAGACAGGTTCAAAGCCGCGGGCGATTTTGTGTTCACCTTGAGTGCCTGGATCAAAATGCTGTAACCCTTTTTCGATGCAGAATTCGATGCCTTGGTAGTAACACGCTTCGAAGTGCAGGCAGTCAAATTCTTCGATACAACCCCAATATCGGCCGTAAAGTGAGTGATCGTCGAAGAAACACCAAGATGCGCCTACTGGTTGATCGCCTTTATAAGCCAACACAAGCAAAATCTGCTCGGCCATGCTTTTCACTAGCTGTTGGAAGAAAGCTTCGCTTAAATAGCCTGTCTGACCGCGTTTGGCGTAGGTGCTTTGGTAGCAAATATAGAAGAATTGCACGTCTTCAGGGGTGAGTTCTGATCCTAGCTTTCGTACCAGATGAAGCCCTTGTTGAGCGATTTTGTCTCGCTCTTTACGGGCACTTTTACGCTTACGGCTTGAGAAGTGACTCAAGTAGTCTTCCATGGACTGATAGCCTTTATTAAACCAATGAAACTGGCACGAAATACGGTGTAGGTAATCGTCCGATTGGCTTAAGTGCTTGGCTAAATGTTCGCGGCAAAACAGTAGATGCCAGCTGGAAAACTGACGCTCTTGGTTAGCTTGTGTCAGCACGGGTGCCAGCGCTGCGTAAATGGCGGCGTATTCTTCGGTGTTACCGGTGGGATCAAGATGCGTAAATAATCGCGGACCAGTGACGGGCGAATAGGGCACAGCCCAGATACGCTTGGGGTAATAGTGGTAACCATAGCGTTCATACGCTTCCGCCCATGACCAATCAAACACAAACTCCCCGTGGGAGTGGGTTTTCAGAAAGGTCGGCGCGATCGCTAGCGGCGCATCATCGTCTTCCATCACCAGTAAGTATTCTGGATACCAACCCGTGCCATCACCGAGGCAGTTATGTTCTTCGAGAGCTTGGTAGAAGGCATACTGAGCGAATGGGTAGGAGGTCTCGCCAATGGCTTCTTGCCAACGCTCGTAGCCAATATCCGCTACCGATGCAAACCATTGTGCTTTCATAAAACCTCCGAGACTGACTTTTGCTCTCTGTCTTAACAATCTCGGCTCAACAGCACATCCTTGTGCTGGTTAGCCGATGCCGTCATCCTGATGGCGGCTCTTCGATTAATTGCTAAGCCAAAAAGCATTTTACTGGTTCGAGCAACATAATAGTTGACGCTGAGATAAGATCATAAACTCATCTGAGCACAGTCGTCAGGATGAAGACGCTAACTAATGGGCACAGGGATGTGCCGTTTAGTCAGTGCGAGGAGAGTTTATGATCTTAACGCTGACAGCCTTACATCTCAGCACGAAGCTTTTCAATCACTGATGCTTGATCTGGTCGCTGGTGCAGCCACATAAAAAAAGCTTCTGCCGCTTGACCAACCAGCATTCCTAAACCATCTGCCCCCTGAGCACCACGGGCAAATGCCCACTGCATAAATACGGTTGGTTCAGCGCCATAGACCATATCGTAGACCCATGTTTTATTGTTCACGAGGCTATCTTTCAAAGGAGGAAGCTCGCCGCCAAGGCTGGCAGAAGAGCCATTGATAATAATATCGAAAGGGCCTTTTAGATCATCAAAGCTTGAATAGTCGCAGTTGAAAAGCAGCGCCAGTTCTTCGGCTTTCTCGACCGTTCGGTTCGCAATGACGACAATATCCGGATTTTGTGCCATCAAGGGTCCCAGCACACCGCGTACAGCGCCGCCCGCCCCAATGATTAGGACTCGTTTGTCTTTTAACGGTTGCTCAAGCACTTTAACAATATCGCGCACCATGCCAGCGCCATCGGTGTTATCACCGTACAGTTCACCGTTTTTGCCCATCATCAATGTGTTCACTGCACCGGCTTGCTCTGCGCGTTTACTCAGTTTATCGCACATATCAAAAGCACGCTGTTTAAATGGTACGGTGACATTCATACCCAAGCCGCCAGCAGAGAAAAAGTCACGTACTTGCTGCTCAAAGCCTTCTAAATCACCCAAAATCTTACGGTAATTAACTGCCAAACCCGTTTGCGCTGCAAACGCGTGGTGAATGTCTGGGGATTTACTGTGTTCTATTGGGTTACCGATTACCGCGAGCTGTTCCACTATACACCTCTAAAACTTGTACTTAAGGCCCTATGGGCTCATTTCTTGTTGCGTTATGACGTCTGCCGACCCAGCCAATCACGGCCTGTCAGGTAGTAATCCGTCAGCACTGCTTCGGGACTCCCTACTTCAGGCTCATAACCATAGGTCCATTTTACTTCTGGTGGTAAAGACATCAGGATTGATTCTGTACGACCCGCGCCACTTTGCAAACCAAAGTGTGTGCCACGGTCAAATACCAAGTTAAATTCGACATAGCGACCACGGCGATGCAGTTGGAAATCACGCTCGCGCTCACCGTAAGGCGTGTCTTTGTGTTTAGCAAGAATGGGGGCGTAGGCTTCGATGTAGCCATTGCCCACCGCTTGCATCAATGCGAAGCTTTCGTCGAACGGTAACTCATTGAAATCATCAAAGAAAACACCTCCGATACCACGATGTTCTTGGCGGTGTTTTAAGAAGAAATACTCGTCACACCAAGCTTTAAAACGATCGTAGTAGTCTTCGCCAAATGGCGCCAAGGAGTCGAACGCTTGCTGGTGCCATTGGATACAGTCTGCATCATCACCGTAATAAGGGGTCAGATCAAAACCCCCACCAAACCACCAAACCGGCTCTAACCCCTCTTTGTGCACGACAAATAAACGTACGTTGGCATGGGAAGTTGGGGCGTAAGGGTTACGCGGGTGGATGACCAAAGACACCCCCATGGCCTCAAAGCTACCACCCGCTAATTCAGGTCGATCCGCCGTAGCAGACGGGGGCAGTTTGTCACCTTTCACATGAGAGAAGTTCACGCCACCTTTTTCAATGACGTCCCCCGCTAGCACGCGTGTACGCCCCATACCACCATTATCCCGTTGCCAAGCGTCCTCATGAAAGCGCGCACTTGGCTCAAACGTTTCAAGACGCTGGCAAATACGGTCTTGAAGGCCCATTAAGAATTCTTTGACGGCATTGATGTTTTGCTCAGTTACTGCGCCCACATTCGGCTCCCATTCATGCTCATGTTTGAGCAGCATTCTAACACTGTTCCCGCCCTTGAAAGAACGCAAAAACGTTGGGAATTGGCCAACCGCGACCCGCAAGACTTCATGCTACAATCGCTTGCTAATCACCTACACAGAAACACTCTATGCCCTTTTTGCGCCTTGTTAATAGCCTTCTTTGCATCATGCTAGCTAGTACCGTATCAGCTCAAACGATACGCGTGGGAGGTGATTCGAACTATCCGCCCTACGAATTTATCAACAGTGCAGGAGAGCCAGATGGCTACAACACGGAGCTCACTCGGGCTGTCGCTGAGGTGATGGGCATGGATGTCCAAATTGAGTTAGGCCCGTGGAATCAGATGCGCAAGCGTTTAGAGGCTGGAGACATTGACGTGGTACAAGGCATGGTTGCATCAGAGGAACGCAGCGGACGTTACGCCTTTGCGCCACCTCATGCCTTGGTTCACCAATCTATCTTTGCTCGGCTAGGCAGTACGAAAATTACCGACCTAGAACAATTAGTAGGTAAAGAGGTGATTGTCCAACGAGGGGGGGTGATGCACGATTACTTCGCACAGCACTTCGTTAACGCCAAACTGATTCTAGTAGAATCCCATGCTCAAGCCTTGCGTTTGTTGGCATCAGGACAACACGACTATGCCGCCGTAGCAAATTTACCAGGGTTGTATTTGGGGAAAGAGCTTTCACTGTCCAATATTGAACCCATCGGGCGCCCCTTTAACGGCAAACATTATGGCTATGCCACGCTCGCAAACAATGCCGAGTTGCTAGCTCAGTTCAGCGAAGGCTTAGCCATACTGAAAAACACTGGCAAACAACAACAGATTTACGATAAATGGCTCGGCCCCTTGAACGCAAATCAAGGTATCCCATGGCGTCAAATTGGCCAAGTCACGGCGGTAATCTGCGCTATCCTGTTGCTCATTCTAGCCGTGATTATGGTGTGGAATCGGATGCTTACCAAGGAGGTGAATCGTCGCACGTTGGAACTTAAACAACAGCAACGCCAATTGGTTCAAGCAGATAAAATGGCGTCTTTAGGGGTATTGGTTTCGGGCGTAGCCCATGAGATCAACAATCCTAGCAGTCTACTGTTACTCAACTTACCCGTACTCCAAGAGTTCCTCGACGATGTCGAACCTATTCTTGACGAGTATTACCAGCAGCATGGTAACTATTATTTGGCGGGGCTGCCTTATTCGCAACTGCGCGAAGAGCTACCAGCTATGTTGCAAGATATGCTGGCTGGCTCACAAAAGATTCGCCATATAGTAGATGATTTAAAGGACTTTGCTCGCGAAGCACCTGATACCACCTTCGAGTTAGTCGACCTAAACAAGGTGCTGGCACTCGCCATCCGCCTAGTCGATAAAACCATTCGTCAGAGTACCGATCATTTCAACGTCTCGTATGGTGCAAACCTACCGCCCTTATATGGCAATGGACAGCGGATTGAACAAGTGTTGATTAACCTGATCGTCAACGCTTGCCAAGCGCTGGAACATACGGGACAAAGCATTAGTATCCGCACCTACATGTCCACCCCGACAACGCTTGCATGCGTGATTGAAGATCAAGGACGAGGGATAGAGCCAGCGTTTCTTGAACGTCTTTGCGATCCGTTCTTTACTACACGCCGTGAAGAGGGTGGCACAGGATTAGGGCTTTCGGTTTCAAGCCGAATTATTCAAGAACACCAAGGCCAACTCACGTTTACCTCAACACCTGGACAGGGGACACAGGCCTTACTCACTTTTTCGGTAACGCAGGAGCTTAGCCATGCACACTAGTTGCTACCCGCAGCGGGGAATTCTATTAGTCGATGACGAAGAAGCATTTTTACGCAGTATGAGCGTCGCTTTGGAACGCCAAGCAGGCTTTAGCCACCTATATCGCTGCCAAGACAGTCGGCAAGCCATGTCCATGTTGGCCACACATCCGATCGGCATCGTGCTGTTGGATTTGACTATGCCATACCTATCGGGCGAAGAGTTACTTAGTCAAATCAGCGCTCAGCACCCAGATATCAGTGTCATCATTATCAGTGGTCTAAATCAGCTTGAAACCGCCATGGATTGCATCCGCTCCGGCGCGTTTGACTATTATGTCAAAACCACCGAAGAACGACGCTTAATCGACGGCATTAAACGCGCCGTGCAAATGCAGCAAATGCAAGCAGAGAACCAAGCCCTACGACAACGGGTACTCAGCGATACTCTAGAGCAACCAGAGGTTTTCGCTCAGGTCATCACACAAAATAAGGCCATGAGAGCGATTTTTCAGTACCTAGAGTCCATTAGTACCAGCCTTCAACCCGTGCTCATCAGTGGTGAGAGCGGGGTCGGCAAGGAACAAATTGCACAAGCCATTCATACACTGAGCCGCAGTCATGGACCACTTATTAGCGTCAACGTCGCGGGTCTCGATGATAATGTCTTTTCAGATACCCTATTTGGTCATCGCCGGGGGGCTTTCACTGGAGCGGATACAGCTCGCTCAGGCATGATAGAACAAGCCACAGGCGGCACCCTGTTTTTAGATGAAATTGGTGATTTAAGCCCTGCTTCACAAGTAAAATTACTGCGTCTTATTCAAGAAGGCGAATATTACCCATTAGGAAGTGATCGCCCCAAACGCCTTCGCGCACGCATCATCGCCGCCACCCATCAAGATCTAGAAGCCAAGCTGGCCAGCAACGATTTCCGTAATGACTTGTATTACCGCCTTAAGGTACACCATGTAGAAGTGCCTCCCCTGCGTCAGCGACTCGATGACTTGCCACTTTTGTTGGATTACTTCCTTGCCGAGGCTGCAAAGGAGTTAAGCAAAAGCACGCCTACCGCTCCCAAAGAACTTTATGCATTACTGAGTCACTATCACTGGCCGGGGAATATTCGCGAGCTAAAAGCGTTGGTTTACGATGCAGTGAGCCGCCATAAAGCCCGCGTGTTGTCGATGGATGTCTTTCGGCAAGTAATCCATAGCGAAAGCAAAACGCTCGATACCTCCGCTAACGCTTCAGATCGCGTGTATTTTCCCAGCGAGAAACCGCTGCCAACCGTACAAGAAATCAACCAGTTATTGATCGATGAAGCCATGACCAGAGCCCAAGGCAATCAGTCCCTTGCCGCACGTCTTATTGGTCTCTCACAACCAGCGCTTAACAAGCGTTTAAAGAAAAGCGCTCCTTAAACACCTATGCCAGAAGTTATAGATATAACTTCTGGCATAGCCATCTAGCTTATTGATAAATAAAGTCTTTTATCGTTTTGACGAAATTCCTATAACACTTTGCATACCCATTCCAGTATGTCGCTACGCATCAAGCGTCAATTTTTCTTTATAAAAATCAATCAATTACCTTCGCATTAACTTTCTGGCACAAGGTTTGCCATAGGCATAGGGCGCAAAAAACAAAACATTACAACAAAGAAAGCGAAGGAATCACTATGCAAACAACTCATAACTCCCGAAAACGTGGTGGGTGGGGCGCTATTCCCCTATGGCAAAAAATCTTAATTGGTATGGTACTTGGTGTGGCCGTGGGGGCCATATTTGGTCACGATGCCGAGGTTTTAAAACCCATTGGTACACTGTTTATTAAAGCCATCAAAATGCTGATTGTACCGCTCGTTTTTTGTTCTCTAGTGGTCGGTGTTACCTCCATGCAAGACACTACGAAAATGGGCAGAGTGGGCTTGAAAGCGATCGTCCTTTATCTTGGGACTACGGCTATCGCCATCAGTATCGGCCTTGGACTAGGTACAGTTTTTACCCCAGGCGCAGGATTGGATATGCAAGTAACCAGTACGGATCAGGTGGTTAAAGAAGCGCCAACCTTAATCCAAACGCTGCTGGCTATGATTCCAACCAACCCTGTGGACGCCATGGCGGCGGGCAATATTCTGCAAATCATCGTCTTTGCTCTGGGTTTAGGCGTGGCACTGACGCTGACTGGCGAGAAAGCCAAACCTGCGATTGCTCTCTTTGAAAGCTTAGCAGAGGCTATGTACACCTTAACGGGGCTGGTTATGAAGCTTGCACCCTACGGCGTATTCGGCTTAATGGCTTGGGTATCGGGCAAATATGGCTTGGACATTCTACTGCCGCTTATCAAAGTGATTTCGGTCGCTTACTTAGGCAGCATTCTGTTAATCGTCGTATTTTACAGTGGCTTGCTGTCTCTATTAGGGCGACTTAACCCGATCCACTATCTAAAAGGCATTATCACACCTGCTGCGGTAGCATTCACCACCAGTAGCAGTGCCGGCACGCTGCCAGCGAGCATCAAAGCTTCCCAAGAAGAGCTGGGCGTATCATCGAGTATTTCAAGCTTTGTCCTGCCGTTGGGCGCAACGATCAATATGGATGGCACGGCGCTGTATCAAGGTGTGTGTGCCTTGTTCATCGCCCAAGCATTTGGCATAAATTTAGAGTTTGCCGATTATGCTTTGATCGTCGCAACTTCGACTCTGGCTTCGATTGGTACCGCAGGCGTGCCTGGTGCAGGTTTGATTATGTTATCGCTGGTACTGACGACCGTTGGTTTGCCATTAGAAGGGCTCGCCATTGTTGCGGGTATCGACCGAATCCTAGACATGGCCCGAACCACCGTGAATGTCTGCGGCGATATCATGGTGTCTACTTTGATTGCTAAGAGTGAAAAAGAACTCGACGAAGGGATTTATACAACCAGTAAGTCGTAACGCGTATTTGCCCTCCGATTAAATAAACCTGCTTGTTTAAGAGCAGGTTTATTTATATCTGGCCCTTATCATTAGGCTAAGCGATCAACCAACTTACGCCACGGCGCCACGGCCATGTCAAAGTGTTCAACATTGCCTGTGGCGCTCACCAGCACCGATGCGCCATGTAAGCTGGCAAGAATCTGGCTGGCATAGGCTTGCGCTTCTTCGGTAGGCATCCAGCCTTTTTTCATATAAGACACTATCGTCGCTAGCCAGTCGAATTTCATAGCGTAAAATTCCGACATGGCTTGTAACGTTGCCTCATCCAACAAACTCTTCTCCGCAGCAAGCACAGTACACAGGCTGACATGATCTTGATCGACGACATTCGCTTTAAAGTCATCAATAAATTTATTTAAGGCCTTTTGCGCCGCTTGGCGTTTTTTCTTCGGTAACACCAAACGCTCGGCATAATCTTCGCTGTAGCGCTGCATCACGGCCGCACTCAGGTCTCCCTTGGTCGGGAAATGGTAATGCACACTAGCACTTTTGATACCGACTTCCGCGGCAAGATCACGAAAACTCATTGCCTTGTAGCCGTATTTCAGCATGGCACTTAGAGCGGCATCCAAGATCGCAACCTTCGTTGGATTTTCAACCTTAGTAGCAGCTTCAAGCTTTGACTTCATATCCATCGTTCATTTCCGTGTTTAAAAAACCATCATTTGATAGATTCATTTTTAACCGATCGCCTACTGAGACGCTATAGCGAAACCGTATGAATGTTTATAAATCTTATTTTTTTGCATATTTATCAAAAGGTTAAATTGAAATAGACATACTACATGAAATCAATGTTACAAAGTCGATTGACGCCTTCATGGAATGTTATGTATTTTGTATCCAAAATACATAACATTCCAAGGAGAGTTCCATGAACACGCAAGTCTTTCACGGTGTGATGCCAGCATTGATGACGCCCTGCACCGCAGATCGCACACCAGACTTCGATGCTCTGGTCAAAAAAGGCCACGAGATGATCGAAGCCGGCATGTCCGCAGTGGTTTATTGCGGTTCCATGGGGGATTGGCCCTTACTCAGCGACGCAGAACGAATGGAAGGGGTAGAGCGCTTGGTGCAGGCAGGCATTCCAGTGATTGTCGGCACGGGGGCGATCAATACCAAATCCGCGGTAGCACTGGCTGCTCATGCGGAAAAAGTTGGCGCGGCGGGTTTGATGGTGATTCCACGAGTGCTGTCTCGCGGCAGTGTTATTGCAGCCCAGCGTCACCACTTTAAAGCAATTCTAGACGCCGCACCAAGCTTGCCATCGATTATCTACAACAGCCCCGTGTATGGCTTTGCCACACGCGCAGATTTGTTCTTCAGCTTACGTGCTGAGCATCCTAACTTGGTCGGTTTTAAGGAATTTGGCGGCGCGGAAGACTTACGCTATGCAGCGGAAAATATCACCTCTCAAGACAACGATGTATTGTTGATGGTCGGCGTAGACACCGCGGTCTATCATGGTTTTGTCAATTGTGGTGCCGTTGGCGCCATCACTGGCATTGGTACTGCTTTACCGAAAGAAGTACTGTTACTAGCAGAGCTTTCTCGCCGAGCGGCTCAAGGCAACGCTGAAGCGCGTTTGCGCGCTAAGGAACTCGAAGAGGCCATGTCCGTGCTAGCCAGCTTTGACGAAGGCCCTGAGCTGGTGCTGTTCTTCAAATACTTACTTGAACTCAATGGCGAACCGGAGTATCGCTTACACTTTAATGCGACCGATGAATTGAACGCCGCCCAACGTCATTACTGTGAGCAGCAATACGCTTTATTTAAAGCTTGGTTCCGAGATTGGATCAAACAAGGGGGAGTGCTTTTAGAATGTTGGTAATCGACAGTCATACAGAAGGTGAACCGACCCGAGTCGTTGTAGAGGGCGGTCCAAACCTTGGCAAGGGTACACTGGCAGAACAAGCCAAAGTATTGGCCACAGAATATCGGGATTTTTACCGCTCTTTAACCTCAGAACCCTACGGTCAAGAAGCCATGGTCGGCGCGCTATTGGTCGAGCCTAATGACCCTAGTTGTGTTACCGGCGTGATTTATTTTGATGCCGCCGCTGTAATTGGTATGTGCGGCCATGGCACCATGGGGGTCGCCGCGACCCTGGCGTATCTAGGCAAAATCGGCGTTGGGACGCATCGTATTGAAACACCAGTAGGGGTGGTCGAAGTCACCTTGTCAGATGCCAATACGGTAACGGTGCAAAATATCCCAAGTTATCGCTTCAAAAGAGCCATTAGCCTTGATATTCCAGAACTTGGTACGGTGACGGGCGATATTGCTTACGGTGGCAACTGGTTTTTTATCATTGATCAAAGCCCCGTCCCCGTGACGCCAAAACATCTACGCGAGCTCACGGAAGCGGGCATCAAAGTGCGCGAAAACCTCTATGCCAAAGGCTTAACTGGTGCGCATGGCGGCATTATCGATCACATTGTATTTTATGGCCCAGCTCTCACCGAGGCGGGTCACAGTCGCAATTTTGTCCTGTGCCCTGATAACGCCTATGACCGTTCACCCTGCGGTACCGGAAGCTCCGCGCGCTTAGCTTGTCTGGCTGCGGATGGCCGTTTAGCAGAGGGAGCAGAAATTTATCAAGAAAGCACCATTGGCAGTGGCTATACCTTGAGCTACCAATGGGCAGACTCAACAAAGCAAGCTGTGATCCCTAAGATTACCGGACAGGCGTTTGTGACGCGTGAAGCTAAGATGATCAACAACCCCAGCGACCCATTGCGTTGTGGAGTAGAGCTATGAGTACCGCCACACCGATCCAAACCGAGGTACTGGTGATAGGCGCTGGCATTATCGGCATTAGCATCGCATTAAAACTGCAAAGTGAAGGCAAACAGGTCACGGTCTTAGACAATCAAGATCCCAAAGCGCGTACCTCGATGGGCAACGCAGGCGCGTTTGCCTTTGCCGATGTCATTCCTTTGGCAACCCCAGGTATTATGAGTAAAGCGCCGAAATGGTTGCTCGATCCATTAGGGCCTTTGTCCATTCCTCCGCGCTATGCGCTCTCTATTTTGCCATGGATGCTGCATTTTTGGCGTGCCAGCTGGAAAGACCGCTATCATCAGGCCCTAAGTGCGCAATCCAGCTTGATGAATTTGTCCAAAGCGGCCCTTGAACGCCAAATAGAGACGACTCAAGCGGAACATCTTATTCGCCGAGAAGGGCAGTTGCAGCTGTATCAGGGGGAGAAAGAGTTCCTAGCGTCTTTGGCGGGATGGCAAACGCGCAAGCAGCATGGGGTAACATTCGAGCTTTTGGAAAGCCCCGAAGCCATTGCCGCGATCCAGCCAGGCCTCGATAAAAGCTTCACCCACGCAGGCTTCACTCCAGAATGGAAAAATACCGTGCATCCAGCCAAGTGGCTTACTCACTTATCGCAAGCGTTTGTCGATGGCACAGGTCAAATACTCAATGATCACGCCCAACTCATTGAATTAAAAAGCGATTCAGTCTTTGTAAAAGGGCAGACATGTAACTATCAAGCGCAGCAAGTCGTTGTCGCAGCAGGGGCTTGGTCAAAAACTTTAGCGGCGTCCATTGGTGACAGTTTGCCATTGGAGACTGAGCGAGGGTACAACACCACCTTGCCCGCAGGCGCGTTTGATTTGAAAACCCATATCACCTTTAGCAATCATGGCTTTGTGGTTTCTAAAGTAGGTGACCAAATCCGAGTGGGGGGAGCAGTAGAGCTGGGTGGCTTAACACTGCCCCCGAATTATCAGCGCTCACAAATGCTACTCGATAAAGCCAAGCGCTTTATGCCAACACTGAAAACCGAAGGCGGCGAGCAATGGATGGGCTTTCGTCCGTCGATGCCAGACAGTTTACCGGTTATCAGTCGATCGAGCCGCTCCGACCTCGTAGTGTACGCCTTTGGTCATGGGCATTTGGGCTTAACGCAATCGGCGGGCACCGCTGAAATCGTCAGTGATTTGATTCATCAGCGCCCATCAGCTATCGATATCGCGCCTTTCTCAGCGCAGCGCTTTTAAACTATTTTTTAAGGAATTGAAATGAGTGAGAACATTACTCTAAGCCTAGAAGAGGTTCGTCAGCTAAGTGAATCCGTACTGACCAGCAATGGCTTTAACCAAGCCCATGCCCGCGCCATCACCGATATTATCTATACCAACCAACTGGGCGATTGCCATTCCCATGGTTTATATCGCCTGTTTATGTGTGTCGAGAGCATTCGTTCTGGCCGCGCCAGTGGTACCGCAGAACCGACTATCATCGATGCAGGGCCAGCTGTCGTACGCGCTAACGCAAACGATGGGATTTCGTTGCTCGCCATGCAGGCCGCCATGCCATTGTTGATTGAAAAAGCCAAACGCAACGGCATTGCAGCGTTGGCGATCAACCGCTGCTTTCATTTCTCAGCCCTGTGGCCGGAAGTAGAAAAGCTATCTGAAGCAGGTCTTGCTGGCATGGCCATGCTACCCAGCCACGCATGGGTCGCTCCAGCGGGCGGCACACGCGGTTTATTGGGCACCAACCCGTTTGCCTTTAGCTGGCCGCGCCAAGGCAAAGCACCATTTACCTTTGACTTTGCCACCAGCCAATTTGCTCGCGGTGAAATTGAGCTTTATCGCCGTGCAGGCAAGCCTCTGCCAGAAGGCGTGGCGATTGACCACGAAGGCAAGCCCACCACAGATGCCGAAGCCGCCATGCACGGTGCCATGCTGACCTTTGGTGGCCATAAAGGTTCAGCGCTGTCATTGATGATTGAGTTGATGGCAGGGCCATTAATTGATGACTTAACCAGTAAAGAAAGCATGGAATTTGCCGAAGGCAAACCCGAAGCCCCGTATCATGGCGAGATCATCTTGGCGTTTGATCCGAATCTGTTAAGCGGTGGCCGTGTGGCGGAAAATAATGAACGCGCTGAGCGCTTATTTGCGGATGTGATTGACCAAGGGGCGCGCTTGCCGTCACAACGTCGTCAAGCCGCACAGGCGTTTAACTTAGAGCGTAACGCTTTAGAGATTCCCAAAGCGCTTTACGACGACCTACTGAAACTCAAAGTCTAAAGCCAAACAACGACGCGCTTTCTAACAGGAAAGCGCGTCGTTTTTAAAAGAACCTCATCAAAAGATTAATCTAATGAGGCGAAGATCAGGTCTTCTGGTAATAATGCCGTGGGAATGTCTTGGAAACACACTGGGCGTAGGAAGCGACGAATCGCCATGGTGCCCACCGAGGTCGCGCCAAAGTTGGTCGAGGCAGGGTAAGGTCCGCCATGAACCATGCTGTCACAGACCTCGACACCGGTCGGAAAACCATTCGCCAGTACACGTCCCGATTTTCTCGCCAAAATAGGCATCAAGCCCTTCGCGGCAGGGTAATCCGCTTCATCAATATGTAAGGTGGTGGTGAGCTGCCCTTCCAGTTGCTCTGCGACAAGCTCAAATTCAGCCAGATCCTCGGCCATCACCACAATGCCCAATGGCCCAAATACCTCATGGGCTAACTCTTTATTCGCCAGCCATTGCTTTGCCGTGGTTTGATATAAGAAAGGCATTGCACTGCGACCTTGGCACTGTGAACTTAACACCTCCAGCGCACCATCTTGCGCTGCCATTCGCTGCTGTCCAGCACGATACGCTTCGGCAATGCCTTGAGTTAGCATGGTTTGCTCAGGTACAGATGACAAACTATTACTCATCATAGAAACAAATTGCTCTGCAGTATCCCCTTTCATCACCACGGCGACGCCAGGATTGGTACAGAACTGTCCCGCGCCCATGGTGAGTGAATTGGCCCAACCTTGGGCTAAGGCCTCGCAGCGATTGCCCAACGCATGAGGGAAGATAAACATCGGATTAATCGAGCCGAGCTCACCAAAGAAAGGAATCGGCTCAGGACGTGCCGCACACAGATCAAAGAGCGCACGGCCACCTTTTAAGGAGCCGGTAAAGCCTACCGCTTTGATCAGCGGGTGCGTCACAAGGGCTTCCCCCATGGCAAAGCTTTCGCCGCTGTCTTGCAGAAACGAGAACACGCCTGCGGGCATCTGACACTTTTCAATCGCTGCGTGAATCGCCTCGGCAACAATCTCTCCCGTACCAGGGTGAGCAGGATGGCCTTTGACCACCACCGGACAACCCGCCGCCAACGCCGACGCCGTATCCCCCCCAGCGGTCGAAAACGCTAACGGGAAATTGGACGCACCAAACACCGCCACTGGACCAATCGGTTGCTGCATCAGTTTTAAATCCGGTCGAGGCAAAGGGATGCGCGATGGCAATGCTTCATCACAACGACGATCAAGATAGGTGCCCGATAAAATATACTCGGCAAACAGACGCAGCTGACCACAGGTGCGTCCTCGTTCACCTTGTAAACGCGCTTCTGGCAAGCCAGTCTCAGCGCAACCAATCGCAGTAATCTGCTCCGCACGGGCTTCAATCTCATCCGCTATGGTATGCAGAAACTTGGAGCGCTCTAAACGTGAAGTTTGACTGTAGGCGTAAAACGCAGCTTCCGCGGCTTCGACTGCCGCGCTCACATCCTCAACTCGGCTTTTACAATAACTGACCGGAGTGCCGTAAACAGGTACGGATTCGAAACGATGTTCTGTTACAAGCCATTGTCCCGCAATGAGAAATTTACCGTGAGGATGAAACGTCATAGAGCACTCCGTATGCAAACAGTTATTTGTATTTTGTATCCAATTTCATTGTTGACGATATAGCTCAGTGATACAAGGGAAGAATAGATGAAAAATGGAGAAAGGAGGGAAAGAGGTTTTGCTTCTCTACTCAGGATACATGAATACCCTGTCATGCTTTGAGGAAGCCACCAAAACAATTTTTCAGCGACTTCTAGCGCTTGCGCGTAGAGCTAAAAATTGATTTTGGCGGCTGTAATCTGAAATTAAGTCTGCTCGCGGCCTTTCTGTACCCATTCTAATACCTGATGTTTGGTATTGATGAGGTGGGCACGCAGCATTTCCGTAGCACCTGCCACATCGCGGGCTTTAGCATGGTTGAATAGCGCTTGATGATCGTGGCGCGCTTGGTCACGCTGATTGGTAATGTCGATATGCAATCCCACATAGCGTGTGGCTTGTAGCGTCACGCGCTCCAGCAGCGTTTCGGTAAGCTGACGTCCCGCTGCACGATACAAACATTGATGGTATTGGGTGTTGAGCGGCCCCCAATCTGCAACGGCACCCGCGTTATAAGACGCGTCCATCTGCTTAAGCAAATCCTCACACTCAGCAAAGTCTTGCTCGGTCATTTTCGGGATGGCGCGCTGGAACAAGTCGACTTCTAACAGCGTACGCAGGTCAAAGATCTCGGCGATTTCTTCTAAGGTGTGCTTGGTCACCGTGGCGCCACGATTATTCTGAAATACGACAAGGCCTTCAGCATCTAAGCGCTTGAGCGCTTCACGTACTGGCATACGCGAAACATCGTATTCTTCCGCGAGCATTTCTTGGCGAATCAAAGCCCCTTCTTCTAGATCGCCAGATAGGATGCGCTGACGCAGATCAGCAACAATAACATCTGGCAGGCTTTGTCTAACCACAGCTCGCTTCGGGGTCAAGGGAATCTCCTTTCATGATTCTATACATATTAGTTTTAGGCGGATTATACCCAATAAAAAGTACAACAGCTCAAGTGTTCTGTGTGCACTTTGATAAACCCATTTGCGATTTTCTTATGCATGGTTTCATTTTTCTTGAGCAAAACTTGGTCTGCTGGCGCGCTATAGTGAGTTTAATCGTTAGTAACTGAGGCACTGTTTACCTGTGATCTCATTTAGGTTGCTAAGACATTCACATGCTCAAGCCACTGCTTGAGTCGATCATACTTGCTATGAGCTAGGAGTTATTATGGACGTTTCACTCGCACAGCCAAATCTACTTCGTCGCCAATCTTACATTAACGGTCAGTGGGTTAATGCTGACACCAACAAAACGTTTGCCGTGACTAATCCAGCTGATGGCGAAACCATCGCTGAACTTGCAGACTGTGGGGCGAACGAAACGACCCGTGCCATAGAGGCTGCTGACGAGACTCTTAAATCATGGCGCAAGAAAACTGCTAAAGAGCGCTCAGCCATCCTCCGTAAATGGTATCAGTTGATTTTGGATAACCAAGATGATCTCGCTAAGATCATGACGTTAGAACAGGGTAAGCCCGTCAAAGAAGCCAAAGGTGAAATTCAGTACGGTGCATCATTTATTGATTGGTTTGCCGATGAAGCCCGTCGGATCAATGGCGATGTGATACCAACGTTTGCCGAGGGTAAGCGTGTACTAACCATCAAACAGCCCATAGGCGTGGTGGCGACAATTACACCTTGGAACTTTCCTAATGCCATGATTGCCCGTAAAGTCGCCCCAGCACTAGCAGCGGGTTGTACCATTGTGGCGCGCCCATCGAAGGAGACGCCTTTGAGTGCCCTGGCCCTAGCAGAGCTTGCCGATCAAGCAGGAGTACCGGCTGGGGTGTTAAATATCATTGTCGGCAGCAGCTCAAAAGATGTAGGTGGCGTTATGACTAGCCACCCTACCGTTCGCAAACTCAGTTTCACTGGCTCTACGCCAATCGGTAAAACTCTGCAAGCACAATGTGCGGATACCGTGAAACGCACTTCGATGGAATTAGGCGGTAACGCGCCGTTTATTGTATTTGAGGATGCCGACGTTGATGCGGCAGTCGA
Organism: Marinomonas fungiae; assembly: GCF_001418205.1. Lineage (GTDB taxonomy): Bacteria > Pseudomonadota > Gammaproteobacteria > Pseudomonadales > Marinomonadaceae > Marinomonas > Marinomonas fungiae. The sequence continues at coordinate 149,683 of NZ_LIQF01000004.1, read as the reverse complement.
AGGTTTAATTGGCTGTAAGTTCCGTAATGCAGGACAAGTCTGCATCAGTGCCAATCGCATCATGGTGCAGGACGGCATCTATGATGAATTTGCGAAAAAACTCACTAAACGTGTCGCTGAGCTTAAAGCAGGGAATGGCTTAACAGAGAACGTGGATCTTGGACCATTGATTAATCAGGGGGCCGTGAAGAAAGTGGCTGAACTGGTCGATGATGCAACCAGCAAAGGTGCAAAAGTGGCCGTCGGTGGTCATTCATCAACTGGTAATGAGCGTTTTTATCAGCCCACAGTACTGACTGACGTAAACGATGACATGGACATTTTTTCAACCGAGATCTTTGGTCCAGTCGCACCGCTGTATCGCTTTAAAGACGAAAAAGAGGCGATTGAACGCGCCAACAATACCCCATTTGGCTTGGCATCTTACTTCTATTCCCAAGATTTAAGCCGAATTTGGCGTGTATCCGAGGCTTTGGAGTATGGTATGGTCGGCATTAACGAAGGTGGTATTTCGACCGAAGTCGCACCATTTGGCGGTGTTAAAGAGTCTGGCAATGGCCGTGAAGGCTCAAAATACGGTATTGATGACTACGTTGAAATCAAATACTTGTGCATGGGCAATCTTAAAGAAGCTTAACTGTGACTTGATCGCAGCTCCCAGCCAAGGCCAAAAGCCCCGTTATCTTCGCGGGGCTTTTTAACAGCTTAGCCTTAGAAAGTTAGATTAGCTGTCACGTTGTAGGAACGACCTAGACCTGGGTAGCGTCCGACAGGGCTGGTATCCACGCCGCGGAAGTAATATTCCTCATCAAACAGGTTATTGACTGAGAAATCGACACTGAGCGTGGTATTGTCCTGCTGGTACAGCTCTTTGCTCACGTTAACATTCCAAACTGTGTAAGACGGAATTTTTCCTGTCGCACCAGTTGCATCCTCCTCTGCTGTATTGGCGTTATCCGAGTAGGCGTCGCTGTAGTAGAAACCCGATAACGTCGATAGGTAGCCAGAGAAGTCATAGGTCGCATCCCAAGAGACTTGGTGTTTAGAGGCGTAAGGTAACTCATTACCTTTGTTTGGACCTTCTTCCTCAGAGGTTGCATCTAGGTAGGTATACGCCAAACCAAGACTTAGGCCAGGCAAATTTTGGGCGCTGTATTGTCCAGCAAGCTCCACCCCTTGATGACGTGTTTCACCAATATTATCAAAGGTTTGCGTCGCACTTTGCCATTGTAGCTGATCTTTATAATCGACTTGGAATAGGGCGGCGTTAAAGCTGCTTTGACCTTGCGTAAAGCGTGCGCCTAGCTCGTAGTTCCAAGACACTTCGCCTTCTTCCTTACCCGCACCACGTACTTGAGCAATTTGTGGCGCGCGTAGTGATTTTTGAGCATTGGCATAAGCAACCCATTCATCAGTAACATGGTAGGCAGCCGTAATCCCTGGCAGCACTTCATTGATTTGATTCGAGTCCTTGGCACCGCTGTTCGCATCTTCGAAATTCATATGCACTGATTCAAAGCGCAACCCCGGAGTAATTTTTAAACGGCCGTTCATCAAGCCAAACTCGTCGCTCACATAGGCCGCCACCGCATCGGTTTCCAAGCGCCAGTCACGAGGTTCGGTCACATTCCCTGTGGCAATATTGGTTTGCAGTAAATGATAGTCGATACTCTCATTCACATAGCGCATACCAAGGATTAGATTCTGTGTCAGTGTGTTTTGTGAACCAAACGACATCGACAATTTAGGCTCGACACCGTAAACATCAAACTCGCGTGGAGAATTACGAATATCTGTAGACGGCTGCGCAGGGTCGGCCCAATGCCCACCAGCCGTATTAAAGCCCCAGATAAAATTACGGGTATCGTGATGACCAAAGGTAAGTACTTCAAGCTGTGAGCGATTACCCCAATCCAAATCCTGTAGATACTTTAGATGCCAACGGGTGGCCGTGGCTTCATAATCATCATTAAGACGCTGTGATTGCTGACGATCTGCTTGGTACGCTTCTGGAGATAGCGCGCCCGGCATTTCCATATCGGCATCATAGCGCTGAATAAACGCCTGCAGCTCTTTATCCTCGGAAATCAGCCAATCGGCTTTGATATCAAAGTTGGTGACATCGGTATCAGAATGCTCACGATAACTGTCACCATTTAATGTATTGGCTGAAAACTGAATCCCAAAATCATCACTCAACCAGCCGCCAGAACGCAGATACAGGTTATTCATTAGATTATCAGAGTCTTCGTAAGCACTAATACGATTGCTAATTTGGGTTTCCCATTGGTTTGGAATGGGTTTGGTCACCAAGTTAATCACACCACCCACGTTATTCGGACCATATTGCACTGCAGCACCACCGCGCACCACGTCAATACGGTCCAAGGTGTTAAAGGTTGCCGGAAACACCGACTGTCCGGTATGCCCATATGGCGCCAAAGTTAACGGTACGCCATCCATTAAAAACTGCGCCCGCTCACTGCGGCTGCCGCTTAAGCCCCGTACTGACACATTGGGCAAAACCCCCGTACCCGTCTCATCTTGGACTTTTACGCCCGGTACCTGCTGCAACGAGCCATCAATGGAGGTCGCAGCGGTTTTCTTAAGCTGCTCTTGGCTCAAGATGGTACGGTTACCTGGATATTCCGCGACATCCTTTTCATCCGATGAGCCAATCACACTGGATTGCACCGACAAAGTATCCAACTGCACCGCCTCACTGGCCGCTGTCGCCGATACACCATAAGCCATGGCGTAGGCTAGCACCGAAAAGCGTAGCGCCGATTTAGGCGAAATAGACGGCAAAGTAATCGCGGCCGCCACGGGTGTGACTAAGAAAGTTTTGATTCCCATTGTGGATGGATTCCATATCTATACTTTAAAACGTTGCAAAAATCACAACACCTTATGCTCAATAAAGAAATGGAACCACATTTGAAAACCATTATCAATTACAAATAAATATCATTTGCACTAAATATACCGCTGGGTAGGGCCTATATTTGTATGCACGCTGTAGGGATTTCTAATGTTTGAGAAGCATCAAACAAAGCATTGATAGCTTCACATTTTTTCAGGCGTATTGATCTCCTACTATCCAATCATTACGAACAAATAGTGTTCGAACAAAAATATCTCAATATGAGTCTGGAGTTATTATGCAAGTAACATTAGCTCAACCAAACCTACTGAAAAACCAATCTTATGTGAACGGTGAGTGGGTAGCGGCTGATTCTGGTAAAACCTTCGCGGTGATTAACCCGGCAACGGGTGAGCACATTGTTGACGTGGCTGATGTTGCAGCTGACGAAACAACGCGCGCTGTGGAAGCTGCGAATGCTGCGCAAAAAGCATGGCAAGGTAAAACAGCGAAAGAGCGTGCAACGCTGCTTCGCAAGTGGAACCAGCTGATTCTTGATAACCAAGAAGACCTAGCCAAGCTAATGACTCTAGAACAAGGTAAACCATTCGCTGAAGCGAAAGGCGAAGTGCTATACGGCGCGTCCTTCATCGATTGGTTTGCTGACGAAGCACGTCGTTTGTACGGAGATGTCATTCCATCTTTCGCCAACGATAAGCGTGTCCTAACCATCAAGCAAGGTGTGGGCGTTGTTGCAGCGATCACCCCTTGGAACTTCCCAATTGCCATGATTACGCGTAAAGCCGGTCCTGCACTTGCAGCGGGCTGTACGATCGTTATCAAACCATCTGAAGAAACACCACTGTGTGCCCTTGCGCTTGCCGAGTTGGCGCATCAAGCAGGCATCCCAGCGGGTGTCCTAAACGTGGTAGTGGGTACCGACGCTAAGGCGATTGGCGGCGTACTAACTGGCAACCCTATCGTGCGTAAATTGAGTTTCACTGGTTCAACACCAGTCGGCAAATTGTTGCTATCTCAATGTGCGCAAACCGTAAAACGCACCTCCATGGAGCTAGGTGGCAACGCACCTTTCATCGTATTTGATGACGCTGATCTTGATGCAGCGGTAGAAGGCGCGATTGCTTCCAAATACCGCAACGCCGGTCAAACCTGTGTTTGTGCCAACCGTATTCTTGTACAAGACGCTGTCTACGATGCCTTCGCTGAGAAATTGGCGAAGCGTGTTGCAGAGTTCAAAACAGGCAACGGTTTCGCAGAAGGCGTGAACATCGGTCCTTTGATCAACAAAGCCGCCGTAAACAAGGTTGAAGAGCTTGTTAATGATGCGGTGAGCAAAGGGGCGAAAGCATTGATCGGTGGCGCAAAAGCAACACAAGCAGGCGAGCAATTCTTCGAACCAACGATCCTAACAGGTGTAACGCCTGATATGACCATTTTCTCAAGCGAGATCTTTGGTCCTGTGGCGCCGTTGTTCCGTTTCCATACGGAAGAAGAAGCAGTAGAGATGGCAAACAATACCCCATTTGGTTTGGCATCTTACTTCTATTCCCAAAATATCGGCCGTATCTGGCGTGTTTCTGAAGGTCTGGAATACGGCATGGTGGGCATTAATGAAGGCATTATTTCCAGCGAAGTTGCGCCATTTGGTGGTGTGAAAGAGTCTGGCAGTGGCCGTGAAGGTTCCAAGTACGGTATCGACGAGTACGTGGAAGTGAAATATCTATGCATGGGCGGCATTAAATAAGCCGACTTTTCGCAACACAAGACATGCTGGAGTGTGGCTCTAGCGTGTCTGCTTTCTAATTCAGAGAGAACAAGACAAATGAACAACGCTAGCTTACAAGAACGCAAAGTAAACGCCATTGCACGTGGCCAAGGTAACATGGCTCCTGTGTACGTAGATCGTGCCCTAAACGCTGAAATTTGGGACGTTGAAGGCAACCGTCACATCGACTTCGGTGCCGGTATCGCAGTGGTTAACACGGGTCACAACCACCCTAAAGTTAAAGCCGCTGTACAAGCACAACTTGAGCGTTTTACTCACACTTGCGTCATGGTTAGCCCATACGAGTCAGCTGTTGCTCTGGCAGAGAAACTAAACGCAGCTGCACCAGGTAATACACCGAAGAAATCTATCTTCGTAACGACCGGTGCTGAAGCGGTTGAAAACTGTGTGAAAATCGCTCGCGCGTACACAGGCCGTCCTGGCATCATCGCATTCAACGGTGGTTTCCACGGCCGTACCAACATGACCATGGGTCTAACGGGTAAAGTAAACCCTTATAAAATCGGTTTCGGTCCGTTCCCAAGCGACATTTACCACATTCCATACCCAAATGAATACCTAGGTATCACTGAAGAGCAAGCACTTGCTGACCTGCAAATGCGCTTTACTTGTGATATCGAGCCTTCTCGCGTTGCAGCAATCATCATCGAGCCAGTACAAGGCGAGGGTGGTTTCTACATGGCGTCAGCAAGCTTCCTACAGAAACTACGTAAGCTATGTGATGACCACGGCATTCTACTGATCCTAGACGAGATCCAAGCGGGCTTCGCACGTACAGGTACTATGTTCTGCCACGAACAAGCAGGTATCGAAGCGGATCTGATGACCGCTGCAAAAGGTATCGCAGGTGGTTTCCCAATCGCAGCGGTTGTTGGTAAAGCAGAGATCATGGACGCACCAATCCCTGGTGGTCTAGGCGGTACTTACGGTGGTTCTCCAGTAGGTTGTGCGGCAGGTCTTGCGGTATTCGACGTGATCGAAGAAGAGAAACTATGCGACCGTGCGAACCAAGTTGGCGCGCGCTTTGTAGAGCACCTAAAAGGTCTACAAGCAGAATACCCACAAATCATCGGCGACGTGCGTAATGCTGGCGCTATGATCGCGGTTGAATTCGTACACGACGGTGACGTAACGAAACCATACCCAGAACTAGCGAAAGGTCTATCTGCAAAAGCGGCTGAAAACGGCCTAGTGCTTCTATCTTGTGGTATCCGCGGCAACGTTATCCGCTTCCTACCTGCGTTGACGATTGAAATGGAAATCATCGACGAAGGTATGGAAATCTTCAAGCGTATCTTCAAAGAGCTTGTTTAAGATGTCAGTTTTAACGGTTTAGTCCACCTAGACTTCCGTTCACAGGACACGCCCCTGCGGTAGAATGTCTTGTACTTTTAGCCCCTACCCGACTTTGGATAGGGGCTTTTTTATTGCTTCAACACTTGTTTTAAAAATTTATAAATCCATGATTTCTTAAAAAAGAACACCGGGTAATAAATAAGAGCCAACGGAATAGCCATATATATAAGCAGTATAAAAGGAGAGCTTGCTAGCTCATTTCCCTCTATATTAGCCGCCTTGTACATATAAATGTAAAAAGCTAGCATTTGAATAAAAACGCATATCATATAGCTTTTAAAATCAGTGAGCCTTGTCAACCCAGAAATTACCGAAGCAATAAAGGCAGGAACTCCATTCCAAAATATAAGAAAATAAATTACCCATAACCAGTCATCACTACTAAGAGGGTGTCTAATATCTGAGGCTATCCCTCTTATTAGAGTGATCGTCGTTATTAGTAAAAATATGAAAAAAGATGATACCAGTAATCGTGTAAATAACTCTTTTATTACCGATATGCTGGATTTTGTATTGTGCATGGATTACACCTTCCTTGGAAATACATCGAATGAATACATTCATCGTTAGCTACTGCCTTTGGTCAGCCCGGCACAGATTCTCTCTAATACGGCGCCGGCTCTGATTTGCCCTGCGCCAGATGCTCACGCAGCACTTGCAGGAATAACTCGCGGGGTTTGTTCGGTTGGGCAGTTTTCTTGAAGATTACCGCCATGCCTAGTGTGTAGTGACGCAGCTTCGTCGCTACGGCGACAATCTCACCCCGTTCAATATAGTCTTTGGCGTAGCTTTCCGGCAGGAAACCAATGTAACGACCTGATAAGATCAGCGCCAAACGGGTGTCGTAGAAGTAGGAAATCGCAGACAAATTCATATTAGAGATCTGCTCTGACACGCCTTCATGGGGCTTTAAGCCAGCATGGGATGCTGGGAAGGAATCTACCTCTTGCTCTTGCTGTGTTTCATTCATCTTGGCTAAGGGGTGATTTTTGGCCACATAAATATGGCAAGCATCGCTGTATAAATGGATGTATTCAAGCCCATCCAGCTTGCGGTGATAGGGGATAAAACCCACATCCGCTTCATCATTGAGAATGGTGCGCTCGATTTGAGCCATTGAAGAAATACTCATATTCAGCGTCACTTCAGGCGCACGATCGGTAAAATCACCGACCAGTTCAGGAAAGCGGCAGCGAGGATCTAGACTGACCGAGTCAGACATAGCGATGCGTAAGCGGCCGGTTAAGCTGGCATTTAAGTTGTTTACCGTGATACGGAAGGCATCTAGGGACTCAAGCAGGTTCTCGGTCATTTGATAGATGATTTCACCCTCTTGGGTGAGCGAGAAACCACCACGGCCACGTTTACAAAGCGTTAGGTTTAGACGCGACTCTAAGTTTGATATGTGCAAACTAATAGTCGAACGGCCAATGTTCAACATGGTCTCGGCGGCTGAAAACCCGCCACAGTCGACTACGGTTTTAAACACTTTTAACTGCTTGATCTCGTAGTCACCTACTTGGCCCAGCGAATAGTTGTTCGCGCTCATCACACCCTCTTTCTTCCAGCCTATGCCAATGAACCCCAGTATATCCGATCTCGCGAGCTAGCCCCATGACTAGCGCGGTATACATTTAGCTCTTCATTATTGCGTCAAAGGACTTAGTTTGGTCAATGCCTAACTTTAGGTTTAGACACTGGCGTTTCATTAATGACCCGCTTTATCTATTGTTTGAACTCTGAAATGCATGAATGGCATCACCCTGATTGATCCATTTCAGTTTGTTAAGAAGACCCTTTCATGCTTCTTAATTGAGAATCTTCGTACTTTCTTCTTGGCCCGAGTCTGACTCGGGCTTTTTTTTAAATATTCTTTACATAAAGCTGATATAGTTTTGCCCTCAATGTTAATCTCTGATTAGGAGTGTTTGTATTGTTAAAACTTTCTGTACGTCAAAAACTGATCGCTATCTTAGTATTGGTTTGTATGGGTTTCGCAGGCTTTGGTTTATACGCTGTGATGAACTTCCAACAAATGCAGCAAGCTGGCTTAAAAGCCAACAGTATTGCCGATGCTTATGCTGAATTAAGCAACTTAGAAATCACCTTACTTAAGTTTGAGCGACACGCGGATGATCCTGAACAGTCAGGTATGGCCAACTTATACCAAGAGCTTGATGTGCTTAATCAAGAAGATGCATTGCAGCAGATACTGGCTAACCCATTCCTAGATAACACGTCCAAACAGAATGTACGAGCCATGCAAGAAAGCTTGCCAGCCTACTTGGACGGCATGAAGCAATCATTGGATTTGACGCAACAGTTGGGCACTAATAACCAAACGGGTGCCTTATTAACACTGAACCAAGAAGCCGCTACTGCAGAAGAAAAGCTAAAGCTACTCGCTCGCTTCGCATCGAGCTTTAAAGAAGTGCGTACTCGCGAAAAAGACTTCTTAGCCTACACCAGCGAAGATAGCCAAGTGGCTTGGTTTGCCGCCTTGGATGCTCTCGTAGAGCAGGTTAACGAAATTGGCTTTGGCGATGTCTTCGGGCCGCTATTAGAACAATACCGTAGTGCAGCAACGCCTGTCGCCGAATACGCGTTATCACTGCAACAACTGAGCAACCAATTAGTTAAAGTGCGTGAGCAGAATTCGCAGATACTGAGTGAAACCACGTCTTATCTGAGAACCCCACTATTAGAACAAGCCCAGCAGGAAGCCCAGACGACTGCGAGCAACGCTCGTCTAAATCTGATTATCGGTGGCATCGTCCTAACGTTATTGATCGGCGCAATCATCGCCACCATGATTCATAATCTCAGTCAGAAGATTCAGACCATCCTGAAGCGTTTACAAGAAGTCGCGGCGGGCAAACTGTTACGTCACAGTGAGAATGGCCTAAATCGCAACGATGAGATGGATCAAATTCTAATCACATCAAATGTCATGACCGACAGTTTGAGCCAGCTGGTTGGTCAGCTGCGTGCCAGTAATGAAATCTTGGTGAGCACCGCTAATCGCTTGAGCGATGATGCCTTTACAATCGTGTCGAGCAGTGAGCAGATTCGTGATCGTAGTAATACTTTGGCAACCGCAACGGAAGAAATTTCACACACGGCAGCCGATGTTGGCAACATGACACAGCAAGTAAATGAGGCCGCTAACAACGCTCATCAATCCGCACAGACTGGCGCCAAAGTCATTGGCGACGCCATCGATTCGATTCAATCGGTAGCCGGCTCCATTGAGCATACTCATAGCATGGTGGCCAAATTAGGTGAGCGCTCGAAAGAGATCGACTCCGTGATCGACTTGATCGTTGGTGTCGCTGAGCAAACTAATTTGTTGGCATTGAACGCCGCCATTGAGGCCGCTCGTGCAGGCGAAGCGGGTCGTGGTTTTGCAGTGGTCGCCGATGAAGTGCGCACACTAGCAGAACAAACAGTGCAAGCGACCAGCAGCATCACGAGCAAGATAGAAGGCATTCAAACGGAGACGCAGCACGTCATTGCGGCCATGGCAACCAGCTTAAAGCAGGTTGAAGAAGGTAAGCAGAAGGGCGAAAGTGCAGTGCAAACCATTCGCCAAGTGGAGCATTTGACCTTAGATGCCGCTCAGCATACACAGGCTATTTCGTCTGCCATTCAAGAGGTGGTACTCACCACTCAAACGATGGCTAAGGACATGGATGACATTGCTCAAAGCATTGAACACAATTACAACGCCACCCATAACATTAAGTCTTCAGGGCAAGAAATTCATGACAATGTTTCTAGCCTGACTCGACAAATTGCACAATTTGAAATTAACTAGACATTCATTTTTTCGAATGAATCACCCATAAATAGGGGAAGCACTGCTTCCCCTATTTTTTTAAGTTCTGCACCATTACGGTGCAATATTCCCCTCTTTTATATCTGAACATTTTTTAGTCAAACCAATTCCTAACTCTTGCTAGAAAATGCTTTAATAATCAAATTACTAGATGTTTATAGGAGAATCATCAAAGTGTCATTTTGGTACCAAAATAGGGCATAAAAAATCAGATTAATGCACTATACTTCTGATTTATAACGGCTTTTAAAAAGATTGGATTTGTTTGATCGCGACAAAACTTTAGGTGGATTTTGTACGGTTTAATTTGTGCAAGCTTTTTGGAAGTATCCATTGCCAAGCCGCCATCGTCGGGGAGGACGTGGCTAAATTAGCAACTCTCATTCAAGAGGTTACTCATGTTAAAAACATTACAAAAAGTAAAAAAACATTTAGTCGCGAGTTCTCTTGCTGTCGCTATTGGTACTGGCGCGGTAGCAACATCAGCTCACGCTGCTGACCAAAACTGGCGTTTTGCCAACCTTTACGGTCGTGGCACAGCATTCGGTGAAATTTACGAAAACCTAGCGAAGAACATCGAGACCAATACTGATGGCGCGGTTAAAGTACAAGTGCTTTACTCGGGTGAAGGTGTGGGTACAACAGGTATCCTAGGCGCAGTTAAGTCAGGTCTAGTGACGATGGGCGCACCATTCCAATCTATGCACGCTGGTGAGCTTCCAGCGGGTGTGGTTGAGATCGGTCTTCCTGGTGGTACGGCAGACACTGATGAACTTCACGAATTGTTCTACGACAAAGGCTGGGACAAAATCCTGACTGAAGCGTACGGTTCACAAGGTCTAGTATGGCTTGACCCATACATCCAACCACCGGTTTACATCATCACCAAAGAGCCAATCAACTCTGTTGAAGATTTCAAAGGCTTGAAAATCCGTGCGCCAGGCGCATACGGTAAGTTCCTACGTAACCTAGGCGCGTCTCCTGTATCCCTAGCGTGGTCAGAAATCTACACCTCTCTTTCTACTGGTGTTATCGACGGCTCTATCGGTTCTAACATGATCGACCACCGTGACGGTAACCACGTTGAAGTAGCGAAGTACATGTACCGCCTACCACTAGCAGGCGCGCAAGTACTGCCAATCGTTGTTAACCGCAACGCTTGGAACAAGCTAACTGACGAACAGAAAGAAGAAGTTCGCGCTGCGACTAAAACACACGCAGAAGAGCAGCTAACGAAGTCTAAGCAATGGGAATCGGAAGCGGTTGCTGAGATGGAAGCAAAAGGCTTGCAATGGTCTCCAGAGCCAAGCGAAGCCGACAAAAAAGCATGGGCAGCAGCCGGTGCAGGTCTTTGGGACGAATACGCTGCCTCTGACGAGTACAGCAAACGTCTAATCGATGTACTTCGCGCTGAGCAGAAGTAATCGACTCTCCCTATAGAGGCGAGCGCCTACGCGCTCGCCTTTTTTGTTTAACCTCGAGGTACATTTCCATGTTATTGACTGCGATGAGGCTTTATTGCCGTGCGGTTCACCATGTGGTGGAATTCGTCGGTAAATCTGTTTCTTATGTCATGCCTGCCTTGGCGTTTGTCGTAGCTTTCGAAGTATTTTCTCGCTACTTCCTAAATAAGCCGACCATTTGGGCTTATGACTTATCTTTGTTTATGTTTGGCTACATTGCCGCGTTGGGTGGTGCTTACGCGCAACAACGCCGTGGCCACATCAACGTAGACATTCTCTACAACAAGGTTTCCCCAAGAATCCGTAGCTTATTTAACCTATTTTCATTTGCGCTGGGCATCTTCTTCCTAGTGATCGTCTGTAAAATGAGCATAGGTAAATTCGAAGAGGCTCTTGAATTCAATTACCGTCGTCAAAGTGAGTGGGCACCTCATATGCACCACTTTTGGGTCATGATTTCCATTGCTAGCGCGTTGCTGATCGCACAGCTTTCCAGCGATTGGTTAGACGATGCGGTGCATCTGTTTACTGGTAAACGTTTACTACCAGAATACAATTTCGAAGACGAGGACGACGCATAATGATGAGTATTGAAGTATTAACAGGCGTCCTGTTAGTTTGTATTTTAGTGAGTTTTGCGCTGGGTGCGCAGGTTGGCTTAGCGCTTGGCGGTATTGCCATGGCGGTAGGTTATATTACTTGGGGTGACGCACTGTTTAACGTGATCCCAACCACCCTAGAAGGCACTTACTTCAGTTTTATCCTGCTCGCCATTCCGCTGTACATCTACATGGGACAGCTGCTAACGCGCTCAGGCATTGGTGATGCCATGTTCAGTGCCAGCCAAATGGTGATCGGTAAAGTTCGTGGCTCTCTAGCCATCAGCGTTATCATCGTTTGTTCAATGATCGGGGCCATGGTCGGTATCATTGGTGCCGGTATCATGACCTCGGGCAGTATCGCACTGCGCCCAATGCTAGAGCGTGGCTACGACAAACGCCTAGCGCTAGGTGTCATCATGGCAGGTGGTGGTCTGGGCATCCTGATTCCGCCCAGTATCCCGATGATCATGTTCGCATCTTCAACGCAGAACTCTGTGGGTCGTATGTTTATCGGTGCTTTAGTGCCAGCAGCGATTACCATCGTTCTACTGATCGCCTACGTAGTGATTTCTTGTAAGCTAAACCCAAAGAAAGCACCGCTTGATGAAGTGCCAGATGTGCCGCTAACCACGAAACAGAAGCTACTCACTGCCCGCGATGGTGGTTTGTCATTACTACTGATCGTTGCTGTATTGGGCAGTATCATCATGGGTATCGCAACGCCAACCGAATCCGGTGCCATCGGTGTAGTGGGTGCTATCATCCTAGCGATTTTCTTTAAGCGCTTTAAGCCAAAAATGGTACAAAGCGCCGGCCTGCGCGCTGCGGTACTGGTCAGTGTGGCCATGTGGATCATCTTTGGTGCCACCGTATTCAGTAACTTCCATCTATTGATGGGTGTACAGAACATGGTAGCGGGCTTCACTCAGGACCTTGGTTTACCACCGATGATGGTGATCATTTTGTTCCAAGTGATCATGCTGTTACTGGGCTTTATCATCGACGAGTTCATCATCGTTTTGATGTGTGCACCGATCTTCACACCGATCGCCGTATCACTAGGTTTTGACCCAATTTGGTTTGGTATCTTAATGATTCTGAACATCGAAATCGCGGTACAAACACCGCCTTATGGTTTCGCCTTGTTCTACCTAAAAGGCATTGCGCCGCCAGGTATCACCATGTTGGACATCTACCGTTCGGTGACACCGTTCGTATTGATCAAGCTATTGGTATTGATCATCGTGATGTTCAACCCAGAATTGGTGACTTGGTTGCCGAATAAGATGATGGGATAGCGAACGTTAAATCGCATCAATCGTTACAAAAAACCGCTTAGAGAAATCTAAGCGGTTTTTTTGTTTATTGCGTTAACTACGGTAACGTTTTAATAGCAAGGCTGCATTAACGCCGCCAAAGCCAAAACCGTTACAAAGCACGTAGTCGACGGCTTGCTGGCGGGATGTTTTCGGAATGAGATCGAGATCTGCCATGCTGTCCTCAGGTTGATCTAGGTTGAGCGTAGCGGGTAGGGTGTCGGTACGCAGAGCCTGAACACTGAAAATCGTTTCCACGCCACCTGCGGCGCCTAATAAATGCCCTGTTGCCGATTTAGTCGAGGAAATAGCCACCTCTGTGACAGCCTCGCCAAATACACTACGTAGGGCATTAATTTCACCACGATCACCAACGGGTGTGGAGGTGGCATGAGCATTCACATAGCCAATGTCAGACGCTTGAATCCCTGCCATGGAAATCGCTTGCTGCACCGCTCTCGCTGCGCCTTCGCCACTCTCAGGACCTGCGGTTAAATGATACGCATCGCTGCTGGTGCCGTATCCGACAATCTCCGCTAACGGTGTTGCGCCACGCTCTAGGGCATGCTCCAGAGTTTCTAATACAACTAGACCAGCTCCTTCTCCCATGACAAAACCTTCCCGATCTTGGTCAAAAGGTCGTGACGCTTTCTCTGGCGTATCATTACGGGTAGAAAGTGCTTTCAGGGCACCAAAGCCTGCTAATGATAAAGGATCAATACAAGCTTCCGTACCACCCGCTAATGCCACCTTTGCTTCACCCGTTTTTAGCAAACGTAGGGCATCACCAATGGCTTGAACGCCCGCCGCACACGCGGTAACAGGTGTGCCAAGTGGCCCTTTAAAACCAAAGCGAATTGACACATTACCAGCGGCTAGATTCGCCAAAAAAGCCGGCACGGTAAATGGTGAGAGTCGTCTCGCACCCTGAGCTATACGTACTTTCTCAGCGTTGGTAATGGTTGGTAAACCACCGATGCCAGTACCAATAATGGTGGCCGTGGCTTGTCGGTCTGTTTCTGTATCAGGTTTCCAGTTCGCTTGTGCTAAGGCTTCCTCGGCGGCAGCAATGGCAAATAAGGTAAACAGATCGACACGTTTACGATCTTTTGGAGACAGATAATCATCTTCGTTCAGTCCGTTGTCGAGCTCGGTATGACTTGGCACCTGCCCCGCAATGTGTGTATTTAGTCCCTCAGACAAATCTGTTGGCAGAAGGCGAATGCCAGATTCACCTTGGATGAGTCGCTTCCAGACGGCGTCCACACCGATTCCCAGCGGTGAAACAATCCCCATTCCTGTGATGACATAACGTTGGTTTGCTAACATCGAGTTTCTCCACATTTGTTTGCGTACTCAAGAAAGCTCTTATGCTAGAGTTGATCTATTTATGATCAAGATAATATTTAACTGGAAGCTATATGTCTTATTCGCCAAAGCATAAAGAACAAACGCGGCAGCGTATTTTGCAGGCCGCAGCGACCTTGTTTTGTTCAAAGGGATTTGACCGCGTCACATTGAGCCAAATTATGAAACAGGCCAATATGACTCACGGGGCGTTCTATGCGCATTTTTCAGGCAAAAGCTCGCTTTATGAAGCCGCACTACAGTTCGCTACCGCGAAAGGCTTTTGGGCGCGCTCGGAGAAACGTACCGAGCTGAAAGATAGGCATTTAAAAGCATTGATCACACGTTATCTGAGCTGGAGTAGACCGAACTCCAATAAGCCTTCACCGCTAGAGTTTTTAGTAACGGATGCAGCCCATCAAGATGAAACCGTGCGACAAACCTACCAAGAGTGTTTTGATAACTTGGTCAATCGCTTGTCGACTATTTTGGCTAAGCGGGGACTCAACTCACCACAAAACTTGGCAGAAGAAACCGTCGTGTCCTTGGTTGGAACCGTATCTATTGCACGCTCAATTACAGAGCCGCAGCGCGAAGAGTTCATTCAAAGAGCTCAGGCACGTATATTAACGCGCCTGAAGCAAGGGCAATGATAACAGGCTAAGCTAATTGTCTTTGTTATCCTGATCGTTTTGTTGGTACCAGTCTAATATCACCGGTGTGATTTCAGGACCAGCCACAATAAAGTGACCATTGAGTAGAGTTGAACGTTGGTTATAACGGAAAGGTTTGCCGCTTGGTGCCACAAGTTGACCACCAGCGGCCTCAATAATGGCTTGCTGTGCGGCCGTGTCCCATTCGCTAGTGGGGCCACGACGCAGGTGCAAATCGGCAATGCCTTCAGCAATACGACAACCTTTGATTGAGCTGCCTTTTGGTAACTCGCGTACTTGCTCATAGGTCTCTTTAAGCGTCTCTTTAAGATCTACTGGCAGAGCAGGGCCATGGCTTCGGCTGGTCATGGCGACAATAGGTTCACGTGGCTCTCGCAGCGAAATGGGCTCAAATTCACCGTGATGCCATTTCACCGCACAGGGTTCAAGGCCATTCCAGCTTGCTGTGACCCCGAAATAACCTTCTTGTGTTGTCGGCAAATAGACAATACCAAGTATTGGCTTGCCATCCTGCACCAACGCGATATTGATACTGAACTCGCCGTTACGCTTGATAAATTCCTTGGTACCATCCAACGGATCCACCACCCACAGCTGCGTCCAAGTTTTACGCTCTTCAAACGGCACGACCGCTTCTTCCGAAAGGATTGGAATCTCTGGCGTGAGTGCTCGAAGGCCAGCCATAATAATCCCGTTGGCCGCAATATCAGCTGCCGTCACAGGACTGTCATCAGATTTATGCTCAACCCCAAGGTCAGCTTTCTGATAAATCTCCATGATTGCATCTGCGGCATCGTGTATTATTTGCTGTAGTGCCTGAAAAGTAGGGTGACGACTTACATCCATCATAATGGTACTAATTCTTTCGTTTCATCTATCGTGTGTCTAACTTATGAGTAAAGCAGAAAAACAGTCAGAATCACAAGCAGTAAGATTAGATAAATGGCTTTGGGCCGCGCGTTTTTTCAAAACCCGTACACTTTGTAAGGAAGCCATCGACGGCGGCAAGGTGATGTACAACAATGCCAAGGGTAAAGCCGCGCGAAATGTTGAAATGGGGGCCTTAATTACCATCCGTAAAGGCTGGGAGGAAGTGACGGTTGAAGTCAAAGGACTGAGTGAACAGCGTCGTGGTGCACCCGAGGCGCAACTGCTTTATGCAGAAACCAAAGAATCGATCGAAAAACGTGAGCGTCGTGCAGTAGAGCACAAATCATTTGGCGGTCGTATCATGGCTGATCATAAGCCAAATAAGAAAGAACGCCGCGATATTAAACAATTGAAACGTGACATCTTCAGCTCTTTCTAATCCACTTATCTCGCTATCTGCATCGCTTAGGGGGCATATTGATATTGCCCCTGAGCATTCACTACCATTCCGCTCAACTCAAGCTCCATCAGCGTTTGCGATAGCGCCGAGGCCCCCAATCCTGTTTTTCTAATCAACGCATCAAAATCAAACGCCACACGCTCCGTACTAAGCATCTCTAGCACATCAGAAGCGGAATTCGATAAATTGGATGGCAATTCACCCTTATCTGTAATCGTATTCTCTAGCGCAGGCTGACGCAAGCTTCTGGGCAGTTCCGCCATAATATCGTCAATGCCTAACACTAAGTTCGCACCTTGGCGAATCAATTGATTGCTGCCATTGGCTTGTGGATCACCGATACGACCAGGGATGGCAAACACTTCACGATTTTCTTCCAACGCATAACGAGCACTGATTAACGAGCCACTTTTTTCAGACGCTTCTACGACTAACACGCCATGACTCATACCACTGATGATGCGATTGCGGGGCGGGAACAGCTGTGGTCGAGGAGCGGTCGTCAGTGGGTACTCACTGATCAGTGCACCTTCGGTGGCAGTAATGCGCTCAAACAGCGCGATATTTTGTTTTGGATACAGGTTGAGTAGACCTGTGCCCATCACTGCGACGGTTGCTTTCTGAGCGTTCAAAGCCCCTTGATGAGCAAAGCTATCAATGCCTTTCGCTCCACCACTGCAAATACTGTAACCCGCTTCGGCTAACTGCTGCGAAAAGCTTTCAGCAATTTTCTTTCCGTAGCCTGATGCATTGCGTGCTCCCACAACCCCTAAGCAAGGATTGGCCCAAGCCTGCTTGCTACCTTTGACAAATAGGCAGGTCGGTGGCACCGCGATATTTTGCAGCAAAGTAGGATAATTAGGATCGTCGCGAAAAACGACATGCTGATCAGGCTCTTCTAACCAACGCGCTGTCAGAATAAAATTATCTTCCACATCGTAGGGCAGCTTGCCGTGTTGTAGATATAACAGAGCAGCCCGTGCGGTACGCTCTGACCAACCTAGAGCACGCAACACTTGATAATCGACACTTTGAGCGCCAGAAACGGTATTGGGAATGGGATCAAATAGATCCGCGCCTTCTTGATTTTCGGACCAAGCAGAAAGATACGTCCAAAGACTCGCTAAGCGGCTTGGACCAATACCAGGCATAAAACTCAGCGCTAGCCAGTCTCGTTGCGAAAATCCATTGTGAAGAGCGTTCATGCGGCAATCCTTTGCGAGCATTGGAAATTAAAGCAGGAAAAGTAAAAACAGGGTGCGGGAGCACCGAAAAATTGCGCTGTATTTAAGCATATTGCATAAAATTTAGCCAGTCTCGTACACTCATTTGCACATTAATAGGTTACAATAAGAGCATTGAAATTCAGCTGGCTGACCCAGATTTATCAGCTAGGCATTGATTAAGAGAGACATGAAAGCATATGGCTGTATTACCTATTCTAGAATATCCCGATCCGCGTTTGCGCACAGTGGCAGAACCGATTACCGAGTTCAATGATGCGCTGCAGACACAGATCGACGATATGATTGAAACCATGTACGAAGAAAATGGCGTGGGCCTCGCTGCCACTCAGGTAGATTTCCACTACCGTCTAGTAGTGATGGATTTTTCCGAAGAACGCAATGAGCCAATCGTCTTCATCAACCCTGAGTTTGATGTATTAGATGAAGAGCCAAATGAATTCCAAGAAGGTTGTTTGTCCGTCCCTGGTTTCTACGAGCATATCTACCGCGCAGCGAAGGTACGTGTTAAAGCATTGGACCGTCACGGCAAACCATTTGAAATGGATACCGACGAGCTGATGGCGGTATGTGTCCAGCACGAGATCGACCATTTGGATGGCAAATTAATGGTGGATTACCTGTCCCCATTAAAACGCAACCGCATTAAAACCAAGTTGCAGAAAGCGCAAAAGAAACGCGCCTAACTCTCACTTGGCGCCATGGAGATAGCAACGCAAGCCGAACCCGTCTCCCACCATGAGCATTCTAAAAATCAGGCTACGGCCTGATTTTTTTGTTACATAAGACAGAATAAGACCACCATGACTAACTTCACATCGCTCGACTCAAACACACCTCTACGTATAGTCTTTGCCGGAACGCCAGATTTCGCCGCAGCCAGCTTACAAGCAGTGCTAGATGCTGCCAGTCAAAACCGTTACGAAGTCATCGCTGTTTACACTCAGCCGGATCGACCAGCAGGTCGCGGTCAAAAACTGGTCGCCAGCCCTGTGAAACAGTTAGCGCTTGAGCACGACATCCCAGTTTACCAACCCTTGAACTTCAAAGACGCAGCCGACCGCCAAGCTTTAGCGGATCTAAATGCCGATATCATGATCGTCGCCGCTTACGGTTTAATTTTACCAAAAGCCGTTTTAGAGACACCGAAACTTGGCTGTATCAATGTGCATGCTTCGCTACTGCCTCGCTGGCGTGGTGCGGCACCGATCCATCGTGCCGTGATTGCAGGAGACAGCATCACCGGCATCACCATCATGCAGATGGATGTGGGCTTAGATACTGGCGATATGTTGCTGAAGAAAGAATGTGACATCAAACCGGAAGACACGTCAGGCATCTTACATGATCGCCTAGCAGTACTGGGAGGTGAAGCGCTAATCGAAGGCTTAGAAGCCATTCGCGCAGGTCAGGTGTCCCCAGAAAAACAAAATGAAGACCTGACATGTTATGCAGAAAAGCTTACTAAACAAGAGGGTGAAGTCGACTGGACATTAGATGCAATCACGATCAGTCGTCGCATCCGTGGCCTCCTGCCTTGGCCAGGTGCCTACACACAGACACCTGTTGGTGTGATGAAAATTCATGCGGCGAAGCTATTGGACACAGAAGACCAAGACTTTGAATGCGGTGAGATCACTCTGGTGAGCAAGGAAGGCATTGTCGTTACAACGGGCAAAGGCTCTATCTTAATCACCGAATTACAATTCCCAGGTGGTAAGCGCATGTCTGTACAAGATGCCTTAAATGGCAAATTCAAAGACCAACTACAAGTTGGCAAGCTACTTGGGAGTAACGCATGAGCCAACCCGCTCGCTTAGTCAGTGCCAAAATACTTGAACAAGTTTTGTTACAACGCGGTTCTTTATCAACACAAATCAGCAAGCACATTGCGGACGTTGATTACGATGAGCAGGGGCTAGCAAAAGAGCTTTGCTTTGGTGTTTGTCGTTACTACCCGCAGTTAAATACCATCGCCCTAAGCTTGCTAAGTAAGCCGTTTGAAGAGAAAGACTTGGATCTGTATGCCGCCTTGTTGATGGGGCTTTATCAGATCGAGCACATGAGCACCCCAGACCATGCCGCGGTGCATGAGTCGGTTGAGCTATGTCGTCAACTTGATAAAGAGTGGGCGACAAAATTGATGAATGCGGTGTTACGTCGTTATCAACGTGAGCGTGATGACATCCTAGAGAATCTGGCTTCCCAGCCATCGATGGCGTACAACTTACCAAAGTGGTTAGTGAAACGCTTCAAGAAGTGGGAGACAGAGTTCGAGGCTATTGTCGAAGCCACTAATGCTCATCCTCCTATGTGTATTCGAGTCAACGAATCCCATGTTTCACGTGAAACATATAAGGAATTACTCGAAGAAAAAGATACTGTTTCACGTGAAACAGCTTTTTCGGTATCAGGTTTGTACCTAGAATCTGCTTTGCCGGTTTCAATGTTACCTAATTTCGATAAAGGGGATGCCAGTGTTCAAGATGAGTCCGCACAGCTTGCTGCCAGCTTATTAGCACCCAGTGCAGGTGAACGTGTACTTGACGCCTGCGCCGCACCGGGTGGCAAAACAGGTCATTTACTTGAGTTGGCGCCTGAACTTGATCTCACAGCAGTGGAGCTAGAGCCTTGGCGTTTAGCCCGAATTGAGTCCAATCTCGAACGCTTGGGTGTTTCGGCAGAATTGATTTGTGGCGATGCCAGCAAACCAGAAGAGTGGTGGAACAAGCAAGCCTTCGACAAAATCTTATTAGATGCGCCATGTTCGGCAACCGGCGTGATTCGTCGCAACCCTGATATTAAGATTAATCGTAAACCAGATGACATCAGTGCGTTGGTGGACATCCAAGCCAGTATTCTCGATGCAACTTGGAAAACCCTAAAGCAGGGCGGTTACCTGCTGTACGCAACCTGTTCTTTGATGCCCGAGGAAAATGAGCAACAGATGGCAAGCTTCTTGGAACGAACCCAAGATGCGCAAGAATTACCGTTAAATACGCTGGCACCAACGCTTAGTGTGGACTTCGGGAAATCCGTCTCCCATGGTATGCAAATCTTTCCAACCCTCAATGGCCAAGATGGCTTTTACTACTGTCTGTTACAAAAACAGTAAGTACACTTCATACGACATCCTCTATAACAAAAAGGGATGTCGTATTGCTTCAAAATATATGCATTATTCGCACAAACAGCATTAAATCTTTCTTCGTTCACGTTTAGAATTAGACACTATGACCTCAAACTTTTGGGGACGTTATTAAACGTGGGATGAGCGCAAAGCTCTAAGGCTGACCATGAAGATCATAATTATTGGCGCAGGCCAAGTGGGTGCAACGCTAGCGGAAAACCTAGCGAACGAAGACAATGACATTACCGTCATCGATACCGACATGACACGTCTGCGCGAGTTGCAGGATCGCCTAGATATTCAAACGGTACATGGCAGTGGCTCCCACCCAGACGTGTTGGACCAAGCAGGCTGTAATGATGCCGACATGCTAATCGCTGTCAGCAACCAAGATGAAACCAACATGATCGCCTGCCAAGTGGCTTACACCTTATTTAAGACGCCCACTAAAATCGGCCGTATTCGCTCCAATGCCTACTCCAAATACCCTAAGATTTTTGCCGACACAGCCTTACCGATGGATGTACGTATCAGTCCGGAGAAAGAGGTCACCAAACATTTAAGCCGTTTAATTCGTTACCCAGGTGCACTGCAGGTAATGGAATTTGCCGAGGGCAAAGTACAGCTAGTGGTCGTGAAAGCAGAAAAGGGCGGCCCACTGATCGATCGTCCAATCAGCTATCTACGGGAACACATGCCGTCGATCCAAACCCGTATTGCGGCGATCTATCGTAACGGTCAATCAATAAAGCCTGACGGTAACACCTGTATTCATGCCAACGATGAAGTGTTCTTCCTGACCGCCCAGCGTGATGTAATGGACGTGATGAGTGAGCTACGCCCGTTAGATACACCATACCGTCGTATCATTATTGCTGGTGGCGGTAACATCGGTGAGCGCTTGGCCCAGAGCCTAGAGAAAGAGTATCGCGTGAAGATTATCGAACGTGACCCCGAACGCTGCCGTTACCTATCGGAAACCTTAAACAACACCATCGTCTTAAATGGTGACGCGTCGAAGCAGGAACTTTTGCTGGAAGAGAACATCGAATCGACCGATGTATTCTGCGCCATCACCAACAACGACGAAGCCAATATCATGTCATCTATGCTAGCTAAGGTATTGGGCGTACGCACAGTGATGACCATTATCAACAACCCTGCCTACGTCGACATCGTACAGGAAGGTATGATCGACATTGCCGTTTCGCCGCAACACACCACTATCAGTTCCTTGCTAACCTATATTCGTCGTGGTGATGTGGTCAATGTACACTCCATGCGCAAAGGAGCAGCAGAGGCGCTAGAAGCGGTGGCTCACGGTGATTACCGTTCCTCCAAAGTAGTCGGTCGTTCAATCGCGAATATTAATTTACCGGAAGGTGCCACGATTGGTGCAGTTGTACGAGGGGATGAGGTGATTCTGGCCACCGGCGAGGTCGTGATTCAAGCAGAGGATCACGTGATTATTTTCGTCTCTAATAAGAAGCAAATACCCGCTGTAGAGCAGCTGTTCCAAGTTGGCTTAAGCTTCTTCTAACACTAAACAGACTTTCATTTAATAACGTCCCATGCTTCGGCTGGGACATTTTTTTCATAAGGCCAGTGCATGCATATTCAGATAATCCTGCGCGTTATCGGTTTGCTTATCATGATCTTCAGCTTAACGCTGTTGCCGCCGATCATTGTTTCTTTGATCTATCAGGACGGGGCGTTACAGGCGTTCCTCTCAGCCTTGCTGATCAACTTGGTGAGTGGATTAGTGATATGGTTTCCGTTCCGCAAGCATCGTGGCGATTTGAGAATCCGGGATGGTTTCTTGGTCACCGTCTTGTTCTGGTCAACACTGGGGCTATTCGGTTCGGTGCCATTTTTTCTTGCCACCGATCCACACTTGAGTTTTACAGACTCTTTATTTGAATCTCTTTCTGGACTAACGACCACTGGGGCAACCATCCTCACGGCCATTGATGATTTGCCTCAGTCGATTTTATTTTATCGCCAATGGTTACAATGGTTAGGCGGCATGGGGATCATCGTTTTAGCCGTAGCGATCATGCCGATGCTGGGCGTTGGGGGGATGCAGTTGTACCGTGCCGAAACCCCTGGCCCAGTAAAAGATTCTAAGTTAACTCCGCGTATTGCTGAGACCGCCAAAGCGCTTTGGTACATTTATGCCACCCTCACGGTGGTTTGCACATTAGGATTCTGGGCAGCAGGCATGAGCTTCTTTGATGCCTTATGTCACAGTTTCTCTACCGTGGCCATCGGTGGTTTCTCTACTCATGATGCCAGCATTGGTTACTTCAACAGTGTCACCATTGAAATCATCTGTACGATCTTTATGGTGATCTCGGCGTTGAACTTTGGCCTACATTTCTATGCTTGGCGTACGCGCAGTGTTTGGCATTACTTCAAAGATCCAGAAGCACGTTTCTTCTTTTTCCTGTTAGGCAGTGCCATTTCACTGTCAACCTTGGTACTGATTCTAACCTCCACCTTCGATTGGCAAACGTCGCTGCGCTACGCCATTTTTGAGAGTGTGTCGATTGCGACCACAGCTGGCTTCAGCACCTCTGACTTCTCGGTCTGGCCGCACTTTCTGCCATTCCTTTTGATTGTGACTTCCTTCGCCGGTGGCTGTGCCAGCTCGACTGGTGGTGGTATGAAGGTAATTCGTATCCTATTAATCCTGAAACAGGGCTTTCGTGAGATTCAACGTCTGGTACACCCCAACGCAGTGATTCCCGTTAAGGTTGGAGGAAAAGCGATTCAAGAGCGAGTGGTGTCTGCCGTTTGGGGCTTCTTCTCAGCTTACTTGTTGGTGTACGTGATCCTAATGATTGGTTTGATGGCCACCGGCATTGACCAAGTGACGGCTTGGTCAGCAGTAGCTGCAACGCTAAACAACTTAGGGCCAGGTCTAGGAGAAGTAGCAGCAAACTTCGCCTCGATTAATGACCCATCAAAATGGATGCTGTGTTTTGCCATGTTGCTTGGGCGTTTAGAAGTCTTCACCTTGTTGGTATTATTCACTCCAATGTTCTGGCAGAAGTAAGGAAAGACTCAATGACACCGGCTACGCAAACGCTCAAAAAACGCAAGATTGCTTTCACTCAGCATGAATACGATCACGATCCAAACTGTCAGAACTTTGGTCAGGAAGCTGCCGAAAAGCTTGGTCTTGCACCGGAAGAAGTCTTTAAGACTTTATTGGTTACAGATGATAAAGACGTATTCGTTGCGATTGTGCCAGTAACAGGCAAGCTCAATTTAAAGCGTACTGCGGCCGCACTGAAAGTGAAAAAGCTACGTATGACAGAGCCCAAAGACGCGGAGCGTTTAACGGGATATATCGTTGGCGGCATCAGCCCTGTGGGGCAGAAAAAAGCCTTAGTGACGGTGATTGATAGCAGTGCCGAATCACTGGCTAAGATCTATGTCAGCGGCGGTAAACGCGGCTTTGATATCGGACTGGCGCCACAGGATTTGGCCGCCGTCTGTCGGCAAACCGTGTTTTCAGATATTGCCGAGCAATAACGAAAAAGGGGCTAACTGAATGTCGCCCCTTTTTCTATTTCGTGTGCCTAGCTAGAACAAGGATTAGATATGGTCATGTTCTTTATAAGGATTTAACGCCCCATGGGGTTGTACTTTAAAACGTTTATATTCCCACTGGTATTGGCCCGGTGCGCGTTGTACGAGTTGCTCAATCGAAGCATTTAGGCCGGTGAGGGATGTCTCTGGATCTTCCTCGTAGAAGCGCTGGTCCACTTCAAAGGCAGTCACTTCAAAACCTTTCTTAGTTTGAATACAGCCCACCACAAACGCCTTCGCACCCGTTTTCAGAGCCAACTGACTGGCTAAGGTCATGGTATACGCTTGGTGACCAAAGAAGGGGGCAAACTCACCACTGCCTTGCTGCGGCACCTGATCTGGCAACATACCCACCACACCGTCAGCATTTAACGCTTTAACGATTTGCATAACGCCTCGACGATTGGTCGGTACCAGCTCACCACCAGCACGGTTGCGAGCTTCCAAAATAAACGCATCCAGACTTTCATCTTTATTAGGACGATACATGGCTGTCATTGGGCGAATCGAGCTGACAAAAACATTGACGGCTTCCCAGTTGCCAATATGCGGTGCTAAAACAATGACACCACCTTTGCCTTGTACCGCTTCTCTTAACGCTTGTGCGCCTTCACCTTCGTAACACAGATCAAGAATGAACTTCACATCACGAGTCCATAGATGACCCATTTCCGCAAAGGTTTGCCCCATGTGCTGCAGGCGGCTATTACGCAAGCGAACACGCTGTTCTTTATCTAAGTGCGGTAGACAAAGCTCTAGGTTACGATCGATAGCACGGCGTGTGCGACGATCAAAACGCAGTCCCAATAACCCAGCAAAGCGCCCCATAGAGCGAACGAATGGGAACGGCAATTTCCCCATGGTCTTAATAAACTTCGTCATTGGCGAGGTGGAAACTTGATCGGACATAACACCTACTTAATTGGTTCACACAAGATCATTGGCTGTAAAAATGCAGGGGCAAAGTCGCGTATTGTTTCACGTGAAAACTCACCCAAGCCAACCTGAAACCATTATACTACCACTTAATGCAGTTCATTTATCTGAGGTAGACACTTTTATGGCGAATAACAAGCCCGTTATCATTCTCGATCGTGATGGCGTCATCAACCAAGATTCCGACGCCTACGTAAAATCCGTTGATGAATGGATCCCGCTGCCGGGCAGCATTAAAGCCATGGCCGCGCTGAGCAAAGCAGGCTTTCAGATATTTATTGCGACCAACCAATCGGGGATCGCGCGCGGCTATTACGACGAGGCGACTCTGCATGCCATGCACGATAAGATGCAAAGCTTACTGACGGCAGAGGGCGGTCACATTGAAGGGATTGAATACTGCCCACACGGCCCTGATGATGCTTGTAACTGCCGTAAACCAAAGAGCGGTATGATCGAAGCCATTGAAGCAAAACTGGGCGTCGACTTCACTCAAGCCCCAGCCATTATGGTGGGAGATTCGCTACGTGATCTACAAGCAGGCCATGCTCGTGGCTGCGCACCGGTATTGGTGTTAACGGGGAAAGGCCGTGATACTCAGTACAAGGAAATCGATTTCTACTTTGATGTCTACACCGACCTAGCTGCCTTTGCCATCGCTACGCTACACAAATATCAGTAAGCCCACACTCACTTTGCTGCACAGCTCGTGCAGCAAAGTAGTAGCTTTACGCTGAAGCTTGTTGCTGATCCAGAATCTCAAGCAAGTTATCTTCTAACCAACCGACCAAATCAATTACCCGCTGACCAAACTCTAGGCCCAATGGCGTCAACTCGTATTCCACATGAGGCGGCACCACAGGATAGACAATCCGTTTTATAAAACCATCGCCTTCTAATTGCTGTAGCGTTTGTGCCAGCATCTTTTCACTGACACCTTTAATGGTACGGCGCAGTTCACTAAAACGTTTTGGTGTACCACCACGCAATGCGACAAACACCAGCATGCCCCAACGGCCCGTCACATGTCGTAATATTTCCCGTGAAGGGCATTTATCGGAAAACACATCACCACGATCAAATTTAGCCTCAATGTGGTTACTGATACTTAAATCCGTTTTTTTCATACTTACCTTTTTGTACGTACTTACTAAAAGTTAGCTAATAGTCTAGCCTATATCTCATTCACTAACCATCCCGATAGGAGAACAGTATGATTTTAGTAACAGGTGCATCAGGTCAATTAGGTCATCTAGTGATTTCAAGCTTATTAGCAAAAGGCGTAGCCGCAAGTGAGATCGTTGCCGCAGTGCGCAGTCCAGAAAAAGCCAGCGTACTAACAGCGCAAGGTGTCGTGGTTCGTAAAGCGGATTACACAGATCTAGCCTCTCTTAAAGCTGCCATGACAGGTGTAAAACGTGTTGTTTTAGTGTCTTCAAGCGAAGTGGGCCAACGTGCCGTACAACACCAAAACGTGATTGACGCCGCCAAAGAAGCAGGTGTTGAGCTGATTGCTTACACCAGCATTCTTCACGCCGACACATCGCCATTAGCCCTAGCAGAAGAGCACGTTGCAACCGAAACGGCACTGAAAGCTTCTGGCGTACCACACGTACTGCTACGTAATGGCTGGTACTCAGAAAACTACACCATGAGTGCTGGTATGGCCGTGGAGCATGGTGCGGTGTTGGGTAGCGCAGGAGTGGGTAAATACTCGACTGCCGCTCGTGCAGACTACGCCGAAGCCGCTGCCGTAGCGATTACATCAGAAAATCAAGCGGGCAAAGTTTACGAGCTAGCAGGGGATGAAGCTTTTACCTTGGCGCAATACGCGTCTTACATTGCTGATATCAGTGGTAAAGCAGTGGTTTACCAAGACCTACCAGAAGCAGAATACGCCAAAGTATTGGTACAAGTGGGCTTGCCAGAAGGCTTTGCCAACATCTTAGCGGATTCTGATGTCGGCGCATCAAAAGGCGGTTTATTCGATGACAGCAAAACTCTGTCTAAGCTAATTGGTCGTCCAACAACGCCCATTCAAGACAGCATCAAAGTGGCTCTGTCTTAATGGGATTCGTATCGAGTAAAGCGGCTACGCTTTAACATCGATCAAAACAGGCTTGGCATTCTTATACATTTTATTGATAATGATTTTCATTAAATGAAATACGATGAGATAACCAAGCCTTTTTTATGTCTGCGACCATGCTGAGTGATACCGCTTGCAACAAAAATGTGCAAGAAATAATGCAAGCACTTACTAACCTAACAAGCACTATGGTGTCGGGCTTTACCCAAGTGGAGCAGATCGAAGAGAGCGCTTGCATTGATGCTGAGCGACCGCAGCAAGGTATTGCTCAGCTAGTGTACGCCATTGAACAAGGCGCACCCGAAGCAGGTATGCCTTTTTGGCGATTACGTACCTGGGGTATGCTGATCTGGCAACCAGTATCACTGACGCTACTCAGTGCCTACCACTTAAACATCAGTCTCGATTCGCTCGACCGCATCGCCTTACAGCAACAACACAACTACGCCATTGGCTTTCAACTCCCAAAAGACGGAGCATTTTCACACCATACAAGTACTGATAAGGCCATTCAGACAGTTGCACCGATCCTAAAACAGCTCTGTGAACGCTATGCGAAAGTACTGAACGAACAAACTCAGGCACGCCTGCCACTACTGATGGCGGTACTAGCCGACACTCTTTTTGTTACCTTAGAGCGTCTGGCCTATCAGGAGATAGTCACGCTATCTGTACCTAATAAAGCCGAGTGGGTCTATCAACAAGGTCAAAAATGGTGTCAGTTGATGGGGCTTAACGTGCCTAAAACGGCCGAACGCTTAAGATCTGTCACAATCAATGGGGAGCGCTTTCAGCGTAAAACCTGCTGTTTGATTTACCGTTGCCATGGCAAGAGCGAATGCAGCAATTGCCCACATTTGCTCGCAAAACAAAAGCGATCAAACTTAGCAGGCGCTTGCGACAGCCAATAAAAAAGCCAGTGTCGATGACACTGGCTTTTTAAAGGGTTTCGCCAACAGGATGTTTACACGTCCAAGTTGGCAACCGATAGGGCGTTATCTTGGATAAAGTTACGACGTGGTTCTACTTCGTCGCCCATCAGGGTTGTAAACATCTGATCCGCGGCCACCGCGTCATCGATGGTCACACGCAACATGCGACGTGCATCTGGGTCCATAGTGGTTTCCCAAAGCTGCTCAGGGTTCATCTCGCCCAGACCTTTGTATCGCTGGATGGTTAGGCCGCGAGACGCTTCCTTCATCAACCACGCTTTCATACCTTCAATGGTGGTCACAGGTTCGCTTCGTTCACCACGTTGAATGAAAGAGCCTTCCTCAAACAATTCGTCGATGGTTTGCGCCATCGCCACAATGCGTTTGTAATCCGCAGAGGTGAAGAATGCCGATTCAAAGCGGTAACGAGTGCTGACACCGTGAGACATGATATCTACCACAGGTAGGAATTGGTTACGCTCAGAGTCTTTCTCAACGCCAAAGTCGAAACGGAAACCGGTACGAACGTCCACTGGCATCTGCGCACTGAGCGCATCAACCCATGACGTTACTGTCGCTTCATCAGAAAGCTGTTCAACAGTGAGCTCTTTGCAGTACAAAAGCTTATTCATAACATCTTTCGGGTACACACGAGACATACGCTCAATGTCTTCTTCGATGCGAATGTAATCACGTACCAGCTTCGATAGGCCTTCGCCTTGGATGCCTGGCGCATCTGCATGGACAAAGAATTGTGCGCCATCCAAAGCAACTTCGATCAAATGCTGCTCCAATGCGGCTTCGTCTTTAATGTACTGCTCTTGCTTACCACGTTTGATCTTAAACAGCGGTGGCTGCGCAATAAAGATGTGGCCACGTTCGATGATTTCCGGCATTTGACGGAAGAAGAAAGTCAGCAACAGCGTGCGGATGTGCGAACCGTCGACGTCGGCATCGGTCATGATAACGATGCTGTGGTAACGCAGTTTGTCGGCGTTAAATTCGTCACGGCCGATACCACAACCTAGGGCTGTAATGAGAGTGCCGACTTCTGCTGAAGCCAGCATCTTATCGAAACGGGCTTTTTCTACGTTTAGAATCTTACCTTTTAGCGGTAGGATCGCTTGCGTACGGCGGTCACGACCTTGTTTCGCTGAACCACCTGCAGAGTCACCCTCCACTAGGTAGATTTCAGAAAGCGCAGGATCTTTCTCCTGACAGTCGGCCAATTTACCTGGCAGACCGGCGATGTCTAGCGCACCTTTACGGCGCGTCATATCACGGGCACGGCGCGCGGCTTCACGAGCACGGGCGGCGTCTAGCATCTTGTTAACGATGGTTTTCGCTTCGTTTGGTTTTTCCAATAGGAACTCAGCAAAGCGCTTACTCATCTCTTGCTCAACCGCGGTTTTTACTTCCGACGACACTAGCTTGTCTTTGGTCTGAGAAGAGAACTTAGGATCCGGTACTTTAACCGAAACAATCGCCGTTAAACCTTCTCGACAGTCATCACCAGTAGTCGCGACTTTTTGTTTCTTCGCCAACCCTTCCGCTTCGATGAAGTTGTTCAAGGTACGTGTCAAGGCACCACGGAAACCGGCTAAGTGGGTACCGCCATCACGTTGTGGAATGTTGTTAGTGTAACAGTAGATATTTTCTTGGAAGCCTTCGTTCCACTGTAGTGCTACTTCCACCGCGATACCGTCTTCTAGGTCGTCACGCTGACACATAAAGTGAAAGATTTCGTTGATGGGCTGTTTGTTGGTGTTCAAGTGTTCAACGAATGACTTCAAACCACCTTCGTAGTTAAAGAATTCTTCTTTACCTGTACGCTCGTCTTTTAGATGAATCGCCACACCAGAGTTAAGGAAGGACAGTTCACGTAGACGTTTGGCTAGAATGTCGTAGACAAATAGGATATTTGAGAACGTCTCGGCCGACGGCTTAAAGTGTACCGTCGTGCCTTTGCCATCTGAGTCGCCCACCACGGCAAGAGGAGCTTGCGGTACGCCATGTGCGTAGTTCTGCTCGTACACTTTACCGTTTTTGCGAATCGTCAGAGTGACGGTTTCAGATAGAGCGTTTACAACCGATACACCTACACCGTGCAGACCACCGGAAACCTTGTAGGAATTGTCGTCAAACTTACCGCCCGCGTGCAGTACCGTCATGATAACTTCGGCTGCAGACACGCCTTCTTCAGGGTGAATTTCAACAGGAATACCACGGCCATTGTCCGATACCGAAATCGACTCGTCTGGGTGGATAATGACTTTGATGGTGTCACAGTAACCCGCCAGCGCTTCGTCGATGGAGTTATCCACCACCTCAAACACCATGTGGTGTAGGCCGGTACCATCGTCCGTATCACCGATGTACATGCCAGGGCGCTTACGTACAGCGTCTAGCCCCTTAAGCACCTTGATACTGGACGAATCGTAACTATTTTCACTCATTTAACTCTCCTGTGCGTTTCGGGACAATTCGCCTTGTCTCATGGAGAAGTGACGAACATCTATCTGATCAGACCAAGTAAAATCCATACTATCTGGCCCAACGCTAGTAATAAAAATTTGGCTATCCAATGATTCCAGCAGCTGACACAGTTTACGGCGATGGTTAGCATCTAATTCAGCGGGCAAATCGTCCACTAAGAACACTAACTGCCGACCTCGCTCGATCAGTAATTGCCCTTGGGCAATTTTTAGTGCTGAAACCACCAGCTTTTGTTGACCACGGGACAAGGTATCTAAAGCATCACCAGTGAGCGTTTTCACGCGCAAATCGGCTCGCTGAGGCCCTGTATTGGTGTAGCCAACATCTATGTCTCGTTGATAACTGTGCTCAATGGCCTCGCTTAGCGTGCGCTGGGCATCCCAGCCTTGGAAGAACCCAAGTTGTACATTAAGGTTTGGCGCAAGCTGCTGTAGCACGGCTTCAAAATGGGGCGTTAACGCTGCCACATAGGCTTTTCGAGCCTGATTGACTTGTTCACCTAAGCGGATCAACTCCTGATCAAACGCCGCCAGTAAATTGGGCGCTATTTTACCACGTCTGAGCAAGCTATTCCGCTGTTTTAATGCTTTTTGCCAGCCACGCCAGCCATTAATAAATTGCTCATCAAAATGAAACACACCCCAATCGACAAATTGGCGGCGGATCTTAGGCGAGCCTTCCAATAAGCGAAACGCATCGGGATTAATCAGCTGCACCGGCAAGCATTCTGCCAGCTCAATCGCAGACTGAGCCGCACGACCTTGGATACGGACTTCCACCGCACCATCGCGGGTACGCTTAATGCCCACCGGTAAATGTTGAGACCCTTGTTCTACCTGCGCAAACACCACGCATTCAGGCTGTTCGTATTGGATATAGGTTTTGTGTTTGTGGCTGCGAAAAGAGCGGCCAAACGATAGCAAATAGATGGCTTCCAACACCGAGGTTTTGCCGCTGCCGTTTTCGCCAACAATGATGTTGACCTGCGGCGAGGGTTCAAAACGGATATGGGTGAGGTTGCGCAGACGGGATATGTCGAGGCGAGCCAGTGGCATAAATAGGCTTATGAAAACAAGAGGGCGCTGACGCACCCTCTTAGCTTCAATTACAGACGCATTGGCATCACAACGTACTGAGACGCGTGACCTTGGCCTTCTTCGATCAAGGCACTGCTGTTGGAGTCGTTCAAAGAAATACGAACTTCTTGTGAATCAATCACGCCTAGCACATCCAGTAGGTAGCCAACGTTAAAGCCAACTTCTAGATTGCTGCCTTGGTATTGTACCAAAACCGATTCTTCGGCTTCTTCTTGCTCTGGGTTGTTGGCAAACACTTGCAACATACCGTTTGAAAGAATTAAGCGTACACCACGGTATTTCTCGTTCGATAGGATTGACGCACGTAGGAATACTTGGCGTAGCTCTAAACGATCCGCTGCAACCACTTTTTCGTTATTACGCGGAATTACGCGGTGATAATCTGGGAACTTGCCGTCAACAAGCTTAGAAGTGAAAGTATAGTCAGCCACTTTGGCACGGATATGATTCGAGCCAATGGTCAGTTCTACTTCTTCATCTGAGTCATTCAATAGACGGTTCAGCTCCAACACACCTTTACGCGGAACAATCACTTGTGTCAGATCGCCCTTCACTTGAGCATCTTCGATCGCCGTTGCCAGACGGTGACCATCGGTTGCCACCACGCGCAATTGGCCATCAGCCACTTCGAACAACATACCATTTAAGTAATAACGAACGTCTTGGTTGGCCATGGCAAAACCAGTGCGGTCAATCAGCTTACGCACACTGCTTTGGGCAATATTGACCACCAAATCGCCTTGCATGTCTTGGATGTTCGGAAACTCTTCCGCAGGCAAAGTTGACAGGCTGAAGCGTGAACGGCCAGAGCGAATCACCGCTTTTTGCTCATCGACAGTGAACTCAATCACAGCGCTATCTGGCAAACTTTTACAAATATCCATCAACTTACGAGCAGGAACCGTGATGCGACCTTCTTGGCATTCATCAAGTGGCGCGCGGCCAACCAGCTCCACCTCGAGGTCTGAACCAGTCAACGTCAGAGTTTGGTCTTTTACTTCTACCAAAACATTGGCCAATACTGGCATCGTTTGTTTACGCTCGACGACACCCGCGACCAATTGTAGCGGTTTAAGTAGCGTTTCGCGGACGACTGAAAATTTCATTCTTTTCCTCGTTTATTCAATGTCTTAGACCAATTAGGTGGTCAGAATGCGCATCAATTGTTTGTAGTCTTCACGGATATCCGAATCCGTATCCTGCAATTCTTTAATCTTACGAATCGCGTGTAATGCCGTCGTGTGGTCACGACCACCGAAGGCGTCACCAATTTCTGGCAAGCTATGGTTGGTCAGCTCTTTCGCCAACGACATGGCCACTTGGCGAGGTCGCGCTACCGAGCGGCTGCGACGTTTCGACAGCAGATCGCTGATCTTAATCTTGTAATACTCAGCGACAATGCGCTGGATATTATCAATGTTCACCAACTTATCCTGCAAGGCCAATAAGTCTTTTAACGACTCACGCACGAAATCTGGCGTAATCGAACGGCCAGTAAAATGCGAGTTGGCAATCACGCGTTTTAACGCACCTTCTAACTCACGTACGTTGGAGCGAATTTTCTGTGCGATAAAGAATGCCGAATCATAAGATAATTTAACACCGCTTTCTTCTGCTTTACGCATCAAAATGGCAACACGCGTTTCTAGCTCAGGCGGCTCGATCGCAACGGTTAAACCCCAACCAAAACGGGACTTTAAGCGATCTTCCAGACCTTGGATCTCTTTGGGATAGCGATCACAGGTCAAAATCATCTGCTGACCGCCTTCCAACAAAGCGTTAAAGGTGTGGAAAAACTCTTCCTGAGTACGGTCTTTACCCGCAAAAAACTGAATATCGTCAATCAACAAGGCATCCACCGAACGGTAGTAACGCTTAAAGTCGTTGATCGCGTTCAGTTGCAACGCCTTCACCATATCCGCCACAAAGCGTTCCGAATGCAGATACACCACTTTGGCATTCGGGTTGTGACGCATCAGCTCGGTACCGACCGCTTGCATTAAGTGGGTCTTACCTAGACCGACACCGCCGTAAATAAACAGCGGGTTGTAAGCACCACCAGGATTTTCTGCGACTTGTTGAGCGGCAGCGTGGGCTAATTGGTTCGACTTACCTTCGACGAAGTTTTCGAAGGTAAACGAGTTATTCAAATTAGCGCCGTGGTTGATACCCCCTTCAACTTCCACTTTACGATTCGGTGGAGTAAGCGGTAGCTGACCTTGTTCATACGGCTCTGGGCGTACGTAGTGATCACCCAGACTTAATGGCGCTTCGAATTCAATTTCCGGACCGTCTCTATCATCTTCCATCAAGCTAAAGCCTGGGCTGTAATTTGACTCAAACGGCATTTCCGAAGCCGGAACCATGCGAGGCGACGGCTCTGGCGCTTTAGGTACTGACACTGGAGCAGATGGTGGTGACGTAGGTTTGCCAAAACCGGCCTGACGTACCGATAACACTAAATTTGGTGCCGGCTCATTTCCCGCAAACTCAGACAGCAACTCTTTAATACGCGCTTGGTATTTATTTGTGACCCAATCGAGCACAAAACGGTTTGGAGCATACAGGCACAGATCGCCATTGGATTCCTCCTCCGCCTGTAGCGGACGAATCCAAGTATTGAATTGCGATGTGGAAAACTCTTCCTGCAAGGTAACAAGACAGCGCTCCCAATACTGCAAAGACACGATAAACGCTCTCCCTGATTGAGTTTTTAAATTCGTTAAATTTTAAGCAAGAGGGGGATTTTAGCGTGAGGGTGGGCAGTTATCCACAAAAAATTATGTTATCCACCCGAAATTATTAAATTTTAAAAATGTTAATAACAAGATAAGTTACACACAGCAGTGCATGAAATTATCTCTATGTGCATAAAGCAACAACTTACACACATATTAACAGTATCTTTGAAATATTTTTACCCACAACCATTTTCAACCACAACCCCCTGTTAATAAAACATATTTTTAACTTTACACGGCTTGCTGTTGATAAAATACTTTAGGGATTTAAAATTTTATTCACATCAACGGTATAAGGCTGTGAGTAAATACTGAGTGAATTCATTGGTTAAATTTTTCACAGAAAAGCGTCTTAGCCTGATTGAATTGTTCCGACAAACACTCTAAAATCCGCGCCCTGATTTTGTAATCAAACCAAGAGGCTTGGCGGACGCTAACCCTCACACTCAGACACTGATTCAGTGAGATATAGAAATGAAAAGAACTTTCCAACCTAGCGTACTAAAACGTAAGCGTACACACGGTTTCCGTGCACGCATGGCAACTAAAAACGGTCGTAAAGTATTGGCGGCTCGCCGTGCTCGCGGTCGTAAGGTTCTAAGCGCGTAATCTTTGATGTCACGCTTTACTTTTCCCCGGCAGGTCAGACTTCTGAATGCCGGGGATTACCAATCCGTCTTTAACGACACCTCCTCTAAAGTCTTCGCAGGCGAATTTCTTCTACTAGCGCGCAAACACACCAAAGATGGTCGTTTGGGTTTAATAGTGTCGAAAAAAACCGATAAGAGAGCCGTCGGACGTAATCGCATCAAACGTGTGGTACGTGATTCGTTTCGCCATCATCAAGAGCTATTAAATGGTCTTGATATCATTTTCCTTGCACGTCAAGGAATTCGCGAAGTCGACAACCCTGAACTGCATAAACGCTTAGAAAAAGCGTGGAAACAGTTAGCTAAGAAAGCCCAAAAGCCAAATTCTGAGCAAAAACAACGCAACTCAAAGCAGAAATAGGCTGAAAATTCAGCTAAAGACTGGTTTAATACGGCGTGATTTTTAAAAGGGTGTTTTCACCTCCATTGTCCAACCAAACAAACTAGTTGAATACCATGGATTTCAGACGTTACTTTTTATGGGGAGCGCTGTTTGTCAGTGGCTACCTGCTGTTCCTGCAGTGGAACCAAGACTACGGCACTGCTGCAACGGCTCAAACTGCAGGCACTTCAAGCGGCACAGTTGCCGCAGCCAATGCAGATTCCGATCTTCCAAGCACTAGCAATACCACTCTGGTGGCGAGCAACGCCGATATTCCAGATCAAGCAACGCCTGTTGCAAAGGGTCAGCTGATTCACGTTAAGACGGATACGCTTGATGTGGCCATCAACCCAATGGGTGGTGACTTAGTCGAAGCTTCTCTATTGCAATATTACAAAACTCTTGAAGGCAAAGAGCCGTTCGTGATTTTGGATAATGGGGATGAGCGTGTTTATGTGACGCAAAGTGGTCTGATCGGTCGTGACGGCCCGGATGCTAGCGGCCAGCGCCCAACCTACCGCACAGAGCAGACGTCTTACACCATGGCAGACGGTCAAGATACACTGGAAGTGAATCTTTACTTTACCGATGCCAAAGGTATCAGCTACACCAAGACTTTTGTTTTCACCAGAGGTGAATACCAAATTCGTCAATTGATCACAGTAAACAACACCAGCGCTGACACTTGGCGTGGTAATTTGTTTGCGCAGATCAAACGTGACAGTTCTGAAGACCCTAGTACCGCTACTAATATGGGCTTACAGCCTTACCTAGGTGGCGCGGTGTCGGATGAAAACAACAAATACCGCAAGGTGTCTTTCAAAGATATGGCTGAAGAGCCATTGAAAGAAACCACCAGTAAAGGTTGGGTAGCGTTGCTACAACACTACTTCGTTTCCGCTTGGATCCCAGAACAAGGCCAAAAAGTAACGTTACAAGCGCGTTCTAACAACGGCTTCAACCTGATTGGCTTTACCGGTCAAGCCGTCGAGATCCCAGCAGGTCAGCAAGGCACGTTGAGCTCAACCTTCTACGTGGGTCCGAAACTGCAAGATCAACTTGAAGCTACGGCTGAGAACCTAGACCTAACCGTAGACTACGGTTGGTTATGGTGGCTAGCGAAACCGCTATTCTGGTTGCTAACAGCGATTCAATCGTTTGTTGTGAACTGGGGTGTGGCGATCATTCTAATCGTAGTCTGTGTGAAGGCATTGTTCTTCAAACTGTCAGCAGCAAGTTACCGCTCTATGGCGAAAATGCGTAAGTTCGCACCAGAACTAGCACGCCTACGTGAACAGCATGGTGACGATCGTCAGGCGATGTCACAGAAGATGATGGAGCTGTACAAGAAAGAGAAGATCAACCCATTGGGTGGCTGTCTTCCAATCTTGGTACAAATGCCAGTATTCCTATCACTATACTGGGTATTGATGGAATCGGTTGAACTACGTCATGCGCCATTTATGCTATGGATCCATGACCTTTCAGCGATGGACCCTTACTTCGTACTGCCGATCCTAATGGGTCTGAGTATGCTAGGTCAGCAAGCGTTGAACCCAACTCCGCCAGACCCAATGCAAGCCCGCATCATGAAGATTATGCCAATCGCATTTACCTTCTTCTTCTTGTGGTTCCCTGCAGGTCTAGTACTGTACTGGGTAGTCAACAACACGTTGTCAATCATTCAGCAGTACGTGATTACGAAGAACATCGAAAAAGGTCAGGGCTAAGCATTCTAGCCGGCTAAATGTTCGAAAAAGGCTTCCTTCGGGAGGCCTTTTTGCTATGAACGTCTTACACTAAGCTTTTAATTTTATTCGATTGCACAGGTCGTTATGTCAGATTTCCAACAGCTCATAGACCAAGATACCATCGTTGCTCAAGCGACTGCGCCAGGTCGCGGCGGGGTGGGCATTGTGCGCTTATCCGGCGCTAACAGTCTTGAAATTGCCAAAGCCTTCATAGGTTTTGAACCCACGCCACGTTACGCCCATTACGTGCCATTCAAAGACGCCGAGGGCGAGCAGTTAGACATGGGCATCGCACTGTACTTCCCAGGCCCAAACTCCTTTACCGGAGAAGACGTGTTCGAACTACAGGGCCATGGTGGGCCTGTGATCATCGATATGCTGCTAAGCCGCTGTACAGCGCTTGGCGCTCGTCTAGCCCGCCCTGGTGAGTTCTCAGAGCGCGCTTTTTTAAACGATAAGATGGATCTGACACAGGCTGAAGCGATTGCTGATTTAATTGATTCTTCTTCGGAACAAGCGGCCAAGTGCGCTCTGCGCTCCTTGCAAGGAGCATTCTCAAAACGAGTCGATGAGCTAGTAGAATCTTTAATCCACTTGCGTATTTATGTGGAAGCCGCGATCGATTTTCCCGAAGAAGAAATCGACTTTATTGGCGATGGCAAAGTGGCTGCAGACTTAGAAGAAATCCGCAATAAACTGCAGGCAGTGATGAAAGAAGCCAGCCAAGGCGCTTTGTTACGAGAAGGCATGAGTGTGGTGATTGCAGGGCGTCCTAACGCTGGCAAATCGAGCCTCTTAAATGCTTTGTCAGGAAAAGATTCTGCGATTGTGACGTCTATTGAAGGCACTACCCGTGATGTGCTGCGTGAGCACATTCACATCGATGGTATGCCACTGCACATCATTGATACCGCAGGCTTGCGCGATAGCCCCGATGAGGTGGAGCGCATTGGTATCCAGCGCGCTTGGGAAGAGATTCATAAGGCAGATCGCATCTTACTGATGGTCGATAGTCAATCCGTCCATTCCAACGATCCTCATGAGATTTGGCCCGAGTTTATGAGCCAATTAACCGCCCAAGATCACTTAACTTTAGTACGCAATAAAGTGGATTTAACTAAAGAAAGCACTGGCTACGAAGAAGTAAACGGCCTACCAGTGATTTCTCTGTCGGCAAAAACCAACGATGGGGTTGAAACACTTAAAACGCATTTGAAGAGTGTTATGGGTTTTGATAGCACCACCGAAGGGGGCTTTATTGCCCGCCGCCGCCACATTGAGGCGCTGCAAAAAGCCAACCGTTTTTTAGATGCCGGCTTTGAACAGCTACATGGCTATGGGGCAGGAGAACTGCTCGCAGAAGATTTAAAAGAAGCGCAAGAGGCATTAAGCGAAATCACTGGCGCCTTCACCAGTGACGACCTATTAGGTCGCATTTTCGGCTCCTTCTGTATCGGTAAATAAGCAAAAACGCCCACTAAGGTGGGCGTTTTATTATCTGTCGAGAAGCTTACATCTTCACCACAACACGTCCCCGAACACTGCCATAAATCAGTTTTTCAGCGTACTCAAGGCTCTCTGCTAAGCTAATGGTCGTACTGATTTTGCTTAAATCGTCTGCCGATAATAATTCCGCTAAACGTTGCCACGCCATTTCACGATCCGCCAGCGGACGCATCACACTGTCGATCCCATAGAGCGTCACACCACGTAAGATGAAAGGCATAACGGTGCCTGGGAAATCCATCCCTTGTGCCAAACCACAGCTTGTCACAGCACCACCATAACGGGTACTCGCACACGCATTCACCAAGGTATGGCTGCCTACACAATCAACCACGCCCGCCCAACGTTCTTTTTGTAAAGGTTTGCCCGAGCCACTAAGCTCAGCGCGATCAATGATGGTGCTCGCGCCTAAAGATTTTAGGTAATCACTTTCTTCAGGGCGTCCAGTACTGACCACCACATCAAAACCAAGGGTACTCAACAAGCGTACAGCGTAGCTACCCACGCCACCATTGGCTCCTGTGACTAAGATCGGACCATGGGCAGGGGTTAAACCATGCTTCTCCAGCGCCAGCACACTGAGCATTGCAGTGTAACCGGCGGTGCCAATAGCCATGGCTTGCTCAGGGGTAAAGGCACTAGGCAAGGCAATCAGCCAATCACTGTTTAAGTTCGCCCGCTCAGATAAACCACCCCAGTGTGTTTCTCCCACACCAAAGCCGTTTAGAAGCACTTGATCACCGACTTGAAAGCGATCGCTGCTGGACGATAGCACCTTACCGACCAAATCAATACCTGGCACCATGGGGAATCGGCGTACCACAGGAGATTTACCGGTTATTGCTAGCGCATCTTTGTAATTTAGCGTACTGGCTTGGACGGCAATTTGCACATCACCTTCAGGTAA
Source organism: Marinomonas fungiae (assembly GCF_001418205.1). Classification (GTDB taxonomy): domain Bacteria; phylum Pseudomonadota; class Gammaproteobacteria; order Pseudomonadales; family Marinomonadaceae; genus Marinomonas; species Marinomonas fungiae. The sequence goes on along the minus strand of NZ_LIQF01000004.1, from coordinate 109,629 downwards.
ATCCTGTTCTGATACAATGCCTAAGCTGGCACGGTAACCTTGTTCATCGTTATTAATCACTACAGCGTTAAACATACTATTCTCCTAAAACGAACAAGTGTCTAAACATAAACACAAAATTAACGAGGCAGCCCCGCTAAGTAGAATTTCTCAAATTGCACCAGTGGGCTGCTTGATTGCATCAAACGAGCACGAGCCACAGCGCCTTCCCAACCGACCCAAAACATGTGCGCCAGAGCTTCCACGTCAGCATCAGGACTCAACAGACCTTGCTGCTGAGCCAGCATCAAACATTGAGCCAATTTGTTTTGCCAACTTTGATAGGTTGCTAATACCGCTTGGCGTAAGGATTCAGGCAAAGCGGTCGCTTCCTGTTCCAAATTGCCTACTAAACAGCCGCGCTTAAACGCATATTTCTCCATACCAGATTTGGCTGATTCTACAAAGTTACGTAAACGCGTTAACGGTGGTAGCTGTTCGTCGAGCAAGTAACGGTCAAGCTTCTTTTCAAAGTAGTCGCGATAACGCTGCAACACCGCTAAAGCAAACGCCTCTTTACTATCAAAATAGTGGTAGAAGGAGCCTTTCGGTACCTGGGCAGAACGTAACATCGGCTCTAGCCCCGTACCCTGAAAACCTGATTGTGTCAGCCAAACGACACCCGCCTGTAATAAAGCCTCACGTGTATCGCTATAGCTCAAATCGTTTTGTTTAGGTCGCCCTCGACGAGGTTGTACTGCATTCATTGACTTACCCTCTTTTAGACCGCTCGTCTAAAAATAGATAGTTGTACACAAAAGTGCAAGTAATCAAGCCATTAATCTATCCACATAATCGAGATAAAGCTGGTTTCTTGCTTTATTCACAATGTGGGCAGTGCATTAGATCAGGCTGTCAAGAAATTTTATTCACAATTTTTTTGATTAAAAAGCGAGAACATGAAAAAAATCCAACTTTTTATCTGTGGATTAAATTTTGGATTTTTACCTGTATGAATAACCAAAAAAAGATAAAAATATCAACATAATCATATAGTTATGCATAGGTAAAATTTAAAAAATCGCTGTTGATAACATCGGTAATAAGTGCATAAGAAGTTTTGCACAGGTTGGGACAGTTTTAAGTCAAAAAATAGAGACTGTATAACTAACACTTTTATTCACAGGATTAGGTTATCCACATCACAGGAATATAGGGGGGTACTTAACAAGTTCTTATGTGTATAAATCAATGATGTATAATGATTTTTTAAAGTTAACCACAGAAAATGGCTTGGTATATAAATAACTTAAACATAAAAAAAACACTATATATCATTCTTATATTATTTTTGATGACCGGGTTAATGGGGTGGAACGTCTCTTTCAATTTGAAATTTACCCGATATACTTAGCGCCCTTGTTAAATCAACTGTTCGTTTTTTATTCATTACCGAGGTTTGTGTGGATTTCCCAACTCGCTTTGATGTGATTGTAGTCGGCGGCGGCCATGCTGGTACCGAAGCCGCTCTTGCTGCAGCACGTATGGGTGTAAAAACCCTTCTTCTTACTCACAATATTGAAACGCTGGGGCAAATGTCTTGTAACCCTGCGATCGGTGGTATTGGGAAGTCCCACCTAGTTAAAGAAATTGATGCTTTAGACGGAGCCATGGCATTGGCAACGGATATGGCAGGTATTCAATTTCGTACGCTAAACAGCCGTAAAGGACCAGCGGTTCGTGCAACCCGTGCACAAGCTGACCGTATTTTATATAAAGCTGCTATTCGCCATATGTTGGAGAACCAAGAAAACCTTTGGTTATTCCAGCAATCTTGTGAAGACCTGATTGTCGAAGAGGGCGCTGCTCGTGGCGTCGTGACTCAAAGTGGTATCCGCTTTTTAGGTAAAACCGTAGTCTTGACGACCGGCACTTTCCTAGGCGGCATTATCCATGTTGGCATGCAGAATTATTCGGGTGGACGTGCCGGTGATCCTGCATCGATTGGCTTGGCACAGAAATTACGTGCGTTACCATTCCGTATTGACCGATTAAAGACCGGAACCCCACCGCGTATCGATGCCCGCACTGTCGACTTTTCGGTGATGCAAACCCAACCTGGTGATGATGTAACGCCGGTGATGTCTTACATGGGCAGCCGGGCACTGCATCCACAGCAGATTAACTGCTTTATTACGCATACAAACGAGCAAACTCACGACATTATTCGTGCCGGGATGGATCGCTCACCTATGTATGCTGGTGTGATTGAAGGGATTGGTCCTCGTTACTGTCCATCGATCGAAGATAAGATCGTACGTTTCGCTGATAAAAACTCGCATCAGGTGTTTATTGAGCCAGAAGGCTTGACCACCCATGAGCTTTATCCGAATGGTATTTCGACTTCCTTGCCGTTTGATGTGCAGTTAGATTTGATTCGTTCCATGAAAGGACTGGAAAACGCCCACATTACACGCCCGGGTTATGCTATTGAGTACGACTACTTCAACCCTCAAGATCTGAAGTACTCACTTGAAACCAAGCATATGGAAAGCCTGTTCTTTGCCGGTCAAATTAACGGTACGACGGGTTATGAAGAGGCGGGGGCGCAAGGTTTGTTGGCCGGAATGAACGCCGCATTGCAAGCCCAAGGCAAAGACGCTTGGACTCCGCGTCGTGACGAAGCGTATCTTGGTGTACTGGTAGATGATCTAATCTCCATGGGCACCAAAGAGCCGTACCGAATGTTTACCAGCCGTGCGGAATACCGCTTAATTCTGCGTGAAGACAACGCCGATATGCGTTTAACTGAAAAAGCCCATGAAGTGGGCTTGGTATCGGAGCAGCGTTGGGCAGCATTCTGCGAGAAACGCGAGGCCATCGAAAAAGAAACGCAACGCATGAAATCTTCTTGGATTGTGCCAAATACGCCTGAGGCGGAAGCGATCAATCCTAAATTGGAAACGCCAATTAGCCACGAGTACAGCTTGCTGGATTTATTGAAACGTCCCAATGTGGAATACGCCGACGTCGCAAACTTGAAAAATGCCCCAGAACAGCCTGTACCTGAGCAAGTTGCAGAGCAGGTGCAAATTTCAGTGAAGTATGCAGGTTATATTTCTCGTCAAGCGGAAGATATTGAGCGTCTACGCCGCCAGGAAAATACGCCGTTGCCAGCAAACATTGATTACTCGGTGATTGACGGCTTGTCGAATGAAGTAAAACAAAAGTTGACGGAAGCGCGCCCAGCGACCTTAGCGGCAGCCTCTCGTATTCAAGGTGTTACGCCAGCCGCCGTATCTTTACTGTTGGTTCACTTGAAAAAACGTGCCATGAGCAGCAAAAGTGCCTAGAATCAGCATCCATTAGTATGCATTTCTAGGAATCATTGTGAGTTATTTTGATACCCTCAAACGAGGTGCCGACGATATGGGCATCTCGCTTTCTGATGAGACGGTTGAGCGTCTTGTTCAATATCTAGGTTTACTGGAAAAATGGAACAAGGCGTACAACCTGACCGCCATTCGCGATGCGGACAAAATGGTGTCTTTACACCTACTGGACAGCCTTGCGACCCTTCCTTTCATTACTGGTAAGAAAGTTATTGATGTGGGCACAGGCCCAGGTCTACCTGGCATGGTGCTCGCGATCTGTTTGCCAGAGCATGACTTTACCTTGCTGGATAGCAATGGCAAAAAGACACGTTTTTTGACTCAAGTAAAAATGGAAATGGGCTTGAAAAACGTAACTGTGGCGAATGAGCGTGTTGAAAATCATGCCCATCAAGGCGTTTACGACCACGTCACATCCCGTGCCTTTGCTTCTCTTGAAGACATGATTAATTGGTGCTTACCATTACCGTCGGCAAGTGGTAATTTCTTAGCCATGAAAGGTGTGTATCCTCATGATGAGTTGGCACAACTACCAGACACAGTAACGGTACAAGAGATTCAACCATTGACTGTACCCACCATTGATGCAGAACGTCATATGGTGATCATGACCCGCAAAGGATAGTAAAACTATGGCGCGAATCATCGCAGTGACCAATCAAAAAGGCGGTGTTGGCAAGACGACAACTTGTGTCAACTTAGCTGCCTCATTAGGTGCTATGAAGCGCCGAGTGCTTTTGATTGACCTCGATCCTCAGGGCAATGCAACCACAGGAAGCGGTCTGCACAAAGAAGAACTCGAAAAGTCTGTGTTTGATGTGTTAGTCGGTACCCATGGTGTTAAAGAAGTCATGACCTACAGTGAAACGGCGGGCTACACAGTATTGCCAGCCAATGGTGATCTGACGGGGGCCGAAGTTGTACTACTGGATTTACCAAGCAAAGAAACGCGTTTGCGTGCAGGTTTGTATGAAGTGGAGAATGACTTCGACTACATTCTGCTAGATTGTCCGCCATCACTGAACATGCTGACGGTGAATGCTTTGGCGGCGGCGCAAGGGGTGCTGATCCCTGTGCAGTGTGAATACTATGCCTTAGAAGGTTTGACTGCCTTGTTGCAAACCATTGAGACGATCTCCACAGCATTAAACCCAGCACTGACGATCGAAGGCATATTGCGTACTATGTACGACCCGCGCCCTAGCTTGACCCACGATGTATCAACACAGTTGGTCGAGTATTTTGGCGATAAAGTATTTGATACGGTGATTCCGCGTAATATTCGCTTAGCGGAGGCACCGAGTTACGGTTTACCGGTACTGCATTATGAAAAACAGTCCCGTGGCGCAGTGGCTTACCTTGCCCTAGCCGGAGAGTTTATTCGTAAACGTGCCGTGGCGGCGTAATGCCCGATTCACAATAAAGGTTGATTGGAATGACGATGAAAAAGCGCGGATTAGGTCGCGGTTTAGATGCTTTACTAGCGCCTAAAGCGGCGCCAGCTCTGGATGCAATGGAGACTGGTGAAGGCAGTAATGTTAAAACTGAGAACACGATTCAAGGATTAACATACTTGCCTGTGGACTGGCTAAGCAAAGGGAAATTTCAACCGCGTCGTGATATGAACCCGAATCAATTGGACGATCTCGCCAACTCGATTCGAAACCAAGGTATCATGCAACCCATCGTCGTGCGTCCTATTGCCGAGCAACGCTATGAAATCATTGCCGGTGAACGCCGTTGGCGAGCGGCGAAAATTGCTGGCTTAGACAAGGTGCCAGTGATTATTCGTCATGTGGAAGATTCTGATGCCGTCGTGTTGGCCCTGATCGAAAACATTCAACGGGAAGATTTAAATCCCGTTGAAGAAGCCATGGCGCTGCAGCGTCTGGTAGAAGAGTTTAGCCTAACACAACAACAAGTGGCTGATACGGTGGGCAAATCTCGCTCAGCGGTTGCCAACATTTTACGCCTCCTTAATCTCACCCCCGATGTGCGTCGACTATTGGAACATGGCGACATTGAAATGGGTCATGCGCGTGCCCTGCTAGCACTTGAAGCTGAGCATCAAGCTCAAGCGGCATCACTTGTTATCACCAAGTCTTTGTCCGTTCGAGAAACGGAAAAATTGGTGAAAACCTACCAAAATCCAGAAGAAAGAATAGAAAAGCCAGCACTGCCGGATTTTTCTTCTCATGCTTCGAAAATTTCGGACAAGATTCAGTCCAATGTAAAGATTCAGCCGAGTGCAAAAGGCAAAGGCAAATTGGTCATCGAGTACCGTGATCAGGCCCATTTAGAGGCCATGATGAGTGAGCTTTTTGGCGTTTAATTGCTAATTTGGTGCGCTAGTCACCCAATTCACTAGACATTAGGCTAATAGTGCACTTTCTATACCGTGTTTGTATTGAACCCTCTCAACAGAACCCATATAATGCGTCGGATTTTAAAATTGATCACATTGTATGCGTATTTTTTGCTTTGCAATGGTGCATCAAGCTAGGGGAATTCGATGGCTCATAGCAAACCGCTGAAGGCGAGTGCTTTATTAGCCGCTAAAAAACGTGCTGTGTTTCGCTTTATTGCAATACAACTCGTGCTAGTTTTTTGCCTTAGCGCTGGAATTTATGTGATTTACGATGGTCTATACGCCTACTCGTTTTTAGCGGGGGCTTTGGCCAGCGTACTTCCCAGTTTTTACATGGCATGGCGAGTATTCGGACATGCTGGGACGCGCGCCGCGAAAGACGTGGTGAAGTCCTTTTACCGAGGTGAAGCAGGCAAATTGGTGCTGACAGCTATTCTATTAGCTGCCGTATTTATTTTACTCAAGCCCATTGCCCCAGGCGCGTTATTCGCTGGCTTCGGCATTGCAATTTTGAGCCATTGGCTCAGCCCGCTACTGCTCAAGTACTGATAAGTATAAGTAGTAGATGGGGACGGTTTTAATCATTGAAAGAGTGTGGATGTAAATATGGCAAGTGAAAATCTCACAGCGTCTGGCTACATACAGCACCACCTTCAGAATTTGACTTATGGTCAACATCCTGATGGTACGTGGGGCATTGCTCACGGTGCTGAAGAAGCTGCGGCAATGGGGTTCTGGGCGATTCACCTGGACACAATGTTGTTCTCGATCGGCCTAGGTATCCTATTCCTTTGGTTATTCCGTAAAGCGGCGAAGAAAGTATCGGTTGATACTCCTTCTGGCTTACAGAACTTCGTTGAACTGATGGTGGAATTCGTTGACAAGAGCGTCAAAGAAACTTTCCACGGTAAGAACAAAGTCATTGCGCCATTGGCGTTAACGATCTTTGTTTGGGTGTTCTTGATGAACACCATGGACTTGGTACCAGTCGACTTTTTACCTCATTTAGCGTCTTTGTTGGGTGTTCCGTACTTCCGTGTGGTGCCAACAACAGATCTAAACGCGACTCTTGGTATGTCTATTTCTGTCTTTGCTTTGATCATTTACTACAGCATCAAAGTAAAAGGTGTGAGCGGATTTGTTGGCGAATTGACGCTGCAACCTTTCGGTAAGTGGATGATTCCATTCAACTTATTGCTTGAAGGTGTAGGTCTATTGGCTAAACCTGTTTCTCTAGCGCTACGACTTTTCGGTAACTTGTACGCTGGTGAATTGATCTTCATCTTGATCGCGATCTTGCCTTGGGGCATTCAATGGGCTCTGTCTGTGCCTTGGGCGATCTTCCACATTCTAGTAATCGTACTGCAAGCATTTATCTTCATGATGCTGACAATCGTTTACCTGAGTATGGCGCACGAAGATCACTAAGATCGCGTTGTATAACGATTTTTTTAAACCTTTAATCTTAAAAAACTGTGAAAATTAGGAGTTAAAATGGAAACTGTAGTTGGTCTAACCGCTGTTGCTGTAGCCCTTCTTATCGGTCTAGGTGCCCTAGGTACTGCGATTGGTTTCGGTCTACTTGGTGGTAAATTCTTGGAAGGCGCTGCGCGTCAACCAGAAATGGTTCCAATGCTGCAAGTTAAAATGTTCATCGTAGCGGGTCTTCTTGACGCCGTAACAATGATCGGTGTTGGTATTGCATTGTTCTTCACTTTCGCAAACCCATTCATTGCTCAGGTTGCTGGCTAATACGTCGCTTTACTTTGAAGTGATTTATTAATTTTGAACGACTAGAGCGAGGATATTTGCGTGAATATTAATCTCACACTAATAGGCCAAGCTATCTCGTTTGCTATTTTTGTGTGGTTCTGCATGAAGTTTGTGTGGCCACCAGTCATTGCTGCGCTCGAAGAGCGTAGCAAGAAAATTGCAGACGGTTTGGAAGCAGCTAACCGTGCTTCACGTGATCTAGAGCTAGCTCAAGAGCAAGCGACTAAGACACTACGTGAAAGCAAGGAACAAGCGGCCGAGATTATTGAACAAGCCAACAAACGTGCTAACCAAATCATTGATGAAGCAAAAGAGCAAGCGCTAAGCGACGGCAAACGCCTACGTGATGCGGCTCAAGCAGAGATTGAACAAGATGTTGTACGTGCTAAAGAAGCACTACGTGCACAAGTTTCAGCTCTAGCTCTTAGCGGTGCAGAGAAGATTTTGGGTGCCAGCGTTGACGTAAAAGCACACAGCGAGATCGTTGAACAACTCGCCAAAGAGCTATAAGCGAGGGTCCTATGGCTGAATTAAAAACAGTCGCGCGACCATACGCCAAAGCAGCTTTTGAAGTCGCTCGTGAGAATGGCCAAGTAGCTGAGTGGGCCAATATGCTAAGCATATTGGCTACTGCTACAGAAGCGCCAAAGCTACACGTAGCCCTTCAAAACCCGGCTTTTAGTGCGCAAGAGAAGGCAACGGCTCTAGCGGAAGTGTGTAACGAAGTCATCACTGATGCAGGAAAAGCTTACTTGCTTAGCCTTGCAGAGAATAAGCGTCTAACGCTTCTTCCAGCGATTTCTGAGTTATTTGAACAGTTCAAACTGAACTACGAAAAAGCAGTAGATGTAGTTGTTACCTCTGCTTTTGCGTTGACAGCTGAACAAGAACAAACACTGGCCGCTTCACTGGGTACAAAATTGGATCGTAAAGTCAATTTAACCAGTGAAACAGACGCAAGCCTTATTGGTGGCGTGGTAATCCGTACCGGTGATTTAATCATCGACGGTTCAGTACGCGGAAAACTGGCGAAACTGGCCGAAGCGATAAACTCCTAAGGTTTCAACTAAGAAACCAGGGTTGAGGAATTTAGCATGCAGCAACTGAATCCATCTGAGATCAGCGAGATCATTAAGAAGCGCATCGAATCACTTGATGTGTCTTCAGATGCCCAGAATGAGGGCACAATTGTCAGCGTTGCAGACGGTATCGTATTGATCCACGGTCTAGCTGACGTAATGTACGGGGAAATGATTGAGTTCCCTGGTGGTGTCTATGGTATGGCATTGAACCTAGAGCGTGACTCTGTTGGTGCCGTAGTACTAGGTAACTACCAAGACCTTGTAGAAGGTCAAAAAGCAAAATGTACTGGTCGTATCCTTGAAGTACCAGTAGGCCCTGAGCTACTAGGTCGCGTTGTTGACGCGCTTGGTAACCCAATCGACGGTAAAGGCCCTGTTAAAGCACAACTAACTGACGCAGTAGAAAAGGTTGCACCTGGTGTAATCGCGCGTCAAGGCGTTGATCAACCAGTTCAAACTGGTTACAAAGCGATTGACTCAATGGTGCCAATCGGTCGTGGTCAGCGTGAGTTGATCATCGGTGACCGTCAGATCGGTAAAACGGCTCTAGCAATCGACACTATCATTGCTCAGAAAGACTCTGGCATTAAGTGTGTGTACGTTGCGATCGGTCAAAAACAATCTACTATCGCAAACGTAGTACGTAAGCTTGAAGAAAACGGCGCAATGGCATACACCACTGTTGTCGTAGCGGGTGCCGCTGATCCTGCATCAATGCAGTTCTTGGCTCCATACTCTGGCTGTTCTATGGGCGAATACTTCCGTGACCGCGGTGAAGACGCGTTGATCGTATACGATGACTTGACGAAACAAGCTTGGGCTTACCGTCAAATCTCATTGCTACTACGTCGTCCACCAGGCCGTGAAGCCTACCCAGGTGACGTTTTCTACTTGCACTCTCGTCTTCTAGAGCGTGCGTCTCGTGTAAACGCTGACTACGTAGAAAAATTCACTAACGGTGAAGTAAAAGGTCAAACAGGTTCTTTGACTGCTCTACCTATCATCGAGACTCAAGGTGGTGACGTATCTGCGTTCGTACCAACGAACGTAATCTCTATCACTGACGGTCAGATCTTCCTAGAAACAAGCTCATTCAACGCAGGTATCCGTCCTGCAATGAACGCTGGTATCTCGGTATCTCGTGTAGGTGGTGCAGCGCAAACGAAAATCATCAAGAAGCTAGGTGGCGGTATCCGTCTTGCTCTAGCTCAGTACCGTGAATTGGCGGCATTCGCTCAGTTCGCTTCTGACCTTGATGATGCGACTCGTAAGCAACTTGAGCACGGTAAGCAAGTAACTGAATTGATGAAACAAGCACAATTCAGTCCAATGTCAGTAGGTGACATGGGCGTAATCCTTTACGCTGCCAACGAAGGCTACCTTGCGGATGTTGAAACAAGCAAAATTGCTAGTTTTGAAAAAGCGTTCTTGAGCTACATCAACAGCGAACACGCTGCCATGATGCAAGACATCAACAAAACTGGTAATTACAACGACGAAATCGCCGGCACATTTAAGTCAGCGATCGAGAAGTTTAAAGCGACACAAACTTGGTAATGATTGGGTGGCTGGTTCGCCAGCCACCGATCATCTCTGCAGGTTGTGAATTAACATTCTCACAAGGGCAGGTCTAATATGGCAGTCGGAAAAGAGATACGCGCTCAGATTGGGAGCATTAACAATACGCGAAAAATTACGCGCGCAATGGAAAAAGTTGCTGCAAGTAAAACGCGTAAAGCTCAGGATCGTATGGCCTCTTCTCGTCCGTATGCAGATCGCATTCGTCAAGTGATCGGTCACTTGGCTAACGCGAATCCTGAGTATAAGCACCGTTACCTAACCGAGCGTGACATCAAGCGAGTTGGTTACGTCATCGTATCCAGTGATCGTGGTTTGTGTGGTGGCTTGAACGTTAACGTGTTCAAAGCTGCGATTAAAGACATGAAGCAATATGTCGAAGCAGGGATCGAAGTTGAGATCTGTGCCGTTGGCTCAAAAGCTGTGTCTTTCTTCAGAAACTACGGTGGTAAAGTAGCTGCAGCCGTTACTGGCCTAGGTGATGCTCCTGAAGCATCGCGTTTGGTTGGTAGTGTGAAAGTTATGTTGGATGCGTTTGATGAAGGTCGCATCGACCGTCTAGTACTGGTGTCTAACGAGTTCGTTAACACTATGACTCAGAAACCAAATGTCGAGCAACTTTTGCCGCTTAAAGCAGAAGAAAATGCAGAACTGAAACACCACTGGGATTACATCTACGAACCTGATGCAGTCGAGATCCTAAATGATCTTTTGGTTCGTTACATCGAATCTCAGGTGTACCAATCCGTTGTTGAAAACATTGCGTGTGAACAAGCCGCTCGAATGCTGGCAATGAAAAACGCAACCGACAACGCGGGCGAAATCATTAATGAATTGCAGTTGGTATACAACAAGGCACGTCAGGCAGCCATTACTCAGGAAATTTCTGAGATTGTTGGCGGCGCGGCAGCGGTTTAAGGTATCAAGGTATTAAGAGGATCCGAACATGAGTAGCGGACAAATCGTACAGATTATCGGTGCGGTAATCGACGTGGAATTCCCACGCGACAACGTGCCAAAAGTATACGACGCCCTCACTATCGAGGGTAAAGAGCTGGTGTTGGAAGTTCAACAACAGCTAGGCGACGGTATCGTACGTACTATTGCCATGGGTTCTACAGAAGGTCTAAAACGTCACCTAGAAGTTCAAAACACTGGTAAAGCAGTGTCTGTACCTGTTGGTACAAAAACTCTAGGTCGTATCATGGACGTTCTTGGTAACCCAATCGACGAAAAAGGTCCTATTGGTGAAGAAGAGCGTTGGTCTATCCACCGTCCTGCTCCATCTTACGCTGACCAGTCAAACAGCAGTGAACTGCTTGAAACAGGTATCAAGGTAATCGACCTTGTATGTCCTTTCGCGAAAGGTGGTAAAGTTGGTCTGTTTGGTGGTGCCGGTGTAGGTAAAACCGTAAACATGATGGAACTTATCCGTAACATCGCGATCGAGCACAGCGGTTACTCTGTATTCGCTGGTGTAGGTGAGCGTACTCGTGAGGGTAACGACTTCTACCATGAGATGACTGATTCGAACGTAATCGACAAAGTATCTCTAGTATACGGTCAGATGAACGAGCCACCAGGTAACCGTCTACGTGTTGCTTTGACTGGTTTGACTATGGCAGAAAAATTCCGTGACGAAGGTCGTGACGTACTTTTCTTCGTAGATAACATCTACCGTTACACGCTAGCGGGTACAGAAGTATCTGCATTGCTAGGTCGTATGCCATCTGCAGTAGGTTACCAGCCAACGCTTGCAGAAGAAATGGGTGTACTTCAAGAACGTATCACGTCTACTAAGACTGGTTCGATCACGTCTGTACAAGCGGTATACGTACCTGCCGATGACTTGACTGACCCATCTCCAGCGACAACGTTCTCGCACTTGGATGCAACCGTTGTATTGTCTCGTGACATCGCATCTTTGGGTATCTACCCAGCGATCGACCCACTAGACTCTACTTCTCGTCAGCTTGATCCACTAGTAATCGGCCAAGAGCACTACGATGTAGCGCGTGGCGTACAGATGGTTCTTCAGCGCTATAAAGAGCTGAAAGACATCATCGCGATCCTAGGTATGGACGAGCTATCTGAAGAAGATAAGCAGACAGTAAACCGTGCTCGTAAGATCCAGCGTTTCTTGTCTCAGCCTTTCTTCGTAGCGGAAGTATTCACTGGTTCTCCAGGTAAATACGTTTCTTTGAAAGACACTATCCGTGGCTTCCAAGGCATCCTAAACGGCGAATTCGACGAGCTTCCAGAGCAAGCGTTCTACATGATCGGTGGCATCGAAGAAGCGGTTGAGAAAGCTAAGAAACTTTAATCTACGCGCGCTGCTGGTAAGTAATATTTACTTACCAGCACAGCCTGACTAAAAGAGGCTCCTTATGGCTTTTACAGTACAATGCGATATCGTAAGTGCTGAACAAGAGATCTTCTCAGGTTTAGTTGAGACTCTTGTGGCTGCAGGTAGTTATGGCGATCTAGGTATTTACCCAGGTCACGCGCCGTTGTTGACTACGTTGCAACCAGGCCCTGTTCGTGTGATTAAGCAAAACGGTGATCAAGAAGTTATCTTCGTGTCTGGCGGCTTCCTAGAAGTTCAGCCACACCGTGTAACTGTCTTAGCAGATACCGCTGTTCGCGCGGACGATCTTGATGAGGCAGCAGCACTTGAAGCGCAGAAACATGCTCAAGATCTGTTGAATCAGCAACAATCTGATCTGGACTACAGCCGTGCAACGGCTGAATTGGCGGAAGCCGTAGCTCGTCTACGTACGATCCAACAATACCGTCATACTAAGTAATGACGTTCAGTCCTTAAAAAGCAGCCTTATGGCTGCTTTTTTTATGTCTCAAGTTTTTGATCTAAATGCGCTGGCATCCATATTGCTGGCACTTTATTGTTGTAACGTGTCGTGAAGTCGGAAATCTTTCGATTTCTCTACCGTATTGATTATGAAGCCTAAAGAAAGGGAGCATTCATGAGCCATACCATTTTATGTGACATTGTCAGCGTAGAACGTACGCTGTATTCCAATCCCGTGCAGTACGTCGTTGTCAAAGCAGAGTTTGGTGAAGTAGGTATTTATCCAGGTCACGCCCCCCTGCTAACGGTGTTGAAGACCGGTAGTGCTCGCCTTGTAAAAGAGGATGGTTCCGAGGAGATTCTGTTTATTTCTGGCGGTTTTATGGAAGTACAGCCGCACAAAGTGATTCTCTTAGCGGACTTTGCAGAACGTGCTGGTGAACTGGATATGGAAGAAGCCTTAGCAGCGAAGCAGCATGCAGAAGAGCACTTAGGGAGTTCCAGCAATGAGCTTGATCATACGCGCGCTCTAAAAGAGCTTAATGAGGCCGTGGCACGTATAAAGTTTATTGAGCAAAGTCGCAAAAAAGGCTTTTTTGTCGACAAAAAATAGAAAAAACTCAAATATTAGCCTTTAGTATTAGATTTTTTGGCTAATATTTCGTCTATATTTGATTTTGACGCTTCAGATTGTCAACAATCTGGGTTTGGCAAAGAATAAACATAAAAGGTCTGCCTGCATGTCATATCAAATAGAATATCAGCGCTCCTGCGCTGAGCCAGAAGCGTTCTGGCGTGAAAAAGCGCAAGCGTTGGAGTGGTTTACATTTCCTAAAACCGTGCTCTCACAAGACGAGCATGGTATGGATCGTTGGTTTGCGGACGGTGAGCTGAATACCTGCTACTTGGCTCTTGACCACCACGTTGCTAATGGCCGTGCTGATCAAGCCGCATTGATCTACGATTCCCCTGTCACTAATACCAAGAAAACTTTCAGTTACCAAGAGCTATTGAACGAAGTTTCATTGTTTGCTGGTGCCTTAAAGCAACAAGGGGTGGAGAAGGGCGATACGGTGGTCATCTACATGCCGATGATCCCGCAAGCCTTGATTGCTATGTTGGCGGTTGCGCGTCTGGGTGCGATTCATTCCGTGGTATTTGGCGGTTTTGCTGCCCACGAATTGGCCGTGCGTATTGATGATGCCAAACCTAAAGCCATCGTAACCGCGTCCTGTGGTATCGAAGTCTGTCGTATAGTGTCCTACAAGCCACTTTTGGATGAGGCATTACGACAAGCAGAACATGCACCAACAGCCTGTATTGTGTATCAGCGAGAGCAACAGCTTGCTGAGCTACAAGACGGTCGCGACTATGATTGGAACGACTTTGTCCAAGAGGCTGTTCCCTGCGACTGTACGCCTGTAAAAGCCACAGACCCGCTTTATATCCTATATACCTCAGGTACCACTGGAAAGCCTAAAGGCGTAGTGCGAGATAACGGCGGCCACGCGGTAGCCCTAAATTACTCTATGCAAGCGATCTACAACATGAGCCCGGGCGAAGTGTTCTGGGCGGCATCTGATGTGGGTTGGGTGGTAGGGCACTCCTACATTGTCTATGGCCCGCTGATCTATGGCTGCACTACAGTGATGTACGAGGGCAAACCGATTATGACCCCCAATGCCGGGGAGTTCTGGCGCGTTTGCAAAGAGTACGATGTCAAAACTCTGTTTGCTGCGCCAACGGCTTTCCGTGCGATACGTAAAGAAGACCCTCATGCTGAGCTGCTTAACAAAGAGGACTTGGCTGGCCTACGCGTGATCTTTATGGCGGGCGAGCGTCTTGATCCAGCCACTTATGAATGGACCAAAGCGGTAACGGGAAAATGCATCGTTGATCATTGGTGGCAAACAGAAACCGGCTGGGCGATTTGTGCCAACCCGATTGGCCTTGAAATGAAGATCGCTAAACCGGGCTCTTCCACCGTGCCATCGCCAGGCTTCCAAGTTTGTGTATTGGATGATCAAGGGGAGCCGATGCCTCCTATGGAGCAGGGCAGTATCGCACTGAAACGTCCATTGCCACCAAGCTGTTTACCGACCATCTGGGGAGACATAGATCGTTTCAAATCCGGATATTTAGACGTGTATCCGGGTTACTACACTTCGGGCGATGGCGGCTACATCGATGAAGATGGCTATGTCTTTATCATGGGGCGCACTGACGATGTGATAAACGTGGCAGGACACCGTTTATCCACCGGTGAGATGGAAGAGGTGGTCGCTATGCACGATGCCGTGGCGGAATGCTGTGTGATTGGTATTAATGACGATCTAAAGGGGCAATTGCCACTTGGATTGGTGCTACTTAAAAATGGCTACGAAGATCGAGCAGAAAGTGTTCAAGAGGAACTCACTGCTCTAGTTCGCCAAGAAATTGGTGCATTAGCCTGTTTTAAAATAGCCATGGTCGTGCCGCGTTTACCGAAAACTCGTTCAGGTAAGATTTTGCGCAAACTGCTGCGTCAAATTGCTTCAGGTGAAGAATTTACCATTCCATCGACCATTGATGACCCGAACAGCATCTACGATATTCAAGAGCTGATGGCCGAGCGCGGCATTATTGTCGACAAACTCGCTGGTTAAAAAGCAAACATGCGTTTTAAGCAAACCAACATGGCCTAGCCGTGTTATTCCTCTGTTGCCCGAGTCTTTACTCGGGCTTTTTTTGGAGCCTTACAACAGTCGCCATAGGGTATCAAAGATAATCTGCTGGGCTTTGGCGATATCATTTGACTCAAGCACCACCGCCGAGGGGAAGTTGTCCCGCGCCAGAGAAATAATGGCACACTTCGGCGGATAGATAGCGATGTAGCTGGCGTCAACACTGTCTTCGGTTTTGATCCATTTACGCTCTGATAGCTCCGCGTCTTCACCACCGTCACCGAGGGCGATTACCTTTACCTTGATGCCCAGCTTAATCCGTTGCTTGGTATAGGTCGGAAACGGACGGTACAGATACGGACGGATCGGCTTCGAAGAAAATACACAGTATTCTTTATGGTCTTGCTGAGACACCACGTTTAAAATATCGCGCAATACCCATTCGATGCCATCATCCCCTTCATAGTAACGCACATCGGTGTGATGGAAGGTCGGCTGGGACTGTACCAAGCTTGGAATAATGGTGTGCTTCAGCGAATCGATGGTCTTCTCGAGGTTTTGCCGACGCTCTTCGGCGAGGTTGAGCAAAATCTCTGGGTTCTCCGCCATAAAGAAACGGCGTTTACCTTTCGGGAAATAGCTCACCACCCCTTTGCTTTGCAGCTGCTTCAAAGACTCGTAGGCGGAACCACGGTTTACACCGGATTGCTCAGCGATATCACGAATCGAGGCCGGCCCCAATTTTAGCAAGGTTTGATAAAGAGTGGTTTCACGCTCGGTAAGGCCGAGTTGTTCTAAGACTTGATGCAGCATAGACCCTAATTAATCGTATAGATGTAGAAGTTGTCGTACATGGCATGGTGCCGATGCTTCGATCATAGCTTAGATGAAGTTGAGTCAAAGCAAGTACTTAGCCCATGGATGGGCGATCCGACCGTCACGGACAGGGATGTCCGTCGGTCGGTACTGCTATGACTCAACGGAATCGGTTGTTAGCTAGATCTGACATTGTAAGCCATTCTGCCTTATCGGTGAGATTCTGCAAGGAGTTCAAGAGTGAGTGATGATCAACGTTTTGGCGGTATTGCCCGCCTTTACGGCCAAACAGCCTATGAGTTTTTCCAACAAGCCCACGTATGCGTGATTGGTATTGGTGGGGTGGGCTCATGGTGCGCGGAAGCTTTGGCGCGCTCGGGTATTGGCCAGATCACGCTGATTGATATGGACGATGTTTGTGTCACCAACATCAACCGCCAAATCCACGCCCTAGACGGCACCATTGGTAAAGCCAAAGTCGATGCCATGGCCGAGCGTATTAAGCTGATTAACCCAAACTGCCAAGTACACTGCGTGGAAGACTTTATCACCACCGATAACGTCCCTGAGCTATTGGATCAGCCGTTTGATTACATCATTGATGCCATTGATAGCCTAAAGCCAAAAGCGGCCATGATCGCTTGGTGTAAGCGTAACAAGCGTAAGCTAATTACGGTCGGTGGCGCGGGCGGTCAGATCGACCCAACTAAAGTCCAGATTGCTGACCTATCTCGTACTGAGCAAGACCCGTTGGCGGCTAAGCTGCGTAACTACCTACGTCGTCACTACAACTTCCCACGCGATACCAAAAAACGCTTTGAAATTGAATGTGTGTACTCATTGGAGCAACTGAAATACCCACAGACAGACGGTACAGTGTGCGAAACCCGTGAGAAAGGGGATACAGAAACTAAGATGAACTGCGAAAATGGCTTTGGCTCCAGCACCGTCGTCACGGCAACCTTTGGCTTTGTCGCGGTAGGGCGTGTCTTGGAAAAGTTGGCAGTAAAAGCCAACCAAGCCTAAGCAATTTTTTACAAGAGTCTTGTCTTGTAAGCTGGTAGTGTGAAGTCTACGTAACGCTATCTTGGAGGCCGGATGCACGCCAACGAATTCTGCAACGTTTCTACCAGTCAGCCCCTAGGCGGCTTGGAAATGATTGAAGCGCAGTTTACCGAAACGGTATTTGGTAAGCATGCCCACGCAGGCTTTGTTATTTCTGTAGTGGATGCTGGTGTGATGCATTTTAGTCATCGTGGTGAGAGCCATAATGCGCTACCGAGGCAACTCTCTATTGTCGCGCCAGATGAATTGCATACCGGCTCTAAGGGTAAAGGGGACGGTTGGCGTTATCGTGCGTTATATCCATCTGAAGAGCGTATGAGAGCGCTCAACCACTTATTGTTTGGCTCGGCACAAACGCCTTACTTTCGCCAAAGTGTGATCAACGATGCGCGTCTCAGTCTGCAGATGCGCGGCTTGTTGGATAAGCTGACCCACGGTTCTGAAGCCTTGGATGTGGAAGAGCATTGGGAAATGCTGCTGGTCAACTTGTTACTACAAGAAAGCCAGCAAAGTGCGGCACTGACGTTGAGCAAGGCACAATCCAATATCGAATGGGTGCGCGATTTACTGGCCGATTGCTATGACCAGAAACTGTCCCTGGATGCGGTGGCGCAACAGGCGGGTATCAGTAAGTTCCATCTTATCAAAGAATTCAAACGCCGTTACCAACTGACCCCGCATCAATTTCAAATCCAGCAACGCTTACATCACGCCCGAGCGCAACTTAAGCACGGTATCAGCGCTGTGGATGTGGCGCTAAAGTGTGGTTTCCACGATCAAAGTCACTTCAGCAAAGCCTTTGTCAGTGCCATGGGTATTTCGCCAAGCGCCTACCAACAGCAATTTTTTACAAGATAAGAGTGTGCAATCGGCTTAACCTAATGGTCTTAATCGATCAATGAGAGCGTTATGGAAAGTCAGTTAGCCTTTTTAGCCGTTTGTTTGGCGTCAGCTGCCTCCCCAGGTCCTGGTGGTTTGGCGGTGGTCAGTAACAGCATTAACCACAATCTTCGCCGTACCTTGCCCGTGATTTTTGGTATTGCCACAGGGCTTATGTTGGCATCTTTACTGGCCAATACATGGCTGTTAGCAGTGATTCATTCCAGTGAAATGGCGTTTCAGGTAATGACCTGGTTATGCAGTGGTTATATTGCTTATTTAGGATGTAAGGCGCTGTACTATGCCAAAAGTGAAATAACCATTGCCGCACAGGGTTACAGCTTTAAAAATGGCGTACTGATTTCGCTGATGAACCCGAAAACCTTAGTATTCTTCGGGGCGCTCTTTCCAATGTTTATTCCCTCAAATGAGCATTTCGCGGCATATGCGGTTATGCTCACCATCGAGCTGGTAGCGATCACCTTGATCATTCATGTATTGATATCATCGGCGATTGATAAGGTGTCTCATCTATTGAAACACCATATCGTACTCATTAATCGAATTACGGGATTGCTATTTATCGGGCTTGGAATCAGTGGTTTTATGCTTCAAAAATAAAGCAATAGAGATTAGAAAATAAAAAAATGCCGTAATAAAAATAACGATTAAAGCCCACTCTAAAATATTAAGTTGGTATAAATAGCCTGTAGGCAAACCTATAGCCCAGCCAAAGTAGTATGAGTAAATTATTTTTTGAGAAATAGCAGGTTTATTTTCTCCGAAGATATAATTCCTTTGACTATAAGCTTTTTTTAAACTGTATAGAGAGAATGCCAGAAATAAAACCAAAACTAAAAAATCGACTATTTCAAACATCCGATATCCTTATAATTCCTCTCTGTATCAGTTCTTTTAAGGCTCTTGACTTATCATGTTCGGCACTATGATATAGAAGTGTTGCCATGATCGTTACGTAGGCAAAGGCTGCGCCAGAACCTTTTGCAATCTTATTGCCTAAGTTAATATTTAAAGTGGATTTAGCTTTGTCTGAAATAGCTCTTTTAAAGCCTTTTTAGAAGCATCAATTAATGTTTCAGATGCATTTTGGACTGTAAGAGTACCTACAAGAGAAAATCCAAGATTCGAGAAAATAGAGGATGACTTCTTACTAATCGCTAGTAAATCTCTAAGCTCTTCGTCAGTCAAAGACCAAGCATACCATAAAGGTTGAGCTACTTGCTGAGCAGCTAATTCATAAAACTTTATTCCGAGAGCTCTGTTACCTGAAAGGTAACGCACATAGCTCATATACTCGATTCTTTTCTTTTGGCTTAACGTTCGGTAATTTACTCAGCATCATCTCTTTGATTTAGTTGAGGTAGCAGGTTCTCTAAATCAGTAACGGCGGCAAGAAATTTGACGGGGTTATTTTGGCAGTCTTCCGAGACATATACAGTTTTTTTCATACAACATCCATATTAGATATAAAAATTAGCACGTCGAATGTTAGCCCACCATATTTAGAGAAAGCTATAGCTTTTACCAATGTTTTACATTCAAAGGTTGGAGGGATCGTTTGCCTGAATCTGCTTTAAAATACCTAGCACGCCATTAGTACGCGAGCTGGTGAGGTAGCTAGACAGGTTAAACTCACTAAGCTCGGCGATTAAGTCTCGTTGCTGTAGTTCGGCTTTGCTGTGGCCATTTACTAAGCTCAGGATGACCATAAGAACACCGCGCATCAGTTTGGCGTCGCTGTCCGCTTGAAAGGTGCAAAGGCCATTGTTTTGATGCTCAACCAGCCAAACGGCGCTTTCACAGCCTTTTACCTTGTTCTCTTCGATCTTATCCGCATCGGTTAGGCGCTTTAGCTGTTTGCTGAGACTTACTAACTCTTTGAAGGTCGCTTCTTTGCTGGTGCAGGCTTGTAGTCGTGCTTGAATGGCGTCGCAGTTTAAATCAGTCATCACCTAGGATCTCAATGGCTTCGAGTAAAACATCACAGAAGCGGCGGGCTTCCGAGAGGGTATTGTAACAAGCAAAGGATGCGCGCAGGGTACTGCTGACGCCTAATTGTGCCATCAATGGGTGAGCACAGTGACTGCCCGCGCGAACGGCGACCCCTTGGCTGTCTAGGTAGCCGTTTAAGTCCATGGTATGAATACCCGGTACGCTGAGTGACACCACGGTGGTATCGCTGGCTGGCGAGTAGATTTCAATGGCGGTGTTAAACTTCAGCTCATCGTAGACATAACGAGCGAGCCTTTGCTCCCATTGGACCATCTCTTCACGATCTTGTGAGGTTAAGAAATCACAGGCTGCCGCTAGGCCAATAACACCTTCAATATGGGGAGTGCCGGCTTCTAAACGATACGGTAAGACATTGAATTCGGTGCTGTTGTAAGTCACATGGCGCACCATCTCGCCGCCTGTTTGCACTGGAGTCAGGACTTCTAACGCATGCGGCTTGCCGTACAGCACGCCGATCCCTGTTGGACCATACATTTTATGGCCAGAGAAGACATAAAAATCGCAATCTAAGTCCTGAACATCAATTGGGTAGTGAGCAACCGCTTGCGCGCCATCTACCAGAGTAAAGGCATTCACCGCTTTGGCAGCAGCCAGCATCTCTTTGATCGGTGTTTTCACACCAATGGCATTGGAAATCTGGGTGCAGGCAAAGATACGGGTATGTTCATTAAAATAGCGCTCGTATTCCGGCTCCCATTCGCCTTTTGATGTCAGAGGTAAAACCCGCAAACGGGCACCTGTACGAAAGGCCAGCTGTTGCCAAGGTACGAGATTGGCGTGGTGCTCAAGGCTGGTAATCAGGATTTCATCGTCAGGTTTCAAGCACCATTCCAAGCCATAGGCGACTAGGTTGATGGACTCAGTAGTGCCTTTGGTCCAGATCACATGGTCTGCTTGCTCTGCATTGATAAAGTGAGCCACACGATCTCGAGCCTGCTCAAACTGCGTCGTGGCGCGGTCACTTAAATAATGAGCACCACGATGGACATTGGCATTACTGGTTGTGTAATAGGCTATGAGGGCATCGAGAACGGCCTGAGGCTTTTGCGTAGTGGCGGCGTTATCGAGATACACCAATGGGTGATCATTGGCCTCCAATTTTAAGATCGGAAATTGCTCTCGAAGTCGGTTTGCATCAAATGCCATACGCTAGGTGTCCACTACGGTCTGAAAATAGGGCTAAATTGTACCTTAAATTTAGTGAATCTCAGTAATATTGCATGTAACAGTCGTGAAACACTTGTCATTTCAGCGTGATTCGCTAAGGTTCATACAGAATGTAAAGATTTCCAAATTAAAGGTACAGAGACCGTGGCGGACTTTCTATATAAAGGCGTAGTGGATTGGTTTTTAGAGCAAATGAGCCAAGGTGCATTGACCCCTGGGGACAAAATGCCGTCTCTGCGAAAACTGGCTAAACAGCTGGAATTAAGCCTCAATACCGTGATCCACGGTTACGAAATTTTAGCTGAGGAAGGTTGGATCGAGTCGCGTCCTAAGTCAGGCTATTTCGTGTGTCATAAACCCACGGTGAAGCACGCTCACTTGCTGGCTGGGGATCGTGTCACGCAATTTAGTGAGCCGTTGAGCAAGAAGATGGCTTGGTCGGCCTTATCACACCGTGCGGCCATGGTGGATCAAAGCGATGAATTTCTGAATCCTGTACAAAATCTCTCCGAGTCCGATCTTCCGGTATTAGGTAAGGGGCATCTAGCTGTACGCGAAGCCGTCAGTGAGCACTTACGTAAAGTGGCTATCAATGTTCATCCCTCGCATATTTGGTTAGGTCGTTCGCCTCTTGCCATGTACACCCAAGCAATACAGACACTTACCCAAGTGAGCGATGCGGTGTTGGTGATCACGCCCTGTGATCCGCGTCTGACCTCAACGCTGATCAGCTTAGGGCGCAATGTTTATACATTGGCCGCCGGTGAGCGTGGTGTGGATTTGGACGAAGCAGTGCGTTGTTTACGGGATGACAGCATCAAGATGGTGGTGTTTCCAAGTCAGTTTGCTTTCCCAAGTGGCAGTGAAATCTCTAACCTGAGCTTGCGTCGTTGGTTAGCGATTCTACAGCAGCTGGAGGTTCCGGCCATTGAATGGGATATGACCTCTCATTTAGGGTACAAATCCTCTACCTTGATGACTTACAAATCACTCGATGAGAAAAACCAAGTGGTGTACATCGGCGGAGTAGAGTCTAAAGGCGTGGATCGAAACGCTGCTTGGTGTCTCCCTGGTCAATACCAAGCTTTGGAGGGCGCCTTATTAAGTGCAGATCTGGCGTTAAGTGATCCGCAGCAACAGGCCTTGATGGATGCTTTGCAATCATCACAACGTAACTCACTAATGCGTCGCGCGCGTCAAATCTGGTCGGTTGCTGAGAAGTCAAAAAGTATTCTTGAAAACGCGTTAGGCGAGACGGTGCGTTTTGCCAGCGCCAAAGGGGGGCTAACACTGTGGCTGCAATTAAATCAGGCATTATCGGAAGCTCAACTGACCCAGTTATTGGCAAAACATCGTCATGGTGTGGTGCCAGGTTACTTTTTGTCTGCTCAACCGGAGGCCGAGCAATGGCTCGCGGTCAACGTTAGCTACGAAGGTATTGAATCACTAGCGCAGCAGCTGGCTCGATTTGTACTGACCGTTGCAGAGACGGCGGAGCCTATCGTGGCATCACAACCTACTCCAGAAGACATCGAACAGACGGTCACGGACAACCCAGTAAAAGAAGAGGCGGGGCTCTTACTTGAACCGAGCGATTTTGAGCTGGAGGATGTGATGATCAAAGAAGAAGACCTGCCTTTGCCGAAAGATGAGCAGGACAACAGTTTTACATCAGTCACTGAAAAAGCGTCCGAAAGTGAGGCTGAGAAGCCCCCCAAAACCCTCTACAATCCAATGCTTGATCTCATTAACCACGATTTTGGTTAAGAGCTAACACTTTGCTCTAAAATGGATTTTCCTGTGTACGTGCGGGCATTTTTCGCGAGTCCTTCTATACTGCTTAATAACATAAGTCAGGGTAGGAGGCACTCGAGATGTCCGCATTGGATTTGCAGTTTGTACGATCACAATTTCCCGCATTTGATGAACCGACTTTAGCGGGTCAGGCGTTTTTTGATAATGCCGGCGGTTCTTATGCTTGTTTACCGGTGATTGTTCACCTCAATCGCTACTACCATCAAAATAAAATTCAGCCATATCACCTACACCCAGTGTCGCAGGATGCGGGGCGACAAATGGATGAATCTCATGATCGTTTGTCAGGGTATCTGAATGTCTTACCTGAAGAGGTTCATCTTGGCCCTTCAACCTCACAAAATACCTATGTCTTAGCACAAGCTTTTGCCC
Source organism: Marinomonas fungiae (assembly GCF_001418205.1). Taxonomy (GTDB): domain Bacteria; phylum Pseudomonadota; class Gammaproteobacteria; order Pseudomonadales; family Marinomonadaceae; genus Marinomonas; species Marinomonas fungiae. The sequence continues at coordinate 85,837 of NZ_LIQF01000004.1, read as the reverse complement.
ATGTTTTGCAGGCTGGCGATGAGATTATCGTTACCAATCAAGATCATGAAGCCAATATTGGAGTGTGGCGTCGTCTTCAAGAGCGTGGGATTAGCATTAAAGAGTGGCGCGTGGACACCGTAACAGGCCAGTTAGATCCAAAGGAATTGGATACACTTTTTAGTGAGAAAACCAAACTATTGGCCTTTACGCACTGCTCCAATGTGGTGGCGTATATCAATCCAGTCAAAGAGATCTGTGCTAAGGCCAAAGCAGCTGGCGTGTGGACTGTCGTCGATGGCGTTGCTTATGCAGGCCATGGTTTTCCCGATGTGAAAGACCTTGGAGCAGATATCTACTTGTTCTCTCTCTACAAAGCTTTCGGCCCTCACCTAGGATTGATGGTGGTTCGTCAAGAAATGGCGCTGATACTTGGTAATCAAGGCCATTACTTTAACGGCGAGTATCGTCATAAATGGTTTGTCCCTGCAGGCCCTGATCATGCTCAAGTGGCTGCAGCAAGAGGGGTTATCGATTATTTTGACCGTCTACACGATCATCACTTCGAGCGCAGTAAAGACATCAGTGCCAGAGCAGGTAATGTGCGTAAGTTGTTACAGGATGCGGATGCGGCGTTATTACCACAGTTGCTTGATTACGTGTCACAGCATCCAAAGCTCACTTTAGTGGGGCCATCAGACTTTAGGAAACGTACAGCGACCGTGTCTCTGTTGGGAACAGAACAAACGCCCCAGGAGCTTGCTACTAAGCTGGTGAAACAAGGCATTATTTGTGGCGCCGGAAACTTCTACGCAGTGCGTTTACTGGAGGCATTAGGTGTCGACCCTAAGACCGGTGTACTGCGCTTGTCGTTTGTACATTACACCAGCCAGGAAGACATGAAACAGCTGTTGGAAGCGTTGGATAAAGCTTTATAAATCAATCGTTCACTTGCTTCAAGCGTTGTTCAATAAGTGCCAACATGGGTTTGTGGTCTTGGTAGTTGATCGGGATGTGTAATAGCTCATCACCAGTCAGCAGAGCTAAGGAAGGAAAGGAATTAAGGCCGATATTACGGGCGCTTTCGACCTCTTTTTCGAGCAAGGCTTGTTGTTGTACATAGTTCATACTGTGTAGAAAACCCTCTCGATTCAGACCGATTTGCTCAGCGCAGTCCGCTAGCACATTGAGATCTGATGGGTTTTTGGCGGACAAGTAATAGGCCTGTTGGATTGCATGACACATCTCTACTTCGAGGTTTTTATCGCGGGCAACGAGGCAAGCGCGGTTAGCAGGGTAGGTGGAGCGACGCGGCTCTGTACTGCGCCAAAACTCATAGTTGAACTCTGTACCCAATTCGCTAGCGATATGTTGCCAAGTGGCTTCAAGCTTTTGACGCATCGCTTCAGGCATGGGCACATCAGAGTCTGGCGCAAGGCCACCGAGCATCGGCTGAATGACCAACTCTTCCCGATCAATACGCTTCGCTAGAGCTTTTTGCAGAGCAATCCAAGTTGGACGAAAACCCCAACACCAGCTGCACATAGGGTCATAGCAGTAGATTAACGTAGCGGTCATGATGGACTCCAAGTTTTGAGCAATAAAAAAGCCAGCTAAGGAATGCCCCTAGCTGGCTTTTCATTATTAAGCGATCAGTGCTTAGTTCGCAAGAACCTTCGCAATGGCTTCACATAGTGGTTCCATATTGTCTTTCGTCATACCCGCAACGCTGATACGGCCAGAGCCAACAATGTAGATACCGAATTCAGTACGTAGTTGCGCTACCTGATCTGGGTTTAGACCAGAGAAAGAGAACATACCGTTCTGTTGTGAAATGAATGAGAAGTCTTGCTCAACGCCTTTTGCACGCAGAGTGCTCACAAATAGGCTACGCATTTCTTGGATACGTGCACGCATTGCTTGAAGTTCCATTTCCCATAAGCTGCGTAGCTGTGGGTTAGTTAGCACTTCAGTGACGACTGCCGCACCGTGTGATGGTGGGTTAGAGTAGTTCGCACGGATGCAACGCTTCACTTGAGAGAAAGCTGCGTCCGCATGTTCTGCCGTTTCACAGATCACAGTGATGGCGCCCACACGCTCGTTGTACAAACCGAAGTTTTTCGAGAATGAGTTGGCGATCAACATTTCTTGTGCTTGCTCTAGGAAAACGCGCAGACCTGCTGCGTCTTCTTCCAAACCTGCACCGAAGCCTTGGTAAGCGAAGTCAAACAATGGCAAGAAACCTTGTTTGCTGCAAAGCTTCGCCAGTTGCGCCCATTGTTCAGTAGTTGGATCGATACCTGTTGGGTTGTGGCAGCAACCGTGGAATAGCACTACGTCACCCGCTGGTACTTGAGACAAGCTTGCTAACATAGCTTCAAAATCCAATGATTTTGAAGCCGCATCGTAGTATGCGTAGCTGCCCACTTCTAGGCCAACTGATTGGAAAATCGCTTGGTGGTTTGCCCACGTTGGGTTACTGACCCAAACCGTCGCACCTGGCATATGTTTTTTAATAAACTCAGCCGCAATACGTAACGCACCAGTACCACCTGGAGATTGCGCCGTGTGAGCACGTTGTTTCGTGATGACATCGTGGTCTGCACCAAACAGCAATTCTTGCACTGCTTTACGGTACGCTTCAGTACCTTCGATGCTCAAGTAGCTTTTCGTTTTCTCAGAGGCAACTAAGTGCTCTTCAGCTTGCTTAACACACTTTAGGATAGGTGTTGCGCCAAGCTCATCTTTGTAAACACCCACGCCCAAGTTAATCTTGTTTGGGTTTGTTTCGTTACGATAAGCGTCATTTAAGCCGAGAATTGGATCAGCTGGTGCAACTTGAATGTTTTCGAACATGGTGACTCCCCGCAAGGGTTATAAGTACTGTTTTTATTATGCGTTAACGTTAAAAAAACCAGCCGTAATGGTACTCCAGAGTTGCGTTGTTCGCTATAAAAACAACGGCATTCTGTACCCAAATGCGACCAAAGTTGACAAATGGCGGGGAGATAAAAGAGGTGCAAAAGACACACTGCCCCAGATCTTTAGCTGAGATCTAGGTTGTGGAGGATAAGCAGCCCCATTGGCATGACCAAAGGGACTGCCAGTTAAAATTAGTTGCTGGAGATTACTCGTCCCAGCCGTCAGCTATCGCATTATGTAAGCGTTTTTCTTCTAAATACGCTTCAATGGCCCGACGTGCTTTCAGCATGCGTGCGCTGTCTTCCTTTTGATTGCGCTCATTTTCCTCTTTTTTAAGGCTGATGGAAGCGTATAACAAGTTCGTTTTTACTTCGGAAACAATTTCCGCTGGCGTACTCATCGTTTTTTCCTCTTAGGTCCATTCCGGATGACAGAAATGCACACATCACTGTCATCGACAGGTGAAAAAAGTCAAAATAGACAGACATCAAGACTTCAGCTGTTAGAAAAAAACAAAGCTGGTCAAAAATCAACCTAATTTTTATGAATTTTTTATTGGCGGGTTCCAATGGACGTTTCTTTTATTCTCGACGCTTTAAACGATAAGCAACGGGAAGCGGTCGCAGCACCGTTGCAAAACAGCCTTGTTCTAGCGGGTGCGGGGTCCGGCAAAACCCGCGTGTTAGTGCATCGGATTGCGTGGTTGATGCACGCCTACGAAATCTCTCCTTACAGCCTGATGGCGGTGACTTTTACCAATAAAGCCGCCCGCGAAATGCAGGGGCGTATTGAGCAATTGGTTGGTGTGCCACCGCAAGGCATGTGGGTCGGCACCTTCCACGGTATTGCCCACCGTTTGTTGCGCGCCCATTGGCGTGATGCGGGTCTCAAAGAAAACTTCCAGATTATGGACAGTGATGACCAACAGCGTCTGGTGAAACGCATCATGCGAGAAATGAACATCGACGAAACCCGCTGGCCACCGAAGCAAGTGTGTTGGTTTATCAACGCCCAGAAAGACGAAGGTCGCCGCGCCGCCCATGTGCCTGACAGTCATGATCCGTTCTCTCGCGGAATGCGCGAGATGTATTACCACTATGAAGAAGCCTGTGAGAAAAATGGCTTGCTCGACTTTGGTGAGTTATTGCTGCGCGCTCATGAGCTAATGCTTACCACACCGGCATTGTTGAAGCACTACCAGCAGCGTTTTGTGCATGTACTGGTGGACGAGTTTCAGGATACCAACACCATTCAATACGCTTGGCTGCGCTTGATGGTCGGCGAGACTGGCACTATCACTGCGGTCGGCGATGACGACCAGTCGATTTACGGCTGGCGTGGTGCGAAGATTGAAAACATTCAAAACTTATCTAAGCACTTCAAAGACTTACATACCATCCGTCTAGAACAAAACTACCGTTCCACAGGCCATATCCTGAAAGCAGCCAACGGCTTAATCAGCAACAACGACGATCGCCTTGGTAAAGAACTGTGGACCGACAGCGGTGAAGGCGAGCCGATTTCAGTCTACGCAGGCTTTAATGAGCAAGACGAAGCACGTTTTATTATTGAAATCATCAAAAAGTGGCGCGATGACGGCACCGCCTTGAAAGATATGGCGATCTTGTATCGTTCCAATGCCCAGTCTCGAGTGATTGAAGAAGTGCTGGTTAGGGAACAGATTGCTTATCGCATTTACGGTGGACACAGATTCTACGACCGTTTAGAGATCAAAAATGCTCTGGCCTATGCGCGCTTGGCCATCGATCCAAACGACGACGGCGCCATGGAACGTGTGATCAACGTGCCGACGCGTGGTATCGGCGAGCGCAGCATTGGTACTATCCGAGAAATGGCCCGTGACCAAGGCTGCTCCATGTGGCAAGCGGCAGATCAGATCGTCACCCATGGCTTATTGCCAGCCCGTGCAGCCAACGCTATCAAAGGTTTTATGCAGTTGATCCAAGGCATGGCGGGTACCTTACAGAACCCTGATCTTGGTTTGGGCGATATCTTTGATCAGATCATTGCTGAAGCGGGCCTGATTCCTTATCACGAAAAGGAAAAAGGCGAGAAGGGCGAAGCCCGTGTTGAAAACTTAAAAGAGTTGGTCAACGCGGCCAGCGGCTTTAACTGGCTTGAAACCGACGAAGAATTTAGCTCGCCAATGATGGCATTCTTGGATCAAGCAGTCTTAGACGCGGGTGAAGCGCAAGCGGACGAATACCAAGACTCGGTACAGTTGATGACCTTGCACTCCGCCAAAGGTTTGGAGTTCCCATTAGTGTTTCTCGCAGGTGTGGAGGAAAACCTTTTCCCAAGCCGTATGTCGTTTGAAGAACCGGGCCGTCTCGAAGAAGAGCGCCGCTTGTGTTACGTGGGTATTACCCGCGCCATGCAGAAGCTCTACATCACCTATGCGGAGTCCCGCCGTTTGTATGGCTCGGAATCCTTCAACAGCCCATCGCGCTTTATTCGCGAGATTCCACAAGAGTGTTTGGAAGAAGTGCGTCTACGCTCGCAAGTGGCTCGCCCAGTGTCCATGCAGCGCCCAGACTATTCAGCAACCTTACAGCGTCAGAATCAAAACATCCTGCAAGGGCATACCGTACCGGACACCAATGTCTCCATGGGCGACCGTGTGAAACACCCGATCTTTGGTGAAGGCTTAGTGGTGAACTACGAAGGCCAAGGCCCACAGGCTCGCGTTCAGGTGAACTTTGACGACGCCGGCACCAAGTGGTTGGTGTTGTCGTTTGCTAAGTTAGAGGTTTTGTAGTTTCGGGTTTTGCTAGGTGGTCATTCACAGTAAGTGGGTGACCTCTTCCCGTAACCTGATTTGCTTGCGCAACGTCTTTGCTTCGTTCCTCAGCTTCGACACGTCAGCGCAAATCAGGCAAACGGGAAGGTTTTAATAAGGAGAGTTAGGCAATGGCAACGTCAGTTGAAGTGATAGCTTGGGATATAACTGCGTTACAACAAAGACTCTATACAAGCTTAGATGTTGAACATTATGACAAGGCTTGGAATGCTTTACAGTCAGTAGAGCTTAATAAAGACATTTGTTGGTATCACTACCATGAGCTGAAAAGGTCTAAAAATGGCTATCTAGAAAAGCTCAGCAGCGAGTCATCAGAGCAAGAGGTCATTCGAGCTATACGCAGAGCCTTTGGTGAACACGATGAAGAATATGCAACGTTTAAATTAGCCTGCGAAGCTAATATGAGAGCGTTGATGCGTGTGTTACACAGCAATTCGGATCTTCTCATAACTACCGTATTCTTTTGTTTATCGCTGTCAGGTAATGAAAACGTTATCAAATTCGATAGCGTCTTGAAGCAATTAGACAGCAGAGGTAACAATTGCCTTGCGTCGCTTCTAAGAGAGTTCATATCTGGTGATGACTATCAATATCTATGTGACTGGTGCAACTATACGAAGCATTGGGCAAACGTTCCTTCAATGATCACTTGCAGTTTTGGGAAAGCGCCTGAGGAAATGATCTCATGGATGTTTGATAGTTTTACGTACAAGAATAGCAAGCATGCCTCGATCGCGGTGACTCCATTTCTTCAAAGAGAGTACGACCGACAAGGAAAATTGATACCTCAAATCATAAAAGAGGTAGATCTTCTACATCAGCAGCTTTGTTTAGAGAAAAAACTCGAATCTAATTAGGGCTGGGTCCTGTGTTTGATTTGCGCTGACGCGTCGGTGTCGAAGAATGAGACGAGACAGGCGCAAGCAAATTGAATACAAGACTCAGACCATCTGAGGTCTAGCGAGCCCGCGATACCAAAGGTCCCACCATATATTTCCACGCCAGATACACCAAGGCGCCAGCCAATAAACCAATACCAAAGTTAATCAGCATAGGGACTAAGCCTGATACAACCGCTTCGAGAGCGGGTGGTAGGGATTCTAATGGCGCTTCGATATGAGGTAAAGCATGGGCAATGATGCCACCGCCGACTAGGAACATCGCGATGGTGCCAACAATAGATAGAGTTTTCATAAGCTTAGGTGCGAAGGTTACCAGCCCCATGCCCAGTGTGTTGAGTAAGCCGTCTTGGTGTTTTTTACTGAGGTAAAGCCCTAGGTCATCGAGCTTTACAATCCCTGCAACGAGGGCGTAAACACCGACCGTCATCACTATGGCGATCAAAGACACCACCAGAACTTGGCTGACAAATGCTGCGCTTTGTACCGTACCGAGGGCAATCACAACGATTTCGGCGGAAAGGATAAAGTCAGTACGAATGGCGCCTTTGATTTTATCCTTCTCATAGGCCACTAAATCTGTACCCTCTGGTAGGTTAAGCTGATCACTGTGCTCTTTTTTATGGGTTAAGCTGTGTAGAATTTTCTCGAAGCCTTCAAAGCAAAGGTACAAGCCACCGATCATCAACAATGGTGTAATCAGCCAAGGAGCAAAGGCGGAAATAAGTAAGGCTAAGGGAACCAAGATCAGTTTATTGATCAACGAACCTTTCGCTACCGCCCATACCACAGGTAACTCACGGTCTGCACTCACTCCTGTCACTTGCTGAGCGTTCAGTGCCAAATCATCGCCTAGCACCGCGCCGGTTTTCTTTGCTGCCACTTTCGACATCAATGCGATGTCATCTAATAAAGAGGCAATATCATCAATCAGTGCAAGTAGGTTAGTGCCGGCCATGATTAAACCCTGTTTAGTTTTAAATGAATAACCATAGTGCGGGGATGATCGATAAATTAAAAGACTCTCGTACAGAAGTTTTAAAATACATTCTCTAAGCTTCTTAGGGCTGGGTCTTGTGTTTGATTTGCGCCTCTACCGCTCCAGCAACCAAAACCCTGCTAGTATGTAGCAAAGAGACCGTAGTAGAGGACTGCACTATGAGCATTCGAGTTGGCATTATTGGGTTTGGCTTATCGGGCCGCGTGTTTCATGCGCCATTTGTGGCGCATCAGGACGAGATGACCTTGTCGTATATTTGCTCCTCCAGTGCAGAGAAGGTGCATCAATACTGGCCGGATGTGACTGTGGTAAATGACGCTGATGCGCTGATTGCAGGCGATGAGATCGATCTAGTGGTGATTACCACACCCAACGAACTGCATTTCCCACAAGCTAAATTAGCGCTCAAGTCTGGTAAGCATGTGTTGCTAGAAAAACCATCGGTGACGGAAATTGAGCAAATCGAAGAATTGTGCCGTATTGCCTACGATAACGGTTTGGTCTTTAGTGTCTATCAAAACCGCCGCTTTGATGGTGATTTCCTACGTTTAAAAGAGCTGGTCGAAACGGGTGAGCTGGGCCAATTGAAACAGTTGGAAAGTCGCTTCGATCGCTTCCGTCCGTTGGTGCAAGAGCGTTGGCGCGAGCAGCCGGGAGTCGGCACTGGGATCTTCTGGGACCTTGGCCCCCATGTAATGGATCAAGCTCTAGCACTTTTGGGTATACCTGACTGGGTGCAAGCCAATATAGATACATTGCGTGATGGTGGCGCTGCACCGGATAGCTTTGAAATTGAGTTGGGGTACGGTAAATCTCGGGTGCGACTGGGTGCGAGCTTATTTGAAGCGGGTGAAATGCGTCGCTACAACGCGCGCTTTGATGGGGGCTCTTGGCATTGTTATGGTTTAGATGCACAAGAAGATGCTTTGCGTGCTGGAGAGCTACCAGGTCAAACCGATTTTGCCAGTTCTGAGCAAAAAGCCGTACGCTACCATGCGCCGAGCCAAGATCACATCAGTGCTTTAGAGGAGTCCATCAGTGCAGGTCGTTATGTGGATTTCTATCAGCAACTGACCGATGCCATCCAAGGTCGTGGTGAAGCACCAGTGTCCAAACGTCATGCTTGTGAGTTGGTATATGCCATGAAGCTAGCCGAGCAATCGGCGCAAACCGGTGAGCGTATTACATGGTATTACACCAGCCCGTTTTAAGCGTTAAAGTGCCATTATTACTCGAAAAAAGCCTGTTTTTAGGCGTTTAGTGGCCTGATTCAACGAAATTCTAACGCCTGCTTAGAATTTCGTTGAGTTGCTCAACAAACCAGCATACCATTCCCGCATGCACCGATTCCGGTGTCATTCAAACGCCTACAAAAACAAAAATACCGCCGTTTATCTCGTTCAATTCGTGTTGAAGCATTAGGCTTTTAACGCGTCGAATTTATCTGCCTCATACCGTCAGAGTGTGAGCAGTGATTAACTAGCTTTCTGAGGAAACAATGAAAAAAATCGCGAATTTCGGCAAATTAGCGCTGGCTGGTTTGTTGTCTTTATCTTTGGTTGCCTGTGGCGGCAGCAATGAAACGGCTTCAACTGAATCCAATCAAACGGCTGCACCGGTTGCGAAAGTTGAGCCTATTGAATGGAAAATGGTCACCACTTGGCCGAAAAACTTCCCTGCATTGGGCACGGGGGCTGAGCACCTAGCTCAAAGCATTACCGCTATGTCTGGTGGTCGTATTAAGGTCAAAGTCTACGCCGCTGGCGAATTAGTTCCAGCATTGGAAGCCTTTGATGCAGTGTCTCGTGGCACGGCTCAGATTGGCCACGCAGCATCCTATTACTGGAAGGGTAAGGTGCCTGCGGCACAGTTCTTTACTACCGTGCCTTTTGGCTTAACAGCACAAGAAATGAATGCATGGCTATCTCATGGCGGTGGTCAAGCGCTTTGGGAAGAGGTGTATGCACCGTTTAACATTATCCCCATGGCAGCGGGTAACACGGGTACGCAAATGGGCGGTTGGTTCAATAAAGAAATCAACTCGGTAGCGGATCTTAATGGCCTAAAAATGCGTATGCCGGGTCTAGGCGGCGAAGTGCTAGCGGATGCGGGTGTAACGGTTGTGAACATGCCGGGTAGCGAAATGTTTACCGCGTTGCAAACCGGTACCATTGATGCGACAGAATTCGTCGGCCCATACAATGACTTAGCTTTTGGTATCTACAAAGCGGCGAAATACTACTACTACCCGGGCTGGCAAGAGCCTGGTTCAACGGTTGAAACATTCATCAATAAAGATGCGTTTGAAGCCCTACCTGAAGATCTAAAATTGATTGTGCGTGCGGCGGCTCGTCAAACCAATGCGGACATTTTAGATGAATACACCGCGATGAATAACAGTGCGCTGAACACCTTGATTAACGAGCATGGGGTGATCCTAAAACGCTACCCTGATGATGTGTTAGCGGAGTTCCGCGCATCGACGCAGAGGGTGATGGAAAAAGTGGCGGCTAACGATCCATTGAGCCAAAAAGTCTATGACTCCATGAAGGACTTCAAACAGAATGTCATGCAATGGAGTGATATTTCTGAGCGCGCCATTCTTAACGCTCGATCCGCTGACTAAAGTGGATTAAAAGTTAATGACACTTAGCCTCTTAATACTTTGAATTAAGGGGCTTTTTTATACCAATTGCTAATAGGGTTGTTGAGCAATTTCTACTCAAAACATAGTATCCTTGAATCCCCATGTGCTGGACATAGAATCATTGCCTAAGAGCATGAAACAACTCTGTGCACTTCGGTTTTAATGACAAAAATAAAGTAACTAGCTTCCTAAGGAATAAATCCATGATCAACGCAAAAGCTTTTAGCAAGTGGATGCTTGCCGGCATCACAGCAGCCAGTTTGGTTGCCTGTGGCGGTTCTGAACCATCAGAGAATACGCAAACACAAGCGGCCGCTCCGGCGAAACCAGAAACCATTGAGTGGAAAATGGTGACCACTTGGCCGAAAAACTTCCCTGCATTGGGGACTGGTGCCGAAGCCCTAGCGGAAAGCATCAATGCTATGTCAGGTGGCCGTATTCATGTCAAAGTGTATGCCGCAGGGGAATTAGTGCCAGCGCTAGAGGCTTTTGATGCGGTTTCTCGTGGCACAGCGCAGATCAGCCATGGTGCGTCTTACTACTGGAAGGGCAAGGTGCCAGCGGCGCAATTCTTTACCACCGTACCTTTTGGCTTAACAGCGCAGGAAATGAACGCTTGGTTGTCTCATGGTGGTGGCCAAGCACTGTGGGAAGAAGTGTATGCACCGTTTAATGTCATTCCGATGGCATCGGGTAACTCTGGTACACAAATGGGTGGCTGGTTTAACAAAGAAATCAACTCGGTAGCGGATCTTGATGGTCTGAAAATGCGTATGCCGGGTCTAGGTGGTGAAGTGCTTGCGGACGCAGGTGTTACCGTCGTGAACATGCCGGGTAGCGAAATGTTTACTGCCCTGCAAACTGGCACCATCGATGCGACTGAATTCGTTGGCCCATACAACGACCTAGCCTTTGGCCTCTACAAAGCGGCGAAGTTCTACTACTACCCAGGCTGGCAAGAGCCCGGTTCAGCACTGGAAACCGTGGTCAACAAAGACGCCTTTGAAGCCTTGCCAGAAGACCTGCAGTTGATTGTGCGTGCGGCGGCACGTCAAACCAATGCCGATATCCTTGATGAGTTTATGGCGATGAATAACAGTGCCTTAGAAACGCTGATTAACGAGCATGGTGTGGTGTTAAAGCGTTTCCCTGATGATGTGTTAGCGGAATTCCGAGCGTCAACAGAAACTGTGATGGACAAAGTGGCGGCTAACGATCCTATGAGCCAAAAAGTGTATGACTCAATGAAAGACTTCAAACTAAAAGTCATGAAATGGAGCGACATCTCTGAGCGTGCCATCATCAATGCCCGCGCTGGCGACTAACCGGTTTTAGATATCAGACGAAAGCCTCTTAGTGATTGAACTAAGAGGCTTTTTTTTGGCCAATTTTTAAGCTAGGTGTTGAGCTCTAGGAATGCAAAGCATAGTATCCTTAATCACCAATGCGGAAGAAATATGATCTTCTGCTCGGTGGAGAGTGGCCGATTCACTCCAAGACAACCCAGTCGTGAACTGACAAAAAGAATAATGTAATAAGTTTTCTGAGGGATACATCAATGATCAACGCAAAAGCTTTTAGCAAGTGGACGCTTGCTGGGATCACAGCGGCAACTTTGGTTGCCTGTGGTGGTTCTGAGCAATCCAGCAGTACGGAAACACAAGCGGCGGCGCCGGCTAAACAAGAAACTATTGAATGGAAAATGGTCACTACTTGGCCGAAAAACTTTCCTGGTCTAGGGACTGGCGCGGAATACTTAGCCAATAATATCACTGAGATGTCTGGCGGCCGTTTAAAAGTAAAAGTGTATGCGGCGGGGGAGTTGGTGCCACCGTTAGAAGTATTTGATGCGGTATCCCGAGGCACTGCTGAGCTAGGCCACGGTGCAGCGTATTACTGGAAAGGCAAAGCTCCTGCCGCCCAGTTCTTTACCGCGGTACCTTTTGGGATGACAGCGCAAGAAATCAATTCTTGGATCTACCATGGCGGCGGTATGAAGCTATGGGAAGAAGTGTACGAACCGTTTAACCTGCTTCCTTTGACAGCGGGTAACACTGGGGTACAGATGGGTGGCTGGTTCAATAAAGAAATCAACTCGCTCGACGATTTCAATGGACTGAAGATGCGTATTCCGGGCCTTGGTGGTGAAGTACTTGAGAAGCTAGGCGGCTCACCGATCAACTTGCCAGGTGGGGAGATCTTCACCGCACTGCAAACCGGTACGATCGATGCCACAGAGTGGGTGGGGCCTTATAATGACCTAGCATTTGGTTTGTACAAAGCGGCCAAATACTACTACTACCCAGGTTGGCATGAGCCAGGCTCTGAGATGGAGCTTTTGGTCAATAAGACTGCCTTTGAAGCGCTACCAAAAGACCTACAAGCCATTGTTCGCTCGGCCTCGCGTCAAGCCACTCAGGATATGTTAGATGAGTTTACGGCCTTGAATAACGATGCATTGCAAACGTTAGTTAACGAGCACAATGTTGACCTTCGTCCGTTCCCTGACGATGTCTTAAAAGCGCTGAAACAAGCGTCTCAAGAAACGCTGGAAGGCGTAGCGGCAAACGATGAGATGAGTAACAAAGTATACGAGTCGTTTAAAGCTTTCTTGGGTAAAGTATCGCAATGGCATGCGGTATCAGAACGCGCTTACATCAACGCTCGTGATGCTGAATAGACACAAGTCTTAAGTAAGACAATGGAGGCCCCGCTGATGCGGGGTTTTCATTAGCTATAACTTATTTAACATAATGCTACACACAGGTCGCATTATTAAACAGCTTATAAATTGACCAGAACGGTCTGAGCTTTTAGGCTATTCTTTTAGTTTATTTCAGGCTTTTTGCTTATGACCCCTTCCATTCTCTATTATTCAAAAGCGCTTGCTCCATGGAAGGAGTCATTAACGAGCTTACTGTCCCGTGTTCCTGATAAATTTAGCTGGCAAGGGATCGATGCTTTGCAAGATACACCGGTCTCTAGCTTGATCATCTTGCATGAATCAGACTTGAACACCGAGGATGTGCCCTATATGGCGGCACGAAAAGTGCTCATCTTGCTGGATCGTTGGGATTTTAGTCAGGCTTTGAAATGGATTGCTCAGGGGGTAAACGACAGTGCCGCCTTTGATGATTTGACGCGTATCGCTGCTTGGGTTGTTTCAGAAAATGCCCGCGCCTCTTGGCATAATAACAACCCCTCGCAACAGGAAAATATTCTCCAAACCTTGCTCGACGCGATTCCGGTACCGATCTTTTACAAGGATGAATTCCATGTCTATCGCGGTTGCAATCAAACCTTTAGTGACTTTATTGGTATCCCAAAAGACAAGATAGTTAACCATTCGGTGTATGACATTGCCCCGAAAGAATTGGCCGATGTCTACTATCAGGCTGACCAAGCACTGTTGGCTTCAGGTGGAACCCAAGTCTATGAAGCGGCAGTAAAAAATGCCAAGGGCGAGCTGTTTGAAATTGAGTTTAATAAAGCGGTTTTCTTTAAAGAAAACGGTGATAAAGGTGGCCAAGTGGGAGCCATGCTCGATATTACGGAGCGCAATCGTCTGATGCGCCAGCTCGACCAAGCCAGTCGAACGGACCCGCTTACGGGGGTGGGGAATCGACGCGAGTTTAATTTGGCTGTCAGTATTGTGTTGCAAAAAGCGCAGCAGATGCACCACTCCTCTAGTTTACTTACCATCGATATTGATCACTTTAAATCGATTAATGACCGCTTTGGCCACTCTGGTGGTGATGAAGCGTTGAAATTCTTAGTGGAGTGTATTGAGCGGTCGATTCCGCCAGATGCGCGCGTGTTTCGCATAGGGGGGGAGGAGTTTTATGTGTTACTGCCTCACCACGAATTGGCCGATGCCAAACAAGCTGCCGAGCGAGTACGTCAGTATATACCTGACCAAATGGTGACATTGAAAGGTCAGCCTGTGCAGATGACGGTGTCCATTGGGGTTATTCAGTTAGCTTCAGAAAGCTTGCTAGAAGAATCCTTTAAGCGCGTTGATCAAGCGCTGTACGAGGCCAAAATGACGGGCCGTAACCGAGTTTGCCTTGCCTATTACGATGAATGAGTGACATTGAATCCTAAAAAAGACAAAAAAAAGCCCGCTGCACGCTCTGTTAGGGAGGAAGTCGTGACAGCAGGCTTAAAGCTCTGAAACAATTCTGACGTGGTGCGACTAGGTGGAGACCTTAACCTTAAACCCACAGCCTAAACCATTTCAGGGGTTACCTCTTACGGTAGGCTAAGGCACTATTCCGCCTTACTACCCAGTTCCAATAACGTGGCATTACCACCGATAGCGGTTGTATTGGTCGACACCGTTTGCTCGGTTACAAAGCGTAGAATGTAGTGGGGCGCAGCAATTGTGCTGAGACTACCAACGTTGGTTTCTTCGACAAGCTGGCACAATAGTCCGTCTTTCTGCGCTAACTGTAAGCTCAGTTGTTGTGCTTTTTGGGCATCACATACAATCGCAACGCCCGCAAGGTCGGTGGCTTCAATGATCGAATCCATGGCGGATTCCGCTACGTTTTGAACCACGCCTTCTGGTAAGTATTTTGCCATTTTATCCATTAACGCTTGGCCTTCGGGGCCCACGGTAATGATTGGGTTACCGGCAACCAGTGCGGCAAACATTTGGCCAATTAAGCCTACGTTCGCTTGCTCATTCGTCAGCCCGGGTTGAATAGCCGTTAGAAAAGCACCGCGACCATGAGTCGATAGGACGTTACTTTCCCCCGTTGGGCCTGGCATCAGCAACGCTTCACCGATTTCATGGCGCGCGTTAGCAAGCTGCCAACGCGCCATTTGCGCTTGTTCATGGTTCAGGCTGTAAATGGCTTGCTCAAGTTTTTCCGCACGGCCTGCAACACCCAGTTTGTCCCAAGCTTCAAATACTTGGTTTGCCACATCGATTTGAATTGGTTTTACGATAGTCATGTTCTGTGTCTCCTCTCAGCCGTGTTATACCAATTGCTCTTTTGCAAAGCGTGGTAGGTAGTGTGGACCACCGGCTTTCGGGCCTGTACCCGATAAGCCTTGGCCACCAAATGGTTGCACACCAACTACCGCGCCGACTTGGTCACGGTTGATGTACAAGTTGCCTACGCGAGCGCGCTGAGCGATGTGCGCACAAGTGGTTTCGTTACGGCTGTGAACACCCATGGTTAAACCAAAACCTGAGTTGTTAATGGTATCGATAATTTGGTCAAGATCTTTGGCTTGGTAGCGTACTACGTGCAGGATCGGGCCGAATTTCTCATCTTTTAGTTGGTCAATACTGCTGATTTCAAAAGCTGTTGGTGCCACAAATGTGCCTTTGTCAGCCCACTCTGGTAGGGCCGATTGCGCAATTAAACGACCTTCTTTCTTCATCACCTCGATGTGATCAAGCAGCATCTTTTGTGCTTTCTGATCGATTACTGGCCCGACATCGGTAGCGTGCAAATATGGCAAGCCAACGCTTTGCTCTTTCATAGCACCCGCGATCATTGGAATCACACGATCAGCAATATCGGCTTGTACGAATAGCACACGCAGCGCAGAACAACGCTGACCCGCAGAAGCGAAGGCGGAACGAACAGCGTCACGCACCACTTGCTCAGGTAGAGACGTTGAATCAACGATCATAGCGTTTTGGCCACCGGTTTCAGCAATCACTGGCACTGGCGCAACACCGCGAGCAGCCAACGTACGGTTAATGAGCTGAGCGGTACCTGTGGAACCTGTGAACGCTAGACCCGCAATACGTTTATGCTGAGTCATTGGCGTACCGACTGTCGCACCGTTACCTGGTAGGAATTGCAATACGTCTTTTGGAATGCCTGCTTCGTGTAGCATTTGTACCGCACGGAAAGCGATGATTGACGTTTGCTCTGCGGCTTTACAGACGACCGTGTTACCGGCCACTAGTGCGGCAACGACTTGACCGGTAAAGATCGCTAACGGGAAGTTCCAAGGGCTGATGCAGGCAAATACGCCACGGCCTGTCAGTTGTGCTTGCTGCGTTTGGCCAAGGTAGTTGGTAAACGGTTTTGGTGCAGCAAAGTTCTGACGTGCTTGTTGCGCGTAGTAGTGACAGAAATCGACCGCTTCACGAACTTCGTCAATACTGTCTTGGATGGTTTTGCCCGCTTCACGGTGACAGATAGCGACCAGCTCCGCGTAGTTCTGTTCCATTAGCTCTGCCATGCGTTCTAGGCAGGCTGCACGTTCCGTCGCTGGGGTTTGTGACCACGCTGGGAAGGCGGCATCCGCACTGTCGATCGCTTGGTTCACAATCTCTGTGGTTGACCAGTAGACTTTACCGACGCTTAGGCTGTGATCGTATGGACTCGCGACCGTTCGGATGGTCTCCGTTGCCAAGTTTTCGCCCGCCACGATTGGGTACGCTGTCCATTGTGTCTCTTGGCCCATAAAGGCATCAACAGACGCTTTAAAGGGTTGCCACTCAGATTCAATCTCAATGTTTGGACCAAAAGAGTTCTGACGATCTGCAAACATATCTTTTGGTAGATTGATGAATGGGTTACGTAGCGTCTTACGGCTCTTCAACGTCGTAACAGGGTGATCCACTAGTTCTGAAATTGGGCAACGTGCGTCCACTAGACGGTGAACGAATGAGCTGTTGGCACCGTTTTCAAGCAGACGACGAACCAAGTATGGAAGCAGGTCTTTGTGGCTACCCACGGGGGCGTAAATACGTACACACACGTCTTTGTCTTTGATAAGACGGTTGTACAGCGCATCGCCCATACCGTGCAGACGTTGGAATTCGAATTGGCTAGTGGTTGCCCCTAATTTCTCAGCAATGGTCGCAATGGTCGCAATGGTGTGGGCGTTGTGACTAGCGAATTGTGGGAAAATCCACTCGCGAGTGTGGGCGCTTAATAGGAAGTTCGCACACGCCAAGTAAGATACGTCGGTGGATTCTTTACGCGTGTAGACAGGGTAACCGCTTAGGCCACGCTGTTGACACAGTTTGATCTCTGAATCCCAGTAAGCGCCTTTCACCAAACGCAGTGGAATGCGATCGCCCACGTCTTTGGCCAAGGCTGCTAGCCAGTTCAGCACCGGTAAACAACGTTTTGAGTAGGCTTGAACTACTAGGCCGAATAGCCCCCAGCCTTTGGTACATTCGTCGCGGAACAGTTTTTCAAATAGGTGTAGAGACAGCTCTAAACGATCGGCTTCTTCGGCGTCGATGGTGATGCCCACGTTTAGCGCGCGCGCACGAGTGATCAATTGCTTAACGCTTTCAAACAGCTCTGTCATAACACGCTCTTCACAGCCCACTTCGTAGCGTGGGTGCAGTGCTGACAGTTTGATAGAGATCGTTGGGCGGTGACCTTTACCGTAAGTGTCTTGACCAACAGATTCCACTGCTTGCATGTAGGAAGCTAGGTATTTATCTGCATCTTGTTGCGTTAGCGCCGCTTCACCCAACATATCGAAAGAGTAGGTGTAGCCTTTGTCACGGTAGCTTTTGCCGCGAGAAAGGGCTTCGCTGATTGAACGGCCTAGTACGAACTGGTGCCCCATGATTTTCATGGCTTGGTTCATCGCTTTACGAATCACCGGCTCCGACATACGGTTTACAAGGCGATTAACTAAGTTGGCAGGTTTGCCATCTTTAGTTTCGTCCATGGTAACGATTTTGCCCGTTAGCAAAAGACCCCAAGTGGACGCATTAACGAAGAACGATTCGGAGTTGTTCGCGTGTGATGCCCAGTCGGCCACACTCAAGCGGTCTTTAATAAAGGCATCAGCGGTTTCTTTGTCTGGCACGCGCATGAGGGCTTCGGCCAAACACATCAGCAGAATGCCTTCTTTGGTATCAAGGCTGTATTCCAGCAGGAGAGAGTCGATCAGAGACATGGATTCGTCGTCTTTGCGAACCTGCTCGATCAGATGGGTGGCTGCATCAGTGCTGGCTTTTAACTGCTCTTCGCTTGGCTCAGCCAACTTCAATAGTTCTGACAGCCACTCTTCTTCATTGACGCTGTATAGCGGAGAGATGCGTGACCAAAGAGAGTCAAGCGGTTGCTCAAGAATGGTCGGTTGTAAAACCTCTAGCGCATTAAACATAGTCGGATTCTCCCACGACAACCGGAAAGCCTAGTTTCCGTATAAACCGTTTGTTGGTGCTTGAAGATGCCATGCATTAAGTGTTGCAAAGCTTGGTCAAATCTCAAGCAGTCGCTGTGCAACAAAAGCGATCTTCGTACAGATGAGGGAAATATAGTGACAGTAGGGTGACAGCGTCTTTCGTAATCATCGGAATTTTTTATAAGAAAGTCCGATAGCCAAGAGACATCGTCATGGCGCAGCGAAAGTGAGCCAATAAACGTCAGCGAGGCGGCTCAATGACCACGAAATTGTTTTTGGTATTTCAGGGGGGTAATACCAAGAGTCTGCGAAAAGGTGCTGGTCATGGCGCTTTGGCTGGAAAAGCCGCTCATTTCTGCCACTTGTACAGGCGGATAGCCTTCACGTAATAAATATTGTGCTCGTTCGAGGCGCTTACGAATCAGATACTGATGCGGAGTCATGCCTGTGCGTTCTTTAAAGCGCTCATGGAACTGGCTGACACTCAAAAAACAGAAGTTCGCTAGCTGGCTGATTTGTACACGCTTAGAGAGATTTAACTCGATAAATTGGTCGAGTTTTTCGATATCCAATTGCTGGCCGCGGGCTTTGATGTCTTGGCTGGATAACTGGTGACGAATGGCGCTGAGTAGGGTGTTGCCACAGGCACGGGCCAACAGGGGGTCTTCTGGGTATTGCTGTAATTCGCCCGATAGCGCGGAAGCTAACACTTGTAAACGTGGATTCAACTCAAAGTAGGCCGCTTGATCAAACAAACGTGACACCACTTCGTATTCTTCATCGGTGATGGCTTTTTGCGGTGGCACAGGTAAGTTCACGACCATGATGCGGTTATCGCCTAAACCGACAAACTGATGTCCTTCAGACGATGGCACGATACAGCCGCTGCCCGAACGCATTTGTCGGCCACCTTTGCTGTCGATATCAAAGTCGGTATTGCCATCCAGCACCACCACTAATTGGTGATAATTGTGGTCGTGAGTGTCGGCCACGCTGGGTAAGCTGAATACATCGGAATCAGAATGGGTCAATTAAATCGCCTACTTTTTGCTCAGCATAAAACAGGAAGTATAGCGAGACGATTCGAGATTGAGTAGTAGAAAGTGATGTGACATTCATAAATGAAAAGAGGGCATCCTCGATAGAATACCCTCTTTGAGCGTTCGAATAAGTGCCTTAAGGTATTTTAAAGCACGACGACCAAGTTACCTTGCGCGCCCGTTTTAAGCACATCTTCATGGGCTTGAGCCAATTCGTTCAACGCATATTCGCGACGGACCACAGGTTTTAGCACCCCTTTTTCGAACAATGGCAGCATGGCTTTGGCAATGCGCGCCAGTTCCTCTGGCTTGGCGTTTGCCAGCGCCACACCAATGACGGCGGCATCACGAGCCATCAAATCACGCGGATTAATGTCCACCGTGCCACGGTTACCAATCACAGCGACAGTCCCACCAAAGGCTAACGCCTTTAGGTCTTGATCAAGGTTATGGTTAGCGAGCATTTCAATGATCACATCGAAACCGTTTTGCAAGGATTGGTAAGGGGCAAGATAGCCTTCTTGATTGTGCATAATGATTTCTTGCACGCCCTGAGCGCGTAGCAAATTGGCGCCCTCGATGGTACCCGCAGAGGCTACCACATGCATACCGGCTGCCAGCGCTAACTGAACCGTCGCAAGACCGACGGCTCCGGTAGCGCCGTGCACCAGCACTTTGTCACCGGCTTGCGCATGGGCGCGGCCAAATAACGCGCGGTGAGCAGTAGTGTAAGGAATACCCAAACAGGCACCTTCGGCAAAGCTCAAGGCATTGGCCAGAGGAAAAGTATGGGTCGGAAGACACACGGCAAACTCAGCGGCAGAGCCCGTGAGGTTACGAGAGAAGTAAACGCGCTGACCAATTTGAAAGTTGGCGACGTTAGCGCCTACTTCGACAATGGTGCCAGCGCCGTCATTGCCTGGGGTATGAGGGAATGACGCCGTGTAGTTGTTGCTGCCAGAGCGGATGTAAGTGTCGACGGGGTTGACCCCTGATGCGCCCACTTGAACCAAAATTTGGTCAGCATTAATTGTTGGTTTGTCCGCATCCACCAGCGTTAAATCGCTCGCTGGACCATAATCGTTCACTTGCATCGCTTTCATAGCATCTCCTTTTTATTAGTCTGCGTAGACCACTTCTGGTAACCAAGTCGCCAAGTCAGGCCATACGGACAACAATACCAAGACAAACAGCTGGATCAAAATAAAGGGAATCACACCCTTGTAGATCGACTGAGTCTTCACCTCTGGTGGCGCGACACCACGAAGATAGAACAGGGCAAAACCAAATGGTGGGGTTAGGAATGACGTTTGTAGGTTAATCGCCATCATAATACCCAACCAGATTGGATCTAGGCCCATAGCCAACAAAACGGGCGCAACAATGGGCACCACTACGAAGGTGATTTCGATGAAGTCTAAGATAAAGCCAAGTAAAAACATCACCAACATCACGATCAAGACCGCACTGATGACACCACCCGGTAGTTGGTTAAAGAACTCATGAATCAGCTCTTCGCCACCAAAGCCGCGGAACACTAAGGAGAACAATGAGGCGCCGATCAAAATCATGAACACCATGCCGGTCACCTTGGTAGTCGACATTACACTTTCTTTTAAGGTGTTCAGTGATAGTTTACCCGACGTCCAAGCCAAGATCGCAGCACCGAAGGCGCCCACCCCCGCCGCTTCCGTTGGCGTTGCAAGACCGCCTAGAATGGAGCCCAGCACCGCTAGGATCAGTAATAGTGGTGGCAATAGACCTTTGATGATCTCCATCGCTAACGAGGAGTCATCGATACCGCGACGTAGCTCTTCTTTTGGAATAGCTGGCGCTTTGTGAGGTTGTAGCCAAGCCACCACTGCGACATAAGCAATGTACAGAACGACTAGGATCAGGCCAGGAATCAAAGCGCCGACAAACAAGTCTCCTACAGAAACCGTTTTCGGTGAGAACACGCCCATCTGCAGCTGTGCTTTCTGGAAGGCGTTCGACATGACGTCGCCTAACAATACCAAAGCAATCGATGGTGGGATGATTTGCCCCAGAGTACCGGTGGCACAAATGGTGCCGGTCGCTAGGGCCGGGTCATAGCCACGGCGTAACATGGTTGGCAATGAAATCATGCCCATGGTGACCACTGTGGCACCGACGATACCAGTGCTGGCTGCCATTAGCATACCTACTAGGATCACGGAAATGCCCAGACCACCACGCATGGTACCGAATAGCATCGCCATGGAATCTAACAGGCGTTCCGCGAGTTTCGATTTCTCCAGCAATACACCCATTAATACGAATAACGGCACGGCAATCAGGGTTTCGTTGCGCACGATACCAAACAGTCGGTTGGGTAACGCTTCTAGGAACACCGCATCAAAGGTCCCGAACATGGCGCCACCGGCGGCAAATAATAACGCGGTACCGCCCAAGGAAAAGGCCACGGGGTAACCAAACAAGAGGAAGACACAGACACCGGCGAACAGCCATAAAGGTAAAAATTCAGCCACCTTATTGTGCCTCCGTTAATTGCTGTTTATTGAATACCACACCTAGGTTCTTAAGAATGTCGGCAATGCCCTGAATAATCAGCAGCGCCATCATAATGGGAATTAGGGTTTTGAGAAGGTAAATGAATGGAAGACCACCTGGCTCTTGTGATGTTTCCAGCACACGCCAAGACGCTGCAACGTAGTCAATACTCATGTAAGCCGTGTAGGCACAAAACGGTAGCAAGAAGAACAAGCCACCGAGAATGTTCACCCAGGCTTTTTTGCGTGGTGAAAAATCACGGTAAAGCACATCCACTCGTACATGTTCGTCGTCTTTAAAGGTGTACGCTGCGCCGAGCATAAACACCATGGCATGCATGTAAAGTACAGACTCTTGAAGGGCGATGGAGCCAATTCCTAGGCCGTAGCGCAAGACTACGATCAGACAAGTTAGCAACATCATTAAAAGGGTAAGCCAAGCAACACATCTCCCCACAACGGTGGAGATGCCCTCGGCACCACAAATGATTTTGTTAAGCATTTTATAACCCACAGACTGTTTTTGCTTTTGTAATAGAAAGGCGGAGTAAATCCGAGCGGTCAGTCTATTGGATATCCTTGCTATTGGGAATATTTGTGCGCTATTTCCAACATAAAGGCACTGTTTTGTGGGCTTTGACTACTTTTTTGAAGGACTTTTTGGGTGACGAAAAAATATTCAGTTTATTTCAGTCTTTAACATTTTTGTCACAAAGGCTCTTTATAGTCTTCAACATCGAATGAGAACGAGCTTATTTGGTCTCTTAAACGAAGATTTCGATTCATACCAAACTGACGATAACCATTGAGGTTGAAGTGATGAAAAAATTAGTTGCTACTCTAGCAGTGTCTACCCTAGCAGGCGTTTCTGCTAACGTAATGGCAGACGTTGATGCAAACCTACCAGCGTACACTAAAGCAAGTGGCGTATCTGGTAACATCTCTAGTGTTGGTTCTGACACGCTAGCGAACCTAATGACACTTTGGGCAGAGGACTTCAAACGTCTTTACCCTAACGTGAACATTCAGATTCAAGCAGCTGGTTCTTCTACTGCGCCACCAGCGCTTACAGAAGGCACATCTAACTTCGGTCCTATGTCTCGTATGATGAAAGACAAAGAGATCGCAGCTTTCGAGAAAAAATACGGCTACAAGCCAACTGCAATCCCAGTGGCAATCGACGCTCTAGCAGTATTTGTACACAAAGATAACCCAATCAAAGGTCTATCTCTTCCAGAAGTGGATGCGATCTTCTCTTCTACTCGTAAGGGTGGTCACAGTGAAGACATCACTAACTGGGGTGCTGCAGGCCTAGATGGTGCTTGGGCAGGTCGTGATATCCAATTGTTCGGTCGTAACTCAGTATCCGGTACTTACGGTTACTTCAAAGAGCACGCTCTTTACAAAGGTGACTTCAAGAACTCTGTAAACGAACAGCCTGGTTCTGCTTCAGTAGTACAGTCAGTGTCTACTTCCCTAAACGGTATCGGCTACTCTGGTATCGGTTACAAAACTTCTTCTGTACGCGCTCTACCAATCGCGAAGAAAGAAGGCGGTGAGCTAGTTGAAGCAACTATTGATAACGCTGCAACAGGTAAGTACCCACTGTCTCGTTTCCTTTACGTTTACGTAAACAAAGAGCCAAACAAACCACTAGCGCCACTAGAGCGTGAGTTCGTGAAGATGGTTCTTTCTAAAATGGGTCAAGAAGTTGTTGTGAAAGACGGCTACATCCCACTACCAGCTAAAGTGTCTGCTAAATACCTATCTGATCTAGGTATTCAGTAAGAACTGAATATTAGGGAAAGCTTGCAGGATGCGAACGAGCAGGGGGGACTAAGTCTCTCCTGCTTTTGTTGCGTCGCGAGCTGTCACAAAAATGTCATAAAAAGTGAATTCGGATGAGTACAAAAGCGGATCAAAAAATACCCGAACTAGACTTCGATACGCCAGCTTTAAAGCGTCATCGTAAAGTTCGTGCGCTAAAAGACCGTACGGCAGGCATTGGCATCGCCATTGGTGGTAGCAGTGTGATCTTGGCTGTCTTACTGATATGTTTCTACTTAATGTACGAGGTCGCACCGCTATTTTCTGGTGCCAGTATTGAGCAGAAAGACAGCTACGCTTTACCAGCTGCTGAGTCTGGTAAAAGTCTATACCTAACTTCAGAAGAGCAAACTGAAGTCGGTTTCCGTGTGGCTGAAAATGGCGACATGATTTACTTCAATATGGCAGATGGACGTGTCATTAAAAAAGAGGCGAACCCGCTGGGTGAGCCGACAGCCTTTGCTTTGGAATCTGATACCAGCCGCATGATGGCCTTCGCTTACGCAGATGGTCGTGTGTTGGTAGCTCAGCAAGTGTATAAAACCACTTATCCGGACGGCGAGCGTTTAATCACCCCAAGCATTGAATTCCCTTATGGTACAGAAGGTATTCAAGTAGCGGAGTTTGCGCCGCGTCATCTTAGCATCCGTAACAACGACGAGCGTATGACGATTGCCGTAGTTGGCGATCAGCAGGCGCAAGTCACGCGTGTGACGAAAGATGTAAACTTCATTACTGAAGAAGTTGAACTGACGGAAACCAGTACGGAAATCCCGTTTGTTGCCGGTACGCATTCACTTTTAATTTCGGGTGATCAGCGTTATTTGTACGTTGCCAACAAACTAGGTGAAATGTCTGAATTTGATCTACGTGATCTGGACGATGTGACACTAAAAGATCAAATTGATCTTGTTGAAGGCAATGCGCAATTGGTGTCGATGCGTTACCTACTCGGTCAGTCATCTGTGATGGTGGCAGACAGCGCGGGTCGTGTCAGCCAATGGTTCAACGTTCGCGATGAGAACAATGTTGAGCACCTAACTTACATTCGTGATGTGAAGCATCCTACTGGTCTAGTGGACATGGCGATGGAACATCGTCGTAAAGGTTTCGCAACGCTGGATGATCGCGGTGTGGTATCTATCTTCAATGCGACCTCTAGCCGTCAGGTCATTGATGAGCGCATCAGTGACGCAAGCGCGACCATGATCAGTTTTGCTCCTCGTGCCAACGGTCTATTACTAGAAGACGCTAAAGGTCTGCATTTCTTCGCGGTAGATAATGAACACCCTGAAGTCTCTTGGTCTTCTCTTTGGGGCAAGGTGTGGTACGAAGGTTACCAAGAGCCAACGTACACGTGGCAGTCTTCTGCGGCGAACAACGACTTTGAACCAAAATACAGCTTGATGCCATTGGCATTTGGTACGTTAAAAGCGGCGTTCTACGCCATGTTGATGGCGGTGCCATTGGCGATCTGTGGTGCGATCTACACGGCTTACTTCATGGCGCCAGGTTTGCGTCGTAAAGTAAAACCTGTGATCGAGCTAATGGAAGCGCTACCAACGGTTATCCTAGGCTTCCTAGCAGGTCTATTCTTTGCACCTTTCTTAGAAGAAAACCTAGCGGCCGCGTTCAGCATCTTGATCGTATTACCGCTTGGCATTTTGCTATTCGCTTTTATCTGGTCACGTATGCCACAAAGTGTCCGCTTTATGGTGCCAGATGGCTGGCAGCCAATGTTGCTGATCCCTGTGGTTGTGCTACTTGGTTGGTTCTGTGTAGCGATGAGCCCAGTAATCGAATTGAGCTTCTTTGACGGCAACATCCGCGGCTTCATCACTAACGATCTAGGTATTACCTTCGACCAACGTAATGCGCTGGTGGTTGGCTTTGCTATGGGCTTTGCAGTGATTCCAACGATCTTCTCAATCACCGAAGATGCGATCTTCTCAGTGCCAAAAGCACTGACTCAAGGCTCTCTCGCATTGGGCGCAACCTACTGGCAAACCATGACGCGCGTCGTTTTACCAACAGCAAGCCCGGGTATCTTCTCTGCCATCATGATCGGTATGGGTCGTGCGGTCGGTGAGACCATGATCGTGTTGATGGCAACGGGTAACACGCCAATCATGGATTTCAACATCTTCGAAGGGATGCGTACTCTGGCCGCCAACTTGGCCGTGGAAGTACCTGAATCCGAAGTGGGTAGCTCGCACTACCGTATCTTGTTCTTGGCCGCGTTTGTGTTGTTTACCTTCACCTTTGTTGTGAACACCATCGCTGAATCCGTGCGTCAGCACCTACGTAAGAAATACGGATCGCTGTAATGAGTAATGAACTGAAATTAAAAAATCAAACCGTATCCCAGTGGGTGAAGTCTGGTGATCCATGGGTATGGTTAAACGCAGGCGCGGTGGCGATCTGTGTGATCATGGTAATCGGTCTATTGGCCTTGATCGCGGTACGTGGTCTAGGGCACTTCTGGCCAGCAGACATTAACCAAGGTACTTACAGCTTACCAGGTAACCCTACTTACACCTTGGTAGCAGAGCGCGTTGAGTCAGCCGAAGTACCGGCGGCACAGCTGCGCGAAGCAGGCATTAATGTCGAAGATCATCATGACATGATGATGCGTTCCTTGATGAAAACCGGTAACCGTGATGTGTACGGCTCTGACTTCCGTTGGATCATTGATGAGTACTTTACGGACGTAACGAAGCCGGAGATGTTGTTCGCAGCGGAGCGTCACGAGTGGGGTAACTTGTATGGCTATCTAAAAGCGGTCAAGGAAAACGGTCAAGTTGTGGCACAAACGTCGGACCTAACGCCAACGGATTCTGCGTTGGCAACCTGGGCGGCGTTTGAGAAAAGTATTGAGCGAGCGACAACGATTTACGACGACATTCACGAAGTGGAAAAAGACGAAATCGGCTCGATCAACTACAAGCTAGAGCGTCTACGTCTTGAGCAACGTCGTTTAGAGCTGAACAATGCTCTGACGCCTGAAAAAATGGCGGATATCGATGCCCAGCGCGCTGAGCAAGATGCCTTGTACCAAGCACTGCAACAACGCTTGATTGATCTATACGCTGAGATCAACCGTGATACGTTTGTTGTGCAGGTAATGGATGGCAGCGAGCATGAGCTACAAGTCGCGAAAATCGTGCGTGCTTATCGTCCAAATGCCATGGGCATTGCAGAAAAGATAGGCTTCTACGGTTCTAAAGTGGTGGAATTCCTAACGGCTGAACCACGTGAAGCGAACACTGAAGGGGGGGTTTTCCCTGCGATTTTCGGTACCGTGATGATGGTATTGCTGATGACTGTACTCGTAACACCGTTTGGTGTGGTCGCGGCAGTTTATCTACGTGAATATGCATCACAAGGTTTTGTGACGCGAATTATCCGTATCGCAGTAAATAACTTAGCGGGTGTACCATCGATCGTATACGGTGTCTTTGGTCTGGGGTTCTTCGTTTACTTCCTAGGTTCTGGTATTGACCAAGCCTTGTTCCCAGAGGCCTTGCCTTCACCGACGTTCGGTACGGGTGGTCTAATGTGGGCCTCGATCACGCTAGCACTGCTAACAGTACCAGTGGTTATCGTAGCGACAGAAGAAGGTCTATCACGTATTCCGCGTAACGTACGTGAAGGTTCTTTGGCACTAGGGGCGACGAAAGCAGAAACCTTATGGCGTGTGGTCTTGCCAATGGCCAGCCCGGCGATCATGACGGGTGTGATTCTTGCGGTAGCCCGTGCTGCCGGTGAAGTAGCACCGTTGATGCTGGTGGGTGTGGTAAAACTGGCACCATCGCTACCATTGGATGGCAACTACCCGTTCATCCACTTGGATCAGAAGTTCATGCACTTGGGCTTCCATATTTATGATGTGGGCTTCCAGAGCCCGAACGTAGAGGCGGCGCGTCCATTGGTTTACGCGACGGCACTATTATTGGTCATCGTGATTGCACTGCTTAACTTGGCAGCTGTAACCATCCGTAACCACCTACGTGAAAAATACAAATCGCTGGAAATGTAAGACGGCGGAGAGAGACGATTATGAGCGCAACCAATACACACTCAATTGATATTTCAGCAATGCAACGTAGCCAGCAGGCGCTGCGCATTGAAGACGAAAAAGTTTGTCTTTCCGTTAAAGACTTACACCTTTACTACGGCGACAAAGAAGCACTGAAAGGGATCGATATGATCATCCCTGAGAAAAAAGTAACCGCGTTTATCGGCCCATCGGGCTGTGGTAAATCCACGCTACTACGTTGCTTTAACCGTATGAATGACTTGGTAGACAGCTGTCGCATCACAGGTGAAATCAACCTGCACGACACCAACATCTACGCCAAAGGCACCGACGTAGCGGAGCTACGTCGTCGCGTGGGCATGGTATTCCAGAAGCCAAACCCATTCCCGAAAAGTATCTACGAAAACGTGGCTTATGGCCTACGTATTCAAGGTATCAACAAGAAGCGCGTGATCGACGAAACAGTGGAATGGGCACTGCGCTCAGCGGCGCTTTGGGACGAAGTAAAAGACCGTCTACACGAAAGTGCTCTAGGCATGTCTGGTGGTCAGCAACAGCGTCTGGTTATTGCCCGTACCGTGGCGGTAAAACCAGAAGTATTGCTGCTAGACGAGCCAGCGTCAGCGCTTGACCCGATTTCGACGTTGAAGATCGAAGAGCTGATTCACCAGCTTAAAGAAGAATTTACCATTGCCATCGTTACTCACAACATGCAGCAGGCGGCACGTGTGTCGGACTATACTGCGTTTATGTACATGGGCAACATGGTGGAGTTTGGTGACACCAACGGCTTGTTCACTAACCCAACTAAACAACAAACTGAAGACTACATCACTGGCCGCTACGGCTAGGATAAGGAACTGCGATCATGAGAGAGTTAACAACGGACCATATTTCTCAACAGTTCAACAGCGAACTGGAGACACTACGTCAGCACTTCTTAACAATGGGTGGTGTAGTTGAAAACCAAGTATCGGATGCGATTCACGCCTTGCTAGAAAGCGATAGCCATCTTGCAGAAGAAGTGAAAGAAAAAGATGCCACGGTTAACCAGCTAGACGGCATCATTGATGAAGAATGTACCCGTATTCTTGCTAAGCGCCAGCCTGCTGCGACGGACTTGCGTATGATTTTGTCGATCAGTAAAGCGGTCGCAGAGCTTGAGCGCATGGGGGATGAGGCGAAGAAAATCGCGGATCACGCATTGAAATTGATTCATGAAGGCGAGTCCCCACGTGGCTATGTGGAAATTAGCCGTATCGGCCAAATGGTGGCGCGCATGGTACGCGAGAGCTTAGATGCTTACGCTCGTCTAGATTTAGATTTAGCCGTTAGCGTTGCGAAAGCGGACCGTACTGTGGATCTTGAATACAAAACGGCGATTCGTTCTTTGATCACTTATATGATGGAAGACCCACGTTCGATCAGTCGTGTGTTCAACGTAATTTGGGTATTGCGTTCCCTAGAGCGTATTGGTGATCACTCGCGTCATCTATGCCAGCACCTAGTGTATTTGATTAATGGTGTGAACGTGCGCCATGTGCCTGCTGAAGAGCTGGAAAAAATTGCACAGGACGAGAAAAAAGCGTAACCAACGGATGCGCTTAAAAAGGGGTGGGATCTCGCGATCCCACCCCTTTTTGTTTGTCTGAGAGGGCGGTTACAGTAGCGTACTCAACTCCGCGAGGGCAGTCGGGTATTCTGCTTGTGCATTTTGTAACAGTGTCATTAAAGGCTCTGCTTGGCCTTGGCTGGCACTGGCTTCCATCTGTGCAAATAAGCGGGTTAACGAAACCAGTGCAAGGTTCGAGCTAGCGGACTTTAAAGAGTGACTGAGCTGCTCCACCTGCTCAAGGTTGCTCGCATTGACGGCTTGCTCAAGCGCGTTTAATTTGGCTTGACTGTCTTCTTCATAGCTGCCTTTCACCCTGAGTAAGGTATCGCGCCCAAGAATATCTTTAAGGGTTTTTAATTGCGTATGGTCGACTAACATGTGAGTGATCCTAGTCCTGTGAGCGTAATAAAGCCGCTAATTGACTGGCGGTTATAGGGTAATGGTAGACCGCCTCAGCATGAAACTCTGGGTATTTCCGAGCCAAGGAAGCGCACCAAATAATGTTGACCGACTGTCGTTGCAGTTGTTTTAAATATTCTAACTGTAGGCTGGAAAGGGTGGTTTTGTCACTAATCAATAACCATGAAAATGAGACGTCAGCGCTATTCAGAACCAGCATGGTGAGCTGCTCTTCCGAGAGCAACTGGACTTGGTAACTGGACGCCAATAAAGCCTCGAGGCCTTGGTCGAGAAAGGTATCACTGCTTAAAACGGCTATTGACTCTGTGATGTTGTCGGCGCCCGGCCGATTGGCAAAAGCGTTAACCCCCATGGGGAGATCAATCCAAATCTCAGAGCCCTTCCCTTGCGTAGTAGAAAAGTGCAATTCGCCATCCAGTGAACCAATTAATAAATGACATAAGGTAAATCCTAGTCCCATCTGTTGGATTTGATTGGCGACCGTATTGGTGGGGTTAAAAGGATTGGAGCGCAAACCGCTTTGAATAGCTTCTGGTAAGCCTTCCCCCGTATCTTTCAGGCTAATCTGGACCATTTTAATGGCCTTGTCATTGTGCTTTTCGGGTACACGCAGAATCGGTAATGTCGAAGGGCGAATATTCAGCATTAACTCGGCGTCCACACACAAAGGCGTTATTTGTAGGAGGAGCACAGTTAGAATTTCGTGCAAGCGTTTGTAATCGGTATCGACCAAGCTTGGTATACGAGGGTCAACCTGGCATATGACTCTGACATTATGTGCACTAAAAGTAGGCTCTAGTGCTTGAATGGTATATTCCAGATGATCACGGATTGCCCCTTCACTGATATGCGGCTTGAGCTTATTGGCCTCGATCAGAATCAAATCGTGGTAGCCATCTAATAAAGTCAGTATTTGGCTATTGTGGTTTGTTACACGCTCCAAGGCTACTTGTGTCGATTCCTTAGCGCTATCTTGTTTAAGATAAGAAAGCCTGCTGATGATGCTGGTGATGGCCGGTTTTAGTTCGCTGGTAATGCGACTGATAACATCGACTTTGCTGTTTAATATGTCTTCGATACGTTGTTCTAAGCGAGCAGTACGGTTGAGAGACTGTCGGAATACTTGCGACAATTTGAAAGTCATGAACAATAACGCCGCGGAAATGCCCAATAGGATCAGGGAAATGAATTGGATGCACTCCAATTGAACGTCCAATTCGGCACGTTTCTTGGTGACATAGTCGTTAGCGCCTTGATTGACAATCACCACAAAATCGGTGATTTGTGAATCCAGCGAGCGAAGTCGTTCCATAATGATCGGCACTTGATCTAAACGACCATTTTCTAAGTGTTCGATATTGAGGCTAATCAGCTCTAATTCACCCGAAATGATGTTCAATAAGCGGGTTGCACGACCATTAGCGAAGTTGCGAATATGTCGTCCCAAATCCCCTTTTCGCAGAAGATCGACACGACTCAATACCAAGTCGTATTGGAAATAAGCATTGCCATTGACCGGTAAATCGTCGGCACTTAAGTCAGACAGATAATTCATCAAACGATAGGTTTGCAGCTGTAACTGTAAGGAGTGCCAGCGGGAGCTATCAAAGACTTGGCGGGCGTTGAGACGTGTGCTGTTATCGGCCAGCGGGATCAGCAAAAAGGTAAGCAACGATGAGCAGCAAACGCAGATAATTAAGAAATTAATGAGGGTGCGTTTGCGTTGCTTATTGGCTTCAGGGCCTTGCTCAGTCGCCATACTCATTGCTCTGGCATCAACACTTGCAGTGCTTGGATTTGCCAAATAGAGCGGCCGTAATAGGCTTCATTTCGCAACTCTGGGTATTGGTCAAAGTCATACACCACCATCAATGGCCCCTTATTTCGTATGGAGATGTCCTGATTGTCCATAGCATAGGCGATGATGGCGCGGTGACTGCTAAAGTCGGTTAAGGGAACTTCGGTAATGTAATGATTAAAAGCCGTCAAACGAATGACATCGCCTGGGACGTTAAGTTGTGCCAGTAAGTCATTAGGATCGAATCCCACATAGAGATGTGTACCTTCCTCCCAAGGGGTTTGCGTCGAAATCTGATGCACCGGTAACTGTTTGAGCGTTGCTAAATCGAATCGAGCTGGCGTCGTAAGGTCGAGTTGTTCGAGATGACCGCTTACCGTTAATACAACAGGACCTTCAGGTCCTTCTGAGGCAGCGAAGACGCTGTGACAAAGGGCGGTAAACAGTACTGCCAAGGTACCACGAAGAAGACGTTTCATAGCTGTATCCATATCAGAAGTAGTCTCACCAGAGGTGTAAGCTCAATAGTGTATCAAATTTGATTTTAAGCGATAGAATCAATCCGCTCAAAAAGTCATCAGTGATCCATTATCCCGTTCTCTGGGGCGATAAAACACGCGATTTGATGTGGTGGTTGGCACCCAGCGCGTGCAAAAATGTGCTTAAATAGACGCTTTAAAACGTTATTCAGAGAAGTTTTTCAACGAGGATTAAAACCTGTGATTACCCATCCATTTAGCGCTGTTGGCGCAATTATAGAAGCATTTCCTCTGCTGTTGTCACGTCGTTTACGTTTGTTTCTGTTAGCCCCTATTTTCGCCAACATTGCGCTGATGGTATTGCTGTATACCGTTGCGCTAAGCTACATGGGGGTGGCTGTGGATGAAATGATGGGCTTCTTGCCAGAATGGTTGTCTTTCCTAAACTGGCTGTTTTATCTGTTGCTAAACATCGTGGTGGGCTTGCTGATGTTTTACAGCTTTTCAGTGGGCGTAAATATCTTAGCGGCACCTTTTATGGCATTTTTAGCGGAAAAAGTGGAAGAGCGTCAAACGGGCAAGCAGTTTGATGAAGATATGAGCTTCGCGGGCTTAATGTTGATCGCAGGGCGTAGCTTAAAGCGTGAGCTTCAGAAGTTAGCGTACTTTCTGCCGCGTTTTTTGGGGCTATTGTTGCTGTCATTTATTCCGGTTATTAACGTCGTTGCGCCTTTCTTACTCGTGCTATTTTCAGCTTGGATGTTGGCGCTGCAATACATGGATTACGCCTTCGATAATAATAAGATTCCGTTTCCTGAAATGCGTGCTTCTTTACGTGAAAAACCACTGTTGTGCTGGACCTTTGGTTTTATCGTAATGTTTGCCGTGACCATCCCTTTTTTGAATTTGTTTATCATGCCCATTGCTGTTGTGGCGGCAACCTTGCTTTGGATTAAGTTGTTCAGCGAACGCTTTGTGAATTATGCAGATTTACTGTCTCAGACCCGATAGGACACGATTTTGAAAATACTGGTTGTTGATGATGCCTCGTTTACTCGTGATTTGATTAAACGTACGCTGCGCAAGCGCTTCCCATCGGTCACGGTGGAAGAAGCTGTTAATGGTCGTAAAGCGCAGCAAATGCTGGAAAAAATCCCATTTGACATGGTGCTGTGTGACTGGGAAATGCCGGAAATGACAGGGGTTGAGTTGCTACAGTGGTGTCGCGAGCAACCCAACTATAAGAAAGACACGCTGCCATTTGTGATGATTACGAGCCGTGGAGATAAGTCCCATGTGGTCGAAGCGGTGCAGTCGGGTGTGACGGATTATTTGGGTAAGCCGTTTTCAGCGGACCAATTAGTACAAAAGGTTTTTTCTGCCGCAAAGCGCAATGGCCTAGAGAAAAAACTGGACTCAGCACCTAGGCCCCATGCGGCGCCGTCCACTGGCGGTGTGGCATCGGGTTCATTGGATGTGTTAATGGCGGGCACCGTCAATCCTAAAGCGTCTGCCACGCCTAAAATCACTAACCCAACGGTGACGATCAAAGACGTTAAAATCCCGACCAAGGTGCGTTTTGCTGGCAAAGAGTTCCGTTGCATGGTGGTTCACTTTGGCAAGGATGAGGCGACCATGCTGATTAAGAGCGATGACGTGATTCCAACGGTATTGGATCAGGCGGTATTGGATCTCACCTTTGAGCAGAAGGTCAACCGTCTCAATTACTTTGTTCAAGCGGTGGCCACCACTGAGAAAAAACACGACTCAGCGTTTTTAACCGTGACGCTTAATCTGATTGATCAAGATGCGGACAAAGAAGCCTTTATTCAGCGTTTGTTTGATTCGTGGTAAGGATGATTTAGACGGCACATAAAAAAGCCCAATGCATTGCATTGGGCTTTTTTGGTATCGGAGTGCTGTACTACGTAGAAGGCGTATGCGCAGATGCTTCTGAATTATTCTCAGACGTTTCTGACACTTTCTTAACGTCATCCACGTTGTCTTCCACATCGCTTGCCACGGTCGCTAGCAACGCCTCTTGGCGTACGCGATCGGTTGGGAAGTGGCAGGAGAAAGTACTGCCAAAACCAGGCTGACTGCGGATTTGTAGTTTGGCGTTATGGTGAATCAATACGTGCTTCACAATCGCTAAGCCTAAACCTGTGCCTCCCGTGTTAGAGCCACGGCCCTTATCCACGCGGAAGAAACGCTCTGTTAATCGCGGAATATGACGAGGATCGATGCCCAAGCCTTCGTCTTCTACAGAGAGCACACCACTGAATTCATTCTGAACCCATTTAATCTGAATGTGGCCGCCTTCCGGTGAGTACTTAATGGCGTTAAACACAAGGTTTGAAAACGCACTGTAGAGCTCACTGGTGGCACCGTAAATGTAGCTATTTTCAGGGATATCGAAGCTCATCTCGTGCTGCTCTGACATCATAGGTAAAGCGGTTTTGCGCACCGTTTCACAGATGTCTTCCAACTTGAGCCATTGATGTGGCTCCTTTTGATCATTGGTTTCTAGGCGCGAAAGCAACAACAAATCTTCGATCAAATGCTCCATACGTAGGGATTGATCGGTCATATTGACGATGCCGCGTTGCATCGACGGAGGCAGGTTATCTTTAAACATCGACAACGTTTCCAGATAGCCTTTGATCACTGTCAGTGGTGTTTTCAGTTCGTGGGAAGCGTTTGCCACAAAGTCTTTACGCATCTGCTCAAGCAAATGTAAACGGGTCACATCTCGGACAAAAATTAGATGATCGTTATGGTCATAGAGCGTGGTTTGTAGCTCTAAATACACGCCTTCTTTAGACGGTGATTTAATTACCAGAGGTTCACCAAAACGCTTCTGAGTGAAGTATTTAAAGAATTCTGGGTTGCGCAAAATATTGGTAATCGGCTGACCGCGATCGACGGGGCGTTGCAGACCTAACAATAAGCCTGCTGAGTTATTCCACCACTCCAAATTACCGTTACTGTCCGCCATGATCACGCCTTCTTTAAGCGCAGCGGTGGAATTCTCAATACGGTTAAGCGCTTGGCGCATGCGTCGTTTCGACTTACGCTGTTTTTTCTGTAAGCGATAGACCGCATCAAAGATTTCACCCCAGATACCAGAGGCATCTGGGGGCGCGGCTTTACCGGAACGACGTAGCCAATTGTGAAATTGATACAACTGATACAGCTGCCAGTACAACGTACCAAGGGTATACAACAAGGCTAGCGCAAGAATATGGCCCAATACGAAACCAATGACGATAACCGCCATTAACCCACTTATCCATGTAATGAAAGCTCGTTGCCAAGTTCTTTTCATATCGTATCTATGCCGTACGTTTCGCTGAGAATCGGTAACCCGTACCGCGAACCGTTTGAATTAAAAAGTCATGAGAATCGCCAATCGCCTTACGCAAACGACGGATATGCACGTCCACTGTACGTTCTTCCACGTAGACATTGCCACCCCAAACCTGATCGAGCAGCTGTGCACGTGAGTAAGCGCGCTCTTGGTGGGTCATCAAGAATTTCAACAGGCGGTACTCGGTCGGCCCCATTTCGATGGGCGTTGTGCCAATTGAAACGCGTTGGCTAATAGGGTCGAGCAATAAACCTTCTACTTCGATTGGGTCGTCTACCCCTTGAGGCGTGGCACGACGTAATACTGCTTTCAAGCGCGCAACTAATTCACGTGGCGAGAATGGTTTGGTGATGTAATCATCTGCCCCCACTTCTAAACCTTGAATCTTGTTGTCTTCTTCGCTTTTCGCGGTCAACATGATGACTGGAATTTCAGCCGTCGTTGGATCTTTTTTCAGGCGACGCGTCAGCTCAACGCCACTGCCACCAGGCATCATCCAATCTACTAACACCAAATCAGGGCGATGATCGACGATCATCTCATGCGCCTGTTGGCTATTTTCCGCTTCCATGTATTCATAGCCAGCCATTTCCAGCGCGACGGCGATCATCTCGCGGATTGGTGCTTCATCATCAATAATAAGTACTTTTTTACCGGTCACAGGATTTATCCTCATCTCAGGAACGGTAGCTATTAAAGCGGCTAAATATGACAGCTGTGTTAAATTGTCATATCAGTGCCACATGATTGCCACAATTAAATGTAATACCCGAGTAAGATTCCTGCAAAGATGCAGTAACCGATACGGTTATTATCTAAGAAAGAACGAAAACACGCTTGGCGCTCGCGGTCTTTAGCTTGTTGGTATTGCTGATAAAATAGATACGTCGCGCCCAATAAGCTAACAAAATACATGATGCCTAATTGAGCAAGCACACCAATCCACATCATCAAAGATAGGGTCAATCCTTGCAAGACAAGAATCACCAGTAAATCGTAACGGCCAAATAAGATGGCAGTTGATTTAATGCCTATCTTCACATCGTCTGGGCGATCTGTCATGGCGTAGTAAGTATCGTAAGCAATGGTCCAGAAGCAGTTTGCCACAAACAGCATCCACAGCTGCGGGTCCAGTAAGCTACCGCCTTGTGCACTGTAAGCCATCGGGATGGCCCAAGAGAAGGCTAAGCCCAAAAACAGCTGTGGCAAATGTGTGTAGCGTTTCATAAACGGATATAAAGCGGCTAAGAACAAACCGACAAAAGACAGCAAAATGGTCTGCCAATCGGTAAATAGCACTAAAATAAAGCTTAAAATCGATAAACCAGCAAACAGCGCTAAGGCTTCTACTTCCGATACCCGACCCGATGGCAATGGACGATTCTTGGTGCGTTCGACAAAGCCGTCCACTTTACGATCGGCAAAGTCGTTAATCACACAGCCGGCAGAGCGCATACTGAACACGCCCAACACAAAAATAAATATTAGATGCCATTCTGGCCAGCCATCCGCTGCGAGCCAAAGGGCCCAAAGGGTTGGCCACATCAGCAACAAGGAGCCAATGGGACGGTTAAAACGGGTTAAGTCGGCGTAATCTTTTAGTTTACTCATGGTGTGCAATCACTTAGTTAAAGTTGTCCGGCGGCCAGTGTAATATCGCTGATGGCGGGATAAAAGGCTTCGTTGACCAAGATGCCAGGACCATACTCGATGAATACAGAGCGACGCGCCCAAAGGGAGTCTTTGCAATTAAGGATCAAGCCGGCTGGCAGTTTGACGACTTCCGTTGAGCTACGTCGTAAGCGTTTCGATTTATACACGTAACCACCTAACGGACGGTTGTCTAAATACGGCAGGTAGCGCCATGTGCCTCGCAACGAGCGAGCGGGAATAATCGAACGGGCATACACCACGGGGATCTCATTAACATACAGGATGACGGTTCGAACCCGAGCAATCTCACGGTTTTTTAAACCTAAGCGAAGACGTTCACGGGGAGAGGGAGCTTGCCAATCATCGCTTAAAACCTCGACTCTTAACTGACCTGCTTGACGTAGCTTAGCCGTAATAGAGTGGCTTGTGGTTAACCACGGTAAGATGCTTTTCGGAATGGTGCCACGAGAGACCTGCTCAATGGTATGCCAGCGATAGTCAAATTGCTGTGTTAGCTTCTGATTTAGCAAACTCATTTGGCCCCGCTGATGAGGTCAACCATTTTACTGAGCTCACTGGAAGAACTCAGTACTTTACGATGACATTGCTGAGCATCCTCTGCGCTCAAACCTAGCGACCGCAGGAGTTCTGGGTCTGGCGTTTCATCATTGAACAACTGATGGCAGAGTTGTAAGCAAAGTGCCAGCTTAAAGTGAGCGCCTTGATAACCCGGTGTCTGACTGTAGCGCACCGCCGTATAAATGCTTTCAGGTAGGCCCCAGTGTTTTAGTAGCCAAGCCCCTAATTGTTCTTTGGTGAAATGCAAGGTCTGCATTTCAATCACATCGGTTGGCAGATGGGCATTGGCTTCAATGTAACGGGATAGAATGCCGAAATGAGGCGGTAGTACTACGGCAATCGCCAAGTAGCCGAAATTATGCAGCAAGCCTGACAAGTAAGCATGACCCAAGCGCGGACGCTCGCCGGATGGCATCTTACGCACCAATTCTTCCATCAGTACGGCATGAGAAACGGCGCTAAACCAGAAATCTTCGTAATGGCGTGGGCCATTCTGCGGTAATTGAAAAGCGCTGCCCATGGATAAGCCCAAGGCCAAGTTCATCACCATATCAAAGCCTAAAACGCGTATGATGGCATCTTCAACAGAGTCGATTTCACCACGCACACCGTAGTAAGGCGATGAGGCCCAGCTGATCACTTGCGCAGATAAAGACGGATCTAAGCTGATGACATCGCACAGATCGTCTGTGCCTGCGTTCTCGTTGGAGCACAGTTGAATAATGCGGTGGGACGACGCAGGTAAGGGCGGGATTTCAAGGGTTTCTTCCAAACGGGCCCGCAAGCGCATAGACTGGAATTTGCCCAGTGCGGCTTGCATTTGTTCCGAATCTTGGCTCAGATCCAAGACGGGTTTAGGGATGCTTGTCACCGGAATCGCCACCTGCTCGTAGCGTGATAAAGGGCCTTGGAAGCGGCCAGTGAACTCTTCCTTAGAATAACTTTTGTAACTGTGTTGGGCGCTGCTGCGCAGTTCAATGACATCACAGTCTAATAATGACCGATCAATAATAGTGGAGCAGGTGTTGGGTTTGATCAGTGGGTCGCCTTCAATATTGTAATTGGCAACAGGGTCAAAGCGGCGTTTAGTCAAACGGGATAATGCAGCCATGTCGAGCATACTGTCATACGGGAAAATAACCTGTAGTTTCCCTGTGTGATCGGCGAGATGAACGATTCGCACTCGCGTGTTAATGAGTTGTTCGGCAGACTGGTCTGACACTCTAAATCCCCAAATAAAACGATTTTCTTTATTAGGACATTATTAAGCAAACTAAAAAAGCCCCACTGGGGGCTTTTTAGACAGGATTGGTACAAATAGCAAGATTAGTGGTTCAAAATCTGGCTTAAGAATAACTGTGTCCGATCATGCTGTGGGTTTTCGAAGAATTCATGAGGCGTATTGGCTTCGACGATTTCTCCTGCATCCATAAATACCACGCGATCCGCGACGGTTTTCGCAAAGCCCATTTCGTGGGTCACACAGACCATCGTCATGCCTTCATCCGCCAATTGGATCATTACGTCCAATACCTCTTTGATCATCTCAGGATCAAGCGCTGACGTCGGCTCGTCGAACAGCATGATACGAGGTTTCATGCATAGGCCACGTGCAATGGCCACACGCTGTTGCTGGCCTCCGGAAAGCTGCCCTGGGTATTTCAATGCTTGGTTGGCGATTTTCACTCGTTCCAAGTAATGCATAGCCATGGCTTCCGCTTCTTTCTTAGGCGTTTTACGTACCCAGATTGGCGCAAGTGTCAGGTTTTCCAAGATAGTTAAATGCGGGAACAGGTTAAAGTGCTGAAACACCATACCGACGTCTTTACGAATCGCCTCAATGTTTTTGAGGTTATCGTTCATTTCGATGCCGTCGACCAGAATTTGACCTTTCTGGTGCTCTTCTAGACGGTTAATGCAACGAGTCATTGTGGATTTACCAGAACCAGAAGGTCCACAAACGACGATACGCTCACCTTTTTTAACGCTAAAGTTGATGTTCTTTAGTACGTGGAACTCGCCGTACCACTTGTTTACATCCGTAAATTGAATGATTGCTTCTTCGCCCGGCTCAAGTTGGGCTAATGCCATATTTCTATCTGTCATGTTGTAAGGCCTCAAATTCTCTATTAATTCCGCTTGTGTCCGGTATCTAACTTACGCTCAACCGCCATTGAATAGCGGGACATACCGAAGCAGATTGCCCAATAAACTAAGCCTGCAAAGGCGTAACCTTCCGTTGTGGTACCTAGCCAGTTAGCATCGTGGTTAGCGGCTTGTATACGACCCAATAGGTCGAACATACCAACGATGTAAACCAGTGTTGTATCTTTGAATAAACCGATAAAGGTGTTCACAATGCCTGGGATAACCAGTTTCAACGCCTGCGGTAAAATCACAAGAATCATTGATTGCCAGTAGGTTAAGCCCATCGCATCAGCGGCTTCGTATTGACCTTTCGGAATAGCTTGTAAGCCACCTCGAATAACCTCTGCCATATAGGCTGCAGAGAACAGAGTAATACCGATTAATACACGCAGTAGCTTGTTAAAGTTCAACCCGTCAGGAAGGAACAATGGAATCATGACGGATGCCATAAACAAGACTGTGATCAGAGGTACGGCACGAATGGTTTCAATGAACACCACACAGACAGACTTCACAATCGGCATATCTGAACGGCGACCAAGGGCCAACAGAACGCCCAACGGCAATGAAGCAACAATACCAACCACGCCCAATAGTGTGGTTAGAAATAGGCCGCCCCAGTTAGTCGTTTCAACTGGCTCTAAGCCGAACATGCCACCAGAGAACAAGATAAACGCCACGACTGGGTAAACCAGTAAGATGACCGCTGTTAATAAGCCTTTGTTGATGGCTTTTATGGCATACATGGCCACCAATACAATCAACATGATTAAGGCTAAGTTCACACGCCAAGTTTCTTCTGCTGGGTACAAGCCGTACATGAACTGCTTAAAGTACACACCGATAAACGCCCAACACGCACCACCCGCGGTACAAGCGGCTTTTGACTCACCGCTCCATGTTGCATTTATCAGTGCCCACTCAATCATGGGTGGAAACAATAAGTAGATGATGTAAAAGCTAAATATCGTTAGAAAGATGTTTAGCGGAGAAGAGAAAAAGTTCTTACGAATCCAAGCAACAGCACCGACAGAGTTCTGTGGCGGCGGGAGGCTTGGAGAGGGTTTGAATTCTATGGTCATACTAATCTCCTAGCGCTCAACCAGCGACATTTTCTTGTTGTACCAGTTCATAAAGAACGAAATGGACAAGCTTAAAGAGCCGTACACCAACATACACAAGCCAATCGTCTCAATGGCCTGACCAGTTTGGTTGAGTGTGGTCCCCATGACCACGGCCACCAGTTCAGGGTAAGCGATTGCAGCGCCTAATGATGAGTTTTTAGCAAGGTTTAGAAATTGGCTGGTCAAAGGTGGGATGATGACACGAAGCGCCTGTGGCAAGACGATCAAGCGTTGCGTCAGGCTGTCCTTAAGACCTAGCGAGCGTGCCGCTTCGGTTTGTCCCCAATTCACAGATAAAATGCCTGCACGAACGATCTCAGCGATGAATGCGCCGGTGTAGGTTGAGAGCGCAACCAATACCGCAACAAATTCAGGCACCAACACCATACCGCCAGAAACGTTAAAGCGACTTTTCTGTGGCAGTTCAAACTCCACTGGGAAACCAGCGATGGCAAACCCCAGAATAGTGCCAAAGACAATGATCGCTAACGAAGACCAGTAAGCAGGAAACCAAACACCGGTTCTTTTCTGGCGCTTCTTAGCCCAAATAATCAGGGCAATCGAGGCCGCTAACGCGATGAAGAATGCGCCAATGGCAATGCCGATACCGTCCTGAAAAATCGGGTTAGGGGAGTAAACCCCACGCTTGTTCAGCAGAAAATCACCGAAAATGATGCTGTCGCGCGGATGCGGCAAAGCGGCCAGAACAGCGAAGTACCAGAAAAACATTTGCAACAATAATGGGATATTGCGCAAGGTTTCAATGTATACCGTTGCTAGACGTGCCACTAACCAGTTCTGAGACAGGCGGGCTAAGCCCATCACCACACCAATAATGGTGGCGAAGATAATGCCTATCAAAGAAATCAGGATGGTGTTGATTAAGGCCACAACGAACGCTCGCCCGTAGCTGTTGGCCTCAGTGTAGTCGATTAAATGGATTAAGATCGGAAAGCCTGCTGGCTCATTTAAAAAAGAAAAACCGGTCGAAATCCCTTGAGTTTGCAAGTTCGCTTGGAGGTTGTGGAATAGGTAGTAACCCACCGCCACCACTACGACCAAGAGCACTGCTTGGAACAACAAGGCACGGTTGCCAGCGTCGTTCAGAAAGCTTGTATTAGTTATAGTTTTTTCGCTCATCTTGGTTCAGGCAATGAATGCTCGTCAGATGTAAAACAGAAGGGGGAACCCAGTGGCATCTGCCACTGGGTGTAATCCCAAAGTAGGTAAGGGATGTGTACGGATTAACGTACTGGTGGCGCATATAGAACGCCGCCTTCAGTCCAAAGGTTGTTCACACCACGTGGTAGATTCACTGGCGTGTTTGGACCAACGTTGCGATCGAATACTTCGCCGTAGTTACCGACTTTCGCAATGATGTTGTATGCCCAGTCCGCGCCTAGCCCTAATGACTCGCCCATGTTGCCTTCAGCACCTAGTAGGCGGCGAACGCCTGGATCTGTTGACTCTGCTTTGATCTTAGCAACGTTTTTGGAGCTGATACCCATCTCTTCAGCGTTGATCTGTACGAACAAGGCCCAAGTAACGATGTCTTTCCATTGGTTGTCGCCGTGACGAACCACTGGTCCTAGAGGCTCTTTAGAGATGGTTTCTGGAAGGATGATGTGTGCCGCTGGATCCGCTAGTTTAGAACGGTGTGCAGCAAGACCTGATTTGTCAGTCGTGAAGACATCACAACGGCCTGATGCGTAGGCTGCAAGTGCTTCGTCCGCTTTCTGTACGATAACAGGTACGTAAGATAGCTGATGTTTACGGAAGAAGTCCGCCATGTTCAACTCAGTCGTTGTACCTTGCTCTGTACAAACGGTAGCGCCGTCTAGATCCATTGCTGTTTCAACGCCTAGGTCTTTACGTACCATGAAGCCTTGGCCGTCATAGAAGTTTGGCGTAGTGAAGTCCAAGCCTAGCGAAGTATCACGGGTATAAGTCCACGTAGTGTTACGTGAAAGTATGTCGATCTCGCCAGATTGCAGAGCTGTAAAACGCTCTTTTGCCGAAAGTGGTGTGAATTTCACTTTTTGCGCATCGCCAAAGATGGCGGCCGCGGTAGCTCGACATGCGTCAACGTCGATCCCTGTCCAGTTGCCGGAATCATCAGCGTTTGAAAATCCTGGTACCCCTTGGCTCACGCCACACTGGATAAAGCCTTTTGCTTTTACGTCGTCCAATGTTGCTGCTGCAGCACCGGTACTGATTGTTGCAGCCACCGCAGCGGTGGTTAGAATTTTACCAACGTTCGATTTCATGATTTTGCCTCCAGGCGTTTACTAGTTGTTATGTTTGCAAAGTCGAATCTGTCTTGAAGATCCTTTCAATTACTTGGTCGAGCTACTTTAGTTCGCTTTCGTACTAAGTCTCTAGCAAGTTGCTTGCCAACATCTTTGGTTATTCTTGTTGTTTTCTAGTCTAGTGCAATCTGCTGATTAAGCTTGGCACTGCCCTATGAAATTACTGTTATTACCCTTGAGTCAAGGCGAAAGCACTACTATGTGCGATTTTTTTCCTTTTTCATTGGATTTTCTAAATATAGATCAATTTAAAAGTATTACTTAATAGTTTTTGTTTATGTTGTGTTAACTTGGTGCACAAAATTGTTTATTTGCGCTCTATTGATGCATGAATAGCCTAGTTTCTGATGGATAAATGTACAAATTGATGCATATAGATTTTGTTTGGTGCTAGTGGATGCTTTTTGTATTACTTTGGTGCGATTTGAGCGATGAAGAGCTTTCGACCGTAATGTCGTGTCTAGACGGTTAATTTTTCCTAAGTTATTTGCCCCGTGGTAGAATCGCGCTAAATTAAATGGCAGTTACCTTCGGAGAGTCATATTGATGGAAACGTCTGCAAAGCCTTTGGACAGATTGGATAAGAAGATCCTGCGTGAGCTGCAAATTAATGGTCGCTTATCGAATGTGGAGCTTGCCAGTCGTGTAGGTCTAAGTGCGACGCCATGTTTAGAGCGCGTACGTCGACTTGAGCGTAATGGCTACATAACGGGTTATTGTGCCTTGGTTGATCCTCGTAAAGTGGATGCTGGATTGTTGGTGTTTGTTGAAATTCGGCTAAAAGCCACTTCACCAGAAGGGTTTAACGAGTTTAAAGAAGCGGTTTCTGAGATCCCTGAAGTGCTGGAATGCCACCTAATCGCAGGGGATTTTGAATATCTACTCAAAGCTCGGGTATCGAATATGGATGCCTACCGCCATCTATTGGGCGAAACCTTGCTGACGCTGCCGCACGTACGTGAGTCGCGCACCTACGTAGCGATGGAAGAAGTGAAAAACACCACGGTAGTCAAAATCCCTTAAGATTTTCACGCGATAGTAGAATAAAAACCACGCCCCTAGGAGGCGTGGTTTTTAAGTTTGGTGCATAAAAAGGCGAAATAAGGTCCTATTTAGACGTTGAGATATTGTTGATGCTTGGGCAGCCAGCGAGAGAGTAGCGGCGACACGTGCTCTGGGTAGTCTCGGTAGAGAAGGGCTGCGGCTTGTTGTACATGCTGTAATAGGGCTTTATCGCGCTGAAGGTCGGCTACTTTGAACTCTAACAGGCCAGTTTGGCGAGCCCCG
Source organism: Marinomonas fungiae (assembly GCF_001418205.1). Classification (GTDB taxonomy): domain Bacteria; phylum Pseudomonadota; class Gammaproteobacteria; order Pseudomonadales; family Marinomonadaceae; genus Marinomonas; species Marinomonas fungiae. The sequence goes on along the minus strand of NZ_LIQF01000004.1, from coordinate 41,223 downwards.
AGTAATTCCCCTGGGCCACGCAGTTCTAGGTCTTTCTCAGCGATTTTAAAACCATCGGTGGTTTCACGCATGGTGGCTAGGCGGGCTTTGCCTTGCTGTCCAAGCGGCGCGTGATACAGCAATACACAGTGGCTGGCGGCTTGGCCTCGGCCGACACGACCGCGTAATTGGTGCAATTGCGCCAACCCAAGGCGTTCAGGGTTCTCAATGACCATTAAACTGGCATTGGGCACATCGACACCCACTTCGATCACCGTGGTCGCGACCAAGAGTTGAATCTCACCCTCTTTAAAGCGCGCCATGATATCGGCTTTTTCTTGTGCTTTGAGACGACCATGCACCAAGCCTATGTTTAGCCCAGCAAGATGCTCTTGCAGCAAAATGGCGGTATCTTCTGCCGCTTGGCACTGAAGGGCTTCGGACTCTTCAATCAAGGTACAGACCCAATACGCTTGCTTACCTTCTTCACAGGCATGGCGTACCCGCTGGATCACTTCGTCTCGACGTTGATTGGAGACGACAATGGTGTTTACTGGAGTTCGCCCAGGCGGTAACTCATCAATAATGGAGCAATCCAAATCGGCATAAGCCGACATGGCTAAGGTGCGGGGAATCGGCGTCGCAGTCATGATCAGCTGATGGGGCTGAAACCCAGCTTGTAGACCTTTCTCTCGTAACGCCATACGCTGATGCACTCCAAAGCGATGCTGCTCGTCGATGATCGCTAATGCTAAGCCTTTGAAGGTAACCGTTTCTTGGAAGAGGGCATGGGTGCCAACCACAATGCTTGCACTGCCCGAGGCGATGCGCTCTAGCTCCGCCTCCCGTTGTTTGCCTTTGAGCTTGCCTATCATCCACGCGACTTCAATGCCAAGTGGCTCAAACCATTGTTTGAAATTGAGATAATGCTGCTCGGCGAGAATTTCAGTCGGTGCCATCACCGCCACTTGATAGCCTTGCTGTACCACGGCCGCGGCAGCCATCGCTGCTACGAGTGTTTTGCCAGAACCCACATCCCCTTGTACCAAACGAAGCATCGGATGGCCGGTACTTAAATCATTGAGAATCTCTTGGCTAACGCGTTGTTGAGCACCTGTTGGGGCAAAGGGTAGTTGTGCTAAGAGTTGATCGACCAAGGCGCCGCGCTCTGGTACCACAATGGCACGATCGTGCTTGGCCATCTGGCGTTTACCGATTAGCGATAGCTGATGCGCCATCAGTTCTTCAAACGATAAGCGATACTGGGCAGGATGCGCGCCGCGTTTGAGCTGCTCTAAGTCTGTGCCGCGAGTTGGGTGATGCAGAAAGTGAATCGCGTCGGCCAAGGATGGCAAACTAAACTGCTGACGAATGCTGTCTGGGAGCCACTCACGCAGATTGTAAGGGGTTAAGCGCTCTAAGGCTTGCTCACAAATCTGGCGAATTTTGGTTTGCGTGATGCCTTCGGTGAGCGGGTAAATCGGCGTCAGCTGATCTGTGCCTTCATGGGGCTCATCCTCTTTCAAGACGCTGTATTCGGGGTGATAGATTTCGAAGCCGGTGCTACCACGACGGATTTCGCCAAAACAACGCACCCGACCAGCTTGCTCTAGCTGCTTTTTTTGCGCTGCATTGAAATGGAAGAAGCGCAAACACAGAGAGCCAGAATGGTCGCGAATACGGCAGATCAGGCTGCGCCGCTTACCCATCTTGATCTCGCAGCCGCTAACTTCCCCCTCAATCACGGCCTCGTCGCCGAAGCGTAGTTGGCCAATCGGAACGACACGAGTTCGATCCTGATACCGAATCGGTAAGTGAAACAGAGCATCCTGAACCGTGTGGATGTTCAGCTTGGCGAGCTTTTCCGCCATTGCTGCGCCGACACCTTTGAGCTCCTTGATGTCTTGGGTTTCCAGTGCATCAACCATGCTTAACCTAGGTTCAACTTCTGACAAGCGGCTCGGATAGACTGGCTTAATGATTCAATTGCTTGCGGACGAGGGAAGCTGGCGCGCCATGCCAACGCCACGGTACGCTTTGGTACTGGCGATTTAAACGGACGTACGGCCAAGATGCTTTCATCCAAATGAGTCACGGCAGATTTCGGTAATACCGTTACGCCAAGACCAGAGGACACCATGTAACGAATGGTCTCGAGTGAACTACCATTAACAATGGTATGTCCTTCGTTGAGTTCGTCATCGCCTACTAACGGACAGGCTTCCATCACTTGGTCGCTAAAACAGTGTCCCTTACCGAGAAGTAGAAGATTGTCAGTGGTCAATTGATCGGTGCTGATATGTTCCAGCTTGGTCCAAGGGTGGTCCTTGGGCATCAAGACCACGAATTCTTCTTCGTAGATTGGTTGGGTCACGACGTCCGGCTCGCGAAACGGCAGCGCAACAATGATGGCGTCCAATTCACCGTTACGCAGTTTTGGTCGCAAGTTTTCAGTTAAATCCTCTTCGATCTGTAAGGGCATGCCTTCAGCGATGCTCTTCAACTCAGGAATCATTGACGGGAAAAGGTAAGGTGCTATGGTGAAGATAGCGCCGACTTTTAATGGACCACGTAATTGGTTTTTACCCGAAGAAGCCAGCTCTTTGATCATATTGGCTTGCTCAAGAACGCGGCGCGCTTGAGTGATGATTTGTTCGCCAATCGGGGTGATATAGACTGAACTTTTGCTTCGTTCAAAAATCGCAGCGCCAAGTTCGTCTTCGAGCTTTTTCACCGCCACACTCAGCGTTGGTTGGGAAACGTGACAACGCTCTGCTGCGCGACCGAAGTGCTTCTCTTCTGCTAGCATAACGATGTACTTGAGTTCTGTTAGCGTCATAATCTAATACCCTTTTGATTGGTATTAACTATGATAATACATATTTTGATAAAGTGTACTGTTTCTAGACAGTTAGACATTTTTTGCAAGGATTGAGGGAATCATGACAAAGGTTCTGATAGCGGGTTGTGGTGATTTAGGACAGGGAGTGGCACAACATTTTGTGGCGCAGGGCTACGACGTCACCGGTATTCGACGCTCGGGTACGTATTTTCCTGATGGCGTAAAGGGCATTACCCATGACCTCACCACTTTACCTCCAGAGCAGTGGCCTGATGCTGATCTGGTGTACTTAATTATGACGCCGACTGGGCGCACAGCTGAGGCGTATCAAGCGGCTTATGTCGATACGGCCAAAGCCTTGGTAGCAGCCTATCAACATCGCAGGCAACCGAAAGTGATCTTTGTGTCCAGTACCAGTGTCTATGGTCAAAATCGTGGTGAGTGGATTGATGAGCAAACTAAGGCCGTCGCGGCCTCCGCTACGGCAGAGAAAATTCTAGTAGCCGAAGCTGTGCTGTCGGAAAGTATTTCGAGTATTGCCTTGCGTTGTTCTGGGATCTACGGCCCCGGACGCTTTCGTTTATTAGAGGGCGTGCGCCGAGGGGATGCTTGGTCTGTGAATCAATGGACCAACCGCATCCATCGTGACGATGTCGTGTCGGCGCTGTGTGTGCTCGGTGAACAGTCATTGCTCGGTACTGAACTGCCTGCACATGTGATCGCCAGCGATGGTCAGCCAGTTTCTATGTGGGAAGTCAAACTCTGGCTCGCGGCCCGCTTGCAAGTACCACCGCCGTTACCAGACACGGTTAAATTGACCGACTATCTGCCAACGCAGGGTAAACGCATTGTACCGCAGGCTCTGAAGCAACTAGGCTGGCGTCCTCAGTATCCGTCATATGGCGTGGGTTATGAAAGCATGATGGACGACTATCAGGCATGGTTAGCGCATATGAGTGCGGGGCTATAGGGGGCAATAAAAAAGCGCTTGAAATGCTCCAAGCGCTTTTCTTTTCAGCTAGATAGCAGAAGATTAGTCTTCTAGTACCATCACGCCTTCGATTTCAACTGCAACGCCTTTTGGCAAAGCGCGAACGCCTAGTGCCGCACGAGCTGGGTATGGTTCAACGAAGAATTTAGTCATCACTTCGTTTACTAGAGCGAAGTTGCCTAGGTCTGTCATGTAAATGTTTAGCTTAACGATGTCTTTTAGAGAACCGCCAGCCGCTTCACAGACTGCTTGTAGGTTTTGGAACACCTGAGTCGTTTGCTCGGCAACGTCGTCGCTGATCACTTCCATTGTCGCTGGAACCAATGGGATTTGGCCAGATAGGTAAACCGTGTTACCAGCACGAATAGCTTGGGAGTATGGGCCGATCGCTGCCGGTGCGTTTTCAGAGAAGATCACTTGTTTTGCCATGATTTGGGATCCTTAAGATTTAATCAATTCACACTATGTGATTAGCGTCCGACAAGGGTTTCGCGGGACACTTTTTCAACACAGCGCACAGCTTTAATACGACGCATCACATCGGCCAAGCCAACGCGGCTGGAAATGGCGATGTTGAGGCGTAAACGGGAAATCTTACCGCGTTCAATGATGTCCAAGTTTGAGACTTGGAAGTCGGTATCGGTTATCGAGCTAGCGATTTTCGCCACCGCGCCGCGTTCGTTGGTGTAAGTAACGATGAGGCTCACATTTAACTCTTCCTCGATTTCCTTACTCCAGGTCATACGAATGTAGCGCTCAGGATTGGCGAGGTGGTCTTGAATGTTTGGGCAGCTCTGGTGATGAATGATGACGCCTTTGTCCACTTGAACGTAGCCAACAATCGGATCGCCAGGAATTGGCGAACAGCATTTCGCGTAGGAAATCAGCATGCCTTCGGAGCCGTTTACTTTGAACGATTTTGGCGTAACCAATTCATCTTCATTAAAGTTCGGGAAGAGCTGACGTGCTACCACATAGCCCACGTGGCGACCTTTACCGATGGATTCTAATAAATCATCCATGGTCTCAAGTTGATGTGACTCGAGCACCACTTTGATTTGTTCTTCAGTCAGTTCTTCCACCGTGGTGCGGAACGCATTCAGCGAGCGGGTCAGCAGACGATAGCCAAACGAAATGGCGTTTTCACGTTGTTTCGATTTCAGATAATGGCGAATGTTGGTGCGGGCTTTACCGGTAATCGCAAAACTCAACCATGCTACGTTGGGTTGCGCGCTTTTTGCGGTAATGACTTCAACTGTTTGACCACTTTCCAGCTGCGTACTCAATGGCGCTAAGCGACGGTTGATACGGCAGGAAATACAGGTGTTGCCGATTTCTGTGTGTACGCCGTAGGCGAAGTCCACAGGTGTCGCACCAGATGGCAATTCGATGATTTCGCCTTTTGGTGTAAAGACATACACTTCATCTGGGAAAAGGTCGCTTTTCACGTTGTCGATGAATTCCATTGGGTTGTGCGCTTTTTCTTGAATCTCAAGTAAGCTTTTTACCCACTTCGTGGCGCGTTCATGGTTCGTCGCTGTCATCGTTGACTGGCCCTGAGACTTGTAGGTCCAGTGCGCGGCGATACCGTTGATTGCCACCATATCCATCTCTTGAGTACGGATTTGTACTTCCAGCGGCAGACCATTGTTGCCTACCACGGTGGTGTGCAATGACTGGTAACCGTTCGATTTGGGTACGGCAATGTAATCTTTAAAACGTCCTTCGATCGGCTTAAACAGGGCATGAATCACGCCTAAAATGCGATAACAGCTGTCTTGGCGATCGGTGACGATGCGCACGCCCATGACATCCATAATTTCTTCCAGAGAGCGACGTTTTTTCTGCATTTTCTGGTAGATGCTGTAAGTATGCTTTTCGCGTACGCTGATGTTTGAGTCGATATAGTCTGCCGCCAGCTCTGAGCGAATAAAGTCTTCAAGCTTCTGCATGGCTTTTTCACGTTGGCCATAGCGCTTATTAATGGCGCGCTTGAGCATACGTGAACGCATCGGGTAGTAGGCCTCGAAGGCCAAGGACTCTAGGTCAACTTTGACATCGTACATACCTAAGCGGTTGGCGATGGGAGCGTAAATATCGAGAGTTTCGCGGGCAATGCGGCGCTTTTTATGACCAGGCATGGAATCGAGCGTACGCATATTATGCAGACGATCGGCCAGTTTCACCATGATGACACGGATGTCATCGGCCATGGCCATGGCCATTTTTTGGAAGTTATGAGCTTGCTTTTCGAGCTGACTATTGAACTCAAGGTGGGTCAGTTTGCTAACGCCATCGACTAGGCCTGCGACGCCTTCACCGAACTGTTCGGCTAAGGATTCACGGGAAATCCCCGTATCTTCAATGACATCGTGCAGCAAGGCGGCGGTCAGACCCTCACAATCCATGCGCAGATCGGCCAAAATAAACGCTACCGCAAGCGGGTGTGTTACATAGTGCTCGCCACTTTTACGTTTTTGACCATCATGGGCTTGCTCGGCGTAATAATACGCGCGTTTCACCGTCGCCACCTGCTCGTAGGGCAGGTATTGGCTAAGGGTTTGTGCTAATACTTCAATAGTAGACATCGCTCACCTCACATCAGGAAAAGCTAAACCAGAAAATCGTGCGTTGAGCGATGTTAACCATCAATGCTTAGAACTCTGTCGTAGGCTTGGTTTGGAAGTCGACGTTTTTCGCATTGATTAGATCTTCTGCGATTTCACGTAGTGCTACTACGGTCATTTTGTCTTCTTCTAGTGGTACTTTCGCGTCCGCACCACCGGTTGCTAGTTGGCGTGCGCGCTTAGCGGCTACCATTACCAACTCAAAACGGTTATCTACGTTTTCTAGACAATCTTCAACTGTAACTCGAGCCATGTTTGACCTCTATATAGGGTAAGAATTAATCACTAATTAGTGTCGTCAATTTTACTTAACGGGTGATCACTATGACAAGAGATCATTGATCAGATCTGTGTGAATCTCTTGGATTAATGGTGTTCTGGCGCGATTCGCCACAAAAACAGCCTTTAATTGTTCCAACGCTTCATTGAAATCATCGTTGATAATGACGTAGTCGTACTCGTCATAGTGCGACATTTCATTGACTGCTTTCGACATACGGCGTGCGATCACATCCGCTGCATCGGTGCCACGGCCTGTTAGACGTTCTTCAAGGGCTTGGAGCGAAGGGGGCAGAATGAAAATGCCGATGGCGTCTGGGTACTGCTCACGCACTTGGCGCGCGCCCTGCCAATCAATCTCAAGAATGACATCTAAGCCTTGCTCAAGCATGTCGAAAATGGCTTTCTTCGATGTGCCGTAGTAGTTATCAAACACTTGCGCATGCTCAAAAAAAGCATCCTCGGCAATCATGTCGAGGAAAGAATCCACATCCACAAAGAAGTATTCACGGCCATGCTCTTCACCCGTGCGCGGCGCACGTGTAGTGTGTGACACAGAAATACGAACTTTTTGATCTGCCTGTAACAGTGATTTGTACAGGGAGGATTTACCCGCGCCAGATGGCGCCGACAGAATGAATAGATTGCCTTTTTGTTTTGTCATGACCCTACCTTGCCGAGCAAGATTTGAATGAAATAATGAAACCGGCACTATAGCATATTTGTACAAGGAAGCAGCGGCAGTTGTGTGGAGATTAAGAAATGATTTTTGTAAGGGAACGCTCTTAAGAACATTGGGCGAGTTACAATTCACAACATACGCTAGACTTAAAAGCATCTATACCTAATACATTTGGATCGACTTTCAGTAGGAAGAATCGTTATGGACGCTACTCGCAATATGGAGCTGTTTCGAACGCCGTCGCAGCGATGCAAAATTCTCACCGTCGAAGACGATATTGTTTATCAAGAGACCTTATTGTTATCACTTAAATCGCTGCACTATGGGGGGCGCGAGGTGGAATTTTTAAGTGCTAACAGTGCGCAGCAAGCAGCCAACATATTAGCCCAACACCCAGATATCAGCATTGTGTTATTGGATGTGGTGATGGAGCAGGATGACTCGGGTTTACGGCTGGTGCGCAGTATTCGCAGTGGCCTCGGTAATCAGCTAGTACGCATTGTTTTGCTCACTGGACAGCCTGGCATGATGCCATTAAATGATCTGATGGTGAATTATGATGTGGATGATTATTGGAACAAAAGCGAGTTAAGCCTCGACCACCTTCAGACGATTGTATTAGGTAATCTGCGAACGTGGGAGCATATGCAGACAATGCAGCGGGCGCGTCAGGGCCTGCAGATGCTGATCGAGTCTAGTCAGCGATTGAGCAGTAAACTGGATCTTAAAAGCTATACCCAATCCATTTTAGATGAGCTTGCTGGGGTGTTTTGCCTCAATCAAGGCGGTATTGTCTGTATCAATCACAAGCGTAATGACTCGCCAGACAAAGCATTGATCTTTGCCAGCACAGGTATTTATAAAGAGTGGGCCAATCAGTTCTTATGCAATGTTGTGGAGGATCCTGAGCTGTATCGAGTGATCTTGCAAAGCTTAAGTGCTCATTGCCATGTTATTGAAACGCCTGTATCAGCTTTGTACTTCAGCAGTGAAGAGGTGGACCAGCGCGATTATGTGGTGTTAATCCAGTGTGACCGGCCGTTATCGGACTATGAAATCGACTTGTTGCAAATTTTTGGCGAGAACATTAACGCCGGGTTTAATAACGTGGCCTTGCACAGCCGCTTGTCGGAGCTAGCTTACTTCGACTCGGTTACGGGGCTACAGAATAAAAACTGGATGTTACACCAGCTTGAACGATTGACGGCGCAAGAGCACCGAGATGCCAAACTACTGATGCTGTTTGTAGAAGAGTTGGCGTACAGTGAAGTATTGCTCGGTGTAAACTACGGTCGCTCACTCATGAAGCATTTGGCGATGCATTTAAAAGCTAGCTTTGTGAAAGCCATTGACGTGGTGATGTATGAGCGAGATACCTTGCTGCTGTTGATCTATGATCAGCAAGATTATGATCATCAATCGTTGGAACACGTACTGCATCCACAAATTGAAATGGACGGCGCCAAACATCATATCGATCTCACCGGTGCCCTGGTCAAACTGTCGGATATGGCGCATCAAACGCCACAGCAGATTCTAGGGATTGCCAAATCCATTCTTGAGCACGCTAAACACCGTAATATAGAGTTTGGCCTGTTCGAGTCCCATGAACTGGCTCAGATGCAAGAGCGCTATGAATTGATGAAAAAATTACGTATAGCGCTCAATAACGAAGAGATTTTTATTCACTTGCAGCCCAAAGTGGATTTGCAAAGTCAGCGATTGTTAGGATTTGAAGCATTAGTTCGCTGGCGTGATGAGAGCGGTAACATGATTCCGCCGGATCGCTTTGTTCCGGTGGCGGAGACCTCAGGTTTAATTGATAAGCTGGATGAATACGTTACTATCAAAGCGTGTGAAGCCATCAAAGTCCTGCGCCAAACAAATATTGAAGTGCCTATCTCGGTCAATGTAGCTGGGTCTGAGTTATCGCGTGCGGATTTTGTCACGCGTTTTTGCGATTGTTTGTTTGAACACCAAGTAGCGACTCACAGCATTGAAATTGAAGTCACGGAAACCCAGCTGATTGAAGTTTTGCGCTCTGCTGCGGATTACCTTGATAAGCTCAACGAGTTAGGGGTTCGTGTCAGCATTGATGACTTCGGTGCAGGCTATTCTTCGCTATCTTATCTTTCCCAACTGAATGCAGCGGAGCTAAAAATTGATCGCCAGTTCGTTACGCGTATGCAAGATAAGCAGATCGTAAAGATGATTATTGATCTTGGGCACTTGCTTGGTATGAGTGTGATTGCCGAGGGCATAGAAACAGAGTCCCAATATCAAATACTGCTAGAGATGGGCTGCGATGCAGGGCAGGGTTACTATATCGCGAGGCCTATGATGCTTGAAGACGCCTTAGTGTGGTGTTCCTCTAACAAGGGTATAAAACTTAGAACATGAAGCGTCCTTTGGTGATTATTTACCTAGTGCCATTGCTGCTGACAGCATTGCTAGGCTGTATCGCGTTTCAATTCTGGCAAATACAATTGCGTGATGAAATGCACTATGGCCAAGCGGAGTTGGTGAACCGTGGGGCTGCCTTGATGTCTCGGGAACTGGGGCATATTCAGCAGATTATGGAATACATGGGGGACGAGTTAGAAGCTAACTTGTTGCCGTCGAGCTTTCCTAATCAGGAGGCTTGGCGATTAGCTGTTGCGAAATATTTCATGCGTGCGCGAGGATTGTCCGATTATGTATCGCAAGTCCGCTGGCTAGCGCCTAATGGGCAAGAGCAAGTGCGCGTCAATGTGTATGAGCACAATGTTGAGTTGGTTCCCACGGCTGAACTGCAAAACAAAGCCAATCGCTATTATTTTACTGAGGGCATGGCTTCCCCTAAGCATACGGTGGCGCTGACCCCTATCGATTTAAACATTGAGAACGGCAACATCGTTCGCCCCTATGAAGTCACTATACGCGCCAGCATTAAGCTGCAAGATAGCCAACAGCAAACGATTGGCTTATTGGTGGTGAATTACAATCTCAATAATCTATTTGCTCGTCTACGCTCACTGCAAACAGCCGATAACACCCTAGAAATCGTCAACAGCAAAGGGCAGTGGTTGTTAGCCGCGCGACCGGAATTGGAGTGGTTGCATCTGTATGGCGATATCCTGTCTTCATTCGCCAATATGTATCCAGACGGCTGGCAACAAATCGATCGTAGCCGTTCATTACAACCGATCCGTCTAAAGGACGGACGTCCGTTATCCTCAATGGCGGTGCTGGTAGATGAAGAGGTAGTGCTGGCCCCATATTACTATTTTGTGTCTCAAACTCGTCCCGAAGTTTGGCGCCAAGAACTGTTCTTCGCCATGCTGCTGGTGATCATTGTGGCGGCCGTCAGTGGCATTTTGTTAACGGTATTTGGATTATTGATATGGCGTAATATTAGCCAGCGTAAGCAGAATCTTGAGCACATTGCCGCTGAAAAATCTGCCTTGGAAGCTACGCAACTCAAACTTACCGAAGCCAATAAGATGCTGATTTCATTACAAGATGAGTTAGTAGAAAAGGGGCGTCTATCATCGCTTGGGTTAATGGTGTCTGGTGTTGGGCATGAATTAAACACGCCCTTAGGTGGCATTCGCCTTTGCCTTTCCTCGTTACAACATCTCAAGCCAAGCATTGCAGCCCATGTTGACTCCAAGACCGCCGAAGCCTATGAAAGCTCGACCAACTTAGCTTTGCAGAATTTAAATCGTGCAAGCGATGTGATTGAGCAATTCAAGCGCATTACCCAGCAAAAGCAGCTCTATTCTGACAACGCATTATTCAATGTCAAAGACATGATAGACGATACGCTATCGCCACTGAAACCAGTTCTCAGTAAGCGCCCTGAGATTCATATAGAAGTGGTTGTTGAGCCCGAGCTGGTGCTGAGTTCGTCACAAAGTGTCTTATCGCAAGTCCTACAAAACCTTGTCCTAAACGCCTTAGATCATGCATTTTCGAATGGTCAAACAGGCAACATTCGAGTGACGGCCAAGCAGGAAGAAGAGTTTGTGATTGAAATCTCAGACGATGGCGCAGGCATCCCTGTAGCATTGCTTGACTCGATTTGGGAGCCTTTTGTGACGACCAGCCGCGGTGCCAAGCATTCAGGGCTCGGTTTGTATATGGTGCATCAATGGGTAACCCGTTTGTTGCAGGGGCGCATAGAAGTTCGTAGTAATGAAACGGGTACTCGCTTTACTATTTTCATTCCAACCTAACCTAAATGGATCGGTGCTCCGATTTCTGAGCGCTGGCAAACCAGCCAATGATGGCCCACACTAAGACGATGCCAATCAACACATACAGCGGGTATTGCCAATCCTGCGTCCAATCAAATAGCGCGCCAATGGTCACCGGCCCCGCTGCGGCCATCAAATAGCCTACTAATTGTGCCATACCAGACAGAGCGGCTGCTTCGTGAACTGACGCCGTGCGTAAGCTAATCAAAGACAGCCCCATAACAAAGCCCAAAGTACAGCCAAAGCCAAACAGAAAAGACCACAACGCTGATACCGCCGGGGCAAATGCATAACCGAGTAAACTGGCCAAGGTGGCCAAGATAGCGATGCTTGTTAACTGACGTGGGCTACCGAAGTAGCGTTTTAGCAAAGGTAACGCGAGCGCTGGGATCATCCCCGCCGTTTGAATATAACTATGGTATAAGCCAGCCGTAGCGGCATCGTAGCCTTTGGCCGCTAGGATCGTTGGAATCCAAGCATTAACGATATAATTCAGCACGGAGTCGAGCGCTAAAAATAAAGTAATGATCCAAGCCAATGGCGAGCGCCACATGGGCGTGGGGACATGGGGAGCTGGCCCGGTGACGGTCTGATGTTTCGGAATAAAAAACCACAACGCTAGCGCGGGTAAAATAAAGATCAGATGGCTAAGTAGGGCACTCGACCAGCCCGCTAACTGCGGTAACCAAGTGGGAGCCCATTGCGCAACAGGCACGGCGAAACCGGTCATAAAGGCGCCGCCAAGATTCATCATCAGGACGTAAATCGCGGTTAATTGCAGAATATGGTTAGGAAAGTCCCGTTTTAATAAAATCGGTAACAACACATTGCCAATGGCAATGCCCACCCCGACCAAGGTCACGCCTAAGTAAAGACTAGGCAGGGCATTAACGCTACGCAGCATGATGCCTATGGCAATAGTGATTGAGCCCAGCAATAAAGCCAACTCCAACCCATAGCGGCGGCCTAGTAAGGTCGCAAGCGGCGCGCACAAGGCAAAGGCCAAGATCTGTAAGGTGGTTAATAAGCCAGAGGCTGAGCTGGATAAATGCAAAGAGGACTCCACCACATCAATTAACGGTGCAATGCCCACCACAGGCCCTCGCAAGCTCAGCGCCATCACAAAGATGAAACTCAGTAGCAACCAGTCACGGCGTTGAAATGAAGCTCGCATAGCAACCTTAGGCACTCTTTATTGTTGGAATCTTGGCAGTATAGGGCGTAATGTACTTGCAGTATTTCGAGATAATGACAATAAATGCCTAAATTCAGACAAACTCAAATTGACGTCATCACCGACTTTGGTCCGGCAGATCGCTCCGATGCGGCCTTGATTACCGAGCGCGCCATTCATCGCACTCAAGCTTCGGAAACCCCTTGGCATGTGCACCAAAAGGGTCAGTTGATTTTGACCTTGCGGGGCTCAGTGATCAGCTTTGTCGAGCAAAGTATGTGGTTAGTGCCACCGTTGTGTGCCGTTTGGATTCCAGGCCAAGTGGTGCATCGTAATACTTTCGATGCCTATTCAGATGTGTGTATGGTGTTTATCGACGGCAACCATGCCAAGCTGCCGGCGTCGGTGTGCACCCTCTCGATTTCGCCTTTGGTACGCGAGTTGATTCTTCATATTGCGCAACTGTCTGAGACGACGCCCACTCTGGCTCGTGAACGCTTGCAGCAGGTGTTGATCGATTTATTAGAGCAAGCCCCCCAAGAAGCGTTTGATTTTCCTTTGCCAGAGGAACCCCGCCTAAAGGACTTGGCACAGCGTTTATTGGCAGCCCCTAATGACCGTCGCACCTTGCCCCAATGGGCACAAGATTACGCCATGAGCGAACGGACGTTGGCGCGTTTGATTAAACAGCATATTCAGCTGACCTTCGGCCAGTGGCGTGGACAATTACATATTGTTTTAGCACTTGAATGGCTAGCGCAAAACCAGCCGATACAACGAATTGCCGAAAACCTTGGTTATGAATCGGTGAGCGCGTTTATTACTTTTTTCAAAAAGCAACTTGGCTGCACGCCGAAACAATATCAGCAACAGCGTTGGGGGATTGCTTAGGTCGATATGAATAAAGGAGTGGGGCGGCGATAAGCGTACTGTAAGAAAGACGACATAAAATAACGGGTAAGTCTTTGACTATTCAGTGATGTCTTATGATTAAATTGCAGTTCCTTAAGGCTCTCTTAAGGTTAAAAACTAGAATAACGAAAACTCTGCCCAAAGCATTAGGATCTGGCCTATGAAACCAAGTTTGTCCGTGGTATTACCTGCCAAAAATGAGCAAGGAAATATTCGACCTCTTATCGAAGAAATCTTTTCTGCATTAAATCAACATACCACATTCGAGATTGTTCTGACGGATGACGGCAGTGACGATCAAACCGGTCAAGAGGCCATCGATACTGCGAAGCGCTTGGGCTGTCAGTTAAAAGTGTTACGTCATCCGTATAGCTGCGGTCAGAGTACCGCAGTGCATACGGCGATTCGCCATGCGGACGGTGAATACATTGCCACCTTAGATGCCGACGGTCAGAACGACCCGGCCGATGTGGTGGCCATGTTAGAAAAGGCGCAACAGGTGCGTAATCCTCATGTTTGCGTGGCGGGTTACCGCAACAAACGTAAAGATACACCCTGGGTCCGTACCCAATCGAAAATCGCTAACCGCGTGCGTCAATTTTTCTTAGATGATGGCGTGCCGGATTCTGGCTGTGGCTTGAAAGTCTTCCGTCGAGAAACCTTCCTGTTGTTACCTTACTTCGATCACATGCACCGTTTCTTGCCTGCGTTAATTCGTCGTATGAATGGTGAAATTGTGATTCACCCAGTCAATCACCGTGATCGCGGTGCGGGCGTGTCGAAATACAATGTTTGGAACCGTCTCTGGGTCGGTATCGTCGATTTATTTGGCGTCATGTGGTTACGTCGTCGTACCCGCTGGCCAGTAGTTGAAGTGACCCATAACGATCAGTAAGTGCATGAAAATTATTAAAATCGTTTTGCTGCTGGCGCTCGCGGTATTGGCCTATAGCCAATCCAATAACGAGATCTGGCAGCACATTGCGGACAAGGATTGGATCGCAACCTACGTTTCAACTCATGGTATCCAAGGTCAACTGCTGTTGCTGGCTTGTGCGGTGTTGTTTACCGCCGTTGGCGCACCAAGACAGCTGATTGCCTTTACTTTTGGTTTTACCTTTGGCGGACTGAACGGCACTTTGTACGCGCTCTTGTGTACTTTGCTGAGTGCCGTGTTGGTTTATGTGCTGGCGCATTTCATTCTCAAGCAAACTTTGCTCCGCTATTTTAGCCAACGTTATCAACGCTTCCGCGATTTTGTTGCGGTGCAGCCGTTTTCCAAAGTACTACTGGCGCGCATTTTTCCAGTCGGCAGTAATGTCATTACCAATCTTTTGTCTGGTATGGCAGGTGTGCCGATGATGGCCTTTATCACGGCTTCGGCATTGGGCTATTTGCCTCAGACATTGATTTTCGCCTTAGCGGGATCGGGTGTTGGCTCCGCCAACGAATGGCAGCTGATTGTCAGTATTATTCTGGGTATTTTCAGTCTGGTGTTAACCCGTCATTTGTATCGCCAATATAAAAAACAACATGCTGGTGTGATCGCCATAGGAGAGTAAACCCATGTTCTCACGTTTGTACGAACGCTTGATGAGTGATGATTACGGCAAAGTGCTCGCTGTGTTGTTATTGATTGCCTTTGTCATCATCTTTGCGGGGATTGGCTTGCGTTCACCTTGGCCGGCGGATGAGCCACGCTTTGCGGAAGTTGCCCGTGAGATGGTGACTTCGGGCAATTGGTTTTTTCCAATCCGAGGTGGCGAACTGTACCCAGACAAGCCGCCCGTATTTATGTGGGCGATTGCTTTGTTCTATTGGCTCACAGGTAATATGAAGGTAGCGTTTTTGTTGCCGAATGCCTTAGCCTCCTTGTTAACGCTCGTCTGTGTCTATGATATCGCGGCCAAACTTTGGAATGTGCGTACGGCACGTGTGGCGGGGCTGTTATTGCTGTTGGTGCCGCAATTTACGCTACAAGCGAAAACCGCACAGATTGATGCCATGGTGGCTTGTTGGATCACGGTGGCTATGTACGGTTTGATTCGCCATTTCTACGTCAAGTCAGACTTACGCTGGTTGTGTGTCTCGGGCTTCTTTATGGGCGTGGGCATCATTACCAAAGGGGTTGGATTCCTGCCGATTCTGTTCTTTATCCCTGTGTATAGCCAGCAAGCGTGGCAAAACCGTCGCGGTTCATGGCGCATGCTTTGGGAACCGCTATTAACCCTTGGCTTTATGCTGTTGGCGGTGCTGTGTTGGTTGGTTCCGATGTTGTATTTGGCGGACAGCAGTGGTAATCCTGATTTTATCGCTTACCGTGACAACATTATGTTTAAGCAAACCGGAGAGCGTTATGCCAACGCTTGGCACCATATTTTGCCGTGGTGGTATTACTTGGTGGAGGCGATTCCGTCTTTGTGGTTTCCGCTGTCGTTTATGTTGTTAAGCCGCAGTTTCTGGCGTTTCCTAGTGCGTCACCGTATTGCTCTGGTGTTGTTTGCTTGGGTGGCCTTGGTGGTGTTCTTCTTTAGCTGGAGCCCTGGTAAACGTGGTGTGTACATCTTGCCCGCGGTGCCGATGTTGGCGTTATTGATGGCGCCTTGGTTGGCGCAGCAATCGCCTGAGCGTTGGCTTCAACGGGTGATTAAGGCGCTGCTTTGGTTGGTGCCCGTGCTGTTATTTGTGGCGTCCGGTATGTTGTTAGCAGGCAAGAAGTCCCTAGTGGAGCATCTTGATGGCGTGGTCAGCCCAATGACAGTAGCGCTGTTCTTTGCTGGATCCGGTGTGGCTTGGTTGGTGATTTTGCTATGGCAACGCCGTGCACCGGCTTTACAAGTGTTTGGTGCGGTGATGGCCGCCACTTGGTTACTGTTTAGCACTTGGGGCTATGTGGTGATGGAGCCGGTGCGTGCCGGTGCGCAAAAAATCATGGCGGATAGCGCAGAGCGCATTGGCCCTGAGGCTGAGTTAGGCTTAGTGAAGTTCAAAGAGCAGTTCTTATTGTTTTCGCCTATTCCGCTAACGCATTTTAGTTATCTTGCGCCGCAAGCAGAGCAATATCGCAATGCTTGGTTGTGGATGCAAGAGCAGCCCAATCGTTATTTGTTTGTACCTAAAGAAGAACCAACGCCGTGTTTTGACATCAGTGGTGGTGAATTGATGGGTATTGGTCATGGTGGTGAGTGGCTACTGTTAGACCGCGCTGACATGCTCGCTGAGTGTGCACCGCCTAAGGCGCTGAAACGTTATCAGATGCCGTTTTCTAAGGATCGTGTGTTATGAAATTTCTAGTAACGGGTGCCGCTGGTTTTATCGGTAGTTTTGTCGCGCAGCGTTTGTGCGAAGCGGGTCATACGGTTGTAGGCGTGGATAACCTGAACGACTACTACGATGTTAGCTTAAAACAGGCGCGTTTAGAGCACTTTGCCCACGACAACTTTAGTTTTCATACGCGCAGTATTGAAGACTACGATGGCCTCAATGCTTTGTTTCAAGAGGAGCAATTTGATCGTGTGATTCACTTGGCGGCGCAAGCTGGGGTGCGTTATTCGATTGATAATCCCATGGCCTACGGTGCCAGTAATTTGTCCGGCTTTTTGTCGATTCTAGAGTGTTGCCGCCATCATAAGATTGAGCATCTGGTGTACGCGTCTTCCAGCTCAGTTTACGGTTTGAATAAGCGTATTCCGTTCTCTACCGAAGACAATGTGGACCATCCGATTTCCTTGTACGCGGCGACGAAAAAGTCCAATGAGCTGATGGCGCACTCGTACTCGCACCTGTACCAACTGCCGGCCACTGGCTTGCGCTTCTTTACGGTTTATGGTCCTTGGGGACGTCCAGATATGGCGCTGTTTAAATTCGCCAAGGCGATCCTGTCAGGGCAAAGCATCGACATCTATAACCATGGCGATATGCAGCGTGATTTCACCTTTATCGACGATATCGTTGAAGCGGTGGTGCGCATTCAGGATGTCATCCCAACGGCGCAAGACAACGAAACTAATACGCCGAATGTCAGTGCCACAGCGCCTTACCGTGTGTTTAATATCGGTCACGGCAGTCCGGTAAAGCTGATGGATATGGTCGAAGCCTTGGAAAACTCCTTGGGAGTAGAAGCGAAGAAAAACTTCTTGCCGATGCAGGCGGGTGATGTGTACACCACCTTTGCTGACACGGAAGACTTATTTAAAGCGATTGATTTCACCCCAAGCGTGGCGGTGAAAGAGGGCATTCAACGCTTTGTCGACTGGTACAAAGCGTTTTACCAAGTTCAGTAGTTGGCTCTAGGTATGGTAGCCGCTAATGCTTAGCGGCTACGTCCGCCTTTGTTAGTGGTGGGTTTTCCGCGACCTGCGCCCGCATTACCTTTGCCTGCTGGCATTGGCTTACTGCGTCCCGTACCGCCTTTTCCAGCGGGTGCTGGCTTACCACCGTTTCCTTGCGGTTTACCGCCTTTGCCATTTGGCTTGCCTTGTGCGGGTGTACCGCGACCGTTAGCCGGTTTGCCACGTCCACCGGTTGGCGCTTTGCCATGGGCTGGACGACCTTGGCCACCGCCTGCGCCCACACGAGGCTTGCCGTCGCGATTACCTTTGCCTTGGCCTTGTGGACGAGGTTTCGGTTTACGTGGGTTAGAAGCTTTTGGTGCCGCATTGCCGTCTGAGTCTTTGGTCATTTCGGCAATGGCATTGATCTCTTTGGGCGTTAAGTCGCGCCAGTCGCCCAAGGCTAGGCCCTTGAGGGAAACGTTCATAATGCGAATACGTTCCAGCTGTACCACTTCGTAGCCAAAGTGCTCCGCCATGCGGCGAATTTGACGGTTCAAGCCCTGTACCAAGGTGATGTTAAAGACAAAGGTTGATTCTTTGTGCACCTTACATTTCTTGGTCATTTGTCCCAAGATCGGCACACCGTTGCTCATACCCTCGATAAAGGCATCGGTGATCGGCTTATTGACCGTCACCAAGTATTCTTTCTCGTGGTTGTTTGACGCACGCAGGATCTTATTGACCAAGTCGCCGTTGTTGGTCATAAAGATCAGGCCTTGTGAGTCTTTATCCAAACGACCAATGGGGAAGATGCGCGCGCCGTGTTTGACGAAGCTAACGATGTTGTTCGGTTCGCTCGACTCAGTGGTGCTGACAATGCCAACAGGCTTGTTCACCGCGATAAAGATCAGATCTTCGGCTTCCATCGGGTCGATGGTTTGACCGTTCACTTTAACCAAGTCGCCAGGTGTGACCTGATCGCCAATGCCTGCGCGTTTACCGTTAATGTAAACACTGCCTTGCTCAATAAAACGGTCAGCCTCGCGACGGGAGCAAAGACCACTTTCACTGATGTATTTGTTGAGACGAATGGAGGTTTTTAAGTCCATGGGATTAGCCTTTGAAGCCGCGGCCAACAAGGTACACTTCGCGAGAACGAGCGCGTGACGAGTCGGGTTTACGTACGACAACGGTATCAAAGTGTTCGCGTACCATTTTCACATATGCTTCGTAGCCTTCACCGTGGAAGACTTTCACCGCGAACAAACCTTTTGGCTTTAGAGTTTGAATCGCCATGTCCAAGGCCAACTCCACCAAATACATAGAAGACGCTTGGTCAACGGCGGAAACACCGCTGAGATTTGGCGCCATATCGGAAATCACCACATCCACAGGGGCACCGTTTACGGCGGTCATAATCTGGTCAAACACGTCCTGTTCGGTAAAGTCACCTTGAATAAATTCCACGCCTGCGATGGAGTCCATTGGCAGAATGTCCGACGCGATCACCTTGCCTTTCTCGCCCACCAGTTTAGACGCAACTTGCGACCAGCCGCCCGGAGCAGAGCCCAAATCCAACACGAGATTACCTGGCTTGATCAGCTTGTCTTTTTCGTTCAGCGTTAACAATTTATAGCTAGCGCGGGAACGGTAACCGTCTACTTGTGCCTTTTTAACGTACGGGTCGTTGATGTGCTCTTCGAGCCAACGGTTACTGCTTTTTGATCGAGCCATGGTGATTTCGCTACCGGATTGAATAAAAACGCTATTGTAACCGCTGCCAGCGAATCAGCAAAGGAAGCAAGTTCGCGATAACTGCTAAGCCGATAAGATAATCTTGCCTGCCAAGGCCACTAAAATCAGCCCAGAAAGACGATCTATAACGACGGCTTTTTTTCGCAAGCCACTGAGAAGACGTTGATTTGAAAGCATTAACGTAATCAAGGTGTACCACAAGCCATCGACGATAAAAGGCGTCATGACCATCAGCATTTTGCCATCAATCGAATCTACTGAAGCCACAAATGGGCTAAAGAGTGCGGCGAAAAATAACGCAATCTTAGGACTGAGCAGTGAAATCAGCAGGCCTTCTTTGGCGGATTGCCAGACCGACATGGTTTGGCCTGCTTCCAGTTTGGCCGCGATGCCGCCTTTAGAGCGGATGGCATTGACGCCAAGATAAATCAAATAGGCCGCGCCTGCGTAACTGATGATCTGATACAGCCAAGGCAATTGGTGAAAAATCACCGCTAACCCGACCATGGAAATAAACGCGTACACCCCAATACCAAAAGCATGCGCCCACGCGGCAGCTAAACCATTTGCCTTGCCACCCGCTAAGCTGTGTTTGGTGACCATTACCAGACTTGGCCCCGGTGACATGGCGCCCAATAAACAAATCGCTAATAAAGAAAGCCAAAGTGTCAGTGTCATGATGTTCTCCTATCGAATGCCAAGCACTGTAGCAAGGCATCGATATTATATGAAATCATGATTTATCAAGATGGGTATGATTCAGCTTCATAAGCAACGGAGCCTTTTACGCGCTTCATGATGGCCTCAATCATGCTTCTAGCCCAAATATGAGATGGGTCTAAGTCGTATTTGCTATGCCAAGTGAGCCAGTACTTATGTTTGGGGGTGGTGAACGGCAGCGCTCGATAGGTCAGTTCATAACGCTCCGATAGGTGATGCGCGATGTGCTCAGGCGTCACCAACAACAGGTCGTTTTGACAAAGAGCTTGTGCGGCAGCAAAGAAGAACGGCACATGCAGTGCAATATGTCTTTGTTGCCCCAGCGCATTTAATGCCGTCTCAAATAGCCCGTCTTTATCACCGCCGCCAACAATCTTGATGTGTGGGTAGTGCAGTAATTCTTGCACGGAAATGGTCTCAGAGGAGGCCAAGGGATGGTGGGCGCCCATTAAACAGACGGAATGATCTTCGCCAATTTGGATAGAGGAAAGCCCTTTGGGTGCTTCCAACGACATACTAGACGCTAGGTGAATACCTTCATTGTGTAATTGATGGATTAAGTCGGGTTGCCAGAGCCGATAGGTGAGAGTGACGTGCGGGGCTTCTTGCATCAGCTCGCGAATGATTTCAGGCAAGATATATTGGGCGACGTAATCGCTAGAGGATAAGACGAATTCCCCATGCCAGAGGCTGGGTTCAAAGACCTCGTTGCTCATCATGTCATCCAGCTCGACAAACCAACTCTCTAGCTTTTTCTGCAATAGCAGCGCCTTAGGTGTCGGAATCAGCAAGTTACCATCGCGAACCAATAGCGGATCAGCAAACATCTCTCTTAGAGTACTCAAATGTCGGCTAACGGCAGACTGGGTCAGGTTTAAACGCTGTGCAGCATGACTGACATGGCATTCTTCTAATAAGACTTTTAATGATCGCAACAGGTTTAGATTAATAGTTTTCTGCACTGGCGGATTCTCACGACACATTAGAAAGCGTTTAACATAACAGTTTTTCGTGGCTAGCGAACGCTTCTGACTGACTTGTAAACAAGGCATGCGTATAATGCGCTGTTCATATCATCTTCTCAGGCTATCTTTTGCCGAGTCAATCGGCCAGGACCTTTCCATGATTCGTTTATCAGAACTTTCGTTACCCCTAGACCATCCAGAAGACGCACTGCGTGGGGCGATTATCAAACGCCTTAACCTTGTGGACGAAGAGTTGTTGGATTTCTTTGTGTTCAAACGCAGCTACGATGCGCGTAAGAAGAATACTGAAATCACCTTCGTATACATCATTCACCTAACTACCAGCAATGATGAAGCGGTCTTGGCGCGTTTTGCAGACGATGTACATGTGAAAGCGGCTCCGGATATTGAATACCATCCGGTAGCCACGGCGCCAGCTAACCTAACGGAGCGTCCGATTGTTGTAGGTTTTGGTCCTTGTGGTTTGTTCGCGGCATTGACGCTTGCGCAAATGGGTTTTAAACCGATCGTCTTAGAACGTGGTCGTAACGTGCGTCAACGTACCAAAGATACCTGGGCGCTATGGCGTCAGAAAAAGCTCGATACCGAGTCCAACGTACAGTTCGGTGAAGGCGGTGCGGGGTTGTTCTCGGACGGCAAATTGTACAGCCAAGTTAAAGATCCTAAGTTCTACGGCCGCAAAGTGATGAGCGAGTTTGTTCGCGCTGGCGCGCCAGAAGAAATCATGTACGTCAGCAAGCCGCATATCGGTACTTTCCGTCTAACAGGCGTGGTAGCGAAGATGCGTGAAGAGATCATTGAGCTGGGCGGCGAGATTCGCTTTGAAGCAAAAGTCACAGACCTATTGCTGGAAGATCAAAAAGTGACGGGTGTCGTGCTAGCTGATGGTTCTGAATTGCACAGCAAACACGTGGTATTGGCGCTGGGGCACAGTGCCCGCGATACTTTCCGCATGTTGCACAAAAAAGAAGTCTTTATTGAGCCGAAGCCATTTGCCATTGGTTTTCGTATCGAGCACCCACAGTCGTTGATCGACCATGCGCGTCTGGGTAAATACGCGGGTCATCCAGAGCTTGGCGCGGCGGATTACAAACTGATTCACCATGCTAAAAATGGCCGTGCGGTATACAGCTTCTGTATGTGCCCTGGCGGCACCGTCGTGGCGGCGACCTCAGAAGAAGGCCGCGTGGTGACCAACGGTATGAGTCAGTACTCTCGTAACGAGCGCAATGCCAACTCCGGCATCGTGGTGGGCATTAATCCAGAGCAAGATTACCCAGATGGCATCTTAGCGGGTGTGGAGCTGCAAGAGCGTCTTGAAGAAGCGGCGTACAAACTCGGTGGCTCGGACTACAAAGCGCCAGCGCAGTTGGTGGGTGACTTTATCAAAGGCCAAGCGTCGACCAAATTGGGCGAAGTGGAACCGTCGTACAAACCGGGCATCCAGTTGTGTGACCTAGCGGACGCACTGCCAGACTTTATCATCGACGCGGTACGTGAAGCGCTGCCAGCGTTTGGTAAGAAAATCCGTGGCTTTGACCGTGACGATGCCATCCTAACCGGTATCGAAACCCGTACCTCATCGCCGATCCGTATTACCCGTGACAACCAAAGCTACCAGAGTTTAAACACCCAAGGTTTGTATCCAGCAGGTGAGGGAGCAGGTTACGCGGGAGGCATTTTGTCCGCTGGTATCGATGGTATCAAGGTGGCCGAAGCTGTCGCGTTGGACATTTTGCAGCAACAAGGTGCCTAAACCATGAAAATTGACCAAATCAAAAAGCTGCACCAGAAGAAATACCGCCAAGAGCTAGGTCATTGCCTAGTCGAGGGCGAGCATTTGGTGCTGGAGTTGGAAAACGCTGCCAAGCACAACCCAAAGTTAAAGGCCGCCAAGCTTTATGTGACGGCAGACTACGCCGATTGGTCAACCGCGTTTGAAAAGATCGAAGTTAGCAATAAGCAAATGGCAGGCATGTCCGACACCAAGAGCCCACAGGGCATCTTGGCGGTGGTGCCGATGGAGGCTATTTCGCCTGCTATCTCATCAGAAAAGGGTGACACTCTGACGGGGATTTACCTGCATGAAATCCAAGATCCCGGCAATTTAGGCACTATTTTACGTACTTTAGCGTGGTTTGGTGGTTTTCGCTTGTTGCTAAGCCCTGGCAGTGTGGATCCGTTTAATCCTAAGGTGATTCGTTCCAGCATGGGGGCTTTGTTTCATGTGCCCATGGAATTGGATGTAGACATTACCAGTTTGCCCGAGCGCTTTCAGGCGATTGGTTGCTTGGATATGCAAGGTGCGCCGCTCAGTGCGCCTGAGTTTAAGCAATGTGACTGCTATATCTTTGGTAATGAAGCTCGCGGTGTTCCCCGTGAACAGCTAGACCGTTTAAATGCCAACGCCTTCACTATTCCCGGTGTGGGCTTGATTGAATCCCTGAACCTCGCCACGGCGGTCAATTTGAGCGTCTACGAGCGTCAACGCTAAACCTGCTCAACAGTAAAGAATAAAAACGGGGGGCGATATTCATGCATGTCGCCTTGTTTATTTTTTGTTAACAATTCTCAGTAATTGTACTGGTTGATTACGTTTGCTTACATTTCTTAGCTTACAGTGTGCTGATTTGTTAAGACCATAAATATTCGTAAACAAAGTGCCGATAATGTGTAAGGTATCAGTGTGTTGTTTGTTTGCCATCTTGCTTTAGGGAATAAAGATGGTGCGTAGAAAGGTGGCCTAGTATGAAACAGATTTCTTTATGGAGCTTGATCGTTGTCCCTTTTACGCTTTTAGCCACCCTCGGCGGTGCGACGGTTTACTTTTTTTCTGCAGTCACTGTTTCGAATGTCTCGGACAATGTTGGCTTGCATTATATGCGCGAGATTGAAACGCGAGTATACGATCGTGTGAATGACTTTATGAAGCCGCTCAACATTATGGTTGAGATCAATCGCGATGCCATTTCAAACCATCCGGAATACCTAGACAACCTAGATTTATTGGCGGGCCGATTCTATGAACAAGCCTTGCCGTATCCTTACATGACATTCATTTCCATGGCGACTGCAGATGGTCGCTATGTGAACTCCACACGAGATCCTTTTGGGAGCTCACATCATATCGCTACCAATTACACCAATGAGCCTTACAGCCTAGAAGCGTTCTACTACGATCCCATTACCTATGTCGGGCAGCCGATGACTACAGAGCCTGTTCATAAAAATTATGATCCGACCACGCGGCCATTTTACCAAGATGCGGTACAGGCAAAAGAGACCGTATGGGGTTCTATTACCCCTTACTATGGCTATGCTTCGTTGGGAGTTGGCCTTGCCGCGCCGATTTATAATAAGCAAGGTGAATTATTAGGCGTCACAGCTACCAGCGTTGCGCTGGGGGCGTTGGATAAATACTTGAAGTCCATTGGTTTGGTTGATAACTCTTATGTGTTTTTGGCTGAACAAAATGGTGATCTGATTGCTTCGTCTCGTCAGGAAGCGCTTTATAGCAAAGATGGTGAAGCATTCAAGCGAGTGTCGTTGACAAGCCATAGTGATGAGGTGTTTGTGCAAGCGGGTAAATCTCTCACACCGGGTACGCAACATCTCAATGTGGATGGCGAAAGTTTTCTTTATCATGTGCGCCCGGTGGAGCTACCGTATGGGCAAACTTGGTATGTAGGCGTGTTGATTCCTGAAGCATATTACAAGAATATTTTGACCGAGTACTCACAGGCTTTGATGCTTATTGTGTTAGTGATCTTTATAAGCATTGCCTTAGCTGGCTCTCTAATCGCGCGTTACATAGGGCGACCGATTGTGCATTTAAACGATGCTGTAAACGCTAACTCGCTTGAGCGAATTCGCCAGATAGCGCAACCATTTAGTAATGTGCGTGAGATTAATTCTCTTGGACGTGGGCTGCAAAAGATGGCTGATAAACTGTCAGATGTGATGCAGAACCTAGAGCAAAAGGTGGCGCAACGTACTTCGCATTTAAAAGACGAGAATGAGCTTTTGTTGGAGCAGAGCACGACCGATGAACTCACAGGGCTTTATAACCGTCGAGGCTTTAATTTGTTATCCGAGCAAGCTTTACTGCAAGCAAGGCAATTCGGACAATCGTTTTGCATCGTATTATGTGACATTGACCACTTCAAATGCGTCAACGATACCCATGGCCACAGCGTGGGAGATCAAGCCTTAATTGGGGTGGCAAGAGTGCTGCAACATCATTTTCGTTCCCACGATATTGTCGCCCGTTATGGTGGCGAAGAGTTTATGCTAATTATCGTTAATATGGACAAAGACGGTGTAATGAAGCGTTTAAACAGTGTGCGCCACATGCTCATCGAGCAACCAGTGCTCGATCATCTACCCATTACCTTAAGCTTTGGTATGGCGCATCTGCAACCGCCAGTAAAGAGCAGCTTAGACGAACTGATTAACGACGTTGATGCCAAGCTTTATAAAGCGAAGAACACCGGCCGAGATAAGATCGTCGAGTAAGCGACAGTTCTTTAACGCATCGCTTCGTTGGAGGGCAAAATCGGTTCTAGCACCATCGTTGGGTCGCCTAACATAGTGCGAAGCGCCGCAGCGAAGAACGGAATATTGACGTGTTGGATAATCTCATTGGTGTGAATAAAGTTCGGAAACGTGTTGATTTCCACTAGCTGTGCAGAGCCATCGTTACGCAGCAACAGGTCGATACCCAATAAAATATAACGGTTCGAGTCGGCAGCTAAACGAGAAGGCTCTAGCACCGGAGTGAGGTTCTGAATCAGCTGTTTGATGCCAGGGTAATAGCGATCGTAGTCAGGGTGGTCAAGCAGCTGCCGCATTGTCACTGCCCCATCTTCGGTATGATAGCCCGCGTGATCGATTTGTACGGCATAGTCTGTGCTATGGGGGTCGTATGTTTGGCCATGCACAACCAAGAAGCCATTTTGATAGAGATAAATCGTCTGGTTCCAAATCAAGCAATAGGTGCGGGTGGTGAATTTCCTTCCCTCAAACAGTGCAAGGTCGGTCACGCCTGCCTGCACGATATAATTCGACGGTAGCTCGACCGAGGCCAACTCTTCATGGGTCACACAGGACATGCCTTGACCACCGGTGCCAAAGCAGTTTTTGATAAACCATAGGGGAGCAGGCTCAGCTTTATGGTTTAGGGCCTCTGCAATACTGAAGTAAGTCGCAGGGGCAATCCCTTCCAGATGATGATCTTTGATCGCTTGTGCCAAGGCTGCCTTATTCGAAAGTGCGTTTACAATAGTGCGGTCGATTACTCGTAGGACACGTGTGCCTTCGCTGACATCACTGAGGTCAAGCAGCGAATTGCCATAGGTGTCCCAATAAGTGAAACAGACAGGCTGTGCTTTACGCACTAATACAGGGTCGAGCTGATCAATCGCCTGTTGCAGCAGCTTGGTGGCGCGATTGATCTTATTGGTCATGATGGACGGTTTCTGCGTTACCGCGGTCGTTCTAGGGGCGGCTTTGGCAGGGACTTTATCCAGCTTTGGATAATGTTGAAAGTCCTGCTTCTCAGTCATGGGGCGGGCATGAAACCAAATATTAAACGCCCATTTCTCACCTTTAATCACGGGCGTCCCAGCATGTAGACTGTCTGGGTGCGGAGCATTGTAATCGTCCACGACATTATTAAATAACGCCATGCGGCCTTGCTTTGCTTGTACCTCAGCATTGAGTTTATCAAAGCGTGTACCGCCACCGCTTTCCACATCGTTAAGGTACACCAACGCTGTCACCAGACGCTGCCCCCCGAAGCTACAGCAGCGTTGTCCCCGAGCGTTGGTGAGATCGTAAGCATCATAATGAGCACGATACTCTTGGTCGACACCATAATGAATGATCTGCATGGCTTCGGCATTTTCTAACGGAATGCCAACGATGGCCGAGAGGCGCTCACCGATTTTGCGTACCGTTTCATCCTCGGAATAACGCAACCAACAATTGCTGCCACTGCGACCGTCAATAATGTCGCTGTCATCGTCTAGCGATACTTTCGCTCGTTGTGTTTTGCCCGTTGCCAAGGCAATTAAATAGGCGCATTCCTCTGGCGACACGACCCCATCACGAAAACCAACAAAAGGCGATGCGTTTAATACCTGAGTATCAGGGTACGTTTTCTGAATGGGGGCAAAATCGATCATAGGGTAGGTTCTCTCCGAGCTCAAAGACTACTCAGTCGCATCGTGAATGGTTTCTTTCGTGCTGTTCCAAATATCAGACGAGTCTTGTTTCACCCCTTCCCAAGTGCTAGAACAGCCACCGAGTAACAGCGTAAAAACAATCGCAAACAATGAAAATCTCATGTTGCAACCTCTTTTCTGATGGGGTTTATAACAGTAGCAAAAAGTGTTGCGGAAATTGACTTAAAATTTGAAAACGCGTGGCGAGTTTTTATTATGTTATCTTTACGCATACTTGAACCATTATTAGAAATAATCTCACGATGTTTGGGAGTGGGTATTGATAGATTCTCGGCGTTTTTCATCATTTGATTTTAAAGGTGATGTCTTCGGTGGTGTGACCACTGCGATTATTTCCCTACCGCTAGCGCTTGCCTTCGGTGTGGCTTCTGGCGCAGGGGCGGAAGCGGGTCTTTGGGGTGCGATCATGGTCGGTTTCTTTGCCGCCTTGTTTGGCGGCTCAACGACGCTGATTTCAGAGCCTACCGGCCCGATGACTGTGATTATGACGGCGATCTTGACCAGCATGATGGCAGAATACCCCGAGCACGGCATGGCCATGGGATTTACCGTGGTGATGATGGCAGGGGCTTTCCAGATGCTGTTGGGCTGGCTCAAGCTTGGGAAATACGTCACCTTGATGCCCTATAGTGTGGTCTCTGGTTTTATGTCAGGGATTGGCGTCATCCTGATTATCTTGCAGCTATCGCCCTTGTTAGGTTCCCCAGCACCGCCTGGTGGCGTAACCGGTACACTCATGGCGATTCCTGACACCCTAGCGAATTTACAATGGCGTGAGTTGTTACTTGGTGTGCTGACGTTGGCGGTGTTGTTTTTGTTTCCAAAGCAGTACCGCAAATATGTCCCCGCTCAATTGGTGGCTCTGGTCGCGATCACACTTATTTCCGTGATCCTTTTTGACAGCGACAGCATTCGCCGCATCGGTGAAATCCCATCAGGCTTGCCATCGTTAGTGTTCCCACACTTTAGCGCGGATATGTTCACTAAAATGATCATCGATGCCTTGGTGCTGGGTACTCTGGGTTGTATTGATACCTTGTTAACGGCGGTGATTGGGGACTCGTTGACGCGTACCGAACATGACTCCGATAAAGAACTGCGCGGTCAGGGCCTTGCGAATATGATTTCTGGTTTATTCGGCGCTTTGCCAGGTGCAGGGGCGACCATGGGCACGGTGACTAATATCCAAGTCGGCGCACGTTCTCCGGTATCGGGCATTGTGCGCGCATTGGTACTAGCGTTAGTGGTACTGGTCGCAGGTGGGCTCACGGAACCGATCCCAATGGCTGTGTTGGCAGGTATTGCGGTCTATGTGGGTTTTAACATTCTCGACTGGAGCTTTATCCAACGAGCCCATAAAGTCAGCTTGTCAGGCATGGCGATTATGTATGGCGTGATGCTGCTGACGGTCTTTGTCGACTTAATTGCAGCGGTTGGCCTCGGCGTATTTATTTCCAATATCATCATTATCGAAAAACTGAGCCGCGAACAAACCCGCCATGTCAAAGCCATCAGTGACTCTGATAATAACAGCGTTCCTCTAACCGACGATGAACGTGCCATGCTGGATCAAGCTCAGGGTAAGGTACTGTTCTTCTACTTATCAGGCCCGATGATCTTTAGTGTCTCCAAAGCCATCTCGCGCCAACATGCCAGCATCGATGAATACGATGTCATGATCTTGGACTTGAGCGACGTGCCCATGATCGATGTCACCGTAGGTTTAGCGCTCGAAAACGCCATCAAAGATGCCAACGACGTGAACTGCGAAGTGCTGCTACTGTGCCCGAATGAACGCACGCGCGAACAACTCGATAAATTCCACGTGATGAGCTTTATCCCAGAAGACAACGACTGCGCCACGCGGGAGCAGGCGTTGCAAAAAGCCTTGGCTTGTATTGAAGCGAAAGGTTAGAGCTCGCTTCCACAGCATTTAAATAAAACAAACCCACTTTTAATGGCGATTAAAAGTGGGTTTGTTTTTAGATCGGCACTGAGATAGTTTATTCAGTCGCTTCATGGATGGTCTCTTTCGTATCATTGTAGATATCCGACGAATCATCCTTCACGCCTTCCCACGTACTTGAACAACCGCCTAAGAAAAGTGCCGTTACCATCGCTAATATTGGAAATTTCATAGCTGTCCCTCACTCTTTTGTTTGAAGTCATTTCAACGTAGCAGAAAGATTTTCAAAGCGTCACCCAAGCATCGCACCTTGTGAAAGCTTTGCAACTTACAACCATCATTGTTACGCCAAATGCTGAAATGTGAACAAAGTGTTTGTGGGGATGGGAGTTGCTCAACTTTTTGGTAAGGCCATTTCTCGCTGCCGCAGTCAGTTTCTAAAGCAGAAAATACGGAGACTTATTTTGATATGTATTTATGCATCATAAAACTATTTTTGATATGCAATAGGTAATCAAATTTGTATTATTAGATTCATTTCGATATGTTTTTATATATTATCTATTAAGTGATGCATTAAGGTATATCAATATGAGCTATGTTACCGAGCAAATACTGGAAAGCCTTCGGGAAGCACGGGTACGTAAAGGCCTTAGCCAGAGAGAGTTAAGTGCTCGCTCGGGCGTACCGCAAAGCCATATTTCAAAAATTGAGTCGGGTAGTGTCGACCTAAGAATGTCCAGCCTAATAGCGCTTGCCCGTGTGCTCGACTTAGAGCTGTTTGTCGCGCCGAAAAAATCTTTTCCCGCCATCAAATCCATCATTCGAAGTAGCCAAGTTTCCAATAATAACGGCATCAACGATGAAGCTGAGCAAATGCCACCTGCATACCAGTTAGATGGAGAGGACGATGACGAATAGAGTCTCTACGTTAAATGTTTTGCTTTATGGCGAACCTATCGCAACCATCACCAATGTTGGCAATGATAGAGCGCTATTTGCCTTTATGGATTCGTACATTAATGATGAATCACGGCCTGTGTTAGGGCTTGGTTTTAAAGATGTGCTAGGCGGCTTGTTAACCAACTTCAAGCCTACCCAAACCAAATTAACACCATTCTTTTCCAATCTCCTGCCAGAAGAAACCATGCGTCATTACCTAGCAGAGCGCGCTGGTGTAAACCCTGCACGGGAGTTTTTTCTATTGTGGGTATTAGGACAAGATTTAGCTGGCGCGATTACAGTTGAACCAGCGGATGGTGAAGCGCTGCCGCCTAATGTGCATCAAGACATTGATGATGAAAAGAAAATTGAAGCACCAATGCGTTTTTCATTGGCCGGTGTGCAATTGAAGTTCTCAGCGGTGCAGCAGGCACACGGTGGTTTGACGATCCCTGCTACGGGTCAAGGTGGCTCTTGGATTGTGAAATTGCCGTCGTCTCGCTTTGACGCTGTGCCAGAAAACGAATATTCGATGATGACATTGGCTCGAATGTTGGGAATGGATGTGCCAGAGACTCAGCTACTCCCCATCGACCAGATAGCGAATATTCCAAATGGCATCGGCAGGTTTGGTGACAGTGCATTTGCGATCAAACGCTTTGACCGTTTTGATGGTAAAGCGATACACACAGAAGACTTTGCTCAAGTGTTTGGCGTCTATCCTCAAGATAAATACAAAAAAGCCAGTATGCGCAATATTGCTCAGGTTATCGGTATAGAAGGGCAAGACGAGGACATTGCAGAATTTACCCGTCGATTGGTGTTCAATACCCTCATTGGTAATGCCGATATGCACTTGAAGAACTGGTCTGTGATTTACAAAGACAAGCGCACCGCATCGATAGCACCGGCTTATGACTTTGTCTCCACCATTCCCTATATCCCTGATGACAGTGCATCACTCAAGGTGAGTCGTAGCAAGAAATTCAGTGATTTCACGCTGGATGAACTATCACACTTAGCCGCTAAAGCCATGCTGCCAGAAAAGTTAGTGTTGGATACGGCGAAAGAAACCGTAGCAGGCTTTCACGAAATATGGGCCAAAGAGAAAGCCCACCTGCCACTGACTAAATCGATGATTGCAGCGATTGAGACCCACCTAAGAAGCATACCGCTGTACTCGTGAAAGTGGGATTGTATTCCTAGTTTTGGCTGAGATATGGGAATATAGTCCCATTATTGATTGAGAAGGCGTTAAAGGGACTTTATGCAGCAGACGGGTATCTATGAACAGCTAATTACCCAGCTAGTTGAAAAGCGTTTGGATCGTGAGCGTTTTTATGTTGGCGAACGAGCGCTGAGTAGCAGCGAAGCATCGGTGTGGCTGTCGCGTTTTCTGTCTAATATTCTCGAATACGCTATTGGCTCAGTGCCGACTGGCAACGACCAACTGCAACAGCAAATCGCGTTATCCAATGAGCTATTACTGTGGCTGAAAGAACGTTTTCAAGACGATGACTTAATCGAAGAAAACCTGCTGAGCAGCCAAGGCAAAATCCTTACGGCTTTATACGAGTTGGAAAATCCTATAGCTGCCAATCTTAAGCAATATGTTGAAAACATCTTTCCGCTAACAGGCCTGACACAAAGTGAGCTGTTTTGCGGTAGCAACGCAGGCTTGTCGTTAGAGTCTGAGTTAAAACGCGAAATCTTATCCGCAGATAAAATTTACTGGCTGGTGTCTTTTATCAAATGGGCTGGCATTCGTATCTTTCGCAAAGAGCTGGAAGCGTTTACTGCCAGCGGCCGAGAACTTAAGATCATCACCACATCTTACATGGGTGCGACCGATGTCAAAGCTGTCGAGTATTTGGCGAGTTTACCTAATACCGAAGTGAAGCTGAGCTACAATACTGAGCGTGAGCGATTGCATGCTAAGAGCT
Source organism: Marinomonas fungiae (assembly GCF_001418205.1). GTDB lineage: Bacteria > Pseudomonadota > Gammaproteobacteria > Pseudomonadales > Marinomonadaceae > Marinomonas > Marinomonas fungiae. The sequence goes on along the minus strand of NZ_LIQF01000004.1, from coordinate 8,728 downwards.
ATTTATTCCTTCGTAATACGGGCTATCACACGGGCTATATCGGCTCTTCTAACTTATCGCACTCGGCATTGACCAATGGCCTTGAGTGGAACCTTAAAATCACCTCACAAGAGATCCCGCATATCATCGACAAATCGCTCAGTACATTTGAAACCTATTGGGCATCCAATGAGTTTGAGCCGTTTAATGGCGATGCAACTAGCACCGAGAAGCTTAACAAAGCCTTGCGACAGCAGCGGGTTGGCGATGAACACACGACCGCGCACTTTTTTGATATCACACCGTTCCCCCATCAAAGTGAGATTTTGGAACAGCTGGCCGTAGAGCGAGATATTCATCAGCGCTTTCGCAACCTAGTGGTCGCGGCTACCGGCACAGGTAAAACCCTGATTTCTGCGTTTGATTTTGCGCGCTTTGTAAAACAGAAGCCTAACGCGACCTTCTTGTTTGTGGCCCATCGAGAAGAAATTCTAAAGCAGGCCCGAGCGGCCTACCGTGGCGTATTGCGGGATGGTTCCTTCGGTGAGCTGTGGGTGGGCGGTCATACGCCAGCCCACTATCGTCAGTTGTTTGTATCAATCCAAACGCTGAATAACCAACTAGAACACCTTAACCTCACGCCAGACTTTTACGATTACATTGTCATCGATGAAGTACATCACATTGCGGCTAATAGCTATCGGGCTGTGTTGGCGTATTTCCAGCCGAGTTTATTGCTGGGCTTAACGGCGACGCCTGAACGCCATGATGGTGGCGATATTTTGGCGGACTTCGGTGGTGTCATTGCCGCGGAAATACGTTTACCGGAAGCCATTAATCGTCGCCACTTATCGCCATTTCAATATTTTGGCATCGATGACGATACCGACCTACGTAATATCGCTTGGAGCCGCGGGCGCTACGATATTGCACAGCTGACCAATCTTTATACTCATAACCAAGCGCGTTTTGACAAGATACTACTGAGTTTGCAGGAGATCGTTACTGATATTAGCCAAATGAAGGCGTTAGCGTTTTGTGTCAGCCGCGAGCATGCAAAGTACATGGCGAGCCAATTTCTACTGAAAGGTATTAAAGCGGATGTACTGACCAGTGATAACAGCGCTGAGCGCCAGCAGAAACAGCAGGCGATCCGCAGTGGTCAAATCAATGTGTTGTGTGTCGTGGATATCTTTAATGAAGGCGTCGATATTCCAGAAGTCGATACTTTGTTGTTCTTACGACCTACCGAAAGTCTCACCATTTTTCTGCAACAGCTGGGTCGTGGCTTGCGTCTCGCCGAGGGTAAAGAGTGTTGCACGGTATTGGATTTTGTTGGCAACTCACGACCCGAGTACGATTTTGCAAATAAATTCAGGGCGTTAGTCGGCAGAAGCCCAAAAGCGATCAGTGATGAAATCAAACAAGGCTTCCCGCATGCGCCGTTAGGTTGTCGAATCGAGCTGACAAAACGCACCCAAGAGATGGTGCTCAGTAATATTCGCCAAGCGACACTCACTCAAAATCGCCTGACGGCCATGATCCGTCAATTCCCCCAGCATTCTACGCAACCTCTAACACTGGCGAACTTTATCGCGCAACACCCACATATCGACTTAAACGAACTGTATAAACGCGGCAGCTGGGCTGAGCTGGTGTCGAAAGCCAAAGATGATGTCAAAGAAGGCTCGCAGATCGGAGAAGCCTTTAAAATAGTGCGCAAAGCGATACATAACCGCATTCTGACCTGTGACGATTACGGTTATTTAAACTTCCTTCAACGGCTTTGTGAGACCGACTTTAGTGGTGTCAACGTGGACGATCGACGTGCGGTGATGTGCCATTATGATTTCTGGCAAAAGCCAGGCCCTGATTTAGGCTTGGCGACTTTAGCGCAGAGTATTAAGCAGCTCAGCCATCTTGGGGTGGCGCAGGAGCTGGCCGATGTAATTCGCTGGCAACTTGCTCGCATCAAGCATGAATTGGTCGATATGACCGAGCTGCCAGAGGTACCGCTTAAAGTGCATGCTCGCTACGCTCGCGAGCAGATAATGGTAGCATTTGGTGCGACGACATTTGAGCGTCAACCGCCAGCAAGAGAAGGCGTGTTTGTTATTAAAGACGATAATATTGAGTTGCTGTTTGTCACGCTCGATAAAAATGAAAAGCAATTCTCACCGACCACCATGTACCACGACTACGCCATCAACGAGTCACTGTTTCATTGGCAATCACAGAACAGCGCACGACCGGATCGAGGACGTGGCTTGGAATACATCCAGCATCAAAAAATCGGCAAACGTCTATTCTTGTTTGTGCGAGAGCAAACCAAAGACGAATACGGCCGCACTATGGGCTTTGTGAACTATGGGGAAGTGGCATATGTGTCTCACACCGGTTCACAACCTATGAGCATTACATGGCAACTGCAAACACCGATGCCTCATTTTATGTGGCAACAGGCCGCGAAGCTGGCGGTGGGGTAAATGGGGCGAGATTTAAGTCTGTCAGAAAAGTTCAGCTTTTGAGTGGCAGAAGCTAGAAATGAAAACCCCGGCTCTAGGCCGGGGCAAAATAGTTAGGTCTTTGCGAAAGGTCTTAAGTTGAAACTCATTGGAGCCTTACGCCAACCTTGTGATAAAGTTTAAGCCCTATTGACGACCTCGTCAATATTTTAATTACTATGAAGAAGCAACGGATGCCAAGAAGTATAAACTATCGCCCTACTTTAATAGACGAATTAATCACTAATGAACGTTTGAATAGCTATGCATCTGTTTTCAGCTACTCGGATGATAGTGAGTTGGTTGGGGCGTACTTATGGAATACGCATGTTTGTTCTGCTATTTACCCCCTACTAACAGCTTCGGAAGTAGCTCTTAGGAACTCAATAGATACTGCTTTAGTAAAAGACATTGGTCGTTTCTGGTGGGCACGCAATCGTTTACATTATAAATCGTTCACCTCTTCTTCTAATGAGCCGTTTGAAGTAAAGGCCATAAAAAATAACTTTTCAAAGGCAACAGATCAGGTAAGGAAAGATAAAAAGGGGCGCTACAGAACTAAGAGCGCTACACCAACGCATCATGAGATCATCGCAAAAACAGAGTTTTCTACTTGGGAATTCATTTTAGATGCAGAGTTTATGGGGCCAAATCTAATATGGCCTAAACACTTAGGAGCTGTATTCAAAGGAAGTTGGCCTTCTCGTAGTGCCTCAACAATGCTTGGCTCTACCAGAGATTTAGTAAAAACTATAAGAGAGTTCCGAAATAGAGTGTCTCATCACGAGCCAATCTGGAAACGCTATGGTGTTCATACAGAGTTAGACGCAATAAGCCATCTGAATGAAAAAATTGATAAGATTATGCAGTTAGTTGCTTTAATCTCTCCTGATAAAGAACAGCTACTTGTTAAGAACAGTCTTTTAGCTAGAGCTAAAATGGCATGCTCTATCGACGAGCTACGTCGTTACCAGAATCTAACTACACCGCATAAGGTAAAATCAATATCTAAGCTTTGTATGCTCGCTCAGCAGTCTACTCGCGATAATAAAACAATACCGGTAACTATCTACAAGAACGGATCAGCTAACTTCCTGATTCAACCAAAGTAGCGATTCCTTAGATTAATTACGATGTTTATTCTGAAGTAGAACAGAGAAAAGTGGATAGGGCTGCTACCCACTCACTAATCGAAATTATTCGATGTTTTGGATCTGCTCATTGAGTAGCGACCTAGACCCCAACAAACTCAATGAGTTATCGAAAAGAAACCGTTCAGAAATGCCTGTTTGCCCACCAAACTGCCCACCACTTGCCTATGGCTTTTACTAAATCTTAGTGGTTAGCAATGGAAAAACAGTGCCGTTTTTACGCTGCTGTTAGGGTCTAAAAATAGCAGTTTTGAAGGGCTTTATCGAGTAATTTTTTCAACACTCTATGCACTGATGGATATTATAGTGTCCAAGTTCTGTTTTATTTCGCTATAATGGATATAACTGTATCCATTTGGTCTTTGCGGATGAATTTTACCTTACTTGATGATACCGATGTAAGCCAAGCTTATGCGGCCTATTTACGTGAGTTACGCAAGCAGGCAAAGCTGTCGCGCGCTGCATTGGCTGAGCGAAGCTGCGTACCTGCGGCCACCATTAAGAAATTTGAGCTGACCGGGCAAATTTCATTTCGTCAATTGCTGTTGCTATGGCAGACCCTTGATTCGCTAGATAGGCTTTATCAGCTCACACAACCTAGCAAAGAACGCGCTGCTATACCCACAAGTATTGATGAGGTGCTAAAAGATGAGTTTTAAACCGATTCAGAAGCTTAATGTTACTCGTACGCTAAGCTCAGGTGAGCAGATATCTGTTGGAGTCTTGGCGCAGAATCGGCAAGGCGTTTTTTTTCAGTATACTGACGACTATTTGCAGCAGTTTGGCAATTTATCACCGTTTACCTTGCAAGCGAATAGGCAAGTTCAAGCCGCACCTAAAGAGCCGCACCAAGGAGTACATGGCGTATTTGGAGATTGTTTGCCCGATGGCTGGGGCATGCTGTTACAAGATCGTATTTTCCGGCAAAAGGGCATACTGCCTAATCAATTAACGGCGATGGATAGGTTAGCCTTTGTCGGTGATAAAGGCATGGGAGCATTGTCTTTTTCTCCGGTGTCTGAGTTTTCAGCCACCACGCACGCGGATATTGATTTAGCGACGTTAGGCTTAGAAGCACAAACGTTGTTCGATGCTTCAATGTCAGATTACATGGATGATAATCACGATGAGTTAGATGGGCATACGCAACAGGTGTTGGCCGCATTAGTCGCCGGAGGTAGTTCGGGTGGGGCAAGGCCTAAGGCACAAATTTATATGCCTGCTGGGGAAACTCAGCATTGTCGAACCTTTGCTCAGCCTGGAGATGAGGCCTGGCTGGTGAAGTTTACCTCTAAAAATCTCGCACTTGGCCATGAAGAAGGTTTGTGTGAGGCGGTTTATTTACAAATGGCAGAACTTGCTAAGTGTCAACCGCCGCAATGGCAACTCATTGAAGCACCCCCTACAAGCGGTGCGTCTGCTTGGCTGGCGCTTAAGCGTTTTGATTATGTCACTGAACAGGCCGACTTAGGCAGAAAGCGCAGTGTAGGTCGATTGCATATGCACAGCGCTTGCGGGCTACTGGATGCAGACTTTCGAACGCCAAGTTTAGATTACATTGATTTGATTAAAGCCAGCCGTCAGTTGTGTAAATCGCCAGCGGCTGGACAACTGCAATTTCGCCGTGCCGTTTTTAACCTGCTGTCGTCTAATCAAGACGACCACAGTAAAAACTGGGCGTTTTTGCAAGCGGATGACGGTCAATGGAATCCTGCACCTTTTTATGATGTTACCTACAGCCCACATCCATTCAACGAACACGCCACTGCGTTCGGAGGTTATGGTAAAGCGCCACCGCTTAAGGTGATGCAAAAACTTGCTACCAGTGCTGGCTTTGCGAATTGGCATGATGCAAGGCAAGTCATTGAAGAAGTCGCAGAAGCCATCAGCCAATTTACGTATCTGGCACAGCAGCAAGGGATCAGTAAAACAACAGTGTCTGCGATTGCTAAGACATTGGATCAGCGCAAACAAGAAAATGCAGCGCTTTTTCAATGAAAGTAAAACAAACTTTTCAATTCACAATAAATATATAACAAGGTCATCGTGAGCGAATATCAATACTATAAATTTGAGCGTCTGGATGGGTATTTAGATGCTAAAGCACGTCAAGCACTCAGGGCCATTTCAAGCCGTGCCGAGATCAGCGCTACGTCCTTTCAGGTGTATTACACCTACAGTGACTTAAAGGCAGAGCCTTTTGAGCTGATGTTAAAATACTTTGATATCGGTTTTTATTATGCCGATTGGGGCTCAATCGATGCCTACATCAAGCTACCAGCAGGAACGCTCCCTGAAGCTTTACTTTGCTTTTCAAGTGATGGGCTTCATGTTCACGAAAACGATGAGTGGCAGTTGCTGATTTTTTCCCTTGAGGAGTATGACGAATATTTTGACGATGAGCATGCCGACCAATTTTTCCAGCATTTAACCGCTTTACGCAGCGGGTTAATGCAAGGGGATTGGCGCCTTGTGTACTTCATGTGGCTCAAAGCGTTTGATTTTAATGATGACGTTGAGCGAGTGCCGTTAATTCAATTCGATTTTGAGCACCTCAGTGAAGAGGAGCAGGCGTTTGCGGCACTCTATGATATTCCCTTAGCATTAGTTAAGGCTCTGTCCATGGTGCTGAACGCACAACCCAGCCATCAAGCCAAACAAGCCCAGTTTCAGTTTGATACGTGGCTAAACAATCTCACGGAAGTTGAGAAAGACACGCTATTGCGCGCACTGTTTGAGCAAGGCCAGCTAACCCGACACCAAGCCTTAGCGCTGACGCGAAAAGAACCCGCTAACACAGACGAAATCTACCAGTATTGGTTAACCCCCGAGGTAATTTCTCCTTTTATTGAGCAAGCGCAAAGCCAATTACAGCAAGAGCAAGCCGCAGCACTCGCAAAGAAAATGGCTATTGAAAAAGGAGAAAAAGAAAAAGCGTTGACGGATGTTTACAATCGGCGTGAGCACTACTGGCAGCAAGCACAAGAGCAAGCGGATCGCACTTGCGCCAGTGGTTACGATGCGGCATCACGCTATTTGCATCAGCTGTTTGAGGCCTATCAGTTCAAAGCGGATGAAGCAGTGTTTGAACAACGCTTTGAGCGCTTTGTTGTGGCGAATAATAGCCGTAAAGCACTGTTAAATCGCTTGAGTGATTTGCTTTAAACGATGAGGCGATAGGCTGGCCAAATGACGTTAGCAAAAAACCGATTGAGGGTTGGTTGAAAGGTTGTAAGCCCACCAAAGGTCTACAAATTGTTACCTATGAAGTCACTTTGTGTAGACCTCGGGGTCTAAGCAACGCGCTTTTACCATCTCTGTGGTAAATACTGCGTGAAATACAAAGGCATCACGATATTGGTTTGCTCTAATGCGGATGAGCCTTGTGTACCCGTTAACTTAAAGGTTTTACTTGGAGTACATTTTTCAACGTAGGATGCCAACGATTTTGCTCTTGTACGTTTACCACTTTTGACCTCTACAGGGACGATATCGCCTTCATCGGTCGCCAAAATAAATTCGATTTCGGCGCGGGCGTCATTCCATGAATAGCTTGGGTCAACGCCAATGGCAGTGAGCTCTTGTTGCACAAAGTTTTCAGCCACATAACCTTTGTATTCATAGTTTTGTTGCTTAATTTCTTTATAACTGCTGCCGAGCATATGATTAAGCAGGCCCACATCAAACAGAAACAGTTTCACCATATTTTCTTTTTTATAGGCCGCTAACGGAGATTTCGGCAATCCTTCAATAGGGTAGTTTGGCAAAGTTAAGCGGCAGCAGTTAAGCCAATGGATCGCGGTTTTAAAATCGCTATAACGAGATTTACGCTCATGCACATGCTTAAATTTAAAGCGTTTAACCGACTCATCGCTGACAAGTGATAGCTGGGCTGGAATGCTATTAAATACCGATTCAATCAGTGTGGCGTCGACCTTGCCCGCGTACTTACCAAAATCGCGGCGATAACCTTCCACTAAATCGGCATGAATTTTTGTGACTTTTTCAACACGCTCTAGAATGCTTGAATCCTTATACTGATACCAAGCAGAAACGGCTTCCGGCATACCACCAGTAAAAAAGTAGTCAGTGAGTTTGTCCATCAATTTGGTGTGTACTGCCGGTGTGCTTGCTTGACTATCAAATGCTTTGATCAGCGCTTGCTCGTTGGATGCGTAAATAAATTCTTGGAAGGTCAGTGGTCGTAAATTGTATTGTTCTACCTTGCCCACAGGGAAGGTGTTGAGCAAACCAATATTCGAGCCGCTGGCAGCGACAAAATAGGACGGTGCTTTTTCAGCAAAGTACTTTAGTGAGGTAACGGCACGTTCACATTCGCCAATTTCATCTAATATCAGCAGATCGGTTTCTGGGTTGAACGCTTGGTTGGTTAACAACTCAATGTTCATTACTAGCTCGTCAGGTGACAGAGAGCCATCGAACGCTTCTTTGTAAGCAGGGTTTTCAAGGAAGTCGATACGAAGGATGTTGGCAAAGGTGTTCCCAAATAACTCTTGTAGCAGATAGGTTTTACCTGTTTGTCTTGCACCATCGATCAATAATGGCTTGCGCACCGGTTGATTTTTCCATGCTATTAGGGCGTTTAGTAAGTTGCGCTGCATTGTCATTTCCCGCCAATTAAGACTGTTAACTGCCTGTAGTATAACTCAGTCTACACTTTTACGCGCAGAAAAGTGAGGAATTTTACATTTTTATGCGCATAAAAGTGTAATCCGCAACCTTTGGCATTCAGGGATCCATTTCATCGCCTTGGCCAACGCGCAAGCTAAACCTAAAGGTGGGATATAAATCCAATTATATTGAGTAAAGTGGGAATATAGTCCTATATGTAAATTGTTGGAGTTGCTTGGGATTCAAAGTTGGACTATATTCCCATTAACGGTTAAATAGTGGGAATATAGTCCCTTTGGTTGGTGATATGGCTAAGCGTGACTTACACAATGTACTGTTTCCAAAGCAGCGCAAAATCCTGACGCATTTTGGTGAAGACTTGCTGTTGGCGATGAAACGACGTGGTTTTACAAAAAAGCTACTGTGTGAACGTACTGGTTTTGATCATAAAACCGTGAATAA